>NZ_WMLB01000009.1 GCF_009709675.1 Agromyces bracchium | reverse complement strand
AGTACATCGAGCCCTGAGCCTGCGGGGTGTGTCGGGCTCGCGCATCCCCTCTGATCTCGGAGCACGCATGACGTGCGACGTACAGCTCAGAACCTCGGCGGCTCCTCGGCGGCGCGCACCCGCAACCACGCGACGTGGCACGGCTCGAGCACGATGCCCCGCTCGAGCGAGACCCGCCGATCGGTGATGAGCTCGTGCGCGTCGGGCGCGAACCCGGAGAGCGTGAGTGCGTCGATCGCCGCGGGTGCGTCGCCGACGTTCGCAAGGCAGAGCACGGCGGACGTCTCCCCGGGCGCGGCCGCGCCATCCGTCGCCCCCGGCCGCTGGTACCCCAGCACCGTCGGGTGCTTCGGATCGAACGGCACGAGCCGCCCGCCCGCGAACTCCGGGGTTCCCCGTCGCACCTGGATCAGCCGGGTGAGTCCCGCGTACACCTCGCCCGCCGGCGTGCCCCGGTCGTGGCGTGCGGCGTACGCGGCCTCTGGGCGGCGGGGCCGATTGACCCAGCGGCTGTCGTCGGCCGTCGCCGGGTCGTCGACGTAGCCGTAGTCGTTCAGCTGCGCGACCTCGTCGCCGAGGTAGACGAGCGGGATGCCGCCGGTCGAGAGCGCGATCGCGTGGGCGAGCAGCACCCGGTCGACGCCATGCGCGTCGCCGGCCTCGATGCCCGCGAGCGAGGCGGTCGTGCCGGCCACGCGCGCGTCGCCCGTGCGCGGGTTCTCCTGGAACGGGACGCCGCGCGCGAAGCTGCCCGGGAACCGGTTCACGTAGAACGCGTTGAGGAACCGCCGGTGGTCGAAGCCGTCGATGCCGAACTCGGCGGCGTCCTCGTCGGCGAAGGTCCAGCCGATGTCGTCGTGGCCGCGCACGTAGTTGACCCACGCGCAGCCGTCGGGAAGGGCATGACGACGTTCGAGCGCCTGCCGGAGCATCCGCGGGTCGCGCGTGGCGAGCGCCTCCCAGGTGAGCGCCATCTGCAGCGGGTTGTACGACAGCTGGCACTCGCCGAGCGAGATGTACTCGACGACCTCGTCGGGGTGCACGATGGCCTCGGACTTGAACAGCAGGCTCGGCGCCGCGATCCGCAGCACCGCGTTGAACGCCTGGAGCAGCAGGTGCGCCTCGGGCAGCGACTCGCACGGCGTGCCGAGCCGCTTCCAGATGAACGCGACCGCGTCCATGCGCAGCACGTCCACGCCGAGGTTCGCGAGGAAGAGCATCTCGCCGGCCATCGCGCGGAACACTGCGGGGTTCGCGTAGTTCAGGTCCCACTGGAACGAGTGGAACGTCGCCCAGATCCAGCGGCCGTCCGGCAGTCGCACGAACGAGCCGGGGTGGTCGTCGGGGAAGATCTCGCGCACGGTCTTCTCGTAGGCGTCGGGCATCGTTCGGTCGGGGAAGATCAGGTAGTAGTCCTCGTACCCCGGCTCGCCCGCGACCGCCTTCCGCGCCCACTCGTGGTTCGACGCCGTGTGGTTGAAGATGAAGTCGAGCACGAGCGAGATGCCGTTGGCCCGCAGCTCGGCCGCCAGCGCCTGCAGGTCGTCGATGGTCCCGAGCTGCGGCGCGACCGCCCGGTAGCTCGAGACCGCGTAGCCGCCGTCGGAGTTCCCCTCGGGCACCGCGAACAGCGGCATGAGGTGGAGGTAGGTGAGGCCGAGCTCGACGAACTCGGGGATGCGCGCCCGGACGCCGGCCAGGTCGCCCGCATAGCGGTCGACGTAGCAGACGCCGCCGAGCATGCCGTTCGAGAGGTACCACGACGAGTCCTGCTCGCGGCGGGCGTCGGCGACCTTGAGGTCGGTCGGCCGTTCCGCCCACGACCGCGCCGCGTCGGCGATCACGCCGGCGAGGGCCTCGAGGGCGTCGTCGCGCTCGCCGTAGAGACGGTGGAACAGCCCGTGCAGTGCCGGGAAGGCGGAGGCGAGGCGCCGCTCGAAGTCGGCGTCGTGTTCGGCGGATGCGACGGGCCCCTCGGGACGGATCCGGGCGAGGTCGACGTCGGCGTCGGTTCCCATTCGTGCCATGCGCCCAGCCTCCACCATCCGGGCCGCGGCATCCACCCGCCCTTGCCCCCTCGCTCGCTCGCATGCCACGATCCCCAGAGGGGGAAGGGGCGATGCATGGCGAAGCGGTACCCCGACATCAGCGACCACGGCCTGATCGGCGACCTGCAGACGGCGGCGCTCGTCTCCACCGACGGCACCATCGACTGGTTCTGCAGTCCGAGGTTCGACGCCCCGAGCGTGTTCGGCTCGCTCATCGACGCCGAGAAGGGCGGATTCTTCCGGGTCCGCCCGGTGGGGATGGAGTACGTCACCCGGCAGCTCTACCTGCCGGACACCGCCATCCTCATCACCAGGTTCCTCACCGACGCCGGGGTCGGCGAGGTCATCGACTTCATGCCCGTGGCGACCGGCGCCGCGACGGACCGGCATGTGATCGTGCGGATGGTCCGGGTCGTGCGCGGGGAGATGACCTTCGAGGGCGAGATCCAGCCGCGCTTCGACTACGGGCGCGCGCCGCACCGCCTGGTCCCGGCGGGACCGGGCGCGAAGTTCGTCTCCGACGACCTCACGCTGACGCTCCACCGCGTCGGTGAGCCGATCCTCCACGGCGACGTGCGCGCGGGCCGGGTCGAGGTCGTCGGCAGCGGCATCAAGGTCACGATCACGCTGCGCACCGGCGAGCTCACCGGGGTGATGCTGGAGACGGGCGACGTCGAGCCGCGGCAGGTGACCGAGGACGAACTGGTCGAGACCTTCCTCGCGACCCGCCGGTTCTGGCGCGAATGGAACGACCGCTCCACGTACACGGGCCGGTGGCGCGAGATGGTGTCCAGGTCGGCGATCACGCTGAAGCTCATGACCTACGCGCCGACCGGCGCGCTGGTCGCCGCCCCGACCACCGGGCTGCCCGAGCAGGTCGGCGGCGAGCGCAACTGGGACTACCGCTACACGTGGGTCCGCGACGCGTCGTTCTCGGTCTACGCGCTCGTCAGTCTCGGGTACCGCGAGGAGGCGGCGGCGTTCGTCGGGTGGCTGCTCGAGCGCATCCACGAGAGCGTCGGCACCGACTCGGGTCCGCTGAAGATCATGTACCGCGTCGATGGGTCGGCCGACCTCGCCGAGACGGTCCTCGACCATCTCTCGGGATACCGCAAGTCCCGGCCCGTCCGTATCGGCAACGGCGCCTCCGACCAGCTCCAGCTCGACATCTACGGCGAGGCGATGGACTCGATCCACCTCGCCGACACCCACGGCGTCGAGTTGCCGCACGCCGGCTGGATGAAGGTGCGCGAGATGCTCGACTGGCTCTGCGACCACTGGGACACCCCCGAGGAGGGCATCTGGGAGACGAGGGGCGGGCCGCAGAAGTTCACGTACGGCCGGTTCATGTCGTGGGTCGCGCTCGACCGCGGCATCCGTCTCGCCCAGGCGCATGGGCGCCCGTCCTCGTTCACGCGTTGGATGCACGAGCGCGACCGCATCTACGAGCGCATCATGGAGACCGGGTTCGACCCCGAGCGGCAGGCGTTCGTGCAGCACGAGGGCAGCGACGTGCTCGACGCGTCGCTGCTGCGGATGCCGCTCCTGGGCTTCATCACGCCCCGCGACCCGCTCTGGATGTCGACGCTCGAGGCGATCGACGACGAGCTCGTCTCCGACAGCCTCGTGTACCGCTACGACCCCTCGGCCAGTCCGGACGGCCTGACCGGTGGGGAGGGCACGTTCACGCTCTGCTCCTTCTGGTACGTCGACGCGCTGGCCCGCTCGGGGCGCCTCGACGAGGCGCGACTGGTCTTCGAGAAGATGCTCACCTACGCCAACCACCTCGGGCTCTACGCCGAGGAGATCGGGCTCACGGGCGAGCAGCTCGGCAACTTCCCGCAGGCGTTCAGCCACCTCGCGCTCATCAACGCGGCGGTGAACCTCGACTACCAACTCGATCACGGCTCGGGCTACGTCGAGCCGGTGCTGCGCCGTGGCCGCCGGATCGACTGACCGCGTCGGCGGCCGGTCGGGGTTCCCGGGCGAGGGGCGAGCGGATGGCGCCTCCGCCGGTTCCGCGCCTGTGAATCCGCCATGGATCACGTTTGTCCCCCGGAAACGGCCTTCGACGGGACGGATCCCTCCGATTAGGCTCTGAGCGGTCAGATTCCGGCGATCGAGAGTTTCGACTATGAGGGGTGCGAGCGCCGCGACGACCGGCCAGGCGCCGGTCGCCCGTCATGCTGCCCTGATCTCGGCGATGGTCGCGATCGCCGTCGCCGTCGCCGTCGCCGCAGCGACCCGGCTGGTCCACCTCGTCCCCCATTCGCACGACGGGCTCGGCACGGGTCACGTGGTCGTGGACGTGCTGTGCGTCGCCGTCGCGGTGCTCGTCGCCCTGCTGCTGCTCACGGCCCTGACCGTGGCATCCGTCCCAGCGCACCGCCGCGGCGGCCGAGCGAGCTGCCTCGTGCCGTGGGCGAGCCCCGGGGTCGGAGCGTTCGCGAACGCGTCGGTGTGGGCCACGATCGCCGCGCTCGCCGTCGGCAGCGCCGCCGAGGCCTTCGACGGGGTTCCGGGGGGCCACCTCGCCGCCTGCGCGGCCCTGGCCGGCGGGCTCGGCGCCACGACGGGCGCCGTCCATCGCCGCGCCCACCACCAGACGGTCTACCGTTCGTTCAACGTGGTCGCGATGCTCCTGGCGGCCGGATGCCTCGCGAGCATGAGCCTCACGGACACGGGCGAGTGGTGGGCGCGGAACTTCAGCACCCTCGGCACGTCCGACGACGTGGCCGCCGTGTGGTTCAACGCGGGGCTGGTGCTCTCGGGCGGAGCGATGGCGGCGATGGCCGGCCGGATCGTCCGAGGGCTCGCCCGACCCGAGTACCGAGCGCGCCGAGGCGGCCGCGCCGTCGTCCACAGCCTGATCGGCATCATCGGCTTCGCGCTCGCGGGCGTCGGGCTCGTGCCCATCGACGCCGACGAGACGCTGCACAACGTGTTCGCGAGCGCCGCGGGCGCGGCGTTCTTCGGGTTGGCCGCCGGCACGCCCTGGCTGGTGCGACGGATGCCGCGGAGGCTCGTCGTCACGTCGGTCGCGGCGCTCGTCACCGAGGTGGCGGCATGGGTGGTCTACGACGGCCTCGGCTGGGCCTCGCTGACCGTGTTCGAGGTCGTCGCCTTCGCGCTCGTGTTCGTCTGGCTGATCGCGCTCGTCGTGACGACGCACCCCGAGCGCGTCGACGCCCCGGCGAGAGCCGAGGCATCCGCGCGGGCCGAGGCTCCCGTGCAGATCGGGCGCACCGCGCGCCGCTCGGCTCCCGTGCGCGTGCCGACCGATCGAGGACTGATCGCGGCCTCGACGAGCGGTGCGATCGCGCTCGGCGACCGCGTCCGTACCGCGAGAATCCCGACCTTCGCGTTCGGCGGCGCCCCGCCGGCGGGAATGCAGCCGAGCCTCGCACGTTCCACCTGATGAGCCTGCGGGCCGACCGGCCCGCGCGGAGAGGAGACCCCGTGACCGACGACGACGTCGAGATCATCCGCGACGACGAGACGACCCGCTATCGACTGCTGCTCGGGGGAGGTCAGGTCGGCTTCGCGAAGTTCCGGGCGAGTCCCGGCCGGATCATCTTCACGCACACCGTGATCGACCCGGCCTTCGAGGGTCGCGGCCTCGGTTCGATCCTCGCCAGGTACGTGGTCGAGGACGCGATCCGCCGCGAGGAGCGGATCGTGCCGAGGTGCCCGTTCATCGCGGCGTGGCTGCGCAGGCATCCGGGTTACGAGGACTGGATCGACTGGCCCGGCCAGCGCGAGACCGCGTGATCGGCGCGGATCCGGGCGGTCGCGTCCGTTCCGTGCCCCCCGCTCTGGGGCACTGCCGCGCTCTCGGCGAAACGATACGATTCCTCAAAACCCGAGTCGGGGCCCGACCCGACAGATCGCTGCACCGCGGCGAATGCGACCGGATGTCCCAGCACGGTCGCTCGGGAGGTGGCTCGCCGAGCTCAGTTCGGGTCGCTCGGCGGGGAGGGCCTCCTGTGAGGCCGCGGTGGGGCGGGAGGTAGGGTTCCCGTCCCACCGTCATTTCCAGCGGCGATCACTCGCGTCGGGGGTCGCGCCGGGTCACTCCGCAGCGTGCGGGTTCGCCGGCGGCTGGCCCTGCGCCTCGCGCAGTCGGTCGCACAGGTCGATGAGCTGCCGCAGCTCGGCCTCGTCGAGCGTCCCGCCGACGCGATCGGTGATCGCCTCCATGTGGTGGATGGCGGCGCGCCGGAACTCCTGGAAGCCCTTCGCGGTGAGCTGGACGATCGTGCCGCGGCCGTCGAGCGGATCGTGGCTCTTCTCGACCCATCCGCGCGCGGCGAGCCGGTCGACGAGCCGGCTCACGCTCGGCTGCGAGATGAGGACGTGCCGGTTGAGCTCCTTCAGCCGGAGGTGTCGGCCGGGCGCACGCGAGATGTTGAAGAGCACGTCGTACTCGTTCAGCGACATGACCTCGGTCGGGAACTCGGCCGAGAGCCGCCGCATGATCGAGACCTGGGCGCGGAAGAGCGCCTCCCACGCCGCCACGGCCATCGCGCGATCCGCCAACCTCGGCTCCTCTCCTCGACCCGGCGACTCGCGGTCGCCGATGAGACCAAGGATAGGGACGCATGGACTTCCGTGGAGGCGCAGTGGACGGGATGGCGCGGAGGGCCCCCCTCAACTGGGGGCGGACACGGTTGAGGGCCGGTCGTAGAGGCTGACGACCGGCCCTCTCCCTTGCACCAAGAGTGTCCTGCAATCACATTCCGCACCGGCCGCCACAGCAAACAGCCGGTGCTCTTCGAATATATAACGGATCGGTAACGGGCGCTAGTGGAATGTGCCCCGAATGCGGGGGAGTTTCCCGAGGGATCCTCGGGCCGCTCAGAAGACGTCGGGGCTCGGCGTCGACGCCTGGCGGATCGAGACGTCGGCGTGACGATCGAAGCGGTAGCCGACGCCGCGGACCGTGCGGACGATGTCCTGGTAGTGCGCGAGCTTGGAGCGGAGCCGGCGGATGTGCACGTCGATGGTGCGCTCGTTCGGGATCTCGTCGTCGCCGGCCCACAGGCCGTCGATGAGCTCGTGGCGGTCGATCGTGCGGCCCTCGCGGAGCACGAGGTACTGCAGCAGCTCGAACTCCTTGTAGGTCAGCCCGGCGGGCTCGCCGTCGAGCAGGACGCGCTTGCGCGAGATGTCGATGATGACGCCGTCGGGGTGGCGGTCGGCGTCGTCGCTGAGCCCGTGCGCCTCGCGCTGGCGGGCGAGCGCGGACGGGTCCTGCAGGGCGAGGCGCACGACGTCGACGTCGCGGCCGCCGGCGCCCTCTGGGGCGAGGGCCACGGCGGCGTAGGTCTCGGCGGAGGGTGCGAGTTCGGTCGTCAGCGTGCGGAGGGCCTCGACGATGCGGTGCAGGTTCGTGCCGTCGGCCGCGGCCTTGAGCTCGTCGATACCGACGTAGAGGACGAAGCCGCGCGCCTCGGTGCCCTCTGGCACGGCGCGAGGGCGCGGTGCGGCAGGCGCGGCGGCCGTGCCGGCCGCCGGAGCCGGCGTCGCGGCCGGAGCGGCGGGAATGACCGGAGCGGCCGGGAGGACCGGAGCGGCGGGCCGCGCGGCGGCCGGCTGGGGCCGGTACGCGACGGGGTGGGCCGTGCGGGCGACGGGGTGTGCGGTGCGGACGGCGGGAGCGAGGGTGGGAGACATGGCGGATCCTTGTGCTGAAGATGCGTCGACGGCCCCGTCTCGGCGGGGTCGGAGCGAATGGCCCGATTGGGCCGGGGAGAACCCGATCAGTGGTGTCGGGTTCGACGGAGCCGTTCCGATCCGGGTGGGAGCGGTCGCGTGCTCGGCGGGGGTTCGCTGGTCAGCGGCACATTCGACAACACATGGGCGCACGCGCCGGCATCATCGTGCCGGCAGTCCACTGAGCCTCGAGGGCGGTCAGGGAGCGTGCGGTGTCAGTCATGAGCGAAAGTCAAACCCAGGTCCCCGGATGTGTCAAACCGTGACCACCCGATGACCGTGCGTGACGTCGCACGCGGTGCGCGAGGCGTGCGCGCGATGGGGGAGGTCCGGGTGGGACATCCCGGGCTGCGAAAGATCCTTCGATCCGAAGTGAGTTTCTCGAATCTTGCCAGATCGATCGCCGTACGGCGTGTCTCACAGTGCAGATCCTGCGAGGTGAGGGGTTCGTAACACGAAACGGTCGCCGACGCCACGCCGTGACGCGGGCGCCCGAAGAGCGGGTCAGACGGTGCCGTAGAGGCGGTCTCCGGCGTCGCCGAGGCCCGGCACGATGTAGCCGTGCTCGTTGAGCCGCTCGTCGACCGCGCCGAGCACGACCGTGACATCACGACCGGCCATGGCCTGCTCGACGGCCTGCAGCCCCTCGGGCGCGGCGAGGATGCAGATCGCCGTGACATCCGTCGCGCCGCGCGCGAGCAGGAAGTCGATCGCCGCGATGAGCGACCCGCCGGTGGCGAGCATCGGGTCGAGCACGAAGCACTGCCGGCCCGACAGGTCGTCGGGCAGGCGCTCGGCGTAGGTCGTCGGCTCGAGCGTCTCCTCGTTGCGCGCCATGCCGAGGAAGCCGACCTCGGCCGACGGCAGCAGCTTGACCATGCCCTCGAGCATGCCGAGCCCGGCTCGGAGGATCGGCACGATGAGCGGCTTCGGGTCGGCGATGCGCACCCCCGTCGTCGGCGCCACCGGCGTGACGATGTCGACCGGCTCGACGCGCACCTCGCGCGTGCCCTCGTAGGCGAGGAGCGTCATCAGCTCCTCGACGAGCGAGCGGAACACGGGGGAGGGCGTGGCCTCGTCGCGGAGCACCGTGAGCTTGTGGGTGACGAGCGGGTGGTCGGCAACGTGGACTCGCATAGGCTCGAGTCTAGTTGCGGGGGTTCCGCCGATGAGAAGGGGCGAACGGATGCCGGTGCAGCGCCCTGAGCACGTCGAATGGATGCGGCTCGCCCTCGCCGAGGCATCCGCCGCCCTCGTCTCGGGCGACGTGCCAGTCGGCGCGGTCGTGGTCCGCAACGGCGAGGTCATCGCGACCGGGCGCAACGAGCGCGAGCTCCACGAGGACCCGACGGCGCACGCCGAGCTGATCGCGATCCGCGAGGCCGCCCGCGTCACCGGCGACCGCCACCTCACCGACTGCACGCTCGTCGTGACGCTCGAGCCGTGCGTGATGTGCGCCGGCGCGATCCTCGCTGCGCGCGTCCCGACCGTCGTGTTCGGCGCCTGGGACGAGAAGGCCGGCGCCGCCGGCTCGGTCTACGACGTGCTGCGCGACCGTCGGCTGAACCACCGCGTCGAGGTCATCGGCGGGGTCTCCGCGGAGGCGACGTCCGCGATGCTCGTCGAGTTCTTCGAGCAGCGGCGGAGCCGGGTCGAGGAGCGCTGAGCGCGCACCCCGGCACGGCTCCGCCGCGTCCGGTTCAGTCCAGTTGGTGTGCGAAGGTCCGCAGCCGGGACTCGGTCGTCGGGCGGATGGCCTTCAGGCGCGGTTCGGGTTCGGGTTCGGGTTCCGGTTCGGGCTCGGGCTCGGGCTCGGGTTCCGGTTCGGGTTCCGGTTCGATCGGATATCGGCCGTCGATCCCCCCGGTCTCGCTTGCGGCGGCCACCTCGACGGCGACGGCGGTCGACGCCGTCGTCCCGCCTCCGTGGTACAGCTCGGCGACGAAGCTCGCCGGGTCGCCCGGAGTCGCGAGTCGACCGAAGGCGACCCCGTACCGACCGGGGTAGAGGTCGAGCGACCAGGAGCCGTCCGCCTGCACGGCCGCGTACCGAGCGTCGCCGGACCGGGGGGTC
Source organism: Agromyces bracchium (assembly GCF_009709675.1). GTDB lineage: Bacteria > Actinomycetota > Actinomycetes > Actinomycetales > Microbacteriaceae > Agromyces > Agromyces bracchium. The sequence goes on along the minus strand of NZ_WMLB01000009.1, from coordinate 21,920 downwards.
TCCGCCTCCGGGTAGACGGCCACGACGCGGTCCGTCAGCGGCACGGACTGGCCCTCCGGTGTGGTCTCGAGGACCGAGCCGCTGATGCGGCCTCGTGCCTCGAGCACCTGATGGGCGAGCTGGACCGACGTTCCGCCGACGACCGTGATCGGGATCGCGTCCGCGAGCCGCGCGGCATCGCGGTACCACCTGACGCCGAGGCCGTATGGCACGAGTTCGGGGTTCGGCGACGGGTGGTCGAACGAGACCCGGTAGGAGCCGTCCGGGATGTGCCCGAAGGTGAACTTCCCGAACGCGTTCGGCCAGGTGGAGGCGACCACCTCGCCGGTCGGGGTGGTCAGGGTCGCACGCACCATGTCCGTCGCGGACCATCCGGCCGAGACGCTGCCCGAGATCGATGCCGTGCCCAGACGGAAGGGAAGCCGGTCGCGGATGACCCCCAGGCTCCCGCCGGCCTGGATCCACACCGGAACCGGCGTGACCCCCGGCGCCTCCGGCACGAAACCCGACGCGGTGTACACCCATGTGTCGAGCCGGTACTCGACGCGGAGCTCTGCGAGCGTCGGGAGGTACGGCGCCGCGTGGAACGACGAATAACCGCTGGGGTCGGTTCCCGATCGGAACGACTCGCCGCTCGCGATGGACGTGACGACGGTGACCGCACCGGGTACGGGCGTGCCGTCCTGGTCCGTCACGACGATGGAACGCTGGACGGGGCCGACCGTCGGCGGCTCGACGTCGGGGTAGACGGCGTCGATGCCCGAGGTCTCGACGGCGGGTTCGACGGTCACGACCGTCGCCTCGGACGGAGACACCTTGCCGGCGTGGTACTGGTCGGGGACGAACACCTTCTTCGTCTCGCCCTCCGGAGCGAGGTAGCGGCCGAACGCGACCTGGTACTCGCCGGGTGCGAGATCGCGCGACCACGATCCCTCGGGTGCGAACAGCACGACGTACGACGCGTACTGGCGGGTCGGAGGCTGGTCGACGGGATACACCACGACGGCTCGCGCGGGATCGGCGAGCGTCGTCCGCGTGTCGTCGGCGCCCTCGGTGAGCAGTGAGCCGGAGAGCCGTCCCTTCGCCCCGAGGCTGACGTCGACCCCGTCGACCACCTCCCCGTCCGCGATCGTGACGATGACTCGGGGCGACGGCATCGAACCGAACGGCGCGTCGATGCCGCCGCACGTGCAGTTCGCCCAGGCCTCGAACGTTCCGGCGGTGACGTGCGGGACGGTGAATCGGCCCGAGGCGTCGGATGTCGCGAAGCTCCCGCCGCTGCCCCAGCCCGCGCCGCCGACGCGCCGCACCTCGACCTCGGCATCAGGCACGGGGTTGCCGAGTGCACTCAGTACCGTCCCCGAGATCGTGCCGGTGCCGAGGCTGATCGGCATCGACGCGTCGAGTCGCGCGCCGCCTGCCGCCGAACTGACCAGGGTCGGCAGCCTGGTCCCCACGTCCGAGGTGAACCCGTCGGAGACGCGATCCCACTTGCCGCCCTGTCCCACACCGGACCAGGTGACGCTCACGCGGTACGCCGTCGGGTCGGCCGGCGCCTCGGTGAAGGCCGCAACGCCCTCGGAATCGGTCACCGCGCTGACCTGATCGCCGTCGTCGACGGGCGCGAGGATGACGTAGGCCTCCTCGAGCGGGCGGCCCGAGTCATCCGTCACGAGGATCGAGTCGTACACCACGTCATCGGCGGCGGTCGCCGCTATCGCGGGAGCCGGGACGGCCAGCCCTCCGAGCAGCAGACCCGCCGCCGCGATCGAGAACCAGCTTCGGGATTTCGGGCGCGGCATACACGTCCTTCAGGGAGGGGACGTGGCCGGGACCCACGTCGGTCGACGACTGCAGGGCGCGCGTCGACGTGGAGCCTATCGGACGCCGCGAGCCGTGGTCCAGCGCGATCGCGCGTCGAATTCAGCTCGCGCGCGGCAGCGCGCCGCGGTGCCCGAGCCCGTCGACGAACTCGCCGAGGATCGCGGCCGACGCGGTCTCGGCGGCCGGACCGCAGGTGACCTGAAGGTCGCGCATCTCCGCCACGCCGAGCCCGTACTCCGGCAGCTCGTCGCCCCAGGCGGCGAGCCAGTCCTCGTGGATCTCACGGTCGACCTCGGGGTGGAACTGCACCGCGAGCAGCCAGTCGCCGAGCCGGAACGCCTGGTTGGCGTACTGCGGCGAACCCGCGAGCCGTTCCACTCCCTCGGGCAGGTCGAAGGTGTCGCCGTGCCACTGGACGAAGCGCACCCCGCGCGCGTGCCGCACGGGCGAGCCCTCGCCCGCGTCGGTGAGGTCGACGCCGAGCCAGCCGACCTCCTTGCGCGGGCCGCGGTAGACCTCGGCGCCGAGCGCAGCGGCGAGCAGCTGCGCGCCGAGGCAGACGCCGAAGATCGGCGCCTCGGCGGCGATGCGCGCGCGCAGCAGGTCGAGCTCGTGGGCGAGGTACGGGTATTCGTCGGTCTCGTACGCGCCCTCGTCGCCGCCGAGCACCACCACGAGGGCGGGCGCGAGCGGGTCGACCGCGGTGACGTCCTCGTGCGGGGCGTCGAGGAACCGGATCTCGTAGCCGTGCGCCTCGAGCGTCGGCCCGAGGTTGCCGAGGCCGATGGCGGAGTCGTGGCGGAGCACGAGCGCGACGGGGCGGCCGGCCGTGCCGGCGGCATCCGTCATTCGAGGCCCTTGATGACGATGGCGTCGGTGGGGGGCGCGGCGAGGTTCGGATCGACGTAGATGTCGGGCTCGACGTAGATCACGCGTGCGGCGGGCACCGCGTGGCGGATCCGCTGCTCGATGACGTTGATCGCGGTCGACACCTCGGCCAGGGTCTCGCCGCCGTGGAAGCCCAGCTTCGCGGCGACCAGCAGCTCGTCGGGCCCGAGGTAGAGGGTCTTCATGTGGATGATCCGCTCGGCCTCGGGGCCGGCGAGGATCGCCTGCTCGATCTTCTTCACGTCGGACTCGTTCGCCCCCTCGCCGACGAGGAGGCTCTTCGTCTCCATGCCGAGGATGATCGCGACGACGATGAGCAGCGTGCCGATCATGAGCGTGCCGATCGCGTCGAAGATCGTGTTGCCCGTGATGACCGTGAGGCCGACGCCGAAGAGGGCGAACACCAGGCCGAGGAGGGCCGCGACGTCCTCGAGGAGGACGACGGGCAGTTCGGGGGCCTTCGCACGGCGCACGAACTGCACCCATGTCTGCTTCCCGCGGATGAGGTTCGACTCCTTGACGGCGGTGCGCAGCGAGAACGACTCGAGGACGATCGCGATGACGAGGACCAGGATCGGCAGCCACGGCACCTCGAGCTCGTGGGGGTGCTGGATCTTCTCGACGCCCTCGTAGATCGAGAACACGCCGCCGACCGAGAACAGGATGATCGAGACGACGAACGCGTAGACGTAGCGTTCGCGCCCGTAGCCGAACGGGTGCTCGCGGTCGGCCTCGCGCTTGGCCTGGCGGCCGCCGAAGAAGAGCAGCAGCTGGTTGCCGGCATCCGCCACCGAGTGGACGGCCTCCGCGAGCATCGACGCCGACCCGGAGAAGAACCACGCGATGAACTTCGTCACGGCGATGCCCGTGTTCGCGAGGAATGCCGCCAGGATCGCCTTCGTGCCGCCGGATGCGCTCATGCGCCAATCCTAGGATGGCTGGCATGGCCCCCTCGCAACCCGTTGACCTGCCCGCGATCGCCTTCCTCGGCGCCGGATCGATGGCCCGCGCGGTGCTCGCCGGCCTGCTGCAGCCGCACGTCTCCGCGGCCGGGATCACGGCCACGAACCGCAGCGCGGCGCGGGCCGCCGAGTTCGCCGACGAGCCGCGCGTGACGGCGTTCGCGACCGAGACGGATGCCGCGGCGAACCGCCGCGCGGTCGCCGGCGCGAAGCTCGTGGTCGTGGCCGTGAAGCCGGCGATGGTGCCCGACCTGCTCGACGAGATCGGCGACGCGCTCGAGCCCGGAGCGATCGTCGTGAGCGTCGCCGCCGGCGTCACGGTGGCGACGTTCGAGGCGCACCTGCCGTCGCACGTCTCGGTCGTCCGCACGATGCCGAACACGCCCGCCGTCGTCGGCCGCGCGGTGACCGGGGTGTCGGCGGGCACGCGCTCGACCGAGGCCGACCTCGCGCTCGTGGTCTCGCTCTTCGAGACGGTCGGCGAGGTGCTGGTCGTCCCCGAGTCGCAGCTCGACGCGCTCTCGACGATCTCCGGGTCGGGGCCCGCGTACGTCTTCCTCCTCATCGAGTCGCTCGAGCGGGCGGCGATCGCGAAGGGCTTCACCCCCGAACAGGCCGCCGTCATGGTGCAGGGCACGTTCCGGGGCGCGAGCGAGCTGCTCGCGGCATCCGTCGACGACCCCGCCGAGCTGCGCCGACGCGTCACGAGCCCGAAGGGCACGACCGAGCGCGCGATCGCGGTGCTCGAGGCGGCCGACCTCGAGGGCCTCTTCGCCCGCGCGACCGACGCCGCCCTCGCCCGCGCCCGCGAGCTCGCCGCCGGCTGACCACCTTTCTCAGGAGGTTTTCGGCGCGTCGCGGTCAGGCCCGGCGTGTCCTCCTGAGAAGCGTACGGATGGCGCGGCCGTTCCTGAGAAGAGCGGTCAGGCGCGCTCGAGGAGGACCATGACCTCGAAGTGCGTGGTCTGCGGGAACATGTCGAACACGCGCCCCTTCACCGGTCGCAGCGACGGCATCGCCGCGAGGTCCTTGGCGAGCGACGCGACGTTGCACGACGAGTAGAGCACGTGCGCGGCATCCGACCGCTCGAGCCAGCCCGCGAGCTCGGTGCCGATCCCGCGGCGCGGCGGGTTCACGACGACCAGGTCCGGGGCGGATGCCGCGGCGAGCGCGAACTCGGTCGCGTCACCGGCGGCGAAGCGCACACGCGACAGCGCGGCATCCGTTCGGCTCAGCTCGGCGCTCGCGACCGCCTCGACGCTCGTCTCGATCCCGGTGACCGCGGTCTCGCCCCCGGCGAGGTGCAGCGCGAACCCGCCGACGCCCGAGTAGAGGTCCCAGGCGTCCTCAGGCGCGAGGTCGCGGATCCAGTCGCGCGCCTCGGCGTACAGCGCCTCGGCGATCGTGGTGTTCGTCTGGAAGAAGCTCTGCGGGCGAAGGTGCATCGTCACGTCGTTGAGGCGCATCGGCAGCGTGTCGGCCTCGGTGAGCACGACCTCGTCGGCGCCCTCGAGCACGGCCTTGTGCTCGGGCAGGAGGTTCGCCGTGACGACGCGCGCCTGCGGGAGCTCGGCGAGAAGCGTCGGCAGGTGCTTGCGCATGCGCCCGAGCGGCTCGGTCGAGCGCAGCACGAACCGCACCATGAGCTCGCCGTCGGGCGACTCGGTGACGATGAGGTGCTTCAACTCGCCGCGGCGGGCGGCCACGTCGTACGGTGCGATGCGCGCGAGCGTGATGAACCTCGCCAGCACCGGGAACGCGGCGCGATGCCCGGGGGAGCAGATCCCGCACGCCTGCAGGTCGACCCCGTGGCCGTCGGCGTCGAGGATGCCGATCGTCGGGGCGTCGACCGTGCCGCCGACGACCATCTTCGCCTTGTTGCGGTAATCGCGCTCGCCGCTCGCGATGGGCGGCAGCCACTCGGGCACGTCGAACGGGGCGAGCAACTCCTCGGCATGCGCCTGCTTGTCGGCGAGCTGGGCCGGGTACGGCCGGCCCATGAGCGAGCACGACCGGCAGCGCCCCGCGTCGAAGTAGGCGCAGTCCACTCCTCAAGGCTACGCGGGTGGATTCAGCCGTCGGTCGTGAGCTCGCGTCGACCCATCGCGACGACGGCGACCGCGATCGCCGCGGCGCCGATCCCGAGCATCCAGAAGCCGCCGGTCCAGTCGACCTCGCCGCCGACGGGCAGCGGCGAGTGCGCGAACGGCGACAGGTCGTGCAGCCAGTCGGGCAGGCCGAGCAGCTCGCCGAAGATGCCGAAGAACGCACCTGCGGCGAGGAGCGCCCAGGAGACCGGGATCGTCAGCCGCGGTGCGAGCACGAAGACGACGAGGCCGAGGCCGAGGAAGACGAGCGCCGCCGGCGCCTGCGCGAGCGCCGACTTCAGCGCGTTCTCGGCCGAGGCCGCCGGGTCGTCTGAGGCGAGCGAGCCGAGCAGCGCGCCTCCCGCGGAGAGCACGAGGATCACGAGGATCGCGAGTGCGCCGACGAGGGCGTAGCCCCCCAGCCAGCCCCGTCGCGGCACGGGGGTCGCGAGCACCGGCTCGGCCGAGCCGTGCGCCTCCTCGAGCCGGGCCCGCATGACGGCCTGCAGCGCGGCCGCCGCGGCGAGGATGCCGACCATCGAGAAGAACGTGACCGTGAACGCCTCCTCGAGCGACGCGCCGGGGCCGGCGACCTGCTGCAGGGTCTCCGCGATCGCGGGGGCGTCGGAGCCGATCTGGTCGACGAGCGGCGTGAGGGTCGTCGCCAGCGCACCCGCGACCACCGCGCCGACCGCCCACGACGCGATCGCGCCGGCGTTCAGGCGCCACGCGAGTCCGACGTGACCGCGGAGCAGCGGGCCGGCGGTGGCCCGCCCGGCACGGCCCGGCAGCAGGCTCGCTCCGCTGTCGCGCGCCGACTGGAAGACGAACACCAGCCCGACGAGCACCACGGCGAGCCCGATCGAGAGCAGCAGCGGCGTCAGGTCGTTCGCGTCGAACGGCTCGGTGCGCTGGGCCCAGCCGATCGGCGACAGCCAGCTCGGCCAGGCCGCGGTGCGGACGAGGCCGTCGTCGGATGCCTCGCCGAGCGCGTCGCCGAGCCCGCGGACGACGTACGCGGCGAGTACGAGCGCGACCGAGAGCGCGTTCGCGCTGCGCGACGTGCGGAACAGCTGCGCCGCGACGAGCCCGACGCCGAGGAAGGCGACACCGGTCGCGCCGACGGCGAGGCCCGTGACCGCCGAGCCCCCGGCATCCAGCCCGCTCGCCATGAACGCGATCGCCACGGCGATCGCGAGGAGGAGGTTCGCCAGCACGCCGTGCACGACCGTGGCGACGGTGGGCAGCGTACGCGCGGCCGGCGTCGCCGCGACGAGTTCGGCGCGGCTCTGCTCCTCGTCGGCTCGCGTGTGGCGCACCGCGAGGAACGTGCTCATCAGGCCCGCCATCAGGCCGAGGAACGCGAGGATCAGGAAGACCGCGAATTCACCCTCGCCGGCGCCGTTCGGCGTGCCGCGGAAGATCAGGATCGCGGGAGCGACGATCGTCAGGCGCAGGATGGACTCGCGCTCCGACTCGTCGCCGAAGGTGCTGCCGACCGCGGCCGTCGCCATGAGGGCCAGGCCCGCGGTGCCGACGATCCACAGCACGAGCTGGAGCCGATCCCGTCGCGCGCGCTGCGCGACGAGCGGGACCAGCAGGGCGATCGGGGTCACCGCGACGCCTCGGCGCCGGCGGCCGATCCCGAGCGGGCACCGTCGCCCGCGGCATCCGCCATCGCCGGATCGTCGCCGTAGTGGCGCAGGAAGAGCTCCTCGAGCGATGGCGGGGCGACCGTCAGCCCCTGCACGCCGAGCCGGCCGAGCTCGGGCAGCAGCGTCGCGACCCGGTCGCTGTCGGCCGTGAACTGCACGCGCCCCGCGTTGACGACCACGTCGTGCGCGCCGTCGAGCGACTCGACCGCCGACTCCTGCCCGGGGACGTGCACGAAGGCGACCGACGAGCGGGTGAGGTGCCGGAGCTCGGCGAGCGTGCCCGCCTCGACCCGGCGCCCGGCTCGGATGATGCTCACCCGGTCGCAGAGCGTCTCGACCTCGGAGAGGATGTGGCTCGAGAGGAGCACGGTGGCGCCCTCCGCGGCGACCCGGGCGATCTCGCGATTGAAGACCTGTTCCATGAGCGGGTCCAGCCCGCTCGTCGGCTCGTCGAGGATGTACAGCTCGGCGGGCGTCGCGAACGCGGCGACGAGGGCGACCTTCTGCCGGTTGCCCTTCGAGTAGGCGCGCCCCTTCTTCCGCGGGTCGAGCTGGAAGGCCTCGACGAGCCGCGCCTTCCGCTCGGCGTAGGCGGCTCGATCGGCGGTGCCGCCGCGAAGCCGCGAGAGCAGGTCGATGGCCTCGCCGCCTGACAGGTTCGGCCACAGGCTCACGTCGCCGGGGACGTAGGCGACGCGACGGTGCAGCTCGGCGGCATCGCGCCACGGGTCGCGGTCGAACAGCCGCGCCTCTCCGCCGCTCGGCCGCGCGAGGCCGAGCAGGATCCGGATCGTGGTGGACTTGCCCGCGCCGTTGGGGCCGAGGAAGCCGTGGATCTCTCCCGCCGCGACCTCGAGGTCGAGGCCGTCGAGCGCGACCGTGCGGCCGAAGCGCTTCTCGAGGCCGCGAATGCTGATGACGGTGGTCATGCGCGCGATGCTACGCGCGTGCGCCGGTCGGCCACCAGCGGCGCGCGAGCCGGTGCGGCGACGGCACCCGTGCGGCCCGCGGCCGTGTCATCCACCGCCCCGGATCGCAGGTACGCTCAGCGACATGGAGCCGCTCGACGTCATCGCTCTCGCCGGCGAGGTGATCGCGTGGGTCGCGCTCTCAGCAGGCGGCGTGCTGCTGCTCGCGTTCGCCTTCGCGCGTATGGCCGACGGGGCATGGGATGCGATCGAGGTGGCCGTCGTCGAGCGTGACGACGGGACCGTGGTGCGCTGGTTCGCGGGCGGGGAGTTCCACGAGCGGCCCCTCGAGCCGGGCGAGGAGCCGAAGCCGGATTCCGAGGACGGCGAGCCCCTGGCCTGGGTGCGCCGCCGCAGCCCCGACCGCCTCCGGTTCGAGGCGACGTCGCACGTGCCGCGCGTGCTCGGCACGATCGCGGTGATCCTCGTCGGTCTCGGCATCGTCGCGACCGTCGCCTCGACGGTCGCGGGCGTGGTCGGCTGAGCCCACCGCGAACCGGGTCGGCCGACCCGGCAGGCTCGGGCGGATGCCTCGGCGCCCGCCCCGCGGCATCCGCTATTCGAGCGCCGCGAACTTCTCGATGTCGCCCTCGGTGCCCGACACGATGATCAGGTCGTGGTTCGACACCACGGTCTTCTCGGTCGCGTACGTGAACGGCTTGCCCGGGCTCTTCACGCCGACCACGGTCACGTTGTGCCGCGACCGGACGCCGGAGTCGGTCAGGTTCTTGCCCCGGATCGGCTTCGGCGGGTACATCTTCACCAGCGCGAAGTCGTCGTCGAACTCGATGAAGTCGAGCATGCGACCCGAGACCAGGTGCGCCGTGCGCTCGCCCGCCTCGCGCTCGGGGTAGATGACGTGGTTCGCGCCGATGCGCTCGAGGATCTTGCCGTGCGAGCTCGAGATCGCCTTCGCCCAGATCTGCGGGATCTTGAGGTCGACGAGGTTCGCCGTGATGAGCACGGAGGCCTCGACCGACGAGCCGACCGCGCAGACCGCGATCGAGAACTCCTGGGCGCCGATCTGCTTCAGGGCGTCGAGCGACTTGGCGTCGGCGACGACGGCGTGCGTGACGCGCTCGGCCCACTTCTGCACGAGGCTCTCGTCCTCGTCGACGGCGAGCACCTCGCGACCGAGGCGGTCGAGCTGGCCGGCGGTGGCCGCCCCGAACCGGCCGAGTCCGATGACGAGCACTGGGGCGTCGTGCTTGATGCGATCAACCAACGATGGGCCTCTCTTCCGGTCGTCTGAACAACTGGCGCTTCTGCGCGGCCGCGAGGGCCGCCGCGAGGGTGACCGTGCCCACGCGTCCCATGAACATCGTCGCAGCCATCACGTACTTCCCCTCGGGCGGCAGCGACTCGGTGAGCCCGGTGGAGAGCCCGCAGGTCGCGAACGCGGAGATCACGTCGAAGAGCACGAAGTCGAGCGCCGACTTCGTGATCTGGGTGATGATCACGGTCGAGACGGCCACGATGGTCGCGCCCCACAGCACGACGCTGACGGCCAGGCGCAGGATGTCGCGGGGGATCCGCCGCCCGAACGCCTCCATCGCGGGCGCACCGCGCGCCTCCGCGTAGGCGGCGAGGAACAGCACCGCGAGCGTCGTCACCTTGATGCCGCCCGCGGTCGACGCGGAGCCGCCGCCCACGAACATGAGCATGTCGGTCACGAGCAGGCTCGAGCCGTAGAGGTCGGCCATGTCGATCGTGGCGAAGCCGCCGGACCTCGTCATGGTCGACATGAAGAACGCCTCGTAGAAGGTCTTCAGGAAGCTCAGCCCGCCGTAGGTCTTCGGGTTGTTGTACTCGAGCACGAGGAACGTCACGGCGCCGGCGATCCAGAGCACGATCGTCGTGGTGAGCGTGAGCTTGACGTGCACGCTCCAGCGGCGTGGCCTCCTCCACGTGCGCAGCAGCGTGAAGATCACCGGGAACCCGAGGCTGCCGAGGAACACGGCGAGCATCATGAGCGACTGGAACCAGTAGTCGTCGAAGAACTCGACCGGCCCCATCGGGTTCGGGTTGAAGCCCGTGTTCGTGAAGGCGCTCACCGAGTAGTAGGCCGAGTACCAGAGGCTCAGGCCGAAGTCGTAGCCCTTGGCGAGCACGCTCGGCATCATCCCGATCATGACCGCGGCCTCGATCGCGAGCGTGCTGATCGCGACCGTGGCGAGCAGTCCGCCGACCTCGCCGAGCCGCACCGCCTGACGCTCGGAGACCGGGCCGGCGTGCACGCGCGACGGGTTCGTGTCGCTGGCCGCGATGAGCTTCGCGCGCAGGCCGAGGCGCCGCGAGACCACGAGGCCCAGGATCGACGCGAGCGTGAGGACGCCCATGCCGCCGACGTTCATGCCGATGAAGATGATCGTGTTGCCGAACGGCGACCAGTGCGTGGCCATGTCGACGGTCGTGAGGCCGGTCACGCAGATCGTCGAGACGGCGGTGAAGAAGGCGTCGTGCAGCGGCGTGCCGCCGGTGCCGGAGCCGGCACGCGCCAGCGGCAGCGAGAGCAGGGCGGTCGTGATCAGGATGAGCGAGGCGAACACGAGGATCGCGAAGCGCGACGGCGAGCTCTTGACGAGGAAGTCGAAGGCGTCGCGAACGCCGGCGATCCATGAGCGTCGGGCAGGTCCCCGACGACCCACGGTGTGCGAGGCCATCCGCCCTCCTCCGCTCGACGCGAGAGTCATGGTACTCCCCGGCTCCGGCGCGACTGGCTACCCTTGCACCATGGCGGACATCTTCGACGTGGTGGCGGATCCGACCCGACGCGACATCCTCGGGGTGCTGCTCGACCGGGAGACCTCCGAGCCCGACTCGGGCGGCGAGATCAGCGTCGGCGAGATCGTCACGGCGCTCGGGGTGAGCCAGCCGACCGTGTCGAAGCACCTGAAGGTCCTCCGCGAGTCCGGCCTGGTCGGCGTCCGCGAGGAGGGCCAGCACCGGTACTACCACCTCGACCGAGCGCCGCTGGAGCGTCTCGAGGACTGGCTGATCCCCTTCGTGACGACGGATGCCGCGGCCGACGCCGTGACGTTGGCGGGCGCAGACGCCGACGCCGAGGAGGCCCTCAACGACGACCAGCGCGCGTTCGCGTCGGCGCTCGGCAAGGCCTTCGCCGACACGGCCCGCCAGGTCACCGCGGTCGTCGGGGCGAAGCGCCGCCGCTAACACGCGTGCGCGCCGGCCCGCCGGCGGCGCTCGGCGGTCAGCGCAGGCGCTTGACCATCTCGAGCTCGAGCCCGCCGGGCTCGAGTTCGTACTCGCGGCTGTGCCCGGTGTAGGCGAAGCCGCGGCGCTCGTAGTAGCGGCGCGCTCGGGGGTTGTCCTCGTGCACCTCGAGCCGGAGGGTGTCGGCGCGGCCGGTCGCCCAGCGCTCGATCTCGTCGAGCAGTGCGTCGGTGACCCCTGACGCGCCGCCTCGTCGGTCGGGCGTGACGTAGACGCCGACGAGGAGCGGACCGGTCGCGGCATCCGGCACGTAGCAGCCCATCGTGCCCACCCAGCGGTCGCCCTCGATCGCGACGATGACGGTCTGCAGGGCCGACTCGCCCCGCTTCGCCCGCGTGCGCCACTCTGCCTCGTCGTATCGGAGGGCCCGCTCGAGCGTGTCGCCGAACGCGATCGGGGTGTCGCGCAGCATCTCGAGACGAAGGTCGCGCACCTCTCGCCAGTCGTCCTCGCGGGTGGTCCGGATGACGAGTTCGGGTGGGGCCATTCCCCGAACCTAGCGGATGCCCCGGGGCGGCCCGATCGATCGGAACGGCACCCCGCGGTCGAATGGGCTAGACTACCGCGGGGCGTTTCCGCCCACGGCTGCGGCACGCGCGGCCGACCCGATCTTTGTGAGGTTTTCGTGGGTTCCGTCATCAAGAAGCGTCGCAAGCGCATGGCGAAGAAGAAGCACCGCAAGCTGCTTCGCAAGACGCGCCACCAGCGTCGCAACAAGAAGTAGTCGCTTCAGCGACCACGGCAGAGCGCCGGGCCTTCGGCCTGGCGCTTTTCGCTGTCTTCTGCCGACGTATCCTGACGGGGTGAACCCGACGCTCCGCGACATCCGCCTCACCCTCATCGGCAAGCCCGGATGCCACCTCTGCGACGACGCGCGCGAAGTCGTCGCGTGCGTGCGCGAGGAGCTCGCCGCGACGCCCGGGTCGCCGCGGACGACGCTGGAGGAGCGCTCGATCCTCGACGACGAGGCGCTCCGCGCGCGCTACGCCGAGGAGATCCCGGTCCTGCTCATCGACGACGAGGTGCACGGGTACTGGCGCCTCGATCCGGTCCGGCTGAAGACGGCGCTGCTCGCGCGCGCCTGACCGGCGCTGCGCCGCCCGCGGGTCAGTCGTCCGAGGCGTCGGGTGGGCGGATGCCGCCGCGCCGACCGACCTCGGGCGTGTCGAGCCAGGTCGCCCTCGCCTCCCGATCGGCGGCTTCGCGCCGCGCGAACCAGCCCGCGATGGGCACGTCGGTCGACGAGTGCGCCACGACCGAGAGCACGATCGCGACGACGGCCACGTGGAACATGAGGTCGGCGTTCGGCGCACCGCTCTGCAGCACGAGCAGGCCGTAGAGCACCGAGGCGAAGCCCTTCGGGCCGAACCAGGCCGCGGTGGCGCGCTCCTCCCACGGCAGCCCGCTGCCGACGAGCGAGAGCTCGACCGCCGCCGGGCGGGCGAACACCATGAGCAGCACGCCGAAGAGGTACGCCGTCCACGGCACGGAGGCGAGCAGCTCGGGCGAGATGAGCGCACCGAACATGAGGATGGCGAGGAGCTTCATGAGCTCGGAGAACTGCCCGCCGAACTCGGCGAACGCGTCGCGCATCTCGGGCGCGGCGGTCGCGATCGTGATGCCCGCCGCGTAGGCGGCGAGGTAGAGGTTCGCGTGCGTGACGGTGCAGATGCCGAGCACGATGAGCGCGACCGCGACCGGCGTGAGCGACGCGTACAGGGGCGTGCGGGAGAAGATCTTCCGGCGCACGAGCCACGCCACGACGAGCGGCACCGCGATGCCGACGGCGATGCCGAGCGCGAGCTCCTCGGCGAGCACCAGCGGCTCGACCTCGGGCCCGCCGACCGTCGCGATCAGGATGAGCACGACCGGCAGCGCGAGGCCGTCGTTGAGGCCCGACTCGACGCCGAGCAGGTGCCGCACGCGGTGCGGGATCTCTGCGCGACCCACGATCGCCGACGCGAACACGGGATCGGTCGGCGCGAGCACCGCGGCCACGAGCGCCGCCTCCAGCCAGCTGAAGCCGAGCAGCCAGACGCCGAGCAGGGTCGTGATGACGAAGGTGATCGGCATGCCGAGCAGCAGCGCCCGGCCGGGAAGGCGCCAGGCCGCGCGCAACTGCTGCAGCGCGACCTCCTGCCCGTCGGTGAAGAGCACGACGAACAGCGCGAGCGACGAGACGGTCGTGACCGTCGGGTCGGTCGGCTCGAGCACGATGACGTCGAGCATGCCGCTGCCGAGGAAGAACCCCGCCACGAGGAAGAGCACCGTCGTCGACAGCACCGTGCGGTGCGCGAACCCCGAGATCAGGATCGCGGCGAGCAGCACGAGTGCGAACGACAGCAGCAGGGCATCCACACGGAGGAGTCTGCCGAAGTCGGCGCGCCCGTGTCATCCGCCCCGCCGCATGCGCGTGCCGCCGCGCCCCGGGAGCACGTCCCCCGGTGGTCGAGTAGCCCGCGCGGCGGGCGTACCGAGACCTACGGCAGCAGGCGCGTCGGGCCGCGGAACAGGTACGTCGTCTCTCGGATCGAGTGCTCGTCGAGCATGAGCATCAGCAGGCGCGCGAGGCCCATGCCGAAGCCGCCGTGCGGGGGCACGCCGTACCGGAAGAAGTCGAGGTAGAACCCGAGCTCCTCGGGGTCGAGGCCCTTCTCCTTCGCCTGCTCGACGAGGACGTCGATGCGGTGCTCGCGCTGCGCGCCCGTCGAGATCTCGACGCCGTTGTAGATGAGGTCGTACGAGTTCGTGAGCGACGGGTCGCCCTCGTGGCGCATGTGGTAGAACGGCCGGATGCTCGAGGCGTAGTCCGTGAGGAAGACGAAGTCGTGGCCGTAGGTCTCCTTGACGTACGCCGAGATCTGGCGCTCGCCCTCGGGGTCCATGTCGGCGTCGGCGCGCGGCACCACGTAGCCGCGCGAGGCGACGATCTCCTTCGCCTCGGCGAGCGGGATGCGCGGGAACGGCGTGGTCGGCACGGTGACCTCGACGCCGAAGAGCTCGCGGATCTCGTCGCCGTGCTTGGCGACGACGGCCGTGAAGCCCGCGACGAGGATCTCCTCGTGCATGGCCATGACGTCCTCGTGCGAGTCGACCCAGCTCATCTCGGCGTCGATCGAGGTGAACTCGGTGGCATGGCGCGAGGTGAACGAGGGGTCGGCACGGAACGCCGGGCCGACCTCGAAGACCTTGCCGAAGCCGGCCGGCTGCGCCATCTGCTTGAAGAACTGCGGGCTCTGCGAGAGGTAGGCCGTGCCGTCGAAGTAACCGAGCTCGAACAGCTCCGCGCGCGACTCGGAGGCCGAGGCCATGAGCTTCGGCGTCTGGATCTCGATCCAGTCGCGCTCGACCCAGTAAGTGCGAAGCGCGTGCAGGAACGTGGTCTGGATGCGGAAGATGAGGTTCTGCTTCGGGTGGCGGAGGTCCAGGAAGCGCCAGTCCTGCCGCTTGTCGAGGCTCGAGTCGGCCGCGATCGGCGTCTCGAGCGCATCGGTCACGACCTCGAGCGACTCGATCTTCACCTCGAGCCCGCCGAGCTTGACGCGCTCGTCGTGCTTCAGCTGCCCGGTCACGCTGATGAACGTGCCGTGGCCGAGCGCCGAGATCTGCTCGGTGAGCGCGAACGCCTCGGCGGCGCCGACGCTGACACCCTCGGGGTCGAGCTCGCGGACCGCCGGGTTCACGAGCTGCACCGCGCCCGACTCGTCGCGCAGGATGATGAACTGCACCTTCTTCTGATCGCGGACCGTCTCGACCCAGCCGGCGACGGTGACCGGGCCGTCGGGAAGGGCGGCGAGCTGCTTGACAGGGGTGCGCGTGTTCACGACAGGCCATCCTACCGGCCGCGGATTCCACGCCCGACCGGCTGTCACTCGCGCCCGCTCGCGCGACCAGGTCGAGAGGATCCTGCGCCGCGAACCGGCATGCGGCAGCGTCGGGGGATCAGCGCGACAGGGTCGAACTGAGAGGATGTCGGGGTGGATCAGGCCGGCGATGCGGGAGCGACGCGCCCGCCGCGTCCCCGGTCGCTGAGAGCCGTCGGCCGTGTCGCCCGTGGCTTCGGACTCGCGTACAGCGGGTTCCTCCTGGCTGCGTCGCTTCTGGGGAGCGTCGGGCCGGCGGGCGCCGGCCCCGCGATGCTGGTCTTCGCCCTGCCGATGGGCGCGATGGTGGTCCGCAGTTGCATGGTCGGCATCCGTGTCCGCGGTTCGGAGCTGGTCATCGTCTCGTGGTTCCGCACGTATCGCATACCTCGCCACAGCATCCGGGATGCCCTGCTGACCGACTACTCGGGGTGGTTCACCAACTTCTCGCCCAGCCGACGGATCAAGATCCTCGACCTGGATGTCGGCGGACGCGACCGTGAGTTCTCGTGCACGGCGATGACTCGCCGAGGTGCGGTCATGGCGACGGCCGAACTCGCTGGAGCCTTCGGCCTCCATGTTCGAGACCTCGACGACGTCGAACTGCCTCCCATGCCGACGCTCGGCCGCTGGGGGAACGGGTATGAAGACCATCCGCCGTACGTCCGCGGAGCGCCTCTGTCGACTGAGCATCCGTCTCAGGAAGCCGAAGCTGAATCGAACTGAAACGGCGAGGCCGGTACTCCGTAGCCTCGGTCATTCCGGGGTCGTTCCGCGCGTGGATGCCGGGGGGCGTATGGTCTCGATACGCGCCTTCGGTGCTACTCGACCACCGGGGGATGCGCCTTCGGTGCTCCTCGACCGCCGGAACCGGCGCTCGGCGGATTCCGAGGGAACCGGTTCGTAGACTGGAGGGCGTGCCGGCCGAGCAGATCCATCTCGTGCGCCACGGCGAGGTCTTCAACCCGCAGGGCGTGCTCTACGGTCGACTCCCCGGTTTCGGGCTGAGCGACCTCGGCCGTGCGATGGCCGAGTCGGCCGCCGACGACCTCGTCGCCCGCAAGCGTCACGTCGCGGCGCTCGTCTCCTCACCGCTGCAGCGCACGCAGCAGTCGGCCGAGCCGATCGCGAAGGCCTTCGACCTCGAGCCGACGATCGACGACCGCATCATCGAGCCGACGAACCGCTTCGAGGGCAAGCGGATGTCGGGGCGCGACTCCGCACTCCGCGACGTGCGCAACTGGGCCTTCCTGGTCAACCCGTGGGAGCCGAGCTGGGGCGAGCCGTTCCGCTCGGTCGCCGATCGCATGCTGGCCGCGATGACGGATGCCGCCGACGCCGTCGACGACGGCGACGTCGTGATGGTCAGCCACCAACTGCCGATCTGGATGGTGCACCGTCGCGTCGCCGGCAGGTCGCTCGCGCACGACCCGCGTCGACGTCGGTGCGCGCTCTCGAGCATCACGACGTTCGAACGTCGCGGCAGCCGGTTCGTCGAGGTCGGCTACCGCAACCCCGCCGCCGGGCTCCAGTCGCAGGCCACCGACGTGGGGGCGGTGTGATGGATCTCGGAATGCGCGGGGTGCGTGATCTCGATACGCGCGCTTCGCGCGCTACTCGATCACCGGGGGTGGTGCGCGCTTCGCGGGCTACTCGATCACCGGGTCGGGCGATCATGGTCGCAGCGCTCGCCGTGGCATCCGTCGTCGCCCTCGCCGGCTGCTCGAGCGACCCGCTCGCCGAGCAGTACCGCGAGGGCAGCGGCAAGGGCTACATCGCGGGCGACGGCACGATCTCGGAGTTCCCGGCCGACCAGCGCGGCGAGCCCGTCGAGTTCACCGGCACGACGATCGAGGGCGAGACGCTCGGCTCGGATGACCTCGCCGGCGAGGTCGCCGTCGTCAACTTCTGGTACGCCGGCTGCGCGCCGTGCCGCGCCGAGGCGCCCATGCTGCAAGACGTGTTCGAGGAGTTCGACGGGAACGGGGCCGCGTTCGTGGGCGTGAACGTCCGGGACCAGGCCGCGACCGCGGCATCCTTCGAGGAGGGCTTCGGCATCACCTACCCGTCGATCGTCGACGCGAACGACGGCGCCGTGCAGTACGCCTTCGCGGGCGACGTGCCCCCGGCGGCCGTGCCGACGACCCTCGTGCTCGACGCCGAGGGCCGGGTGGCCGCCCGCATCCTCGGCCAGTTGAAGGACGCGTCGATCCTCGAGACGATCGTGCGCGACGTCATCGCCGAGCAGGCGTAGCCGCGGCGGCACGACATGGACCTCGGGGAGATCGTCTTCAGCGGGCAACTGCTGGCCGCGCTGCCGATCGCACTCGCCGCGGGCCTCGTGTCGTTCCTGTCGCCGTGCGTGCTGCCGCTCGTGCCCGGCTACCTCGGCTACCTCGGCGGGTTCGCCGACGCGAGCGCCGAGGCCGACGAGGCGCGCCGCGCGCGGCGACGGCTCCTGCTCGGCGTGCTCCTCTTCATCGCGGGCTTCACGCTCGTGTTCCTCGTCTTCACGACGACGTTCGGCGTGCTCGGGGCGTGGCTGGCGCGCTGGTCCGACCTCATCATCCGGGTGCTCGGCGTCGTGCTCATCGTCATGGGACTCGTCTTCATCGGGCAGTTCACGTTCCTGCAGCGCACGTTCAAGCCGTCGTGGCGCCCGGCGACCGGGCTCGCGGGCGCGCCGCTGCTCGGCATCGTGTTCGGCCTCGGCTGGACGCCGTGCATCGGCCCGACGCTCGCGGTCGTGCTCGCGCTCAGCGCCGACTCGGCCTCGGCCGGCCGCGGGGCGCTGCTCGGCCTCGCGTACTGCATCGGCCTCGGCATTCCGTTCGTGCTCGTCGCGCTCGGCTTCGGCTGGGCGGCGAACGCGCTCGCGTTCGTGCGGCGGCACATCCGCGCCGTGAACCTGATCGGCGGCGGGCTGCTCATCGTCATCGGCCTGCTCATGGTGTCGGGCCTCTGGACCATCTGGATGTACGACCTGCAGGCGGTGATCAGTGGTTTCGTCCCGGCGATCTGAGGCTGAGCGAGCGGATGCCGCGTCCGCGCGCGACACGGGCGTCGACCCGTTGCGGCCCGCCGACTACGACGACGGCACGGCGGGTGCGTCCGGTGCGGCCGGTGCGGCTGCCGGCGACGACGCGCCGGCCGCGGGCTCGGCCGGCCCCGAGTCATCCGTCACCGCACCGAAGCTGGGACCGGGGGAGTGGGTGCGCTTCGCGTGGCGGCAGCTGACGAGCATGCGCACCGCGCTGCTCCTCCTGCTGCTGCTCGCGATCGCCGCGGTGCCCGGCTCGCTCGTGCCGCAGCGCTCGAGCGACCCGAACGGCGTCGTGCAGTACTTCGCCGACAACCCCGACCTCGCGCCGGTGCTCGACTCGTTCCAGATGTTCGACGTCTACACGTCGGTCTGGTTCTCCGCGATCTACCTGCTGCTGTTCGTGTCGCTCATCGGCTGCATCATCCCGCGGACGAAGCACCATCTCGAGGCGCTGCGCGCCCGGCCGCCGAAGACGCCCGCGCGGCTCTCGCGGCTGTCGGCGTACACCGAGCGCGAGCTGGCGGGCGGTGCCGACGACGCGCCTGACGCTGCGGCCTCCGCCGCCGCCGAGTCCGCAATCGCCTCCGCGGCCGCCGAGCTGAAGAAGGCCGGCTACCGCGTCGAGCGCTACGACCAGCGCGGCGTGCCCTCCGTCTCCGCCGAGCGCGGCTACCTCCGCGAGACGGGCAACCTGGTCTTCCACACTGCCCTGGTCGGAGTCCTGGTCGCCGTGGCGATCGGCGGGGGGTTCGGCTTCTCGGGCCAGCGCGTCATCGTCGAGGGGCAGTCGTTCGTCAACACCCTCGCGGCCTACGACTCGTTCAACCCCGGCCGGTTCTTCGACGACGGGCGGCTCACGCCGTACCGCCTGACCCTCGATGAGCTCGACGCGGTCTACGAGACCGAGAACACCGACGCGCTCGGCCAGCCGATCGACTTCACGGCGCACGTCACCATCGATGGGCCCGACGGCTCGGCCGAGCGCGACGTGAAGGTCAACGAGCCGCTCTACGAGTACGGCACCGACGTGTACCTGCTGGGCAACGGCTACGCGCCGACCATCACGGTGCGCGATCCCGACGGCGAGGTCGTCTTCACCGACTCGGTGCCCTTCCTCCCGCAGGACGCGAACCTCACCTCGATCGGCGTCATCAAGGTGCCCGACGGCCTGGCCGAGCAGATCGGCATGGTGGGCTTCTTCTACCCGACGCAGTCGACGCTCTCGACGGGTGCGTACACCTCGACCTACCCCGACCTCGTCTTCCCGGTGCTCACGCTCAACGTCTACTCGGGCGACCTCGGCATCGACGACGGCACGCCCCGCTCGGTGTACCAGCTCGACACGAGCGGCATGGAGCAGCTCACCGGCGGGCAGACGGGCGTCGACTCGGTCGAGCTCATGCCCGGCGAGTCGACGGAGCTGCCGAACGGCCTCGGCACGGTCGAGTTCGAGTCGGCGTCGCCGGATGCCGCGGGCGACGACTTCTCGCAGAGCGTGCCGCGCTTCGCGTCGTTCGACGTGCACCACGACCCGTCGCAGGTCTGGGTGCTGGTGTTCGCGCTGCTCATCCTCGGCGGACTGCTGCTCTCGCTCTTCGTGCCGCGCCGGCGTATGTGGGTGAAGGCCGTCACGCGCCCCGACGGACGGGTGGTGCTCGAGTACGCGGGCCTCGCGCGCGGCGACGACCCGGGGCTCGAGCGCGCGGTCGAGGAGTTCGCCGACCGGCACGCCGGCGCGGCCCCGATCCGATGACCCGGTGGTCGAGGAGCGAGCGAAGCTCGCGTATCGAGACCCGACGTAAGGTGGAACAGTGACGCTCGACGAGATCTCCATCATCGCCGTGTACTCGGCGATGGCCGTGTATGCGATCGCGTTCATCGCCTACTCGATCGACCTCGCTCGTCGGTCGGCCGCGTCGGCGCAGGCGACGGATGCCGCGGCCGCGGGCACCTCGGAAGCCCCTGCCGTCGCTGACGCCGGGTCCGAGCGCGAGCCCGTGCTGCAGGGCGCGCCCGCGTCTGCTCCAGCGGCCGCCGGCTCCGCCGGCGGCGGCACCGCAACGCCCCCGCGTGCGGGCAGGGGAGCGGGTGCATCACGTCGTGGCGCAGGCGCGGGCGCCGCGCCATCCGTCGACTACGGCCGCTCGCCGTCGCTGCGCGTGGCCGTCGCGATGACCGTCATCGCCTGGGCGCTGCACCTGGCCGCGACCGTGCTGCGCGGCTTCGCCGCGAGCCGCGTGCCGTGGGCGAACATGTACGAGTTCGCGCTCACGGGCACGCTCGTCATCACGACGGTCTTCCTCGTGGTGCTGCTCATCGCCAAGACCGACCTCCGCTTCCTCGGCACGTTCGTGACCGGGCTCGTGCTGGTGCTGCTCGGCGTCGCGACCGTGAACTTCTACGTCAGCGTCGTGCCGCTGCCGCCGGCGCTGCAGTCCGTCTGGCTCGTGATCCACGTCTTCGTGGCGACCTCGGCTGTGGGCTTCTTCGCGCTCGGCTTCGCGCTCTCGGTCGTGCAGCTCATGCAGTCGCGTCGCGAGGCGATCGTCGCGACCGCCGATTCGGTGAAGAAGTCGTTCCTCGCGACCCTGCCCGACTCGACCGCGCTCGAGAACCTCGCGTACCGCGTGAACATCGTGGGCTTCATCCTCTGGACGTTCACGCTCATGGCGGGCGCCATCTGGGCCGAGAAGGCCTGGGGCCGCTACTGGGGCTGGGACACCAAGGAGGTCTGGACCTTCATCATCTGGGTGGTCTACGCGGGCTACATCCACGCCCGGGCGACGCGCGGATGGCGCGGCTCGCGCTCGGCCTGGCTCGCGATCATCGGCTTCTCGGCGGTGCTCTTCAACTTCACGGTCGTGAACCTCTTCTTCAAGGGGCTGCACGCGTACTCGGGGCTGTGACCCGCGCGCACCCGTCGCGACGACCTCGAGGGCTCCCGCCGGCTTCGGCCGCGGGGGCCCTCGGCCGTCTCCGGGGCGGCTTCGGCGGGCGAGCGGATGCCGCTGGCGGGCCCGCTCGAACCGCCGTTCGATGCGCGACACGCCCGGGATGCAAGCCCGATTTGCCCGGGGGTTCGGCGGCACGTAGATTCTTCTTCGTTGCCACGGCAGCCGGGAGCGAGAAGCTCGCGGGGCAGGCAGCGAATCCCAGCCAAACAGCCTCGTAGGCGCCTCGTGCGACTCGGTTGCTTCAAGCCTGGGAACACAGATCACCACCACCTCCCGCTCGGGTTCGAGCGGTTCCGGAACGCCCAGCGTTCGGGAATGCGGTGGTGGTACAGTAGGGAAGTTGCCCCGGTGGGGCCGGCTCGGTTCCGAGACGGTCTGTCGGGTGCGTCCGTTCCTTGAGAACTCAACAGCGTGCACTATGTTCAATGCCAATTTTTTGAAC
>NZ_WMLB01000008.1 GCF_009709675.1 Agromyces bracchium | reverse complement strand
GTCGCGGCCGCCGCCGCCGTGATCGCCACGCCGAAACGGCGCGAACGCTTGCTGGTGAACATCATTGTTTCCCTTCGCTCGATCGCCTCAGACTCGATTCGTCTTGAATCGATTCATATCGAGTTCACGAGCGACGGTACCCGGGCGTCGCGCGTTCGTCAATGAAAATCTTCGATCTACGGTATTCACCCGAATCGCCGATGGGCTACCGTGTCGTTCCATGGCAGCGAGCAGCCGACGAGGGAGCTACAGCACGGGCCGAGACCGCCGGGAACGGATCCTCGACGCTGCGGCCGCGAGCTTCGCTCGCGGTGACTTCGACCGCACGCCGACCGTCGAGCTCGCCAGGCAGGCCGGCGTCACCGCGCCCGGCCTCGCGCACCATTTCCCGACACGGGAGCACCTCCTCCTCGCCCTCGCCGAACGCCGATTCGAGACCGCCGCAGCGACGGCCGAGGCGTCGCCGCCCGACACCGACGGCACCGCCACGCTCCGACTCATGCTGAGGCAGACCGAGGCGCGGGTCGCCGAACCCGAGTTGATCAGGCTGTTCGTGCGAATCGCCGGAGTCGCATCGGACCCTGGGAGCGCCGCGCACGCCCTGTACGCGGCGCGCTACGAACGGGTCGTCGACGACATCGCCCAGCGGTTCGAACGCAGCGCGGCCGCGGGCCATCTGCGCGACGACGTGGACTACCGTGCGGTCGCTCGCGAGTTCATCGCCGTCTCGGACGGGCTGCAGATCCAGTGGGTGCTCTCGAACGGGGACCTCGACCTGGTGGACCTCATCCGCCGATACCTCGAGCGACTGGCGCCGGAGATCCTCGCCAACGGAGCTGCGGTCGCACTCTGACTGTGTCGGATCCGTGCGCGTAATGGCCCGCAGCCGCAATGACGCGCGCCATCGACCGGATGCCGTGGGGTCCCTGAAATACTCCCGGCGGAGCGTCGGGACACCTGCGAGCACCAGAGGTCGCTGCGGCCCGATGCGCCCGAGCAACTGGATCTACTTCGGCGTCAAGTCCGCCGGTGAAACAATGTGCTAATGTCTTAACATGGCTCCGACGATGAACTTCTACACCCGGAAGTGGGTGCGCCCCGAGGACCTCAATGGCAACGGCACCCTCTTCGGCGGGAGCCTGCTGCGCTGGATCGACGAGGAGGCCGTGGTCTACTCGGTGCTCCAGCTCGGCAACGGCCGCGTCGTCACCAAGTACATGTCGGAGATCAACTTCGTCAGCTCGGCCCGCCAGGGCGACCTCATCGAACTCGGCCTGATCGCCACGGAGTTCGGCCGCACCTCGATCACGCTCCGCGCCGAGGCGCGGAACATGATCACGCGCACGAGCATCCTCACGATCGAGCGCATCGTCTTCGTGAACCTCGGCGAGGACGGCACGCCCGCTCCGCACGGCCATACGGAGATCACCTACGCCCGTGATCGCGTGCCCGTCCCGGACGAGCGAACCGACATCGACTGACCACGCACCGCATATTGTCATTTTGTTAGGACATGGATAGCATGAACGCACCGACCACCTGCTCCGCCCGATCGAGAGAGTTCTACACCGGCGTATGAACACCACGACAGAGACCTTCGACGTCATCACCATGGGTCGCGTCGGCGTCGACATCTACCCCCTCCAGGACGGAGTGGGCCTGGAGGATGTCGAGACGTTCGGCAAGTACCTGGGCGGCAGCGCGACCAACGTCGCCATCGCGGCCGCCCGCCACGGCGAGCGCAGCGCCGTCATCACTCGCACGGGCGACGACCCGTTCGGCCGCTTCGTGCGGCGCGAGCTCGTCCGTCTCGGCGTCTCCGACGCGTTCGTCGGCGTCGAGCACGACCTGCTGACGCCCGTCACCTTCTGCGAGATCTTCCCGCCCGACGACTTCCCGCTGTACTTCTACCGGAAGCCCAAGGCGCCCGACCTCGCGATCAACGCGAAGTCGCTCGACCTCGACGCGATCCACAACGCCCGACTCTTCTGGGCGACCGTGACCGGCCTCTCCGAGGAACCGAGCCGCTCGGCGCATCACGTCGCCTGGACGGCGCGCAACCGGCGGCGGCACACCGTGCTCGACCTCGACTACCGCCCGATGTTCTGGCACTCCCCCGCCGACGCGACCCGCGAGGTGCAGCGTGCACTGCCGCACGTGACGGTCGCCGTGGGCAACCGCGAGGAATGCCAGGTGGCGGTGGGCGAGACCGACCCGCATCGCGCCGCCGACGCGCTGCTCGACCACGGCGTGGAGCTCGCGATCGTGAAGCAGGGCCCGAAGGGCGTGCTCGCGAAGACCCGTGACGAGACCGTCGAGGTCGCCCCGTTCCCGGTCGAGGTCGTCAACGGCCTCGGCGCGGGCGACGGGTTCGGCGGCGCGCTCTGCCACGGCCTGCTCGAGGGCTGGAGCCTCGAGCGCATCCTGCGCTTCGCGAACGTCGCCGGCGCCATCGTCGCCTCGCGTCGCGAGTGCTCGACCGCCATGCCGACGTCCGACGAGGTCGAGGCCGCACTCGAGGGGGCCACACATGCCACGCGCTGACCGGTTCATCTCCCCCGAGCGCTTCGAGGAGCTCCGCGACATCCGCGCCCACGAACCGCACCGCATCGCCGAGGCGTTCGCCGGCCGTGAGAAGCGCCGTCTGCTCTCCGACGCCGGCCGGCTCTTCATCGTCGCCGCGGACCATCCGGCGCGGGGCGCGCTCGCCGTCGGCTCCGAGCCGATGGCGATGGCCGACCGCTACGACCTGCTCGACCGCCTCGCGCTCGCGCTCTCCCGGCCCGGCGTCGACGGCGTGCTCGGCACACCGGACATCATCGACGACCTCGCGCTGCTCGGCGCGCTCGACGGCAAGGTCGTGGTGGGCTCGATGAACCGCGGCGGCCTGCGCGGTTCCGCGTTCGAGTACGACGACCGGTTCACGGGGTACGACATCCCCTCGATCGTGCGCGACGGCCTCGACTTCGCCAAGACGCTGCTGCGGGTGAACCTCGCCGACCCGGCGACCTCCGACACGCTCGAGGCGAACGCCCGCGCGGTGTCGGCCGCGGCGGCCGCGCGCGTGCCGATCATGCTCGAGCCGTTCATGAGCCGGTGGGAGAACGGCTCGGCGGTCAACGTGCTCGACGCCGACTCGGTCATCACCTCGGTCGCGATCGCGTCGGGCCTCGGCGACAGCTCCGCCTACACCTGGATGAAGCTGCCCGTCGTCGAGGACATGGAGCGCGTCATGGCGGCCACGACCCTGCCGACGCTGCTCCTCGGCGGCGACCGCGCCACCGACCCCGACGCGACCTACGCCGCCTGGGAGCGTGCGCTCGGCCTGCCGGGCGTCCGCGGCCTCGTCGTCGGCCGCACCCTCATCTACCCGCCCGACGGCGACGTCACGGCGGCGGTCGACACGGCCGCCGCACTCGTGCACGCGCCCGTCGACGCCTGACCCCACCTGACCTCGCACGACACGGAAAGTCGAGAACCCCATGACCAACACCACCGAGAACCTGCCCGTCGCCGACCCGTTCGTCGAGGAGGGAGGTCTGCCCGTCATCGGCCACTGGATCGACGGGTCCCTCCACGCCTCGCGCAGCGGCCGCACCGCGCCCGTCTACGACCCCGCCCTCGGCCGCCAGACCAAGGAGGTCGCACTCGCCGACGAGTCCGAGATCCAGACCGCGATCGCATCCGCCGCCCGCGCGTTCCCCGGCTGGGCCGGCACCTCCATGGCCAAGCGCCAGGCGATCGTGTTCCGCTTCCGCGAGATCCTCAACGAGCGCAAGCACGAACTCGCCGAGATCATCACGAGCGAGCACGGCAAGGTCGTCTCGGACGCCGCGGGCGAGGTGCAGCGCGGCCTCGAGGTCGTCGAGCTCGCGACCGGCTTCCCGCACCTCCTCAAGGGCGACTACTCCGAGAACGTCTCGACCGGCATCGACGTCTACTCGACCAAGCAGCCCCTCGGCGTGGTCGGCATCATCAGCCCGTTCAACTTCCCGGCCATGGTGCCGATGTGGTTCTTCCCCATCGCGATCGCCGCGGGCAACACCGTCGTCCTGAAGCCGAGCGAGAAGGACCCGTCGGCCGCGATCTGGATGGCCGAGGTCTGGAAGGAGGCCGGCCTGCCCGACGGCGTTTTCAACGTCCTTCAGGGCGACAAGCTCGCCGTCGACGGCCTGCTCACGAGTCCCGAGGTCCAGTCGATCTCGTTCGTCGGCTCCACGCCGATCGCGCAGTACATCTACGAGACCGCGGCCCGTCACGGCAAGCGCGTCCAGGCCCTCGGCGGTGCGAAGAACCACATGCTGGTGCTGCCCGATGCCGACCTCGACCTCGTCGCCGACCAGGCCATCAACGCGGGCTTCGGCTCCGCGGGCGAGCGGTGCATGGCCATCTCGGTCGTGCTGGCCGTCGAGCCCGTCGCCGACGAGCTCATCGAGAAGATCACCGAGCGCATCGGCAAGCTGCGGGTCGGCGACGGCCGCCGCGAGCCCGACATGGGCCCGCTCGTGACCGAGCAGCACCGCGACAAGGTCGCGTCCTACATCGACATCGCCGCGCAGGACGGCGCGACCGTCGTGGTCGACGGCCGCGGCATCGAGGTCGACGGCGCCGCCGACGGCTTCTGGCTCGGCCCGACCCTCCTCGACAACGTGCCCACCACGAGCCGCGCCTACACCGAGGAGATCTTCGGCCCGGTGCTCTCCGTCGTCCGCGTCGACGGCTTCGAGGAGGGCGTCGAGCTCATCAACTCGGGCGCGTTCGGCAACGGCACTGCCATCTTCACCAACGACGGCGGCGCCGCCCGGCGCTTCCAGAACGAGATCCAGGTCGGCATGATCGGCGTGAACGTGCCGATCCCCGTTCCCGTCGCGTACTACTCCTTCGGCGGCTGGAAGGACTCGCTCTTCGGCGACTCGAAGGCCTACGGCATCCAGGGCTTCGACTTCTTCACCCGGCAGAAGGCGATCACCTCGCGCTGGCTCGACCCGGCCACGCACGGCGGCATCAACCTGGGCTTCCCGAAGAACGACTGACACGAGACGATCGAACCGGCGCGCACCACGTGCGCGCCTCACGAAGGAGTGATCCCGGCAATGCCCGAGCAGAGCCCCTGGTTCCGCCCCCGCGGCGGCCTCACCCGCGACGGCTGGGAGAGCGTGGTCGACGCCACGCTCCCCGGCTGGGCGCACACCGGCCTGCGAGTGGCCGACCTCGGCGACGGGGGCTCGCGCGAGCTCCCCATCGCCGGGGTCGAGCGGATCGTCGTGCCGCTCGCCGGCTCGTGCGACATCGCGTGGACCTCGCCCGACGGGTCGGGCACGGTCGAGCTCGAGGGCCGCGCGTCGGTGTTCGACGGCCCGACGGATGTCGCGTACCTCCCGGTCGACACCGCCGCGGTGCTCACGGGACGGGGGCGCATCGCCGTCGCCGAGGCACCGGCGGCCACGCGGCATCCGCTGCAGGTCGTCGCGAAGGACGAGGTCGCCGTCGAGCTCCGCGGGGCCGGGCGGTCGAGCCGCCAGGTGCACAACTTCGGCACGCCCGGCAACCTCGCCGCCGAGAAGCTCATCGTGTGCGAGGTCATCACGCCGGCCGAGAACTGGTCGTCGTACCCCGCGCACAAGCACGACGAGCACGTGCCCGGCCACGAGTCCCGGCTCGAGGAGATCTACTACTTCGAGTCCGAGGTCGCCCGCGGCCTCGACGCGCCCGCCGGCGCCGACCCGTTCGGCATGTTCGCGACCTACACCTCGCCCGCGGGCGACATCGACGTCAACGCCATCGTGCACACGGGCGATGTCGCCCTGGTGCCGTTCGGCTACCACGGGCCCGCGGTCGCGGCGCCCGGCTACGACCTCTACTACCTCAATGTGATGGCCGGACCCGACGCCGAACGCGAGTGGCGCATCAGCGACGACCCCGCCCACGCGTGGGTGCGATCGAGCTGGGAGGCCCAGCAGTTCGACCCCCGACTGCCCTACACGGCCCACCAGGAAGGACGATGACGACCGTGGAGACCAAGCGGATGACGGTGGCCCAGGCCCTCGTCGAGTTCCTCGCCCGCCAGTGGACCGTCGACGGCGACATCCGGGAGCGCACGATCCCCGGCGTGTTCGGCATCTTCGGCCACGGCAACGTCGCCGGCATCGGCCAGGCGCTGCGCCAGGCGAACGAGCTCGAACCCGACCTCATGCCGTACTACCAGGCCCGCAACGAGCAGGCGATGGTGCACCAGTCCGTCGGCTACGCACGCATGCATCGCCGCCGCGGCACGTTCGCCTCCGCGGCATCCGTCGGGCCCGGCGCCGCGAACATGCTGACGGGTGCGGCGCTCGCGACGAGCAACCGGATGCCGGCGCTGCTCCTGCCGAGCGACACGTTCGCCACCCGCGTGGCCGACCCGGTGCTGCAGCAGCTCGAGCTCCCCCACGACATCGGCATCCAGGTGACCGACGCGTTCCGGCCGCTCTCGCGGTTCTTCGACCGGGTGCAGCGCCCGGAGCAGCTCTTCTCGATCGCCCTTGCGGCGATGCGCGTGCTCACCGACCCCGCCGAGACCGGCGCGGTCACGATCGCGCTGCCCGAGGACGTACAGGCCGAGGTGATCGACGTGCCGCTGGAGTTCCTGCAGGAGCGCGAGTGGCACCTGCGCCGCCCCGTGCCCGAGCGCGGTCCGCTCGAGCGCGCGGTCGCCGCCATCCGTTCGGCGAAGCGCCCCATCATCGTCGCCGGCGGCGGCGTCATCTACTCGGGCGCGGAGGACGTGCTGCGCCGCCTCGTCGAAGCGACGGGCATCCCCGTCGGCACCTCGCAGGCCGGCGGCGGGTCGCTGCCGTGGGATCACCCGCAGTACCTCGGAGGCATCGGCGCGACCGGCACGACCGCGGCGAACCGGCTCGCCGCCGAGGCCGACGTCGTCATCGGCATCGGCACCCGCTACAGCGACTTCACGACCGCGAGCCGCACGGTCTTCCAGGACCCCGACGTGCGGTTCGTGAACGTCAACGTCGCCGCGTTCGACGCCTACAAGCACGGCTCGCAGCTGCCCGTGATCGCCGACGCGCGCGAAGCGCTCGAGGCGCTCCTCGTCGAACTCGACGGGTTCCGCGTCGACGCCGCGTACGCCGAGCGCATCGAGCGCGAGAACCGCGAGTGGGATGCCGCGGTCGACGCGGCGTTCGCGGCATCCGGCCTCGACCGCCCCGGCCAGCCCGAGATCATCGGCGCCGTGCAGGCCGCGAGCGACCCGACCGACGTCATCGTGCAGGCCGCGGGGTCGCTGCCCGGCGACCTCCACAAGCTCTGGCGCGTGCGCGACCCGCTCGGCTACCACGTCGAATACGCCTTCTCGTGCATGGGCTACGAGATCGCCGGTGGCCTCGGCGTGCGCCGCGGCGCGCCCGACCGCGACGTCATCGTCATGGTCGGCGACGGCTCGTACCTCATGCTGCACACCGAGCTGGTGACCGCTGTCGCCGAGGGCCTCAAGGTGATCGTGATCATCGTCCAGAACCACGGCTACGCGTCGATCGGCCACCTCTCGGAGACGGTCGGCTCCGACCGGTTCGGCACCTGGTACCGGTCGTACGACGAGGGCGCCCGCAACTTCCAGGGCGACGAGATCCTCCCCGTCGACCTCGCCGCGAACGCGCGCTCGTACGGCGTCGACGTCATCGAGGTCGAGCCCGGGCCCGGCGCCATCCGCGATCTGCAGGCCGCGATCGCGACCGCGAAGGCGTCCGACCGGTCGACCGTGATCCACCTCGAGTCCGACCCGCTCGTGTACGCGCCCGACGGCAAGGGCTGGTGGGACGTGCCCGTGGCCCCAGAGGCCGAGATCGAGGTGACGAGGGCCGCGTACCGCGAGTACCTCGTCGACAAGGCGAAGCAGCGCCCGCTGCTCGGATGACGACCGCGTGCCCGGCACGACGGCGTGTGAACAGGAAAGAGAGACGACGTGGCTGACAGCATCCGCATCGGCACGGCCCCCGACTCGTGGGGCGTGTGGTTCCCCGACGACCCGAACCAGGTGCCGTGGCAGCGGTTCCTCGACGAGGTCGTCGAGGCGGGCTACACCTGGATCGAGCTCGGACCCTACGGGTACCTCCCGACCGATCCGAACCAGCTCGCCGACGAGCTCGGCTCCCGCGGCCTGAAGCTCTCCGCGGGCACGGTGTTCACGGGCTTCCACAAGGGCGACGACCAGTGGCAGCGGGCCTGGGACCAGGCCCTCGCCGTCACCGGCCTCGCCTCGAAGCTCGGCGCCGAGCACCTCGTCGTGATCCCCGACCTGTGGCGCAGCGACGCCACGAGCCAGGTGCTCGAGTCGCGCACGCTCGACGACGAGCAGTGGAAGCGGCTCGCCGCCGGTCACGACCGGCTCGGGAAGGCCCTCCTCGAGGAGTTCGGCGTGAAGCAGCAGTTCCACTCGCACGCCGACAGCCACGTCGGCACCTATCGGGAGGTCGAGCGGTTCCTGCAGGAGACGGATGTCGCCTACACGAACCTCTGCCTCGACACCGGGCACTTCTCGTACTACGGCGGCGACAACCTCGCCCTCATCGACGCGTATCCGGAGCGCATCGGCTACCTGCACCTGAAGCAGGTCGACACCACGCTGCTCTTCGACGTGCTGAAGAACGACGTGCCGTTCGCTGAAGCGGTGACCCAGGACATCATGGTCGAGCCCGGCACGCCCGGCGGGGTGCCGGAGTTCGCGCCGATCATCGAGCGCGTCGCGAAGATCGACCCCGAGATCTTCGGCATCGTCGAGCAGGACATGTACGGCTGCTCGATCGACCGCCCGTTCCCGATCGCCAAGCGCACGTTCGACCACATCTTCGAGGCGACGGAGGCCGCCCGTGTCGACTGACCTCATCACGCGCACCCCCGCGCCCACCGCGGCACCCCGGACCAGCGAAGGAGCATCCACCATGACCAGCACCGACCTCCGCGTCGGCGTCGTCGGCGCCGGCCTCATGGGCGCCGACCACGTCGCCCGCATCACCGACCGCATCAGCGGCGCGACCGTCTCGGCGATCGTCGAGCCCGACGCAGGTCGAGCGGATGCCGCGACCGCGGCCGCACCCGGCTCGCGCGCCTTCTCCCGCATCGAGGACGCCCTCGACGCCGGCGCGCTCGACGCCGTGCTCATCGCCACGCCCGGGCAGTTCCACGAGCCGGTGCTCATGCCCGCGCTCGCGGCCGGGCTGCCGATCCTCTGCGAGAAGCCGCTCACGCCCGACTCGGAGTCGTCGTGGCGTGTGCTCGAGGCCGAGCAGAAGCTCGACCGCCCGCACATCCAGGTCGGCTTCATGCGCCGCTTCGACGCGGAGTACCAGCAGCTCAAGGCGCTCATCGCCTCGGGCGACGCCGGCCAGCTCGTGATGCTCCGCTGCGTGCACCGCAACGGCACGGTGCCCGACACCTACACGCAGCCCATGCTGATCAACGACTCGGTCGTCCACGAGTTCGACGTCGTGCCGTGGCTCGCGGGCAGCGACATCCGCTCGGTCGAGGTCAAGTACCCGCGCCGCAACGCGCTCTCGCCCGACCACCTGCGCGAGCCGATCCTCGTGCTCATGGAGCTCGAGAACGGCGTGCTCGTCGACGTCGAGATGAACGTCTCGATCCAGTTCGGCTACCAGGTCGCCACCGAGGCGGTGTTCGAGTCGTCGCTCGCCCGCATCGGCCAGCCGTCGGGCCTGCAGTCCTGGCAGGACGGCCGGTTCTCGATCGCCGAGCACCAGAGCTTCAAGACCCGCTTCGCGTCGGCCTACGACGCGCAGATCCAGCGGTGGGTCGACGCCGTCCGGCGCGGCACGATCGACGGACCGAACGCGTGGGACGGCTACCGCGTCGCCCTCGCGTGCGAGGCGGGGGTGAAGGCCCTCGACGGCGGCGTCGTGCCGGTCGAGTCGCCCGAGCGTCCCGCGTTCTACGCCTGAGCCGCCGAGCCCGACCGAATCCGAGAGGAGACCACGCCGATGGCGACCATCGCCCTGGACCCGACCCCGTTCCACCACGACCACGGGCTGCTCGACTTCCCCGACATCGTCGCGCGGCTCGGGTACGACGCCATGCAGCTCACGCCGCACGTCGACTTCACGCCGTTCTTCCGGTATCCGAAGGCGGATGACGCGCTGGTGGCCGCGCTGAAGAAGCGCGCCGCCGATGCCGGCGTCCGGATCCCCGCGATCCTGCCCGTGCACCGCATCTCCTGGCCGGAGGAGCCGCAGCGCGAGGCGGCCGTGCGGAACTTCCTGCGCGTCATCGACCTCGCGGTCGAGCTCGAGATCCCGGTGATCAACACCGAGTTCAGCGGGCGCCCCGAGCGGTCGGAGGACTCGGAGGCCGCGTTCTACCGGTCGATGGAGGTGATCCTGCCCCGCATCGAGCAGGAGGGCCTGCGCCTGAACATCGACCCGCACCCCGACGACTTCGTCGAGGACGGCCTCGAGGCCTGGCGCGTGCTCCGCGGACTGAACTCGGCCGCGGTCGGGTTCGTGTACGTCGCGTCGCACACGTTCCACTACGGGAACCGAGCGACCTCGCTCATCCCCGAGCTCGGCGACCGCCTCGGCGCGGTCTACGCCGCCGACACGTTCGACCACACGCGCTCGCACGGGCTCCGGTACATCTCGAACCCGCCGGGCAACGCCGCACGCGTGCACCAGCACCTGCGCATCGGCGACGGCGACGTGGACTGGTCGGAGCTGTTCGGCACGCTCGCATCGACCGGGTACCTCGACCGCGACGACGCCCTCATCGTGTCGAACGTCTTCGCCGAGGATGAGACGGCCGACGACGTGTCGCGGTTCCAGCTTTCGCGCCTGCGCGAGCTCATCGATTCCGCTCGCGCATGAGGGTCGGTCTCGTCGGCTACGGCTTCGGTGGGCGCTACTTCCACGCCCCGCTCATCGCCGCGCTCGACGGGGTCGAGTTCGCAGGTGTCGTGACGCGATCACCGGATCGCCGGTCGGAACTGACCGGCGATCTCGGCGTTTCGGCGCCGCCCGCGTTCGATTCCGTCGCCGACCTCGTCGCCGCTGGCGTCGACCTCGTGACTGTATCCATCCCGCCGGAGTCGCGCGGCCCGGTCGTCCGGGAGTTGCTCGACGCCGGCGTCGCCGTCGTCAGCGACAAGCCCTTCGCCATGACCTTCGACGATGCGCGCTCGCTCGCCGACAACGCGGCCTCCCGCGGCGTCCCGCTCACCGTGTTCCACAATCGGCGCTGGGATTCCGAGGCGCTGACGGTCGCGCGTGCGGTCGCCGACGGACTCGTCGGCGACATCCGCACGTGCGAGTCGAACCTCGACCGCTGGGAGCCGTGGGTCGCCGAGACCTCGACCGGCGGCGGCTACCTGCTGGACCTCGGCAGCCATCTCGTGGATCAGGTCCGCGAGGTCTTCGGGCCCGTCGCCCGCGTCCTCGCGGTGATCGACCGGACGCCGGGACTGCCGCTCGAGACCGGCTTCCTGCTCGTCCTCGAGCACGAGTCGGGCCTCCGCACCCGCGTGACCGCCAACTGCGTGCAGGCGGCCGAGTACCCCCGATTCCGGCTCACGGGATCGGCCGGCACGCTCGTCCTCGAGGGCCTCGACGTGCAGACCGAGCAGGTGCTCGGCGGAATGTCGCCGAACGACGACATCTGGGGTCTCGAGCCCGCCCACCGAGCGGGCATCCTGCACCGACCCGACGGCACGCTCGAGACGGTGGCACGGGAGCGCGGCGACTGGAGCGCGTTCTACCGCGGCACGATGGACGCTCTCCGCACCGGCGCCCCGCTGCCCGTGTCGATCGACGGCGCACTCGCGACCCTCGCGATCCTCGAGGCCGCCATCGAGAGCGACCGCACGGGCGGATGGGTCGTTCCGCGGGCCTGACCCGACACAGGCGAACGGGGCCGAGACGCGACATCCGGCCCCCGTTCGTGGTCGCGGCCGGCCCTGCCCGACGGTGCGACGCCTCCGAACCTGCGGTCAGGGAAGCCGGTCCTCCCGCAGCGCGGTGAGTGCGTCGAATGCGACCCGGAGGAGGACCTTCGGGTCGGCGCCCGTCGTGTCGGTCGCCCACGCGGCGAGGGCGATGTCGAAGCACCCGAGCGAGGCCTGGACGATGGCTTCCGCTCGAAGGGTCGCGTCGCTGCCCCCGATCCGGTCCGCGACGAGCGGTGTGAGCAGGCGAGCCCAGAGCAGGTGCTTCTCGAGGTTCCTGGCGCGCAGCGCCGGGGTGCTGCCGAGCACGCGCATGGCGCGCTTGCCGCGGGCTTCGTCGCGACCGGGTGTCGCGAGGAGGGACTCATAGGCGGCGCGGAGTCCGTCCCACACCGGCTCATCGGCGGGGCGCGCGGCGAAGCGCTCTCGCACGACCTCCCCCCAGCCGACCGGTTCGACGATGACGGCGTCCTCCTTCGCGGGGAAGTAGCGATGGAAGCTCCGGGCGGAGATGCCGACCTCTGCCGCGACCTGCTCGACCGTGACGTTCTCGAACCCCTGCTCGTCGAACAGGTCCACGGCGACCTCCGAGATGCGAGCGCGAACCGCGTCGCGGGCGATCGCCCGGACACCGCTCTCGGGCTGCGCAGCTGCACTCACACAGCAAGCATACAGCGCCATTCCTGTCAGACTCTGACAATTGCGGCGTATAGTGTCACGCGTTCATCCGAGAAGGGACCCACATGCAACAACGCATCCTCGGCCAGCAGGGGCTGGCCGTCTCCGCCATCGGCTACGGCGCGATGGGAACGGCCGTCGGCTACGGGCCGAGCGACGACACCCAGTCGATCGCCGCGATCCGCACCGCGCACGACCTCGGCGTGAGCCACTTCGACACCGCCGAGATGTACGGCTGGGGCGCCGGCGAGGAACTCCTCGGTCGCGCGCTCGCGCCGATCCGCGACGAGGTGACCATCGCCACGAAATTCGGCTTCACTCCGTCCTACGCCCCGAATTCGCAGCTCGACCACATCCGCGAGGTCGTCGACGGCAGCCTCCAGCGACTCGGCGTCGACCACATCGACGTGCTCTACCAGCACGTCGACGACCCGAGCGTCCCCGTGGAGGACGTCGTCGGCGTGATGCGCGAGTACGTCGAGGCCGGCAAGGTCAGGTACCTCGGGCTCTCGAACACCACACCCGAGAACGTGCGCCGTGCGCACGCCGCCCACCCGATCTCGGTCCTGCAGACCGAGTACTCCGTCTTCGAGCACCGCGCCGAGGCGTTCTTCCCCGTGCTCGAGGAGCTCGGCATCGGCATGGTCGCCTACTCGCCGCTGGCCCGCGGCTTCCTCAGCGGCGCCGTCGAGCCCCGCACCGAGTACGGCCCGAACGACTTCCGCCAGCACATCCCGTGGTGGGCGCCGGAGAACTTCGACGCCAACCACGCGATCGTCACCGAGCTCACGGAACTCGCCGAATCCAAGGGCGTCACCCTCGCGCAGCTCTCGATCGCCTGGCTGCTCGCCCAGAAGGGCGACATCGTGCCGATCCCCGGCTCGAGGAACCCGGAGCGCGTCGCCGAGAACCTCGCCGCCGCCCAACTCGAGCTCTCCGATGCCGACCTCGCGCGCATCGCCCGGATCGCCCCCGGCGGCGGCGTCGTGCGATAGCGGCGAGCACGCGACGCGACGCTCGACCGGGAACTCGGTCGAGCGTCGCGGTCCGATACGGCTCAGTCGGTGGCGTACTTGACCTTGAAGTGCTCCTCGAGCTCTTCGAGCGTGTGGCCGCGGGTCTCCGGCACGCTCGTCGCGACAAACAGCAGCGCGAGCAGCCCGACCGCGGCGAACAGGTAGAACGTGCCGAACCCGAGCGCCTCGACGAGGGACGGGAACACGAGCGAGATCGTCGCGTTGGTCGCCCAGAGCACGAGCACGGTGACACCGATCATGAGGCCGCGCATCTTGAGCGGGAAGATCTCGGCGATCATGAGCCAGGCGAGCGGACCGATCGTGCCCTGCATGATGGCGATGAACGCGATGATGAAGATCATCAGCAGCCACGGCCGCAGCGGATTGCCCTCGGGCAGCACGGTGCCGACGGTGCCGACCAGCAGGTGCGCGGTGGTGGTGCCGATGAAGCCGAAGAGCATGAGCGTGCGGCGGTTGTACTTGTTGATGATCGCGAGGGCGACGAGCATGGCGCCCACCGAGGCGAGGCCGTTCAGCACGTTGAAGCTCAGGGCGGCGTTGCGGCTGAAGCCGGCCTCCTCGAGCACCTGGGTGCCGTAGTACATCATCGAGTTGATGCCGGTGAGCTGCTGGTAGGCGGCGATGCCGATGCCGATGAACAGCAGTCGGCGGATCCATCGCTGCGAGCGGATGTCGGCCCAGGTGCCCGATTGCTCCTCCTTCTCGACGGCGTAGAGCTCGCGCACCTCCTCCATCTCGGCGACGGCGCGCTCCTCCGAGCGCACGGTTCGGAGCACGGCGAGCGCCTCGTCGTCGCGCCCCTTGGCGATGAGCCAGCGCGGGCTCTCGGGCATCCGCAGCATGCCGAAGAAGAGGACGAAGGCCGGCAGGACCGCGACGGCGAGCATGTAGCGCCAGACGTTCTCGTTGCCGCCCCAGATGTTGCCGATGATGGCGTTGATGAGGAAGGCGAGGAACTGGCCCGAGACGATCATGAGCTCGTTGCGGGAGACCAGGCTGCCGCGCTTCTCGAACGGCGCGACCTCGGCGAGGTAGACCGGCACGGTGACGGATGCCCCGCCCACGGCGAGTCCCAGGATGAAGCGGAACACCAGCAGGACCTCGTAGGTCGGCGCGATCACGCAGCCGCCGGCGCCGATGAAGAAGAGCACGGCGAGGATGATGATGTTGGTCCGGCGGCCGATCGCGTCGGAGATGCGGCCGCCGAAGAAGGCGCCGATGCCCGCTCCGATGAGGAGCGTGAAGGTGATCATGCCCTCCTGGATCGGCGTGAGGCCGAAGTAGTCGACCATGAACGACAGTGCGCCGTTGAGGACGCCCGTGTCGTAGCCGAAGAGGAGGCCGCCGAAGGTCGCGATGACCGCGACCAGGCCGATGCGCCGGTTGTAGGGCCCGTTGCCGAGTGGCGGCAACGAGACCGCCACGGCGTTGGTGATGAGGGGCGGATGCGACATGGGCGCTCCTTCGCGAGTGTCGACCGCCGGGTCCCGACGGCATCGTCTACTTTGTCAGGACAATATAGCAAAGAGTTCATCCAGCCGCCACCCGCACGACGGAACGGCCGGGGTCTCCACCCCGGCCGTTCGTCGCGACGAGCGTCGATCGCGGCTCAGAACGTTCCCGCCCGGAACCGCTCAACGCCGACAGCACCCTCGACGACCGCCGCCGTGAGCTCCTCGACGCTCGTCTCCTCACGACGCACGTCGAGGATCTTGCGACCGTGGTTCATCACGATGTGCCGGTCGCATACCTCGTACGCGTGATGGAGGTTGTGCGTGACGAGTACCGAGCTCACGCCTTCGCCCTTGAGCTGGCGCAGGTAGGCGAGCAGCGCCTCGGTGGCTCGCACCGCGAGCGCCGAGGTCGGCTCATCCAGGATCAGCAGGCTGCGCTTGAAGTGCACCGCCCGCGCGATGGCCACTGCCTGCGCCTGGCCACCCGAGAGCGAGCCGACGAGCTGCTTCGCGCTCTTGATGCCCTCGATCGTGACCACCGTGTCGAGGATCTCGGTCGTGATCCGGTCCATCTCGCGCATCTTCATGAGCCCGAGCGGGTTCGTGATCTCACGCCCCATGAAGATGTTCCGGGTGATCGACATCTGCGGCACGAGAGCGGAGTCCTGGAAGATCGTCTCGACGCCGAGCTCCTCGGTCTTCTGCCGGTCGATGCCGTCGTAGCGCGTGCCCTCCCAGAAGTACGCGCCCTGGGTCATCGGCACCACGCCGCTCATGATCTTGACGAGCGTCGACTTGCCGGCACCGTTGTCGCCGAGGAGGCCGACGACCTCGTTCCTGCCGATCGTGAACGAGACGTCGTCGAGCACGGTGTTCGCGCCGTATCGCTTGGTCACGCCCTCGACGCGGAGCAGTTCCTCCGTGATGGCGGTCGTCTCGGTCATGACGCCTTCCCTTCCATGAGCTTGTTGAAGATGGCCGCGACCACGATGATGAGGCCGACGAAGAGCTGGATGTAGAAGCCCGGCGCCTTGGCGAGGATCAGCCCGTTCTCGATAATCCGGATGAGCGCGGCGCCGATGATCATGCCGATGATCGAGCCGCGACCGCCCAGGAGCGACGTGCCGCCGACGACTGCGGCGGCGATGGCCATGAGTGTGTAGTCGACCGTCGAGCCCGGCTGCATCGAGTTGGTGCGCACGGCGATGAGGATGGCGGCGAAGGCCACGAGCCCACCGAAGATGCCGAACGCGAGCAGCTTCACCCGGCCAGGGTTGATCGAGATCGCCTTGGCCGCCTGCGCGTTGCCGCCGACCGCGAAGATGTGGTTGCCGAGCTTGTGACGGTGCAGGAACAGCCAGCCGACGACGCCCATGATGAGCAGCCACACGAGCTGCATGCGGAAGACGCCGAAGTCGCCGACGAAGAGCGTGGTCAGCACGTCGTCCTTGGCGCCGCTCAGGATGGCTGGGGCGGTGCCGTTGACGAAGAAGCTCGCGCCGACCCAGAAGAAGCCCATGCCGAGCGTGGCGATGAACGAGGGGATCTTCGTCACGACGACGATGAGGCCGTTGACGAGCGCGATCCCGATGCCGCTGCCGAGGGCGGCGGCGACGCCCCAGCCCCAGCCGATCTCCTCGGAGACCCTGATGAACACGATCGCCGAGAAGCCGAGGTTGGCGCCAAGGCTGAGGTCGAACTCCCCGGCGATCATGAGGATGCCGGCGGCGATGCCGAGCAGCGCGAGCACGGGGATGCTCTGCGAGATGACGCCCGAGAGGTTGCTCGGGGCCAGGAACGGGAAGTCGTTCGGGGCGACGAGTCCCGCGATGATGAAGCCGATGAGGACGGCCAGGAAGATGATGCCGATCTCGAGGGCACCACGGCCCCGGGTGTAGCGGATCGAGTCACGGACCCGCTCGCCGAAGGTGGTCGGCACCGAGTCGGAGAGCGTTCGTGAACGAGTGGCGATCGAAGTCGTACTGACCGGCGCCGTGAGCACGTGCTGTTCGCGCTCCGTGGGCGGCGCCTCGTGGGTATCAGGCATAAGACGGGCTTTCTGTGCGTCCGCGTCATCGCGGAATGGATTCGGTGGGGCCCGAGGGGGCGGCCGGGCGGCCCGCCCCCTCGGCAGGAGCGACTAGAAG
The DNA here is from genome assembly GCF_009709675.1 of Agromyces bracchium. GTDB lineage: Bacteria > Actinomycetota > Actinomycetes > Actinomycetales > Microbacteriaceae > Agromyces > Agromyces bracchium. Next base: position 9,044 of record NZ_WMLB01000008.1, on the reverse strand, counting down.
CGGACGCCCTGGAGGTCGTCCTCCTCGAGGAAGGAGACGTTGCTCTCGTCGATGAGGCCGGTGCCGCCGGAGTTGATGTTCGCCGGGGCGAAGCCGAAGTCGAGCCAGAGCACGCCCTGCATCACCGACTGGAAGCCCTGGATGAAGCCCTGCTGGTCGGCCGTGGCGATGATGGCGCCGTTCTTGATGCCGTCGATCACCTGGGGCGAGGTGTCGAAGCCGACGACCGGGACCGACACGCCGGCCGCCTCCATGGCCGCGACGATGTTGCGGTGCGGGGTGCCGCCGAGCGGGGTGATCGCCTTCACGTCGGGGTTCGCGGTGAGCCACGCCGTGAGGGAGTTGAGCGCCTCCTCGTCGGCGCCTGAGGTGCGGAGGTACTCGCCCTCGGCGCCGACCTCGTCGAGCGCCTCCTGGACGCCGCCGCCGCGCTGGATCGCGTAGTTCTGCTCGGGCTCCTCGGCCGGGAAGAGCACCTTGTCGCCGGCCTGCAGGTCGACCTCCTCGAGCAGGCGCGCCCCGACGAGCGTGCCGACCTCGAAGAAGTCCTGCCCGACGAACGCCGACACGCAGTCGGCGGCGCTGTCGGGTGCGGGCACGTTGTAGGCGATGACCTCGATGCCCGCGTCAGCGGCGTCGCACGCGACGCTCACCCACTTCTCGCCCTCGTTGAAGGGCATGAAGATGATCGAGGGGCTCGTGGCGATCGCGGTCGAGACGAGGTCGACCATCTTGTCGGGGTCGCCCTCCGCCGTCTGGTGCGTGAGCTCGAGGCCGCCGAGCTCGGCCGCGTCCTCGGCGCCGTTCAGGATCTGCGCCCAGAAGACGTCGCTCGCGGGGTTGTAGTAGGTGAAGAAGTAGGCGTCGCGGTTCTCGGAGCGCGAGCCGAAGCCGTCCTCCAGGCCGCCGGTCTCCGACGATGCGTTGCTGGCGGCCGTACAACCGGTGAGCGCCAGGGCGCCGGCACCCGCGAGCGCGACGACGGCTGCGAGCGGGCGGAATCGGGTTGCAATCACTTCGTTGTGTCCCTTCATGGGGCCGGCCTCTCCAATGAGGTCCGGGCTGTGTGTCCGCAATCGTAAGGATGACCCACACACAGGTCAATAGTATGTCCTGACATTTTGACGAACGAGAGCGAGTCCTCCGCTTCGCCGTGCAGATCGGCGATGTGGACATGGCCGCGACTATGTATTCTTGTCCGGACAATGATGTGTCCGCCGTGGCGGACGGAGAGGAGCCGACGCCATGCGACTCGGTGTCTACGACGCGATCCTGCACGACCGCCCCCTGCCCGACGCGATCCGCGTGGTCGCCGACCTCGGCCTGACCGGGATCGAGCTGAACACCGGCGGATTCCTCCCGGCCGCGCACGTTCCGACGTTCGACGAGATCCTCGTCTCGGACGCCGCGCGCGACGACTTCCTCGGCCTGTTCGAGGGCACCGGCGTCGAGATCGCCGGCCTCAACTGCAACGGCAACCCGCTGCATCCGCGACCGGAGATCGGCGAGCGTCATGCGCAGGACGTGCGCCGGAGCATCCGCCTCGCCGAGCGTCTCGGCCAGCACCGGGTCGTGACGATGTCGGGCCTTCCCGCTGGCGAGCCCGGCGGCACGCGACCCAACTGGATCGTGAACGCCTGGAACTCCGCGGCGCTCGACGTGCTGGAGTACCAGTGGGGCATCGCGGCACCGTTCTGGCGCGACATGGACGCGCTCGCGCGCGACCACGACGTGAAGGTCGCGCTCGAACTGCACCCGCAGAACCTCGTCTTCAACACCGCGACGATCCGTGAGCTCGTGGAGCGCACGGGCGCGACGAACGTCGGCGTCGAGCTCGACGCCTCGCATCTGTTCTGGCAGCAGATGGACCCGGTCGCGGTCGCACGCGAGCTCGGGCCGCTCGTCGTGCACGCGGCGGCGAAGGACGTGCGCGTCAACCACGAGGTCGCGGCGCTGCACGGCGTGCTCGACAACCGCTTCCGCCGGCTCTCCCCCGACGAGCCGCGCGTCAACCTCGGCGGCGACGAGTGGGTCAACGAATGGCCGACCGACTCCGCGTGGGACTTCGTCGCGCTCGGGCGCGGCCACGACACCGCCTACTGGACCGAGTTCCTCCGCGCGCTCCGCGAGATCGACCCGGACATGTGGGTCAACATCGAGCACGAGGACGTCTCGCTCGGCCGGATCGAGGGTCTCGAGGTGGCGGCGGCAGTGCTCACCGCTGCGGATGCCGCGCTCGGCGAGGCCTGATCGCCGGGCCGGCGGATCAGCGCTCGACGAGCGTCATCTCGAAGGAGTACAGGTCGGGCCGGTAGCAGTGCTGGCCCCACTCGACCGCGCGGCCCGAGTTGTCGAACGCGGTACGCGACATCGTGAGCACGGCGCTGCCCTTCGGGATGTCGAGGAGGCCGGCCTCATGCGCGGTCGCGTCACGCGCGCCGATCCGCTGCTTCGCCACTCGCATGGTCACGCCCCTCGCGCGGAGCAGCTGGTAGAGGCCGTGCTTCGAGAGATCGCCGAGGTCGATGTCGGTGAAGTCGGCGGGCAGCACGTTGTCGAGGATCGCGATCGGCACGCCGCCGGCTGAGCGGAGCCGCTTGATGTGGAGCACCGGGCTGCCGACCTCGACGCCGAGCTCCTCGGCCATCCGCTCGTCGGCCTCGCCGATCTCGGTCGACAGCACGCGCGTGTCGGGCTTCTGCCCTGAACGTTCGAGGTCCTCGTAGAGGCTCGTGAGCTCGACGCCGCGGCTGACCTTGCCGTGCACGACCTGGGTGCCGATGCCGCGTCGACGCACGAGCAGGCCCTTGTCGACGAGTTCCTGGATGGCGCGGCGGATGGTCGGCCGGGACAGCCCGAGCCGATTGCCGAGCGCGACCTCGTTCTCGAGGCGGGAGCCCGGCGGGAGCGTGCCGTCGTGGATCGCCTGCTCGATGCGGCTGGAGATCTGGAAGTACAGCGGCACCGGGCCCGACCGGTCGAGGTCGATGAACAGGTCGACCGGGAGCGACTGATTCGGTTCCGCCATGAGTGCCTCTCCTGTCGCGTCGGTCGCGACATCGCGACGTCGCGCCGAGCGCGACATGTTGTCAAGACAATAACAGCCCTTTCCATTCTCAGACAATGTCAGGTCGCGAGTCGGGCGGATCCCGTGGCGGTCGTGAATGTAGGTTGTATTGTCCTGACATATTGTCTACCCTCGATCTCGAGGCGCATCGACGCGCAGGTGTCGACCGCTCCGCCAGACCACGGAGGACCCATGACCGACGCACCCACGATCGACGCCGCCACGCTGCCCCTGCGGGTCGCCGCTGAGACGACCCCGACGAGCCTCTGGAACGACTCGGCCGACCCGGAGGAGCTCTCGCGCTCGATCGGGTTCGGCGCCGTGGGCGCCACCTGCAACCCGGTCATCGCCCTCGCCGCCATCCGGAACGACCTCGAGACCTGGGGGCCACGCATCGCCCAGCTTGCCGAGGCCCACCCGACCGCAGGCGAGTCCGAGCTGGGGTGGATGGTCGTCGAGGAGCTCTCGATCGAGGCGGCCCGCCTCCTCGAGCCCGAGTTCCGTCGGAGCGGCGGGCGCAACGGCCGCCTGTCGATCCAGACCGACCCGCGCCTGCACCGCGACGCCGACGCACTCGTCGAGCAGGCCGTGCACTTCTCCGGCCTCGCCGAGAACATCATCGTCAAGATCCCGGCGACCGCCACCGGCATCCGCGCGATCGAGGAGGCGACGTTCCGCGGCGTCAGCATCAACGCGACCGTGTCGTTCACCGTCCCGCAGGCGCTCGCGGTCGCCGAGGCGATCGAGCGCGGGCTCGACCGCCGTGAGGCCGCGGGCCTCCCCGACCACGAGTTCGGGTCGGTCGTGACGATCATGGGCGGCCGACTCGACGACTGGCTGAAGGCCTGGGTGGAGCGCAATCGCGTGCTCATCGACCCCGGGTACCTGGAGTGGGCCGGCGTCGCGGCGCTCAAGCGCGCCTACGAGCTGTTCGTCGAGCGTGGCTACCGCTCCCGCGTGCTCTCCGCGGCCTTCCGCAACCACATGCAGTGGTCGGAGCTCCTCGGCGGCGACCTCGTCGTCTCGCCGCCGTTCGCCTGGCAGCAGCTCATCAACGACAACGCGATCCCGGTAGAGCACCGCATCGACCGACCCGTCGACCCGCGGATCATCGAGGTGCTTCTGGAGAAGGTGCCCGAGTTCCGGCGAGCCTACGAGCCCGACGGCATGACGCTCGACGAGTTCGCCGACTTCGGCGCAACCCGACGCACGCTCCGTCAGTTCCTCGAGGCGGATGCCGCGCTCGACGCGCTCGTGCGCGACATCCTCGTCCCGGCCCCGTAACCGAGCCGCCCGGACCAGGGCGGTCCGGCACGATGGAGCACGATGCCGACGTTCACCGGGCCAGAATGGCTGCTGCTCGCCCTGGCCGCCTTCGCGGTCGGCGCGGCCAAGAGCGGCATGCCCGCCCTCGGCCCGATCACTGCGGCGATCTTCGCGTCGGTCCTCCCGGCGAAGGCGTCGACCGGCGCCGTCCTCGGGTTGCTGCTCGTCGGCGACCTCATCGCGGTGCGGATGTACCACGCCCACGCCGACTGGAGGATCCTGCGCCGGCTCCTGCCGTCCGTGCTCGTCGGCATCCTGCTGGGCGTCGTCGTCCTCTGGGCGGCGAACGACGTCGTCGTCCGCCGCATCATCGGCGGCACGCTGCTCGTGCTCGTCGCGCTCAGCGTCATCCTGATGCTCCGCCGCCGCGCCGACGCCGCCGCCGGGAGAGAGGCGCGACCCCTCCCCCGGGCGCTCTCGCTCGTGTTCGGCCCGCTCGGCGGGTTCACCACGATGATCGCGAACGCCGCCGGCCCGGTGATGTCGCTCTACTTCGTGGCCTCCCGCCTGCCCGTGCCGGCGATCCTCGGCACCGCAGCCTGGTTCTTCCTCATCGTCAACACGATGAAGCTGCCATTCTCGGTCGGCCTCGGGCTCGTCACCCCCGAGTCGCTGCTGCTGAACCTTCTCCTCGTGCCCGCGCTCATGCTGGGCGCGTTCGGTGGGCGGATGGCGGCGCGGCGCATCTCGCAGGAGTCGTTCGAGCGTGTCGTGCTCGTGCTGACCTTCGCGTCGGGGGTGTACCTGCTCTGGTGAGCCCATCGCCCCCCAACCAGACCGCAGAAACGCGAAAACCCCCGCCTGAGGGGGGGGTTTCTCACTGCTGGGGTACCTGGACTCGAACCAAGAACAACTGACGTCGATCTCGGCGCTTCGGTACCGGCCCGCGAGGGGCGGAATTCCGCGAAATTCCGCGGATCTCATGCGCCCAAGTCTACGTGCTGCTACGGAGTCATACGGGCCGAATCTGGTCTCCGAGGGCGTTCTCGGCAGGTTTCTGGTCACCTGCGACGGCGGTCGGCGAGGACGTCGCGGGCGAAGAGTTCGTACGACTCCCGGGGGTCGCCGAGCGCGGGCGAGTCCTCGCCGTAGGCGTCGTAGGCGATCTCGACGAGCCGTTCCGGTTCGGTGATGCCGAGGTGGCGGGCCAGGATGCGAAGGTCGGCGAGGTCCTGCGCCCGGCCGGCGGCCATCTTCATCGCGACGAGCTCCTCGGCGGTGGCGACCGTGATCGTGCCGCCGGTGTCGGCCACCACGTTCCACGGGGTGCTCGCCGCGTTCATCCACCGATCCGGCAGCCCGAGGTCGTCGGCCATCTCGGCGATCACCTCGTCGATCTCCGGGCGCGGCTGGTACGCGGCATCCACATCGGTCGTGACCCGCACCTCCGGGTCATCCGGGAAGCGGAGCACCATCGCCGCGCCACCCACGATCCGGACCGAACCGAGGATGCCGCGCGCCGCGAGCCGCCGCTCGAGCTCGTCGACGAGTTCCCTCGCCCGCTCCGCCGTCAGGACCAGTCCGTCGTTCACGCGCGCGCCAAGGATCGCTCGTCCAGCATGATGTTCAGGGCCCGGAGCCGCTCCGGGGTGGACCGCTTCGCCCGCTCCTTCAAGGATGAGTACTGCCCGAATGGGTACCACGCTCGCGGCAACCGCTCGGGTGCTGCCCAGTCGGGCCGTGCCCGACCCGCAGGGATCGCATCACACATCACCGCCCGGAACAACTGCTCCCACCGGTGATCGCCAACCTCCGACGGCCGCCACTCCAACGACTCGGCACTGAACCGCTCCGGATGTTCCGCGATCACCGACGCCGCATGGGTGAGCACCCGCAGCGCGAACTCCGGACGCCCCTCATCGAGCGCCAGGTTGATCTCGTCGGTCACGTTCGCGGGCGCGAACGGCGCGTACGGGTCGGTCGGGACCGAATCGAGCCGGATGTCGCGCCCCATCGCCTCGAGCGCGCGCCGCAGCGTGTCCAACCGGATCGTGCCCCGACGCTCCGACTGCTCCATCTGCGACACTGCCGCGACCGTCACCCCCAACCGCTCCGCCAGCTCCGCACCCGTCAAACCAGACGAGACGCGCGACGAACGGATCAGATCAGACATGCATCGATTATAGCCATACCTTTAATCGCGTGCAGCGCTACACGCGGGTCTGCTGTCCGCCCCGTGCTCGGCTCGGTGTTGTCCTACCGAGGCTGCAACCTTGAACGAGAAGCCTCGGAGAACCACGCCGATTCAGGTGTCAACTCTCTTCAGCACCCACAGCGCGATCATGCCCGAACCCACTACCGTCGACGTACAGGCGACCCACCACGCGACGCTCGACGTATACAGCACCTGGACTGCCAGAAGCAGGATGATCACGGCCGTCCCACCGATTAGCACAGCCGCTGATGCCGCCAAGGCTTGTGCGCCGCTGGAACCCTTCCTCGGTAGCGATGCCAGCGCCGCGAAGAGCGCACCGAAGGCCGCGATGGTCACCCCCACAAGAGCGCCCGCGAAAAGGGCGAACAACAAGCCGATAATCGTCATACTCCAGTTGGCGGTTGGCGACAATTGCGCGCGCTCCAGCACTGTTACCGCCGCGACCAGAATACCCACGAGGGCAGCGACGCCAAGAAGGGCGAGAATCGAAGTCGACAAGGAATTCCGACGCATCATCATTGCATCATTCCGTAGAGATTGGTTGCTTGGTTTGTCCAGGTAATATACGATCCAAGGTCGACAAACGCTGTTACAAGAAGATGCGATTGAGTAGTCGCAGTTTCCTGCTGCAGATACACAAGGCCGTCGCGCTCGAACGTGCTAAATGTGATCTGCGAACCAGGCGGATCGAAGTAGCCATTCGAAGTCACAGTAAACGTGACACTTGTGTCGGTCGTCGTGACCCAGACTCGCGCGGTGTCAGCGACTCCAGTACCGGTTGCTTTGACGAGAGTACAGCTCGAACGGTTTGTGAACGTCTCGCACCCGGAAACCTTAAAGGGAAAGATTCGCCCGGGATTCGCCTTGAATACATTCATCACCGACTTTGCGGAGGCTCGTCTTGAACTTGCGACAGCAAACTCGTATCGATACGCATAGTTGCCCGACTCGTACCACTGCCGCTTTGCCCCTGATTTTCCGCGATTGCACAAACCACAATCTTGGATCTCTCCGGTCAGGTCGAAACTGTTGATGGGGTCGGTGGGGTAGTCGTAGTTGTTGGTGACGCCGCCTTCGATGGGGTCGGTTTCGAGGAATCGGCCGAGGGTGGGGACGTATTGGCGGGCGCCCATCTCGATCGTCGCGATCGATCCGGCGTGTTCGGTGAGTTTGCGATGCTGCCCGAGCCACCCCCAATCCGCGTCACCTGGCAGGGTGTCCGGTCCCGCGTCATCCGCGGCCACCGTGCCGGCGAACCCGGTCACAGCGTCGATGGCCTGTCCGAACGGGTCGAACCGGAACACCGGGCTGCGGGCGCCCGCAGCGTCGGCGGTCACGGTGGTGTCGCCATGGATGTTCGGGTACGACCACGTCTGCGCACCGTCACCGGTGCTCGTGCTGACAGTGACCCCGCCCGGCAGGCCCTGCACCTGATTCGGCCTGGGTTTCGTTCCGTCCTCTAATTCAGGATGGATGACGATGCCGAAGAAGTTTGACCCCGAGATGCGCGAGCGAGCGCTGCGGATGCTCGCTGAGGCGATGCCCTCGCATGTGAACAAGACCGCCGCGGTGCGCCATGTCGCCGATCTGCTCGGGATGAGCCCCGAGACGCTGCGGACCTGGGCGCGCCGGGTCGAGGTGGACGAGGGCCGCGCCGCGGGCACGCCGACAGACGTGCTCGAGGAGAATCGTCGCCTGAAGCGCGAGGTCGCTGAACTGCGCAAGGCGAACGAGGTGCTCAAGGCGGCGAGCGTGTTTTTCGCGAAGGAGCTCGACCGACCCTCGACGAGATGATCCGGTTCATCGACGAGTACCGGGATCGTTTCGGGGTCGAGCTCATCTGCCGGGTGCTGCGCCCGGCCGTGCGAGGGTTCGTCACCGCCCGCGGGTACCGGGCGGCGAAGACCCGTGTGCCCTCGGCCAGGGCGTTGCGCGATGAGTTGCTCGTACCGGAAGTCGCTCGACTGCATGCGGAGAACTACGGCGTGTACGGGCGCCGCAAGATGCACGCCCTGCTGCGCCGGCAGGGCTGGGACATCGGCCGGGACCAGACCGAGCGGCTGATGCGGCTGGCCGAAGTCCGTGGAGTGCGACGGTCGAAGAAGGTGTTCACGACGAAGCCCGATCCGGCGCAAGCCAAGCCGAAGGACCTCGTACAGCGACGATTCACCGCACCCGGTCCGCGGCGGCTGTGGGTGGCCGACGTCACCTACGTCGCCACTTGGTCCGGGTTCGCGTACGTCGCCTTCGTCACCGACGTGTACTCCCGCCGCATCGTCGGCTGGAACGTCGCCGCCACGTTGAAGGCCGACATCCTGCCGTTGCAGGCACTGAACATGGCCGCATGGACCGCCGGCGGCAAGCTCGACGGGCTGGTCCATCACGCCGATCACGGGTCGAACTACCTCGCCGTGGTGTACACCGACCGGATCGTCGAACTCGGCGCGGAACCGTCCACCGGAACCGTCGGCGACTCGTACGACAACGCCCTCGCCG
>NZ_WMLB01000007.1 GCF_009709675.1 Agromyces bracchium | reverse complement strand
GGCGTACAAGCCGATCGATCGGGTGATGGCGGATGCCGCGTCGCTCGTGCGGGTCCGGCACACACTGCGGCAGGTGGTGAACGTGAAGGGGGACTGAGGGGCCTCATCGCGACCGCATGAAGGGGTGACGGATGCCGCGGCTCGCACCCACTCGGAGACGGTCGGGTGCGAGTTGCGGCGTTCCTCAGTCGCCGTCACTGTGACGCGCGATCGACCAGCGCCTCCATCGCTCGTCCGGCGCGTGTGATCTGGTCGTTCGACACCGGCATGTCGCTGTAGCCGGCCTTCGTCTTCATGGCGAGGAGGGTCGCGAGATGACGGGCGAGCGTCTTGTCGACCTTCTCCAGGAGCCGTGTCGCTTCCTCGTGTCGTGGTCCGGAGTAGTACTCGCCGAGCGCCTTCATGCAGATGACATCCGCTGCCGCGATGCCTGCGTGGACGCACATCGTCACGTACGCATCGCGGAGGTCGGTGCCGTCGTTCATGAACTGCTCGGTGAGTTCCGCCGACTCGCGAAAGGCGCGCGCCTTCCGCAGTCGACCCTCGCGAGCGCCCTGGTCTGCTTTCGGGTTCATGCGATGCCGAGCGCCCTTCGTCGAAGCCAGTTCGTCGGTCCGGCAAGCACGATCCCATCGCGCGTGATCTCGCGGAGCACCGGGTCTTCCGTACCGTGATCGAGAACTTCGCTCTCGGTGAGCGAGAGGACACGTGTATCGTTGCCCGTCCACGAGGTGACCTGTCGCTGGAAGTGTGCGACCTGCTCGCTCCAGAGCTCGATGTCGACGTCGTCGGCGTGGACGATGAGCACGTCGATGTCGCTTTCCGTGTGCATGTCTCCACGAGCGGCGGACCCGAACATCGCGCCGAACGTCGGCTTCACTTGCCAGCCCGCCATCTCGGCTGCCAGCCGACTCACGAGACGATCTCGTGCTGTCGCGATGTCGATCAGCGCGGGCGCAAGCATGTGGGAGCGATTCAAGGAGTAGCTGTTGACGTTGCCGACCTGGCGAACGCTGACGACTCCCTGATCGGCGAGTCGGTCGAGCGCGTTACGGACGCCAGACAGTGAGCGCTTGCGCCCCAGCAGGGGCAGCAGCCTGGATGCCGTGAACTCGTGGTCTGCCCTCGCGAGCACGGCAAGACAATCGCCGTCGACTGACGGGGTGATCGCTTCGAATGGATGCTGTAGTCGCATGCGAACCTCCGTGCACAGAATACTACGCGATCGCACAGAATTCTGTGTGATCGCGTATTTTTCTGGGTGCGATGCGCGCGCCGCACGATGTCGCCGGCCCTGCTCAATCGATCACAAACCACGGCATGGAAACTCCACAAATCACGGGACAGCCCGGTCGAAGTGCAGCGTCTGAAGGCATCAGTCGATCTGCCCATGTCTCGCGATCGACGGCCAACTGCCATCCGCCGACATGTGGAACACCCGCGGATAGGGCCGGACGAGGTCGTCGACTCTCACGCCTGGTGCCCGCCGCGGCGCTGGAACTCGCGCCGGACGTCGGCGGCCTGCGCACCGTCAAGTTGCCAACGCGTCTCATCACGCCCCGCCAAGCGACCGTACTTCGAGCGCAGGTAGCCGCGGATGGCACGCGGCGACGCGCCGAGCTCACGAGCGAGGTCGTTCGGGGTCACTGGCACCGATTCCATGTGCGCGAGCGTATCGGCACCTCCCGACGACCGGACGCCGTCTGGTTGCCTTGCCGCAGCCCGGTAAGGCACTTCGGCAAGCGGGTGTGGGTGTCGCGCAAGGGCGCGATCCGGGCCGATGCCGGCAGGCCGGGCCTGATCCCGGGTTCGAGGAGCACCGGCGCCCCGGCTCCAAGCCCATCGAGTTCACAACTCGTTTGACCGGCGCATATGGTTCAGCCGATCAACCTGCCTGGGGAGCTCGGTCGCTCCGCGAGGAGCCGTTCGCAGATGGCTACGAAGGCACCCACGACATCGGCGTCCGGGTCGCGCCAGGATGCAGCAAGCGGTTCATGGTTGTAGGCCCCGTACATGGCGTGCGGATCGCGCCGACTGGGGTAGGCCTTGATCGCAAATCCGGACCATGACCGCCCTGGGTACTGGCCGATCATCAGTTCGCTGCAGTCGCCGTTCGTGAGCTCGAAACCCAAGTACACGATGGCCACACGACCGTCTGCGCGTCCCCAACTCCGGTCTCTCCCCGAGACGTGCCATGAGTCGGCGAGAATCCCGCGTTCCTGCAGCACGTCCCGAATCAACGTGAACAGCGTCTGGGCCCGGGCGCTGAGAATGCCGTTCACGCGGACCAGGGCTTCGAAGAACTCTCCGAAGTGTTTGTCCGGGCCGACCGTTGCTGACCAGAACGCCTCCAAGGTCTCGGCTTCCGTGTTGGCGTCCACCCGCTGCGCCCTCTCACTGGTGTTCTCGATGAACTGTTCGAGCAGATCGAGACTTCGCTCATCTCCGCGCTCGGCTGCTACGAAACGGTCTATTCGGTCGAACACGTCGTCGTAGACGATTGTGGCCGACACCCATTCGCTTCCGCGATCGAGAGCCGCAAGCGACCGGTGCGTGGGGGCCAATACGATCGACAGCACGGTTCGGTACGAACTCATCGCATATCGCGCGTACGAAGCGAACGGGTTGTACACGTCTGCATCGAGCTTGTTCTCCACGATGATCGCCGCACTCAATTCGTCATTGGTGAGGAGAATGTCGATCCTCTTGCCGTCGGCGGTGCCGGCTTCCAGGTCAACGGTCCATCCCGTGGAGCCGAGCAGGGTCGAAGCATCGAGGGGCTCATCCCCGCCGAGGCAACTGGCGTGCTGAGCCTCGATCGCTCGAAGAAGCGCGTCCACGCACATTGATCCCAAGCGATGCCGCTCGCGCGGATCGAGAAAATACCCGAGCACGCGAGACGAAACGGTCTCCCACCGCGGAAAGCCGGAAAGCCGGAAGACGTTCACCGGCCGCCGAGGAGCGCGGATGGATGCATACTCCGCACTGAGAAAAGGGAAGGACGCGGAGAGTGGGTCTCGTACTCCGTCGGCGCTCACAACCACGAGCGTACTCACCGCATACGTGTCCGCTCGTTGTGGCCGCACGCGAACGTCGACTACCTCGGACAGTCAGCAGCCGTGTCCTGCGTAATGGCTCGCAGGGCGATCCGGAGTACAGGCGGATTCCACGATGGCTTTTTCGAAGTCGCGCGTCGCAGCGATCGGTCCCGCGATGGCTGCCGAGCAAGGCACTTCGGCAAGCGGGTGTGGGTGTCGCGCAAGGGTGCGATCCAGGCCGATGTGGGCCGGCCGGGCCTGATCCCGGGTTCGATGGGCACGGCGTCGTACGTGGTCGAGGGCCTGGGTGATCGGATGTCGCTGAACTCCTCGCCGCACGGCGCGGGCCGGACGTACTCGCGCTCCGC
>NZ_WMLB01000006.1 GCF_009709675.1 Agromyces bracchium | reverse complement strand
GTGCTGCTCGGCGACCCCTACGTCTTCGACGCCGACAACATCGGCGACTTCGACTTCTAAGGAGTCACCGCACCACGCGGACGGGCCCGGGGCGCACGCCCCGGGCCCGTCCCGCGCGCCCGTCGCTCGACGCGTCAGGGCTCGCCGTGCGCGCGCCGCTCCATCTGGTAGATCGCGGCCTGCGTGCGACGCTCGAAGCCGAGCTTCGAGAGCAGCCCCGAGACGTAGTTCTTCACGGTCTTCTCCGCGAGGCCCAGTTGCTCGCCGATCTGCCGGTTCGTGAGGCCGTCGGCGATGAGCGCGAGGACCTGCCGCTCGCGGAGGTTCAGCGCACTGAAGCGCGGGTCGTCGTGCTCGTCGGCCTTGGCCTGCTGCGACACTCGCGCGGCGATCGAGCGGTCGATGAGCGAGCGGCCGGATGCCACCTTCCGCACGTCCTCGACGATGGTCGTGCCGCGCACGTTCTTCAGCACGTACCCGGCGGCCCCGGCGAGCACGGCCGACATCGCGGCTTGGTCGTCGTCGTAGGCGGTGAGGATCAGGCACGCGAGCTCGGGATGCCGCGACCGCAGCTCGCGGCAGAGGTCGATGCCGTCGCCGTCGGGGAGGCGCATGTCGAGGACGGCGACATCCGGGCTGGTGGCCTCGATCCGGGCGAGCGCCTGCGCGACCGTGCCGGCCTCGCCGACGACCTCGAGGTCGTGCTCGCGATCGAGGAGCTGGGCGACGCCGCGCCGGACGATCTCGTGGTCGTCGACGAGGAACACTCGGGTCATGTGTGCGGGTCTCCTTCCGCGGGGGTGATGGGGGCGGTCCACCGGGCTCGGGTGCCGGCGGTGCTGCTGTCGAGGTCGAAGGCGCCGCCGAGCCGCTCGGCGCGGACCCGCAGGTTCTCGAGCCCGCTCCGCCGCACGGCGTCGCCGATCCCGCGCCCGTCGTCGGCGACCTCGGCCGTGACGCGACCGTCGGCCGCGATGATGGTCAGCGTGACGGATGCCGCGGCCGAGTGCTTCACGGCGTTCGAGAGCAGCTCGCGGACCGAGGCCGTGAGCTCGTCGGCGAGCAATCCCTCGGAGAGCAGGTCGACGGGCCCGGCGAACGAGACGGCCACGGGCTGCGGCAGGTGCCGCGACGCGGAGCCGGCGAGGTCGAGCACCCGGTGCCGCAGCGTCGGCGCTCCGCCGTCCTGCGGGGTGAGCGCGAACACGATCGTGCGGACCTGCGCGATCGCCTCGTCGATCGCCTCCACGGCCGACCCGAGGCGCTCGGCCACCGCGCCGGGGGAGTCCGCCGCCGCGGCCTCGAGATCCAGGCCCGCGCCGTAGAGCTGCTGCACCACGTGGTCGTGCAGGTCGCGCGCGATGCGCGCCCGATCCTCGAGCAGGAGGCCGCGCTGCTGCGCCTCACGTGCCGCCGCGAGTTCCCGGGCGAGTGAGACCCGGTCGGCGAGGTCCTCGGCGATGCGCATCTCGGCGGCCGTGAAGTGCGGGGCTCCGGGCTGGCGCGCGGCGGCGATCACCGCGCGGGGGACCCCGCCAGATCGGAGCGCGGTGAAGAGCACCGGCCCGCAGGAACCGTCGTGGTGGAGGGCGAGCGCGTCGGGCGGGTCGACGCGCCCACCGGGCGTCGCGCGTGTCTCGCCGCCCTCGAGCACGACCGCGGCGAGCGTCCGCTCCTCGTCGATCACGGTCCCGGCGAGGCAGGCGTCGGAGTCCCGGCCGCGCACCTCGAGCACGCGCACCGACGTCTGGTCGTCGCCGACGAGGATGGCGACGCGGTCGGCGGCGCCGCGGTCGACGAGCTCGTCGGCGAGGAGCGCCGCCGAGCCCTCGACCGAGGAGGTCAGCAGTGCCGAGACCACCTGGGCGGATGCCGCGGCCCACGCCTCGCGCGTGCGCGCCTCCGCGTAGCGCCGCGCGTTGTCGATCGCGAGCCCCGCCGCGGTCGCGAGCGCGGAGATGAGCTCGACGTCCTCGTCGCTGAAGGTGCCGCCGCGCCGGTTCGTCAGGTAGAGGTTGCCGAAGACCTCGTCGCGCACTCGCACGGGCACGCCGAGGAACGAGCCCATCGGGGGATGGCCCTCGGGGAAGCCGACGGATCGCGGGTCGCCGGCGATCGTCTCGAGCCGGATCGGGTCGGGGTGGTCGATCAGCGCTCCGAGCAGGCCGCGCCCCTCGGGGAGGTGCCCGATCCGCCGGACCGCGTCATCCGGCATCCCGACGTGCACGAACTCCTCGAGCCCGCCCTGCGGTGCGAGCACGCCGAGCGCGCCGTACTCGGCGTCGACGAGTTCGACGGCCGAGGCGACGATGCTCCGCAGCACCTCGTCGAGCTCGATCTCGCCGATCACGGAGCGCGTCGCGTTGAGCAGCGCGCGCAACCGGCCCTGAGTACGCATGACCTCGCCGGCGCGCTCCACGAGCTCGCTCAGGGCGCGGTCCAACTCGGCACGCGGACCCTCTGGGAACGACAGCGGCGCGGGGTGCTGCATGCCACCTCCATCCGGGCGGATGGTGCGAATCTACCACTCGGCGTGTCGCGACCGGGCGAGGGACCAAAGGCCCCGGACGGGGGGTCGTCGACGCGGATGCTGGACGCATGACGATCGTGGTCGGAGCCGACGGAAGCGTCGCGAGCCGCGCCGCCGTCGAGTGGTCTGCGCGCCGAGCGCAGCGCACCGGCGACGCGCTCGTGCTGGTCACGGTCGTCGACGACGGATGGGGCAGCCTCGGGGAGTCGGCGCTCGTCGAACTCCGCGCGACCGCCGAGGAGCGCGCGGAACGCGAGGTCGACGTCGCTCGGCGCTCAGCGCCCGAGGTCGACGTCCGGGGCATCGTCGCGGTCGGCAGCCCGATCCTGACGCTCGCGGAGGCCTCGCGCGACGCCGACCTCGTCGTGGTCGGCACGCACAAGGTCGGGTACTTCCACGGGCGCGCGATGGGGTCGCGGAGCCTGCAGCTCGCCGCGGTCGCCGCGTCGCCGAGCGCGGTCGTGCCGGTGACCTCGTGGCGCGGTCGCTCGGGCGTCGCGGTGGGCGTCTCCGAGGGATCCGACAGCGACGAGGCGGTCCGGTTCGCCATCGAGGAGGCGAGCCGCCTCGACGAGCCGCTGGTGCTCCTCCGCGCGGCGGACGGTGACGACGTGCACGAGCGGGCGCTCGAGCGGGCCGAGTCGATCGTCGACGAGCTCGCCCCCGACGTCCAGGTCGACGTCCGGAGCACGGGCGGCGACGCGGCCGACGCGCTCATCGCGGTGTCGCGCCGGGCGGTGCTGACGGTGACCGGACGACGGGCCGCCAGCCGCGGGTTCCTTCCGCTCGGGCGCACGAACTCCGACCTGCTCATGAACCTCGCCGGTCCGGTCGTCGTCGTGCCGCAGGTCGCCGTCGAGGCGGTCCTCGTCGGCTGGGCGGTCGCCTGATCGCTCGTCCCGAGCCCGGCGGTTCGTGCATGAGAATCCGGCCGACAGGCGCACGCGCGGCGGTGTTCACCGGATTCTCATGCGCGACGGTCATCGCGACGAGCGGATGCCGCATCCGCCCGCTCAGGTCAAGACCCCCCGTTCGGGAGGCAGTTCCGCCGTTCCGCAGGTATGCTGCTGCACTGCGACGGAACGACGGACGAGGCGATGGACGGCATGGAAGACCCGGGGGCGGGCGCGGGCGAGGGCCGGCGAGGGCGTCACGCGGCCCCTGCCGCCGCCGCGACCGGTCCGCTGAGCCGGGCCGTCGCCGCAGCAGGTACCGCCGCGGCCGTCGCGCTCACGGTCGTCGCGCGGTGGATCGCACGCTTCCGTGCCGGACCGGTGCTGCCGTGGGTGGCCGCGCACCGGATGCTCGTGCTCATCGTCGGCGCGCTCGTCGTCTCGAGCGGGGCGTTCGCCGCGACGGCCGCGATGATCGCGCAGCCCCCGCTCGCCGAGGGCGGCGAATCGGTGGTGGACGGCACGCGCCCGCGGCCCGGGTCCGAGTTCGTGATGCCGAGCCCGGTGACCGGGTCCCCGGCCGCGACGACCGCGCCGCCGACGAGCACGCCGACGCCCGGGCCGACCGCGCCGGCCGACGGCACCACGACCGGGGACGCCCCGACCACCGATCCCGAGCCGACGACCGACCCCGTCGAGCCCACCGAGGAGCCCACCGGCAACGGCCGCCCAGACCCACCGGGCGCGACGAACCGCCCCGACAAGACGAAGGACTGATCGACCGCGCCCTCGCCCGGGCGCGGCCGGCGGCGGCGCTGCGTCCGAGTTCAGCTCCGACACACTCCGTCTTCACCGATCGTTCGGACGCGTGTGCTGCGCTAGCGTCGTGTCCACCCGGACGCACCTCGCAACGATCGGAGCCCACGTGAGCACCCGGCAGGCCGAGCACCCTCGGCCGTCGCACTTCCTCCTGCACGTCAGCGACACGCACCTGCTCGCCGGGGGCGGCCGGCTCTACGACCGCGTCGCGGCCGACCGGCACCTGCAGGAGCTCTTCGAGCAGTTCGAGGCGTCCGGCGGGCACCCCGACGCGATCGTCTTCACGGGCGACCTCGCCGATCGCGGCGAGCCCGAGGCGTACGAGCTCATCAGGCGCATCGTCGACCCGGTCGCCGCCCGGCTCGGCACGCGCGTCATCTGGGTCATGGGCAACCACGACGAGCGCGACGCGTTCCGTCGCGGACTGCTCGGCGACGGCATCGGCGGGCAGCGCCCGGTCGACCGCGTCGACGACGTGAACGGCCTCCGCGTGATCACGCTCGACTCGACCGTTCCCGGCCACCACCACGGCGAGGTTACGGGCGAGCAGCTCGACTGGCTCGCCGAGGAGCTCGCGATCCCCGCACCGCACGGCACGATCCTCGCGATGCACCACCCGCCCGTGCCGAGCGTGCTCGACCTCGCCGTCTCGGTCGAGCTGCGCGACCAGGCCGCGCTCGCCGAGGTCGTCGCGGGCAGCGACATCCGCTCGATCATCGCCGGTCACCTGCACTACTCGTCGGCCGCGACGTTCGCGGGCGTCCCGGTGTCGGTCGCCTCGGCGAGCTGCTATACCCAGGACCTCACGGTGCCCACGGGCGGAACCCGCGGATGGGACGGCGCGCGCGCCTTCAACCTCGTGCACGTGTACCCGTCGACCGTGCTGCACTCGGTCGTGCCGCTCGGCGACCACGCGCCGCTCGACTTCATCGACGCCGACGAGTCGGCCCGCCGCCTCGCGGCCGACGGCATCGTGATCCCGGATGCCGCGGCGCGGGCGTCGTCGCAGACCGCGTCTGTCGTCGAGCCGGCCTCCCTGCTCGCGCCGCCGACCACGGTCGCGTCCCGGCCGTAGGCGGCGCCGCGGCGCTGCTCGTCAGGCCGTGAGGCTCGGCCGGTCGTCCGTCGCGCTCGCCCGCGACGCGGCATCCGTCTCGGGCTTCTCCCACGGCGCCGCGAACGGGAAGTACCGCTCGAGGAAGTCGATGACGGCCTCGGTGCGCTCCTCGACCGAGATCTCGGGGAAGCTGCCGTCGTTCAGGCAGAACATGTCCATGTCGCGGCGCTTCAGCAGGCGCTTCATCGCCGGCAGGGCGCGCTGCAGCGTGGTCTCGATGTACTTGACCTTCGCGTCGGTCTGGACGACCGCGCGGCCCGTGAGCAGTGCGAAGTAGTGGTACAGCGAGTTCGTGACCGAGATGTCGGTCGCCGAGCGGAAGCGGCTCGCCGCGGTGCGGCGGAACTCGTCGGGGAAGGTCGCCTCGAGCTCGGCCATCACGCTCCGGCGGAGCGGTGCGGCGCAGTGCTCGAGGTGGCGTGTGGTGACCTTGCCGAACCGCTCGTGCAGCAGGGCGCGGTTCACGCGCGCCGCGTTCTCGAAGCCCGACCGGCTCGGGTCGGACTCGCCGAGGCCGATGCGCGTGCCCGCCTCGACGAACTTCGTCACGCCGCCCGGTGAGAAGAACAGGTCGGGCGAGACCGGCCGCCCGAAGAACATGTCGTCGTTCGAGTAGAGGAAGTGCTCGGCGATGCCCGGGATGCGGTGCAACTGGCTCTCGACCGCGTGCGAGTTGTACGTCGGCAGCACCGTGGTGTCGGCGAACATGTCCTCCGCCCGCACGACCGTGACCTTCGGGTGCTTCGCGAGCCACGCGGGCGGGCGCGAGTCGGTGCAGATGAAGATGCGGCGCACCCACGGCGCGAACAGGTACACCGAGCGCAGCGCGTACTTCAGCTCGTCGATCTGCCGGTAGCGGGCCTCGGAGTCGTCGCCCTCGCCGACCACGTAGGTCTGCATGCGGCGCGCTCGCTCGCGGAGGAACTCGACGTCGGAACCGTCGACCCACGAGAACACCATGTCGATCTCGAAGTCGACGTCGCTCGCGAGGGGCTGCCACATGTGCTCGAGCGTGCGCCAGTCGCGGCCGTGCAGGTGGACCGTCTCCTCAACGGCCTCGCCGCGCGGGAGGGTGCGGCGCATGAGCGCGTTCTCGATCGGCGCCTCGATGACGTCGTCGCCGAAGCGCCAGAACTCGAGCTGGACCGCGGACTCCGCGCCGTAGCGCAGGCGGCCGACCGGCTCGATCCGGGGGCGGTAGAGGCGCACGGCGAGCGGCTTGCGCTTCGTCGACAGCTCGCCGTCGGCGACGAGCACGTCGGGGGCGTCGGCCGCCGTCTCGGGCACGAGCGTGGCCGAGTAGAACGGCTCGTTCGCGAACGCCGTCGCGAGCGCCCGGACGACCCGCTTGCGCTCGGCCCGGTCGACCGCGACCACCGGGCGTCCGCCGTCGCGGCGCACGAGCAGGTAGTCGATGCGGTCGTCGTCGAGGGCGGATGCCACGGCCAGCAGGTCCTCGACCATCGACTCGTGCGGCGTCGCGTGCCCGTTCCGGAGCGCGAACTGCCCGCGGCGCACGACGAGGTCGTCGCGGTCGAACCGCGCATGCTCGGCGTCGGGTTCCACGAGGACGAGCTCGGGGACCCCGCTGAGCTGCAGCCCTCGACCGTCGGGCACGCGCCGGTGGAAGGCGTCGCCCTCGATCGGGGTGCGGTCGTCGCGGGGCTGGTCGGGCTCGTTCGTCGTCACGTCGTGGGGTGCTCCGGTTCGGGGTGGGCGGATGGCGCGAGCGCGCCGGCTGGGTCAATCGTACGACCGCGCGAGCACACCCTCCGCGGCGCTCGACACCGCGCCCGTGTTGCGCCGCGTGTCGCGTCGTGACGCACGGTGACGGGCCGCCGTTGAGGCGCCGTGGCGGGCTTCCGTAGCCTCGACGCACCCGCCAGCCAGGAGGCGTCATGACCAGCACCGCGAGCACCGTGCCCGCTGCCGCACCCGCCGCGTCGGGCGCGCCCGGTTCCGCCCGCGGTGCGGGGTCTGGAGCGGCCGGCGGCCCCGGCCCGCTCGCCGAGCTCGTCGACGCCGGGCTCGAGGTGCCGGTGCTCGGTGGTGGCCGAGTCCGGCACGTGAACCTCGACGTCGCGGCATCCGCCCCTTCTCTCTCGTCGGTGGCGGCGCATGTCGCCGCCGTGCTGCCGTACTACGCGAGCGTGCACCGCGGGACGGGCTACGCGTCGCAGGCGTCGACGGCCCTGCTCGAGGACGCGCGCGTGAGCGTCGCGCGCCACGTCGGCGCGCGGCTCGACGACCACGTCGTGTTCACGCGCAACACCACCGACGCCCTGAACCTCCTCGCCGGCGCCGTGCCCGGCGAGACCGTGGTGCTCGACATCGAGCACCACGCCAACCTGCTGCCGTGGGAGCGCGGCGGGCGCCGCGTCGTGGTCGCGCGCCCCACCTTCGCGGCGACGCTCGACGCGCTCGCGACGGAGCTCGCGCGCCGGCCCGCGGCGCTGCTGTCGGTGACCGGGGCGTCGAACCTCACGGGCGAGGTGCTTCCGCTCGACGTCCTCGCCGACCTCGCGCACGCGCACGGCGCGCGCCTGGCGGTGGATGCCGCGCAGCTCCTGCCGCACCGACGGGTCGACCTCGAGGCATCCGGCATCGACTTCCTCGCCTTCTCGGGGCACAAGGCGTACGCGCCGTTCGGCGCCGGTGCGCTCGTCGGCCGTGCCGACTGGCTCGACGCGGCGCCCGCGCACCTCGCCGGCGGCGGGGCGGTCGAGGCGGTCACCCTCGACCGCGCCGACTGGAAGACGGGGCCCGAGCGGCACGAGGCGGGCACGCCGAACGTGGTCGGCGTGGCCGCGCTCGCGCGCGCCCTCGTCGAGCTCGAGCGGCTCGGCGACGACGCGCGACGCGCGCACGAGGACGCGCTCGCCGCGCGCCTGCACGAGGGCCTCGCCGCGGTGCCCGGGGTGCGCGTGCTGCGCGGCTTCGCCGACCTCGACGACCGGCTCGGGATCGCGACCCTCGAGCTCGAGCGCGGATCGGTGGGGCTCGTCGCCGCCGCGCTCGCCGCGGAGCACGGGATCTCGGTGCGGGCCGGTCGGTTCTGCGCGCACCCGTTCTTCGACCGGCTCGCGACCCGGGCGAACGGCTTGCGGGTGAGCCTCGGCGCGGGGTCGTCGGCGGACGACGTCGACCGATTCCTCGACGCGCTCGCGCGACTCGTGGCCGACGGCCCCGCCTTCGCGTACGACCGGACGCCCGCGGGATGGTGTCCGCGTACCGACGACCGCCCGCGCCCGAGCTTCGCCTGAGTCCGCGCCGACGACGCCCGCGCCTGAGCGGGCGGCGAGCCCAGCAGACCGCGCTCTGCCGGTGCATGAGAATCCACCGCACAGCGCCCGGACGTGCGGCACGGCTCGGATTCTCATTCGCGCTCGCGGCGTCCGCGGCATCCGTCGTCGCGCCTACACTGGTTCGGGTCGAAGGGGGGTCGGATGCGTCCGCTCAGCGAAGACGAACTCCGGTCGTCGTTCGTGAACGCGACCGATCGGGAACTCGAGGAGCTCGAACTGCCGCTGGAGTACCTGCTGGTCGACTGGGAGCACGTCGACGCGCTCGCCTGGCGTGACCGCAAGGCCGGCCGACGTGGCTACCTCGTCACGCTCATCGACGACGAGCCCGTCGGGATCGTGCTCCGGGCGGCCGACCCGCCGGCATCGCGCTTCCGCGCCGGCATGTGCAACCTGTGCCACACGCAGCAGCCCGCGAACCAGGTCACCATGTTCTCGGCCCGCCGTGCGGGCGAGGCCGGCCGGAACGGCAGCACCGTCGGCACCTACGTCTGCAGCGACCTGTCGTGCCAGGAGAACGTGCGGCTGCACGCGCCGCTCGCTCCCGCCGAGGTGCGCAGCGGCTCGCACGCGTGGGCGCGCATCGACGGCCTCGCGCGACGCACGCGTGCGTTCGTGCAGGGCGTGCTCGCCGACTGACTGCGCTGCGCTGCGCTGCCGCGCGCGGGCGAGCGTGGGCGTCAGGCGTCGAGCGCGACGGGCTCCAGCGCCGGGCGCTTCGCCGTGCGGCCGTCGCCCGACGAGCGGCCGGTCAGGCGCCGGCCGATCCACGGCAGCACGTACTCGCGGTAGTACGTCGCGGTGTTGCGGCTCTTCTTCCCGGCCGGGGCGGCGGCGACCTCGGCCACGCCCCACTCCTCGGGCACGGGCACGCCGAGCGCGGTGAGCACGTTCGAGGCGACCTTCGCGTGCCCGAGCGAGTTGAGGTGCAGCTGGTCGGCCGACCAATAGCGGATGTCACGGAGCGACCGGTCGCTGAAGTTGTCGACGAACGTCACCCCGTCGAGCTGCGCCAGGTCCTGCAGCGCGACCGTGAGGCGCGCGCCGCGCGCGTCGAAGACGCGGCCGAGCGGAAGGTGGTCGGTCGGGTTCGCGCCGCTCAGCATGAGCACGTGGATGCCGTTGTCGCGGATGCGGTGGATCGCCTGCCGGAAGCGGTTCGCCACCATCTCCTCGGGCATGCGCGGGCGCAGCATGTCGTTGCCGCCGCCGTTGAAGCTGATGACCTCGGGCCCGAGCGCGATGGCCGCCTCGAGCTGCTCGTCGATGATCGGCCCGAGTTTGCGGCCCCGGATCGCGAGGTTGGCGTAGCGCACGGGCTCGGGCGCGGCGGCCTTCGCGAGTCCGAGCGCGACGAAGTCGGCCCAGCCCCGGGAGACGCCGTCGGGCAGTTCGTCGCCGACGCCCTCGGTGAAGCTGTCGCCGATCGCCGCGTACGAGTGGAACATGACCTCCACGCTATCGCGAGGCATCCGTCGCCCGGACCTCGCGCAGCCGCCGACGTCGCACCGGCGGCTGGGGGTCAGTGCGCGTGCTCGAGCTCGCAGTCGGCTCCCGGATAGAGCAGCGCCTCGTGCCCGTCGTCGAAGCGCACGAGGTAGGGCGGACCACCGTCGGACCCGCGCACCTCGAGGACCTCGCCGTGCTTCTCGGCGCTGCCCACCTGCTTGCCGTGGATGACCAGCCGGTCACCGACCGTCGCCTGCATCGCGAACCTCCTCATCCTCCCGTCAGGGTACGCCGAGGCCCGCGCGGCCGGTAGGGCCTCCGGCCCGCAGCGCCGGTCTTCCCCGACCGCGGCCCGTCGCGCATATGGAGGCGACGATCGAGAGTCTGCGGCCGAGATGAGCCCGACCCAGCACGGCGCCCGTTCAGGCGGATCGGACGATCGCGCGAGTGCGTTGATGTGCCGCTGCCACCTTTCTCCCACCTCCGCGAGGTCGATCCCCAGCGAGCCATTCGCGGCGAAGCGTTGCGCTCGTGCTCACCCGCATGAGAACCTCGGCGAGTGGACTCCTTCACCGTGTGGAACACCCTCGCCTTCGGAGGCGCCGCCGTCCTGGCGGCTGCGATCGTCGCCCTGACGATGTGGGTCAGAAGCCGCAAGAGCCAGTGATGACGGGATCCGTCGACCGTCACGCCCCTCGGCTCGCTCGTCGTGGTCGAGTCGAACAGAACCGGTCACGATCCAGGGAGGATCCCTGAGCGAGGGCCGCGCGGCGGAGTTGTCGTCAGCATTGGCGGGTGCATGTCACCCCAGCACCCGCCAGTAGTGACGACATTCCACCCGGCCCTGTCTGATGGCCGGTCGATCAGCGGGCTGCCGAGTCGATGGACCTGCCGGCCCCCAGTCCTGATCCTGTCGGTGTTGCGGATGACTCGCCCGACGAATCTGTCCGCGCGGGTGCCGCATCCGCGACCGCATGACCGTCTCATGACCCAGGGGAGACGCGGCGCCACGGGATCCGGGCCGAGCCCCGGCGTCACTCCGTCGCGAGGAGCGCCGCCCACAGGTCGGCGCGCGCGTGGAAGCCCGAGAGGTCGCGGCCGAGGAGCTTCTCGGCGAGCGCGATCCGGCTGCGCACGGTGTGCCGGTGCACGCCGAGCTCCTGCGCGGTCGCGTCGAACTGGCCGCCGTGCTCGAGCCAGGTGCGCGTGGTCTCGAGAAGCGTCGTGCCCTGCTCGCGGTCGTACTCGATGAGCGGCTCGAGCGTCGCACGGGCGACCGCGCGCGCGTCGGTGCGCGCGAGGAACGCGAGCACGCCCTGGCGGCTGATGTCGTCGAACCAGACGACGCCGGGAGAGGTCTCGCGGGCGCGCTCGACGGCGCGCAGCGCCTGTTCGTGCAGCCGGGCGAGCTCGGTGACGGATGCCGCGTCGGAGACGCCGACGGGCACGTCGAACTCGCCGGCGAGCTCGTCGGCGACGTCGCGGTCGGCGTCTTCGCAGACGACGACCACCGACTCGCCGTCGCGACCGAAGAAGAGGCGACCGTCGCGGTCGTCGACGCGGAGCTCGAGGAACTCCGTGAGGCGGTCGGGATGCTCGGGGGGCAGGTCGGCGACCGCGACGCGCACCGGGTCGGCGGGCAGCGGGCCCCACATCTCCGCGGAGACCTCGGACGCGAGCTCCACGTCGCCGGCGAGCATCGAGCGCAGCAGGCCCGAACGCAGGTGCCCGCGCGCCCGATCGAGGTCCCGGTTCTGCTCGAGCGCGAGGCCGGCGAGCGCGATGACCGCGGTCACGACCTCGCGACCCGCCTGGTCGAGCTCCGGGGAGTCGCCGATGGCGAGCACGCCGCGCAGCGCGCCGCCGGCGCCGAGCGTCTGCAGGGTCATCCGCTGCGGAGTGCCGACCGAGGCGCCGGCCTCGAGCGTGCGGCTCGCGCGCTGGCCGCGGCGGAGCATCGAGCGCGCCTCGCCGACGACCTCGCCGAGTGCGGGCTGGCCGAGTCCGCCGACGGGGGCCTCGCGGTCGAGGGCGCCCGCGGCATCCACCAGCCCGACCCAGGTGCCCAGCCGGTTGCTCAGCTCGGTGAGGGTCGCGCCGAGGCCGTCGGGGCGGAGCGCGGCGAGGGAGATCGCGCGCTGCGCCTGGAGCGCCCAGGCCTGGCGCGCATTCGCGTCGGCCGCGTTGAGCTCGGCGATCGTGCGGGCCACGCGGATGAACGGCGTGCGATACGGGACCTCGAAGAGCGGCACGCCGTGCGTCGCGCACGCCTCGACGAGGAGCGCGGGCGTGCCGGCGCGGACCACCTCGGTGCCGAAGCCGAGCGCCGAGATCCCGGCGCCAGCCAGGCGGCCGACGTACGCGTCGAAGCCGGCCGGGTCGTCGGTGCCGGAATCGGCGCCGAACTGCGTGCCGGTCGTGAGCAGCACTTGGCCGGGCTCGATGAACGGCGCCGGGTCCTCCAGGTCGGAGCTGTGGACCCACGGCACCGGGGCGTCGAGCGCGGCGCCGGGGAGCGAGGCCTCGTCGGTGAGCAGCGTGAGCGCGAGGTCGTCGCGGCCGAGCAGCGTGCGCACGGTGGGCTTCATCGGGTGCTCCTCGCCTCGGTTCGGAATGTACGACGAGTCGAACATTCAGCGCCGAGTGTACAACCCGGTGGATCGGAGCCGCCTCAGGTGACGGCGCCGCGGTGCGCGAAACGCGGGTCGCGCCACACCTCGCTCGACAGCACGTCGTGGAGCACGTCGACGGCATCCCACACGTCGGCGTGCGACACGTACAGCGGCGTGAAGCCGAATCGCATGAGGTCCGGCGCACGGAAGTCGCCGATCACGCCGCGCTCGATGAGCGCCTGCATGACCGCGTAGCCGTCCTCGTGGCGGAGGGCCACCTGGCTTCCGCGGAGCGAGGAGCGACGAGGCGTGACGACCTCGACGTCCCAGTGCGCGAGTCGCCGGTCGACGAGCGAGACGAACAGCTCGGTGAGCCGGAGGCTCTTCTCGCGCACCAGCGCCATGTCGACGTCGTCCCAGATGTCGAGGCTCGCCTCGAGCGCCGAGAGCGAGAGCAGCTGGGGCGTCCCGACCCGGAACCGGCCGATCCCCGGGACCGGTTCGTAGCCGACCTCGAAGTCGAACGGCCTGGCGTGGCCGTGCCAGCCCGTGAGCGCGGGCCGGGCGCCGTCGTGGTGGCGTGACGCCGCCCACATGAACGACGGCGAACCCGGGCCGCCGTTCAGGTACTTGTACGTGCACCCGACCGCGAAGTCCGCACCGGCCGAACCCAGGTCGACGGGCACGGCCCCGACGCTGTGGCAGAGGTCCCACACCATGATCGCGCCCGCCGCGTGCACGCGGGCGGTCACCTCGGCGAGGTCGTGCATCCGGCCGGTGCGGTAGTCGACGTGCGTGAGCACGACCACCGCGACGTCGTCGTCGAGCACGTCGTCGAGCGTCGGGCCATCGTCGTGCACGAGCCTCCGATCGAGCGGCTCGGCACCGCCGACGGCCTCCTGGACGCTCTCGATCACGTACAGGTCGGTCGGGAAGCTGCTCCGCTCGGCCACGATGACGCGCCGCTCCGGACGGAGCCGGGCCGCCGCGGCGACCACCTGGAAGAGGCTCGCCGAGGTCGAATCCCCGAGCACGACCTCGCCACGCGCCGCGCCGATCAGCGGGGCGATGCGATCGCCGACGGCCTGCGGCTTCGCGAACCACCCGGCGTCGTTCCAGCTCCGGATGAGTCCGACGCCCCACTCCTCGGCGATGACCCGGTCCACGTGCGCCCGGGTCGCCCGGGGGAGGGCGCCGAGCGAGTTGCCGTCGAGGTAGACGACGCCGTCCGGCAGGTCGAAGCGATCCCGGAAGGACGCCAGGGGGTCGGCGGCGTCGAGGCCCTCGCAGGTCGCGCGGTCGAGCGTTCGCCGGTCGGATGCCAGGTCGGATGCCGCATCGCTCAGCTTGATCATGATGGGACCGCCTCTCGGGTCGTGGTCGGGGTGAGCGCCAGGAAGCGCCGGGCGTTCTCGTGCAGGATCGCGGCCCGCTGGTCGTCGTCGAGCCGTTCGGAACGCTCGACGACGCTGCCGACCGGCCGCTCGCCGAGCGGGTACGGGTAGTCGCTGCCGAGCATCACCTGCGACGCGCCGAGCGTGTCGACGAGCAGGTGGAGCGCGGCCGGGTCGAAGACGACGGAGTCGACGCTGAAGCGATCGAGGTACGAGGAGGGCGGCAGGTCGCTGACGCCGATGAGGTCGGGCCGCTGGTGCCACGCGTTCTCGAACCGGCCGAGCCAGAACGCGAACGAGCCGCCGCCGTGCGCGAACGCGATCCGCAGCGAGGGCGGGACGCGGTCGAACACCCCGCCGAGGATCATCGCGATGATCGACAGGTGCGTCTCGGCCGGCATGCCGGTGAGCCAGCGCGCCATCCACCGTTCGAGCCTCGGCGAACCGGGCATGTCCCACGGGTGCACGAACACCGGGACCCCGGTTGCCGCACAGTGCTGCAGGACGGTGACGATGCCCTCGTCGTCGAGGTCGCGGTCGCCGACGTGATTGCCGATCTCGACGCCGCGGTGGCCCGACGCGATCGCGCGATCGATCTCCTCGCACGCGGCATCCGTGTCTTGAAGGGGCACCTGGGCGAACGGGATCAACCGGTCGGGCGCCGGCGCGCAGACCTCGAGCGCGAGGTCGTTGAAGATGCGGGCGACGCGGGCCGCTCGGTCGCCGGGCTGGTCGTAGGAGAAGAACACGGGGGTCGGCGAGACGACCTGGATGTCGACCCCGTCCCGATCCATGTCCTCGAGCCGGGCGCGGGCGTCCCAGCAGCTCTCATCGATCCGCCGGAACTCGGCCCCGCCGACGAGGATCATCGCCTCCCGCTCGGAGTCCACGCGCAGCGTCGGCCAGGTGCCCGGCCCGACCTGATCGTTCAGGTCGGGCCAGCTCCTCGGCACGAAGTGCGTGTGGACGTCGATCGAGCCCACCCGGTCAGCCCTTGCCTGGGTGGACGGCGCCGCACTTCGGGCAGGTGCGGCCCTCTTCGCTCTCGTAGAAGTCGCGGAACACCGGGGGGAGGTCCTCGACGATGTCGCGTACCTGCAGCTCGACCTCGTGCACCTTCGTGTCGCAGTTCGGGCAGAACCAGGCGAACTTCTCGAGGGTGCCCTCCTCGCGGATGCGCTCGATCACGATGCCGATCGATCCGGCCTCCGGGCGCTGCGGGGAGTGGTAGACGTTGCCGGGCAGCAGCCACATCTCGCCCTCGCGGATGTCGATCCGCTGCGGGCCGTCCTCGGTCATGACGTTGACGTGCATGTTCCCGCGGTACTGGTAGAACCACTCCTCGTAGGGGTCGAAGTGGTAGTCGGTGCGCTGGTTCGGGCCGCCGACGACCTGCACGATGAAGTCGCCGATCGGCTCCCAGGCCTGCTTGTTGTTCACCGGCGGCTTCAGCAGGTGCTCGTGCTCGCGGATCCAGGCGGCGAAGTCGATGACGGGCGGGATGGTGGTCACGGTTCCTCCTCGATGGTGGTGCTGGTTCTGGTGGTGGAGCTGATGGGGTTCCGGGCGAGGGCGACGGCCTGGATCTCGATCCGCAGGTGCGGGTGCGGGAGCGCATGCACCGCGACCGTGGTGCGGGCCGGGCCCGTCTCGTCGAAGTACTCCGCCCAGACGGCGTTGTACCCCGCGAAGTCGTTCATATCGACGAGGTAGGCAGTCGCCTGGACGAGATCGTCGAGCGTGCAGCCGGCCTCGGCGAGGATGGCTCGGATGTTCTCGAGGACCGCGCGGGTCTGGACGGCGATGTCGAGCCGGGTCGCGCCGAACTCGTCGGCTTCGGCCCCCGCGATGGTGTTGTCGGGGCGACGGCTGCTCGTGCCCGAGACGAACACGAACTCGCCGGCGCGCCTGGCGTGCGGGAAGCGGCCGCGCGGCGTCGCTCCGCCGCGCACGGTGATCGCCTCGACGGTCATCGCGGCTCCTCCTCGCCGACGTGGACGACGACGCGCCCGAGTCCGCTCACCTCGGCGGCGACGCTGCCGTTCGCGGGCATGGGCACCGCCGCGGTGGCCGCGCCCGCGAGGAGCACCATGCCGCCCCGGAGCTCGAGGCCGTGGTCGCGGGCGAGCCGCCGCGCGGCGGCGACGGCGCGCACCGGGTCGCCGAGGATCGCCGCGGTGGATCCGGTCGCCACGGCGCGACCGTCGATCTCCAGGACGACCGCCCGGTTCTCCAGCGGACCGGCCTCGTCGGCGGCACGCCAGGGCCCGATGGCGAACGCCGAGGCCGACGCGTCGTCGGCGACCACGTCGCCGAGGTCGAACCGGAAGTCGCGGTACCGCGAGTCGATGATCTCGAGCGCCGGGGCCACCGCGACGATCGCGGTGGACGGATCGGCGCCCGGGTCGGCGAAGGTCGGCCCGAGCAGGAAGGCGACCTCGGGTTCGACGCGCGGGTGGATGCCGCGGTCGTCCGGGACGCGGCATCCGTCGTCGATGCGCATCGCATCGGTGAGCGCACCGATGATGACGTCGTCGACGCCCATCTGCCGCGCCTTCTCTCGGCTCGTGAACCCGAGCTTCAGGCCGACGACTCGCTCGCCGCGGGCCGTTCGGCGGGCGATGAGCGACCGTTGGACGGCGTAGGCGGTGTCGAGGTCGAGCGGTCGATCGGCCGAGAACTGGGCGACGGGCGTGCGGCGCCGCTCCGCACGGTCGAGTGCGCGGGCGAGGTCCTCGATCCCGGCCGGGTCGGTCGAGGGGTCGACGGATGCCACGGCGGCGGCGTTCGTGCTCATGCGACGCCCTCCTCGGCTCCGTCGAAGGCGTCGCGCGCGGCGACGAGGTCGAGCGCGACGTCGACGATCATGTCCTCCTGGCCGCCGATCATGCGACGCCGGCCGAGCTCGACGAGGATGTCGCGGGCATCGAGGCCGTGGCGTTCCGCTGCACGTTCGGCGTGCAGCAGGAAGCTCGAATACACGCCGGCGTAGCCGAGCGTGAGCGTCTCGCGGTCCACGCGCACTGGGCGGCGCTGGAGCGGGCGGACCAGGTCTTCTGCAGCATCCTGCAGGGCGAAGAGGTCGCCGCCGTGCGACCAGCCGAGGAGGTCGGCGACCGCCACGAACGCCTCGATCGGGCAGTTGCCGGCACCGGCGCCCTGGCCCGCGAGCGAGGCGTCGACCCGGGTCGCGCCGTGCTCGACCGCGGTGACGCTGTTCGCCACGCTCAGCGACAGGTTCTCGTGCGCGTGGATTCCGATCTCGGTCGCGGGGTCCAGCACCTCGCGGTACGCATCGATGCGATCGGCGACGTCGCGCATCGTGAGGCGTCCGCCCGAGTCCGTGACGTAGACGCAGTCCGCGCCGAACGACTCCATGAGCCGCGCCTGCTCGGCGAGACCGCGCGGATCGTTGAGGTGGCTCATCATCAGGAACCCCGAGACATCCATGCCCTGGTCCTTGGCCCAGCCGATGTGCTGCGCGGCGACGTCCGCCTCGGTGCAGTGGGTCGCCACGCGCACGCTGGTCACGCCGAGGTCGCGCGCCCGCGCGAGGTCGTCGATCGTGCCGATGCCGGGGAGGATCAGCGTGGTCAGCCGCGCTCGCCGCAGCACTGAAGCTGCGGCCTCGATCCACTGCTCGTCTGTGCGGGCGCCATGCCCGTACGCGACGCTCGAGCCGCCGAGCCCGTCGCCGTGCGCGACCTCGATCGCGTCGACGCCGGCCGCCTCCAGCGCCGACGCGATCGCGCGCACCTCGTCGACCGTGTAGCGGTGCGCGATGGCGTGCATGCCGTCGCGCAGGGTGACGTCCTGGAGGTACACCCGCGGTGTCGTCCCGGTCATGCCGGCACCCCCGTCCGCTCGGCGATGAGGCGCTCGGCGGTGCGCAGTGCCGCCGAGGTCATGATGTCGAGGTTCCCCGCGTACTCGGGGAGGTAGTGGCCCGCGCCCGCCACCTCGAGCATGATCGTGATCCGGGTTCCCCGGAACCCCCGCCCGAGGGCGGGGACGTACGGCTCGTCGACCGGGTCGAACTGCACGTCCTGCTTCAGCCGGTAGCCGCCGACGTAGTCCTGCACGTCCGCGACCATCGCCTCGACCGAGCGCCGCACCGCGGGCTCGTCGACCTCGTCGGCGACGAGGCAGTAGACGGTGTCGCGCATGATGAGCGGCGGGTCGGCGGGGTTCAGGACGATGATCGCCTTGCCGCGCTCCGCGCCCCCGATCGCCTCGATCGCCCGCGCGGTGGTCTGCGTGAACTCGTCGATGTTGGCCCGGGTCCCCGGGCCCGCCGACCTCGAGGCGATCGACGCGACGATCTCGGCGTAGGCGACCGGGGCGACCCGCGAGACGGCGGCGACCATCGGGACCGTCGCCTGGCCGCCGCACGTGACCATGTTGACGTTCGTCGCGTGGAGGTGCTCGCCGAGGTTCACGACCGGCACCACGTACGGGCCGATCGCGGCCGGCGTGAGGTCGACCACGAGCCGTCCGCGATCGCGGACCACGGCGTCGTTGCGCGCGTGCGCTGCGGCGGAGGTCGCGTCGAAGACGAGCTCGACATCGGCGAACTCCGGCAGGCGGACGAGCCCGTCGACGCCTTCGTGGGTCGTCGCGACGCCGAGGCGGCGTGCTCGCGCGAGACCGTCCGAATCCGGATCGATGCCCGCCATGGCGACCACGCGGAGGGTCTCCGAGAGTCGCTTCACCTTGATCATGAGGTCGGTGCCGATGTTGCCCGAGCCGATGATCGCGACCGCCGTCGTCATGCTGCTGCTCCTGTCGTTGCGGCGGCGGCCGTCGCCGCGTGCCCGGTGAACTCCGTGCGGACCTCGCCGAGCCCGTCGAGCCGCGCGTGGAAGACCCCCGGGGTCGCGTCGACCATCGGGCCGAGCGCACCCGACAGGACGACCTCGCCCGCGCGGAGCGGGCGGCCGTGCCGGGCGACCGCCCGTGCGAGCCAGGCCACGGCGATGACCGGGCTGCCGAGGCACGCCGAGCCGGCGCCCGTCGAGACCGGCCCGCCGGCGTGGTCGAGGCGCATGCCGACGCCGGCGAGGTCGAGCCCGTCGAGGCGCCGCGGGGTCGTCCCGAGCACGACCGCACCGCTCGAGGCGTTGTCGGCGATCGTGTCGGTGATGCGGATGTCCCACCCCGCGATCCGCGAGTCGACGACCTCGATCGCCGGAAGCACGAACTCGGTGGACCGGATCACGTCGGCGACGTGCGTGGTCGGCGAGTCGAGGTCGCGCCCGAGGACGAACGCCACCTCGGCCTCGACGCGCGGCTGGAGGAACCGGCCGAGGTCGAGCGGTTCGCGGTCGTCGGCGACCATGTCGTCGAGGAGCACCCCGTAGTCGGGCGTGGCGACGCCGAACTGCGCCTGGACGGCGGGCGAGGTCAGGCCGATCTTCCGGCCCACGATGCTGGCGCCCTCGGCGACCCGGCGGGCGATGCCGAGGGACTGGACCGCGTAGGCCGTCTCCTGGTCGTCGTCGCCGATGAGGTCGCGGACCGGCGCGCAGGGGATCCGGGCGCACGCGGCGGCGCGGAGGAGCGTTTCGGCGGCGTGCACCGCATCGACGGCGGCGGCGGTCTGGCCGCGCCTCGGGGTCGTCGTCGCGCTCACAGCTGCACGCACACGTTCGTCGGCTCGGTGTAGAACGCGAGCGAGTGCAGGCCGCCCTCGCGGCCGATGCCGGAGAGCCCCACGCCGCCGAACGGGCTGCGGAGGTCGCGCAGGTACCAGGTGTTCACCCACGACATGCCGACACGCAGGCGCTGGGCGACCCGGTGGCCGCGCGCGAGGTCGGTGGTCCAGGTGACCGCGGCGAGTCCGTAGTCGGTGTCGTTGGCGAGCGCGATGGCTTCCTCCTCGGTGTCGAAGGGGATGACGACCGCGGCCGGCCCGAAGATCTCCTCGCGCACCGTGCGGTTCGCGTTGTCGAGGCCGGTCCAGAGCGTCGGCTCGATCCACGAGCCTGCATCGAGGCCGTCGCCGAGCGTGGGGACGCCTCCGCCGGCCAGCAGTTCGGCACCCTCGCGGATCGCGAGGTCGTAGTACGAGAGCACCTTGTCGCGGTGCGCGGCCGAGATGAGCGGGCCGGTCGTGGTCGCGGGATCCTCGGGGCGGCCGAGCCGTAGGCGCCTGGCGTGGGCGGCGAGGCCGTTGGCGATGTCGTCGAACACGGCGCGCTCGACGTAGATGCGCTCGGTGCAGAGGCACACCTGGCCGGTGTTGAGGTAGGTCGATCGGGCGAGCCCGGCGATCGCCGCGTCGAGGTCGGCGTCCGCGAACACGATCGCGGGGTTCTTGCCGCCGAGCTCGAACGAGACGGGGCGGACGCGGGGGGCGACCGCGCGCATGATGGCCGAGCCCGTGCTCGACTCGCCCGTGAAGGTCACGCCGTCGATGCCGGGGTGGGTGGTGAGGTGCTCGCCGGCCGAGCCCGGCCCGAACCCGTGCACGACGTTGACGACCCCGTCGGGGATCCCGGCCTCGGCGAGGATCTCGGCGAGCAGCGTGGCCGACGACGGGGTCTCCTCCGACGGCTTCACCACGACGGTGTTGCCGGAGGCGAGCGCCGGTGCGAGCTTCCAGGTGAGCAGGAGCAGGGGGAGGTTCCACGGCACGATCACGGCGACGACGCCGAGCGGGGCGCGGACCGCGTAGTTGAGCGCTCGGCGACCGTCGGGGAGTTCGGTGAGGTACGAGTCGAGGCCGGCGGCCGAGGCCGTGTCCGCGAACGAGCGGAAGTTCGCCGCCGCGCGCGCGACGTCGAGGTCGCGGGCGAGCGTCTCGGGCTTGCCGGTATCGCCGACCTCGGCGGCCACGAGCTCCTCGCTGCGGCGTTCGACGACGTCGGCGACCCGGCGGAGCAGCCGGGCGCGTTCGGCGACCGGCATGCGACCCCACGGGCCCTCGAGTGCCGCACGCGCGGCCGCGACCGCGCGGTCGACCTCCCGCGGTCCGGCCTCGTGCACCACGGCGACGAGCGTGCCGTCGACGGGGTCGATCTTCTCGAAGGTGCCCACCCCGTCGACGAACTCGCCGCCGATCACGTTGCGGAGCTCGCGCGGGGTCGGGCTCCGCGTCGGGAGAGGGGCCGTGATCGGTGCCGGCGTCGTCGGGGAGGGCATGCGTTCAGGCTAGGAAGCGCGAACGATGCCGACAAATGCTCTTGTGATGCGCTGCCATGCCCATCCGGCTATAGTCCCGGCCATGGTCACCGATCGACTCCTCGACGGCCGGCTCAAGCTCCGGCACCTCGTGCTCATCATCGCCATCGCCGACGAGGGCACGCTCGTGCGCGCCGCCGAGTCGCTGCACATCACCCAGCCCGTCGTGACCCGCGGCCTCCGCGAGGTCGAGGACCTCCTCGGGGTGCAGCTGTTCGAGCGGATGCCGCGGGGCGTCGCTCCGACGCAGTACGGCGCGCCGTTCATCGAGCGCGCCCGGTCCGTCATCGCCGAGCTCCGCGCGGCCGACGAGGAGGTCCGCCTCCTGCAGACCGGCCAGCTCGGCACGGT
Source organism: Agromyces bracchium (assembly GCF_009709675.1). Classification (GTDB taxonomy): domain Bacteria; phylum Actinomycetota; class Actinomycetes; order Actinomycetales; family Microbacteriaceae; genus Agromyces; species Agromyces bracchium. Next base: position 310,080 of record NZ_WMLB01000006.1, on the reverse strand, counting down.
GACGGTCGGCACGCACCTCGCCGGTTCCAACCTGCTGCTGCCTCGCGCCATCGCCGCGCTGAAGGCGGAGCATCCACGCCTCACCGTGGTCGTCCGCGAGGGCACGCCCGACATGCTGCAGCAGCTCCTGCTCTCGGGTGACCTCGACCTGACGGTCGGCCGGCTCTCGCCGACCGTGCCCGTGCGACTCGAGCAGGAGCGCCTGCACCAGGAGCCCATCCGGCTCGTGGCTCGTGCGGGACATCCGGTCCATGCGGGTTCGAGGGGCACCTCGCTCGCCGAGCTGCTCGCCTACCCCTGGATCTTCCCCGTCGCGCAGACGGCGCTCCGCGCCGAGCTCGAGGCGGTGTTCTTCCACGAGGGGCTCCCGCTGCCGGCCGATCGGGTGGAGTGCACGTCGATGCTGACGCTGCGGAGCCTCCTCGTGTCGACGGACGTCATCGCCGCGCTGCCGATGTTCATCGCGGTCGACGACCGCGGCGTGAAGCTCCTGCCGACGCCGCTCAGCTCGATCCGCCGGTCGGTCGGCGTCACGCTGCCGAAGGATCGGACGCCCTCTCCGGCGGCCGCCGCGCTCCTCGTGCACCTGCGGGAGGAGGGGGCTCGGCTCGCTGCGCTCGAGCGCGAGTACGCGACGGCGGATGCCGCGCCATCCGGCTGATATGCCCATACGGTCATGGCAACGACCCGTATAGATATTGGACAGCATCGATCCGGCCGATGACGCTGAAGGGGTCGACGCATGGACGCGTCGAACCCGATTCTTCTCCCGACCCTGGAGGCGTCATGGCCGGATCCCCCTACGTAGCCGAAGCGAAGAAGTACCGCCCCGAGGACTTCGAGCGGGTCGTCGGCGAGCCGGCCGACCCCGAGGCCGGGACCTGGGGGATGCAGCCCGACGGGACCTTCCTGCCGCCGGCGCACACGCCGTCGGTGCCGCGCGACGTGTTCGTCGACTGGCCGGGACAGCTGGACTACCGCGACCCCGAGACCTACGCGCTGAACGCGAAGGCCGAGGCGTTCTACCCGATCGTCGTGAACACGAGCCACTCGTGGCAGTGCATCTACGACTGGGAGGGCACGCGCTACATGCTGCACTACGGCGGCGGCAACCACTGGAAGCTCTACGACATCACCGACCCCCGTGACCTGAAGGTCGTCGACGAGGAGCAGTGGGGCTGGGGCGACCCCCGCCCCGAGTTCGGCGCGACCACGGTGCAGTGGAACGAGCGGCTCGGCCGGCACATCGCGATCCAGGCGAGCGAGACCCCGCGGTACTTCCTCAAGGGCCGCGTCGCGAACAAGTGGATCGACGACACCGTCGAGGGGCAGCTGAAGGAGTGGGAGGGCCTCCGCGGGTTCCGCACCTGGCAGATGAACGGCCCGAGCCCGCGCGACTGGACCCTGCTCACCCAGGTCTCGACCGACCCGAACCACGGGCCCGACGAGATCCAGGAGGGCAACGGCGTGCTCGACCTGCCCGTCTACTACGGCGACCGGTACCTCTTCGTGGCCACCGCACCCGACAACACCTTCACCAACCAGCCGTACAAGACGACGCTCTGGGCCGCCGGCCACGCCGCCTACGACGTCTCCGACCCGTCGAAGCCCGAGCTGCTCTCGACCTGGTGGGTGCCCGGCACCCGCGAAGGGGAGGAAGCCGACTCCGAGTACCTCGCCGGCAACGACCGCTGGAACAACCGGACCAGCTGGTTCGGCTCGCGCATGGGCGTGTTCATGCCGCGATCGGTCGAGGCCGGCGGCAGGTACGCCTACGCGGCGCAGGGCGGCCAGGGATTCTTCGTGCTGGATGTCTCCGACCCCTCGAACATCCACCACGTCGGTTGGTGCCGGCTGCCGACGAGCGTCGCCGGCACCGAGGGCGACAACGTCGACACGACCCAGGTCGAGGAGACCGGCTACGTCTACGTGTCGGGCTACCCGATGAACACCGACTGCTACGAGCCCGCCAAGGAGATCTACCAGGTCGACGTCAGCGACCCGACGAGCCCACGCGTCGTGCGCACGCTGCCGCGCCCGCTGCCGCCGGCGGAAGCGAAGTTCACCGACTGGGCGCAGCGCCGCGGCTCGTTCGGCCCGAAGCGCTCGGGGTACTTCACCAACACCGGCACCCCGCACGGCGGCGTGATCCCCTACGCGTTCTACGCCGCGGGCCTGCAGGTCTTCGACGTGCGCGACCCCGAGGACCCGAAGGTGGGCGCCTACTTCGTGCCGCCCATGGGCCTGAAGGACGACGACGACCTCGCCGCCCCCGTCCACGGCATCTTCGTGGAGTGGGATCGCAACCTGATCTGGCTGTTCGCGAACCACGGCATCTACGCGGTCTCGACCCCGTTGCTCGGCGAACCGGTCGTGGGCCTGCCGGGCGCCGACCGCCCCGACGAGACCTGAGCCCAGAGCCATCCGCCTGCGAATGCCGACCATGAACCGGAGCACCAGACCCTGGCCCGCCCTCTGGGCGCTCGTCATCGGGTTCTTCATGATCCTCGTCGACACGACGATCGTGTCGATCGCGTACCCTGCGATCCTCGCCGACCTCGACACCGACCTGACGACGGTGATCTGGGTGACCAGCGCCTACCTGCTCGCCTACGCCGTGCCGCTGCTGATCACGGGCCGGCTCGGCGACCGCTTCGGGCCGAAGCGGGTCTACCTCGTCGGGCTCGTCGTCTTCACGCTCGCGTCGCTCTGGTGCGGGCTGTCCGGTGAGATCGCGATGCTCATCGCGGCGCGCGCCGCGCAGGGCCTCGGCGCCGCGCTGATGACCCCGCAGACGATGGCCGTGATCACCCGGGTCTTCCCGCCGAACCAGCGCGGGGCGGCGATGGGCCTCTGGGGCTCGGTCGCCGGCGTCGCGACGCTCCTCGGCCCGATCCTCGGCGGCGTGCTCGTCGACTCGCTCGGGTGGCAGTGGGTGTTCTTCGTCAACGTGCCCGTCGGGATCATCGCCTTCGTCGCCGCCTGGCGGCTCGTGCCGAGCCTCGAGACGCGCGTGCACCGGTTCGACTGGCTCGGCGTCGTGCTGAGCGCGGTGGGCATGTTCCTCATCGTGTTCGGCGTCCAGGAGGGACCGACCTACGACTGGGGCACGATCGTGGGCCCGGTCACCGTGTGGGGCGTCATCGTTGCCGGCGTGATCGTCATGGCGGGCTTCATCGCGTGGCAGGCGCTCAATCGGGCTGAGCCGCTGCTGCCGCTCGGCCTGTTCCGCGACCGGAACTTCGCGCTCTCGAACGTCGCGATCTCGCTCGTCGGCGTCGCGATGACCGCGATGCCGCTCCCGCTCGCGTTCTTCCTGCAGGTCGCGCTCGGGCTCCCGCCGACCCAGGCGGCGCTCATGCTCGCGCCGATGGCGGTCGTGTCGGGGGTGCTCGCGCCGTTCGTCGGGCGGTTCAGCGACCGCGTCGACCCGAAGTGGGTGGCGGTCGCCGGGTTGTCGACCTCGGCGGTCGCGCTCGGCTGGTACGCCGCCGTCCTCCGACCGGATGCCCCGCTCTGGCTGCTGCTCCTGCCGTCGGCGCTGCTCGGGATCGGCATCTCGGGCGTCTTCGCGCCGCTCGCGTCGACCGCGACCCGGAACCTCGCACGCGAGCACGCCGGCGCCGGCTCGGGCGTGTACACGCTGACCCGGCAGGTCGGGTCGGTGCTCGGCTCCGCGGCGATCGCCGCGCTGATGAGCGTCGCGCTGTCGGCCCAGCTGCCCGGGTTCGACGCCGAGGAGGCGACGCCCGGCGCGGGCGGCGGGCTTCCGGCAGCGGTCGTCGATGGGTTCTCGGTCGCCATGGGCCACTCGCTCCTGCTCGCGGTCGCCGCCTTCGCGCTCTGCGCGGTCGTGGTGCTGTGCTTCGCCAGGCCGAAGGTCACCGTCGGGTGGGGCGAGGGGCCGGATGCCTCGAGCGCCGCGCGCGGCGGAGCATCCGCCGGGCTGGACGCGACCGCCGGCGCCGGCGAATCCGTCCACGCCGAGGCATCCGCTCGCGCCGAAGTCTCGACATCGGGGGCCGAACGCTGATGGCCCCCGCACGTTCCGCCGGGGCGCTCGTCGAAGCAACCTTGGATCCAGAATACAAAGATCGCCGAAGGAGGCCGGCCGTGACCACGACCGCCGACATGACCGAAGCCCGCGGAGGCGGCCGACTCGTCGTCGACGGCCTCGAGAAGCACTACCGCCTCGACGGGGCCGAGGTCCCCGTGGTGAAGGGCGTGAGCTTCACCATCGAGCCAGGCACATTCACCTCGCTCCTCGGGCCCTCCGGCTGCGGCAAGACGACCACGCTCCGTTGCGTCGCGGGCCTCGAGACGAGCGACGGCGGCGTGATCTCGCTCGACGGACGCGTGCTCTCGACCGGAAGCGAGCACGTCTCGCCCGACAAGCGTGACGTCGGCATGGTCTTCCAGAACTACGCGATCTGGCCGCACATGAGCGTCTTCGCCAACGCGGTCTTCCCGCTTCAGGTCTCCGCCGGGAAGCTGCCGAAGAAGCAGGCCAGGCAGCGCGCGATGGAGGCGCTCGAGCTCGTGCAGCTCGACGCGTACGCGCATCGGCCGGCGACCGCGCTCTCCGGCGGCCAGCAGCAGCGACTCGCGCTCGCGCGGGCGCTCGCCCACCGACCGCGGCTGCTGCTGCTCGACGAGCCGCTGAGCAACCTCGACGCGAAGCTGCGCGACACGATGCGCAACGAGCTCCGCAGCCTCCAGCAGCGCCTCGGCATCACGGCGCTCTACGTCACGCACGACCAGTCCGAGGCGCTCTCGATGTCCGACCGCGTCGCCGTCATGAACGGCGGGCGGATCGTGCAGGAGGCCGCCCCGAAGGAGCTGTACTTCGCGCCCGCCGACCGGTTCGTCGCCGACTTCGTCGGGCGGGTGAACCTCATCCCCGCCGTCGTGCGCGATCGCGACGCGAACGGCGACGCCCTGGTCGAGGCGTTCGGGACCAAGCTCGTCACGCCGTGCCCGGCCGGGAGCGGAACCGGGGCCGAGGTCACCGTGACGATCCGTCCCGAGAGCGTGCGCTGGCACGAGGCATCCGTCGACCGACCCAACCTGCTCGCCGCGCGTGTCGCCAGGGTCGAGTTCCTCGGCGAGATCGTCGAGTACGAGGCCGAGATCGTGCACGAGCAGACCACCGTCGGGCGCATCGTCGCCCGCGGCGCCCCCATGGACTCGCCCGCGGAGGGGAGCTCGGTGTTCCTCGAGCTCGCGCCGCAGGCCTGCCGCGTGCTCGCGGCCTAGGCGACCGACCGGCCCCGACCCGCGCCCCCCGCTCCACCCCACCCACCCGCTCCACCGCTCCACCCGCACCATCACCCGTTCCATCGACAGAGAGGCACCAGGGATCATGAACGTTCGTACCTTCCGGGGCGGCACCGTCGCCCTCGCCGCAGCGGGCATGCTGCTGCTCAGCTCCTGCAGTTCGAGTCGGGCCGACGCGCCCGCCGCGCTCGAACCGGCCGGCGACGCGACGACCGGCGCGACCTGCGACGCGGTCGAGATCGGTGCCTTCACCCGGTGCGAGAACTTCTACGAGGACTTCTGGCCCGAGATCGACCGGCAAATGGACGCCCTCTACGAGCAGGCCACGGAGACCGACGGCGGTCGTCTCGTGGTCTGGGACTGGTACGAGCTCGCACCGGAGGTGATCGCGGAGTTCAACGCGCGCTACCCCGACCTCGAGATCGAGACCCGAGGCCTGACCTACAACCTGCCGTCGGCCGTCATCTCGGCCGAGGCCACCGGCGGCCGCAACACCGACGTGCTCTCCGGCTCGCTGCTCTCCGCGGCCGCGATGACCGACGAGGGGTACTGGGACGAGGTCGACTGGACGCAGTTCGGCGTGCCCGAGGAGTTCCTCCAGCTCGGCGCGCCCGAGATGCTGCCCGACAGCATGAACGGCTCGCTCATGCAGGTCAACACCGACCGGATCGAGGCCCCGGCCTCGCTCGACGACCTGCTCGCGCCCGAGTTCGAGGGCACGGTCTCGATCGCGAACTACAACCCGATCGTGTTCTCCGGGTACGGCATGGCCGAGGGCGAGGACGCCATGGTCGAGCTGATCGGCGAGCTGAAGTCGTCCGGCACCCTCCAAGTGCTCGAGGACCAGAACTCGCCGCTCTCGAGCGGTGACGTGCCGATCGCCCTGAACCAGACGCTGTTCAACCCGAACCCGAGCCTCGCGGCACAGCCGTTCGAGCACTCCGGCGTGTTCGCCCAGTTCTCGGGCGTGAACGTCGACGCCGCCAACAAGCCGGGCGCCATGCTCTGGGCGCTCTGGAACGCCTACGACCCGACGTGGCTCGAGCTGCGCATGACCGACGAGCGGTTCGCGACGACCCAGGTGCCCTACCCCGGCCTGCCGTCGTCGCTGTTCGAGCAGGCGACCGGCCTCATGAAGACGAACGCCGACGCGCTGCTGCAGAGCATCGAGAACGGCGCCGAGACCGAGACCGAGGCGACCCGCGACGAGTGGATCGCCCTCACGAACGCTGCCGACGCGGCACTGAACGGATAGCCATGTCCAGGGCGGAACGGGCCACGAGGGCCGGGCGGACCCGGCCGACCACGATGACGGTCGCGACGGTCGTCGCCGGAACGGTGATCTTCCTGCTGCTCGCCATCCCGCTGGCGGTGCAGGTGATCACGGCCTTCCGTGGTCCGTTCCTCCCGTTCGGCGTCTCGTCGGCGCGGTGGTCGGTCGACAACTTCGCGACCCTGTGGGGGCTGCGCGAGGACTTCTGGGCCGTGCTCGGGTCGACCGCGGCGTTCGTGGGCGGGTCGACGGTGCTGTCGCTGCTCATGGCGTTCGGCCTCGCGTGGATCACCGTGCGGACCGACGCGCCGTTCCGGCGGGTGATCTCGCTGCTCGTCATCGTGCCGTTCATCGTGCCGCCGATCGTCAAGGCGCAGGCGTACCTGCTGATGCTCTCGCCCGAGTCGGGCGTGCTGAACCAGCTGATCCACCTCGTGCCCGGCATGGCCGACGTGACGATCGACCCGTACTCGTTCCCCACGATGATCGTCATCCAGTCGCTCACGAACGTGACGTTCCCGTTCCTGATGATCGTGCCGATCCTGACGGGCATGGACGGCTCGCTCGAGGAGTCGGCGCGCGTCTCCGGCGCCGGCTGGGGGCAGACCCTCCGCCGGGTCACCCTTCCGATGCTCTGGCCGGGCCTGCTCGGCGTGACCGTGCTGACGTTCATCCTCGGCCTCGGCAGCCTCGAGGTGCCGCTGCTGTTCGGCCAGGAGTCCGGCAAGTCGATCTTCGCCCTGAAGCTCTGGACGCTGATCAGTGCGGGCGCGGGCGAGCTGCCGCAGTACGGCCTCGCGGCCGCCTGGGGGTGCGTGTTCCTCGTGATCACGACGATCGCGTTCGTGATCTACCTCCGCGCGACGCGCGACGCCGAGCGGCGGGCCTCGATCTCCGGCAAGGGCTTCCGGCCCACCACCATGAAACTGGGCGGATGGCGCATCCCGGTGCTCCTGGCCGTCGTCGTCTTCACCATGCTCACGGCCGTGCTCCCGCTCTTCGCCCTGTTCTGGTCGGCGATCACCCCGTATCCGCTGGCGTTCTCGTTCGAGGCGCTCCGTACGCAGACGCAGTTCGGGGCGTTCGGCGAGGTGCTCGCCGACGGCGAGTTCTGGGCGTCGCTCGGTCGAACGCTCATCATCGCGGGCGGCAGCGCCACGATCGCGTGCGGTGCGGCGACCGTGCTGGCGTACGGGATCGCGCGTGCCCGCGCGACCGGGTGGACGAGGAGCATGGACCTCTTCGCATCGTCGAGCGTCGCCATCCCCGCGGTCATCGCCGGCTTCGCGATGTTCCTGACGTTCATGGTGATCAACCCGGTGATCCCGCTCGCCGGCACCATCGCCGCGCTCGTGATCGCGTACTCGTACCGGGTGTCGATCGCCTACCGCGCCGGGTTCAGCGCGACCCTGCAGATCCGGAAGGAGCTCGAGGAGGCGGCGCTGATCAGCGGCGCGAGCCGGCTCGAGGGGTTCCGGCGCATCGTCGCGCCGCTCCTCGCCCCCACGGTGTTCGCCGTCTGGATCCAGATGTTCATCCTCGGCACGAACGAGTTCACGCTGCCGGCGTTCCTCGCGACGCCCGAGTCGCGTCCGCTCTCCGTGTACATGTACGCGATGATCAACCCGCGCTCGGCGCAGCTCTACGCGCCCGACCAGGGGGCGGCCATGGCCCTCATCTTCACGCTCCTCGTCTTCGCGATCGGCTACGGCCTGCAGTGGCTCGTGTCGCTCCGCGCGATCGGGCGCGCATCGCGCCGCGGGCGGGTCGTCGCGAGCGCGACCGATGCGCTGGGCGCCGCGGCCGCGGCCGTCGAGGCGACGGATGACCCGGATGCCACTGACACGCGTTCCGTCGCGACGGAGCAGGTGCGGGAGCTGTCGCGCCGCTGACCTCCCGGCGACACCGATTTGTACGGCGTGGCACGTCCACCCCCTTCCGATGTACATCTGGGAGGGGGTGGCATCCGTTTCGGGCTGCCTACCATTGCCCGACATCGCCACCGTCGTCACCGCATCGGAGCACCCCATGACCATCGTCGAACCCACGGCCACCACCGTCGGCGGCCCCGCCCTCCCGCAGGAGCGCCGCCTCGTCACCAGCATCCCGGGCCCGCGCTCGCAGGAGCTCATCGCCCGCAAGGCGCAGGCCGTCGCGAAGGGCGTCGGGCACACCATCCCCGTCTCGGTCGTCGCGGCCGGCGGCGGCGTCATCGTCGACGCCGACGGCAACTCGATCATCGACCTCGGCTCGGGCATCGCCGTGACGGGCGTCGGCAACTCGAACCCCCGCGTCGTCGACGCGGTGAAGGCCCAGCTCGACGCGTTCACCCACACGTGCTTCACCGTCGCGCCCTACGAGGGCTACGTCGCCGTCGCCGAGAAGCTCAACGGGCTCACCCCCGGCGACCACGAGAAGCGCACCGCGCTCTTCAACTCCGGCGCGGAAGCCGTCGAGAACGCGATCAAGGTCGCACGTCACCACACGAAGAAGATGGCCGTCGTCGCCTTCGACCACGCCTACCACGGCCGCACCAACCTCACGATGGGGCTCACCGCCAAGAACATCCCGTACAAGAACGGCTTCGGCCCGTTCGCGCCCGAGGTGTACCGCGCCCCGCTCAGCTACCCCTTCCGCGACGGCGGCCTGTCGGGTGCCGAGGCCGCGGCCCGCGCCATCACGCAGATCGAGAAGCAGATCGGCGCCGAGAACCTCGCCGCGATCATCATCGAGCCCATCCAGGGCGAGGGCGGCTTCATCGTGCCCGCACCCGGCTTCCTGCCGGCGCTCGTCGAGTGGGCGAACGCGAACGACGTCGTCTTCATCGCCGACGAGGTGCAGACCGGCTTCGCCCGCACCGGCGCCTGGTTCGCGAGCGAGCACGAGGGCATCGTGCCCGACGTGATCGTCACCGCGAAGGGCATTGCCGGCGGCCTGCCGCTCTCGGCCGTCACCGGCCGCGCCGACATCATGGACTCCGCCATGGCCGGCGGCCTCGGCGGCACCTACGCGGGCAGCCCGCTCGCCTGCGCCGCGGCGCTCGCCGCGATCGAGTCGTACGAGGAGGACGGCCTCATCGAGCGCGCCAAGCAGATCGGCTCGGTGCTCATCGGCCGCCTGAACGCGCTCCGCACCGCCGACCCGCGCATCGGCGACGTCCGCGGCCGCGGCGCCATGGTCGCCGTCGAACTCGTCGACCCCGCCACCGGCGCGCCCGATGCGGCGCTCACGTCGAAGGTCGCCGCGTACGCCCACGCCAACGGCGTGCTCGTCCTCACGTGCGGCACCTACGGCAACGTCATCCGCTTCCTCCCGCCGCTCACCATCTCGGACGAGCTGCTCGTCGAGGGCCTCGAGGTCGTCGCGGAAGGGCTGCGCAGCGCATGAACCCCGTGACGGCGACGACGGCGTCGCCCGTGATCCTCGCGGACGCGGCATCCGTGCCCGTGAACCCGGTCGCCGACGCCGAGCCGACCCCGCTCGTCGACGCCCGCGCCCAGCTGGCCGAGGCGATCGAGCTGCTCGGCTACGGCGATGGCCTGCACCGCATGCTCGCGACCCCGCGTCGCGAGATGGCGGTCGCGGTGCCGCTGCGCCGCGACTCCGGTGAGACCGAGGTGTACCTCGGCTACCGCGTGCAGCACAACTTCAGCCGCGGCCCCGCCAAGGGCGGCCTCCGCTACGCGCCGAACGTGAACCTCGACGAGGTGCGCGCGCTCGCGATGTGGATGACCTGGAAGTGCGCCCTGCTCGACGTGCCGTACGGCGGCGCGAAGGGCGGCATCGCGATCGACCCGCGCGACCACTCGGTCGGCGAGCTCGAGCGCGTCACCCGCCGCTACACGAGCGAGATCCTGCCGATCATCGGGCCGGAGCGCGACATCCCCGCGCCCGACATCGGCACCGACGAGCGCACCATGGCGTGGATGATGGACACCTACTCGGTGAACTCCGGGTACACCGTGCCCGGCATCGTCACGGGCAAGCCCATCGCGCTCGGCGGTTCGCTCGGCCGGGCGTCGGCCACCTCGCGCGGCGTGACGCACATCGCGCTCGCCGCGCTGCGCCACGCCGGCATCGAGCCCGGTCGTGCGACCGCGGCCGTGCAGGGCTTCGGCAAGGTCGGTGCGGATGCCGCGCGGTTCCTCGCCGAGGGCGGCGTGCGCGTCACGGCGGTCAGCGACCAATACGGTGCGATCCGCAACGACGCCGGTCTCGACATCGAGGCGCTCTCCGACCACGTGCGCGCCACCGGCTCGGTCGTCGGCTTCGCCGGCGGCGACGAACTCGACCGCGACGCCGTGCTGACCCAGGACGTCGACCTGCTCGTCCCGGCCGCGGTCGAGGGCGTGCTGCACGGCGGCAACGCCGCGGACGTGCTCGCGAAGGTCGTCGTCGAGGGCGCGAACGGCCCCACCACCCCGGCCGCCGACGCCATCCTCCGGGAGCGCGGCGTGCTGGTCGTCCCCGACATCCTCGCCAACGCGGGCGGTGTCATCGTCTCGTACTTCGAGTGGGTCCAGGCCAACCAGGCGTACTGGTGGCGGGTCGACGAAGTCGAGAGCAGACTGGAGGAGCGGATGCTGAACGCCTGGCGTCATGTCCTCGGCTACGCCGAGGCCCGCGACCTCTCGCTCCGCACCGCCGCCACGGCTCTGGCCGTCGAGCGTGTCGCCGAGGCCCACCGCCTCCGCGGCCTCTACCCGTGATCGCGCGCCACCAGCGCACACCGAACGAACGGACACTCCGAGCATGACCACTGCAACGCAGGAATCCGCACTCCTCGACCAGGTCGCCGACGGCCTGTACATCGGCGGCGAGTGGGTCGCCGCCGAGGGCGGGAAGACCTTCGAGGTCCGCGACCCGGCCACGGGCGACGTGATCAAGACCATCGCCGACGCCTCGGCCGCCGACGGCATCCGCGCGCTCGACGCGGCCGTCGCCGCGCAGGACGCGTGGGCCGCGACCGCGCCGCGCGAGCGCGGCGAGATCCTCCGCCGCGCCTTCGACACGCTCATGGACCGGGCCGACGACTTCGCCCTCCTCATGACGCTCGAGATGGGCAAGCCGCTCGCCGAGGCGCGCGGCGAGGTCAAGTACGGCGGCGAGTTCCTCCGCTGGTTCAGCGAGGAGGCCGTGCGCATCACCGGCCGCTACGGCTGGAACCCCGAGGGCACCGGCCGCATCGTGGTCGCGCAGCGCCCCGTCGGCCCGTCGTACTTCATCACGCCGTGGAACTTCCCGCTCGCGATGGCGACCCGCAAGATCGCCCCGGCGCTCGCCGCGGGCTGCACCGTGGTCGTCAAGCCCGCCGCGCTCACGCCGCTCACGACCATCGCGTTCGTGCAGCTGCTCGAGGAGGTCGGGCTGCCGAAGGGCGTCGTGAACGTCGTCACCACCACGAGCTCGTCGAAGGTCTCGGCCCCGATCATCGCCGACCCGCGCCTCCGCAAGCTCTCGTTCACCGGCTCGACCGAGGTCGGCCGCAAGCTCATCGAGCAGTCCGCCCAGGGCATCCTCCGCACCTCGATGGAGCTCGGCGGCAATGCCCCGTTCGTCGTGTTCGAGGACGCCGACCTGGACAAGGCGGTCGAGGGCGCGATGGTCGCGAAGTTCCGCAACATCGGCCAGGCGTGCACGGCGGCGAACCGCTTCATCGTGCACGAGTCGGTCGCGGCCGAGTTCGCGCGCCGCGTGACCGAGCGCGTCTCGGGCATGAGCGTCGGCCGCGGCACCGAGGACGGCGTGCACATCGGCCCGCTCATCGACGACGACGCGGTCGCGTCGACGCACGAGCTCGTGACCGACGCGGTCTCGAAGGGCGCGACGGTCCTCGCCGGCGGTTCGGCGATCGACGGCGCGGGCTCGTTCTACGCGCCGACCGTGCTCGGCGACGTGACCTCCGACGCGCGCCTGCTCCGCGAGGAGATCTTCGGACCGGTGCTCGGCATCACGACGTTCGCCGACGAGGACGAGGCCGTGCGCCTCGCCAACTCGACGGAGTACGGCCTCATCTCCTACGTGTTCACGCAGGACCTCGCCCGCGGCCACCGCATGATCGACCGCCTCGACACCGGCATGATGGGCCTCAACACGGGCCTCGTCTCGAACGCGGCCGCCCCCTTCGGCGGCGTCAAGCAGTCGGGCATCGGCCGCGAGGGCGGCTTCGAGGGCATCCACGAGTTCCTCGACACGAAGTACACCCTGATCCCGGCCTGAGACCGGATCGTGCTGGTGATCGAGTAGCGGCGCAGCCGCGTATCGAGATCTCGGTACGGCCCTCCGGGCCTACTCGATCACCGGCGTGCACAGAAAGCAGACCAGAACCATGCAACGCATCGAGACCGACGTCGTCATCGTCGGCGCAGGCGCCTCCGGCCTCACGGCCGCGACCGAGCTCGTGAAGGCCGGGCGCGACGTCGTCGTGCTCGAGGCCCGCGACCGCGTCGGCGGTCGCCTCTGGACCGGCGACGTCGACGGCGCCATGCTCGAGATCGGCGGCCAGTGGGTCTCGCCCGACCAGGACGCGCTCATCGAGACGCTCGACGAGCTCGGGCTCGAGACGTACGAGCGCTACCGCGAGGGCAGGAACGTCTACATTGCGGAGGACGGCGAGCGCCGCCTCTTCGAGGGAGAGATCTTCCCGGTGCCCGCGCAGACCGAGGGCGAGATCGTCGGCCTCATCGAGAAGCTCGACCAGCTCGTCGCCGAGATCGACCCCGAGGCGCCGTGGGCGCACCCGCGCGCCAAGGAGCTCGACGAGATCTCGTTCGCCGAGTGGCTCGGCACGCAGACCGACGACGAGGAGGCGAAGCTCAACATCGGCATGTTCATCGCCGGTGCGATGCTCACCAAGCCGACCCACGCGTTCTCGGCCCTGCAGGCGCTGCTCATGGCGGCATCCGCTGGCTCGTTCTCGAACCTCGTCGACGCCGACTTCATCCTCGACAAGCGCGTCGTCGGCGGCCTCCAGCAGGTGCCGATCCGCCTCGCCGAGCGCCTCGGCGACGCGGTGAAGCTCGGCCAGCCGGTGCGCACCATCCGCTGGAACCCCGAGGCGCCCGAGGCGGGCGTCACGGTGATCAGCGACTCGTTCGAGGTCCACGCGCAGCAGGTCGTGCTCGCGCTCGCGCCGATCCTCTACGACCGCATCTCGTACGAGCCGCCGCTGCCGCGCCTCCAGCACCAGATGCACCAGCACGTGTCGATGGGCTTCGTCATCAAGGTGCACGCCGTCTACGAGACGCCGTTCTGGCGCGAGCAGGGGCTCTCGGGCACCGCGTTCAGCCCGTACGAGCTCTCGCACGAGGCGTACGACAACACCAACCACGGCGACACCCGCGGGACGCTCGTCGGCTTCGTCTCCGACGAGGCGGCCGACGAGGTCTTCCGCCTCAGCGCCGAGGAGCGCAGGGAGCGCATCCTCGAGTCGCTCTCGCACTACTACGGCGAGCAGGCGAAGCACCCGGTCGTCTACTACGAGTCCGACTGGGGCTCGGAGGAGTGGACCCGCGGCGCGTACGCCGCGAGCTTCGACATGGGCGGCCTCGCGCGCTACGGCGCCGACCTCCGCACGCCCGTCGGCCCGATCCGCTTCGCCTGCTCCGACATGGCGGGCAAGGGCTACCAGCACGTCGACGGCGCCATCCGCATGGGCCGGCTCGTCGCGTCGCAGGCGCTCGAGGCCCTCGAGACGCGCGGGGCACTCGCGTGACCGCGACCAGCATCCTCGTCGGGTACACCGCGAACGCCGCGGGCGCCGACGCGCTCGCCGTCGCGAGCCGCCTCGCGGCGGCGGCCGACGCGCCGCTCGAGGTCGTCATGGTCCTGCCGTCCGAGGCCGGCAACTCCAGCGTCCCGGCGGACGCCGGCTACGAGCGGTACCTGCGCGCGCAGTCGCGCGAGTGGCTCGAGGAGGCGTCCAAGCACCTGGGGGCGGATGTCGCGTCGAAGCTGCACCTCCGCTACGCCGAGTCGTTCGCCGAGGGCCTCATCGAGGCCGCGCACGAGTTCGACGCGCGCCTCATCGTGATCGGCACCGCCCGCGGCGGCCTCCTCGGCCGCTCGCGCATCGGCTCGGTCGCGAACGAGCTGCTGCACTCCTCCGACGTGCCCGTGCTCCTCGCACCGTCCGGGTCCCGCGAGGTGCCCGCATCGCAGGGCATCACGCGCATCACGGCCGCGGTCGGCACGCGCCCGGGCGCCGACGCCCTGCTCGAGTCGGCCATCCGACTCGCACGCGCGACGCACGCGCCGCTGCGCCTGCTCTCGCTCGTGCCCATCGACCTTCCCGCCGGCCTCGACGCCGACCTCGCCGCGCTCACCAGCTCGGTGCACGCCGAGGAGGTGCTCGACGAGGCCCGCCAGGCCCTTCCGGACGGCATCGAGGCGACCGTCGAGACCGCGACGGGCGAGACCATCGAGCATGCGGTCCGCGCGCTCGACTGGCACCAGGGCGAGCTCGTGCTCGTCGGCTCGAGCCGCCTCGCGGCGCCGCGCCACCTGTTCCTGGGTTCGACCGCGGCGAAGATGCTGCGCGAGCTCCCGGCACCGATGATCGTGGTGCCGCGCACCACCCGCTCCTGAAAGACGCTGCAATGTCGCAACACTCGCCTGACCAGGCCCCGCTCACCGAGGCGACCCGCGCGGTCGACTCGTCCGAGCACGGCATCACCAAGAAGGGCCTGTCGGCCGGATCCGTCGGCCTCATCGGCGCGATCGTCATCGGCATCTCGTGCATCGCTCCGGCGTACACGCTCACCGCCGCGCTCGGCCCGACCGTGTCCGAGGTCGGCACGCAGGTCCCCGCGATCATCCTGCTCGGGTTCATCCCGATGCTGCTCGTCGCGTTCGGCTACCGCGAACTCAACCGCCGCATGCCCGACTCGGGAACGTCGTTCACCTGGGCGACGCGCGCCTTCGGCCCGTGGATCGGGTGGATGGCGGGCTGGGGCCTCGTCGCGGCGACGATCCTGGTGCTCTCGAACCTCGCCGGCATCGCGGTCGACTTCCTCTTCCTGCTCATCTCGCAGGTCGTGGGCAACCCCGAGATCGCCGACATCGCGGCGAACCCGTTCGTCAACGTCGTCGTGTGCCTGCTCTTCATGCTCGGCGCGACGATGATCTCGTACCGCGACATGCGCACCACGCAGAAGCTGCAGTACTGGCTCGTCGGCTTCCAGGTCGCCGTGCTCGTGCTGTTCTCGGTCGCGGCGCTCGTCGAGGTCGCGAACGGCAACGCGTTCGACGCGACGCCGATCGAGCTCAGCTGGTTCAACCCGTTCGCGGTGAGCGACTTCAGCGCCCTCGCGGCGGGCCTGTCGCTGTCGATCTTCATCTTCTGGGGCTGGGACGTCACCCTGACGATGAACGAGGAGACCAAGGGTGCCGAGAAGACGCCGGGTCGCGCGGCGACCCTCTCGGTGCTCATCATCGTCACGCTCTACCTGCTCATCTCGGTCTCGCTGATCTCGTTCGCGGGCGTCGGCACCGGCGAGTTCGGCCTCGGCAACCCCGACATCCAGGACAACGTGTTCTTCGCGCTCGCGGGGCCGATCCTCGGCCCGCTCGCGGTGCTCGTCTCGCTCGCGGTGCTCACGAGCTCGGCATCGTCGCTCCAGTCGACCTTCGTGTCGCCCGCGCGCACGCTCCTCGCGATGGGCCACTACGGTGCCCTGCCGCCGAAGTTCGCACAGGTCAGCCCGCGCTTCTTCACGCCCGGCTACGCGACGATCGTCTCGGCGGTCGTGGCATCCGTCTTCTACGCGGTCATGCGCTTCGTGAGCGAGAACGTCCTGTGGGACACGATCACCGCGCTCGGCATGATGATCTGCTTCTACTACGGCATCACGGCCTTCGCCGCGGTGTGGTTCTTCCGGAAGACGTGGTTCCGCTCGGTGCGCGAGTTCTTCTTCACGCTGCTGTTCCCGCTCGTGGGCGGCGTCATCCTGTCGGTGCTCTTCGTGACGACGCTCGTCGACAGCATGGACCCCGACTACGGCAGCGGCTCGAACATCGGCGGCGTCGGCCTCGTGTTCATCCTCGGCATGGTCGTGCTGCTCACGGGCGTCGTGATCATGATCTGGCAGGCGATCAAGCGCCCGGCGTTCTTCCGCGGCGAGGTGCTCTCGCGGGCGTCCGCCGACTGAGCCCGTGCGGGGCCGGTGTGCTCACCGTGCCGGCCCCCACGTAATGCGAACCGCCCCGCCGGCGACACCCGGCGGGGCGGTTCGGCGTTCCCGGCTACTCGGGCATCGGGGCGGGCGCCGCGCCCGTGTACATCCCGTACACGAGGTCGGCCGCGGCCGCCGCGGTCGCCGGGTCGGCGCCGGCCGCGACATCCGCTCGCGCCCACTCGTCGGCGCTCAACCGCATGAAGGCCATGCCCTCGTCGGACTGCAGCCACTCGGCGGAGTTGTCGGGCCGGATCTCGCGCGTGGTGAAGTGCAGTGCGAGACCCAGCAGCGCGCCGTCCCATCCGATGCCGGTGGGGGAGGGGCCCATCTGCGCCCACATCTCGTCGGTGACGTCGGCGGCGCGAGCGACGTGCTCGAGCTCGAAGCGCGTGCGCTCCGCGTCGACCTCGGTGAGCCGGACGGTGATCCAGGTCGTGCCGCCGCCGTACTCCCAGGTCGCGGTGAACGAGTTCGGCGCGTCGCACGCGGTGACGGTGCCGCCCGCGTTCCCCTCGAGCTGGTACGTGCCGCCGAGGCGCAGGTCGCCGCTCACGGGCAGGAACCAGCGCGGGATGCGCTCGGCCGTCGTGAGCGCGTCCCACACGTCGTCGATCGGCGACGGGTAGGTCTGGGCGAGGGTCTGCACGCGCAGGCGCTCGCCGTCGCGCTCCTCGGTCGCGACGCCGCGGTCGACGGCGTCGATCTGTGCTCGGATGTCCATGTCAGTGCTCCTGCTCGGATGGGTGCGGTGCTGGGTCAGCGGATGCCGCGAGCCGGCGTTGCCGGCGGCCGCGCGCGAGTTCGGTGCCGAGGGCGTCCAGCCGCGGCGCCCAGAATCGCTCGAACGGCGTGAACCACTGCGCCGCCTCGGCGAGCGGCTCGGGATCGAGCGCGTAGAGGCGGCGGGTGCCCTCGGCCCGGACGGTCGCGAAGCCGGACTCGCGCAGCACGCGCAGGTGCTGCGAGACGCCGGGCTGGCTGATGCCGAACTCGGCCTGCACGATGCGCCCGACGTCGCCGGCAGCCAGCTCGCCGTCGGCGAGCAGCTCGAGGATCCGGCGGCGGACCGGGTCTCCGAGGATGTCGAGCGCGTGCATGGTTCATTAATTCACCACGCACTTATATAAGTCAAGAGTGAATCAATACGAAGGAGATTCCGCCCGATGGGCGCCGTGGGGCGGGCATCGGGCGGAATATCCTGCGAATGCGCGCGTCAGGCGGCGGCGCGAGCCCCGCCGTCCGTCGCCTCGGTCGAGCCGGCGTCGGCCTCGTACGCGGTGCGGCCCGCGACGACCGTGCGGATGACACGGGCCTCGAGCAGCGCGTCGTCCCCGAGCTCGAACGGGTCGCGGTCGATCACGGCGAAGTCCGCCGCGAGCCCCGGAGCGAGACGCCCGCGCACACCCTCCTCGCGGCACGAGTGCGCGGCGTCGCGCGTCGCGTGACGCACGGCGTCGGCGAGCGGCACGGCGTACTCCGGATGGTTCGCCGGGAAGGAGTCGTCGAGCGCCGATCGCCGCGTCGCAGCGACGTAGAGGTTCGGCAGGGCCTCGTGCGGCGCCGTCGGCGCGTCCGTCGAGAACGCCAGCACCGCGCCGGCCTCGGTGATCTCGGTCCACGGGAAGCCGCGGTCGGCGCGCTCATCGCCGAGCATCGCGGCCCAGTTCGCCCAGATCGCGGGGTCGGCGTGCACGGGCTGCATCGACGCGACGACGCCGAGGCGCGCGAGGCGCGCGACATCCGCCCGGTCGACGTACTCGAGGTGCTCGATGCGGTGCCGACGGTCGCGCTCGCCGTTCACGGCGTGCGCGTGCTCGAGCGCGTCGAGCGCGATCCCGCTCGCGGCGTCGCCGATCGCGTGCATCGCGACCTGGAGCCCCGCGGCGTCGGCGGCGGCGACCACCGGCTCGAGCGCGTCGAGCGGCCAGATCGGCTCGGCGTTCGTGCCGTCGACGTACGGATGCCGCATCGCGGCCGTGCACGCATCGATCACGCCGTCGAGCACGAGCTTGATCCCGGCGATCCGGAGCCACGGCGTGGATACCTCGTCCGCGAGCGAGGCCGCACGCGCGACCTGGGCGAGGTTCGCGGCCGCGTCGCCCGTGTTCGCGACGAACCAGTGCGCGACGACCCGGATCGGCAGGGTGCCGCCGCGCCGCTCCGCGGCGCGGCGGAACGCGGCGAGCCCGAGTTCATCGAACGCCATGTCGACGACTCCGGTGACGCCCGTCGCGAGGTAGGCGGCGATGGTCCGCTCGACGGCGGCGTCGCGGTCGGCGTCGGTCGCCTGCTCGGCGAGGTGCTCCCAGGCGTACTGCTGCGCGGCGGTCTCGTAGAGCATGCCGTCGGGCTCGCCGTCGGCGTCGCGGCCGACGCGTCCGCCGATCGGGTCGGCGGTGTCGCGCGTGATGCCGAGCTCGGAGAGCGCCGCCGAGTTGACCCAGCACGAGTGGTAGTCGTTGGCGTCGAGGTAGACGGGCACGTCGGCCAGTGCCTCGTCGAGCATGGCCGCGGTGGGGGCGCCGCCGGGCACGGAGTCGAAGAGCCAGCCGCGGCCGAGCACGCGCGGCGCGTCTGGTGCCGCGGCCCGCGCTGCGACGAGCCGCGCCCGGATCTCGTCGAGCGACCGTGCGTCGGTCAGCCCGACCCGCCCGAGCGCCTCGCCCATCATGACGAGGTGCGTATGCGCGTCGACGACGCCGGGCAGCACGAGCCGCCCGCCGAGGTCGACGACCTCGACCTCGAGATCCGAGCCGGCCGGGGCGCCGGCGGCGGCGGCACCCCGCGCGTCGTCCGCCGACCCGACGGCGAGGATCGTCCCGTCCTCGACGGCGATCGCCTCGGCCCACTCCGGCTCGTCGGCGGTGAACACTTGTGCGTTCACGTACACGGTGCGGTTCATGCGCGGACCTCCCGAGCGTCGGCGGCGTCGGCCGGAGCGAGGCGCGAGGCCGCGGCATCCGTCGCCTCGGCGGCCTGCGCCTCGCGCGAGAACCGCGCGACGAGCACCACCGGGGTGATGAGCGCGAAGCTCGCGATGCCGAGCACGATGCCGAAGCCCTGGAAGCCGAACGCCTCGACGAGCGCGGCGCCGATCACCGGCGTGAGCGCCGAGCCCACCAGGTAGACCGCGAGCAGCGGGCCCGACCAGCGCCCGTCGGCGTCGAGCGCCGCGGCGGTCGACACGAAGTAGAGGAACGCGACGGCGTAGATGGTGTTCCACGCGATGAACACGACGATGAACGCGGTCGGGTCGGTCACGGTCGACTCGACCATCTTCAGGATGCCGCCTGCGGCGAGCAGGATCGCGAGCGGCAGCGCGCGCCCGAAGCGGTCGCCGACGACGGTGATCAGGATGGCGCCGAGGATGCCGCCCGCGGTCGCGCCGCTCAGCGCGATGCCGAGGCCCTCGGGGGTCAGCGCGGCCTGCTCGGCGCCGATGACGCCGGCCATGGCCCAGAGCGAGTCCTCGCTCACGGCCCACAGGGCGAAGCAGACGAGCAGCGCGAGGCCGGCGATCGTCACGCGTCGCGAGCTCGCCGAGAACGCGGTGACGGATGCCGCGGCAGCGCCGTGCGCGCCCGGCTCGGCGGTCGCGGTGGTCGGGACCGCGCCGGCGGGTGCGAGGATCGGCGCCGCCGGCAGCCACGCCGTCGTGGCGAGCATCGCGAGCGAGAACAGCGAGAGCACGCCGAACACGCTCGCGGGGGCCAGGCCGATCATCGGCACGACCGCGAGGATCACCGTGATCACGGCGCGGTTGGCGAGGCCGTTGACGCCCGCCACGCGCTCGGGGTTGATGAAGGCGGCGAGGGCCGCGCCCGACGAGGCGACCGCGCCGCCCGCGCCGATGCCGCCCGCGATGAGGCCGGCCACGACCGCGGCGGGCACCGGGACGAACGCGGCGACGCCGAAGCCGGCGGCCGCGATCACGAGTCCGATGCGGGCCACGGCGAGTCGTCGGGGTCCGGCGCAGAGCCGGGCGACCACGAGGCCGGTGATCGCGGTCGCGAGGAGCGTCGCGGTGACGATCCAGCTGGCGGTGAGGACGTCGGTGGCGAGTGCGGTCTGGAGCGCGGCGATCATGTACGGCGAGAGGTTCACGCCGAGGTAGCCGGCGATGCCGATGCCGAAGGTCGCGACGGCGCCCGGAAGGCGGAGCGGCACGCGCGTGGTGGGAGTGTGGTCGGTCACGGGAGTCTCCTGTCGGGGAGTGCACGTCGTTGTGCGAAGGGGGAGGATTCGCGGTTCGCCCGGTGCGGCATCCGCTCTAACGAATGCTGTTCGTTTATTATTCACGCCGACCCGCCTGTTGGGAAGAGGTGATTCGGAATCCGTTCCGACGTCGCCCTAGGCTGGGCGCGACGAGGAGGTGCAGATGCCGAGGCCGAAGGTCCCGCTGCTGTCGGCCGATCGCATCGCCGACGCCGCACTCGAGCTCGTCGACTCGGGGCAGCCCTTCGGCGTGAACGCGCTCGCGCGCACCCTCGGCGTCACGCCCTCATCGCTCTACAACCACGTCCGCGGGCGCGACGAGATCATCGAGCTCATCCGCGGCCGCATCGCGGCCCAGTACCTGCCCGAGCTCCCCGAGGGCACGTGGGACGAGGTCGTCGCGGCGACCCTTCGCGCCCAACGGCGCATGTACGCCGAGCACCCCAACGCGATCCCGCTCATCGTCGGCAAGACGATCACCGACCCGCTCGTCATCGCGAGCTACGACAACCTCGCGACGGGGCTCCTCGACGCGGGCTTCCCCGAGGACGAGGTGCTCACCGTCGTCGCGATCCTCGACTCGTTCGCGCTCGGGTTCGGCCTCGACCTCGCCTCGCCCGACGACATCTGGCAGCCGCAGGGGCCGACCGCGACGCTCGGGCGGCTGCTCGCGGGCGCGGAGCGCGGCGCCGCGCGGTCCGACCGGGCGTTCGAGGAGGGGCTCGACCTGCTGCTCGCCTCGCTGCGGCTGCGGCTCTCGCGGCTCCGCGAGGCGGACTGACGGGCTGGGGTTCCGCGCACCGCGCGCGGCGGCTAGCGTGAGCGTGGGCGCCCGGGGGAGGGCGCACAGGCGGAAGGACGGCCCGTGGCCTCGTACGACGACATCATCGCCAACATCCCGATCGCCGATCTCGCCTCGCGGCTCGGCGTCGACGAGGCCACCGCGCGCGCGGCGGTCGACCAGGCGCTGCCGGCGCTCCTCGGCGGCATGGGGGCGAACGCGCAGGATGCCGCGGGCGCGGCCTCGCTCGAACGCGCCGTGCAGCACCATCCGCCGCAGCTGTTCGAGGGCGGCGTGAACCTCGACGAGGTCGACGCCGACGACGGCGACAAGATCGTGCACAACGTGTTCGGTGCGAACACCGATCAGGTGGTGCAGAAGCTCGGATCGGGCGGCGGGAAGGCCGAGCCCGGCCTCATCCAGAAGCTGCTGCCGATCCTCGCGCCGATCGTGCTGAGCTTCCTGGCCGGGCAGTTCGCCAAGCGCCAGCAGGGGTCGTCCTCCGACGCGTCGACAGGCGGCGGCGGAGGCATCGGCGACCTGCTCGGCGGGCTGCTGGGCGGTGCGGCCGGCGGCGGTGCCTCGGGTGGCGCGGCCGGCGGCCTCGGCGGGCTCGGCGGGCTGGGCGACCTGCTCGGCGGGCTCCTCGGCGGCGGCAAGCGCTGAGGGAGTGCGGAGCGCGAGCGCGCGGC
This sequence comes from Agromyces bracchium, assembly GCF_009709675.1. Classification (GTDB taxonomy): domain Bacteria; phylum Actinomycetota; class Actinomycetes; order Actinomycetales; family Microbacteriaceae; genus Agromyces; species Agromyces bracchium. The sequence goes on along the minus strand of NZ_WMLB01000006.1, from coordinate 287,667 downwards.
AAGCGCTGAGGCGGCGCGCGACGCGAGCCCGCGGCATCCGCTCGCCCGCCCTCGACGAAGCCGCGCGAAGCGCGCTGCGTAGACTGGCACGGTGCCAGTGAACCCCGAGCTGCAGGGGCGCGAGTTCGCGCCGACCGCGCCGTACCTCGTCGGCCGTGAGAAGGTGCGCGAGTTCGCGCGCGCCGTGTTCGCGACCAACCCGATCAACCTCGACGTCGACGCCGCGCGCGCGGCCGGCCACGCCGACATCGTCGCGCCGCCGACGTTCGCCGTCGTCGTGCAGGAGCACACCCTCGCGCAGCTGCTCGCCGAGCCCGACGCGGGCATCGACTTCTCGCGCGTGGTCCACGGCGACCAGCGGTTCACATCGACCCGGCCCATCGTCGCAGGGGACGAGCTCACCGCGACGCTGACCGTCTCGAGTGTCAAGACGCTCGGCGCCCACTCGATGGTCACGGCCGAGTCCGTGATCACCGACGCGGAGGGCGCGCACGTCGTCACCGCGATCTCCACCCTCGTCGTGCGAGGAGACGACTGATGCCCGAGACCGCCGCCGCCCCCGCGGCCCCCGACTTCGACGCGCTCGCCGTCGGCGACATCGTCGCCGAGCGCGCATTCCACCTGACCCGCGACTCGCTCGTCCGCTACGCAGGCGCCTCGGGCGACTTCAACCCGATCCACTACCGCGACGACGTCGCCGCGTCGGTGGGCCTGCCGGGCGTGCTCGCGCACGGCATGCTCACGATGGGCCTCGCCGTGCAGCCCGTCGTCGACTGGGCGGGCGACCCCGCGCGTGTCGCCGACTACCAGGTGCGCTTCACCCGGCCGGTCGTCGTCGACCCCGAGGCGGGGGCGGATGTCTCGGTCACGGCCAAGGTCGGCCAGCTCGACGCCGAGGCGCGCGCCGTGCGCGTCGACCTCACCGTGAGCTTCGAGGGGGCGACCGTGCTCGGCAAGGCGCAGGTGCGCGTGGTGCTCGCCTGACATGAGCGAGCAGCACGACGTCCCGTTCGCCGACCTCACGACGCTGCGCGTCGGCGGCCCGATCGATCGACTCCTCACCGCGACGCTCCAGCGTGAGCTGGTCGACCTCGTGCGCGAGGCCGACGCGTCGGGCGGGCGGTGGATGGTCCTCGGCGGCGGGTCGAACCTGCTCGTCGGCGACGAGGGCTTCCACGGCACCGTGATCCGGATCGCGACGAAGGGCATCGAGGTGCTGCCCGGCGTGCAGCCCGGCAGCGTGCACCTGCGCGTGCAGGCCGGCGAGGTCTGGGACGAGCTCGTGGCCTTCACGGTCGAGCGCGGGTTCTCGGGGCTCGAGGCGCTGAGCGGCATCCCCGGCTCGGTGGGCGCGGCGCCGGTGCAGAACATCGGCGCCTACGGCCAGGAGCTCTCGGATGCCCTCGTCGCGATCGAGGTCCTCGACGAGGGCGCGGATCGGCCGCGCCGCATGTCGGCCGACGAACTCGAGCTCGGCTACCGTACGTCGGTGCTGAAGGAGGGCCTCGCGGGCGTCGTCGTCTCGATCGAGGTCGCCCTGCACGACACGACCGCCGAGCGCGAGGTGCTCGGCCAAGCGCTCGGCACGCCCGTCGCATACGCGCAGCTCGCGGGCGCGCTCGGCGTGCAACTCGGCGACCGCGTGCCGATCGCCGACGTGCGCGAGGCGGTGCTCGCGCTCCGCTCGGGCAAGGGCATGGTGCTCGACCCCGACGACCCCGACTCGGTGAGCGCCGGCTCGTTCTTCACCAACCCGATCGTCTCGGAGCACGTCGCGCGGACGCTGCCCGGCGACGCCCCGCGCTGGTACGTCGAGCCCGAGGAGCCCGACGAGGTCGTGCCGCTCGCCGAACTCGAGGCGCAGTCGCCGCTCGACGCGTTCCTCGCCCACCAGGCCGAGGTCGAGGCGGCCGAGGCGCACGCCCACGCCGATCCGTCCGAGCCGCTCGTGAAGCTCTCGGCCGCGTGGCTGATCGAGCAGAGCGGCATCCGTCGCGGTTTCGCCCTGCCGGGCTCGCGCGCGGCGATCTCGTCGAAGCACACGCTCGCCCTCACGAACCGGGGCGGCGCGAGCGCCGAGGAGCTCGCCCAGCTCGCGCGGTTCGTGCAGGGCCGAGTGCAGGCCGAGTTCGGGATCGTGCTGCACCCCGAGCCCGTGCTGGTGGGCGTCGAGCTCTAGGGTCCGGTGACGGATGCCGCGGCCCGCGGCGTCGATGCGTCGTCTCGAGGCCGGAAGTGTTGCACCGATTCTCGCGGTGGTACACTCGCGCCATGCCCACCCTCCGTCCGCGATTCCAGGTCACCGAGACCCCGGAAGTCGAACGCGCGCTGCGCGCCGCTGCGAGGGCGTGGCCCGGTGCCGGTCGGGCCGAGTTGGTCTCGCACATCTTCGAGCGCGCCGCGGCGACGCTCGAAGAGGAGGAGCGCGACCGAGCGGGCGAGTGGCGAGCGACCGTCGATCTCACCGAAGGCGCCCTCGACGTCGCGTACGAACCGGGCTACCTCGAGAACCTGCGTGCGGAGTGGCCCGAGTGATCGTGCTCGACGCGAGCGTGGTCATCGCGCACCTCGCTTCGCACGACGCGCACCACGCCGCCGCCACGCAGTTCTTCCGGGACCACCCCGACGAGGGGTTCCTCCTGCATGCCATGACGCTGACCGAGGTCCTCCTCGGACCGATCCGCGTCGGGCGGGGCGCCGTCGCCGAGCAGCACCTCGGTTCGCTCGGCATCGCGGAGTGGTCACCCGGCGAAGGTGGGGCGTTCCGGCTCGCGCGACTGCGCGTCGAGACCGGGCTGAAGCTGCCGGACTGCTGCGTGCTCGACGCCGCCATGACGACGCGGCATCCGCTCGCGACTTTGGACGCCCGGCTCGCCCGCGCGGCGGTGGAGGTGGGCGTCGCGGTCGTCGACCTCGGCTGACCTCAGCGTGCGGGCGGGTGCGTCGCCGGCCGGTAGACGTCGACCGCGCCCGGAACCACGCGGATGCGCGTGCGATAGCCGGGTGCCGACAGGTCGGCGGATGCCGCGGCCGGCGCCTCGAGCGCGATCTCGCCGTCGTGCACGAACCCGGGCGGTTGTCCGTTCCGAGGCCGCACGTCGACCGTGAGATCGGTGGTCCGGAACGCCTCGACGCGTTCGGGCACGAGCCGGAGCCGACGGAGCACGGCGGCCGTCCGCTGGCCGAACGCGAGGGCCGCGATCGCGCCCGTCCGCGAGCCGCGGTGCAGCACGCGCACGTCGAGCACGCCGTCGTCGAGCTCGCGCCGCTGCAGCGGCGCGTGGATGCCGCGGTCGTTGCGCCCGACGCCGACGAAGAGCGCCCAGACCTCGGCACGTCGCCCTTCGATCACGACCGCGACCGGGTCGGTGCGGCGCAGCACACGCTCCGCGGCGATGATGCCGGCGAGCCACTTCCCGAGCCGAGGCCGCAGCTGCTCGCGCAGCGCGATGACGTCGGGGTAGACGCCGACCGACGCAGCGTTCATGACCGTGATCGGTTCGGTCTCGCCGAACACGAGCTCGGCGACATCCGCCCGCACGCCCTCGCCCGCCTGGAGGGCGTCGACGGCATCGTCGGCCGACGCCACGCCCGCCGTGCGCGCGAAGTGGTTGAACGTGCCGCCCGGCACGACGAGGAGCGGCACGCCCGCTCTGCGGGCCACGTGCGCGACCGCGGCCACCGACCCGTCGCCGCCGCAGACGCCGACGATGCGGGGCGCAGCCGGCCGCGCGAGCGCGTCGGCGACGACGGCCGCCGGGTCCTCGCCCGGCTCGAGGAAATGCAGTTCGGCCTGCGGGAGGCGCTCCCGCAGCACGTTCGCGGGGTCGGAGCGGACGACGCTCGTGCCGGCCGAGCGGTTCAGGACGACGAACACGCCCTCGCCGTCGGTCGACGCGGGAAGCGCGCGATCGCGCCCCGGCGCGGCGACGACCCGCTCGCGCGGTGCACGCCGAACTCGCCCGACGCGCCGCGTGCGCGGTGCCGCCCGTCCCGTTCCCACCGGCTCAGCGTACGGGCGTCGACCGTCTCGGCGTGCGCACCGCGGCGGCCGTTCGGCTCAGATCAGCCCGAGCTCCATCGCCCGCGTCACCGCGCGCGTGCGGTCGCCGACCTCGAGCTTCTCGAACACGTGGATGAGGTGCGTCTTCACGGTCGCTTCGCCGATGTGCAGCATCCGCCCGATCTCGGGGTTGGAGCGGCCGTCGGCGACGAGCCGGAGCACCTCGAGCTCGCGCGGCGAGAGCGTCGGCGCGGGCACGGCGGCGGCCGCAGCCCCCGAGCGCACGCGCGCGACGAGCTTCGCCGCGATCGACGGAGCGAGCACGGTCTCGCCGGCGGCGACCGAGCGGATGCCGGCGAGGATCTCCTCCTGCGGCGCGGCCTTCAACAGGTACCCGCTCGCGCCCGCCTCGATCGCGGCGAGGATGTGGTCGTCGGTCTCGTAGGTCGTCAGCACGAGCACGCGGGTGCCGGCGGCGCCGGCAGCGGATGCCAGGATCCGCTCGGTCGCGGCGGCGCCGTCGAGCACGGGCATCCGGAGGTCCATCAGCACGAGGTCGGGCCGCAGCTCGACTGCGAGGGCGACCGCCTCGGCGCCGTCGACGGCCTCGCCGACCACGTCGATCCCGGGCTCGGACTCGAGGAGTCCGACGATGCCCGCCCGGACGATCGGGTGGTCGTCGGCGACGACGACGCGGATCGGTTCGCCGGTGCGGCCGCTCATGCCCCCGCTCCCGTCGGCTCGTCGCGTCGCACGGCATCCCGCATGCCCGGCACGACCACGCGCAGCACCGTGCCGCCGTCACGACCGGGACCGAACTCGAGCCGGCCCCCGACGAGCGCGACGCGGTCGCGCATCCCGGCGAGGCCGAACCCGCTCTCCCCGGGCGCCGCGTCGCCGGGTCCGACGCCGTCGTCGCGCACCGCGAGCACGACCTCGGGCGGCGTCCCGGCGGTCGTGACGACGATCTCGGCCGCGCTCGCGTTCGCGTGCTTGCGCACGTTCGCGAGCGCCTCCTGCGCGCTGCGGAGCAGCACGACCTCGAGCTCGCGGTCGAGCCCCGAGGCATCCGTCGTCACCGTCACCCGCACACCGGTCTCGCGCTCGAACGAGTTCGCGAGCCGGCGCAGCGCCTCGCCGAGCCCCGCCTCGGGATCGACCGGGGCGAGCGACGCGACGAGCCCGCGCGCCTCGGTGAGCGCCTCGCGGGCCATCTGCTCCATGAGTTCGACGTCACGGCGAGCGGATGCCGCGTCCGCGCCCTCGACGCCCGCGAGCCGTCGCTCGGTGCGCTGGGCGACCATGACGAGGCCCGTGAGGCTCTGCGCGATGGTGTCGTGGATCTCGCGGGCGAGCCGCGCCCGCTCGTCGGCGATGCCGGCGTCGCGGTGCATCGCGGCGAGCTGTCCCTGCGCGGCCTGCAGCTCGGCGAGGAGGCGCGCCCGTTCCTCGCCGAACTGCGCGATCCGCGTGATCCAGAGGCCGAGGGCGATGCTGAAGCCGACCGACAGCGCGGCCACCGCTCCTCCGACCACGAGGCCGGCGGGCCACTCCCGCACCGCGTAGCCGACGACGATCGCGACCGCGATGGCGAGGTTCGCGATGATCGCGCTGCGCGTGTTCGGCGACGTCGACCACACGAACGGGTACAGGAACGCCTGCAGGATCGCGAACGACGGCTCGATCGCGGTGCCCACCGCGAGGATCACGGCGTAGGCGATCGAGACCGCCAGGTGCGTGCGGGTCGTCGCGACCGGCACGCACCGGCGCCCCCAGATCAGGTGGACGATGAGGAACGCCCCCGCGACGGCCCACACGCCGACGTCGTCGGCGCCGAACGGCGGGTCGAGCAGGGAGATCGCGGCGATCACGACCGCGACCGCGACCGCCGCGGCATCCCACCACCGCACGTTCTGCATGGACTCAGGCTCCCACAGGGCTCTCGCGTCGCGAAGCGCTCACGCGTCGCGCCGGATCCACCGGAAGGTGAGGCGGCTGAGGACCAGGCCGATCACGAGCCAGGCGAGCAGCGCGACCGCGACCCAGCCGAGGTCCCACGCGCCGTTCTGCTCGAGCACCGCGAAGTCCTCGGGCAGGAACACCGCGCGCATGCCCTGCGCCATCCACTTCAGCGGGAAGAGGCTCGCGACGTTCTGCATCCACTCGGGCAGTGCATAGAACTGCAGGTAGACGCCCGAGATGAACTGCAGCACGAGCAGGATCGGGATCACGACCGCGGCCGCCGACTTGCCCGAGCGCGGCACCGACGAGAGCGCGATGCCGAGCAGGGCCGAGGTCCCGACGCCGAGCACGAACACCCAGGCGAAGGTCACCCACTTCTCGGGCTCGGTGGGCAGCGCGATGCCGAAGATCGTGGCCGCGGCGAGGAGGAGCAGCGCGGCCTGCAGCACGCCGGTGACGAAGACCTGCCCGATCTTGCCGATGAAGTACGACACCGGCGAGAGCGGTGTTCCGCCCAGGCGCTTCAGCGTGCCGTCGCCCTTCTCGATCGCGATGTCGATCGCGAGATTCTGCACGCCCGAGAGCAGCATGCCCGCGGCCAGCAGGCCGGGCAGGTAGTAGGCGCCGACCGAGATCCCCTCCATGCCGGGGGCCGGCTGGATGTCGCCGGCCGAACTGAACGCGGCCGTGAAGATGCCGAGCATGATGAACGGGAACAGGAACGTGAAGAACACGGCGTCGGGCGAGCGGAAGTAGCTCTTCACCTCGTAGCCGATGCGGGAGACGCCGAGCGAGAGGCGCCCGGGGCGACGGATGCCGGCTGCCGGGCCGGTCGCGGTGGTCAGGTCGGTGGCGCTCATGCGCGGGCCTCCTCGGTCTCGCGGGTCTCCGCGCCGGCGGCGCGGACCAGGTCCAGGTAGATGTCCTCGAGGCTCGGACGGATGACCTCGAGTTCAGCGGGCTCGGTCCCGAGCTCACGGGCGACGGATGCCACGAGCTCGGCCGGTCGCTCCGTGCGCGTCTCGCGTGGGGAGCCGTCGCGGTCGCGCCAGCGGACGATGGGCACGCGCGCCTCGGCGCCGCCGAGCTCGTGCACCGGGCCGACGTCGACGAGCTTCCCGCCGATGATGATCCCGGCCCGATCACCGAGCTGCGCGGCCTCGTCGAGGTAGTGCGTCGTGAGCAGGATGGTCGTGCCCTCGCGCTTCAGTTCGCGGATGAGGTCCCAGAACTCGCGTCGGGCCTCGGGGTCGAAGCCCGTCGTGGGCTCGTCGAGGAACAGCAGTTCGGGTCGGCCGACGATGCCGAGTGCGACGTCGAGGCGCCGGCGCTGGCCGCCGGAGAGCTTCGCGATTCGCGTGCGCGCCTTCTCGTCGAGCCCGACGGCGGCGATCACCTCGTCGACGTCGCGCGGGTGCGGATAGAGCCCGGCGAAGTGGGCGAGCTGCTCGCGCACGGTCATCGCGCCGCTCTCGGTGCCCGACTGGAGCACGATGCCGATGCGCGACTTCCACTCGAGGCCGCCGCGCGCGGGGTCGACGCCGAGCACGCTCGCGTCGCCGCCGGTGCGCAGGCGGTAGCCCTCGAGGATCTCGATCGTCGTCGACTTGCCGGCGCCGTTCGGCCCGAGGAGCGCGAAGGTCTCGCCGCGCGCGATGTCGAGGTCGATGCCGTCGACCGCGGCGACGTCGCCGTACTGCTTGCGGAGCCCGCGGATGCTGACTGCCGGCGCTTCGCTGGTGCTGGTGGTGTCCATGCCTCGAGCCTCCTCTTCGACACGCGCGACCGGAAGCCGTGGAGCGGTCGATTCCGGCCTCCACCGATCGGTGGATGCGGGCGGATCAGTCGGAGGAGAGCTCGGCGAGGCGGCGCTCGAGGAAGCGGCGCTCGGGGGCCGTGCGGGCGAGCGCGATCGCCTCGCGGTAGCGCTCGGCCGCGGCATCCGTCTCGCCCTGACGGCGCAGCAGGTCGGCCTGGGCCGCGGGCAGCAGGTGGTAGCCGTCGAGCCGGCCGGATGCCTCGAGCAATGCGAGGTCGTCGAGACCCGCCCGCGGGCCGAACGCCATGCCGCGGGCGATCGCCCGGTTCAGGGCGACGAAGGGCGAGTCGGCGAGCATCGCGAGCTCGTCGTAGCGGGCGAGAATCGCTGGCCAGTCGGTGTCGTCGGCCGTTCGGGCCCGGGCGTGCACGGCCTGGATGTCGGCCTGGAGGCGGTACGGGCCGGGGGCCGAGCCGTCCGTCGGCCCCTCGAGCAATGCGAGACCCTCGGTGATCTCGGCCGCGTCCCAGGCGGTGCGGTCCTGCTCGGGCAGCGGCACGAGGTCGCCGTCGCCGTCGACGCGCGCGGCCGAGCGCGCGTGCTGGAGCAGCATCAGCGCGAGCAGCGCCCGTGCTTCGTCGGCGTCGGGCATGAGATCGACGACGAGCCGGGCGAGCCGGATCGCCTCGGCGGCCAGGTCGAGCCGCTGCAGGGCCTCGCCGTGCGAGGCGAGGTAGCCCTCGTTCGCGATGAGGTAGAGCACCGCGAGCACGCCGTCGAGGCGCTCGGGCAGCAGGTCGGCGGTCGGTACGCGGTACGGGATGCCGGCGTGCCGGATCTTGCGCTTGGCCCGCGAGATGCGCTGCCCCATGGTCGGCTCGGGCACGTGGAACGCGCGGGCGATCTCGCCCGTGTCGAGCCCACCGACGGTGCGCAGCGTCAGCGCGACGCGCGAATCCATCGGCAGGGCCGGGTGCGCGCACGTGAAGACGAGGCGAAGCCGGTCGTCCCAGACGGGTTCGCCGTCGAGGGCGTCGCTCGCAACGTCGGCCGGGTCGGGCGGACCACCCGCCCTGCCGGAGAACTCCTCCATCGCGATCCACTCCCTGACCTTCTCGGCCTCGACCCCGCGCCGACGGAGCCGATCGAGCGCGAGGTTCCTGGCCGCCGTCGTGAGCCAGGCACCCGGATTGCGGGGGATGCCGTCTCGCGGCCACGTCTCCGCTGCACGTGCGAACGCGCCGGCCGCGGCCTCCTCCGCGACGTCCCAGTCGCCCGTGACGCGGATCAGGGTCGCGACGACGCGCGCCCACTCGGTCGCGTGAGCGTCGCGCAGCGCCGCGGCGGCGTCGGGCGTCAGCGCGCGACCTCCGCGAGCGCTTCGGCCGCCGCCGGCTCGAGTCGCAGGCCGCGCTCCGCGGCCTCGCGCTCGGTGCGGGCGACGTGGTCCTCGTGCACGTCGAACGGCCACAGCGGTCGCAGCTCGATCGCCCCGCCGCGGGCCATCGGATGCTTCGACGCGACCTCGATCGCCTCGGCGAGACCGCCCTGCACCTCGATCAGGTCGAAGCCCGCGACCCACTCCTTCGCCTCGGTGAAGCCGCCGTCGGTCACGAGCACCTCGCCGTGGCGACGGCGCACGAACGTGGCATCCGCCGGCGGCCGCAGCACCTCGCCGAAGCGACGCACGCCGCGGCCGTCCATCTCCTGCACCCACGCCTCCGGATCGTCGTCCTCCGCGGGCGCACCATCGGCCGCCCCGCGCTCGCCGCCGGGCTCGACGACCACGAGCATCAGGTAGCGCCGCCCGCGCGGCGCCTCGTCGGCGAAGCCCGCCGGCACGATCCGCTCATCGGGGTCGGCGTCGGGCCACCGCATGAACGGCCGGATCTCGACTCGGCCGAACGAGGCCACCGGATGCTTCGACGCGATCTCGATCGCCTCGTCGAGGTCGCTGGCGTCGATCACGTCGAACCCGCCGATCGACTCCTTCGACTCGGTGAACGGCCCGTCGACCACGAGCACCTCGCCGCCGCGCACGCGCACGGTCGTGGCATCCTGCTCGGGCCGCAGCCGCTCGCCGTACTCGGAGACGCCGCGCGCCTCGACGTCGTCCACCCACTCGCCGACGTTGTCGTCGGCCGCAACGTAGGGCAGCGCGTCGGCGCCCTCGGCGTAGAACAGTGCGTACTCCATGACGGAATCCCTTCTCTCGGTCACGCTACGCACGTACGACGAACGGCGGAACCCGCTTTCGACACGTCTGCCGGAACTCGCGGACTCGCGCCTGCACCGGACGTCGACGGCGTCGGCGGGTGCGCGGATCGGCGACGAGTGCGCGGGTGCGTCGCCGCGCACTCGTCGCGAATCCGCGCAGCGGGCGGCGGGCCGGATGCGCCGCGACCGCCCGGCGCGGACGCGGCATCCGCTCGCCTACGCGCCGACGAGCAGGCGCGGGTGCTGGGCCTCGACGACGTTGGGGTGCGCGCGCAGGCGGCTCTTCAGCCAGTTCTCGCCGAAGACCGCGTGGAGTGGGTTCGCGGGGTCCTGGGTGACGCCGGGCGCCTCGGCGGCGAGGGCGGGCGGCAGGTCGATCGTCGGGATCGTCGCATCGAGCGACGGGCCGTGGAAGTAGGGGATCGAGATGCGCTCGGTGCCGGGCTCGGGCGAGACCACGCGGTGCAGCGTCGCCTTCAGGTAGCCGCCCGTGGCGATCTCGAGGAGCTCGCCGATGTTCACGACGAACGAGCCGGCGGGCGGCGTCACGTCGATCCACTCGCCGTCCTTCTCGACCTGGAGGCCCGCCTTGCCCTCCTCGACCGAGAGGAGCGTCAGCACGCCGAGGTCCTTGTGCGCGCCGACGCCCTGCGCCGGCTGCTCGGCCTCGACGCCGGGGTAGCGCACGATCTTCATGTACGGCGACGGCGTCGCGAACGCGGCGTCGAAGGTGGCGGATGGCGCGCCGAGCGCCTCGGCCCAGGCGCGGAGGAGCCGCGTGCCGACCTCGTCGAGGCGGCGGATCCACTCCTCGGCGACCTCGCGCAGCTCGGGGAGCGCCTCGGGCCACAGGTTCGGGCCTTGGAGCACCTGGTAGTCGGCGGTGTCGGGGCCGACGGGCACGGCGGGTCGCTCGGCGCCGATGTCGATCTGCTCGCGGATGTCGACGCGGCCGAGCGTGCGCTCGCCACCCATGCGCGTGTAGCCGCGGAAGTGGGGGCTCTTCACGTTCTCGATCGCGAGCTTGTGCGACTCGGGGAGCGCGAAGAACGCGCGGGCGACCTCGTAGGCGCGGTCGATGAGCTCTGCGGGCACGCCGTGGCCGACGAGCGAGAAGAACCCGACCTCGTGGGTCGCGCGGCGGAGTTCGTCGCGGAACTGCGCCTGCTGCTCGGGGGTGCCGTTGAGGAGGGAGAGGTCGAGGACGGGGATGCCGGACATGTGCTGGTCCTTTCGAGGGTGCCGGGAGGGTGGTGCGCCGACGATGCGGCCCCGGCATCCTTGGACGTCTGCCCGTGGCATCCGGTCTCGTGTCCTCCAGCGGAGGGAGCGGGTCTCGAGACGGATGCCGGTGGGCTGACGCGGACGCGTCGGATGCGGCGTGAGCTGGGCTGCGGTCGGCGGCGCGTGAGGAATCGCGCCCTGGGATCGTCGGGGAGGACGATCGCCTAGCGGCGACAGCAGCGACAGGTGTCAGTACTCACGATGGCGGACACGCTAGCACGGGTCGGGTCGTGCCCCGCAATCCCCAGTTCAGGCGGGGAGCACGAGCGAGACCGCGATCGCGAGCATCACGACCGCGATGATGCCGTCGAGCACGCGCCACGCACGAGGGCTCGCGAGCAAGCCGCCGAGCAGGCGCGCGCCGTACGCGAGGGCGAAGAACCAGACCGCGCTCGCGACGACCGCGCCGAGCGCGAAGGTCCAGCGGGCGTCGCCGTGCGTGGCGCCGACCGAGCCGAGCAGCACGACGGTGTCGAGGTAGACGTGCGGGTTCAGCCAGGTGAGGGCGAGGCACGTGAGCACCACCGGGAGCACCGCGCTCCGGGGCAGGGTCGTGGTGGCCTGGTCTCGATACGCGCTTCGCGCTACTCGACCACCGGTCGTCGTCGCCACCTCGGTGGTCGAGTAGGACGCGCCAGCGCCCGTATCGAGACCACCGCTGCCGGCTTCCTCGACCACGAGTCCCTCGTCGCTCCCGCGCAGCGCGCGACGCGCCGCGAGCACCGCGTACCCGACGAGGAAGATCGCGCCCGCCCACCGCGCGACGCCCACGAGCCACGGCATGGCATGCAGCATCGCGCCCACGCCGCCGACGCCCGCGACGATGAGCAGCGCATCCGAGACCGTGCAGATCGCCGCGACGACGAACACGTGCTCGCGCCGAATCCCCTGGCGCAGCACGAACACGTTCTGCGCGCCGATGGCGATGATGAGGGAGAAGCCGAGGCCGAGGCCGGCGGCGAGCACGGAGATATCCACGGCTCGAAGCTACGTCGCCACGTAAATGAAATCCAGCTCAGGATTCTTCATCGGCATTAGCATGTCTTCATGCAAATCCCGCTCGACCTGGCCCGCACGCTCGCCGCGGTGATCGACGGCGGCACGTTCGAGGCCGCCGCCGCCGAGCTCCACGTCACGCCGTCGGCCGTCTCGCAGCGCGTCAAGCAGCTCGAGCAGCGACTCGGTCGCGTGCTCGTCGTGCGCTCCAAGCCCGTGCGCCCCACCGAGGCGGGCGCCGCCGTGGTGCGCCTCGCGCGCCAGCTCGCGCTGCTCGAGCACGACGCCCTGGCCGCCTTCGGCGGCGACGACGCGGCATCCGCCCGCCCCACGACCGTGCCGCTCGCCGTCAACGCCGACTCACTCGCGACCTGGTTCCTGCCCGCGCTCGCCCGCATCGCGGAGACCCATGCGGTCGTGTTCGACCTGCACCGCGACGACCAGGACTTCACGGCCGGCCTCCTCGAGTCGGGCACGGTCATGGGCGCGGTGACCTCGCAGGCGACGCCGGTCGCCGGATGCCTCGTCCGCCCGCTCGGCGTCATGCGCTACACCGCCGTCGCGACGCCGGCCTGGGTTGCCCGTTGGTGCCCGGGCGGGGCGGAAGCCGCCTCGCTCGCCGCAGCGCCGCGCGTCGACTTCGACCGGCGCGATGACCTGCAGGGCGAGTACCTGCGGCTCATCGAGGCGGATGCCGCCGACCCGCCGCGGCACTTCGTGCCCGCGTCGAACGACTTCGCGACCGCGATCAAGCTCGGGCTCGGCTGGGGGCTCCTGCCCGGCTTCCAGTCCGACGACGAACTCGCCGACGGCCGGCTCGTCGCGCTCGGCGGGCCGCCCGTCGACGTGCCCCTGTTCTGGCAGCAGTGGAACCTCGGATCGCCGCTCCTCGACGCGATCGCCGACGGGCTGACGCGCGACGCGCGGCGCGCGCTCGAGCCATCCGTCGCCGTGTGACCGGACGAGCCGGTCAGCGTCACCGCACGAGCCGGTCACCCGTCACCGGATGAACGGGTCACCGTTGGCAGGGGTCTCGATACGCGCTTCGCGCTACTCGACCACTGGGGGTCGAGTAGGACGCGGAGCGCCCGCACCGGGGGTCGAGTAGGACGCGGAGCGCCCGTACCGAGACCCGGCTCGACCCCGACCTCAGAGGTTCTGCCCGATGTCCCAGAGTCGGTCGGGCCGCCCGTCGATCGCCTCGGACACCGCCAGCGCCTGATCGTCGGAGAGCGACGCCACGTAGTCGACGACGCCGCGCCCGACGCCCAGGTCGCGGACTTCCGACGTCTCGGGAACCGGCACGCCCTCGGGCCGTGCCGTGCGCAGCTCGGTGTACCCGTCGGTGGCGATCTCGACAAGCTCGCGGAGCCGCTGCGGAACGCGATCCCGGTCGTCCTCGTCGCGCAGCCACGCCGTGAGGCCCTTCACGGCACGCGTGATCACGCGGCTGAGGCCGCGCTGATACATCACGATGTCGGACCGGTCGAGGATGAAGTGCCGGTGCACGAACTTGAGGATCTCGACCTCGTGCCACGCCCGCTCGTCGAGCGTCACGAGCCCGGCCCGCACGACGCCCTCGGGCGCCGGGACGACCGACGACTGCAGGTGGTCGATCCACCGGTTCGTGAACGACGACAGCGCGCGCTCGGCCGCGATCGAACCGTCGAACGGGCTCGCGAGGAGCCCGTCGACGAGGTCGTCGGCGACGACGCCGACCGCGGCGCGGAACGCCTCGTCGCCCGCGATCCACGGGTCGGTCGCGTGCATCTTCCGGCGCAGCGCCTCGAGCGCGCTGCCGGGCGGCGCACTGCGTCGGGCGAGCTCCTCGTCGTCCAGGTCGCGAAGCTGCAGGCCCGACTCGATCCAGCCGCGGAACTCGCGAGCCACCGCACCCTGGCCGAGCAGGCCCGCCCGGTGGAAGTCGTCGACGTCGTGGATCGAGTACGCGATGTCGTCGGCGATGTCCATGATCGAGCACTCGAGCGACTGCCGGAGCGGCGGATGCCCGTCGCGCGCCTCGAACAGGTCGGCCGCATCGATCCCGTACGCCGAGAACTTCAGCGCCTCGACGCCGCGGTCGGTGCGACGGATGCCCCGTGGCAGGGGCCCGTCGCCGAGGGCCGAGACATCCACGTGGCGGGTCCACGGGTACTTCGCCACGGCACTTCGCACCGCGGCGGTGAGGTTGAGCCCCCGTGGGGCGACCTCGCTCACGTCGAGCGTCGTGACGATCCGGTAGGTCTGCGCGTTGCCCTCGAACCCGTCGGGCAGGCCCAGCGTGTCGCGGGCGAGCCGGTCGAGCACGCGCTCGCCGAGATGACCGAACGGCGGGTGCCCCAGGTCGTGCGCGGAGGCGGCGGCCTGCACGACCACCGCGTCGCAGCCGTGCGCGAGCGCGAAGTCGCGCGTCGGCGACGAGGCATCCGTCAGCTTCACGGCGATCGCGCGCGCGACGGCCGTCACCTTGATCGAGTGGGTGAGCCGGTTGTGGATGAGCGGCCCGGCGCCCGGCTGGCCGATGACCTGCGTCACGGCCGAGAGGCGGGAGAAGTACGGCGAGAAGCGCACCCGCTCGAGGTCCAGGCGGAACTGCGAGTGCTCGCCGACGACGTCGGCGCTGCTCCGGGGCTCGGGCGTTCGCCGCGCCGCGCGATCCATCGACGGGGTCACGGTCAGGAGAAGAGCTCCTGGAGCCGCTGCACGCCCTCGAGGAGCGGCGCATCGCCCAGCGCGTAGCTGAAGCGCAGGAACCCGCTCGGACCGAACGCCTCGCCGGGCACCGCCGCGACCTCCGCCTTCTCGAGCATGAGGTCGGCGAGCTCGAGCGACGTGGCCGGCGTCACGCCGCCCCACTCACGGCCGAGGAGGCCCGTGACGTCGGGGTAGACGTAGAACGCCCCCTCGGGAACGGGCACCGTCATGCCGTCGATCTTCGACAGCTCGGCGACGATCGTGCGGCGACGACGGTCGAACGCGCGGCGCATCTCCTCGACGGGCTCCTGCGGGCCGGTGAGGGCCGCGATCGCGGCGCGCTGCGAGATGTTCGACACGTTCGACGTGAGGTGCGACTGCAGGTTCGCGGCGCCCTTCATGACGTCGGCCGGGCCGACCATCCAGCCGAGGCGCCAGCCGGTCATCGCGTAGGTCTTCGCGACGCCGTTGACCAGGATCGCCTGGTCGGCGAGGCCCGGCACGGCCTCGACGATGGAGAGCGCACGGGGCGGCGCGGCCTCCGGGTCCTCCGCGTAGGTGAGGTTCTGGTAGATCTCGTCGGTGACGACCCAGATGCCGTGCTCGAGGGCCCATTCGCCGATGGCCTTCACCTGCTCGGGCGGGTAGACCGCGCCCGTCGGGTTCGACGGCGACACGAACAGCAGCGCGCGCGTCCGCTCGGTGCGCGCCGCCTCGAGCTGTTCGACCGTGACGAGGTAGCCCTGCTCGGAGCCCGCGAACACGTCGACCTGGCGGCCGCCCGCGAGCTTGATCGCCTCGGGGTAGGTGGTCCAGTAGGGCGTGGGCACGAGGACCTCGTCGCCGTCGTCGAGCAGCACCTGGAACGCCTGGTAGACGGCCTGCTTGCCGCCGTTGGTGACCACGACCTGGTTCGCGCCGGCCGCGAGGCCGGAGTCGCGCAGGGTCTTCGACGCGATGGCCTCGCGCAGGTCGGGAAGGCCGGCCGCGGGCGTGTAGCGGTGGTTGCGGGGGTCGCGGACCGCCTCGAGCGCGGCCTCGACGATGTGCGCGGGCGTCGGGAAGTCGGGCTCGCCCGCCGCGTACGAGATCACGGGTCGCCCCTCGGCCTGGAGGGCCTTGGCCTTGGCATCGACCTTGAGGGTCGCGGACTCGGCGATGGCGGAGATGCGGGCGGAGAGACGGCGCTGATCGGTCACGATCCCAGCCTACGGCGCGGGCGCTCGCGCGTCAGCGGCGGATCGGCCAGAGAGGGACGCCGCGGCGGTGTTCCCCCGAGCCGCGGCGTCCGGCGCCTGCCCCCACAGGCGCGCTCCCCGAAACCTGCGTGCGCCGCCGGAGCGGCTCACACGGTTCACGATACGCCGATCGGCCGCCGGGCGCGCGGGACGTACGTCCCGTGTCGTCGAGGCGTCGTCGCGGGGCGGACGACGGGCGGGCGTCGGGCCACGGTTTGGCGCACCTTCCCACGTCGCATACACTTGGTGAGGTTGTTGAAGTCAGCCAAGATCGAACGCGCCTTCACGGCGGGTACCAGCTCGTTGCGAATGCCGATCGAAGCGACTTCGACCCGAGGTGATCCGGTCAGCCGGGTCGCTTAGGGCGGTGGCTCAATTGGTAGAGCAGCGGTCTCCAAAACCGCAGGTTGCAGGTTCGAGTCCTGTCCGCCCTGCGAGTCGGCCGGCGATGGCCGGCCCATGAAAGGTGTACGAGGTGGCTCGGAAAGTACTCGACGAACCCAGCGAGGATGTCGTCGCCAACGCCAAGCGCGAGAGCGCGGCGCGGCGCAACCCCTTCGCCCGGATCGCCCTGTTCATCCGACAGGTCATCGGCGAGCTGAAGAAGGTCGTCACGCCGACCCGCAAGGAGCTTGCGAGCTTCACCGCGGTGGTGCTGGTCTTCGTGGCCATCATGATGGCGATCGTCTGGGGGCTCGACCAGGTCTTCGGATGGCTGGTCCTGTACGTCTTCGGAACGCCGGGGGTCTGATCGGGCCGTCGGCCCGACACCTGCCCGCCGGTCACCGGTGGCACGGCAGAAAGAAGGATTGAGGAAGTGTCGAAGAACGAGCGCCAGGACGTCGACTGGGCGACCGCTGCCGAGCAGTCCTCCGAAGAGGACGAAGCGCAGGAGGGCAACTCGCTCGAGCGCGACGAGGACTCCGCGGAGCCGGCCGAGCACCGCGCCGTGCACGTCGTCGACGACGAGGGCAACGACGTCGACCTCGACGCCGTCCTCGACGCGATCGCCGAGGCGACCGACCCCGAGGCCGACGCGGTCGTCGACGACGCCCTCGAGATCGACTCCGCCGACGAGGCCGAGGCGGCCTTCGAGGCCGTCACCGAGGAGGACGAGGACCACGACCCGTACGAGGCGTTCCGCAACGAGCTGCGCTTCCTCCCGGGCAAGTGGTACGTCGTGCACTCCTACGCCGGGTTCGAGCGCCGCGTGAAGGCGAACGTCGAGCAGCGTCGCGAGACCATGGCGATGGCCGACTACATCCACCAGGTCGAGGTGCCGATGGAGGATGTCGTCGAGATCAAGAACGGCCAGCGCAAGATGGTCACGCGCGTGCGCGTGCCCGGCTACGTGCTGGTCCGCATGGAACTCAACGAGGAGAGCTGGTCGGTCATCCGCCACACTCCCGGCGTCACGGGCTTCGTGGGCAACGCCCACAACCCGACGCCCCTCCGCTTCGAGGAGGCCTTCAACATGCTGAAGAGCCTCGTCGACATCAAGGACGTCGCGCCCGCCAAGGGTGCGAAGGGTGCCGCCGCGGGCGGCGCCGCACGCCAGATCCCCGCCGAGGTCGACTTCGAGATCGGCGAGACCATCACCATCAAGGACGGCTCGTTCGCGGGCCTGCCCGGCACGATCAGCGAGATCAAGCCCGAGAGCGGCAAGCTCACGGTCCTCGTCTCGCTCTTCGAGCGCGAGACCCCGGTCGAGCTCAGCTTCGACCAGGTCACCAAGCTCTAGCACTTCGGTGGTCGAGTAGGCGCGCCAGCGCCGTATCGAGACCCGCGTGGCAGGTCTCGATACGCGCGCGACTTCGTCGCGTGCTACTCGAACAGCGGAGTTCCGTTATCATTGACAGGTTGTGCGCGCGCGCACGACTCCCCAAACCACCGCAACCCGGAACCGCCGGGATCGCGGGAGAGTGCCCCGGCCGTTCCGGTCGGGCGTTCGAAACAGGAAGAGAGAAATCATGGCACCGAAGAAGAAGGTCACTGGTCTGATCAAGCTTCAGATCAAGGCCGGCGCCGCCAACCCGGCCCCGCCGATCGGCCCGGCTCTGGGTCAGCACGGCGTGAACATCATGGAGTTCTGCAAGGCCTACAACGCGGCCACCGAGGCTCAGCGGGGCAACGTCATCCCCGTCGAGATCACGGTCTACGAGGACCGCTCGTTCACCTTCATCCTGAAGACCCCGCCCGCCGCCGAGCTCATCAAGAAGGCCGCCGGCGTCGCCAAGGGCTCGGGCGTCCCGCACACCACCAAGGTCGGCAAGATCACGCCCGCCCAGGTCCGCGAGATCGCCGAGACGAAGATGGCCGACCTCAACGCCAACGACATCGACGCCGCGTCGAAGATCATCGCGGGCACCGCTCGCTCGATGGGCATCACGGTCGAGTAATCGCCTCGCCCGGGTCTCGATACGGCGCTTCGCGCCTACTCGACCACCGGGCACGGATGCCGCGGCATCCGTTCACCAGAACTCTCATTCGTGGCAGCGCCCGCCAGGCGCGATGACCACACTCTCGCTAGGAGAACCAACATGGCACAGAAGTCCAAGGCCTACCGGGCCGCGGCCGAGAAGATCGAGGCCGGCAAGTACTACACCCCGACCGACGCCGTCGCGCTCGCGAAGGAGACCGGCTCGGCGAAGTTCGACTCGACCGTCGAGGTCGCGCTGAAGCTCGGCGTCGACCCCCGCAAGGCCGACCAGATGGTGCGCGGCACCGTCATCCTCCCGCACGGCACCGGCAAGACCGCCCGCGTCATCGTCTTCGCGACGGGCCCCGCGGCCGAGGCCGCGATCGCCGCGGGCGCCGACGAGGTCGGCGGCGCCGAGCTCATCGAGAAGGTCGCCGGCGGCTACACCGCGTTCGACGCGGCCGTCGCCACCCCCGAGCTCATGGGCCAGGTCGGTCGTCTCGGCAAGGTCCTCGGCCCGCGCGGCCTCATGCCGAACCCCAAGACCGGCACCGTGACCCCGAACCCGGCCAAGGCCGTGGAAGACATCAAGGGCGGCAAGATCGAGTTCCGCGTCGACAAGCACGCCAACGTGCACTTCGTCGTCGGCAAGGCCTCGTTCTCGCAGGACCAGCTGAACGACAACATCAAGGCCGCCCTCGAGGAGGTCGTGCGCCTCAAGCCGTCGAGCGCCAAGGGCCGCTACATCCAGAAGGGCGCCGTGTCGACCACGTTCGGCCCCGGCATCCCGCTGGACGTCAACGCCATCTGAGACACGCGGAGATCGAGTAGCGCGAAGCGCGTATCGAGATCACGAAGGGCTCGCCGGTTCGCCGGCGGGCCCTTCGTCGTTGTTGCGGCGGCGGCGGGAGCGGCGGTACGTTCCACCACGACGGCCGAGGGACCCGGGCGCCCGGGAGAGGCCGCCGGGGGAGCGGAGATGACCTCGCCGAGCACGCTCGATGCCGGCCGCGCTGCGGCGGCCGATCGGCGCTGGGCGGATGCGGTCGAGTACCTCGGGCGCGTCGACGCGGACGGCGGGCTCGCGGCATCCGACTTGGAACTGCTCTCGACGGCCGCGCTGCTGCGAGGTGAGCCGCCGCTGGCGGTGGATGCCGCGGCGCGCGCCTACGCGGCGCACCTCGTGGCGTCCGACGCCGAGGCAGCGGGGCGGGTCGCCGGGTGGCTCGCCCTGGAGATGATCGAGTTCGGGGACTTCTCGGGCTCGGTGACCTGGTCGGCGCGCGCGATGCGCGTCGCGAGCACGGTCGGCGACCCGCGGCTCATCGCGTTCGCCCGGATGGGACCGGGCGTCGCGCAACTCGGCAGCGGGGACGCCGCGGAGTCGCGTCGGACGTTCGAGGAGGTGCGCGCGGTCGCCGAGCAGCACGACGACGGCGAACTCGACGCGAACGCGTCGCTCGGGCTCGGCAAGTCGCTCATCGAGCTGGGCGAGGTCGCGGACGGGTTCGCGAGCTACGACCGCGCGATCGCGGCGATCGAGGCGGGCCGGGTCGGACCGGTCTCGACGGGGGTCATCTGCTGCGCGCTCATCTCGGATGCCACCATGGCGCAGGACCTCGGGCGCGCCGCCGCCTGGCTCGACCTGCTCGACGGATGGTGCCGCGCCCAGCCGTCGCTCGTCACGTTCAGCGGGCAGCGGCACGCGTTGCGCGCAGCGCTGCAGATCGTGCGCGGGGCGTGGGACGAGGCCGCCGCGTCGAGCGAGCTCGCGCTCGGCAGGTTCCGGGCGGGCGACTACCGGGCCGTCTACGGCGCGCCGAACTCGGCGGCGGAACTGCAGCGGCTGCGCGGCTCGTTCCGGGCGGCCGAGGAGTCGTACCGGCGTGCCGGCGAATCGGGTTGGGAGCCGCAGCCGGGCCTCGCGCTGCTCCGCCTCGCCGCCGGGCAGATCGAGGCGGCGCAAGCGGAGATCCGGCGGAACGCCGCCGGCGATGATCGGTTCACCCGGCGATTCGTGCTGCCCGCCGTCGTCGAGATCGAGGTCGCGGCCGGCGACGTGGTCGCTGCGCGGCAGGCGCTCGCCGACCTGCGTGCCGCGAGCGAGTCGATGCCCACGCCGATGCTGGAGGCCATGATCGCGGCGGCCGAGGCCCGGGTGCTCATCGCCGAGGGCGACGCGCGGGGTGCGCTGGACGCGGCGCGGGAGGCGTCGGAGGGGTTCCTCGCAGTCGATGCCCCCGTGGAGCGGGCGCGCGCCCGGGTCCTCGCGGGGCGCGCGCTGCGCGCGCTCGGCGACCGTGCGGCGGACACCGAGTTCGCGGCGGCACGTGACGTGTTCGCGGCGGTCGGTGCCGAGCCGGCGCTGACCGAGTTGGCGGAGGTCGCCGGCGAACGCCGGATCGGGGCGCTCACCGAGCGGGAGGTCGAGGTGCTCCGGCTCGTCTCGACGGGCCTGACCAATCGTGGAATCGCCGAGCGGCTCTCGCTCAGCGAGAAGACCGTCGCGCGGCACCTCAGCAACATCTTCGGAAAGCTCGGGATCTCGTCCCGGTCGGCGGCCACCGCGTACGCCTACGAGCACGGCCTCGTCTGACCGAGGCGGTCAGGTCGGTCTCGCGTGCGCGGCACGCGACGACGTGAGCGGACGGGCGTGCCCGGTCGGCCGTGCGAGAGGAGGTGCGAAGCGCCATCCGCGATGGCCTTGCCGCCCGGGAGGGTGCGCGGTACCGTTCGCGAAGGAGCGGTCCCGGGCGACCGACCGGTCGCCCGGCCGGGCCCGATGGCGATGGTCGCGACGAGTCTCGAGCAGGCGCGCACCGCGTTCGCGGAGCGCCGGTGGAACGATGCCGTCGACTGGTTCGGTCGGGCGCGCGACGACGCCGACGCCATGTCCGGGGACGACCTCGATCGGTTCGCCATGGCCTCCGACCTCGTCGGCCACGACCGGCGCGCGATCGAGGTGGGCACGCTCGCCCATGAGGCCCACCTCGCGGCCGGGGACCTGGACCGCGCCGCGTACAGCGCGACCTGGATCAGCCTCGAGTCGATGAACTCCGGCAACCCGTCGCAGGGAATGGGATGGCTCGCGCGCGCGACGCGGCTCGTCGAACGACTCGACGAGCCGGGGGCCGCCGCCGGGTTCGTGCTGGTTCCGGAGGCCCTCGCGGCGCTCTACGCCGGGGCGGCGGATCGGGCGCTCGAGCTCTTCGGCCGCGCCGGCGAGATCGCCGAACGGACGGGCGATCCGGATGTCGCCGCCTTCGCGCTCCTCGGCGGCGGCCAGGCCACGATCATGGCCGGGGATCCCGCCCGCGGGATCCGGATGCTCGACGAGGTGATGGTCTCGGTCACCGCGGGCGAGGTCGGCCCCGTGCCATCCGGGATCGTGTACTGCGCGGTGATCGGGTACTGCCACCTGACGTTCGAGCTCGCACGCGCGGTCGAGTGGACGCGGGCCCTGGACCGGTGGTGCCACGACCAGCCGTCGCTCGTGGCCTTCAGCGGGCAGTGCCAGGCGCACCGAGCCGAGCTGTTCCGCCTGCACGGGGCGTGGACCGACGCGATGGCGGCGGCGAAGCTCGCCGAGGAGCGCCTGCTCGCCGGCGACGTCGGGGCCGCCTTCGGCGCGCACTACCAGCAGGCGGAGGTGCTGCGCCTGCGGGGCGCGTTCGACGAGGCGGAGGCGAGGTTCGCGAAGGCCGCCGAATCGGGATGGGATCCGCAACCCGGGCTGGCGCTCCTGCGCCTGGACGAGGGCCGGGCGGCACTGGCGCAGAGCCTGATCCGGCGGAGCGCCGACAGCGCCGACGCCGCCACGCGCTGCCACCTGCTGCCCGCGATCGTCAGCATCGAGGTGGCGGCGGGCGACCTCGACGCCGCGCGGGCCGCCGCGGACGAGCTGGCCGCGATGGAGCGCGTGAACGCGTCGGTCATGCTGCGTGCCATCGCGGCGTACGCGGACGGGGAGGTCCGCCTCGCGGGCGGCGACGCGTCGGGTGCGTTCACGCGCCTCCGAGCGGCCCGCGAGGCGTGGGTCGAGGTCGGAGCGCCGTACGAGATCGCGCGGTGCCGCGTGCTCATGGCACGGGCGCGCCGCGACCTCGACGAGGACGAGGCAGCGGAGCTGGAGGAGGACCTCGCCGAGGCGGCGTTCGCGGAGCTCGGGGCTGAGCCGGCGCTCGCGGCGCTCGACCGGGCGCGGGGTGCAGGCGGGCGCGGTGACCTGCCGCTGACGGGTCGAGAGGTCGAGGTGCTGCGGTTGGTGACGCGCGGGATCACCAACCGCGAGATCGCCTCGGAACTCCACCTCAGCGAGAAGACCGTCGCACGGCACCTCAGCAACATCTTCACCAAGCTCGACGTCCCGAGCCGGGCGGCGGCGACGGCCTACGCGTTCGAGCACCCCCTCGTCTGACGGCGACGGGGCCCGCACGCCCCCGGGCATCCGTATGGGTAGAACGACCCATCGGCGGCTCGTGCGAAGTTGCGTGCTTCTCCCGACGCGGCCGGACCCGGGGCGCGCGTAGCGTCGCGGGCATGGATGTTCCGGTGCTCGCAGGGATGGTCGCGGCCGTCGTGTTCGCGACCGCCAACCTGCCGATGGTGTGGAAGGCCATCCGCACGCACGACGTGGGCTCGTACAGCCTCGGGAGCATCGTCATGATCAACGCGGCGAACGTCGTCTACTCGGTGTACGTGTTCAGCCTGCCCGTCGGGCCGATCTGGCTGCTGCACTCGTTCTACCTGGTGGCGTCGGCGATCATGCTCGTCCTGTGCGTCCGGCAACTGCGGCCGCGCGGGCGCGACGAGGCCCCGGGGGCGGGGACTGCCCCGCGCTCCCGGGCCTCGGGCGCGGCGATCAGCGGCTGACCGCGTCAGCGGTCGATCGCCTCAGCGATGATCGCGTCAGTGCGTGATCGCGTCGTGGTGCGCGCGCATCGCGGGGCGGATGGCGAGGGCGGCGACGACCACGGCGATCGCGCCGCAGATCCACGACATCCACGCAGGCCCGAAGGCGCCCGTCTCCACGTAGCGACCCACCCACGGCGAGATGATCAGCAGGATGCCGAGTCCGCCCTGCACGTACTCCATGGCCACCATGCCCGGCCAGGCCAGGTTCACGATGCCCGAGGCGACGAGCAGTACGCCCAGCACCACCATGATCGAGACGGATGCCCCCATCGGTTCGAGGAACATCGTCGACAGTGCGACTGCGAGACCGGCGGCGATCGCCACCCAGTCTTCCCATCGCGTCCACTTCTTCATAGAAACCAACCTCCTTCAGGTGGCGGCTCCCATATCTGGGTGTCACCTCAACGGTATTCCCGACCGACCGTCCGGTCAATGGACCGAAGTCCCGACTCCCGCCCCGCCGCACGCGAGTGGCTCGGGGCGCCGACGCGGCGTACGCTCGACGCGTGGTCGAGGCCTGCCGCCTCGGCCGCCGGCAGGCAGTCGGATGTCACCTCAGCACGCAGCATCGGAACCGACCCTCCTCGTGGTCGGGGGCCGGTGGGGAGGGCGACGCCTCGCGGTCCCGCCCGGCACCACCGTCGTCGGCCGCGACCCGTCGTGCGGGATCGTCCTCGACGTCGACGGGATGAGCCGTCGGCACGCCCGGATCGTGCGGACCGGGGACACGGTCACGATCGAGGACGCGGGCTCCACGAACGGCACCTCGGTCAACGGGACGGAAGCCGGCCTGCCGCATGAGCTCCACCACGGCGACCTCGTCCGGCTGGGCTCCGTCGAGTTGTCGTACCTCAGCCCCCGCGAGCGGCCCGTGCCGGGCGTCGCGCTCCGCCGCGGCAGGGTGCGGATCGGGCGCGCCGTCATCGTCGGCGGGCTCGTGACCCTGATGCTCCTCGGGGTCGGCGTGGTGGTGCAGGTCGCGACCGGCCTGACCGGGATCGCGCCGTGGATCGCCGCACCGCTCACGGGGATGGCGGCGGCGCTCGCCCAGCTCGCCAAGGACGCGTTGCGGCGGACGCCCGAACCGCCGCCGGCTCGGGTGGTCGGGGGCGTGCCGGGCGCGGTGGTCGCGCCACGCGACCCCGCTTCGGCGCCGGAGACGGGCTCGGCCGCGTCGGCCACGACGGCGCCGATGGGCTTCGAGGTCCCGAAGCGCAGTCGTGGCCTCCCGGTGCTCGTCGCCGCGATCGTCACGGTGCTCGTGCTCGGCATCGGGGGCGCCGCCCTCGCGTTCGGCGTCGCGACCCTGACCGAGGCCTTCACCGGCGACCGTCCCCCTCCGTCGACGGCGCCGTGACGCCCGACGGGTGACGCCCGGCCGCGGCATCCGCTCGTCGGCCTCAGCTCAGGACGCGGAAGCCGCGCTCGCCGGTCGGCGCGAGGTCGGCGGTGCTCAGCGAGGTGACGTCGGCGCCGGGCGGGCCCTCGTCGAGCCACGCCAGCATCGCGGCGACGGATGCCTCCTCGCCCTCGATCTCGGCCTCGACCGCGCCGTCGTTGCGATTGCGGACCCACCCCGAGACGCCGAGCCGCTGTGCCTCGACGCGCGCACTGAACCGGAAGCCGACCGCCTGGACGCGGCCGTGGACGATGACGCGCTGCCGGATCATGCGACCCCCTTGCGACGAGGGTAGACCGCGTGCCGCGCGACCGCACGGATGCCGCGCCCGAGCCGCACGCGTACGATGACGGCCATGGGGGAGGTCACCGAGTACGTCGCCGGGCTCCACGAGCCGGCGCGATCGAGCATCGAGGGCGTGTTCTTCATCGCACGCGAGGTCGTGCCCGATGCCGAGGAGGGACGCAGCTACGGCATGCCCGCGCTGCGCTACGCCGGCAAGCCGCTCCTCGCGGTCATGGAGGCGAAGGCGCACATCGGGCTCTACCCGTTCAGCCCCGCCGTGATCGACGCGGCCGCCGACCTGCTCGAGGGATTCGACCGCACCAAGGGCACCGTCCGGTTCACCCCGGAGCATCCACTGCCCGAGGAGGCCGTGCGCCGCCTCGTGAGCCTGCGCCGCGACGAGATCGACGCGGCAATCGGCCGCCGCCGCGCGTGAGCGCCGACGACCGGCCGCGCCTGCTCGGCGCCGCGGTCGACCGCGTGCTCGCGGAGACGCTCCGCGACGTCGCCGCCCGCGTCGCCGAGGGCACGGTGGCCGACTACATCCCCGAACTCGCCGACGCCGACCGCGAGGCCTTCGGCGTCACGATCGCGAGCGTGCTCGGCCGGACCTACGGCGCAGGCGATGCGGATGCCCCGTTCACGATCCAGTCGGCGTCGAAGCCGTTCGTCTACGCCTTCGCGTGCGAGGAGCTCGGCGCGGACGCGGTGCACGAGCGCGTCGGCGTCGAGCCGAGCGGCGAGCCCTTCAACGCGATCAGCCTCGACGAGCGCGGACGGCCCGAGAACCCGTTCATCAACGCCGGCGCGATCGTGACGACCTCGCTCGTGCCGGCCGGCGACGCCGATGAGCGCTTCCGGCGCATCCGCGATGCGCTCTCCCGCTTCGCCGGCCGCGAGCTCGACCTCGACGACGAGGTGTACCGGTCGGAAGCCGAGACCGGGCACCGGAATCGCGCGCTGGCGGGACTCGCGCTCGCCGCGGGATCACTCGCGACCGACGACGTCGACGCGGCGACCGATCCCTATTTCCGGCAGTGCGCGCTGCGCGTCACCACCGCCGACCTCGCCCTGATGGGTGCCACGCTCGCGAACGGCGGTGTGCACCCGATCACGCGCGACCGAGTGATCGGCGAGCGGGCGGCCAGGGACACGCTCTCGGTGATGGCGACGTGCGGCATGTACGACCGTTCGGGTGCGTGGGCGTTCCGCGTCGGGATGCCCGCGAAGTCGGGCGTCGGCGGCGGCATCGTCGCCGTGCGGCCGGGCGAGTTCGGCGTGGGCGTCTACTCGCCGCCGCTCGACGAGGCCGGCAACAGCGCCCGCGGCGTCGCGATGCTCGAGGCGCTCTCCGACCGGTTCGGGCTCCACATGTTCGACCACATCGTCGAACCCGTGTCCCCGGTCGCGGAGGTCGACGTCGACGCGGCGGCCGGCACCGTGACGTTCGACCTGCGCGGCGAGCTCGACTTCATCGCGGCGGAGCAGATCGTGCACGACGTCGGGCGCGTGCTCGACCACACCGACGCCCGGATCGTGCGGCTCGACTTCGGCGACGTCACGGTCGTCGCCGGGATCGCGGAGCAGTTGCTCGGCGCGACCGCCGACGCGGCCGAGGCCGCGGGCATCGAGGTGCACGCCATCGGCGCTCCCGACCGGGTGCTCCAGCAGTTCGGCGTCGACGACTCGCACTGATCGCGGCAGCACGACGGCGAAGCGCCCCGAGGCGGATGCCCCGGGGCGCTTCGTGGTCCGTGCTCGCGCGATGCTGGGCCGTGCCCGAGCCGGACCCGATCCGGGTCGCCCCTCTCGACCCGGACCCGGCTCAGGCCACGGGCTCGTCGGCTGCGGCTGCGGCTGTGGCTGCAGCGGCCGGAACTGCGCGGGTTCCGTGCGCACGCAGCCGGTCGGCGACTTCGATCGCGTCGCCCGCGGGGGCGTCCGACTGCCGGTCGGGGCGTGCCACGAACAGGTACACGAGTCCGGTGCCGAGCACGATGCCGAGGCCGATCAGCACGATCCAGTCGGTGACGGGGTCGCCCGAGGTGCCGGGCGTCGCGAGCAGGATCATCGCGAACACCCCGTAGGCGAGCGCGATGATGTTCACGAGAAGGCCCCAGCGGCCGAGCGAGAACGGCCCGGCGGGCTTCCAGCCCTTGATCCGCTGGCGGAGCGAGGCGAGCACGACCATCTGGAACGCGACGTAGATGCCGAGCACGGCGAACGCGGTGACCGGGTAGAGCAGGTCGGCGTTCAGCCACACGAGGACCGCGATGATCGCGGGAACGGTGCAGGCGACGATGAGCGCGTTCGCGGGGACCTTGCTGCCCTCGGTCACCTTGGAGAGCCAGCGGTGGCCGGGCAGCATGCCGTCGCGCGCGAACGAGAACAGCAGGCGGCTCGCGGCGGCCTGGAGGCTCAGCACGCACGAGAGGAACGCGGTGATGGCGACGACGAGGAACAGCTTCGCGCCGACCGGGCCGAGCGTCGACTCGAGGATCGCGGGGATCGGGTCGGCGTCCTCGCCCGCGACGATCGCCCGCAGGTCGGGCGCGGCGAGCACGTAGCCGGCGAACGAGAACAGCGCGGAGACGCCGCCGACGAGGATCGTGAGCTGCATGGCCCGGGGGATCCGACGGGCCGGGTTCTCGACCTCCTCCGCGACGTCGCCGCAGGCCTCGAACCCGTAGAAGAGGAAGAGGCCGGCCAGTGCCGCACCGACGAACGCGGTGAGGTAGCTGCCGTCCCCCTCGACGCCCATCGTGTCGAAGAACACCGAGAACTCCTGCTTGCGCTGGAAGATCAGCAGGTAGAGCCCGAGGCCGATGACGCCGACGAGTTCGGCGGCGAGGCCGATGCGCGCGATGCGCGCGAGCCACTTCGTGCCCGAGAGGTTGATGAGCAGTGCGACGAGCAGCAGGCCGAGCGTCAGCCACAGCGTGGTGTCGGCGGTGTGCTCGAGCCCGAAGAGGCTCGAGGCGAAGCCCGAGCCGTACTCGGCGACCGCCGTGATGGTGACGATCATGGCCCAGATGTAGACCCACGCCGCCATCCACGCGTAGCGGCGGCCCCACAGGCGACGCGCCCACGGGTAGATGCCGCCGTGGATCGGGTACTGCGAGACGACCTCGCCGAAGACGAGCGAGACGAGCAGCTGGCCCGCACCGACGATGACGATCCACCAGATCGAGGGCGGCCCGCCCACGGTGAGCGCGAGCGCGAAGAGCGAGTAGACGCCGACGAGCGGCGAGAGGTAGGTGAAGCCGAGGGCGAAGTTCGCCCAGAGGCTCATCGAGCGGTTGAACGAGTCCTGGTAGCCGAGGACCTCGAGGTGCTGCGCGTCGCCGAGTTCGGCGCGCTTCGCGGGTTCGGACATCTCTGCCTTTCGTGATCATCATCGATCGCGTCCGGCCCACCCCGGGACGCTGGTGTGGCGCCATGCTGCCATACCTTCGGCTCTATATCTATAGAACCGAATGATTTTCTTCAGCGGATGCCGCAGCCCTCGCGGCACGAACGAGCCCCCGGTCACGGGGACCCGGGGGCTCGTGGGCAGGATGGTCTCGATTCGGCGCTGCGCGCCGACCCGACCGCCGGGATCAGCCGATGCGGATCATCTTCTTGTTGACGAACTCGTCGGCGCCGAAGCGGCCGAGCTCGCGACCCGAACCGGAGCGCTTCACGCCGCCGAACGGCAGCTCGGCGCCGTCGGCGAGCACGAGGTTCACGAAGACCATGCCGGCCTCGATCGAGTCGGCGACGCGCAGCGCCTGCTCCTGGTCCGTCGTGTAGACGTACGAGCCCAGGCCGAACGGGATGTCGTTCGCGAGGCGCACGGCCTCGGCCTCGTCGGCCGCGCGGTAGACCTGCGCGACCGGGCCGAAGAATTCCTCCTTCGAGGCGGGGTTCTCGGGCGTGACGTCCGTCAGCACCGTGGTCTGGAAGAACGCGCCCTCGCGCGAACCGCCGTGCACGAGCGTGGCGCCGTGCTCGACCGCACGCTTGACCTGGTCGTCGAGGCCCTCGGCGGCCTTGAGCGACGACAGCGGGCCGAGCGCCGAGTCCGACGAGGTCGGGTCGGTCGCCTCGACCTCGGCGATCTTCGCCGTGAACTTCTCCAGGAAGGGCTCGTAGAGCTCGTCGATCACGATGAAGCGCTTGGCCGCATTGCACGACTGGCCGTTGTTGTCGAGACGCGCGTCGACCGCGTTCTGCACGGTCGCGTCGAGGTCGTCGGTCGAGAGCAGGATGAACGGGTCGGAGCCGCCGAGCTCGAGGACGACCTTCTTCAGGTGCTTGCCCGCGAGCTCCGCGACGGCCGCGCCTGCGCGCTCGGAACCGGTGAGCGAGACGCCCTGCACGCGCGGGTCGGCGATCACGGTCGCGATCTGGTCGTGCGAGGCGTAGACGTTGACGTAGACGCCCTCGGGCGCGCCGGCGTCGCGGAAGATCTGCTCGATCGCGGCGGCCGACTCGGGGCACTGCTCGGCGTGCTTCAGGATGATCGTGTTGCCGATGATCACGTTCGGTCCGGCGAAGCGCGCGACCTGGTAGTACGGGAAGTTCCACGGCATGACGCCGAGGAGCGGGCCGAGCGAGCTGCGGCGGATGATCGCCGAGCCGTCGCCGGCGAGGAGGTCGACGGGCTCGTCCTTCAGGAACTCCGAGGAGTGGTCGGCGTAGTACTCGTAGATCGCCGCGGCGAAGTCGGCCTCGCCGAGTGCCTGCTCGATGGGCTTGCCCATTTCGCGGACGATGATCTCGGCGAGTTCCTGACGGCGCTCGGTGTGCAGCTCGGCGACGCGTCGGATGAGCGCGGCGCGCTCCTCGACGGTCGTCGACTTCGACCAGGTCGCGTGCGCCTCCGCCGTCGAGGCGATGGCCGCCTCGAGCTCCGCGTCGGTGATGGTCGGGTACGTCTTGACCGTCTCGCCCGTGGCGGGATTGGTCACGGCATAGCTCATGGAGTTCTCCTTCTCGGGTGCACGCACGCCAGAGCCCGTCTGCCGCGGTGCATACGCTCGTCCGTCAAAGATATAGCAACGGATGATTTATTTCGAGGCGGATGCCTCGGGCGCGACCAGCACGCGGAACGGCGTGCCCGGGCACGGCTCCTCCTCGGCCCACGTCGCGGCGAGCTGCCCGACCTGCAGGGTGGGCTCGGTCGACAGGACGACCCGGCCGTCGGCGTTCACGAGCGCGAGCGGCTCGGGCGCGTCGAGGAAGACGGCGAGGAGCTCCTGCTCGAGGCGGCGGACCGCGACATCCGCCCCCACGACGCCCACCATGCGAGCGTCGTCGCCGACGCCCGTGCGCGCGTGCACCGGCATCGTCAGGGTGAGGATGTAGTCGCACGTGCAGAGGTGGTCGACGTAGGGGCCGGTGACGTGCGCGTGCCGGGTCGTCGCGGGGATCGCGTACCACTCGAGCGCGCGGAAGTCGCGGAGGTACTCGGTGTAGCCACGCGTCGTGAGGTCGAGCCGGGTCGGCTCGGTCGTCGAGCCCAGCACCGGGTTCGCGTCGAGGGGGCCCAGCCACCAGGCGAAGTGCACGTCGCGTCCGCGCACGATCTCGCCGTCGGCGATGAAGCCCGCTCCGACGAGCAGCGGATCGTCCTCGACGATGCGCGGCATGACGAGGTCGGCGACCGTCGTGTCGAGTTCGGCCGGGCGGACCTCGGGCGAGGCGGCGATGACCTGCTCGATGGGCGCGCGCCACGCGGCGAGCTGGTCGAAGACCCCCGTGAACAGCTCGGCGACCGTCGTCGCGACCTCACGCGCTGATCGGCTCATCGAGCGTCCCTCCCCGTTCGACCCGGGACTTGGCGGCGAGCAGCTGCTCGGAGAGCACACGCACGAGGGCCCCGGCCGCGTCGCGCGCCTTCGCCGGTCGCCCCGCCGTCACGGACCGCACGATCGCGCGATCGCACGCGACGACCTCCGCGCGTGCGTCGTCGTCGTCGAGTCCGAGCAGGAGGAGCGGGCCGAACTCGGCCTGGAGCCGGATCTGCTCGCGCACGAGGCGGGCCGACTGGCTGAGCACGGCGACCTCCAGGAAGAAGCCGCCCTGGTTCGTGCGGGCGGATGCCGCGGTGCCGAAGTCGGCGGCGGCGAGCCACGCAGCGAGCCGCGCGCCGTCTCCCTCGGCCGCGCGTTCGGCGGCCCGCTCGGCTGCGCCCGCGAGGATCGCGCCGAAGTAGACGGCCATGTCGCTGAGCTCGACCTGCGCGAGCCCGCGCAGGCGCGTGGTGAGGAGGGACCGGTGGCCGCCCACGTCCTCCACGACGAAGCTGCCGCCGTCGCGTCCGCGTCGGGTCTCGACGAGTCCGGCCTCGCGGAGGATGCCGAGCCCCTCGCGCACGGTGATGAGCGCGACGCCGAAGCGGCGGGCGAGCTCCGGCTCGCTCGGCAGGCGCTCGCCGGGGTGCAACACGCCCAGCACGATGCCGTCGGTGAGCCGGCGCGCGACCTGCTCGGCGCGGCCCTGGTCGGCGAGCTGGGCGAACACGGCCTCGCGCGCTCCAGGACCCACCCTCGCTTCCATGCGACTCAGGCTAGCCGAGCCGAGGGGTCCCGACTGGCGCCGCGCCAAAAAATCATTCAATATAGGAGGAATTCCAGCGCGGCCGATGAGGGCCGCCTCCAGCGAGGGCGGATGCCATGCACGAGCGAACCACCGGACCGCTCGCCGGCGTGCGCGTCGCCGACTTCTCGCGCGTGCTCGCCGGGCCCTATGCGACCATGATGCTCGCCGACTTCGGCGCCGACGTCATCAAGGTCGAGCCCCCTGCGGGCGACGACACGCGGCACTGGACCCCGCCCGTCGACCAGGCCGGCCGCGCCACGTACTTCGGCGGCGTCAACCGCAACAAGCGATCGGTCGCGCTCGACCTGACGGATGCCGCGGGGCTGGCCGAGGCGCGTCGGCTGGCCGCATCCGCCGACGTGGTCGTCGAGAACTTCCGGCCGGGCGTCATGGCCCGATTCGGCCTCGCGTACGAGGACGTGCGAGCGCTGAACCCCGCGGCCATCTACTGCTCGATCACGGGCTTCGGCACGGGCGAGGGGGCGGCGCTCGCCGGGTACGACCTGCTCGTGCAGGCGGTCGGCGGGCTCATGAGCATCACGGGCGACCCCGACGGCGAGCCGTCCAAGGTCGGCGTCGCGCTCGTCGACGTGCTCACCGGGCAGAACGCCGTCGCCGGGATCCTGCTTGCGCTCCGCGAGCGCGAGCGCACCGGGGTCGGATGCCTCGTCGAGGTGAACCTCCTGCAGAGCCTGCTCTCGGCGCTCACCAACCAGGCGTCGTCGACGCTCGCGACGGGATCCCCGCCCCGCCGCCTCGGCAACCAACATCCAAGCATCGCTCCGTACGCGGTGTTCCGCGCCGCCGACCGGGAGCTCGTCATCGCGGTCGGCAACGACCGGCAGTTCCGGGCGCTCGCGGACGTCGTCGACCGGCCCGGACTCGCGGACGACCCCCGATTCCGCACGAACGCCGACCGGGTCGCGCATCGCGCCGAGCTCGCCGACGCGCTCGAGCAGGCGCTGGCCGCGGCATCCGCTCGGCACTGGGTCGACGCGCTCGCGGCGGCCGGCGTGCCTGCCGGGCTCGTGAACGACGTCGCCGAGGCCATCGCGTTCGCCGACGCGCTCGGCCTCGACCCCGTCGCCGAGACGCGCGAAGTCGACGAAGCGGCACCCGCGCACCGCTCGATCGCGAACCCCATCCGAGTCGGCGGGGACGGAGCGACCTACCGCACCGCGCCGCCCGCACTCGACGCCGACCGGGGCGCCGACTGGCGACCGCGCGACTGACCGAGACATCCGCCCTGCTGGGCCCACGACCGATTGGAAGGACCGACATGACCGCCACCGAAACCGACGCGACCGTCACCGCACCCCGCATCGACGCGGTGTTCGACCTCGACGCGCTCCTCACCGACGACGAGCTCGCCTGGCGCGACCGCGCGCGCCGCTTCGCGCAGGAGCGCATCGCGCCGATCATCGAGCAGGACTTCGAGGACAAGCACTTCCGCCGCGAGCTCGTGCGCGAGGCCGGCGAGCTCGGCTTCCTCGGCATGCACCTGACCGGGTACGGATGCGCCGGGGCCGGCGCCGTCGCGTACGGCCTCGTGTGCCTCGAGCTCGAGGCCGCCGACTCGGGCTGGCGCACCTTCGTGTCGGTGCAGGGCTCGCTCGCCATGAGCGCGATCCACAAGTACGGCTCGGAGGAGCAGAAGCAGCGCTGGCTGCCGGGCATGGCGAAGGGCGAGCTCATCGGGTGCTTCGCGCTCACCGAGCCGCAGGGTGGCAGCGACCCGGCCGCGATGACGACCGTCGCGCGCCGCGACGGCGACGAGTGGGTCATCGACGGCGCGAAGCGCTGGATCGGGCTCGCGTCGCTCGCCGACGTCGCGGTCGTGTGGGCGAAGGTCGACGACGAGGGCGCCGACGACCACGGCGTCGTGCGCGGGTTCCTCGTGCCGACGGAGACCGCCGGGTTCACGGCGACCCCGATCGACGGCAAGCTCTCGATGCGCGCGTCGGTGCAGTGCGACGTCACGTTCGAGGGCGTGCGGCTGGCCGCCGACGCGATGCTGCCCGGTGCGCGGGGCCTGTCGGGCCCGTTCGGATGCCTCAACGAGGCGCGGTACGGCATCGTCTGGGGCGCCATGGGCGCGGCCCGGTCGTGCCTCGAGTCGGCGCTCGGCCGCTCGATCACGCGGGAGGTCTTCGGCAGGCCGATCGGCGCGAACCAGCTGATCCAGGCCAAGCTCGCCGACATGCTCGTCGAGGTCGAGAAGGGCGTCCTGCTCGCGCTGCACCTCGGCCGCCTGAAGGAGCGCGGCGCGCTGACGCCCGCGCAGACCTCGGTCGGCAAGCTCAACTCGGTGCGGGAGGCGCTGAAGATCGCGCACGAGGCGAGGGCGATCCTGGCGGGCGACGGCATCACGAACGAGTTCCCGGTCATGCGGCACGCCGCGAACCTCGAGTCGGTGCGCACCTACGAGGGCACCGACGAGGTGCATCAGCTCGTCATCGGCCGCGCGCTCACAGGACTCAGCGCCTTCTAGCGTCCGGGCGCGCGCCGCGCGGCATCCGTTGTCGCAAACCGACTACGAACCGACGGATGCCGCGGCCGCGCGCCACACTGGACCGATGCGCATGACCCCACGACGACTGGCCATCGGCATGAGCCTCTGGGCTCCGAACCTGTTCAGCGGCATCCGGGTGCGGCGCTTCGCGCCCGACTGGACGAGCGCCGAGGTCGCCCTGCACGTCAACGCCTTCACCCGGAACTACGTGAAGACCGCCTTCGGCGGCTCGATGTCGGCCATGACCGACCCCTACTTCTTCATGCTCGTCCGGCACCAGCTCGGCGGCGACTTCGTCGTGTGGGACACGCGCGGCGAGATCGAGTTCGTCAAGCCCGGCCGGGGCGTCCTCACCGCCCGGTTCGAGGTGCCGCGCGAACGCGCGGACGAGCTGCGCCGCCGCGCGCACGGCGGCGCGAAGGTGCTCGAGTGGTTCGAGACCGACATCGTGGACGCCGACGGCGACGTGGTCGCGCGGGTGCGGCGCGAGGTGTATGTGCGCGAGAAGCGACGCGTCACCGAGGCTCGCGGGGCTCGCGCCGCCTGAGGCCCGCCCTGCGGAGACGACGAGGCCGGCACCTCGCGGGTGCCGGCCTCGTGCGCATCCGACGCGGACTCCGGCGACGGTCAGCTGTTGATGCCGGGGATGACGAGCCAGCGGTTCTCGAGCACGATCCAGATCGCGACGAGCACCAGCGCGATGATCGTGAGGGTCATGCCGAGGCGTCCGCGCATGATGAGCGCGACGACGAGCACGACGAGCGTCGCGATGCCGAGGACCAGCGATCCGAACGGGATGCCGGGCAGGAACAGCGACAGCACGAACAGGCCGGCGACGACGATCTCGATGATGCCGATCACCGTCGACCCGCCGCGGGCGCGCAGCCGCCAGATGCCGTCGACGATCGCGAGGACGCCGCCGGCGAGGGCGATGAGGAGGAGCCAGGAGAGCGTGATCATTTCGGGTTCCTTCGATCTGCGGGGGCAGTGCGACGAGGGGATCCGTCCCTCGACCGCGCCAGCCTAGCCACGCCGAAATCGCCGCCGCCGCCCATTGCGCACCAGCCACTCGAGCGTGTATGCCCGCGCGCGCATGTGCGCGTGGCGCCTTCCGAGCACGGTCGATCCGACGGCGGATCTGCCGCGAATCCGGTCGGATCGGAAATGAAACCCGGGGTCATCGGGTTTCACCACGTGGCCCCGGCCGTGCTGGACTCGTCCGCAACCGCCGGGGCTCACCGCCGTCCGCGGCGGCCGGCACCATCCCGCCGGGTCCCCTTCCACGTCACGAACGGAGCACCACGTATGACTCGCACCCGCACCCTGCTCGGCCTCGCCGCCGCATCCGCCGCCGTCCTCGCGCTCGCCGCGTGCTCGACGAGCGACGGCGCCTCGGGCGGAGCGGACGCCGCGGGCGACGAGTACGGCCTCGTGCAGGCCGGGACGCTCACGGTCGCGACCGAGGGCACCTACCGCCCGTTCAGCTACCACGAGGACGGCTCGGGCGACCTGGTCGGCTACGACGTCGAGGTGGCGGAGGCCGTCGCCGAGAAGCTCGGCCTCGAGATCGCCTTCCAGGAGACCCAGTGGGACGCGATCTTCGCGGGCCTCGACGCGGGCCGATTCGACGTCATCGGCAACCAGGTCTCGATCACGCCCGAGCGCGAGGAGCAGTACCTCTTCAGCACGCCGTACACGGTCTCGCGCGGCGTCATCGTCGTGAACGAGGGCGACACCTCGATCTCGTCGTTCGACGACCTCGCCGGCAAGACCACCGCGCAGTCGCTCACGAGCAACTGGTACGAGCTCGCGACCGAGTCGGGCGCGCAGGTCGAGGCCGTCGAGGGCTGGGCGCAGGCCGTCGCCCTGCTCGAGCAGGGTCGCGTCGACGCGACCATCAACGACGAGCTGACCTTCCTCGACTACGTGAACACGACGCCGGATGCCGCGATCGAGGTCGCCGCCGAGACCGACGA
The DNA here is from genome assembly GCF_009709675.1 of Agromyces bracchium. Lineage (GTDB taxonomy): Bacteria > Actinomycetota > Actinomycetes > Actinomycetales > Microbacteriaceae > Agromyces > Agromyces bracchium. Next base: position 251,424 of record NZ_WMLB01000006.1, on the reverse strand, counting down.
GACCTCCGAGAGCGCCTTCGCGCTCACGCAGGACAAGGAGGCCCTCGTCGCCGCGATCGATGAGGCGCTCGCCGAGCTCGCGGCCGACGGCACGCTCGCCAAGATCGGCGAGAAGTACTTCGGCGCCGACGTCACCGAGTAGCCTGTCGCCGTCCCAGGAAGGCGGTGACCCGTGAACGAGGGCCTGCAACTGTTCCTCGAGTCGTTCTGGCCGATCGTGTGGGGCGGGATCACGGGCACCATCCCGCTCGCCCTCGCATCGTTCGCGATCGGACTCGTGCTCGCGCTCGCCGTGGCGCTCATGCGGCTGTCGAAGAACCGGGTGGTCTCGGGCATCGCCCGGTTCTACATCTCGGTGATCCGCGGCACGCCGCTGCTCGTGCAGCTGTTCGTGATCTTCTACGGCCTGCCCGCGGTCGGCCTCGTGATCGACCCGTGGCCGAGCGCGATCATCGCGTTCTCGCTGAACGTCGGCGGGTACGCGGCCGAGGTGATCCGCGCCGCGATCCTGTCGGTCCCGAAGGGGCAGTGGGAGGCCGCGTACACGATCGGGATGTCGCCCGCGACGACGCTGCGTCGCGTCATCCTGCCGCAGGCGGCCCGGGTCTCGGTGCCGCCGCTGTCGAACACGTTCATCTCACTCGTCAAGGACACGTCGCTCGCGTCGCTGATCCTCGTGACCGAGCTGTTCCGCGTCGCCCAGCAGATCGCGGCGTTCAGCCAGGAGTTCATGCTGCTCTACCTCGAGGCGGCGCTGATCTACTGGCTGTTCTGCCTCGCGCTCTCGGGCGGGCAGACGCGCCTGGAGAAGAGGTTGGACCGCTATGTCGCCCACTGACGCACCCGTGCCGCCGACGGGTGGCGACCCGCTGGCACCCCGCGAGGCCGGGGCGACGGATGCCGCGGTGCTGCTGTCGGCACGCGGCATCCGCAAGTCGTTCGGAGCGAACGAGGTGCTGCGCGGCATCGACTTCTCGGTGCGCCGCGGCGAGGTCGTGACGCTCATCGGACCGAGCGGCTCGGGCAAGACGACCGTGCTGCGCTCGCTCAACGGGCTCGAGACGCCGGATGCCGGCACGCTCGAGTTCGACGGCGGACCGTCGATCGACTTCGCCCGCCCGGCCGACAAGGCCGCGCGCCTGGCGATGCGCGACCGGTCGGCGATGGTGTTCCAGCACCACAACCTGTTCCCGCACATGACCGTGCTCGAGAACGTCGTCGAGGGACCGATCCGCGTACAGCGCGTGCCGAAGGCGCAGGCGCTCGCCGAGGCATCCGCCCTGCTCGAACGCGTCGGCCTCGCCGAGAAGCACGACCAGTACCCGCACCAGCTCTCGGGCGGGCAGCAGCAGCGCGTCGGCATCGTGCGCGCGCTCGCGTTGAAGCCCGACCTGCTGCTCTTCGACGAGCCGACGAGCGCGCTCGACCCGGAGCTCGTCGGCGAGGTGCTGCACGTCATCAAGGAGCTCGCCGACGAGGGCTGGACCATGGTCGTGGTGACCCACGAACTGCAGTTCGCGAAGCAGGCCGCCGACGAGGTGCTGTTCATGGACGGCGGCGTCATCGTCGAGCGCGGTGCGCCGAAGGAGATCTTCACGAATCCGCGGGAGGAGCGGACTCGACGGTTCCTCGACCGGATCCTGCGGCCGCTCGACTGAGGTCGGCGCGACTGGCGCGCGCCCCGGCGTATCCGCGACCGGCGTGGAGGCGGGGCGACTACCGTGAGGGCATGTCCGCGCGCGTCCTCGGCTCCGGTTCGGGGGCGGGGAGCGCCGCGGAGCCGGCCGAGGCCGGCGCCGCTCCCGCGCCCGATACCGGCGTCGAGTCGCCCCCCGTCGAGGCCGCCGTGCTCGCGGTCGACCCGGCGGCCCTCGCGCGGACGACGAGGTCGCGGCGCGCGCTCGGAGCGTTCCGCCTCGCGATCGCCGTGGTCGAGATCGTCGCGCTGATCGGCAACTACCAGTACGTGCTCGAGTTCCCGCTGTTCGCGTCGGTGAACTTCTTCAGCTACTTCACGATCCTGTCGGCGATGCTCGCCGTCGTCGTGCTGCTCGTCGCCGCCGGGTTCGCGCTCACGCAGCACCGCGACCCGCCCGTGCTCGCCGCGTTCCGCACCATCGTGACGGTCTACCTGCTCGTCTCCGGCATCGTGTTCGCCCTGATCGCCGTGCAGGCGTCGACGCGCGACTACCGGCTCGAGGTGCCGTGGTCCGACACGCTCCTGCACTTCGTGGTGCCCGTGCTCGCGCTCGTCGCGTGGACCGTCGACGCCGTGATCGCCGTGAACCCGCCGGTGCCGTGGGCGACGATCGGCCTCGTGCTGGTCTTCCCCGCCGGATGGCTCGTCTACACGCTCGTCCGCGGCGCCGACATCGGGTGGTACCCGTACTTCTTCCTCGACGCCGGGCAGGTCGGCGGTTACCTCGGCGTGGCGGTGTACTGCGTCCTCGTGCTGCTCATCTTCGTCGGCCTGACCTCGGTGCTCGTCGGCGTGCACCGGCGGCTGGCGCGGCGCGGGGTGCGCCGACGGGCCGGCCGCTAGCGCGGGGCGAAGGGCTCGAGCGACGCGAGCACCTCGGCGAGGGCGTCGTCGTCGTCGAGCTCAGCGAGGCGCCGCGCGTGCTCGGCGGCGAGGATGCCGAGGAGGACCGGGCGCCGGGGATCCACCCCGACGTCGAGCCAGGCGGCGACGGTCGGGGTCGCGCCGACCAGCGTGAACACGTTCGCGTCGCCGCTCGTGCCATCGGTCGGAGTCGCGCCGGCGGCATCCGCTCGCCAGAACGGCTCGTCGAACGCGAGCCACACCACGTCGGAGGCGCCCATGCCGAGCACCCCGATCGCGCGCTGGTGCAGGAGCGGCAGCGGCGGGTCGAAGGTGATCGTGTCGGTCTTCAGCACGCCGACCGACGCCGTCACGATCACGCGGTGCATGCGCAGCGACTCGCCCGTGTCGAGGCGGAGGCCCACTCCGTCGTCGCCCACGGTGATCGTCGTGACGACGCTCGACCCCGCGATGGCGAGGCCGTCGGCGAGCCGGTCGATGAGGGCGCTCCAGCCGCTCACCACCCGCGACGTCGGACGCCACACCATGTCGGCGTCGAACCGCTTGGCGGAGACCCGGGTCGGCGCGGCGCCCGTCGTGGGCTCGACGCCCGTCGAGATCGCGTTCACGAGCCAGTCGCGCGGGCTCAGGCCGTCGGCGCCCGGCTCGCCGGAGATCGGGACCGCGCCCGACCGGATCAGCGCATTGGTGAGCGACACGTCGGCCGAGTTGCCGGCGGCCCACTCCTGGGCGATCGCGATCGCCTCCCACCCGGCGGGCGAGGGCTCGGCGACGACGCCGTCGGGCGTGCGGGCCTGGACGTTGGGCGTGAACGGGCGCGTCGCGACCCCCGCCTCCGCGAGCACGGGGCGGAGCTCGGCGCCGTCGGAGGCGAAGACGCTGCCGAGGACCACCGGGCCGCCGAACGCGTCGTCCTCGACCGTGCGCAGCCGGCCGCCGAGCGACGTGCCGGCCTCGACCACCACGACATCGTGGCCGGCGTCGGCGAGCGTGCGCGCGGCGGCGAGCCCGGCGATGCCGGCGCCGATGACGGCGATGCGGTCGCCCTCGTCGGCGAGGTCGGCGATCGTGCGCGCCGCGCGCACGCCCTCGGCGTAGGCGCCGTGCACGGTGCCCGGCGCGTCGGACGAGGTGCCCTCGCCCGCGATGACGAGCCGGTCGGCGATCGGTTCCGCGAGGGCCCTGCGCAGTTCGGGCGTGGAGCCGACCGCCTCGAAGCTGAACGCTCCGCGCGTGAACGGGTCGCGGCTCCACCGTGAGCGGAGGAACGCCTCGGGGGCCGGGACGCCGCCCGCGCTCGGGGTCGGCGACGGAGCGGGCGTGCGGGTCGGGGTGGGCGTCGGGGTCGGGCCGCCGTCGGTGCACGCGGCGAGCGTGACGGCGAGGCCGCCGAGCGTCGCGGCGAGGAACGCGCGGCGTGGCATCCCCCCGGCGGGCCCGCGTGCGTCCATGTGCCTCAGGCTAGCCGCTCGGGCTCGGGCCGCCCGGCAGCCTCGGGCGACCCCGGTCGCCCGGCCGCGCCACCCTCCCGGAGGGGCCGGCACATGAGAATCCGCGGTTCGCGGCCCCTGAGGGGCGCGAACCGCGGATTCCCATGCGGTCGGTCGGGGGAGCGGAGCGGGTCAGCCCGCGATCTCGGCGTCGGCGACGTCGAGGGCCGCGTCGATGATGTCGAGCCCGCGGACGAGGTCGTCCTCGCTGATCACGAGCGGCGGCGCCACGTGCATCCGGTTGAAGTGGATGAACGGCCAGAGACCCGCCTGCTTGCAGGCCGCGGCGACCTTCGCCATCGGCGCGGCATCCGCCCCCGACGCGTTGAACGGCACGAGCGGCTCGCGGGTCTCGCGGTCGCGCACCAGCTCGATCGCCCAGAACAGGCCGAGGCCCCGCACCTCGCCGACCGACGGATGCCGCTCGGCCATCGCGCGCAGGCGCGGACCGACGACGCGCTCGCCCAGGTCGCGGACCCGCTCGAGGATGCCGTCGCGCTCGAACACCTCGAACGTGGCGACGCCCGGGGCGCACGCGAGCGGGTGGCCCGAGTAGGTGAGCCCGCCCATGAAGGCGACCGTGTCGAAGTGCGAGGCGATGCGGTCGGAGATCACGACGCCGCCGAGCGGCGCGTAGCCCGAGTTGACGCCCTTGGCGAAGGTGATGAGGTCGGGCGTCACGCCGAAGTGGTTCACCGCGAACCACTCGCCGATGCGGCCGAAGCCGACCATGACCTCGTCGGCGATGTAGACGATGCCGTACTTGTCTGCGAGCGCGCGCACGCCCTGCAGGTAGCCGGCCGGCGGCACGAGCACGCCGTTGGTGCCGACCACGGTCTCGATGATGATCGCCGCGATCGTGGTCGCGCCCTCGAGCGTGATGACCTGCTCGAGGTGCGCGAGCGCGCGCTCGGTCTCCTCGGCCTCGGTCGTCGCGTGGAACGACGAACGGTACGGGTACGGCCCGAGGAAGTGCGCGACGCTGCCGTCGCTCGGCTCGTTCGCCCAGCGGCGCGGGTCGCCCGTGAGCGAGATCGCCGTCGCGGTGCCGCCGTGGTAGCTGCGGTACATCGAGAGCACCTTGCGACGACCCGTCACGGCGCGCGCCATGCGCACCGCGTACTCGTTCGCGTCGGCGCCGCCGTTGGTGAAGAACACCTTGTCGAGGTCACCGGGCGCGACCTCGGCGATGCGGCGCGCGAGCTCGCCGCGCACGTCGGACGCCATCGACGGCTGGATGGTCGCGAGGCGACCGGCCTGCTGCTGGATCGCCGCGACGAGATCGGGGTGCTGGTGCCCGAGGTTGAGGTTCACGAGCTGCGACGAGAAGTCGAGGTACGCGTTGCCCTGGTAGTCCCAGAACGTCGCGCCCTCGCCCGCGGCGACGGGCAGCGGGTCGATGAGCGCCTGCGCGCTCCACGAGTGGAACACGTGCGCGCGGTCGTCGGCGCGCACCTGCGCCTCGGCGGACGCGTCGGGCAGGGGGTGCACGGCCCCGCGGCGGTCCGTGTACACCGCGGTGGTCTCGGGGGAGAGGGTGTCGGTCATCGGGAAGTCCTTGGTTCGGTTCGTGCGGTGGTCGAGTAGGAGCGAAGCGACGTATCGAGACCGGGTGAAGGGGTCTCGATACGGGCGCGGGGCGCCCTACTCGACCACCGGGTCGGGTCAGTGGTTCTGCGGGAAGCCGAGGTTGATGCCGCCGTGGGTGGCGGGGTCGAGCCAGCGGCTGGTGACGGCCTTCTCGCGGGTGAAGAAGGCGAAGCCGTGGACGCCGTAGGCCTTGCTGTCGCCGAAGAGGGACTGCTTCCAGCCGCCGAAGGAGTGGTACGCGACAGGGACGGGGATCGGCACGTTGATGCCGATCATGCCGACCTCGACCTCGTTCTGGAAGCGGCGGGCGGCGCCGCCGTCGTTGGTGAAGATCGCGGTGCCGTTGCCGAACTGGCCGGAGTTGATCAGGTCGAGGCCCTCGTCGTAGGAGGCGACGCGGACGACCGAGAGCACCGGGCCGAAGATCTCCTCGGTGTAGGCGCGGGACGTGGTGGGGACCTGGTCGAGCAGGGTGGGGCCGAAGAAGAAGCCGTCCTCGTGGCCGTCGACGGTGTAGCCGCGGCCGTCGACGACGACGGTCGCGCCGTCGGCCTCGGCGATGTCGACGTAGGAGGACACCTTGTCGCGGTGCACGTCGGTGATCAGCGGGCCCATGTCGGGCTCGACGCCGTCGGTGCCTGCACCGTTGCCGATCTTGAGCTTGCCGATGCGGTCGGCGATCTTCTCGATGAGCTCGTCCGCGACCGGCTCGACGGCGAGGACGACCGAGATGGCCATGCAGCGCTCGCCCGCGGCGCCGTAGCCGGCGTTCACGGCCTGGTCGGCGACGAGGTCGAGGTCGGCGTCGGGGAGGACCAGCATGTGGTTCTTCGCACCACCGAGGGCCTGGACGCGCTTGCCGTGCTTGGAGGCGGTCTCGTAGATGTACTGCGCGATCGGCGTGGAGCCGACGAACGAGATGGACTGCACGACCGGGGAGGTGAGCAGGCCGTCGACGGCGAGCTTGTCGCCCTGCAGCACGGTGAAGACGCCGTCGGGCAGGCCGGCCTCCTTCCACAGCTCGGCGAGCCAGAGCGCTGCCGACGGGTCCTTCTCGGAGGGCTTCAGCACGACGGCGTTGCCCGCGGCGATCGCGATGGGGAAGAACCACATCGGCACCATGGCCGGGAAGTTGAAGGGGCTGATGACGCCGACCACGCCGAGGGGCTGCTTGAGCGAGTAGACGTCGATGCCCGACGAGGCGTTCTCGGAGAACGCGCCCTTGATCAGGTGCGGGAACCCGGTCGCGAGCTCGACGACCTCCTGGCCGCGGAGGATCTCGCCCATCGCGTCGGAGAGCACCTTGCCGTGCTCGCGCGTGATGATCGCCGCGAGCTCGCCCTTGCGCGAGTTCAGCAGCTCGCGGAACGCGAACAGCACGCCCTGGCGCTTGGCGATCGAGAAGTCCTTCCAGACGCGGTAGCCGCGCTCGGCCGAGGCGATGGCCTCGTCGATCTCTGCCTGGTCCGCGAGGGCGACCTCGGCCTGCACGGCGCCGGTGGCCGGGTTGTACACGGGCGCGGTGCGCCCCGAGGCGGATGCGCGCAGGGCGCCGTCGATCCAGTGGCCGATCTGCGGCACGTCGGTGGTCGCGGCGGGCGACGAGGCGGTCTCGGTGAGGCTCATGGCGCTCCTTCGGTGGTCGTGGCGACGGATGCCTCGGCACGGCGTCGCTGGGTGGTGATCGCCGCTCGGATGCCGGGACCGGACAGATCGACCGGCGTCGTCTAAGCTGGCGTTTCCCCAGTCTTACAGAGACAGAGAGGCCGAGCGGATGCCAGAGCGTCGCGAAGACGAACGAGATCGAACGGATCGTCCGGGCGCCCCCGCGGGCACCGCGAACGGATTCGCGACGGATGACGCCCTGCCCACGGTGCGCGAGATCCTCGCGCTCGACGCGGTCGCGGCGGGCGTTCCCGAGGTGCTCGTGGGCGACGCGGCACTCGACGCGCGCGTGCGCTGGGTGCACGTCTCCGACAGCGCCGGCGTCGCCCGGCTGCTCGACGGCGGGGAGCTGCTGCTCTCGACCGGGTCGGGCTGGCCGACCGAGCCCGACGAGCTGCGCACGTTCATCGCCGGGCTCGTCGAGGTCGGCATCTCGGGCCTCGTGCTCGAGCTCGGCGCGCACTACCGCTACGTGCCGGCCGTCGTGCACCGCACCGCGGCCGAGCACGGGCTCGCGCTCGCGGCCCTGCACCGCGAGGTCAAGTTCGTCGGGCTGACCCAGGCGGTGCACCGCCGGATCATCTCGGAGCAGACGGCGGCCCTGCACGCACGCGACGAGGTCCGGGAGCGCTTCACCGCGCTCGCGCTGCGCGGCGCTCCGGCCGACTACATCGTGCAGCAGCTCGCGCAGACCCTCGCCGCGCCGGTGCTGCTCGAGAACCTCTCGCACGAGATCGTCGCGGCCGACCTTCCGCCGGAATCGGAGGAGGAGGTGCTCGCGGGCTGGCAGCTGCGTTCGCGCGATGCGCATCGGCGCTGGGCGTCGGGCGGACCCGCCGGGGCGGGCGGGCGCGGTGCGCCGACGGGCTCGGCCGCAGCCCGCCCGGACGCGTGGCTCATCGTGCCCGTCGAGGCCCGCGGCATCCGCTGGGGGCACCTCATCGCGCTGCCCGGACCGACGCATCCGGCCGGCCGGACGAGCGTGCTGGAGCAGGGCGCGATCGCCCTCGCGCTCGGCCGGCTCGCCGACGGCGACGACGACACGTGGGGTCGCATCGGGCGGCAGCGACTCGTCGAGCACCTGCTGGGTGGGCGGTTCGCGGCGCCGGGCGGTGCGATCGCGCGGCTCGAGGCGGCCGGCCTGCCCGTGCACGGCGCCGACCTCCATGGCGTCGTGGTGACGGGGCGGGGCGGCGAGGGCGATGCGGATGCCGCGGCGCGCGGACTCGGTGGGCGCGCGCTCGACGGCCGGCCGGTCGGCACGGGCGCGGCGGCATCCGCCCGGGTGCTGCTCGTGTCGTTGCCCGCGGGCACGCGCTTCGACGACGACGCGGCGCGGCGCTTCGTCGGGCACCTCGCGATCGGCGCCGACGGGGCGACGGATGCCTCGGGCGTCGTACTCTCGATCGGTGCGCGCGCCGGCGACCTCGACGGCCTGCTCGTGTCGGTGCAGGAGGCGCTGGACCTCTCGCGCACGCCCGTGGCGCGCGGTGCGCGCGGCCCGATCGTTCGCCGGTCGCAGGACCGCCCGCTCGTCCGGCTCGTGACGGCCCTGCGCGACGACCACCGGCTGCAGGAGCTGGGCGAGCGCATGCTCGCGCCGCTCATCGAGCACGACCTCGCGCGCGGCGGCGACCTGCTCGACGTGCTCGCGGCGATGCTCGCGCATCCCGGCAATCGCACCGCGGCGGCGCAGGCGAGCCATCTCTCGCGCTCGGTGTTCTACCAGCGGCTGGCGCTCATCGGCGACCTGCTCGACGTCGACCTCGACGACGGGGAGACGCAGACGGCGCTGCATCTCGCGCTCCTGGTGCGGCGCAGCGGCGTGCGCTGAGCGGCCGGCCGAGCCATCCGTTACTTGCTCTTGACAAGTGCACTTGCAAAGAGCAAGCTAGCGATGTCGGCCGCCCGGCACGACCCGATCTCACAGGGGGAGACCATGACCACCAGCATCTTCGTGAACATCCCGACCGCCGACCTCGACCGGTCGAAGGCGTTCTACGAGGCCCTCGGCTACGCCATCAACCCGATGTTCAGCGACGACAACGCGGCCTGCGTCGTCGTCGACGAGAACGTCTACTTCATGGTGCTGACCAGGGAGTTCTTCCAGACCTTCACCGACAAGCAGGTGACCGAGCCGAAGACGCATGCGCAGGCCCTCATCGCGCTCACGTGCGACTCGCGCGAGGTCGTCGACGCGACCATGGCGAAGGGGCTCGCCGCGGGCGGCACCGAGCCGCGCCCCACGAGCGACCTCGGCTTCATGTACTCGCGCGACCTCGAGGACCCGGACGGCAACATCCTTGAGTTCTTCTTCATGGAGCCGGCCGCCGTCGAGCAGGGGCCCGACGCGTTCCTCGCCGAGCAGGGCGCCGGCTCCCCGTCGACGTCGGCCTGATCGGAACGGCCGCATGGCGGCACGATCCCCGCGCGGCTTCGGCCAGTACAGCGGGGTGGCACGGGCGATCGAGCGGGTCGGCGAGCGGTGGGCGATGCTCATCGTGCGCGACCTGCTCGTCGGCCCGCGCCGGTACGGCGACCTCAAGGCGAGCCTGCCGCGCATCCCGACGAACATCCTCGCCGACCGCCTGAAGGAACTGCAGGAGGCAGGCGTCGTCCGCCGGGTGCCGACGGTGCGCGGCGGCTACGAGCTCACGCCGTTCGGCCGCGAGCTCGAACCCGTCGTCGTCGCGCTCGAGCGGTGGGGCTGGTCGGTGCTCGGCGATCCCGGCGACGAGGAGCGCCTCAGCCACGAGGCGCTCGCGATCGCGCTGCGCTCGGCGTTCCGGGCGGATGCCGCGGCCGACGAGCCCGCGACCGAGTACGTGCTGCACGTCGGGCGCGCCTCGGTCGCCGCGAGCGTCGACGGACGCACCCTCGAGGTCGTGCCGATCGGGCCCGATGCGGTGCCGGCACCCCGGCCCTCGGCGGGCGTCGGGTCGAGTGCTGCGGATGCCGCGGGCTCGAGCGTCGAGTTCGCGCTCGAGCCCGCCGAGCTCCGCGACCTGATCGCGGGGCGAACGGATGCCTCGGGCGTGCCGGTGCTCGCGGGCGACCGCGACGGGGTGACGCGCTTCGCGCGCACCTTCCGCATCGACCCCGTCGAGCCGCCTGAGGACGCGGCCGGCGGCCTCGCGGCATCCGTCGCCTGACGCGTTCGCGCGCGCGTCGCAACCCCGTGACGCGCGACCGCGCGGCGGGTAGAACGAGGTGATGACCTCCCCGCTGATCCTCGGTCCGATGCTCCGCCATGTCGGCGAGACCTCCGCCACGATCTGGGTCGAGACGGAGGACGCCGCGACCGTGCGCGTCCGTGCCGACGGCCGCAGCTGGCAGGCGCGGACCTTCGCCGTGCACGACCACCACTACGCCCTCGTCGAGCTCGACGGGCTCGAGCCCGGCGCCGTGCTGCCGTACGAGCTGGACGTCGACGGTGAGCGCGCGTGGCCCGATCCGGATTCGGAGTACCCGGCATCCGTCGTCGCGACGTGGGAGCCCGGCCGGCGCCTTCGCCTCGCCTACGGATCGTGCCGGACGAGCGTGCCGCACGACCTCGAGGGCAATCTCACGCACGGCGTCGACGCCATGCGCGCCTTCGCGCTCGCGCTCGCCGAGGGGTTCGCCGAACGCCCGGACCTCATGATGTTCCTCGGCGACCAGGTGTACGCGGACATCACCTCGGACGAGATGCAGGAGTTCATCCGGAACAAGCGCGACATCGACGAGGAGCCGGGGGAGGAGCTGAAGGACTACGAGGAGTACGCCCACCTGTATCGGCTCGCGTGGTCGGACCCGGCGAACCGCTGGCTGCTCTCGACGGTGCCGACCGCGATGATCTTCGACGACCACGACATCCGCGACGACTGGAACGCCTCGCACGACTGGAAGCAGAAGATGGAGGCGACTTCGTGGTGGCACGGCCGCATCGTGGCGGGGCTCGGCTCGTACTGGGTGTACCAGCACCTCGGCAACCTCACGCCCGAGGAACGGGCCGACGACGAGCTGTGGCAGCGGGTCGCGCGGCACGACGGCGACGACGAGCTCGACCTGACCGACGAGGTCGACGCGTTCGCCGACCGCGGCGACCGGGAGCCGACGAGCGTGCGGTGGAGCTACACGCGCGACTTCGACGACATCCGCCTCGTCGTCGTCGACTCGCGTGCCGCGCGCGACCTGGACCCGGAGGCCCGTGGCCTGCTCGACGCGGAGGAGCTCGAGTGGTTCGACGCGCAGCTCCGCGGCGGATTCCGGCACGTGCTCATCGCGACCTCCCTCCCGTTCCTGCTGCCGATGGGGCTCCACAACGTCGAGGCCTGGGACGAGGCGATCTCGCAGGGGGCGTGGGGCCGGAGGGCGGCCCGTGTGCGAGGCGCTCCGCCAGGCCGTCGACCTCGAGCACTGGGGGGCCTGGCAGGACACGTTCCAGAAGGTCGCGCGGATGGTCCGGGAGCTCGCCGCAGGCGAGCGCGGGCGGGCGCCGCGGAACGTGCTCTTCCTCGCCGGCGACGTGCACTACTCCTACCTCGCCCAGGTCGACCGCGACGACGTGCCGGGCGCGCGGATCCTCCAGGCGGTCTGCTCGCCGATCCGCAACCCGCTGCCGCGCGTCATGCGATGGTTCTCGGTCGTGATGTCGTACGGCGCGGCGACGCCCGTCGGTCGGCTCGCCGCGCGCTCGGCCAAGGTTCCCGATGCGCCCTTCCGCTGGCGCACCGTGAAGGGGCCCTGGTTCGCGAACAACCTCGCGATGCTGGTCGATGCGCCCGACGAGCTCCGGCTGTCGTGGCACACAGGCGTGGTCGAGGGCGGCGACCAGGACCATCCGCACCTCGAGCAGGTCGCGGACGTGCGCGTGCCGGCGGATCCGCGGGCACGCGTGACGTCGGGCTGATCGCCCGCGGTCAGGCCGCCGGCTGCTCCGCCCGGCCCGAGAACGCGGCCCGCACCTCGTCGTGCGGCAGCGCGACGTTCGCGTGCCCGTCGCGGCCGACCATGTCGCGCGCGGCGACGAGGGCGTTCGCCACGGCCTCCTCGGTCGCCTGCACGACGGCCTCGAAGTACGGGTCGATGCGGCCCCAGGGCACGTAGCGGGCGGTCTCGTACGGATCGTCGCCGACGTCGCCCGAGGGGATGTTCGAGGTGAACGAGCCGGCGTTGCCGGTCGAGCAGGCGAGGAAGATGTCGCCCGAGAAGTGGCTTCCGGCCGTGCCGGTGCGGGCCAGGCCGAGGGGCACGCGGCGTGCGAGGGCCTCGCACTGCCCGGGCAGGAGCGGGGCGTCGGTGATCACGATGCCGATGACGCTGCCCGCGCCGGCACGCACCCGCGCCCGCTCGCCGTCGCGGACGAACCACTCGAGGTCCTCGAACGGGTTCGGCGCCGCGGTCTCCCGCCCGAGCGGAACGCCCGCGAGCCGCAGCTCGTGGCGGCTGCCGAAGTTCGCCTGCAGGAACACGCCGACGGTGTGGGTCTCGTCGCCGAACTCGACGACGCGCGACGCCGTGCCCGAGCCGCCCTTGAAGCCGTAGCAGTTCATCCCCGTGCCGCCGCCGACGTTGCCCTCGGCGACCGGGCCGTTCGCGGCCGACTCGATCGCGAGGATCGCGTGCTCGGGGCGCACGTGCCCGGCGTTGATCTGGTTGAGGTAGCCGTCCCAGGTCTCGCCGACGACGGGGAGCATCCACTCGGCCGCGAGCCCGGGATGCGCCTCGTGCGCCCAGCGGTCGATGCCCGTGTGCACTGCGCCGACCGCGTGGCTGTTCGTGATCCCGATCGGCAGCGTGAGCGAGCCCGACTCCTCGATCCAGCTGCGGCCCGTGAGCTCGCCGTTGCCGTTCAGGGAGTGCACGCCTGCGGCGCACGGGATGCCGGCGCCCCCGCGCCCGCGGGGGAGGATCGCCGTCACGCCGGTGCGCGCCACGACGTCGTCGCCGGGGTCGCCCTCCACGATCGTCGCGTAGCCGACCTCGACGCCCGGAACGTCGGTGATCGCGTTCCACCGGCCCGGGGTGCCGTCGAACGGCACGCCGAGGTCGCGGGCTCGGGTGTGCTGGGCAGCGGTCATCATCGACTCCTGAAGTTCGAACAATCGTTCAGAATCTTGGGATTTCGAATCTAACACTCTTGACAGATGGCGTCGATAGGAATTTGAATGCGTGTTCAAGTTCGTTCCCGAGCACCACCGATGCACCTGAGGAGACGTGGCAATGACGCAGCACATCCCCGATTCGACCGTGGTCGATTCGCCGACGCCCACGGACGCAGGCGCCCCGGGCAGGCTCGCCGGCGGCCGGCTCCGCGTGTGGGACATCGTCTTCTTCGTGGTCTCGGCCGCTGCCCCGCTGACGGTCGTGGCGAGCGCGGCACCGACGACCCTCCGCCTCGGCGGGATCGGCGCCGCCGGCGCCATCCTGATCTGCGGGGTCGTGCTGATCCTGTTCGCCGTCGGGTTCACGGCGATGTCACGTCACGTCCGCAACACCGGCGCGTTCTACGCCTACGCGTCGAAGGGCATCGGCAAGCCCGCCGGCATCGGCACCGCGCTCGTCACCGTCTTCGCGTACATCGCGCTCTCGCTCAGCTTCTACGGCTTCCTCGGGTTCTTCGCCGCGCTCACCTTCACGAGCCTGTTCGGCATCGACCTGCCCTGGCCGATCTGGTCGCTCGTCGCGGCCGGTCTCGTCGCGTTCCTCGGGTACCGCAAGGTCGACGTCGGCGCGAAGGTGCTCGCCGTGCTGCTGACCGCCGAGGTCGGCATCCTCCTCGTCCTCTCGATCGGCGTGCTCCTGAACGGCGGACCGGAGCCATGGAGCGCCGCACCGTTCGCGCCGGAGCACGTCCTGTTCGCGCCGGGCGTCGCCGCGCTGTTCGTCACCGGGTTCGGTGCGTACATCGGCTTCGAGGGCACCGCGATCTACTCGGAGGAGGCCAAGGACCCGGCGCGCACGGTGCCGATCGCCACCTACGTCGCGGTCGGCTTCCTCGCCGTGTTCTACGCGTTCACCTTCTGGGTCATCACGGTCGCGTTCGGCGTCGAGGGCGTGCTCGACCTCGTCGCGACCGACGCCTTCACCGAGACGGTCTTCATCGCAGGCGACCAGTACCTCGGCGCGTGGGCCGCCGTGGCGCTGCAGGTGCTCGTCGTCACGAGCTTCTTCGCGTGCCTGCTGGCCTTCCACAACGCCTCGAGCCGCTACCTGTTCTCGCTGTCCCGCGAGGGACTGCTCCCCGCGCCGCTCGCGCGCACGCACCCCACGACTCGCGCCCCGCACGTCGCCAGCACGGTGATCGCCGGCCTCGCCGTCGTCGCGATCCTGGTCGCGTGGGCGACCGGCGCCGACCCGATCCTGCAACTCGGGATCTGGTCGTACGGGACGGGTGTCGCCGGGCTCGTGTTCGCGCAGTCCGTCGCAGCGATCTCGGTCATCGGGTTCTTCGCACGCGACCGACGCGGCCATGGCCTGTTCCGCGTCGTCATCGCGCCGGTGCTCGGCGCAGCCGGGCTCATCACCGGCTTCCTGCTGATCGTGCTCAACTTCGAGTTCGTCACCGGGCTCGACCCGGTCACGAACCTGGTCCTCATCCTTCCGACGCCGATCCTGTTCGTCGCCGGTATCGTGTGGGGACTGGCGATCAGGCGCCGCGACCCGGCGCACTACCGGCGACTGGCGGAGCCGATCGAAGCCGACTGAGGCGAGGAAGCACGCACGTGAAGCAGTCCACCAAGCAGGCGCAGCGTCGCGACGCACTCGTCGCGGCGCTGCGCCGGGTCGCCGGGGAGCGCGGCATCCTGCAGGCGAACGTCCGCACGGTGGCCGCGGAGGCCGAGGTCAGTGCGGGCAGCGTCCTCTATTACTTCCCGACCTTCGACGACCTCGTCGCCGCCGCGGTGGAGGGCGTGCTCGAGGAGTTCTACGAGCGCCGCCGTCGGATCGCCGAGGAGGTCGCCGACCCGCGCGAGCGGCTCCGCGCGATGATCGAGGCGGGCATCCCCGACGAGATCAGCGATGACCTACGCATCGTCTACGAGAGCATCGCGCTGCTGCCCGAGCGGCCTCAGTTGCGCCCGCTCCATCGGTCGATCGTCGAGCGGCAGGTGATGCTCTACCGCACGACGCTCGAGATCGGGGCGGGGGTGGGCGCGTTCCGCCCCCGCATGCCGGTGGCCGCGATCGCGCGGAACCTCGTCGCACTCGAGGACTCGTACGACCTCTACCCGCTGCTCGGGCTCGGGCTCGACCGGGCGGAATGCCGCCGCGCCGTGCTCGAGTACGCGGCGCTCGCGCTCGACTGCGAGCTCTGACCCGCGGTCGTCGTCGCACGCCGCGAGCACGCCGCGCGCACCCCGCGCGACGCGGTCAGCGCGCGATGAAGAGCTTGCGGAGCGTCTCGGTCACGGTCCAGACCGTCGACATGCCCGCGTCGAGGCGCACGATCGATCCGGGGCTGAGCTCGATCGACGGCAGCACGGGCTCGACGAATTCGACCGTCGCACGCCCGGCGATGACGAGGAACACCTCGTCGACCTCGACGTCGCGCATCGCGCCGGGCGTCATCTCCCAGACGCCGAGCTCGCCCGCGCGCCCGCCGTCGGCGGGCTCGTCGAGCGGGGCGTACCCGGTCGAGGGCGACCCGGCCACGACCTGCTCGGCGGGAACGGGTTCGTGCGCGAGCGCGAGGCTCGCGGCATCCGTCACGGCCCCTGCGACGAGGCGCGCGAGCACCGGCTCGGGCGCGCTCACGAGTCGAACCCGAGGCCGAGTGCGTCGAGGGTCTTCAGCAGCATGTTGCGTCGTCCTCCGTCGTGGTCGGCGCGGTCGAGCGACCAGCGCGTCGCGTTGATGCCGAGGGATGCCGCGGGCTCCGGGGGGAACGGCAGTGGCCGCGTCTTCACCATCTTCAGGCGCGTGCGCTCGGTGTCGCGACCCGCGAGCAGGTCGAGCATGGTCTCGGCCATGAACCGCGTCGACGCGACGCCGAGGCCGGTGAAGCCCGACGCGTAGGCGACGCGGCCGTCGCGCGCGAGGCCGGTGAACGCCGTGAACTGCGTCGAAGTGTCGATCGCGCCGGCCCACCGGTGCGTGAACCGGAGCCCCTCGAGCTGCGGGTACGTCGTGAAGAAGTGGCTCGCGAGCTTCTCGAAGCTCTCTGGGCGGTCCTCGTAGGCGTCGCGGACGCGGCCGCCGAAGTGGTAGATCGCGTCGTAGCCGCCGTAGAGGATCCGCCCGTCGCGCGTCATCCGCGAGTAGTGGAACTGGTTGGCCATGTCGCCGACGCCCTGGCGGTTCGCCCAGCCGATCGACGCGCGCTGCTCGTCGGAGAGCGGCTCGGTCATGAGCACGTAGTCGTACACGGGCACGGTCATCAGCCGATTGCGCTTCAGCAGCGACGGGAAGACGTTGGTCGCGAGCACCGCACGGGTCGCGTCGACGCGGCCGTGCTCGGTGACGAGCTGCACCGCGCTGGTCGAGCCCGGCGTGTCGAGGCGCGTCACGGGGGAGTCCTCGAAGATCTCGACTCCCGCCTCCTCGGCGACGCGCGCGAGCTCGGTCGCGAGCTTCGCCGGGTGCAGGATGGCGCTCGTGCGCGTGTTCCAGATGGCGCCGAGGTACGTGGGGGAGTCGACCTCGTCGCGCACCTGGTGCTCGTCGAGCAGCTTCACCGAGTCGTCGCCGCGGGACGCGGCATCCGCCGCCGCCTCGTGCAGCCACTCGACCTGGTGCGGTTCGATCGCGACGTCGAGGGAGCCGTTGCGCTCGAACTCGAAGTCCATGCCGAACTCGGCCTCGGCGGCCTCGATCGCGTCGAGGTTCGCCAGGCCGAGGCGATCGAGCTCGTCCATCTCGGCGGGCCAGCGCGAGAGGCCGTTCTCGCGGCCGTGCGTGAGGCTCGCCTCGCAGAAGCCGCCGTTGCGGCCCGACGCCGCCCAGCCGATGCGCTTGGCCTCGAGGAGCACGACGTGCAGGTCGGGATTCGCGCGCTTGGCGAGCACGGCCGTCCAGAGGCCCGTGTAGCCGCCGCCGACGACGGCGAGGTCGGCGACGACCGTGCCCTGGAGGCGGGCGCGGGGGCGCTTCGCCTCGTCGGGGAGGTCGTCGAGCCAGAACACGCGGTGCGCGGTGTCGGCGAGGCTGCGGTCGATGACGGATGCCGCGGGGCGGCGGCGTTCGAAGACGGTCGTTCCCATGGGTGGGATCACTCCAAGTCGGTCTGGTGGCCTCCATCCTGCCTCATATTGCACAGTTGGACAATAGGGGTTGCGCATGAGAATCCGGGGAGCGGGGCCGCGAGCGACCCCATCCCCCGGATTCTCATGTGCGCACGCCTGTGGATGACGAACCCTCGTGTCGGTGGCGTGGGACAGGATCGACCGCATGCCCGCAGTGCCGCCCGCCCCTCCCGTGCCGCCGCCCGCCCCCGACCTGCTCGAGTTCGACGCCGATCTCTCGGGCCCAGAGCTCGACCTCGAGCAGTGGATTCCGCACTACCTGCCGCAGTGGTCGAGCCGCGAACGCACGCGCGCCCGGTACGACGTGGCCGACGGCGTGCTGCGGCTGCGGGTCGACGCCGACCAGCCGGCGTGGTCGGTCGAGTACGACGGAACGACCCGGGTGTCGAACCTGCAGACCGCGGTGCGGTCGGGGCCCGTCGGCTCGGTCGCGGGCCAGCATCCGTTCCGCGACGACCTCGTGGTGCGAGAGGCGCAGGGCGACCGGAGGCTCTTCACCCCGCACTTCGGCCGCGTCGAGATCGTCGCCGCGATCGACGGCATCGACGAGCACGCCATGGCCGCCCTCTGGATGATCGGGCTCGAGGAGGAGCCGTCGCAGTCCGCCGAGATCTGCGTCTTCGAGATCTTCGGGCGCGACATCGCCGACGACGGCAGCGCGCTCGTCGGCATGGGAGTGCACCCGTTCAACGACCCGGCGATCACCGACGACTTCGAACAGGTGCGCGTGCACGACGACGTGCGTGAGCCGCACCGGTACGCGGTCGACTGGCGGCGGGATGAGGTGGTGTTCTCGATCGACGGGCTCGTGCGCAAGCGGGTCCGGCAGTCGCCGCAGTACCCGATGCAGCTCATGCTGAACGTCTACGCGTTCCCGCCCGAGCCGCCCGCGGTCGCCGCCTACCCGGAGTCGTTCGCGGTGCACGCGGTGCGGGGGTACCGCGCGGACTGAGGCCGCGCCGGCCCGGCCGGTCCCTTCACTCGTGCATGAAGATCCGAGGTTCGGCGCCGCGTGCAGTCGCGAGACCCGGATTCTCATGTGCGGTGCGGTGCGGTGCGGTGCGGGAAGTGGCCTGAGTGTCACGTCCGCGGTGTCCAGGGCCCCGCGATCACGCGCGGGCGACCTGCTGCAGCGCTCGCTCGATCTCGATCAGGGTCATGAAGCTGCGACGCATCTCGCGGGTCGACGCGAAGTTCAGCACGATGTCGGCGTCGTGCGCCGGGTCGTGGAAGACGTGCGTCGCGAGCACGCCGACGTGACCGGTCGGACGCGGGAGCCCGGCGAGGAACGGCGAGAACCCGCCGAAGCGGACCTGCATCATGCCCGCGCCGTAGCGGAGGCCCGGGCGGAAGCGGTTGCGCGGCTCGGCGAGGTGCGCGAGCGTCGCCGGCGCGACCAGGGTGCCGTCGTGCAGCGCGCGGCTGAACGCGAGCAGGTCGTCGGGCGTGCTCACGATGCCACCGCCGGCCCAGTCGCAGCTGAGGCTCGTGAAGCGACTCGCTTCGACGCGCCCGAGCCGGAGCGGCGCGATCGCCGTGCGCGGCGGCGCGGCGGCGGAGGTCGTGCTGCCGCGGCCGTCGGCCGGGTCGCCGTCGGCGGCGGATGTCGCGCGGTCGCGCTCGGGCACGGAATGGAAGAGGAGCGCGCTGTCGAGCATGCCCGCGGGCCGGAAGATGCGCTCGTGCAGGGCCTCGTGGAACGCCTGCCCGGTCGCCTCCTCGACGATTCGGCCGAGCAGCACGAACCCCGTGTCCGAGTAGCGGAAGCGCTCACCCGGGCGGCCGATCGGACGCTGCCGCTCGCGGCTGAACGCGAGCAGCTCGGCGGGCGACCAGAATCGGTCCGGGTCGTCGACGACGAGATCGCGCATCCGCGACCCGCTCGCGACCGGGCCGTCGAAGTAGTCGGCCACGCCCGCCGTGTGCGACAGTAACTGGTCGACGCTCGCTCCGCCCGCGGCATCCGTCGCCGGCGTCGTCTCGAAGAGGCCGGCGAGCTCGTCTCGGGGGAGCAGCTCGGCCACCGGAGTGGCGAAGGCGAGCGCCCGCCGCTCGACGAGCTGCGCGATGAGTGTCGCCGTGGCGAGCTTGCCGACGCTCGCGACGTGGAAGCGGGCGTCGGCGTCGCCGAAGCGGTAGTCGATGCCGAGCCCAGGCGCCCGGACGGCGACCTGAGGCGCTCCGAGTTCGCCGCGCCGTCGCGTCACGCGGTCGAGGTGCCGGTCCAGGCGTGTGGCGAACGAGTCCGCGGAAGTCATCTGCGAGAATCCTCTCGTCTCGAATCGTGATATCACGAGTAGTGATATCACGAGTAGGAATATACGACACCGACGTGCGGCCGACAAGGGGTGACGCGTGAACGGCGGATGTCGCGGAGGGAGTGCCGGTGGGCAACGTGATCCTCGGGCTGCTGATTCTGCTCGGCCCCCAGACGCTGTACTCGCTGAACACGCAGTTCCAGCGCGGGCCATCGCTCTTCTACCGGGCGAGCTTCGGCAGCCTGCAGAGCGCGCTTCGCGGTCTCGTCGCGTCGGGGTACGTGACCGTCGAGGGGGTCGTCGAGGGCGGCCGCAGCAAGAAGTTCCACACGATCACCGACGAGGGTGTCGCGGCGTTCCACGCCTGGATCCGCTCACCGCTCGCCGGCGGAGACCTCGAGGTCGCCGCGCTGAGTCGGCTGTTCCTGCTCGGCCTCGTGGACGACGCGGACGAGCGCCGCGACATCCTGGACCACATCACGTCGGAGGTCGAGCGCGAGCTCGCGCGTCTGGAGGAGTTCGCCGCCGCGCTCGACGAGCAGGCGCGGGCCGTGCCCGAGGAGTACCGCGAGGTGTTCCGCTACCAGCGCGCGACGCTCGACTACGGGCTCATGGCGCACCGCGCCGGGCTCGCCTGGTTCCGCGAGCTCGCCGCCGACGAGCGCTGACCGCGACGGTCAGGGGCGGGGGGCGTGCGCCTCGAGGAACTGGTAGACCTCGGTCTGGTCGACACCCGGGAAGGTGCCCGTGGGCAGCGCCGCGAGCAGCGAGGTCGGGGTTCGGGCGGCCGGCCACGAGGCATCCGCCCACTTGCCCGCCAGCTCGTCGGGGGCGCGTCGGCAGCACGACTCGTCAGGGCAGCGCGACACCGCACGATGCGGTGTCTCGCGGCCGCGGAACCACTTCACGTGCTCGAACGGGACGCCGACCGACACCGAGTACTCGCCCTCCTTGGCCTTCTCGATGCGCGACGTGCACCAGAACGTGCCCGACGTCGTGTCGGTGTACTGGTACCAGGGGCTGAAGCGGTCCTCGACGTCGAACACCGTGCGGGCCGTCCAGTTGCGGCACACCGTCGTACCCTCGACCGCGCCGAGCGCATCGGACGGGAATCGCACCGAGTCGTTCTCGTACGCCTTGATGATGGTGCCCGATTCGTGCACCTTCATGAAGTGCACGGGGATGTCGAGGCGCGCCGTCGCGAGGTTCGTGAACCGGTGGGCGGCCGTCTCGTACGAGACCGCGAAGTGGTCGCGCAGCTCCTCCATCGAGATGCGCCGCAGGTTCTTCGCCTCCGTCAGGTAGCGGACGGCCGCCTGCTCGGGCAGCAGGATCGCGGCGGTGAGGTAGTTCGTCTCGATGCGCTGACGGAGGAAGTCGCCGTAGTTGCCCGGCTCCTCGTGGCCGAGCAGGTGGCTCGCGAGCGCCTGCAGGATCGGCGAACGGGAGTCGCGAGAGGGCGACTGCTGGGTCGGCAGGTAGATGCGGCCGTTTCGCTTGTCGGTCACCGAGCGCGTCGAGTGCGGCAGGTCGCCGACGTAGTGCAGCGAGTAGCCGAGGTGGCTCGCCATGTCGGCGACGAGCTGGTGCGAGACCGGGCCGCCCGCGTGGCCGACGGCCTCGAGGAGCTCGGCCGCCTTCGCCTCGAGCTCGGGGTAGAAGTTGTCGCGCGCGCGCATCTCGGCGCGCAGCTGGGCGTTGGCCCGGCGGGCCTCCTCGGGCGTCGCGGCCCGCTCGCGGTGCAGGCGATCGATCTCGTTGTGCAGCGCGAGGATCGTCTCGAGCGTCTGGTCGCTCATGGTCTTCGCGACACGGAACGGCTCGAGGCCGAGCGCGGAGAACACCGGGCCGCGCTGCGCACGCTCGACGGCGATCTCGAGCGCGGCCCGTTCGGACGGGGCGTCCGGGCGCAGCAGCTCGTCGGCCGTCGTGCCGAGCGCGAGGGCGATGGTGCGGAGCATCGACAGCCGCGGTTCGCGCTTGCCGTTCTCGATCGCGCTCACCTGCGACGGTGCCCGGTCGATCGCCGCGGCGAGCTGTCCGAGGGTCATGCCGGCGGCGAGGCGGCGTTCGCGGATGCGGCGGCCGAGCGTCAGCGCGTCGACCTCGTCGGGCCCGGGCTCGGGCGCGGCGATGTACGCGGCCTGCGGGGTCGCGATGCGGGCTGGATCGGCGGTGACCATGCCTCATGCTCACATGCGCACCCGGATGGCGCAAACCGAAGACCTCCCGAAGTTCTGCCTGAGCATCGCATTCTTCGCGTTCTGGCCGATCCCAGCGGCAGGATGCTGCTGAAGAATACAGTGAATTCTGTCGGCGAGCTGTTCCGTGCGGAAACGGGACCGTCGGTCACGTGCGATCGGGACATCGGGACGACGAGCGTGGAGACATCGAATCCCACGGAGGGAGCCCGCCATGTCCACGCGAGCCGACGACCCCGTCATCCCGACCACGACGACACGGAGGCGATTCCAGCCCGCTCGGCTGATCGGCGCCGCGTTCCTCGTGTCCTTCGGTGCCGGGGTCGTCATCTTCTCGTTGCCGCCCTACGTGTACGAGGGCAGCAGCCTCGACGACTTCGCTGCCGCGCACGCCGACGACGTGCGGCTGAACCTCACGTCCCTTCTCGGCATGGTGCTGTTCCCGCTCGCCGGCATCCTCCTCGTCTGGGCCGCGGCGTTCCTGCGGCGGTCGGTCGACGTCGGGCGGGTCACGCCCTCGATCGGCGGGCAGGTCGGCGTCGTCGGCGCCGCCATCACGGCGGTCGGCGCCATCGTGGCCGGTGCGGCCTCGTCGGCCGGCGCGCACGTCGCAGCCGGCACGCTCGACGGGGGCTTCCCGCCGGCGCCGGAGGCCGGGTACGGCCTCGAGATGCTCGCGAGCCAGGTGTTCAATCCGGCGACGACCGGGCTGTCGGTGCTGATGGTGGCGTTCGGCGTGACGGCATGGCGGTCGCGACGACTCCCGCGATGGCTCGCGTGGGCTGGGTTCGTCATCGCTCCGCTCGTCCCGATCGCCTGGATGCTCGGCATGTTCCCGCTGCTGTTCGCGGTGGTCTGGGTCGCCGTCGCCACGGTGGTGGTGGATACTGAGCCTCAGGGGTGAGGCCTCGTCCGGCCGGGAGGCGTCGATGAGATGAGCGGGCTCCGGTCGCCCAGCACATGGGCGTGGGTCGTGAGCGCGACGGCGTTCGCGTCCGGCGCGGCCCTGGCCGTCCTCGTCGTCCTCGAGCGCGACGCCCTCCCCGTCGCGATCGTCGATCAGCTGCCGTACTACGTGGGCACTGCCGTGTTCGTCCCGTTCGTGGGCGTCCTCGCCGCCACCATCCTCCGGCGCCTGCCCCGACACCCGATCGGCTGGATCATCCTCGCCGCGGTCGGCAGCATCATCCTCGACACCGCGGCGAGGTGGATCGTGATCGAGGGGTGGTACCTCGAGCCCGGCAGCGTGCCCGGCGTCGAGATCGCCGCATGGTTCGCCGACTGGAACTGGTACCCGGCGATGATGGCGCTCCTCGCCTTCGTTCCGTTGCTCTTCCCGGACGGCCGGCCGCCGAGCCCGCGATGGCGGCCGGTCGTGGTCGTCCTCATCGTGTGGCTCGCCCTCGCGACGGCAGGGTACGCGCTGTATCCGTCCGACCCGGTGGACTTCACGGATGTCCCGCGGGCGATCGCATTCGAGTCCGCGTTCGCCCTGGCCGTGCTCATGGTGCTCTCCCCGGTCGCGATCGCGATCGGCTGGGCTGCGGTCCTCGTGCGGCGGCGGCGCGCTCGCGGCGACGAGCGCGAGCAGCTGCGCTGGATGCTGTGGGCGGCGGGGATCGCGGTCGTCGGATGGACCGCGCTGTTCGCCACGGGTGCCGCAGGGGTGCAGTGGGGGGACTGGTCGCCCGTCCTCGGGATCGTCATCGGATGGGGACCGCTCGCGGTGGTGCTCGTCGCGGTCACGATCGCGATCGTGAAGTACCGGCTGTACGACATCGACCTCGTGATCAACCGGACGCTCGTCTACGGCGCGCTCACGCTCGGCGCCATCGCCGTGTACGGCGCCGTCGTCCTCGCCGTGGGGTCCGTCGCACCCGGCTCCGCCGACTGGCGCGTCTCGGTGCTCGTCGTGCTCGTGGTGGCGATCGCGGCGTATCCGCTGCGCGAGTGGCTCCAACGCGTCGTGAACCGACTCATGTACGGCGACCGCGACGACCCGGCTCGCGCGATGTCGCGACTGGCCCGGCAGGTCTCCGACACCGCGGTCGCGGAGGAACTGCTGCCCGCCGTGGCCGCGGGCGTCGGCGAAGCCCTCCGGGTGCCGTACGTCGCGGTCGTCCCCGTGGGCTCGGCACGGCCGATCGCGGCGTACGGCACGCGGACGCCCGACCCGCAGGAGTTCGAGCTCGTGCACCAGGGGGAGTCGATCGGCACCCTCGAGGTCGGCCGTCGCAGCCGGGGCGAGGCGTTCTCCGCCGCCGACCGCCGCGTGCTGGAGGACCTCGCGCGCCAGGTCGCCGGGACCGTCCGGGCGGTGCAACTCGCCGAGGACCTCCAGGCGTCGCGCGAGCAGCTCGTGCTCGCGCGCGAGGAGGAGCGCCGCCGCCTCAGGCGAGACATCCACGACGGCGTCGGGTCGGCGCTCGCCGCGCTCGCACTCCAAGCGGGCAACCTCCGGCGGTCGCTCCCGGCCGACACGGTCGACGGGAGCGACACGGAGGAACGCGTGGTGCGGCTCGAGGGCGGCATCCGCGACGCGGTGCTCGACATCCGCCGGATCGTCGACGACCTGCGACCGCCAGCGCTCGACGACCTCGGGCTCGCCGGCGCCGTGCGCGAGCGTGCCGACTCGCTCCTGCCCGGGCGGACGACGCTCGACGTCCGCACGCGCGGGGCGGTGCTGCCGGCGGCGCTCGAGGTCGCCGCGTACCGGATCGCGACCGAGGCGATGACCAACGCGGCGCGGCACAGCGGTGCCTCCTCGGTCGCGGTGCGCGTCGTGGCCGCGGACGGCGCGCTGCGCGTCGAGGTCGCTGACGACGGCGACGGGATGGCCGACGCGACGGCCGGGGGGATGGGCCTCAAGTCCATGGGCGAGCGCGCCCGCGAACTCGGCGGGTCGTGCGAAGTCGCACCGAGGCCGGGCGGCGGGACCATCGTCCGCGCCGCGCTGCCGATCCCGCCCGACGCGGAGGAGGGACCGGGATGACCGAGGAGCGGCTCCGCGTGCTCGTCGTGGACGACCACCCGGTCTATCGGGAGGGGCTCGTCGGCGTCTTCGCCGAGGCGCCCGCGCTCGAGGTCGTGGGCGCCGCCGCGGACGGACCCGAGGCCGTGCGGGAGGCGGAGCGGTTGCAGCCCGACGTCGTGCTCATGGACGTGAACCTTCCCACCCTGAGCGGGATCGAGGCGACACGCGCGATCGTGCGGGTGAGCCCGCACATGGCGGTGCTCGTCCTCACGATGATCGAGGACCAGGACGCGGTCTTCGCCGCGATGCGGGCGGGCGCGCGGGGGTACCTGCTGAAGGGCGCGACGCCCGAGGAGATCGTGCGGGCGACCCGGGCCGTGGCTGCGGGCGACGCCGTGTTCGGTTCGGGCATCGCGGGCCGGGTGCTCGCCTACTTCTCCGCGGAGCGGCCGGGCGGCCCGGCGGCCGAGGCGTTCCCAACGCTGACCGCACGCGAGCGGGAGGTCCTGGACCTGATCGCGTCGGGGGCCCGCAACCAGGAGATCGCGCGCGAACTCTACGTGAGCCCGAAGACGGTGCGGAACCACATCTCCAACATCTTCACCAAGCTCCACGTCGCCGACCGCGACGAGGCCATCGCGCTCGCGCGCGACGCCGGAGTCGGTCGCGACGTCGCGCCGTGACCGGGTCGATCAGAAGTTGCTGGGAGCCCGTGCACCGACCGATCGGGCCGTGGCAGGCTGTACCGGGTCCGCCGCCGCCGCGGAATCGAACAGAGGACCCGAA
This sequence comes from Agromyces bracchium, assembly GCF_009709675.1. Classification (GTDB taxonomy): domain Bacteria; phylum Actinomycetota; class Actinomycetes; order Actinomycetales; family Microbacteriaceae; genus Agromyces; species Agromyces bracchium. The sequence goes on along the minus strand of NZ_WMLB01000006.1, from coordinate 225,671 downwards.
CATGACCCTGCGCACCACCACCGCGCTCGCCGTCCCGGCGATCGCGATGCTCCTGCTCGCCGGCTGCACCGGAGGGCCCGGCGGCGGGACGGCCCCGTCCGAATCGGCCGGAACGTCGGCCGGCTCCGACCAGACGGTCGACGAGGCGTGCACGGAACTCCGCACCGGTCTCGACGAGCTCTCCGCGGTGGACGGGACCGCGCTCCAGAGCGACCTCGTCAACGACCCCGAGGCGGCGATCGCCACGATGGACGAGGTCGAGTCCGCGATCGTCGCAGCGACCACCGCAGTCACGAATCCGGAGCTCGAGCCGTCGGCCGAGGAGGCCGCGGACGCGGCGACGTCGTTCTTCGACCAGGCCCGCGCTGCGGCACAGGACCCGACGACGGCCGACCCGGTCACCCTGCAGGCCGGACTCAGCACCCTCGCCTCGGCGGTCGGCGAACTCCAGGCGGCCTGCGAGGGCTGAGGTCGCCGCGGGTTCGACATGACTATCGTCGTGCCATGCACCTCGTCGACGCGTGGCCGCTCTTCGGCCTGACCCTGCGCACGCCCCGGCTGGAACTCCGCCTCGTGCGCGACGACGACCTCGACGCGCTCGCCGACGCAGCGCTCAGCGGCATCCACGACCCCGCGGTCATGCCGTTCGCGTTCCCGTGGACGGACCAGGCACCGGACGTGATCAGTCGCGAGCTCGCACGACACGTCTGGCGCGAGCGCGTCGGCACGACTCCGGACGACTGGACGCTGCTGTTCGCGGTGATCGAGGACGGCGTCCCGGTCGGCGTCCAGGACGTGCGCGCGACGCGGTTCGCCACGCTCCGCACCGTGTCGACGGGCTCGTGGCTCACTGCATCGCGCCAAGGCGTCGGCCTGGGCATCGAGATGCGCGCGGCCGTCCTCGCGTTCTGCTTCGACCACCTCGGCGCCGAGGTCGCCGAGTCGGGAGCGATCGACTGGAACGCGGCCTCACTCGGGGTCTCGCGCCGCCTCGGCTACGTCGAGAACGGCGAGAAGCGCGTCGTCTCCCGGGCAAAGCACGTCGAGCGCGAGGTGCTGCTGCGGCTCGAGCGCGATCGCTTCGTCCGCCCGGACTGGACCCTCGAGGTCGACGGCTTCGACGACGCCGTGCGAGCGCAACTCGGCGCCTGACGAAGCGGGACCGGCGCTCAGGCCGCGCGCACCGCCCCCGCGTCATCCGCCGCGTACACGCGCTCACCCTCGACGAACGTCTGCTCGACGCGCGTCGCGCCGATCTCCGACGCCGGGCCCGCGAAGGGATCGCGATCGAGCACCACGAGGTCGGCGTACTTGCCCACCTGGATCGTTCCGGTGACGTCGTCGAGGTGGTTCACCCACGCCGAGCCGGCGGTGTACGCCGTGAGCGAGGTCGCGAGGTCGATGGCCTGCTCGGGCAGGAACGCCTCGTAGTCGCCCTCGGCGTACGCGGGCGCCGATTTCCGGTTGACCGCCGTGTGGATGGCGGCGAGCGGGTCGGGCGTCGAGACCGACCAGTCGCTGCCCGCCGCGAGCACCGCGCCCGAGCGGAGCAGGTCGCCGAACGGGTACTGCCAGGCGCTGCGCGGGTCGCCGAGGAAGGGGAGCGTCAGCTCGACCATCTGCGGCTCGAGCGCCGCCCAGAGCGACTGCATGTTCGCGGCGACGCCGAGCTCGCGGAACCGCGGGATGTCCTCGGGGTGCACGACCTGGATGTGCGCGATGTGGTGGCGGTGGTCGCTTCGCCCGTTCGCGGCGATGGTGTGCTCGACGGCGTCGAGGCACTCGCGCACCGCGCGGTCGCCGATGGCGTGGAAGTGCAGCTGGAAGCCGAGTCGGTCGAGTTCGGCGGCGGCGGGGTTCAGCACGGCGGGGTCGACGAACGAGATGCCCGAGTTGTCGGTGAAGTGCCCGTGGCCGTCGCAGTAGGGCTCCAGCATCGAGGCCGTGAAGTTCTCGGCGACGCCGTCCTGCATGATCTTGATGCTCGTCGCGGCGAACCGGCCGGCGCGGTACGCGTCGCGCTTGGCGACGAGGTCGGGGATCTGCTCGATCCCGCGCGTGCGGTCCCACCAGATCGCGCCGACGACCCGGCCGGTGAGCTTGCCCGCGTTCGCGGCCGCGACGTACGCGGGCCCGGGGTCGCCCGCGTCGCCGTAGGTGCCGACGATCGCGTCCTGCCAGGCGGTCACGCCGTACGAGTGCAGGTACTGCTGGCCGAGCAGCACGGCCTCGGTGAGCGTCTCGAGGCTCGTCTCGGGGAGCAGGCGGTTCACGAGCGACATCGCGCCCTCGTGGAGCGTGCCGCTGGGGTTGCCGTCGGCGTCGCGCTCGATCCGGCCGTCGGCGGGGTCGGGGGTGTCGCGGTCGATGCCGGCGAGTCGCAGCGCGGCCGAGTTCACCCACGCGCCGTGCCCGTCGCGGTTGGGCAGGAACGCCGGGCGATCGGGCACGACCCGGTCGAGCGCCGCGGCGGTCGGCGTTCCGCCGGGGAACGCCGACATGGACCATCCGCCGCCAAGCACCCACTCGTCGTCGCGGTGCGCGGCCGAGTACTGGGCGATGCGCGACAGGTACTCATCCTGCGTCGACAGTTCGGCGAGGTCGCACCGCATGAGGTCGAGGCCGCCCCAGACCGGGTGGACGTGCGCGTCCTGGAAGCCGGGCACGAGCAGCCGCCCGCGCAGGTCGACGACCTCCGTCGACGAGCCGACCAGGTCGCGGACGTCGTCGTCCGATCCGACCGCGACGATGCGACCACCGCGCACGGCGACCGCGCTCGCGCGCGACCGGACCGCGTCGGCCGTGAAGACGGGACCACCGGTGAAGACGAGGTCGGCGTGGGTCATGGGAGGGGTCCTTTCGTGTGTGCGGGGTCTCGATACGGCCTGCGGCCTACTCGACCACCGAAGACGGGCGGATGCCGCGCGGCCGCGGCGTTCGGGTCGGACCGCGGCCGCGCGGAGCTTCAGCCGCCCGACATCGTGCGGGCGATCTGCGTCGCCGAGTCGCCGGCGCGCTTCAGCACGACCGCGACGAGGGCGAGCGCCGCGAGCGTGAGCAGCAGCATCACGGTCGAGACCGCCGCGATCTCGGGGCGGAGGCCGCCGCGCAGCGCGCTCAGCACGTACACGGGCCACGGCGTGGAGCCCGAGACCTGCACGAACGCCGCGACGACGGTGTTGTCGAGGCTCAGCGTGAACGACAGCAGCAGGCCGGCGAGCACGGCGGGCATCGCGAGCGGCAGCGTCACGCGACGGAAGGTCGTGAACGGCCGGGCGTAGAGGTCGGCCGAGGCTTCCTCGAGCTGTGCGTCGAGCCCGACGAGCCGGGCCCGCACGATGTAGGTCACGACGGCGGTCGAGAACAGCGAGTGGCCGACGACGAGTCGCACGGTGCCGTCGTTGAAGATCGACAGCCCCGCATCCTGGCCGAGGAACACGAGCCACGGCAGCAGCGCCACGGCGTCGACGATCTCGGGCGTGACCGACACGAGCAGCAGCAGCCCGATGAACCACAGCGCCCACTTGCCGGGCTTTCGCGCGAGCGCGATGCCGGCCAGCGTGCCGAGCAGTGTCGCGAGCACCGCCGCGATCGCACCGGTCCGCAGCGACACCGCGACCGCGTCCCGCACCGCGGGCTTCTCCCAGAGCGCCCGGTACGGCTCGAAGCCGAACTCGTTCCACGCGATGAGCAGGCGCCCGTTGTTGAACGAGTACACGAGGATCACGATGATCGGCGCGAACAGGAACAGGAAGACGAGCACGCTCCACACCGTCAGCCCGGTGTCGACGGGCGAGCGTCGCGCGCGGCGCGCGACCGGTGCGTCGGGCGTGCGGGCGGCGGATGCCTCGGCGGCGCCGGGCGCGGCATCCGTCATGGTCGTCTCGGGTGCGGTGGTGGTCATGCCGAGGCCTCCAGGACGACGCGGTTGCGGGCGCGGAAGGGCAGCGAGACGAGCCACAGCAGGAGCCCGATCGCGGCCGCCGAGACCATGATCACGAGGATGAGCAGCACGGCCATCGCCGAGCCGAGCGCCCAGTTCTGCGCGGCCTGGAACTGGCTCGCCACGAGCTGGCCGACCATGTTGCCCTGCGCGCCGCCGAGCACGGTCGCCGTGATGTAGTCGCCCATGAGCGGGATGTAGACGAGCAGCAGGCCGACGATGATGCCGGGCCGCGCGAGCGGGAAGGTCACGCGGAGGAACGTGCCCACGCGGTTCGCGCCGAGGTCCTTCGACGCCTCGCGGAGCGCCGGTCCGACGCGGTCGAACGCGACGAACAGCGGCAGGATCATGAGCGGCAGGTAGTTGTAGACCACGCCGATGAGCACCGCCGCCCTCGTGTAGAGGATCTCGAGCGGGCCGTCGGTGATGCCGACGGTCTGCAGCAGCTGCGACATCCACCCCTCGGGGGCGAGGATGATCTGCCAGCCGATGGTGCGCACGAGGAAGTTGGTCCAGTACGGCACCATCACGAGCGCGATGAGGAGGCCCCGGCGGTTCGCGGGCGCCTTCACCGCCATCCAGTAGGCCACCGGAAGGCCGATGGCCAGGCACAGCAGGGTGCCCGCGATGCCGACCCACAGGGTGTTCATGAACACCTCGAAGAAGGTCGGCGAGAGGGCCTCGGCGTACCGGTCGAACGACAGCACGTCGGTCGCGTGGGTGCCGAAGATGCCCGGCTTGTAGCCGAAGCTGAAGTACAGCACAGCACCGACCGGTACGACGAAGAAGGTGACGAGCCACGCCCACGCGGGGATCGCGAGGGCGAAGCCCGGCAGGCGGAGACTACGCACCGGCGGCGGCCTTCGCCTTGTTCCAGATGTCGACGTTGCGCTGCTGGGCCTCGTTGACCTCGCCGTCGTTCATGGTCGCGATCTGCTCCTCGGTGAAGAAGACCAGGTCGAGCATCTCGAGGCCGGCCTCGTTCGCGGCATCCTCGATGCCCGCGGCGCCCGTGTGGTAGCCGATGTAGTCGACCTGGAGGAGCTGGTTCTCGGGGACCATCGTCCAGTCGATGAACGCGTGCGCGGCCTCGGGGTGCGGAGCGCCGACCGGGATCGCCCAGTTGTCCATCCAGAGCTCGGTCGCGGGGGAGCCGAGCACCCACTGCCAGCGGTCGGGGTCGGGCGACTCGAGGATGCCGATGCGGGCATCGCCGTTCCAGGCCTGCATGAGCACCTGCGTGGCCTGCGGGATCGCCTGGCCGCCCGGGTAGGAGTCGAACGCCGAGATGTGGGGTGCGAGGGTGTTCACGATGAAGTCCTCGCACGCGGCGATCTCGGCCTCGTCGGTGGTGTTCCAGTCGATGCCGTTCGCCCAGTAGTAGAGGCCCGTGACCTCGGCGGGGTCGTCGAGCACGCTCGTCTTGCCGCTCGCCTCGTTCTGCGCGGCGTCGAGGAAGTCGTTCCAGTCCTTCAGCTCACGCGTGATGACGGTCTTGTCGTAGACGAAGCCCGTCGTGCCCCACGCCTTGCAGATCGAGTACTCGTTCTCGGGGTCCCAGCTGCGGCCGAGGAAGGCCGGGTCCATGTGCTCGATGTTCGGCAGCAGGTCCTTGTTCAGCTTCTGGATGATGCCGTTCTCGATCATCTGCGGGATGAACGCGCCCGTCGGCACGATGATGTCGTACCCCGACGTGCCCTTCGCGGCGACGAGCTTGGAGATGAGCTCCTCGTTCGAGCCGTACGAGTCGAAGGTGACCTTCGGGCCGAAGTCCGCCGTGAACGACGACACGACGTCGGGCGAGTCGTAGTCGCCCCAGGTGTAGATGCTGAGCGAGCCCTCGAGCTCGCCGCCGGTGGCGACGGGCGCCGATGACGTGCCGCCGCCGGGCGACGAGCAGGCGGCGAGGAACGCGGTGCCGCCCATGGCGGCGGCGAAGCTCAGGAACCGGCGGCGGTCGATCGCGCGCTGGAGGATCGGCACCTGCTCGGTGCTCGCGAGGATCCGGATGGGGGTGGACTTCTCGGCCATGTCGCTCCTTGGGGGTCGGGCGGATTGCTGGGTTCGGTGGTGCGTCGGGGCGGTGCGGGGTACGGCTGTTCGGCGCGCGGGGTTGGGCTGCGGCTCCGGCGTCAGTGCGTCGGCGGCGCGACGTAGCCGCCCGCGGCGGCCGCGTCGTCGGAGGGGAAGACCTGCACGCTCGCGTCGCTCCACGAGCACGAGACGGCCGAACTGACCGCGAGGTCGGGGGCCTCCGGCGTGGGGCGGCGGGCGATGAGGCTCTGGTCGTCGCCGAGGCGCACGAGGTACTGCATGGTCTCGCCGAGGTGCGAGACGCCGAGCAGGGTGCCCTGCACGCGGTTCGCGCCGGTCGCCGGGGCGCCGGCCGCGGCATCCGCCTCGATGCGCACGAACTCGGGGCGCACCGCGGCCTGCACCGACGTGCCGTCGGCGATCGGTGCGAGACGGTCCGAGCGGATGCCTCGCACGAGGCCGTGCACGGACTCCACCGCCGAACCGCCCTCGACGGCGGTCCCGTGGAAGAAGTTCTGCTGGCCGACGAACGCGGCGACGTACGCCGAGGTCGGGCGGGCGTAGATCGTGTCGGCGTCGGCGAGCTGCTCGATGCGGCCGTCGCGCATGATCGCGATGCGGTCGCTCATCGAGAGGGCCTCGCCCTGGTCGTGCGTGACGAAGACGAACGTGATGCCGAGCCGCGACTGGAGCAGCTTCAGCTCGAGCTGCATCTCCTCGCGGAGTTGCCGGTCGAGCGCGCCGAGCGGCTCGTCGAGGAGGAGCACCGAGGGACGGTTGACGAGTGCGCGGGCGAGCGCGACGCGCTGCTGCTGGCCGCCGGAGAGCTGCGTGGGCTTGCGATCGGCGAAGCGGCGCATCTGCACGAGGTCGAGCGCCTCGGAGGCCCGCTGGCGGACCTCGGCCTTCGGCGTGCGGCGCTGCTGGAGGCCGTAGGCGACGTTCTCGGCGACGGTCATGTGCGGGAAGAGCGCGTACGCCTGGAAGACGGTGTTGACGTCGCGGCGGTAGGGCGGCGCCCCCAGGACGGATCGTCCGGAGATGCGGATGTCGCCCGCGTCGGGCTGCTCGAAGCCGGCGATCATGCGCAGCGTCGTGGTCTTGCCGCAGCCCGACGGGCCGAGCAGCGAGATGAACTCGCCCGGCTGGATCGTGAGCGACAGGCCGTCGACCGCGATCGCGTCGCCGTAGCGCTTCATGACCTGCTGGAGTTCCACGGATCCGGAGGCGGCATCCCGCTCGTCGGTGGGGGAGACGGTCCTCGCCTCGGTCGCTGTCGTCACCTGTGGGCACCTCCGGTTCACTGACGCCGCGTCGCGTCCGGCCATTCAAACCCCTGTTGCACGCCTGTGCAATGGACACGTGGATAACCGGACGAACCATCGGCCGACGGCGGTTCCCGCGACAGATCGTCCGGCCGATCGTCACGCGGGTGAAACGGCGAGCCCCGGTTCGTCATACGGGCGAAACGCGGCGACGAGGCATCCGCTCGCCGCTGCCCGGGCCGATGCGGGATGCGGCCCGGCCATGCCCTACGCGAACCCGAACAGCGGCGGGAACGCCACCACGACCACCGCGGACCAGGCGACGTAAACCGGGAGGTAGGCGGTCTGCCAGCGCTCGAGCCGCAGGAACGGCGTGCGCCCACGGAGGAATCCGAGGTGCAGCCAGGCGGCCCACGCGAGGTTCGCCAGCAGGATCAGGTTCAGCCCGAGCGAGGCGGTCTTGTTCGCACTGAAGCCGAACTCGCCGGTTCGGCCGACCATCGCGACGAGCACCACGAGGTCCACGATGAGCGCGCCCACGAGCATGACGAACTGGATCCGCTCGAACCAGCCGGCCGGCTGCATCGGGTCTCGCGACGAGTACGAGTAGACGAGCAGCGCCAGCACGACGACGAGCACGAGGTCGAACGCGATGAGGAGCTCCCGATCCGCGTCCACGACGTTCCACTGCAGCGCCGCGGCGACGACGAGGGCGATGACCACGATCGCGAACAGGGGCGTGAACACCTTCGTCAGGACGGGTGCGATGTTCTCGATCACGCGCTGCTTCGCCTCGACGAGCCACGCCGCGACGAGGACCGCACCCGGGATCGCGCACGGCAGCACCCACTGGTCGAAGAACCACGCCACCTCGACGTCGATCGTCGAGAACACGCCGATGGTCAGGGCGGAGAGCCCGCCGCCGACGAGCGCGATGAGCAGGTAGTAGACCGCCCACTCGCCGCTGAATCGGACGAAGTCCATGCGCGCGTCGCTGCTCCGCCAGTCGCCGGCGGCGTAGGCGACGCCGGTGACGAGCCAGAGCGCGACGGCGGCGTGGACGGCCGCCAGCAGCTCGGTCATCGACGGCTCGGTCGCGAACGCGGCGGTGCCCGCGCCCGGGCCGAACGGGTAGGCGTTCAGCACCACGGCCGCGAGCGCGAAGGCCCCGGCGATGCCGGCGAGCGCGCCGATCGGCGGACGGTGCCGCCACGCGAACCAAGCTGCCAGGAACGGCAGCACGAGGATCGCGGCGTTGCGGAGGAAGAACGTGGGGTCGACGCCGACGAGGTCGGCGACCTTGACCGCGAGGCCCGCGCCGACGCCGAGTCCGAGCGCGACCGCGAGGCCGTTCGCGCGGCGGAGGAACGAGGTCGGTGCGCCCGACGCGTCGCGGTCGCCGGATGCCGCGGAGCGGCCGTCTCCGTTCGCGCCGTCGTCGAGCACGAGCTGCTTCCAGAGCCGCTCGGAGTGCACCCGCGCGTACTCGCGCGAGAGCTCGTCGACCGCGCCGAGGCGCTTCACCGCGACGAGGAAGGCCTCGTCGTCGTGGAGGCCCGCGGCGCGGAGCGAGTCCACGCGGTCGAGCAGGTGCCCTTCGAGTTCGTCGATGTCCTGCGCGCTGAGCGCGTCGCGCCGTTCGAGCCACTCGCGCCAGGATGCGACGAGGCGGTCGAGCTCACGGCGATCGTCGATCGTCATGTCAGGCACCCCCGAGCGCGAGTCGGGCGGAGCCGCCGCCGCCCGGGCCGTCGGGCCAGACCTTCGCGAGCACGTCGCCGACGACGTCCCACTGGCGTCGCTGCTCGGCGAGCGTGGCCGCGCCCTGCGAACTCAGCCGGTAGTGCTTGCGGGGCCGACCCGTGGGCGAGGCGCCCCACTCCGACTCGACGTGGCCGAGCCGCTCGAGCCGGTGCAGCAGCGGGTAGAGCATGCCGTCGCTCCACTCGAGCTCGCCGCCCGAGAGCTCCGAGATCCGCTGCAGGATCGCGTAGCCGTACGACTCGCCCTCGGCGAGGATGCCGAGCACGACCGGCGTGGCTGCGGCGGCCACGAGGTCCTTCCCGATGCGCATGAGTGCCTCCGTCTCGCGTGCCGGTCGGTGCTCCGGCGGATACCTCGCAGTACAAGGTACCTTGCAGCACAAGGTATCACCGGTCGCGGTCGGGCGCGAGCGGTGCGTCGTCCGAACGCACGAGACGATTTCGGCCCGCGGCATTCGCCCCGATCAGGGGTGACGGATGCCGCGGGCCGAGGCCTGGGCGAGGCGTCAGTGCGCGGCGAGTCGACGCGCCCGCCCTTCGATCCGGCCGGTGACGAGGACGCCGCCGAGGATCAGCAGGAACGCGCCCGCGGGAACGCCGCCGCCGACCTGCGAGAGGAAGAGCAGCGGGACCTGCAGGAACGGGATCGGCAGGGCGAGCCACAGCGACACGCGCTTCGCGCGCACCAGGGAGACGCACAGCGCGATCGCGCCGACGAGCCACATGGCGTTGGCGACCATGGCGACCGCGGGGAAGAACTCCAGGTCGATGCCGTTCACGGCGCTCGTGATGGTGCCGATGGTCAGCAGCACCGTGCCCGTCGCCGCGGTGATCGCGCCCCAGCTCGAACGGGCGTACCGGGCCAGCCCGACGAAGAGCACCGCGAGGGCCCAGAGGCTGATCGTGAACATCGCGAGGATCACGCGGGTGCGCGGGTCGATCGTGGGGTCCTCGTCCTGCGGGAAGAGGAACTGGAGCACGCCGATCACGATGGAGAGGGCGCCGGCGGTGACGGCGGCGATGCCCGCGAGGCGGGCGCTCACGCGGCCGATGAGGCGGCCGGGCCGGGGGTACGCACGCGTCGTCGACGGGTGCGACTCGCGGGTCGGGGTCGATCCGGCCGCGAACTCGGCGGCGCGGGCCCGGGCGTCGAGCACGGGGTCGGAGGTGGGGGTCATGGCGTGGCCTTTCGGTCGATTCGGTCGGTGACGTTCCGAAGGTACGAACGGCCGACGCGGCCCGGCATCGGCCGGTCGTCGACGGATGCCGCGACGCGGGTCGCGTCCTCGACGCACCCCGGGTCGGCCCCGACCCGCGACCTCGGACGACCGGAATGCCGACCTTCGTCGCTGTCGCCGGCGGGCGCCCCGCCCGTAGCATCGACGCGTGCCGACCGAACAGACCTCCGCCGCGGGCGCGCCCTCGCGAGCCGCCGATGCAGGCGCCGGCGGCGCCCGCCGGCGCCCGGTCCCAGTCGGCCGGCTGACCGCCGCAGTACGCGGATGGCGTCGCTGGACCACCCCGCTCGACCTCGCGATCGCGGGCGGCATCGCGATGTGGGCGTCGCTCGAGGCGCTGCTCGTGCCCTCCTCCAACCCGCTCGCGCAGCTCGGCTTCGCGCTCGCCGTCTCGGCACCGCTCGTCGTCCGCCGCCGCTTCCCGGCGACCGTGATGCTCGTGGTCGCCGGCGCGCTCGTCGCCCACGCCGCGCTCGCCGGAGCGGACGCCACGTTCAACCCCTTCCCGAGCCTGCTCGTCGCGGCCTACACCGTGGCCGAGCGCGTCCCCACCTGGTGGCTCGCCGCCCTCCTCGGACTCGTGCCCATCGCGGCGATGCTCGCCGCCCACGCGCTCGGCTACTTCGGCTCGCCGGGCATCGAGACCGCGGGCACGGTCTTCCTCGTGTTCTTCGTCGGCGCGACCTGGGCGGCCGGGCGGATCGTGCGCCACCGAGCGATCACGCTCCAGCGCACCCGTGACAGTTCCGACCGCCTCGCGGCCGACGCCGTGGCCTCCGAACGCGCCCGCATCGCCCGCGAGCTGCACGACGTCGTGGCGCACGCGCTCTCGATCGTCTCGCTGCAGGCGGGCGCCGCCGAGCAGTTCCTCGACCGAGACCTCGAGCGCGCGCGACACCACCTGCAGCTCACGCGCCGTACGGCGCAGGAGGCGCTCGGCGAGATGCGGCACCTCCTCGACGTGCTGCACGAGGACGGCGCGGCCTACGCGCCGCAGCCCGGACTCTCAGCGCTCGCGGCACTCGTCGCCGAGACCGAGGCGGCCGGGCACCCCTGCCTGCTCGACGTCGACGAGGCGGCGATCGACCTGCCGGACGGTCTCGCGCTCGCCGTCCACCGGATCGTGCAGGAGTCGCTGACGAACGTCCGGAAGCATGCGCCCGGTGCGCCGGTCGAGGTGCGGGTGCACCGCGGCGACCGGACCGCGGAGGTCGAGGTCGTGAACGGCCCGGCCCGCGATTCGGTCACGCCGGGCGCGGTCAGGTCGGCGGGCGCCGAACGCGGAAGCGGCCGCGGGCTGCCCGGCATGGGCGAGCGCGTCCGCGTGTACGGCGGCACGCTCACCGCCGGGCCGACCGAGTCGGGCGGATGGCGCGTGCGCGCCGTGCTCCCGGTGGAGGATGTCGCGTGAGCGCCGGCAGCGGTTCGGCGCCGCGAGTGCTCGTCGCCGACGACCATGCGCTCGTCCGGTCGGGCATCGTGGGCCTGCTGGAGGCCGCCGACCTCGAGGTCGTCGGCGAGGCGGGCGACGGGCTCGATGCGCTCGAGGCCGCACGCCGCCTCCGTCCGGACGTGGTGCTCATGGACATCCGGATGCCGGGCCTCGACGGCATCGAGGCGACGGCGCGGCTCACCGCGGACCCCGGTGCGCCGCGCGTCCTCGTCCTCACGACCTTCGACCTCGACGAGTACGTCTACCGCGCGCTCCGCGCGGGTGCTGCGGGCTTCCTGCTGAAGGACGCGCCGCCGGAGCGCCTCGTCGACGCGGTCCGCACGGTCGCGCGGGGCGAGGCGCTGCTCGCCCCGACGCTCACGCGTCGCCTCATCGAGCGCTACCTCGCGACGCCGCAACCCGGCGCGAGCGCCGATCCCGCGCCCGACCTCACGCCCCGCGAGCGCGAGGTGTGGCTGCTGATCGCCCGCGGCATGTCGAACCAGGAGGTCGGCGAGCGGCTGTTCCTCAGCGAGGCGACCGTGAAGGCGCACGTCACGCGACTGCTCGCCAAGCTCGGCGTGCGCGATCGCGTGCAGGCGGTCGTCGCTGCCTACGAATCGGGACTCGTGCGGCCCGGCGAGGCCGGGTCGGACTGAGCGTCCGCCGCGTCGTCCGGCTGCTCCGCCCGTTCGGGCCGCTCCGCCCACTCGGGCGCCTCGGGCTCCTCCGGCCCACCGAACCGCGCCGCCGTCGATGAGTCGGCGTCCGTCGCCGCGATCGCCGACCTCGCCGCCTCCAGCCGCGTCAGCAGCCGCAGCCCGGCGAACGTCACGCCGAAGACGATGCCGAGGCCGAGGACCGCGACGAGCGCCCACCGCGGGTCCTCCCGGAGCGCCACGACCACGCCGACGACGACGAGCGCGGCGCCGAGCACCGGCCCGCCGACGAAGAGCGCCACCCCGAGCACGCCCAGCCGCGACCGTCGCCGTTCGAGGCGACGCTCGTCGTCGGTGAGGCCGTCGTCGTGCGCCACGTGCTCATTCTGCCCCCGGCGGCGTCGAGGCATCCGGCCGCCCCGCGGTTGTTCCGCGACGCGGAAGAACCGGGAAAGTTCACCCCCCGATTCGTCGGTCGACCCCCTCGCGGGGCGCGCAGCATGGTTCCACAGACCCCCGGACGGCATCGCAGGAGGCGCCGGACGGACACCACGAGACATCCGCACGCTGCACCGAAGGAGCACCACGATGAGCACCACGAACCGCCCCGGCGACCAGACGCAGACCGCCGCCGAGCTGCAGCTCGAGTGGGACGCCGACCCCCGCTGGGAGGGCGTCAAGCGCGACTACACCGCCGAGGACGTCATCGCCCTCCGCGGCCCGGTCCGCGAGGAGCGCACGCTCGCCCGCCGCGGCGCCGAGAAGCTGTGGGAGAACATCCAGAAGAACACCGGCACCGCCTTCGAGCGCATGGAGGACCCGGAATGGTCTGCCGCGCTCGGCGCCCTGACCGGCAACCAGGCCGTGCAGCAGGTGCGGGCGGGCCTCAAGGCCATCTACCTCTCCGGCTGGCAGGTCGCCGCCGACGCGAACCTGTCGGGCCAGACCTACCCCGACCAGTCGCTCTACCCCGCGAACTCGGTGCCGGCCGTGGTGCGCCGCATCAACAACGCGCTGCTGCGCGCCGGCCAGGTCGAGCAGGGCACCGACGACCGCGACTGGATGGCGCCGATCGTCGCCGACGCCGAGGCCGGATTCGGCGGGCCGCTGAACGCCTACGAGCTCATGCACCAGATGATCGAGGCCGGCGCGGCCGGCGTGCACTGGGAGGACCAGCTCGCGAGCGAGAAGAAGTGCGGCCACATGGGCGGCAAGGTGCTCGTGCCGACCGGCCAGCACATCCGCACCATCAACGCGGCCCGCATGGCGGCGGATGTCGCCGGCGTGCCGAGCATCATCATCGCCCGCACCGACGCGCTCGCCGCGACCCTGCTGACCAGCGACCACGACGAACGCGACCAGCCGTTCGTCACGGGCGAGCGCACCGCCGAGGGCTTCTACAACGTGCAGAACGGCATCGAGCCGGTCATCGCCCGCGGCCTCGCGTACGCCGAGTACGCCGACCTGCTGTGGGTCGAGTCGGCCGAGCCCGACCTCGACCTCGCCCGCCGGTTCGCCGAGGCCGTGCACGCGAAGTTCCCGGGCAAGCGCCTCTCGTACAACTGCTCGCCGTCGTTCAACTGGAAGCGCCACCTCGACGACGACCAGATCGCGAAGTTCCAGCGCGAGCTCGCCGCCATGGGGTACGCGTTCCAGTTCATCACCCTGGCGGGCTTCCACTCCCTGAACCACGGCATGTTCACGCTCGCCAAGGACTACAACGAGCGCCACATGTCCGCGTACGTCAAGCTGCAGGAGGCCGAGTTCGCCTCCGAGGCCGACGGCTACACCGCCACGCGCCACCAGCGCGAGGTCGGCACCGGCTACTTCGACCAGATCGCCACGGCGCTGAACCCCAACAGCGCGACCCTCGCCCTCGTCGGATCGACCGAGGAAGAGCAGTTCCAGCACTGATTCCGATCCCGCTGGTCGAGTAGCGCGAAGCGCGTACCGAGACCCTCCACCGGTCTCGATACGGCCCTGACGGGCCTACTCGACCACCGGGGTCGCACCGAAGGAGACGAGATCATGACCATCACCATCGAGCGGACGGATGCCGCGGCATCCGCTCGCACCGAGCCCACCACGCCCGAGCCGAAGCCGGCGGCCGGCAGCTTCCAGACGGTGCAGCCGCACCTCGAGGTCACCGCGCCGCTCGGTGAGCGGTACGACGAGATCCTGACGCCCGAGGCGCTCGCGTTCCTCGCGAGGCTGCACGACCGGTTCGCGCACACGCGGCACGAGCTGCTCGCCGTCCGCCTGCAGACCCGGGTCGACGCGGCGAACGGCCGCGACCCGAAGTTCCTCCCCGAGACCGAGTGGATCCGCAACGACCGCACCTGGCGCGTCGCGGGCGCCGGCCCCGGCCTCGAGGACCGCCGCGTCGAGATCACCGGCCCGACCGACCGGAAGATGGCGATCAACGCGCTGAACTCCGGCGCGAAGGTGTGGCTCGCCGACCACGAGGACGCGACGAGCCCCACCTGGGCGAACGTCGTCGAGGGGCAGCTGTCGCTCTTCGACTTCCTGCGCGGCGAGCTCGAGTACACGAGCCCCGAGGGCAGGGAGTACCGCGTCACCGCGACCGAGACGCCCACCATCGTGTTCCGGCCGCGCGGCTGGCACCTGGTCGAGAAGCACCTGAGGTTCCACGACCGGGCAGGGCGCGCGATGCACGCCTCCGGCTCGCTCGTCGACTTCGGGCTCTACTTCTTCCACAACGCGAAGGCCCTCATCGAGGGCGGGCGCGGCCCGTACTTCTACCTGCCGAAGCTCGAGTCGCACCGCGAGGCGAAGCTCTGGAACGACATCTTCACGTTCGCGGAGCAGGAGATCGGCATCCCGCACGGCACCATCCGCGCGACCGTGCTGATCGAGACCATCCAGGCCGCGTTCCAGATGGAGGAGATCCTCTACGAGCTGCGCGACCACTGCGCCGGCCTCAACGCCGGGCGCTGGGACTACATCTTCTCGATCGTGAAGACGTTCCGCTCGCGCGGCCGCCGCTGGGTCATGCCCGACCGCAAGTCGATCACCATGACGGTGCCGTTCATGCGGGCGTACACCGAGTTGCTCGTCTCGACGTGCCACCAGCGCGGCGCGCACGCCATCGGCGGCATGAGCGCGTTCATCCCGAACCGCCGCGACCCCGAGGTCACCGAGCGCGCGCTCGCCGCGGTCTCGGCCGACAAGCGCCGCGAGGCGGGCGACGGGTTCGACGGAACCTGGGTCGCGCACCCCGACCTCATCCCGACGGCCCGCGCCGAGTTCGACGCGGTGCTCGGCGACCGGCCGAACCAGGTCGACCGCCTCCGCGAGGACGTGCAGGTCACCGCCGCGCAGCTGCTCGACATCCCGTCGGTCGGCGGCGAGGTCACCGAGGCGGGCGTGTACGACAACGTCTCGATCTGCATCCGGTACATCGAGTCGTGGCTCCGAGGGACCGGTGCCGCGGCGATCGACAACCTGATGGAGGACGCCGCGACCGCGGAGATCTCGCGCTCGCAGGTGTGGCAGTGGCTGCACGACAACACGGTCACCGCCGAGGGCACGCGCATCGACCAGACGTCGATCGTGCGGATCATGGCGGCCGCCGTGGCCGACCTGCCCCGCTTCGAGGGCGACCGGTTCGACGATGCCATCTCGGTGTTCCGGTCCGTCGCGCTCGAGCCCGAGTTCCCGACGTTCCTCACCGTCGGGGCGTACGCCCGGTTCCTGTAGCCGGTCGGCGGTCGAGGAGGACGCGCAGCGCCTCACCCGGTGGTCGAGTAGGGCGCGCAGCGCCCGTATCGAGACCGAAGGAGCGGATGCCGCGGGACGGGAAGCCCGCGGCATCCGCTTCGCCGTGTCAGCGGAGGGGGACCGGCACGTCGACGCCGCCCTCGGGCGTGAGGCGCGCGTTCATCTTCACGAGGGTCGGCGCGGGCACGAAGCCGCCGGCGAAGAGCGCCTCGCCCTGCCGGAACCACGGCGAACGGGCGATCAGGCCGGTCGGCGCGTAGCCGAAGTACGTCGCGAGTCCCTCGAGGTCGATGGGCGAACTCATCTTCATCAGGGCGAGGTTGTCGCACTGCGAGATGATCCCCGGATGCACCTTCGAGGGCCGCTGCGTCGACAGCAGCAGCCAGAGGCCGAACTTGCGACCCTCGGCGGCGATCTGCACGAGACGTTCGCGCACGGCGATCGCCACGGGGGAGTCGAGCTGCGGCGAGCAGAGGTTGTGCGCCTCGTCGATCACGAGCAGCACGGGCCGGCGCTCCTCGCGCCTGGCCCACAGCTCGTCGAGCACGGCGAGCGCGACGACGAGCTGCTGCTCGGGCGTCGAGAAGCCGCCGAGGTCGAGCACCGTGGCATCCGGCCGCTCGTCGATGACGTCGGTCGCGGCGCCGTCGGCCCCCGCCCATACCTCCCACTCCATCAGGCCGAGGTTCTCGACGCGGAGCGCCAGCTCGCGGTGCACGGGATCGTCGGACGCCCGGAGCGTGGGCAGCACGGCCGCGAGGTCGGTCGTGTCGAGCGTCTCCCGCAGGTGCACGAGCGCGTTGTACTCCTCGCGGTCGACCACGGGGTCGAGCTGCAGCACCGCGGCCTTCGAGGCCATCGGCATGCCGACGAAGCGTGCGCGCAGCGGTTCGGCGCCCGGCACGTTCGGTCGAAGCACCCGGATGTCGCGCTCGCGCAACGCGTCGGCCGTCGGGCCCGTGGCGCCGGGGTTCAGTTCACCGAGGCGCACGAAGTCGGAGTTCGGATCGAACACGACGATCGGCAGCGCCGTGTGCGCGATCACCTGCTCGAGCACGACGCCGAGCGCGTAGGTCTTGCCCGACCCGCTCTGCCCGCACCAGAACGTGTGCCGGTTGAACCGGTGCGGCAGCAGCTTCGCCGGGCCGCCGGGCGGGGTCAGGTCGGTTCCGATCTCGAGCGCGGCGCCGGTCGCCGAGTGCAGCAGGTCGACCGACGCCGGGTCGACCGCGGCCACGCTCGCGGCGATGAACGGCAGCGTCGCGCGCGTCTCGAGGAGGCCGTCGGCGATCATGCCGAGCAGGCGCCCGCGGAGGTGCCCGCGCTCCTCGTCGCGCTGCTCGACGAGGCCCAGCTGGCGTCGCTCGCCGTCGTCCACCACGACGAGCGCGCCGACGACGAAACCGTCGACGGGCCCCGGGATGTGGAACGAACGGCCGTCGTCGGAGCGGGCGATCACGCGGTCGGAGGTGGCATCCATGCGCCGATCCTCCCATCCGCCGGTGCCGTGCGACACGGTGGCGGCGCGCGACGCTCCCCGAATCGATGGACCGGATCGCGCACGCACGGGTAGCGTCAGCCGTGTGACCGTCACGATCCGGCCCGCGACCCCGGGCGATGCCGAGGCCCTCGCGCGCCTCGCCGCCGTCACGTTCCCGCTCGCGTGCCCGCCGTCGACGACCGCCGACGCGATCGCCTGGTTCATCGCCGAGCAGCTCAGCGAGGTGCGCTTCGCCGAGTTCCTCGCCGATCCCGATCGCACCATCCTCGTCGCCGAACCCGATCGCTCGACCGGGGCGGGCATCGCGCTCGCCGGGTCCGAGGAGGTCGCCGCGACCGGCGGCCTGGTCGGCTGGTCGATGCTCGTCGCGACCGAGGGCGGCGTTCCCGCCGATGCGGATGCCGCGGCGAGCGTCACGACGCGCCCGGCGATCGAGCTCAGCAAGCTGTACGTGCACCCCGTCGCGCACGGCGCCGGCATCGCCGGCACGCTCATGGTCGAGACGCTCGACGCGGCGGCCGACACGGGGGCGTCGGTCGTGTGGCTCGGCGTGAACCATGAGAACGGCCGCGCCATCCGCTTCTACGAGAAGCAGGGCTTCGAGGTCGTCGGCACGAAGGGCTTCCGGCTCGGCGACCGGATCGAGCACGACCACGTGCTCGAGCGCGCGCTGCGATAGCCCTACTTCGCGGCCTTCACGTGCTCGTAGGCCGCGAGTGCGGCCGCGCGGGTCTCCCTCAGGTCGACGATCGGCTCGGGGGAGTCGCCGTCGTCGAGCTCGGGCACCCACCGCCCGACGTACCGGCCGTCGGGGTCGAACTTCTCGCGCTGCAGCTCGGGGTTGAACACGCGGAAGTAGGGCGCGGCATCCGCCCCCGACCCGGCGACCCACTGCCAGCCGAACGGGTTCGACGCGTGGTCGGCGTCGACGAGCGTGTCCCAGAACCACTGCTCGCCGCGGCGCCAGTCGATGAGGAGGTTCTTCGTGAGGAACGACGCCGTGATCATGCGCGCGCGGTTGTGCATGCCGCCCGTGTGCCAGAGCTCGCGCATCGCGGCATCCACCACCGGCACGCCCGTGCGCCCGCGCTCCCAGGCGGTGAGCGTCGACGGGTGCAGTCGCGGCCAGGGGAACGCGTCGAACTCGCTGCGCCAGTTCTTCGTGGCGAGCTCGGGGAAGTGGAAGAGCACGTGCCAGGCGAACTCGCGCCAGCCGACCTCGGCGAGGAACTTGCGCGCGCCCTCGGTGCCGGCCGCGCGCTCGCGCGTCGAGTGCCACACCTGGTGGGGGCTGATCTCGCCCCAGCGCAGGTGGGGCGAGAGCCGGCTGGTCTGCTCGCGGTCGAGCCGGTCGCGGCCGGTCGCGTAGTCGGCGAGGTCGTCGGCGAGGAAGGCGCGGAGCCGTCGGTGCGCCGCCGGCTCGCCCGGCTCCCACGTCTCGCGGAGTCCGCCCGCCCAGTCGGGGTGCGTCGGGAGCAGTTCCCAGTCGTCGAGGTCGTCACCGGCCGGGCCGCCGCGCCCGTCTGCGCCGCCGAAGCCGTCGAGCTCGCTCGGTGCGGGCAGCGGATGCCGCGGCTCATCGGCCGCGAGGCACGCCTTCCAGAACGGGGTGAACACCGAGAACGGCGTGTCCGATCCGGTCCGGATCGTCCACGGCTCGAAGAGCAGCGACGCACCGAAGCTCCGCACCTCGAGGCCGTCGTCGGAGAGCCCGGACTTCAACTCGGCGTCGACCTCGCGCTCGGCGCCGCCGTAGCGGCGGTTCCAGAAGACCGCGCCGGCGCCGACCTCGTCGACGAGCGAGCGGATGACGCGCCTCGCCGGCCCGCGCCGGAGCACGAGGCGCACGCCGCGGTCGCGCAGGTCGCCCGCGAGCGAGGCGAGCGAGTGGTGCAGCCACCACTTCGCCGCGCCGCCGAGCGGGCGCACGCCGTTCGAATCCTCATCGAGCACGTACACGGCGACGATCGGGTCGCCGCGCTCGACCGCGGCGTGCAGCGCGGGGTGGTCGCCGACGCGCAGGTCGTCGCGGAACCAGACGATCGACGGCGTGGCACCCATGGCTCGACGCTAGCCGAGGCATCCGTCACTCGACTCGTGCGCGTGCGGCCCGCACCCGGTTCACAGGAGATCGGAGGCTGCCGGTCCCCTGCGAACCGGGTGGGCGCGGTCAGAACCGGAGCGAACGGAGGTAGTCGTACCCGACCTCGGCCGTCTGCAGCAGCGTGACGTCGGGGGTGTCGTTCTCGACGATGTACTCCTCGACCGCGTGCGCCCGGAAGATCCGGTCGAACGCGATCGTGCCGGTGCCGAGGTCCGCCATGTCGCCGCCGACGTGGCGGTCCTTCACGTGGAACTGGCGCACGCGCTGGGGTGCCTTGTGGATGGTGTCGATCGCGAACTGCACCGGGTCGGCCGCACCGGTGTTCACGCCGCCCGTGACCGCCCAGTACAGGTCGATCTCGAGGTGGACGAGCGCGGGGTCGAGGCGCTCGGTGAGCACCTCCCACGGCGTCACGCCGCCGCCGAGGTCGGTCGTGAACTCGTGGGCGTGGTTGTGGTAGCCGTAGGCGATGCCGTACGAGGTCGCGGCCTGGGCCTCGACGTTCATGCGGTCGGCGAGCGCCTGCCAGTCGGAGAGGGAGTTCGAGGCGAAGTACGGCACGTTCAGGTACTTCTGGCCGAGCGTCGCCGCGTTCTCGAGCTTGACCGCGAGTGCCGCGTCGTCGCCCGACACCCCGTCGTGCGATGAGGTGGCGCGGATCCCGATCGAGTCGTAGAACGCTCGCAGCTCGGCCGCCGTGCGGCCGAAGTAGCCCAGCGCCTGCTCGACCTTGGGGTAGCCGAGGTCGGCGATCGCGCGGAGCGTCGTGTCGTAGTCACCGGGGCCCCAGGGCGCACCCAGGCCCTCGCGCACCGTCCAGAGCTGGAGGCTGATCTTGCCGGGCGGGACTCGCTTCCACGGCTTGGTCGCGACATCGGCCACCGCCGGCGCCGCGCCACCGCCGAGCGTGAATGCGGCAGCGGAGGCGCCGAGCAGTCCCATCAGCACGCCGCGCCTGCTGATGCCTCGCTGGGTGAGCGAGGCCTGCATCGCCTGGTCGCCGTCGAATCCGTAGCACATAGGGGGTTCCTTTCGTGAGAGCTCCGTCGCCCTCGCTCGCCTTCGAGCACGTGCCGTCAACTTTCGTCGAAGAGGTGCATTAAGTCAATGAATGTTGCGTCGGATGCAGCATAAGTCGCGCAGTGCAGGCGAGAAGTGCGGACGCACCGGTTCGCCGAACGACTGCCGGCCGATCCGGATGGGGCCTCGATACGTGGCCCGCACCCACCGCGGAGGGGCCCTACGACGGGTCGTCGGCGACGCGCAGCACGAGCTTGCCGCGCACGTGACCGCCGCCGAGGCGCGTGTGCGCGGTCTCGCCCTGCTCGAGCGGGAAGACCTCGTCGACGTGCACCCGGATCGCGCCGTCGTCGACGAGGCGCGAGATCACCGACAGCGTGCGCGCGTCGGGCGAGACGACGAAACCGGTCGAGCGGATGCCGCGTGCCGCCGCCTCCTCGGCCATCGTCGGCCACGACTTCGTGGGCACGTTCACGATGAGGCCTCCGCGGCGGATCACGTCGAGCGAGCGCGTGCCGGTGTCGTCGATGACGTTGCCGATGAGGTCGATCACGACGTCCTGTTCGCCCGCGACCTCCTCGAATCGCTCCGAGGTGTGGTCGATGACGCGCTGCGCGCCGAGCGAGCGGAGGAAGTCGGCGTTGCGGGGCGAGCCCGTGGCCGTGACCTGGGCGCCGAAGTACGTCGCGAGCTGCACCGCGAAGTGGCCGACCCCGCCGGCGCCCGCGTGGATCAGCATGCGCTGGCCGTCGTGCGCGCGGGCGACGTCGACGACCGCGCCCCACGCGGTGAGCGCCGCGCACGGGATCCCGGCCGCCTCGACGAAACCCGTGCCGATCGGCATGGGCGCGACCGACATCGAGGGGACGGAGACGACCTCGGCGTACGTGCCCGTCATCCGAGGCACGCGGCCCATGCCGTAGACCCGGTCGCCGACCTTCAGCGGATGCGCGGCGTACGGCACCTCCTCGACGACGCCCGCGAAGTCGAGCCCGAGGATCGCGGGGTACGAGGCGATCGCGGCGGAGACGCCGCGTCCGAGCTTGGTCTTCCGGTCGATGGGGTTCACGCCGGCGGCGATCACCCGGACGAGCACCTCGTCCAGCACCCGGATCGGCGCGGGCACCTCCGCCAAGCGGAACGTCGCACCCTCGCCCGTCTCGTCGACCACCAGTGCCCGCATCGTTCCCCCTCCGCACGCCGCCCGTCCGACCATTCTGCGGCACATTAGGCTGCGGACGACCGGCTGATTCGAGGGGGATGCATGCGCGCGCTGTTCGGGGTGCTCCGGGTCGTCGCGGCGGCGGCGGTGATCGTCGCCATCGTCGGCCAGTTCGTCGTCAGCTGGTCGATGGTCGAGGACCGCGCGGCGTTCGTCGTCAACTTCTTCAGCTTCTTCACGATCCTCTCGAACGCGCTCACGGCGCTCGTGATGCTCGTCGGTGCGTGGCTGGCGCTCGCCCGCCCCGCCGACCCGCCGTGGTTCGACCTCGTCCGCGCGTGCGCGACGACCTACATGGCGACGACGTTCGTGGTCTACAACCTGCTGCTCCGCGAGATCTCGCTCGACCAGGCGACGACCGTGCCGTGGTCGAACGAGATCCTGCACGTGTGGGCGCCGCTCTACGTCGTCGCCGACTGGGTGCTCGCGCCGGGCCGGCACCGCATCCCATGGCAGCGGCTCTGGACGATCGCGCTCTTCCCGCTCGCCTGGGCGGTCTACTCGCTCGTGCGCGGGGCGCTCATCGGCTGGTATCCCTACCCGTTCCTGAACCCGGCGCAGCCCGCGGGCTACGGCGGCGTCGCCGTCTACGTGATCGCGATCGCGGCCTTCATCCTGCTGGTCGGGGCGGGCGTGCTCGCGCTCAGCCGCACGCCCTGGCCGCACGCCGCGCCGATGCCGGCCGCAGCCGGTCGCGGGGCTCCGACGGCACGGTCCGCCGGGTCGGGCGGCGCGACGGATGCCTCGACGGCACCCGACCCGGGCGCCGACCGGGTCACGACCGGCTGAGCCATCCCGCGACCGTGTCGCGCATCGTCGCGGTCTGCGCCGCCTGGCCGTCATCGCGCGCCGGAACGCGTGCGAAGTCCGCACCGAGGCCGGCCGCCCAGCGCTCCGCCAGCTCGAACGGGTGCACCGGGTCGCGCGGCGCGCCCACGACGAGCGAGCGGATGCCGCGGCTCGCGAGCCCGCCGAGCTCGGCGTCGGACGCGAACGCGCGGTTGCGGGGGATCTCGACGAGGCGGATGGCGCGGCGCGCGGCATCCGTCGCCTGGAACTGCGCGAGCAGGCCGCGGCCGCCGATCGGGGAGGCCTCGGCCACCCGGAGGTAGGGATCGGTGCGCGCGAACCGCTCCGCGCCGCCGCGGGGTCCGTGCTCGCGCAGGAGCTCGCCGATCACGGGGAACGCCCGCAGGTTCGGCGGGAGCGAGACGTCGCCGAAGGCCGGACGGACGAACACCGCGCGCTCGACGGGCAGCAGCCCGCGGAGGGCTATGCGCAGGGCGATCGCGGCGCCCATCGAGATGCCGACCAGCGTGATCGGGCGGCGCGGCGCATTCCCGCCGCGGGATGCCGCGTCGCCGGGCTCGGCGACGACCTCCGCGGCGATCTCGTCGGCCAGCCGGTCGAGCGCGAAGTCGGCGGGTCCGCCGACGAGCGGCGAGGCGCCGTGCGCGCGCACGTCGGGTGCGACGACGCCGCGGCGGTCGCGGGCGGGCCCGTCGGCGTCGGGCGCGCCGAGCACCGGCCCGAACAGGTCGAGCGGCTGGCGGCGGTCGGCGCCGAGACCGTGCAGGAGCACGAAGCTCACGCGAGCGGCCCCGGGCGGTAGAACGAGCGATCGGGGGCGCCGCCGGTGCGTGCGGGCTGGGCGGAGCCGGGCTGCGGCCGGATCGCCTCGAGGAGCATGCCGGCGAGGCGCACGAGCTGCGCGATCTGGTCCTCGTCGCGATCGACCCACCGGCACGTCGGGTCGCCGACCGGAACGAAGCCGTCGTGCTGCTCCCACACGACGAGCGTGCGCTCGGCGCCGAGCACGTACTGCTGCCACCACACCTGCCGGAGGTACCCGCGCGGAATGCCGCGCCACGGCTTCGACGTGGTCTTGATCTCGCAGAGCTCGAGCGTGCCGTCGCCCCGCACCGTGAGCCCGTCGGGCGTCGCGAGGTGCCGCCGGTCGGCCTCCGCGTGGAAGAGCAGGCTCGAGGGCGCGATGCCGTGCTCCGCGCGGACCCACCGGGCGATCACCGGCTCGCGCTCGCGACCGTGGTCGGTGTACCGGCTGCCGCCGAACCCGCGGCTGCGCCCGCCGTAGACCTTCTCGCTCGCCGCGGCCCGAACGGATGCCTCGGACGCGAGCTTCGCGGCATCCGTCGCCGTCACGCCCTGCGCCCGGGCCCGCAGCCAGGCCACGCGGTCGCCCGAGTCGGCGACGATGCGGGTCTCGTGCGGCAACGGAGGCTGCCGGAGCGCCGACGCGACCCGCGGAGCGACCGACTCGAGGTCGAACAGCGCGAAGGGGGTGTCGGTCACCCGACCACGCTACCGCCGGCCGCCCCCGGCGGACGTCTTCGACGGACGCGCGGCGCTACTTCACCGCGCGGAGTGCGCCGCCGGCGGACTGCGCGATCATCGCCTCGATGTTCGCGGGGGAGAGCGAGTGGTGGATGGCGAGCATGCTCGCGCCCAGCACCGCCGCATCGGCCCCCGTCTGCGAGAGCGTGATGTGCAGCGACTCGGTCGCGAGCGGCATCGAGCGCCGGTAGACGACCTCGCGGACGCCGGCGATCAGGTGCTCGCCCGCCTCGGCCATCGAGCCGCCGAGCACGATGACCGACGGGTTCATCAGGCTGAGGCACGTGGTGAGCACCTCTCCGATGTCGCGGCCGGCCTGGCGGACCGCCTGGATCGCGTTGACGTTGCCGTTCTTCACGAGGTCGACGACGTCGCGCGAGTTCGACGCGGGGATGCCGGCGGCCGTGAGGGCCCGCGCGATGGCGCTGCCCGAGGCGAGGGCCTCGAGGCATCCGAAGTTGCCGCAGTTGCAGGCGATCTCGGCGCCGCGCGAGACGTAGACGTGGCCGATGTCGCCCGCGGTGCCCTGCGCACCGCGCTGGAGGAAGCCGCCGGAGATGACGCCCGCGCCGATGCCCGTGGCGATCTTGACGAAGAGCAGGTGGTCGGTGTCGGGCCACGCGCGCTCGCGCTCGCCGAGGGCCATGATGTTCACGTCGTTGTCGACGAGCACCGGGACGTCGATCTCCTGGCGGATCCAGCCCGCGACGTCGAAGCGGTCCCAGCCGGGCATGATCGGCGGGTTGATCGGGCGGCCGGTGCTGAACTCGACCGGGCCGGGCACGCCGACGCCGATCGCGAGGAGGTCGCCGATGCGGCGACCGGTGTGCTCGATGAGCTCGCGCGTCGCGGCGATGACCGCGTCGAGCACCACGCGCGGCCCCTCGGCGACCGCGATGACCGAGTTGGTCTCCTCGATGATGCGCCCGGTGATGTCGGCGAGCGCCACGCGGATGTGCGAGGCGCCGATGTCGACGCCCACCACGAACCGCTCGCTCGCCGTGATCGCGAAGAGCGACGAGGGGCGGCCGCCCGTCGACGCGGCCTCGCCGACCGGGCCGACGAGGCCCAGGTCGGTGAGGGCGTCGATGCGCATCGCCACCGTCGTGCGGGCGAGCCCGGTGATCGTGGCGAGTTCGCTGCGCGTGCGCGGCTGGCCGTCGCGGAGGATCTGGAAGAGATCGCTCATGGCGGTCGAGCCCAGCGCGTTCACGTGGGGCCGCGTGTCGCCGTGCGCACTTATGTCAACCATCCGTCGATTCTCCCATACCTTCCGACATAACTCGCATGCACATGCATCCACCGGAATACTCCCGGTGCCGCGGACGTGACGCGGCTAGTGCGACTTCGAACCCTGACCCGCGAAGCGCTGCTGCAGGAGCACCGCGATCACGATGATCACGCCCTTCGCGACCGCCTGGACGGAGGTCGACAGGTTGTTCTGCGTGAACACGTTGGTGAGCGTCGCGAAGATCAGGACGCCGAACACGGTGCCGGTGATCGTTCCACGTCCGCCGACGAGCAGGGTGCCGCCGACGACGACCGCGGCGATCGCATCGAGCTCGTAGAGCGTGCCGTGGGTCGAGGTGCCGGCCGTCGTGCGGCCGAGGATCATGACCGCAGCGATGCCCGCGGTGAGCCCGGCGAGCGCGTAGAGGTACATGGTGTGCCGGCGCACCGCGAGGCCCGCGAGGCGCGCGGCCTCGCGGTTGCCGCCGATGGCGACCGTGCGGCGCCCGAACGTCGTCCGGTTGAGCAGGATCCACCCCGCGACCGCGACGATCACGAAGATCCAGATCAGCATGTCGATGCCGAGCAGGTCCATGTTCATGAACTCGATGAACTCGGGGATCCGGACGACCTGGGTCGTGCGGTTCGCGAGGATCTCGGCGAGGCCGCGGGCGGCCACGAGCATCGCGAGCGTCGCCATGAAGGCGACCACCTTGCCGTACGCGATGACGAAGCCGTTGAGGAAGCCCGCGGCGAGGCCGACGGCGAGGGCCGTGAAGACCATGACGAGCCAGGTCGAGTTCTCGGCGGCCGCCTGGATGGCCGACAGCGTCGCGACCACCGATGCGAGGCCCATCACCGAACCCACGGACAGGTCGATGCCCCCGCCGATGATGACGAACGTCATGCCGATCGAGATCACGCCGATGATCGAGGCGAGCCGGATGATCACGAGGATGTTGTCGATGTTCGTGAACCGATCACCCGCGGTGATCGCGCCGACGACGAACAGTGCGGCGAGGGCGAGGATCAGGCCGAGGTTGCGGCCGACCGATCCGCTGAGGAGGCTCTTCGCCGTGAACCGGCGACGCGGCTCCGGCTGCGGCGCTGCGGGGCCGGGCTCGGCCGGGGCGATGGTCTGGGGCTGGGACTCGCTCACGCGGCGGTTCCTTTCATGACGAGGTCGAGCACCTGGTGCTCGTCGATCTGGTCTGACTTGACGGTGGTGAGGATGCGGCCGTCACCCACGACGAGGACGGTGTCGGCGAGGCCGAGCACCTCCTCGATCTCGCTGGAGACGACGACGACGGCGTCGCCGTTCGCTGCGAGCCTGCGGATCAGGGCGTAGATCTCGGCGCGGGCGCCGACGTCGACGCCGCGCGTCGGCTCGTCGAGGAGGAGCACGGACGTGCGGTTGACGAGCCAGCGGGCCAGCAGGATCTTCTGCTGGTTGCCGCCCGAGAGCGTGCGGGCCGGCCGGTCCGGGTCGGCCGGCCGGAGTTCGAGTGCGTCGATCTGCTCGGCGGCGATGCGACGCTCGCGCCGCTCGTCGACGAATCCGCCCCTGGCGAACCGGGTGAACGAGGAGAGCGTGACGTTCCGGAAGATGGGCTCGTCGAGCAGCAGCCCCTGGCTCTTGCGCTCCTCGGGCGAGAGCCCGATGCCCGCGCGGACCGCGTCGCGGACCGAACCACGACGGAGCTCCCTGCCGTTCGCGCGCACGGTGCCCGAGGTCGCGCGCCGGGCGCCGTAGATGGTCTCGAGGATCTCGGATCGCCCCGAACCCACGAGGCCGGCGAGGCCGACGATCTCGCCCGCGCGGACCGTGAAGCCCACGTCGTGGAAGACCCCGTCGAGCGAGAGGCCGTCGACCTCGAGCGCGAGCGGCGCGTCGTCGGCGACGGGGGTGGCCGGCGGGAAGACGTTCTCGACCTCGCGCCCGGTCATGCGCCGGATGAGCTCGGAGGTCGGCGTCTCGGAGACGTCGAGGCCGTTCGCCGTGCTGCGGCCGTCCTTCAGGACGGTGATGCGGTCGCCGATCTCGCGGATCTCCTCGAGCCGGTGCGTGATGTAGACGACCGCGATGCCGTCGGCGGTGAGCTCTCGGACGACGCGGAAGAGGTTCTTGACCTCCTCGCCGTCGAGCACGGCCGACGGCTCGTCCATGATGATGAGGCGCGTGTCGTGCGAGAGCGCGCGCGCCATGCTCACGATCTGCTGGTTCGCGGCGCTCAGCGTGCCCACCTCTCGGGAGGGGGAGAGGTCGCCGTGGCCGAGTCGCTCGAGCAGGCGCCGGGTACGGGAGTTCGCCTCGCCGGCGCGGAGGAACCCGCCGACGGAGAGCTCGTGCCCGAGGAAGATGTTCTCGGCGATGGTGAGCCCGTCGACGACGTCGAGCTCCTGGTACATCGTCGCGATGCCGAGCTCGATCGCGGCCTGGGGCGAGTGGAGGGTGACCTCCTCGCCGTTCCACTCGATCGTGCCCGCGTCGGGCGCGTGCGCACCGGCGAGGGTCTTGATCAGCGTCGACTTGCCCGCGCCGTTCTGGCCGAGGATGCAGTGCACTTCGCCGGCGACGATCTCGAGGTCCACGTTCTTCAGCGCCTGGACGCCGGCGAAGCTCTTCGAGATGCCGCTCATGCGGAGTAATGCCGGAAGATGGTCGTCTTTGATCACTCGAAAATCATAACCGGATCCCGCGATGACGCAAGTGCTTTTCCACGATTTCCGCCCGACTGCCTGTTCCCGCCCTGTGAGGCGGGGGCCTGGCGGCCCATGCACTTATAACGCGACACAAACATAAGTTGCGCAGATCCGGCTATCTTCTGCTACGCTCACGAAACGTCAGCGTGGACTCCGTTGGGTGTGGTGGCATCCGGATGGTTACGAAGTCCATCTGGCGGTGCTGCGTCACATCCAATGAGAGGACTACACGAATGAGTGTCACCCGCACTTCACGAGCCCGCATGCTGGTCATGGCGGGCGCTTCCCTCGCAGTCGCCGGCCTGCTGGTCGGTTGCACCGCGGGCGGTTCCGAGTCGAACGTCACGGAGAACCAGAACTCCGCCGAGGAGAACGCGGAGGCCGGCGACACGGTCGTCATCGGCTTCTCGGGCCCCGCGGCCGACCACGGCTGGCTCGGCGCGATCAACTCGGCCGCACAGGCGGCGGCCGACAGCTACCCCGACGTCGAACTCCGCGTCGCGGAGGGCACGAACGACGCCAACCTCCAGATCAGCCAGGTCGAGACCTTCGTCAACGACGGCGTCGACGCCATCGTGCTGCTGCCGACCGACGGTGCGGCGCTGACCGAGGCGGCGACGGCGGCGATGGAGGCCGGCATCCCGGTCATCAACGTCGACCGCGAGTTCTCCAGCCCGTTCGCCGCCCGTGCGACGATCCTCGGCGACAACTACGGCATGGGCGTCTCCGCAGGCACGTACATCTGCGAGCGCCTCGAGGGCCAGGACGACGCGGTGGTCGCCGAGATCGCCGGCATCGACTCGCTGCCGCTGACCCAGGACCGCTCGGCCGGCTTCGCCGACGCGCTCTCCGACTGCGGCCTCGAGGTCACCAACCGCGTCGCCGCGGACTTCACGATCCAGGGCGGCGAGGCCGTGACCTCGCAGCTGCTCTCGGCCGCGCCCGAGATCGACGCGATCTGGAACCACGACGACGACCAGGGCGTCGGCGTGCTCGCGGCGATCGACGCCGCGGGTCGCGACGAGTTCTTCATGGTCGGCGGTGCGGGCAGCGCGAACGCGATGCGCGCCATCCAGTCGGGCGACTCGGTGCTCGAGGCGACGGTCATCTACCCGTCGACCCAGGCGGCCGACGGCATCGCGCTGGCCCGACTGATCGCGCAGGGCAAGACGATGAGCGACCTCTACACGCCCAGCGTCCCGAACCGGATCGTCCTCGACGCGCCGGTCGTGACCGCGGACAACGTGGACGAGTACATCCAGTTCGCCTTCGAGTCCTGACCCGAACCCTCACGAGGCTGGGCGCCCCTCGGGGCGCCCAGCCTCCCCTACCCAGAAAGGCACTCGATCGGCATGCGTGAACGACTCCGCGTCGCGATGGTGGGCAACGGATTCATGGGAGCCGCCCACTCGCAGGGATGGCGCGTCGCCCCGAGGTTCTTCGACCTGTCGGCCGAGCCGACGATGGACGTCCTCGTCGGTCGAGATCCGGATCGGGCCGCCGCCTCCGCCGCGAAGTGGGGCTGGCGGGAGTCCGCGTCGGACTGGCGCGAGGTCGTCACGCGCGATGACGTCGACATCGTCGACATCGTCACCCCGGGCGACTCGCACGCCGAGATCGCGATCGCCGCGCTCGAGGCGGGCAAGCACGTGCTCTGCGAGAAGCCGCTCGCGAACTCGTCGGCCGAGGCCGAGGCCATGACCCGCGCGGCCGAGGCCGCCGCCGCCCGCGGCATCCGCTCGATGGTGGGGTTCACCTACCGGCGACTGCCGGCGACCGCCTTCGCGCGGCACCTCATCGCCGAGGGGCGGATCGGCGAGGTGCGCCACGTGCGCGCGTCGTACCTGCAGGACTGGCTCGTCGACCCCGAGTCGCCCATGACCTGGCGCCTGCAGAAGGATCGCGCCGGATCGGGCGCGCTCGGCGACATCGGCGCGCACGCCGTCGACATGGCGGAGTACCTCACCGGCCTTCAGGTCGCGGAGGTGTCGGGCCTGCTCGAGACGTTCGTGCGTCACAGGCCGATCGCGGGCTCCTCGTCGGGGGGCATCTCAGCGGGGTCGTCGGCGCCGGCCACCGGCATCGGCGAGGTGACGGTCGACGACGTCGCG
The DNA here is from genome assembly GCF_009709675.1 of Agromyces bracchium. Classification (GTDB taxonomy): domain Bacteria; phylum Actinomycetota; class Actinomycetes; order Actinomycetales; family Microbacteriaceae; genus Agromyces; species Agromyces bracchium. Next base: position 195,350 of record NZ_WMLB01000006.1, on the reverse strand, counting down.
TTCTTCCACGGGCGCTTCGCCTCGGGTGCGCTCGGCTCGTTCGAGGCCTCGCGCATGGCCACGGGCCGCAAGAACGCACTGCGCGTCGAGGTGTCGGGCTCGGAGGGCGCGATCGCGTTCGACCTCGAGCACCTCAACCGCATCGAGTACTACGACGCATCGGCCCCCGCGGCAGAGCAGGGCTTCACGTCGATCATCGTCACCGAGCCCGAGCATCCGTGGGTCTCGGCGTGGTGGCCCGCCGGACACCTCCTCGGGTACGAGCACGGGTTCGCCAACCAGGCGCACGACTTCGTCGAGGCGATCGCCTCGGGCTCCGACCCGAGCCCGTCGTTCGCCGACGGCCTGCACGTGCAGCGGGTGCTCGATGCGGTCGAGCAGAGCTCCGCGTCGTCCGCGGCCTGGGTCGGCGTCCTGGGGGGCGTCGGGGACTGACCGCGGCGAGATCCGACCGGCCGGGTTCCGCGAACGAAGGGGAGGTGCGGGATGTCGTCCATCGGATCCGTGCGGCTCGACGGGCGGGGGGAGCGAACGGCCGAGACGGCCGGAGGCGCGGACGGCGGGGTGGGCCGAGTCGAACGCGCAGGGGCCGACCTGGTCTCCCGCGTCGAGGCCGCCGTCGCGCGCACGCCTGCCGCGGTCTCGGCCGCGTGGGCGGCGGTGGACGCGCCGGCGGGTGACCAGCGGGAACTGCGCGAGCTCGTCGACCGGCTCGCCGCGCAGCGCGGGGGGAAGTACCTCCGGTCGCGGCTCGCCGCAGCGGCCTACCTCGGCATGGGCGGCACCGACGCCGGGGCGTGCGACGCGATCGCCGCGGCGGTGCAGCTGCTGCACGTCGGGCTCTGCGTGCACGACGACCTGATCGACGGCGACGACCGCCGGCACGGCCGTCCGAACCTGTTCGGGGCGACGCGCGAGTCGCTGCGATCGATCGGCACGGTCGCGACGGCCGACCACCGGGCGGCCTCGGCCGCCCTCCTCGCGGGCGACCTCGCGATCGGGGAGAGCATGGCGATCCTCGGGCGCGCTCCCGTCTCCGACCGGATCCGCGTCTCGCTCGTGCTCGAGGCGGTGAGCGCCCTCGAGCGGGCGATCTCGGGCGAGCTCATGGACGTGCGCGGCGAGGAGCTCTCTCCCGAGTCCGCACGGCCCGCTCTCACGGCCGAATTGAAGACGTCGGGTTACAGCATCGTCCTGCCGCTCCGGCTCGGCGCCCTCGCGTCGGGGCGAGCGGATGCTGCGGCCCTCGTCGCGCTCGGCGAGTACGGCCGGCACCTCGGCGTCGCCTACCAGTTCATGGACGACGAGCTGGCCGTCTTCGGCGATCCGGCTCGCACCGGCAAGTCCACGAGCTCCGACATCCGCTCCGGCAAGCGGACGTTCCTGCTCCAGCTCGCCTACGCGGGCTCGTCGGAGCACGACCGGGCGAGCCTCGACCGCGATGTCGGCCGCTCCGACCTGTCGGACGCGGGAGTCGAGCGGGTCCGGGCGATCATGCGCGACAGCGGCGCCCTCGAACGGCATCGCGCGTGCATCGTCCGCCGCGCGACCGACGCCGTGGACGCGCTCGAGGGCGCGGGCCTGCCCGAGTCGCTCGTCGCGTACCTCACGGTGCTCGCGAGGAGCGTTCCCGGTCGCTCCGCCTGACTTTCAACTGAACACGAGCGGGTTATCGCTCTAGCAACGCAACTTCTGATTGACCGAGGATGCAAGCTCGGCTAGCTTCGAAAACGGGCACGGCGCCCACGCGCAACGGTGCACAGGAAATGGAGTTCGACGATGAACGAAGGACGGACCGGGATCTGGTTCGTGGGCGCTCGGGGCAGCGTCGCGACGACCGCGACCGTGGGCCTCGCCGCCCTCGCCGAGGGGCTCGTGGCGCCGGTCGGGCTGACCACCGCCGGGCCGGAGTTCGACGGCGTCGCGCTTCCCGCCTTCGCCGACCTGGTGGTCGGCGGCCACGACGTCGACGACACCCCGCTCGCCGACCGCGCCCGCCGGCTCGCCGCGGGCGGCATGCTCCCGGGCCGGATCGTCGAGGCGGTCGCACCGCGGCTCGACGCGGTCGATGCCGACATCCGCCTCGTGGCGCGCAGCCCGCGCGGCACCCAGCGCGACGAGATCGCACTCCGCGCCGCCGACATCCGCGACTTCCGCGAACGTCACGGACTCGCCCGCGTCGTCGTCATCGACGTCGCCTCGACCGAACCGCTCCCCGCCGACCGACCCGACTTCCACGACCGCGCCGCCCTCGAGTCGGCGCTCGACGACGCGTCCTCCGAGCCGCTGCCCTCCAGCACGCTCTCGGCGATCGCGGCCGTCTCCGGTGCGGGCGCCCCCTACGCGTGCTTCACCCCGTCGCTCTCGCTCGGCATCCCCGCGCTCCGCGACCTCGCCGCGGAGTCCGGCGTGCCGGTCGCCGGCCAGGACGGCAAGACCGGCGAGACCCTGCTCCGGACCGTGCTCGCGCCGATGTTCGCCTCGCGGGGCATGCGCGTGCTCTCCTGGGCGGGCGCGAACCTCCTCGGCGGCGGCGACGGCGCGACGCTCGCCGACCCGGCCGCCGTGCAGTCCAAGCTCGTCTCGAAGAACCGCGGGCTCCACGACCTGCTCGGCGACGACGTCGTGACACCGCTCCACATCGACAACGTGCCCGACCTCGGCGACCTCAAGACGGCGTGGGACCACGTGCACGCCGAGGGCTTCCTCGACACCCGGATCACGCTGCAGACGACGTGGAGCGCCTACGACTCGACGCTCGCGGCGCCGCTCGTGATCGACCTCGCCCGACTGCTCTCGCTCGCCGACGGGGCCGGTGTCACGGGCCCGGTCGCCGAGCTCGGCTACTTCTTCAAGGACCCGTGGGGGAGCGACGAGCACGCGTTCGCCCGCCAGGCCGACGAGCTCGTGTCGTGGGCGCTCCGGACGGCGGTCCGGAGGTCTGCGGCGCAGGTGGCCTGAGGCGGCGCGGGTGGACGCCTCCACGTTCCTCCAGCTGGTCCGCGCGCCCGCCGGGCTCACGGTGCTCGGCGACACGACGGCCGGCATGGCCGCGGCCGGCCGGCGCGGCATCCTGCCCCGGCTCGGGCTTCCGGTCGCCTCCGTCCTCCTCTACTGGGGTGGGATGGCGCTGAACGACGCCGCCGATGCCGAGCTCGACCGGGTCGAGCGCCCGGAGCGGCCCATCCCGTCCGGCCGGGTCTCGCGGCGCGCGGCAGTGGCGACGGCCGCCGGGCTCACCGTGGCGGGCCTCGCCGTCGCGGGCCTCACGGGCGGACGATCCTCGCTCGCCGTGGCCGCCCCGCTCGCCGCGTCGATCTGGGCCTACGACCTCGCCGCGAAGCGCGGCCCGCTCGGCCCGGTCGTCATGGCGGCGTGCCGCGGCCTCGACGTGCTGCTCGGCGCGGGAGCCGACGGCGCCTCGGCCGCGGCCCGACCCGCGATCGTCATGGCCGGGCACACCGCGAGCGTCACCGCACTCGCCCGCGGCGAGGTTCACGGCACGCACCGGGCCGTGGCTGCGGCCTCCGTCGCGGTGACCGCCGGTTCGGCGATCGCCGCGGTGCGTCCGGCAGCGGATGCCGCGGGCCTCGTGTCGTGGGCCGCCGCCCTCCGGTTCGCGGTACCGGCCATCCGGGCGCAGGCCCGCGCGGCCGGAACGCCGACCGCCCCCGTCGTCCGCGACGCCACGCGTCGCGGCATCCTCGCCATGGTGCCCCTGCAGGCGGCGCTCACCGCACGTGCCGGTCGTCCGATCGACGCGATGGTGCTGCTCGCGATCGACGTGCTCGGCGGCATGCTGACGCGGCGCGGCGCGAAGGGGCGTGAGATCACGTGACCGCGTCGACGACCATCGCGAGGCCCGTGCTCGGCTACGGCACGAACGGCCTCGCCGACCATCCGCTCGGAGCCGCGCTCGAGGTCGTGCAGGCGCACGGCTACGGCGCGATCGCGCTCACCCTCGGCCATCCGCACTTCGACCCGTTCGCCGACGGATGGCGGGGCCGCGCCGAGGTGCTCCGCCGCGACCTCGACGCGCGCGGCCTCCGGGTCGTCGTCGAGACCGGCGGCCGCTACGTCCTCGATCCGTTCCGGAAGCACCGGCCGAACCTGCTCGACGACGACGCCGAGGCCGACGAGCGGGTCGCGTTCCTCGTCCGTGCGGTCGAGACCGCCGCGATCCTCGGCGCCGACTGCGTCTCGCTCTGGTCGGGCGTGCGGCCCGACGGCGTCGACCCCGACGTGGCATGGCGTCGGCTCGTCGAGCGGATGGCCGTGGTCGTGACCGCGGCCCGGGCCCACGGCGTCCGGCTCGGGTTCGAGCCCGAGCCGGGGATGCTCGTCGAGACCGTCGCCGACGCGCTGCGACTCCGTGCCGAGCTGGGCGACCCTCGCGAGTTCGGCCTCACCGTCGACCTCGGCCACTGCGTGGTCGTCGAGCCCGGCGGGGTCGAGGCCGCCCTGCGGGCCGCAGGCGACCTGCTCGTGAACGTGCAGGTCGACGACATGCTGCCGCACGCGCACGAGCACCTCGAACTCGGCACGGGAGCGCTCGACCTCGACCTCGCGTTCCGCACGCTCGCCGAGCTCGGCTACGACGGCGTCGCCGCCGTCGAGCTGCCGCGCCACTCGCACGCGGCGCCGCGCCTCGTGCGGGAGAGCATCGCACGACTGAACGACGTCATCGGAAGGATCGGGTGAACCGCATGGAAGAGCAGGGAGGGGTCCGAGCCGGCGGGCCGGGAGCGCGCTCGAGCGCGACGGCGGCGTTGGCGCGGGCCGGTGCTCCGGCGATCGTCGTCGCCGACGAGCTCGAGACGCGCTACCGGAGCGGCGACACCGAGGAGCGCGTCCTCGTGCTCGGCGTGCTCGACCGCATCGCGGCCGAGCACGCGGCGCCCGACCTCGTGCGATCGGTCGGCATCGACCTCGTGCGCGACGCGCTCCGCACGAACGACCCGCGGCTCGTCGCGGCCGCGATGGGCCCGTTCGCCGGCCGGCACCTCGGAGACCACGACTGGCGGCACGGCGTCGTGAAGCTCGTGTTCATGGGCGTGCCGCTCGCGGGCGTCGCCCGGCTCGACGAGCGCGCCGACGACGAGCTCGCGCGCATGGCGGAGGACCTCGCCGAGGAGCGCGAGGCGGCCGGCCGGCCGATCCCCGACGACCTGCGCGCGCTGCTGCCCGCCGACGCATCCCTCGAGAAAGGACGCTGACCATGCGCATCTTCGACCCGCACATCCACATGACCTCGCGCACGACCGACGACTACGAGGCGATGTACGCCGCGGGCGTGCGCGCGGTGGTCGAGCCGGCGTTCTGGCTCGGGCAGCCGCGCACGGGCGTCTCGAGCTACCTCGACTACTTCGACGCGATCACCGGCTGGGAGCGGTTCCGGGCCTCGCAGTTCGGCATCCGCCACCACGCGGCGATCGCGCTGAACCCGAAGGAGGCGAACGACCCGCGCTGCCGCGAGGTGCTGCCCGAACTCGACCGGTACCTGCGTCGGGAGTCGGTCGTCGCGGTCGGCGAGACCGGGTACGACTCGATGACGCCCGAGGAGGACGAGGTGCTCGAGACGCACCTCGACCTGGCGAAGCGCCACGGCCTGCCGGTCGTCGTGCACACGCCGCACCGCGACAAGAAGCACGGCACGCAGCGCACGCTCGACGTCATCGCGAACTCGGGCATCGCGCCCGAGCTGGTGGTGCTCGACCACCTCAACGAGGTCACGGTCGACCTCGTCGCCGAGCGCGGCTGCTGGATGGGCTTCTCCATCTATCCGGACACGAAGATGGACCCGCAGCGCATGGTCGCGATCCTCCAGCGGCTCGGCACCGAGCGGATGCTCGTGAACTCGGCTGCGGACTGGGGGCGCTCCGACCCGCTGCTCACGGCGAAGACCGGCCGGGCCATGCTCGAGGCGGGGTTCGCCGAGGCCGAGGTCGACCATGTGCTGTGGGAGAACCCGGTCGCGTTCTACGGGCAGAGCGGACGGCTCGACGTGACGCCGCTGCCGGGCTTCGAGCTCGGCGGCGAGGCCGAGCTGTTCGAGGGCAACTCGATCCTGCGAGGCGCGGCGGCGGTGCCCGTGACGGCGGCGGCGGCGACGGTGACCGGGGCGAACTGATCGTGCACCTCTCGTACTGCACCAACGTGCACCCGGCCGAGGACCTCGACGGGGTGATCGCGCAGCTGCACGCCGCCGCGGGCCCGATCCGTCGGGCGGCCGGGCTCGACGTGCTGGGCGTGGGCCTGTGGCTGCCGGCGCCGCTCGCGGCGCGCCTCGCGACCGAGCCCGCAGCGCTCGACCGGCTGCGCACGGCCCTGGCCGAGGAGGGGCTGGAGGTCCGCACTTTGAACGCGTTCCCGTTCGAGGCGTTCCACGCCGAGGTCGTGAAGCTCGGCGTCTACCGGCCCGACTGGACCGACCCGGCGCGGCTGGAGTACACGATCGACGCCGCCCGCGTGCTCGCCGAACTGCTGCCGCCGGGCGCGGAGGGCAGCATCTCGACACTCCCGCTCGGGTGGCGCGAGGGGTGGGATGCCGGGGCCGACGCCGCCGCCCTCGTCGTGTTGGGGGCGCTGACGGCCGAGCTCCGCGCCATCCGTGCCGAGACCGGCCGCGTCATCCGCCTCGCCATCGAACCGGAGCCGGGCTGCGTGCTCGACGACGTCGCCGACACGGTCGCGTGGCTCGACGCGCACCGCGAGCGGGTCGACCTCGAGCACGTCGGGATCTGCCTCGACACGTGCCACCTGGCCGTGTCGTTCGCCGATCCGCGGGCCGAGGTGGAGCGCATCGCCGCGGCGGGCATCCGGGTCGTGAAGGTGCAGGCCTCGGCCGCGCTGCACGTCGAGCGACCCGGCGACCCGGGCGCCCGCGATGCCGTCGCCGGGTATGCCGAGGACCGCTACCTGCACCAGGTCCGCGAGGACGCCGCCGGCGGGGTCATCCGCGTCGACGACCTCCCCGAGGCGCTCGACGACCTGCCCGCGGCGGCGTCCTGGCGCGTGCACTTCCACGTGCCGTTGCACCTCGCACCCGAGCCGCCGCTGACCTCGACGACGCACGTGCTCGAGGCCGCGCTCGACGCGGTCACCGCGACCCAGCCCGTGGACGAGCTGCACGTCGACGTCGAGACGTACACGTGGACCGTGCTGCCCGGTGTCGACGCCGACCACCCCGTGGACCTCGTCGAGGGCATCGCGGGCGAGCTGCGCTGGGCGGCCGAACGCCTCGCCGAGCGGCAGGGGCAGCCGGCATGACCCGCCCGGTGCTCCTCCTCGACGTGGTCGGCCTGACGGCCGACGCGCTGCGGCACATGCCGCAGCTGTCGCGCATGGCCGAGCGCGGTTCCCGCGCCGAGCTCGGCACGGTGCTGCCGGCGGTGACGTGCTCGGTGCAGTCCACCGTGCTCACCGGACGGATGCCGCGCGAGCACGGCATCGTGGGCAACGGATGGTACTTCCGAGGGCTCGGCGACGTGCTGCTCTGGCGACAGCACAACCGGCTCGTCGAGGGCGAGAAGCTCTGGGAGACCGCCCGTCACCGCGCCGGCGGCGCCTACACGAGCGCGAACCTCGGCTGGTGGTACGCGATGGGCGCGACCACCGACCTCACGGTCACGCCGCGCCCGATCTACCACGCCGACGGCCGCAAGTCGCCCGACTTCTACGCCCGGCCGCCCGCGCTGCACGACGAGCTCCGCGACGCGCTCGGCGGGTTCCCGCTCTTCCAGTACTGGGGGCCGACCGCGTCGATCCGCTCGACGCAGTGGATCGTCGACGCCACGCGGCGCGTGCTCGACGGCCCCGGCACGCCCGACCTCACGATGGCGTACCTGCCGCACCTCGACTACGACCTGCAGCGGTTCGGCCCCGACGCGCCCGAGGCGGCGCGCGCTGCGGCCGACCTCGACCGGGCGATGGCGCCGCTGCTCGACCAGGCCGATGCGCAGGGCGTCACCGTCGTGGCCCTCGCCGAGTACGGCATCGCGGGCGCCGACCGCCCGGTCGACGTGAACCGGGCGCTCCGCCGCGAGGGCCTGCTCGAGGTGTACGTGCAGGACGGGCGGGAGCAGCTGGACCCGTGGACCTCGCGCGCGTTCGCGGTCGCCGACCACCAGGTCGCGCACGTCTACGTCGCCGACCCCGCCGACGAGCCGCGCGTCGCCGCGATCCTGCGCGGGCTCGACGGCGTCGACGAAGTGCTCGACCGCGAGGCGCAGGCCCGGTACGGCCTCGACCACGCCCGGTCGGGCGAACTCGTCGCGGTCGCCGCGCCCGGGGCGTGGTTCACCTACTACTTCTGGCTCGACGACGATCGCGCACCCGAGTACGCGCGAGGCGTCGACATCCACCGCAAGCCCGGCTACGACCCCGCCGAGCTCTTCTTCGACCCGGCCGACCGGCTCGCGAAGGCGAAGGCCGCCGGCAACCTCGCGAGGAAGGCGCTCGGGCTGCGCTACGCGATGAGCACCGTGCCGCTCGACCCGTCGTGCGTGCGCGGCACCCACGGGCGCCTGCCCGACTCCGCCGCCGACACCCCGTTGCTGCTGAGTTCCGACCCGGCGTTCCTGGACGGCGCGGGCGACCGCGTCGCGGCGACCGCCGTGCGCGACCTCGTGCTCCGGCACCAGGGCCTCGGCGAGCGGATGCCGCAGCCGCCCGTGCGCGACCGTGTCGCGCCCCGATGACCACCGAACCCCGAGAGAGGATCCGAGCATGACCGACACCCCAGCCACCCACCCCGTAACCCTGTTCACCGGGCAGTGGGCCGACCTGCCGTTCGAGGAGGTCGCGCGCCTGGCCTCGGAGTGGGGCTACGACGGCCTCGAGATCGGCATCGGCGGCGACCACCTCGACACGAAGCTCGCCGACGAGGAGCCCGGCTACCTGAAGGAGAAGCAGGAGCTCCTGAAGCGCTACGGGCTGGAGGTCTACGCGATCTCGAACCACCTGACCGGCCAGGCCGTCTGCGACGACCCGATCGACTTCCGCCACCAGGCGATCGTGCGCCCGTACACGTGGGGCGACGGCGACCCCGAGGGCGTGCGGCAGCGCGCGGCGGAGGACCTCAAGCGCACCGCGCGCGTCGCGCGGAAGCTCGGCGTCGACACGGTCGTCGGCTTCACGGGGTCGAAGATCTGGCAGTACGTGGCGATGTTCCCGCCCGTGCCCGCCGACGTGATCGACGCCGGATACGAGGACTTCGCGAACCGCTGGAACCCGATCCTCGACGTGTTCGACGACGAGGGCGTGCGCTTCGCGCACGAGGTGCACCCCTCCGAGATCGCCTACGACCACTGGACGAGCGTGCGCACGCTCGAGGCGATCGACCGCCGTCCGGCGTTCGGCTTCAACTGGGACCCGAGCCACATGATGTGGCAGGGCGTCGACCCGGTCGGCTTCATCTGGGACTTCCAGGACCGGATCTACCACGTCGACTGCAAGGACACGCGCATCCGCACGGCGAACAGCCGCTCGGGCATCCTCGGTTCGCACCTGCCCTGGGGCGACCCGCGCCGCGGCTGGGACTTCGTCTCGACCGGCCACGGCGACGTGCCGTGGGAGGACGCGTTCCGCGCGCTCGACGCGATCGGCTACACCGGCCCGATCTCGGTCGAGTGGGAGGACGCCGGCATGGACCGCCTGCACGGCGGCCCGCAGGCCCTCGAGTACGTGCGCTCCCTCATCTGGCCGCGCCCGACCGCGTCGTTCGACGCGGCGTTCTCGAACCAGTAGGGCGGATGCCGCGAGCCCGCGCCGCCCGTCGAGCAGACCCTCCACGTGGTCGCGCTCGCGGGCGGGCGGGCTCGAAGGGGAGGGCCACTGGTCCCAACGGCGCACTCCCGACCCGTGGTACGGTCCGCGCGGAAACGGCGGTCCGAGCGCACGGCACCCGGTCGGGCGAAACGGCGCCAGAACGGGAGAAGACCGATGCAACGACGCACCGGGGTCCGCAGCAGGCTGGCCCGACTCACCGCACTCGCCGCCTCCGCCGCCGTCGCGGTGTCCCTGACCTCCGTCGCACCTGCCGCTGCGGCTCCGCCCGGTGGGAACAACGGCGGCAAGGACATCGCCTCGACGACGGCGAACTACCTCACCACCTTCTATCCGATCTGGTTCACGCACTTCCAGACGACCGAGCTCCCGGTGCCGGTCAACCACTTCATCGGGCCGAACGAGATCTCGCCCGTGTACCAGGCGGTCGTCGCGATCAACGACGACACCCTGTACGCCAGCACGCCGCTCGACGTCAGCGGAGACGATCCGGTGGGCGTCGTCGTGCCGGCCACGCCGGTCGCCTATTCGGTCCTGCTCGTCGATCCCTACGGCAACGTCTACCCGTCGGGCATCCCGTCGCGGAAGGCCGGCGAGGGCACCGAGACACTCGAGTACGCGCTGATCGGCCCGAACGCCTCGGACGACCTGCTCGGTGCCGAGGTCGTCCAGCTGCCGCTCGAGCACATGATCATGATCTTCCGCGTCGACAAGCACCTCGGCACCGACGACGTGACGGCCGAGGCCGAGGCGTTCCGCACCGGCATCCTCGTGGACGGCGTGGCCACGGCCGTCAAGCCGGTCGAGGAGTTCGGCGTCCCGGTGAAGACGATCGCCGATGAGCTGGTCCGCCTCGACCCCATCGAGTTCCTGCGCCAGACGCAGGTCGCGGTGGCCGACGACGGTTGGACCCCGCCGCTCACCCGCCAGGAGCAGAAGCTCTCCGACGACTTCGACCGGCTCTTCGGAGACGGCTCCGGCCTCACAGCGGGAGAACGCGCGCAGTTCGCGCAGGGGGCGAGGTCGGCGCACGACGCCCTCATCGCCAACTACCTGGACCATCGGGGCTCGACGAACTGGACCCACTTCACCAACATCGGCGCGTGGAAGAAGAACGTGCTCGATCGGGCCTCGATCACGGAGTTCTGCCAGTACTGCAACACGATCGAGACGGCCGCGTACTACCACGCGTTCTACGACGGCACCGGCGCTCCGCTCGACGGGTCGAACCCGAACGGCTACGTCCTGACGTTCCCGGCCGACCAGATTCCCGACGCGGAGCGCTTCTGGTCGCTGACGGCGTACACGCCGCAGGCGATCCAGCCGATCCCGAACGCCATCGACAAGTACGTCGTCGCGAGCTACACGGAGGGCCTGGAGACGAACGCCGACGGGTCGATCTCGATCTACCTGTCGGTGACCCAGCCCGACGGCGTGCCGGTCGCGAACTGGCTCCCGGTCCGTGACGGGACGTTCAACGTGATGCTGCGCGTCTACGGCGTCGTGCCGAAGAGCGACATCGCGAAGGACAAGTACCTCCCGCCCGCCATCCAGCTGCGCTGAGGTCGAGGCCGACGGCGCCCGCCCACCACCACGGTGGGTGGGCGCCGCGGCGCGGGCGGCCGGTGTCGCCGACGGATGGCCCGGATCGGCCATGCGCGGATGGCCCGCTCTCGCGATGTGCCATCGGCCGGTCCGGAGTGGACTCGAAGGGTCGATCCGCCCCTCGGGGCCAGAACACCGGGAGTCGCCATGTCCATCGCCATCGTCGCCGCACCGCTCGCACCCGCAGGCGTCGCCCGCACGCGCGTCGTGCCTGCACCGTCCGCGCGGGCGCCGCACGCACTCGTCCCAGCCATGCCCGCGGCCGCCGCGCACTCGCCCGCGGACGCGGGGTCGATCGCCTACGCGTCCATCGCGCACGGCACGTCCCGCGGGTACTACCGCGTGCTGTTCGAGTCCGGGCCCGTCGACGCCGCCGCGTTCGCGACGCTCGCCGGCGTCTCGATGCGCGAGTCGCAGCGGTGGCTGACCGAGCAACTCGGGTTCGGCCTGCTGCGCCCGGTCGAGGCGACCGCCGAGGTCTACCTGCCCGGCGAGTTCGCGCCCGTCCTCCTCGACGCCCGCGACCCGGCCGAGCTCGACTCGGCGCGTCGCATGCTCGCCGAGCGCTCCGGCGACCTGCCGGAGGTGCTGCGGACGCTGTGGACCGGGTCGGAGGATCCCGCCGAGCACCTCTCGCGCGGCATCGGCCGGCTCTGGGCGCGGATGTTCGCGGCCGCGAGGTGACCGCCCCACGGGCGGCCTACCGCTGGCCCGAGCATCCCTCGCCTTCCTAGACTGGGGCCGTGGACGCCGCGGACCAGGTCATCCGATACGCGGAGCACGACGGCGCCTCGATCGCGTGGTCCGCGATCGGCCGCGGTCCGCCGCTCGTCATCGGCGGCTGGTGGTGCAGCCACCTCGACCTCGACTGGCGCCAGCCCCGCTTCCGACGCTTCGCGTCGGGCCTCGCGGAGGGGCGCACCGTCATCAGGTACGACCGGCCCGGAACCGGTGCGTCCGATCGCGGGCGGATGCCGCCGAGCACGCTCGACGAGGAGCTCGCGGTGCTGGAGGCGGTGGTCGCGGCCGCCGACGTCGGCCGGGTCTCGCTCCTCGGCGCCTCGTCGGGCGGTGGCGTCGCATCGCTGTTCGCGGCGCGGCATCCGGACGCCGTCGACCGCCTCGTGCTCTACGGCACGTACGCGCGCGGGGCCGACCTCGCACCGCCGGCCGCACGCGAGGCGATGCTCGCCGTGGTCCGCCAGCACTGGGGCATCGGCTCGCGCGTGCTCTCCGACCTGTTCATGCCCGATGCGACCGCCGCCGAGCGCGACGAGTTCGTCGAGTTCCAGCGCCGCGCGGCGACGCCCGAGGCCGCGCTCGCATCGCTCGCCGAGGTCTACGCGATGGACTCGACCGGTCACCTCGGCGAGATCCGCACGCCCACGCTCGTCCTCCACCGCCGTGACGACCGGGCGATCGCGTTCGCGCTCGGTCGGGATGTCGCCGAGCGGATCCCGCACGCCCGCTTCACGGCCCTCACTGGCGAGGACCACTTCCCCTGGCGCGGCGACGCCGACGCGATCGTGCGCGAGACCCGCGCCTTCCTCGGCGACCGCGTCGAGCCCGCGCGGGCGGTCGACGGGCCGGACCCCGCGACGCAGGGGCGCGCGCCGCACCTCACCGAGCGCGAGCGCGAGGTGCTGCGCCTCGTCGCACGCGGCGAGACCGACGCCGAGATCGCAGCCCATCTCGTGCTCTCGGTCCACACCGTGCACCGGCACGTCGCGAACATCCGCGCGCGGCTGGGAGTGCCCTCACGTGCGGCGGCCGCGGCCTGGGCGCTGCGCAACGGACTGATCTGAGTTCCGTGCCGCGCGCCCACGAGGCGCGAAGGTGGGCGGATGCCGCGGCCGGAGGGCAGGGCCGCGGCATCCGCCCGGTCGGCTACGCCCGCTCGGTCACCGTTCCGTGCTTCAGGTGCAGCCGACGTTCGGCGCGCCTCGCGACGGCCGAGTCGTGGGTCACGATCACGAGCGTCAGCCCGCGATCGCGATGGAGGCCCTCGAGCAGCGCCATGATCTCGTCGCGGGTCTGCTCGTCGAGGTTGCCGGTGGGCTCGTCGGCGAGGAGCACGTCGGGCTCCTTCACGAGCGCGCGTGCGATCGCCACGCGCTGCTGCTGTCCGCCCGAGAGCTCGCTCGGGACGTGGTGTGCGCGATCCCCGAGGCCGACCGAGACGAGGGCCTCGGTCGCGCGCCGGCGACGTTCCTCTGCGGGGACGCCGAGCGGTTCGAGCGCGGTCTCGACGTTCTCCTGCGCGGTGAGCGTCGGGATGAGGTTGAAGCCCTGGAAGACGAAGCCGATCTCGGTGGCGCGGATGCGGCCGAGCTTCGCGTCGGGCATGCCCGACAGGTCGGCCTCGCCGAGCGAGATGCGGCCCGAGGTCGGGCGGTCGAGCGCGCCGAGCATCTGCAGCAGCGTCGACTTGCCGCCGCCCGTCGGCCCCTGGATCGCGACGAGCTGGCCGGTCGGGATCGTCAGGCTCACGTCCTTGAGGGCGTGGATCGTGCGTTCCTTCTGCCGATAGGTCTTGGTGACGTTCTCGAGGGTGTACATGTGTGGTCCTTCTTCCGGTGTCCGGTGGTGGTCTGTCCGGTGGGGTTCGGTGGGGCGGATGCCGCGGCATCCGCCCCTGCCGTCGGGAACGTCAGGCGACGCTGCGGAGCGCCTCCGCGGGGCGCAGCTTGCTGGCGCGCCATCCGCCGATCGCACCGGCGAGCAGGCCGCCGACGACCGCGAGGCCGACCGCGAGCGCGACGACGCCGAGCGTGACCGGGGCGTTCAGCACGACCTCGGTGGTCTCCTGCGCGGCCGCCATCGGGCCGCCGCCGAAGCCGCCCGCCATGCCGCCCTCGCCGCCGGGGCCGGCGGCCATGGCGGAGGAGGACGTGGTGGCCAGGCTCGGCGAGATCGCGTTGATCACCGCGATGCCGATGAAGCCGAGCGCGAGGCCCGCGGCGCCGCCGATCAGGCCCTGCACGAGCGACTCGCCCGCGACCTGGCCGGTGATGCGGCGGTTCGACCAGCCGATCGCCTTCAGCGTGCCGAACTCGCGGGTGCGGCGCGTCACGCCCTGGATCGTGAAGAGGATCGCGATGAGGAACGCGGCCGCGAGCACCGCGACCGACAGCCACAGGCCGAGGCTCGAGATGAGCGAGGACGCGCTGCCGAGCGAGCCGGAGACACTCGCGGCGAGGTCCTCCTGCGTGCTCACGGTCTGATCGGGCAGGGCCTCCTCGAGGTCGGCCTTCACGGCCGGGATGTCGGAGGCCGATGCGGCCTGGACCGAGATGTCGGAGATCTGGCCGTCCATGCCGGAGAGTTCCTGGGCGACGTCGAGCGGGATGTACGCGTTCGACGCGGTCGCGGCATCCGCCGATGTCGAGGTCACGGTGCCGACGACCTCGAACTCGGTGCCGCCGAGGTCGATCGTGTCGCCGACCGCGACGCCCTCGGTCGTGGCGTACTCGGCGTCCAGGACCACGACGTACTCGCCCGTGTCACCGGAGTCGAGGCCGCGGCCGTCGGCGAGCTCGACCGCGCTGAGCGGCCCGATCGCCTCCGCGGCCGGGTCGACGCCCGTCACGGTCACGCTCGTGACGTCGAACGCGCCGCCGCCGAAGCCGCCGCCCCCGCCCTCGCCGGGTGCGGGCATGGTGCCGTCGCCCGCGGCCGCCTGGTCGCCGCTCGACTGGTCGGTCGGCGGCTCGGGCAGCTCGCCGTCGAACGTGACGTTGGTGAGGCTGAGGGTCGCGGATGCCGCGGACACACCGTCGACAGCCTCGACCGTGTCGAGCACCGACGCGTCGAACGTCGAGGTGCCGCGGTCGACCGTCAGGCGCGAGTTGCTGAGCGTCGTGCCGTCGTCGGTGGTCTCGCCGTCCTCGGTGCCGAACTCGAAGCGCACGCCGGGGCCGCCCTCCTCGCCCCCCTCGGGCGGGCCCGAGGCCTGCGAGACGGTGAGGTCGGTGCCGACCCCGTAGACCGATTCGAGCACGGCGGCCTGCGCGTCGCGGACGCCGGCGGAAACGGAGTTGACGATCATGACCAGCGCGATCGCGAGCGCCATCCCGACCGCGATGATCGCGGTCTGCCTGCGGCGCCCGGCGAGCTCGCGCCGGAGGTAGGTGAAGAACATTCGGGGTCCTCGGGGTCTGGATCCGCTCACCGGACGGTGGGCTCGTCGGGACGCTAGGCGGGGGACCTGTGGTCGGACCATGCCGTGCCTATGACTCCGGTATGACGTCTCGGACGCGCGAGGCTATTGGAGGCTCAGGACGTCCTCGATCGGGACGCCGTCCACGAGGACGAGCGCCTCGGAAGCGCCGACCGCCTCCATCGCGGTGCGTTCGAGCTGGGCTTCGATGCGCGGGTTGTCGCAGGATCCCGCGGGCGAGGGCAGCCCGGTCAGTTCCACCGTGACGACGCCGTCGGCGCCGAGCCCGCCGTCCGTGTAGGCGAGGGTGCCGCCCGGCAGTGCCGAGTGCAGCCCCGTCGTACCGAGGTCGCGACTCGTGCCGGCGAGCAGGCGTTCCATGCTCTCGCGGAGCGGATCGGCCGTCGTCACGGGCTCGGTGACGATGCCGACCAGGCTGTCGCCGCAGCCGATCGGCTCGCCGACCGTGCCCTCGTCGCCGTAGGCGACGTAGAAGAGGACGAGCCGCTCGGCGACCGGACCGGGTGCGGTCGCCGCGGGGGTGGTGGGTTCCGACGAGGTCGCGGCCGGGGTCGGGGAGTCCGTCGGCTCCCCGGTGTCCGGGGCGCATCCGCTGAACGCGAGGACGGCGAGTGCCGTCGTGGCCGCGATCGCCGCCGTTCGAGGCCGTCGCATGGTGCCCCTCTCCGTCTCCGAACGTACGTCGGCGCGTCCTCGCGTCGCCGTGACCAACGTCCCGTCGCCCCCAAGGCCCTGCGGACCATCCGCCGCCGTCCATGGCGGGGTCACAGGCGGCATCCGCTTGCGTCATAGGAACCGCACAGGAACACGCGCATACTCGAAGTCATGAGCAGCACGACCGGCACCGGAACCGCGCACCGACCGCAGATCGCGAAGGCGGACGGCAGCGCCGTGCGCGTCCTCGTCGTCGACGACGAGAACTCCCTCACCGACCTGTTGAAGATGGCCCTGCGCTACGAGGGCTGGGAGGTGCGGACGGCCTCCGACGGCCTCGGCGCGGTGCGCACCGCGCGCGAGTTCCGCCCCGATGCCATCGTGCTCGACATCATGCTCCCCGACATCGACGGGCTCGAGGTGCTCCAGCGCGTCCGCGCGGACGGCACCGAGACGCCCGTGCTCTTCCTCACCGCGAAGGACTCGCTCGACGACCGCATCGCGGGCCTCACCGCCGGTGGCGACGACTACGTCACGAAGCCGTTCAGCCTCGAGGAGGTCGTCGCACGGCTCCGCGGACTCATCCGCCGCTCGACGCTCACGCTCGCGCAGGCGAAGGACCCGGTCCTGCGCGTCGGCGACCTCTCGCTCGACGAGGACTCGTACGAGGTCGAGCGCGACGGCGCCTCGATCGAGCTCACCGCGACCGAGTTCGAACTGCTCCGCTTCCTCATGCGCAACCCCCGCCGCGTGCTCTCGAAGGCTCAGATCCTCGACCGCGTCTGGAACTACGACTTCGGCGGCAAGGAGTCGGTCGTCGAGCTCTACATCTCGTACCTGCGCAAGAAGATCGACGCCGGTCGCGACCCCATGATCCACACGGTCCGCGGTGCGGGCTACATGCTGAAGGCGGCCGGATGACGCATCCCGGCGCTCCGGGGTACGCGGCCGCCGCCCGGCGCGCCGCGTCCGAGCGCGCTGAGTCGGAGCGCGCAGGGTCCGAGCGCGTGCAGGCGACGGATGTCGCGGGCGGCGGCTCGCCGTCGGCGCTCGGCGGCCCCGAGGCATCCGTCGCCCCCGCCGTCGGCGAGCCCAGGCGCCGCGCACCCCGCACCCTGCGCCGCACGCTCGTCATCGTCATGGCCGGGCTCGTCGTGCTCGCGAGCGTCATCGTGGGCGTGATCAGCACCGCGGTGCTGCACGGCCAGCTCATCGCCCGCGTCGACGGCCAGCTGCACCAGGCCACCGAGCGCGCGGCGCGCGCGGTCGACGGCGACGAGCCGAACGAGCAGTTCCCGCGGCCCGACCTCGGCGCCGAGGAGCTGCTACGCCTGCCCGGCCAGCCCGTCGGCACGATCGTGGCGCTCGTGACGAGCGAGCAGGGCCGCGTCGTCGCCGCGACGGCGTCGATCGACGAGGACGGCGACATCGTCCAGCTGTCCACCGAGGCGCAGGCGGCGCTCGCGTCGGTGCCGACCGATCGCGAACCCGTCACGATCGACCTCGACGCGCTCGGCGACTACCGCGCCGTCGGCGTGCCGTTCGTCGAGGACTACGGGTACGTCGTCGCCTTCCCCCTCGCCGACGTGAACGCCACGACCACCCAGCTCGCCGTGACCATCGCGATCGTCGCGCTCGCCGCGACCGTCGCCGCGCTCGCGCTCGGTGCCGTCATCGTCGGCCGCGCCCTGCGGCCGCTCGACCGCGTGACCGAGACCGCGACGCTCGTCTCCGAGCTGCCGCTCGCCCGCGGCGACGTCGAACTCCCCGACGAGGTGCCCGTCGACGACGAGCGCACCGAGGTCGGCCGGCTCGCGACCTCGTTCAACCGCATGCTGGGCCACGTCGCCGCGTCGCTGTCCGCACGCGAGCAGTCCGAGCGGAAGGTCCGCCGGTTCGTGGCGGACGCGAGCCACGAGCTCCGCACCCCGCTCGCCTCGATCCGCGGCTACTCCGAGCTCACGCGCCTGCACGGCGGCGAACTGCCGCCCGACGTGGTGCACGCGCTCGGCCGCATCGAGTCCGAGTCGCTCCGGATGACCGAGCTCGTCGAGGACCTGCTGCTGCTCGCCCGCCTCGACGAGGGGCGGGAGCTCCGGCGCGAGCCGGTCGAGCTCACCCGGCTCGTGATCGACGCCGTGGGCGACGCGCAGGTGGCGGCGCCCGACCACGAGTGGCGGGTCGAGGTGCCCGACGACGAGGTGACGGTCACCGGCGACGCGAGCCGGCTGCACCAGGTCGTCGCGAACCTGCTCGCGAACGCCCGCGTGCACACGCCCGAGGGCACCGAGGTCGTCGTCCGCGTCGCGCGCGTGCCCGCGGCATCCGCCGGCTCGGCACCGGCTCGCGTGCGGGTGACGGTGACCGACGACGGGCCCGGCATCGACCCCGCCGTGCGGGCGAGCCTGTTCGAGCGGTTCGCGCGAGGCGACGCGTCGCGGTCGCGCCGCGCCGGAAGCACGGGCCTCGGCCTCGCGATCGTGAGAGCCGTCGTGCAGGCGCACCGCGGCACCGTCGAGGTCGCGAGCGAGCCCGGCCGCACCGAGTTCGCGGTCGAGCTGCCCGCCTGACGCGCGCCGCGCGCCGCCGCGCTCGGCCGCCGTCCGCCGAGATGACGCGAACCGCCCGATCCGGTTCGCGGAACGACGTTCCGCGTCATCTCGCGGCGCAGCGGCGGCTCAGCCGGCGGCGACGATCCGGAGCACGTCGGCGAGCGAGCGGAGCTCCTCGACCGAACGACCCGCGAGCGCGTTGCGGAGCCGAGCCTGGTTCGCGGCGCGCACGCTCGCGATCCGTTCCGTGGCCGACGCCGTCGGCACGAGCACCCGGGCCCGGCCGTCGCGCTCGTCGGCCCGGCTCTCGACGAGGCCGAGCTCCTCGAGCTGGCGGATCTGTCGGCTGATCGCGCTCTTGTCCATGTCGTAGAGCTCGGCCAGTGCGTGGGCGTTCGTCGAACCGGCGCGCACGATGCTGCTGAGCAGCTTGTAGCCCGCGGGCTGCAGCTCGGGGTGCACGAGCTTCGCCGATTCGGCCCAGACGATCCGGGCCCGATTGAAGACGATGCCGAACTGGTCCTCGACGGCCGCGATGGCGGCGTCGAGCTCGGGGTCGGCGGTCATGACGGACATGTTAGCGACGCGAGCCCGAGGCATCCGCCCCATCGACCGACGTCACCGACCCGGTGGTCGTCGAGACCAGCTCGCGACGCGCTCGCTCGTCGTAGGACTCGGCCGACGGGACAGCGGCGCCGATCTCGGCCTCGGCGAGGTCGATGACCGCATCCTCCACCTCGTCCGCGAGCGACTCGGCCGCCGTCTTCGTCGAGAGGGGCTTGTTCGGCAGGAACGCGATCGCGATGAGCGAGAGCACCGCGAGCGGCACGGCGATCCAGAACACGTCGGCGATGCCGTGGCCGTAGGCCGACTCGATGACGACGCGGATGGCGTCGGGGAGCTCGTGCACGTTCGGCACCGCGCCGCTCGCGAGCCCCTGCAGCGCTTCGGCCTCTTCCGGCGTCGAGGGGACGAAGCCCGCGAAGCCGCTCGTGATGTGGTCCTGCACCGTCGTCGCGAGGAGCGAGCCCATGACCGTGACGCCGATGGTGCCGGCGATCGACCGGAAGAAGTTCACGTTCGACGAGGCGGCGCCGAGCTGCGACACCGGGGTGTCGTTCTGCACGACGAGCGTGAGGTTCTGCATCACCATGCCGAGACCCGCGCCGAGCACGACCATCGCGACGCTCACCCAGAGGTAGTCGGTGTCGTAGCGGAGCGTGGTCATCAGGAAGGTGCCGGCGACGACCAGCAGCGAACCGAGGACCATGAAGCCCTTCCACTTGCCGAACCGGCTGATGAGCGCGCCGATCAGGATCGAGGCGCCCATCTGGCCGACGATCATCGGGATCGTCATGAGGCCCGACTCGGTCGGGGTCGCGCCGCGCGCGAGCTGGAAGTACTGGGCGAGGAAGACGCTCGTCGCGAACATCGCGACGCCGATCGCGATCGACGCGACGACCGCGAGCGTGAACGTGCGGTTCTTGAAGAGGGCCATGGGCACGATCGGCTCGGCCACGAAGAACTCGACGACGACGAAGGCGATCAGGGATGCCGCGGCGATGCCGATCATGACGAGGCTCGTCACCGAGCTCCACTCGAACTCGCTGCCGCCGAGGGTGACCCAGACGAGGAGGAGGGAGACGCCGACGGCCATGAGGATCGCACCGGCGTAGTCGATCTTCACCTTGCGCTTCGGCAGCTGGGGGAGGTGGAGCGTCAGCTGGATGAGGACGAGCGCGATGATCGCGAGCGGTAACGGCAGGAAGAAGTTGGCGCGCCACCCCCACGCGTCGGTGACGACGCCGCCGAGCAGCGGTCCGCCGATGGTCGCCACGGCCATGATGCCGCCCACGACGCCCATGTACTTGCCGCGCTCGCGCGGCGAGATGATGAGCGCGACGATGATCATCACGAGCGACATGAGCCCGCCGGCGCCGAGGCCCTGGATCACGCGGACGGCGATCAGCGTCGTCGTGTCCTGCGCGAACCCGGCGATCGCGGTGCCGACGACGAACAGCCCGATCGCGAGCTGGAGCAGCACCTTGCGGTTCACCAGGTCGGCGAGCTTGCCCCAGATCGGGGTGGAGACGGCCGTCGCGAGCAGGCTCGCGGTGATGACCCAGGTGTAGGCGGCCTGATCGCCGCCGAGGTCGGCGATGATGCGGGGCATCGAGGTCGAGACGACCGTGCCCGAGAGCACGGCGACGAACATCGTGACGATGAGGCCCGACAGTGCGACGAAGACCTCGCGCGGCGTGCGCGAGGGCGCCTCGACCGAGGCGACGGGAGCTGCTGCTGCTG
Source organism: Agromyces bracchium (assembly GCF_009709675.1). Taxonomy (GTDB): domain Bacteria; phylum Actinomycetota; class Actinomycetes; order Actinomycetales; family Microbacteriaceae; genus Agromyces; species Agromyces bracchium. The sequence goes on along the minus strand of NZ_WMLB01000006.1, from coordinate 174,269 downwards.
ACACGAGAGTGAGGTCCTCCGAGAAAGTTGATCGCGGTCAACCATAAAGAAGATAGTTGTCTCTTGTCAACTTTGGATCCCTGTCAACTATTCCCCGCCTCGGGACGAGGTCGTCAGGGCGTCGGCGGCACCGCGGGCTGCGTGGTGAACCAGAACACGTCCGTGTCGGCCGGGGGAGGGATCGGCGCCCCGCTCTTGTCCCGGATCACGGTGTGCACGACCTTCCACTCGGTGCGGACGGCGTCGACCGTCACGACGGTGTCGCCTGCCTCGACGCTTCGCCGAACGGTGAACTCGGCGGCATCGGGGCGGCCCGACGCGGCCCGGGCCTCCGCGATCGCCGTGGCGTCGTCGGGAGGTGCCGGCGTCGAGATCGTCGCGTTGATCACCGCCGCCGAGCCGTCGTCCTGCAGTTTCTTGAAGGCGAAGTGGTAGTCGAAGTCCGCGCCGTTGCGCTCGCGCTTGACGAAGGCGATCGACGTCCCGCCCTGGTCCCTGATGTCCTTGAGCTGCTCGGCGAACGCCGCCTTGAAGGCGGCGTCGGTCGGTGCGGGGACCGGGCCGCGGAACGCCTCGAACTCGACCGCGTCCACCTTCCGCTCGGTCTTCGCCGCAACGCCCGACCAGAACTTCGCATCGGTGTTCGCCACGTGGGTGCCGTACTTCGTCGCGAACTCGGCGGCGAGCGCCTTGCGCGAGAGCGTGCTCTTCCCCGGCCGCTCGACGAAGTACTCGGCGAGCCGCTCGGCCCCGCCGCCGAAGAACTGGGCGTGCGTCGTGGTGGTCAACGAGCCGCGCCCGCCGAACGCCGAGTGCAGGGTCGCGACCATCCGCTGGCTGCGGCCGATGTTGCACCCCTTGATCACGATCTTTGTCGCGTCGTCGATGACGTCGGCGCTCACCGTGGTGAGCTTGCCCTGCTTCACGGCGGCCTGCGCTGTGTCGAACTGGGTCGGCGTCCCGCCGGACTTCGTCACCGGAAGGCTGACGTGGGGCGGGGTGTCGGGCGTCACGCCGAGGTCGAACATGAGCCGGCCGTCGGGGTGTCCGTGCGACACGATGATGAGCAGGCCGACCGGATCCCCTGAGGCGTTCACCGTGCTCAGCACCTCCTCGAGGGTCCTCGCCTGCTCCAGGTGCGAGTTCGCGACGCTGCCGTGCTTGGCCCGGTAGAACGCCTCCGCCTCGGTGAAGAACTGGTTCTTCGCGCCGGGCGGATCCGCGCCCATGATGAACACCCACGTGTGCCGTGGCTTCGGCGGCGCCGCGGGCTGCGCGGTCCCGCCCTCGTCACGTTGCAGTCGCAGGCCGCCGAGCAGGGACGAGACGGCCCGGTTCCCCGCGAACGCCGACAACGCGGCCGCGCCCGCGCCCGCCATCCGGACCGGGACGTCGCGGGACCCGGCATTCAGGCGGTCGGCGGGCTCGTGAGGCTCCGATCCGCGAGGCGGCGATCGGCGCCCCGTCGCGGTGTCGGCGCGGACGGGTTCGCGATCGCCCGCCCTCGAGCGCATGGCCTCACCTCGCATCTCAGGATCGTCCGGTCGGGCGTCCGCGTCGAGCACGGACGGCCCAGGCTGCCCGATCGGGCAGCATCGCCGTCGATTTGGCGGCGGCCGCGGCATCCGTTATGGTGTTCTGAGCCGAAGACCGCTGGTTGTCGAGTTCGCGTGCGAATCCGACCGAAGTCCTGTGAGAACAGGTGCCCGCGCAGGTGTGACGAAGACTTCCCGGGTTTCCCGAGCCGAGCTCCGCGCAACTGCGCCGGAGCTCTTTTTCTTTCCCACGAGTCTGCACCAGCGCTCCGAGGCCGTGCATCGCCACCGCGATGCGCGTTGAAGACACAAGGAGTGGCCATGGCGAACAAGGAAGCCTCGGTTGCCGAACTCACGAACCTGTTCGAGAGCTCGACCGCCGTTCTGCTGACCGAATACCGCGGCCTCACTGTTGCCCAGCTCAAGACGCTGCGCAAGTCCATCAGTGAGGACGCGAGCTACGCCGTGGTGAAGAACACGCTGACCAAGATCGCGGCCAACAAGGCCGGGATCTCCGCGTTCGACGACGACCTCAAGGGTCCGTCGGCGATCGCGTTCGTGCACGGCGACCCGGTCGCCGTCGCGAAGTCGCTGCGTGACTTCGCCAAGGCGAACCCCCTCCTCGTGGTCAAGGGCGGCTACTTCGATGGCAAGCCCCTGACCGCCGAAGAGGTAGGCAAGCTCGCCGACCTCGAGTCCCGCGAAGTGCTCCTGGCGAAGCTCGCCGGCGCCTTCAAGGCCTCGCTGTTCGGAGCCGCATATCTGTTCAACGCACCGCTCTCGAAGGCCGTTCGCACGGTCGACGCGCTGCGTGAGAAGCAGGAGTCCGCTGCGTAGGCGCGAGCCTCTCAAGCGGTGAGTTACCAGGAAATCTAAGGAGAAGAATCATGGCGAAGCTGTCCACTGAGGAGCTGCTCGAGCAGTTCAAGGGCCTGACCCTCATCGAGCTCTCGGAGTTCGTCAAGGCGTTCGAGGAGACCTTCGAGGTCACCGCGGCCGCCCCCGTCGCCGTTGCCGGCCCGGCCGCCGCCGGCGGTGGCGCCGCTGCCGAGGAGGTCGAGGAGAAGGACTCGTTCGACGTCATCCTCGAGGCTGCCGGCGACAAGAAGATCCAGGTCATCAAGGTCGTCCGCGAGCTCACCTCGCTCGGCCTCGGCGAGGCGAAGGCCGTCGTCGACGGTGCTCCGAAGGCCGTGCTCGAGGGCGCGAACAAGGAGACCGCCGACAAGGCGAAGGCCTCGCTCGAGGAGGCCGGCGCGACCGTCACCCTCAAGTAATCCGTGCGCCGTTCCGGCGCTCGCGACTTGAGGTGACCTGCGTCACCTGAACACACGGATGCCCCGTGCCGATTCGCTCGGCACGGGGCATCCGTCGTCTGCGGCCCGGGTGCCCGCCCGCGGTCAGCGCGCGACGAGCGGTCGTGCCGAGGGCGCCGTCGTGCTGCTGCGCACCACGAGCCGCGTGTCGAGCGGCCGGTCGAAGTCGGGGAGCCCATCGGGCGTGATCGGGTCGGCGTCGCCGGTCGGTTCGCCGAGAAGCCGCATGACCGCGTCGACCGCGAAGCGCCCCTGCACGCGCGGGAACTGCTCGATCGTGGTGAGGCCGAACAGCTCGGCGTGCTCGTGGCCGTCGAAGCCGACGATCGAGAGCGACCCGGGCAGCGACATCCCGAGTCGTTCGGCGGCGCGCATCGCGCCGAAGGCGATCTCGTCGGAGGCCGCGAAGATCGCGCTCGGCCGGGTCGCCGGATGGCCGAGGAGCTGGAGCGCGGCGACGTACCCACCGGGTACCGTCATCTCGGCCTCGACGATCCCGTCGGGCTCGCCGACCGGCCGGAGCCCCGCCTCGCGCATCGCATCGGCGAATCCCGCCCTGCGGAGCGCCTGCACGCTGCGCGCCGCGGAGCCGGCCCCGGCACCGGCCAGGTGCGCGATGCGCTCATGGCCGAGGTCGATGAGGTGCTCGGTCGCGAGCCGCGCCGAGCCGCGATCGTCGATGGCGAGCCGGGGCGCGCCGGGAGCCGTTCCGCCGAGCGCGACGATGGGCTTGCCGCGCCCCTCGATGACCTCCACCTCGCGCTCCGTGAGGTCGACGCCCACCGCGATGACCGCGTCCACGCGCTTGCGCGCGAGGAAGAAGTCGAACACGCGGTCGCGTTCCGGACCGGCGAGTGCGAGGTTGTAGAGCGTGAGGTCGTAGCCGGCGGCGAGCAGGGTCCGCTCGATGCCCTCGAGCACCTCGCCGAAGAACCAGCGGTTGACGAAGGGGATGACGACGCCGACGTTCTTCGTGCGACCCGTGACGAGGCTCGCGGCGTTCGGAGAGGCGATGTAGCCGATCTCGGCCGCGGCCTCCACCACCCGGCGACGCGTCTCCTCGGAGACGTAGCCGCGACCCGTCAGGGCCCGCGAGGCCGTCGACTTCGAGACGCCCGCGAGGCGCGCGACGTCCGAGATCGCGGTCATCACGCTCCCTCCATCGGGCCTGCGATCGGAGTGTACGCGAATCCCCGGTCGTGTGGAACCGGTGCCACACTCGCGGGCATCCGTCACCCGATCGTGACCCGACGCGCCCTTGCCCAGCGCCGCCGCGGTCGCCTAGCGTGGGGTCTGGAACCGGTTCCCGGTTCCGCCCTGCACCACACTCAACGAGGAGATGACATGAGACTCACACGGCATCGCCGTTGGGCGGCCCCCGTCGCGGTGGCCGCGGCGGTCGGCCTGGCGCTCACGGCGTGTACCGGCGACATCGCGAGCGAAGACGCGGGCGACGTCGACTGCGCGGACTACGAGGAGTACGGCACGTTCGACGGGGCCGAGGTCACCATCGGCGGCACCATCCTCGACCTCGAGGCCGACCGGCTCGTCGAATCCTGGTCCGACTTCGCCACCTGCACGGGCATCTCGGTGGACTACCAGGGCTCGAGCGAGTTCGAGGCCCAGATCGCGGTGCTCGCCGAGGGCGGCAACGCGCCCGACATCGGCATCGTCCCGCAGCCCGGCCTGCTCCAGCGGCTCGCAGCCGGCGGATGGCTCATCCCGGCGTCCGAGGGCGTCGAAGCCAACGTCGACGAGTGGTGGAGCGAGGATTGGAAGAACTACGGCACCTACGACGGCACCTTCTACGCGGCCCCGCTCATGGCGAGCATCAAGGGCTACGTCTGGTACTCGCCGGCGGAGTTCGAGGACAAGGGCTACGAGATCCCGGCGACGCTCGACGAGCTGACCGAGCTCTCGCAGACCATCGCGGACGAGGGCGAGCACAAGCCCTGGTGCGTCGGCCTCGAGTCCGGTGAGGCGACCGGCTGGCCCGGCACCGACTGGGTCGAGGACTACATGCTGCGCCTGCACGGCCCCGACGTCTACGACGAGTGGGTGACCCACGGGATCCCGTTCAACGACCCGCAGGTCGCCGAGGCGTTCGACGCGGTCGGCGAGTACCTGAAGAACGACGACATGGTCAACGGCGGCATCGGCGACGTCTCGACGCAGATCACCGAGGCGTTCCAGACCGCCGGCCTGCCGATCCTCGACGGCGAGTGCTCCCTGCACCACCAGGCCTCGTTCTACGAGACCTTCTGGAACCCCGAGGGCGGCGACGAGAACACCGTGGCCTCCGACGGCACCGTGTTCGCGTTCCTGCTCCCGCCGGTGAACGCCGACGACCCGCTGTCGGTGACCGGCGGCGGCGAGTTCCCGGTCGCGTTCCGCGACGCGGAGGAGGTCGAGGCGGTGCGCACGTACCTCTCGAGCGACCTCTGGGCGAACAACCGCGTGAGCCTTGGCGGCGTCATCAGCGCCAACAAGGGCGTCGACCCCGAGAACGCGTCGAGCGAGCTGCTCGTGCAGTCCATCGAGATCCTGCAGGACCCCGAGACCACGTTCCGGTTCGACGGTTCCGACCTGATGCCCGGTGCCGTCGGCGCCGACTCCTTCTGGAAGGGCATCGTGGCGTGGGTGAGCGGTGACAGCACCGAGTCGGTGCTCGACACGATCGAGGCGAGCTGGCCCAGCAGCTGATCGTCCGCGCGCCGCGCGCGGCTCTCCGGTCGCACGCGGTATGACCGAGGGGCGGGGTGAGGAACCCCGCCCCTCGGGACCCCCAGATTCAACGACGAACCGGGAGGCATGATGACCACGGGCGACCTGCTCGGAAAGATCCTTCAGGTGGTGATGGGGCTCGCGGTCTTCGCCGCGATCATCGGCCTCCTCATCTTCTTCATCGACAAGGCCCCGAAGCGGGGCCGCGACTATTGGCAGCTCGCGGGATTCCTCACCCCGGCGCTGCTGTTCCTCGCGGTGGGGCTCGTGTACCCGGCGATCCGCACCTCGATCCTCGCGTTCCAGGACTCCAGCGGCGCGTGGACCATGGACAACTTCGTCTGGACGTTCACGCAACCCGCAGCGATCCGCACCCTGATCAACACGATCATCTGGGTGCTCATCGTGCCGACGATCTCCACTGCGGTCGGCCTCGCGTACGCGGTCTTCATCGACAAGTCGCGCGGTGAGAAGTACTACAAGGTGATCCTGTTCATGCCGATCGCGATCTCGTTCGTCGGCGCCGGCATCATCTGGCGCTTCGTCTACGAGTACCGCTCGGGCGAACGCGAGCAGATCGGCCTCCTGAACGCGATCGTCGTCGCCTTCGGCGGCGAACCCGTCCAGTGGCTCCAGACCGACCCGATCAACACGTTCCTCCTGATCGTCGTCATGATCTGGATCCAGACGGGCTTCGCGATGGTCCTGCTGAGCGCGGCCATCAAGGGCGTCCCGACCGAGCAGATCGAGGCGGCGCAGCTCGACGGCACGAATGCGTGGCAGCGCTTCATGAACGTCACGGTGCCGGGCATCCGAGGCGCGCTGGTCGTGGTGATCACGACGATCTCGATCGCCACGCTGAAGGTCTTCGACATCGTCCGGACGATGACGGCCGGAAACTTCAACACGAGCGTCATCGCGAACGAGATGTACACGCAGGCGTTCCGGGCGAGCGAGATCGGGCGAGGTTCCGCGCTGGCGCTGATCCTGTTCCTCCTCGTGATGCCGATCGTCATCTACAACGTCAACGTCCTCCGGAAGCAGAGGGAGATCCGATGAGCAGCGTCGCACCCGCCGACCTCCCGGTCAGCAAGGACAAGGGATCGCTCGAGGCGGCCGAGGAAGCCGAGTACGCACGGGGGCCCAAGACGGCGCGAGTGAAGAAGCGCCTGACCTCGCGCACCGCGACGATCGCCTCGCTGATCATCGCCGTCCTCTGGACGATCCCCACGTTCGGCCTGTTCATCTCGTCGTTCCGGCCCGCGGAGCTGATCCGCACGACCGGGTGGTGGACGATCTTCCAGAACCCGGGCTTCACGTTCGACAACTACGCCGAGGTGCTGCTCTCGCCGTCGGCGTCGTCGCCGCAGCTCGGCGCCTACATCGTGAACTCCATCGCGATCACCCTGCTCGGCACGCTGATCCCGCTCGTGCTCGCGACCATGGCCGCGTACGCGTTCGCGTGGATCAAGTTCCGGGGCGCGAACGCGCTGTTCATCTTCGTGTTCGCGCTGCAGATCGTGCCGCTGCAGATGGCGCTCGTGCCGCTGCTCCAGACCTTCTCGATCTGGCTGCGGCCGATGCAGGCGTGGCTGCACGACGTGATCCCGATCATCCCGGAGCAGAACTACGCGCCGGTGTGGCTCGCGCACGCGATGTTCGCGATGCCGCTCGCGATCTTCCTGCTCCACAACTTCATCGCGGAGATCCCGGGCGACGTCATCGAGGCCGCGCGCGTCGACGGCGCCACGCACGGGCAGATCTTCTTCCGGATCGTGCTGCCGCTGGCCACCCCGGCCATCGCGTCGTTCGCGATCTTCCAGTTCATCTGGGTGTGGAACGACCTGCTCGTGGCGCTGATCTTCTCCGGCGGTACACAGGACGTCGCGCCACTCACCCAACGATTGGCGGAGTTGACCGGTACGAGAGGCCAGGCGTGGGAGCTCCTCACGGCGGGCGCGTTCATCTCGATCGTCATCCCGCTCATCGTGTTCTTCAGCCTCCAGCGGTACTTCGTGCGAGGCCTCCTGGCGGGCGCGACGAAGGGCTGATCGAACGGGCGGATGCCGCGGCATCCGCTGCACGTCGACGGGGTGGATGTGGCGGCATCCGCCCCGTCGTCACGCCGTCCGCGAACGGGCGCCGACGGCTGACGATCGCGCGGCCGACGCGTCGGCGGGCGCGCCTAGGCTCGATGCATGAGCATGCACGCGAGCGCCCCGGGCGGGCAGTCGGGGCGGATGGGCAAGCCCCGCACCCGGATCAGCGCGGCCGACGAGTCGGCGCAGCGCGCCGAGAACGCGGAGGCGCCGAAGATCCCGCACCTCATGCGCCGCATCGCCGAGCTGTTCGCACCGCACAAGGTCGCCCTCACGGTCACGATCGTGCTCGTGCTCGTGAGCGCCGCGCTCAGCGTCATCCCGCCCCTGCTCACCGAGCGCGCCTTCGACGACGGGTTGTTCCCGGTCGGCCCCGACGGCCAGGTGATGGGCCCGAACCTCCCGGTGCTCACGACCATCGTCGTCGCGATGCTCGCGGTGTTCATCGTCTCGTCGCTCCTCGGCGTGTGGCAGACCTGGCTCACGGCGACGGTCGGCAACAAGGTCATGGGGGCGCTCCGCGTGCGGATGTTCACGCACCTCCAGCGCATGGAGCTCAGCTTCTTCACGCGCACGAAGACGGGCGTCATCCAGTCGCGGCTGCAGAACGACGTCGGCGGCGTGGCATCCGTGCTCACCAACACGGTCTCGAGCGTGCTCGGCAACACGGTCACGGTCATCTCCGCGTTCGTCGCGATGCTGCTGCTCAACTGGCAGCTCACGCTCATCGCGCTCGTCCTGCTGCCCGTCATGGTGATCGCGCAGCGGCGCGTGGGCCAGGTGCGTGCGCGCATCGCGGCGAAGACGCAGGAGTCGCTCTCCGAGATGACGGCGATCACGCAGGAGACCCTGTCGGTCTCCGGCATCCTGCTGTCGAAGAGCTTCACGCGGCAGCGCAGCGAGATCGGGCGCTACAGCGACGAGAACGACAACCAGATCGCCTTGCAGGTGCGCCAGCAGATGACCGGCCAGTGGTTCTTCGCCATGGTCGGCATCTTCATGTCGGCGATCCCCGCGATCGTGTACCTCGCCTCGGGCTGGCTCCTCACGGGCGGCACGACCGACATCACGGCCGGCACGATCGTCGCGTTCACGACGGTGCAGGCGCGCCTGCTGTTCCCCCTCATGGCGCTCATGCGCGTGGCGCTCGACCTGCAGACCTCGGGCGCGCTGTTCGCCCGCATCTTCGAGTACCTCGACCTGAAGCCCGCGATCACCGATGCGCCCGACGCGCGCCCGGTGCCTCCGGCGGCGACGACGGATGCCTCGGGCCGGCCGCTCCTCGGCCGCGTCGAGTTCGACCACGTCTCCTTCCGGTATCCCGACGCCGACGACGACGGGCGACCCACGCTCGACGACGTGTCATTCACCATCGAGCCCGGGCAGTACGCGGCGTTCGTCGGGCCGAGCGGCGCGGGCAAGACGACGGTGTCGTACCTCGTGCCGCGGCTGTACGAGGCGACGGGCGGCGCGGTGCGCTTCGCCGGGGTCGACGTGCGCGACCTCGAGCACGAGTCGCTCGTGTCGAACATCGGCATCGTCAGCCAGGAGACCTACCTGTTCCACGCGACGATCGCCGAGAACCTGCGCTACGCGAGGCCCGAGGCGACCGACGCCGAACTCGAGGCCGCGGCGCGTGCGGCCAACATCCACGAGACCATCGCGTCGTTCCCCGACGGGTACGACACGGTCGTGGGCGAGCGCGGCTACCGCCTGTCGGGCGGCGAGAAGCAGCGCATCGCGATCGCGCGCGTGCTGCTGAAGGACCCGGCGGTGCTCGTGCTCGACGAGGCGACGAGCGCGCTCGACACGATCAGCGAGCGCGTCGTGCAGGCCGCGCTCGATGACGCCTCGCGCGGCCGCACCACGATCGCGATCGCGCACCGGCTGTCGACCGTCGTGGCGGCCGACGTGATCTTCGTCGTGGTGGCGGGCCGCATCGCCGAGCGCGGAACGCACGCCGAGCTCATCGCACAGGGCGGCGTCTACGCCTCGCTCTACCGCCAGCAGGCCGAGCGCCCCGAGGTGCCGACCGCCTGAGTCGCGGCGCCGCGCGGCGCTCGCGCGTTGCGTGGTGCCGCGCGGCTCGCGCGGCTCGCGCGTTGCGCGGTGCCCCGCGCGGCGCCTGGTGCGCGAAATCGCGACGAGTGCGCAGCGCACACCCCGCGCACTGGTCGCGAAAACGCGCACTCGCCCGGTGACTGGTTCCGCGTCGTGCCGCGCGCCGCCCGAGCGATCCGCGCTGCGTCGGGCTCGCCCCGCGTCCGCCGCCCCCGCGATGCGGTGCCCCGCGGCGCCCGGTGCGCGGATTCGCGACGAGTGCGCAGCGCTTGCCCCGCGCACTCGTCGCGAGAACGCGCACTCGCCGGTGTGACTGGCGCCGCGTCAGCCCCGTGCATCCCTCCACGCGCTCGGCGAGACGGCGGAGGCGCGCCCGCCCCGCGCCCGCGCCCGCGCCGCCCCGCGCCCGCGCCCGCGCCGCGCCCGCGCCGCGCCGCGCCCGCGCTACGAGCGCTCGGCGAGCATGCCCTCCATGAGCTCGATCTCGGCCTGCTGGCTCGCGGCGATCGACTCGGCGAGCGAGACCACGATCGGGTACGTCGAGCGCTCGAGCACGGCCTCGGCCATGACGACCGCCCCCTCGTGGTGGGCGATCATGAGCTCGAGGAACCTCCGCTCGGCCTCGACGCCCTCGAGCTCGCGGAGCTCGGCGACCTGCTCGGGCGTCGCGAGGCCGGGCATCGGCTCGCCGGGCACGTGCGCGGCAGTGTCCGACCCGTCGCCCGAGTCGTGCCCGGCGTGCGTGCTGCCGTCGGCGGCGGGCCGGGTCATCCACGTCATCGACGGCTCGGAGCCCGCCTGCGGGAGCCCCCACTCGGCGAGCCACCCGTACATCTGGCCGGACTGCTGCGCCTGGGTCGTCGCGATGTCGTAGCCGAGCAGCCGCACGTCGGGGTCGTCGGTGGCGTCGCGCACGATCATCGCGAGCTCGACGCCCTGCTGGTGGTGCACCTGCATGTCGCGGGCGAAGCCCGCCTCGGCGCTCGTGTTCGACGGCGTCTCCTCGCCGAGCGTCGAGAGGCGCCCGATCGCGAACGCCGCGCCGGCGACGGCGATGAGGGCGACGGATGCCGCGAGCACGACGGCCCACCGGCCGATGCCCGAGCGGCGGGGCCGGGCCTCCTGGTCGTCGGACCCGACGCTCACGCGACCTTGCCGGGGCCGTCGATGGCGCCGGTGCAGAGCGCGCCGGGCTCGGGGACGTTCTGGCTCTGCCAGTACTCCTCGAGGAAGTCCTCGATGCGCGGGTCGTCGACGCCGTCGGCCTGGAGCTGCACGTTCCAGCCGCTGAGCACGACCGGCGAGGGCAGGCCCTCGAACGGCGAGAGGATCACGTACGTGCTCGGGAGCTTCGAACGGAGCGTCGCGATGTCGTCGTCGGAGAGCGCCTCGGCGTCGTAGGTGACCCAGATCGCGCCGTGCTCGAGCGAGTGCACCGCGTTCTCGTTCGGTACGACCTCCTCGTACACGCCGCAGTTCAGCCACGCCGGGTTGTGCTGGCCGCCGGCCGGCGGGGTCTGCTCGTAGTCGACGACGCCCTCGACGTGCTCGGAGGCGTTCTCGAACGTCTCGACGCCCTCGATCTCGGCACCGTCGCCGCCGGCCGTGTAGTTCGCGGCGCGAGGGGCGAGCACCACCGAGGTGACGATGAGGGCGACGATCGCGAGGCCGACGCCCACCGAGCTCCAGATGGCGATGAGGCGGTTGCGCTTCATGCGCGCTTCGCGCTTGCGGTACTCCTCGAGCTTGCGCTCGCGTTCCGCAGCGCGCTGCTGCTTGACGGTGGGCTTCTTTCCGGGCTGGGTCGCGCTCACGCGGGGCCTTCCTCGAGCGGGGTGGAGGTACGGGACGGGGTACTCAATACGAACGTATCGGGCTGGGAGAATGCCGTCACCTGCGGGGCTCCACCGGGTCGCGGCGACGCGGGACTAGCATTCGAACGTGCCGGCGCGGGGGCGACCGCGTGCGGACCGGTCGATCCGGTCCGGGTCGGATGCCGGCGGGGGAGGTCGGCGCGTGAGCGAGGACATCGATCGTCCGGAAGCCGGAGCGGCGGTCGCCGATCAGGGCGAGTCCGACGACGCCGACGCGAGCCGGGGAAGCGGCCTGAACCGGCGCGTCATCGCGCTCGCGCTCGCGGGCGCTGTCGGCGGCTTCCTGTTCGGCTTCGACTCGTCGGTCGTGAACGGCGCGGTCGACGCGATCGAGCAGGAGTTCAGCCTCTCGGCCGGGCTCACGGGCCTCGCGATCGCGAGCGCCCTGCTCGGCTGCGCGGTCGGCGCCGAGCTCGCGGGCCGGCTCGCCGACCGGTTCGGCCGCATCCCCGTGATGATCCTCGGGGCGAGCCTCTTCCTCATCTCGGCGATCGGCTCCGGCCTCGCGCTCGGCGTGTGGGACCTCATCGTGTGGCGCGTGATCGGCGGCCTCGGCATCGGCATCGCCTCGGTCGTCTCGCCGGCGTACATCGCCGAGATCTCGCCGCGGCGCGCCCGCGGGCGGCTGGCGTCGCTGCAGCAGCTCGCGATCGTGTTCGGCATCTTCGCCGCCCTGCTCTCCGACGCGGTGTTCGCCTGGGCGGCGGGCGGCGCCGCCGAGCCGTTCTGGTTCGGCCTCGACGCGTGGCGATGGATGTTCCTGGCGGGCATCGTGCCGAGCGTCGCGTACGGACTCATCGCGTTCTCGCTGCCGGAGTCGCCGCGCTACCTCGTCCGCGTGGGCAAGGAGGACGAGGCGCGGGCCGTGCTGGAGCGGATCCAGCCGGGCGAGGTGGAGCGCGCGGTCCGCGACATCCGGAACACCATGAAGGCCGACGCCGAGGCGAAGCAGGCGAAGGGCGCGCTGCGCGGGCCGGTGTTCGGGCTCCGGGGAATCGTGTGGATCGGCATCCTGCTGTCGGTGTTCCAGCAGTTCGTCGGCATCAACGTGATCTTCTACTACTCGACGACGCTGTGGAGCGCGGTCGGCTTCGACGAGTCGAACGCCTTCGCGATCAGCGTGTTCACCTCGATCACGAACATCCTCGTCACGTTCGTCGCGATCGCGCTCGTCGACCGGGTCGGCCGCCGGCCGCTGCTGCTCGTCGGTTCGGCCGGCATGACGATCTCGCTCGCGACCATGGCGCTCGCGTTCGCCAACGCGAGCGGCTCGGGCGAGGACCTCTCGCTCCCCGGGGCCTGGGGGCCCGTGGCGCTCGTGGCGGCGAACCTCTTCGTCGTCTTCTTCGGCTTCTCGTGGGGCCCGCTCGTGTGGGTGCTGCTCGGCGAGATCTTCCCGAACCGCATCCGCGCCCGCGCGCTCGGGCTCGCCGCCGCGGCGCAGTGGATCGCGAACTTCATCGTGACCGTCACCTTCCCGCTGCTCGCGGACGTGTCGCTCCTCCTCACCTACGGGATCTACGCGACGTTCGCCGCGCTCTCCTTCTTCTTCGTGCTCGCGAAGATCCCCGAGACGAACGGGATGTCGCTCGAGGAGTCCGACACGCTGCTGCCGCCGAAGGGGTCGGCGAGGCGGAAGAGCGGCGCAGGCGCGACCGGCGGGTGAGCGCCCGCGACGGAGGCGCCCGCGAGCGGGCCTGCCGCGAGGCATCCGTCATTCGCTAGGCTGGCCGGGTGAGCCTCTCGTGCCGGTGTTGTCGTCGCTGAACGCGCGACCCCTTCCCTCGCGTCGGGCGCCGAACGGGCGCCCCTCGACGCACTCGACACCAAGGAACGAACCAGCGGAATGAAGTACGCAGCCCACATCACCGACCTCGTCGGCAACACGCCCCTCGTCAAGCTGAACCGGGTGACAGAGGGCGTGACGGATGCCACGGTGCTCGTCAAGCTCGAGTACCTGAACCCCGGCGGCTCCTCGAAGGACCGCATCGCGCGCAACATCATCGACGCCGCCGAGCGAGAGGGCAAGCTGAAGCCCGGCGGCACGATCGTCGAGCCGACCTCGGGCAACACGGGCGTCGGCCTCGCGCTCGTCGCGCAGGAGCGCGGCTACCGCTGCGTGTTCGTGTGCCCCGACAAGGTCTCCGAGGACAAGCGGAACGTGCTGCAGGCCTACGGCGCCGAGGTCGTCGTGACGCCGACCGCGGTCGCGCCCGACAGCCCGGAGTCGTACTACGGCGTCTCCGACCGGCTCGCGCGCGAGATCCCCGGGGCGTTCAAGCCCGACCAGTACTCCAACCCCAACGGCCCGCTCTCGCACTACGAGACGACCGGGCCCGAGATCTGGCGCGACACCGACGGGAAGGTCACGCACTTCGTGGCCGGCGTCGGCACGGGCGGCACGATCACGGGCACCGGCCGGTACCTCCGCGAGGTCTCGGGCGACACGGTGCGGATCATCGGCGCCGACCCCGAGGGCTCGGTCTACTCCGGCGGCACCGGGCGGCCGTACTTCGTCGAGGGCGTCGGCGAGGACTTCTGGCCGACCGCGTACGACCCGAGCGTGCCGCACGAGATCATCGCCGTCACCGACGCCGAGTCGATCGAGATGACGCGCCGGCTCGCTCGCGAGGAGGGGATCCTCGTCGGCGGGTCGAGCGGGATGGCCGTCGTCGCGGCGCTGAAGGCCGCGGCATCCGCCGGCCCCGACGACGTGTTCGTGGTGCTGCTGCCCGACTCGGGGCGCGGGTACCTCGGCAAGATCTTCAACGACAAGTGGCTGCGCGCCTACGGCTTCGGCAACGCGCCCGCCGGGCACACGATCCGCGACATCCTCGCGGCGAAGGCCGACCGCACGGCGCCGCTCGTCTACGTGCACCCGAACGACACGGTGCGCGAGGCGATCGACCGGATGACCGAGTCCGGCGTCTCGCAGCTCGTCGTGCTCTCGGCCGAGCCGCCCGTCGTGCTCGGCGAGGTCGTCGGCGCGCTGCATGAGGACGAACTGCTCGAGCAGGTGTTCTCGGGCCGCGCGAAGCTCACCGACGAGGTGTCGGCGGTCGTCGGCGACGCGCTGCCGCTCATCGGCGTGAACGAGCCCGTCGCGACCGCGCGCCAGGCGTTCGGCGAGGCGCCCGCGATGCTCGTGACCGACGGCGGCAAGGCGCTCGGCGTGATCACGCGCACCGACCTCCTTTCGTACCTCTCCTCCTGAAGGGCCGGGAACCATGCACCACGACGCAGGCTTCGACACGCGCGCGATCCACGCGGGCCAGGAGTTCGACCCCACGACGGGCGCGGTGATCCCGCCCATCCACGTGACCTCGACGTACGCGCAGGACGGAATCGGCGGCCTCCGCGGCGGGTACGAGTACTCGCGCGGCGGCAACCCGACGCGCACCGCGCTCGAGACCCAGCTCGCGGCGCTCGAGGGCGGCATCCGCGGCCTGTCCTTCGCGTCGGGCCTCGCCGCGGAGGACGCGCTGCTCCGCACGATCCTCACGCCGGGCGACCACGTCGTCATCGGCAACGACGTCTACGGCGGCACGCACCGGCTGATCCGCCGCATCTTCGGCGACTGGGGCGTCCGGCACTCGACGGTCGACACGAGCGACCTCGCCGCCGTCCGCGACGCGATCGAGCTCGGCACGACGAAGGTGCTCTGGGTCGAGACGCCGTCGAACCCGCTCATGAAGATCTCCGACATCGCCGCGCTCGCCGAGCTCGGCGACGAGGCGGGCCTCACGGTCGTCGTCGACAACACGTTCGCGAGCCCCGCACTGCAGCAGCCGATCGGACTCGGCGCGCACGTCATCGTGCACTCGACCACGAAGTACCTCGGCGGGCACTCCGACGTGGTCGGCGGTGCGCTCGTGTTCGCGCCCGGGCAGGAGGAGCTCGCCGAGCGCGTCGGCTTCACGCAGTTCGCGGCCGGTGCCGTCTCGGCGCCGTTCGACGCGTTCCTCACGACGCGCGGCATCAAGACCCTGGGCATCCGGATGCAGCGGCACAGCCAGAACGCGCTCGCGATCGCCCGGCGGCTCGACGAGCATCCGGCGGTCGCCCGCGTGCTCTACCCCGGCCTCGAGTCGCACCCCGGGCACGCGCTCGCCGCGCGCCAGATGTCGGGTTTCGGCGGCATGGTGTCGATCGACCTCGCCGGCGGCGGCGAGGCCGCGCGCCGCTTCGCGGAGTCGACCGAACTGTTCACGCTCGCCGAGTCGCTCGGCGGCGTCGAGTCGCTCGTCAACTACCCGTCCGAGATGACGCACGCGTCGGTCAAGGGCACCGAGGCCGAGGTGCCCGAGTCGATCGTGCGCCTGTCGGTCGGCATCGAGGACGTGGACGACCTGCTCGCCGACATCGACGGGGCGCTCGGGCGGGTCTGACGGCTCGCACTCGCGGTCACGCGACGCTGGCAGGAATTCGACGAACGATGTCATCCCTGCCAGCGCGAGTGTCGGCGGCATCCGGCACGATGATCTGGTGAGTACGAGAACCCTGGATGTCGCGCCCCCGGTCGGCGCCGCCGCAGCGCACCACGGCCGGCTGGGCCTCGTCCAGGGCACGGCCCTCTACGTCGCGAGCGTGCTGGGCACGGGCATCCTCGTGCTGCCGGGGCTCGCCGCCCAGGCCGCCGGCCCGGCCTCGGTCCTCGCCGTCGCCGCGGTGCTCGTGCTCTCGATCCCGCTCGCCGGCACGTTCGCCGCGCTGGCCTCGCGGTTCCCCGACCCTGGTGGCGTGGCCAGCTACGTCCGCCGCGCGCTCGGCCCGACCGCGGCCCGCATGACCGGGTACTGGTTCTTCTTCGGCGTCTGCGTCGGAGCGCCCGTGGTCGCGATCCTCGGCGGCGAGTACGTCGTCGCCGTGCTCGGCGTCGACCGCGCGGCCGTGCCGGTCATCGGCTTCGCCGTCTTCCTGCCTCCGCTCATCGCCAACTGGTTCGGCGTGCGCGTCGCCGGCTGGGTGCAGTTCGTGCTGACCGGCCTGCTGCTCGCGGTCGTCGTCGGGGTCGTCGCGGTCACCTTCCCGGCGGCGGAGGCGAGCAACTTCACGCCGTTCCTCCCGAACGGCTGGGCCGGGGTCGGCGTCGCCATCAGCCTCTTCGTCTGGGCGTTCGCGGGCTGGGAGGTCGGCACGCACATCGCGGGCGAGTTCCGCGACCCGCGCCGCATCATCCCGATCGCGACGGGCATCGCGATCGCGCTGGTCGGCATCGGCTACCTCGCACTGCAGTTCGTCACCGTCGCCGTCCTCGGCGACCGCGCCGGCGCGAGCCAGGTGCCGCTGCTCGACCTCGTCGAGACGACGGCGCCCGGCATCGGGTCGGTCCTCGTCGCGATCGTCGCCGCGATCGTGACGGTCGGCGTGCTGAACGCCTACCTGCCCGCCTTCGGCAAGCTCGGCGCCGCGCTCGGCCGTGACGGCGACCTGCCGCGGTACTTCGCGAAGGGCGCGGAGGACGGCGCCGTGCCGCGCCGCGCGCTCGCGCTCACCGCGGGCCTCATCGTGGTCTACTTCGCGCTGATGCTCCTGAACGAACTCGACCTGACCGCGTTCATCCTCATCCACACGAGCAACATGGTCGCCATCTACGCCGCCGGAATGCTCGCCGCGACGCTCATCCTCCGCCGGTTCTCGCCCGGCTGGTGGCTCGCGGTCGTCGCGACGGTGCTCACGGCCGGCCTGCTCGTGCTGGCGTGGCAGAACCTCGTCATGCCGATCGTGCTGGCCGCGGCATCCGTCGTCGTCACGAT
Organism: Agromyces bracchium; assembly: GCF_009709675.1. Taxonomy (GTDB): domain Bacteria; phylum Actinomycetota; class Actinomycetes; order Actinomycetales; family Microbacteriaceae; genus Agromyces; species Agromyces bracchium. The sequence goes on along the minus strand of NZ_WMLB01000006.1, from coordinate 156,904 downwards.
CGTGCGCCGGGTCCGGGCGCGTCGAGTGCGGCCCGTCGCGGCGGATGGCGAGGCATCCGTCGCCGCCGCAGACGCGGAACTCGTGCCCTAGCGGCGGGCGTCGATCGGCGTCGTCGTCGGGATCGGCGCATTCGTCCGCATGCGAATCGGCGCGGATGCCGCAGGTCGGCTGGCATGTGCGGCCCGTCCCGGGGGAGGATGGTGCGCATGACCGCCCACGCGTATGCGCTCGCCGACGGCAACACGATCCCCGCGATCGGGCTGGGCACGTACGGGTTGAACGACCAATCGGGCGTCGACGCGGTCGTCTCGGCGATCCACGACGGCTACCGGCTCATCGACACGGCCTACAACTACGGCAACGAAGAAGTCGTGGCCGAGGCGATCCGGCGCGCTGACGTCGACCGCAGCGACCTCTTCATCACGACCAAGCTCCCCGGCCGTCACCACGGCGTCGATGAGACGCTCGCGAGCTTCGAGCAGTCGCGCAAGCGCCTCGACCTCGACTGGGTCGACCTCTACCTCATCCACTGGCCGAATCCGAAGCGCGACCGCTACGTCGACAGCTGGCGTTCGATGATCAAGCTGAAGGAGCGCGGCGTCGTCCGCTCGATCGGCGTCTCGAACTTCACCCCGCCGATGCTCGACCGGCTGTTCGCCGAGACCGGGCTGATGCCCGTGGTCAACCAGGTCGAGCTGCACCCGTACTTCCCGCAGGCCGAGCTGCGCGCGTACCACGCCGAGCACGCGATCCGCACCGAGAGCTGGAGCCCGCTCGCCAAGCGCACCGACCTGCTGGCCGAGCCCGCAATCGTCGAGATCGCCGAGCGTCGCGGCGCGACGCCCGCGCAGGTCGTGCTCGCCTGGCACCTCGCGCTCGGGGCCGTGCCGATCCCGAAGTCGGCGGATGCCGCGCGCCGGCGCGAGAACCTCGACGTGTTCGAACTCGAGCTCGACGCGGGCGAGGTCGACGCGATCTCGGGTCTCGAGCGCGGGCGGATCTGGGGCGCCGACCCTGACTCCCACGAGGAGATGTAGTCGGCCGCGGCGCGGTGCCGGGTCGCGGTCGAGTGGTCGCCGCGCCTGGTCCACGGTCTCATCCGCATGATGGCGGTTCCGCGCCGATGGGCGACCGATTCGGGCGCAGCGGATGCCGGTGGGCGGACGTAGGCTCGATCAGGTGACCGACCGCTCCACCCCCGTGCCATCCGACGACGCCGTCCCCGCCGGAGGCGTGTTCGCGAGGTCGTGGCGCTGGCTCTCGCTCGGCATGTTCGCGCTGATCTTCCTCGCCGCGTTCGAGGTGCTCGCGGTCACGACGGCGATGCCGATCATCGCGGCCGACCTCGACGGCGAGGGGCTGTACGCGCTGGCGTTCTCGGTACCGCTCGCGGCCGGCGTCGTCGGCATGGTCGTCGCCGGCAACTGGAGCGACCGCTCCGGGCCGCTGCCGCCGCTGCTCGCCGCGGGCGGGCTGTTCGTGGTGGGGCTCGTCGTCGCCGGGCTCGCGCCGAACATGCCGGTCCTCGTGCTCGGCCGGCTCATCCACGGCATCGGCGGCGCGGCCGTCATCGTGCCGCTGTACGTGATCGTGGCGCGCGTCTACCCCGAGTCGGTGCGTTCGCGCGTGTTCGCGGGCTTCGCCGCGGCCTGGGTCATCCCGTCGATCGTCGGGCCCACCGTCGCCGGCTACGTCGCCGAGCACCTGAGCTGGCGCTGGGTGTTCCTCGGCGTGATCGCGCTCGTGCTCCCCGCCGCGCTCATGATGCTCGCGCCGCTGCTGCGCGTGCTCGACCGCGTGCAGGGCGATCCGAGCGTGCGGTGGAGCGGCCGCCGCGTCGGCTGGTCGGTGCTCGCGGCCGTCGCCGCGCTCGGGATCAGCCTCGCGGCGGGGTTCGACGAGCCCTGGCGCTGGCTGATCGCGGTGTGCTCGATCGCCCTCGCGGTCGTCGCCGTGCGGCCGCTGCTGCCCGTCGGCACGCTCCGCGCGGTGCGCGGCATCCCCGCGACCGTGCTGATGCGGGCGATCGTCGCCGGTGCGTTCTTCGGCGCCGAGATCTACCTCCCGAAGATGCTCATCGAGCGGTACGACCTGCCCGCCGGCCTGGCCGGCGCCGTGCTGACCGGTGCGGGGCTCTCGTGGGCTGCGGCGTCGTGGCTGCAGGGGCGGCTCGACGCACGACTGTCGAACACCGAGGTCGTCCGCATCGGGGCCGTCACGCTCGCGGTCGCCCTCGCGGGCGTGCTCGGCATCGCGCTGTTCTCGCTGCCGCCCGCGACGGCGTTCATCGCGTGGACGGTCGCGGGCGCCGCGATGGGCTTCATGTACCCGCGGTTCTCGGTGGCCGTGCTCGAGCAGTCGCCGCAGTCGGTGCAGGGCTTCAACAGCGCGGCGCTCACCATCGGGGAGTCGCTCGGCGGTGCCGTGGCGCTCGCGGTCACCGCGCTCGTGGCGAGCGTGGCCACCGCCGGCTCGTTCGCGCCCGAGTTCGCCGTGACCGTCGCGATCGCCGTCGTCGGCGTACTGCTCGCGTCGCGCGTCCGGCCTCCCGAGGGGTGGCGACGGCCCGTGGAGGGCGCCTCGACGCGGGCTGGCGAGTCGGCCGCCGCGCCGACGCCGGGGGAGTAGGGTCCGCCCGCGGCATACGGCGACTCGCGAGCGCCGGCGCGGGTGAGGAGTTCATGTGACGGTCACATTGTGACGGTCACATTCCGCGTGGGGATGTGCATAATGGTGTCGCCGGCATGTGTGACCGTGAACATGCCGAGATCGATCGAGGTCACCGTGCCAGAGCCGTCGCAGGAGCCGCCCAAGGGCCGCGCCCCGAGCATCCGCGATGTCGCGCGCGTCGCGGGCGTCTCGCACCAGACCGTCTCGCGCGTGCTCAACCACCACCCGAGCATCCGCCCCGAGACCAAGCAGCGCGTGCTCGACGTGATGGCCGAGCTGCAGTACACGCCGAACCGCGCCGCGCGGGCGCTCGTGACGAGCCGGTCGCGCACGATCGGCATCCTCTCGGCGTCGAGCACGCACTACGGGCCGGCGTCGAGCATCGCCGCGATCGAGGCGGCGGCCCGCGCCGCGGGGTACTGGGTGAGCACCGCGAACATCGAGTCCTCCGATGCGGTGTCGATCGCCGACGGCCTCGCGTACCTGCGGGCCCAGGGCATCGAGGGGCTCGTGGTGATCGCCCCGCAGGTGCGCGTCTTCGACACGCTCGCGCAGCTGTCGATCGACGTGCCCTACGTGACGCTCCAGTCGACCGGCCGCGACCCGGAGCACACGCTCTCGGTCGACCAGATCGCGGGCGCGCGGATGGCCACGCGGCACCTGATCGAGCGCGGGCACCGGTCGATCTACCACCTCGCGGGCCCCCAGGACTGGATCGAGGCCGAGGCGCGCATGCGCGGATTCCTCGACGAGATGGGCGCGCAGGACGTGCCGACGACCGCCCCGATCCTCGGCGACTGGACCGCGGACTTCGGCTTCCACGCCGGCCGGGAACTGCTCACGGTGCGCGACTTCACGGCGATCTTCGCCTCGAACGACCAGATGGCGCTCGGGGTCATGCATGCGGTGCGCGACGCGGGCCTCGAGGTCCCTCGCGACGTGTCGATCGTCGGGTTCGACGACATCCCCGAGGCGGCGCACTTCTGGCCGCCGCTCACGACCGTGCGGCAGGACTTCGCCGAGCTCGGCCGCCGCTGCGTGGCCCTGCTCCTCGGCGACCTCGACGATGCCGCGCCCGAGTACCGGGGCACGATCGTGCCCGAGCTGATCGTGCGCGACTCGGTCGGGGCGCCGGCGTTCTGAGGCTCCGCGGCCCGTTACCGTTCCGTGACCTTGCTCGGTTGACAGGATCGCGAATCGTGTGGCTAACATGAGTCTCGCGATGTGAACGGTCACATGGAGCGTCACATCGCCGGACGTTCCACCATCGCCCCTCGAGGGCGAGCGCAGCACACGACGAAGGAGTCCCGCGTGATCGACACGACCGCCCCCGGCCGGCCCACCAGCCCGGCCGCCCCCCGGCGCGGCGCCGTCTCAACCGGGACCCCGGGCATCGACTCCGGATCGTTCGCCGCCCGCGCCGTGGCATCCGTCACCCCGACCGCATCGGCGGTCGCCGCATGACGACGTTCGGACCGCAGATCGAGGTCGCCATCGCCCGCACGCGTGCGGACGTCGCCCGCCTGCACGGCGAGCTCACCCGGTACGGGCTCGTCGTCTGGACCGGCGGCAACGTCTCGGGCCGGGTGCCCGGCGCGGACCTCTTCGTGATCAAGCCGTCGGGCGTGAGCTACGACGACCTGGCGCCCGAGAACATGATCGTCTGCGACCTCGACGGCAACGTCATCCCCGGCACGCCGGGCGCCGACCGGGCCCCGTCGAGCGACACCGCGGCACATGCCTACGTGTACCGGAACATGCCCGAGGTCGGCGGCGTCGTGCACACGCACTCGACCTACGCGGTCGCGTGGGCGGCGCGCGGCGAGGAGATCCCGTGCGTGATCACGGCGATGGCCGACGAGTTCGGCGGGCCGATCCCGATCGGCCCGTTCGCGATCATCGGCGACGACTCGATCGGGCGCGGCATCGTCGAGACGCTCCGCGGCCACCGGTCGCGCGCGGTGCTCATGCAGAACCACGGCCCGTTCACGATCGGCGCCAACGCGAAGGACGCCGTCAAGGCCGCGGTCATGGTCGAGGACGTCGCCCGCACGGTGCACCTCGCACGCGAGGCCGGGCCGCTGATCCCGATCCCGCAGGAGTCGATCGACCGGCTCTACGACCGATACCAGAACGTGTACGGGCAGACGGGCGACGCTAGGCGCGACACGCCAGCCGGAACGAAGCCAACGCGGAAGAAGGACGCCGACACCCCGCGGGCGAAGGCGAAACGCAACTGAAGAGCTTGCGGCATCCGTGGTCACGAGGGATGCCGCTGGGAGCCGGTCGTCATGGACGAGGCCGGACTCCGAAACGTCACCAAGACGACGACGTCCATGACCACACAGTGAAAGGACACACCGTGAACACCACGAAGAAGGTGCTCCTCGCCACGCTGGCGGCCGGTTCGATGCTCGCGCTCGCCGCGTGCTCGGGCGGCAGCGGCGGCGGCGGCGAGGGCGACGGCGGCCTCATCGGCGTCGCCATGCCCACCAAGAGCTCGGAGCGCTGGATCCAGGACGGCGACGCCGTCAAGGAGCAGCTCGAGGAGCAGGGCTTCCAGGTCGACCTCCAGTACGCCGAGGACGACATCCCCACGCAGGTCTCGCAGATCGAGAACATGATCACCAAGGGCGCGGAGGCCCTGATCATCGCCTCGATCGACGGCACCACGCTGTCGGAGGTCCTCCAGAACGCGGCCGACGCCGAGATCCCCGTCATCGCGTACGACCGCCTCATCCGCGACTCGGAGAACGTCGACTACTACGCGTCGTTCGACAACTACGTCGTCGGCGTGCAGCAGGCCACCTCGCTCCTCGCGGGCCTCGGCCTCACCGACCTCGAAGGTGCAGAGGCCGCCGACGCGCCCGAGGGTCCGTTCAACATCGAGCTGTTCGCCGGTTCGCCCGACGACAACAACGCCACGTTCTTCTGGAACGGCGCGATCGACACGCTGCAGCCGTACATCGACGAGGGCACCCTCGTCGTGAAGTCGGGCCAGACCGAGTTCGAGCAGGCCGCCATCCTCCGTTGGGACGGCGAGGTCGCGCAGAGCCGCATGGAGGACATCCTCGTCTCGACGTACTCCGATGGCTCGCAGGTCGACGCGGTGCTCTCGCCCTACGACGGCCTCTCGCGCGGCATCATCTCGGCCCTCACCGACGCCGGCTACTCGGTCGGCGACGAATGGCCGATCATCTCGGGCCAGGACGCCGAGCTCGACTCGGTCAAGGCGATCAACGCGGGCGAGCAGTACTCGACCATCTTCAAGGACACCCGCAACCTCGCGGCCGTGGCCGTGGACATGGCGACCGCCCTGCTGAACGGCGAGGAGCCCGAGGTCAACAACACCGAGGACTACGACAACGGCGTGAAGGTCGTTCCCTCGTACCTCCTCGAGTCGCAGATCGTCGTGGCCGACAACATCACCGAGGTGCTGGTCGACTCCGGCTACTGGACCGAAGAGGAGATCAACGGCTGATCCAGCCGCTGATCCCCAACGGATGACGCACCGCGTGTCGGGGCCTGCGGCGGGAGTACTCTCGCCTCAGGTCCCGGCCGCGGCATCCGCCACCCGGCCGGCCCCACACCGGCAATGGAGCAGGAGCAAGGGATGACCAACCACATTCTCGAGATGCGCGGCATCACGAAGACCTTCCCCGGCGTCAAGGCGCTCGCGAACGTCAACCTCGGCGTGGAACGCGGCGAGGTGCACGCCATCTGCGGCGAGAACGGCGCGGGCAAGTCCACGCTCATGAAGGTGCTGTCGGGCGTCTACCCGCACGGCACCTACGACGGCGCGATCGTCTTCGAAGGCGAGGAGGTCGAGTTCAAGGACCTCACCGACTCCGAGGCCAAGGGCATCGTCATCATCCACCAGGAGCTCGCCCTCAGCCCCTATCTCTCGATCGCCGAGAACATCTTCCTCAACAACGAGCAGAAGGGCGCCGGCGGTCTCATCGACTGGAACAAGACCAACTTCGAGGCGTCCAAGCTCCTCGCCCGGGTGGGCCTGAAGGAGAACCCGACGACGAAGATCCGCGAGATCGGCGTCGGCAAGCAGCAGCTCGTCGAGATCGCGAAGGCGCTCTCGAAGCGCGTGAAGCTCCTGATCCTCGACGAGCCGACGGCGGCCCTCAACGACGAGGACTCCGACCACCTGCTCGACCTGATCCTTCACCTGAAGGGCCAGGGCATCACGTCGATCATCATCAGCCACAAGCTGAACGAGATCAAGAAGGTCGCCGACACGGTCACGGTCATCCGCGACGGCAAGACGATCGAGACGATCGCGAAGCAGGACGTCACGGAAGACCGCATCATCAAGGACATGGTGGGGCGCGACCTCGAGCACCGCTACCCCGACCACACTCCGCACCTCGGCGAGGAGCTCCTGCGCGTCGAGGACTGGACCGCGCACCACCCGCAGGACACCTCACGGGTCGTCGTCGACAACGTCAACCTCAACGTCCGGGCGGGCGAGATCGTCGGCATCGCCGGGCTCATGGGCGCCGGTCGCACCGAGTTCGCGATGAGCCTCTTCGGCCACTCGTACGGCTCCCGCATCTCGGGCAAGGTGTTCCTCCGCGGCAAGGAGATCAAGACCCGCACGGTCGCCGAGGCGATCCAGAACGGCATCGCGTACGCGACCGAGGACCGCAAGACGTACGGCCTCAACCTCATCGAGGACATCAAGCGGAACATCTCGATGGCGTCGCTGAAGAAGCTCGAGAAGTACGGCCTCGTGCACGACAACGAGGAGTACGCGGTCGCCAACGAGTACCGCAAGTCGATGAACATCAAGGCGCCGAGCGTCCTGGTGAAGACCGGCAAGCTCTCGGGCGGCAACCAGCAGAAGGTCGTGCTGTCGAAGTGGATCTACGCCGACCCCGACGTGCTGATCCTCGACGAGCCGACCCGCGGCATCGACGTCGGCGCGAAGTACGAGATCTACACGATCATCAACAAGCTGGCCGCCGCCGGGAAGGGCATCATCGTGATCTCGTCCGAGCTGCCCGAACTGCTCGGCATCTGCGATCGCGTCTACGCCCTGTCGGAGGGCCGCATCACGGGGGAGCTCCCCGTCGAGGAGGCCACGCCCGAGTCGATGCTCAAGCTCATGACCATGGAAAAGCCCCGCTAGCCCGCGGCTGACGGATCACCTCAGGAGACATCATGTCGAATCCGAATCCCCCCACCATCGAGGAAAGCCACGCGGCGGGCAGCAACATCAACCCCGTCCAGAACAAGTTCACGGACCGGCTGACCCACGTCCTCAGCGACCTCGGCCGCAACGGCATCTTCATCGCGCTCATCGCGGTGGTGGTGCTGTTCTCGTTCCTGACCGACGGCATCCTGCTGCGCCCGCAGAACATCTCGAACCTGGTCGTGCAGAACGGGTACATCCTCGTCCTCGCGATCGGCATGGTGATGGTCATCATCGCCGGCCACATCGACCTGTCGGTCGGTTCGGTCGCCGCGTTCGTCGGTGCGTGCTCGGGCGTGTTCGCCGTCCAATGGGGCCTGCCGTGGTGGCTCGCGGTGGTGCTCTCGCTCGTCATCGGCGCCCTCGTCGGCGTCTGGCAGGGCTTCTGGATCGCCTACGTCGGCATCCCGGCGTTCATCGTGACCCTGGCGGGCATGCTCATCTTCCGAGGCCTCGCGCTCGTCGTGCTCGGCAACGCGAACATCGGCTCGTTCCCGACCGAGTACCGCGCGCTCGGCAACGGCTTCCTCTCGAACGTGTTCGGGGAGTTCGAACTCGACCCGCTGACGCTCGGCGTCGGAGCGCTGGCGATCGTGATCCTCGTCGTGCAGCAGGTGCGCACCCGCCGCGGCCGCGTGAAGTACTCGCAGGACGTCGAGCCGCTCGCCTGGTTCATCACCAAGCTCGTGCTCATCTCGGCGGCCATCGGCTTCTTCGCCTACGCGCTCGCGTCGTACAAGGGCATCCCGGTCACGCTCATCATCCTCGGCGTCCTGGTGCTCGTCTACAGCATCGTGATGAACCGCACGGTGTTCGGCCGCCACATCTACGCGATCGGCGGCAACCGCCACGCGGCCGAGCTGTCGGGCATCAAGACCCGCCGGGTCGACTTCTGGCTCTTCGTGAACATGGGCTTCCTCGCGGCGCTCGCGGGCCTCATCTTCACGGCCCGCCTGAACCTCGCGGGCCCGAAGGCCGGTGACGGCTTCGAGCTCGAGGCGATCTCGGCGGCGTTCATCGGCGGCGCGGCCGTGCAGGGCGGCGTCGGCACGATCGGCGGCGCGATCATCGGTGGCCTCATCATCGGTGTCCTGAACAACGGCATGTCGATCATGGGCATCGGCATCGAGTGGCAGCAGGCCGTGAAGGGCCTCGTGCTGCTGCTCGCAGTGGCGTTCGACGTGTACAACAAGCGTCGGTCGGGCGGGCACTGACCCGCAGCAGTACCTCCTGAGACGGCGAGGGGCGGATGCCACGCGGCATCCGCCCCTCGTCGTCGTTCCGGCACTTGGTCGAGACCGTCGTTAGCGCTAACATTGGGGACTGTTAGCGCTAACGAACCCCAGTGGAGACGCACGACGATGAGCGAGACCATGACCACGGATGCCGCGCGCAGCGCGATCCTCGAGGGGCGCACGTCGCTCGGCATCGAGTTCGGTTCGACCCGCATCAAGGCCTGCCTGGTCGGGCACGATCCGACCGACGTGCTCGCCGTCGGCAGCCACGAGTGGGAGAACGAGTTCGTCGACCGCCGCTGGACCTACTCGCTCGAGTCGGTCTGGTCGGGCCTGCAGGCCGCGTACGCCGACCTCGTCGCCGACCTGCGCCGCCGCCACGACGTGGTGCCCGAGACGTTCGGCGCGATCGGCGTCTCGGCGATGATGCACGGCTACCTCCCGTTCGACGCCGAGGGCGAGCTGCTCGTGCCGTTCCGCACCTGGCGGAACACCTCGACCGGGCCGGCCTCGGCCGAGCTCGGCGAGCGCTTCGGCGTGAACATCCCGTTGCGCTGGTCGATCGCGCACCTGCACCAGGCGGTCCTCGACGAGGAGCCGCACGTGCCCGCGATCGCGAGCGTCACGACCCTCGCCGGGTACGTGCACTGGAAGCTCACGGGCCGCAACGTGCTCGGCGTCGGCGACGCGTCGGGGATGTTCCCGATCGACTCGGCGACGGGTTCGTACGACGCCCGGCTCGTTGGGGCCTACGACGAGCTCGTCGCCTCGCGGGCGCCCGGCCTGAAGGTCGCCGAGCTGCTGCCCGAGGTGCTGCCCGCCGGCCGCGTGGCGGGCGAGCTCACCGAAGCGGGCGCGGCGCTCCTCGACCCGACGGGCGCGCTCCGCGCCGGCATCCCGTTCTGCCCGCCCGAGGGCGACGCCGGCACGGGCATGGTCGCGACGAACGCGGTCGCGCCGCGCACCGGGAACGTCAGCGCCGGCACGAGCATCTTCGCGATGGTCGTGCTGGAGCATCCGCTCGCGAACGCCCACGACGAGCTCGACCTCGTGACGACGCCCGCGGGAGACCCCGTCGCGATGGTGCACTGCAACAACGGCGCAAGCGAACTCGCGGCGTGGGCGGGCGTGTTCGGGCGGTTCGTCGCGGCGGCGGGCGTCGAGCTCTCCGGCGACGAGGTGTTCGGGGCGTTGTTCCGCGAGGCGCTCGAGGGCGAGGCGGACGCCGGCGGCCTGCTGGCCTACAACCAGCTCGCGGGCGAGCCGATCGCCGGGCTGGAAGAGGGGCGGCCGATGGTCGTCCGCACCCCCGACAGCCGGCTCACGCTCGCGAACCTGATGCGAGCCCACATCTACGGCGTGTACGGCACGCTCGCGCTCGGCATGCGCGTGCTGCACGACGAGGGGGTCGAGCTCGACCGGATGTTCGCGCACGGCGGCATCTTCCGCACCGCGGGGGTCGCACAGCGCTTCCTCGCCGGCGCGCTCGACGCGCCGGTCGCGGTCGGCGAGACCGCCTCCGAGGGTGGAGCGTGGGGCATCGCGGTGCTCGCGGCGTACCTCGGCGCCGCCGACGAGGTCGACCTCGGCACGTACCTCTCCGACCGGGTGTTCGCCGGGGCCGCGATCGACGTCGCCGAACCCGATCCGGCGGATGTCGCCGGCTTCGCCGCGTACCTCGACCGCTACGCCGCCGGCCTCGCCGCCGAGGCGGCCGCCGTCGCGGCGCTCTGACGCGCTACCGAACCACACGAACCACACGAAGGACACGACATGACCCGCACCCCGCTCACCACCTCGCTCGACGGATACGAGGTCTGGTTCCTGACCGGGAGCCAGCACCTCTACGGCCCCGAGACGCTCGCGCAGGTCGCCGACCAGTCGCGCACCATCGCCGAGGCGCTCGACGCGGCATCCGACGTGCCCGTGAAGGTCGTCTGGAAGCCCGTGCTCACCGATTCGGCCGCCATCAAGCAGGTCGCACTCGAGGCGAACGCGGCGCCGAACGTCATCGGCGTCATCGCGTGGATGCACACCTTCAGCCCCGCGAAGATGTGGATCGCCGGCCTCGACGCGCTGCAGAAGCCGCTCGCGCACCTGCACACGCAGGCGAACGTCGAGCTGCCGTGGGGCGACATCGACTTCGACTTCATGAACCTCAACCAGGCCGCGCACGGCGACCGCGAGTTCGGGTACATCCAGACCCGCCTCGGCGTGCCGCGCAAGACGATCGTCGGCCACGCGTCCGACCCGCGCGTGCAGCGCGAGCTCGGCACGTGGCAGCGTGCGGCGGCCGGGCTCGCGGCATCCCGTTCGCTGAAGCTCGCGCGCTTCGGTGACAACATGCGGTTCGTCGCGGTCACCGAGGGCGACAAGACCGAGGCCGAGCTGCGGTTCGGCGTGCAGGTCAACACGTGGGGCGTCAACGAGCTCGCGGATGCCGTGCACGCGGCATCCGAGGCCGACATCGACGCGCTCGTCGCCGTCTACGAGGCCGAGTACGACGTCGCGCCGGAGCTGCGGCGCGGTGGCGACCGGCACGAGTCGCTGCGCTACGGTGCCGCGATCGAGATCGGGCTGCGCTCGTTCCTCGAGGAGGGCGGCTTCGGCGCCTTCACGACGTCGTTCGAAGACCTGGGGGCGCTTCGCCAGCTGCCCGGACTCGCGGTGCAGCGCCTGCAGGCCGAGGGCTACGGCTTCGGCGCCGAGGGCGACTGGAAGACCGCGATCCTCGTGCGCGTCGCGAACGTGATGGGCGCGGGCCTGCCCGGCGGCGCGACGCTCATGGAGGACTACACCTACGACATGACGCCGGGCGACGAACTGATCCTCGGCGCGCACATGCTCGAGGTGGCGCCGTCGATCACCACGGCTCGACCGAGCCTCGAGATCCACCCGCTCGGCATCGGCGGCAAGGAGGATCCGGTGCGCCTGGTCTTCACGGCCGACCCCGGCCCCGCCGTCGTCGTCGCGCTCTCCGACATGCGCGACCGGTTCCGCCTCACCGCGAACGTCGTCGAGAACGTCGCGCCGCGCGAGGCGCTGCCGAAGCTCCCCGTCGGCCGCGCGATCTGGAAGCCCGCCCCCGACTTCCAGACCTCGGCCGCCGCGTGGCTCACCGCCGGCGCTGCGCACCACACGGTGATGTCGACGGCCGTCGGCGTCGAGGTGTTCCGTGACTTCGCCGAGATGGCCGGCGTCGAGCTGCTCGTCATCGACGAGTCCACCGACCTGCGCGAGTTCGGGCGCGAAGTACGGTGGAACCAGGCCTACTACCGACTGGCGCAGGGCCTCTGAAGGAGGGCTCCGTGAGAGGTGCGGACGCAGCGGGTCGGGCGGTGGAGGCCCGCGCCCGCGCCGTGTCCGGGCCCGGGTCCGAGCCGGCCGACACGCCGGTCGTGCCCGAGAGCGGCGCGGATGCCTCGGCGCGGGCCGGCGACGGCCCCGTCGGGGCGTCCGGGGCCAACGACCCGGTCGGCGTGCCGACCATGTTCGACGTCGCCCGTCACGCGGGCGTCTCGCACCAGACCGTCTCGCGCGTGCTCAACGACCTGCCCGGCGTCGCCGCGGCGACGCGTGAGCGCGTGCGCGAGTCGATCGCGGCACTGAACTACACGCCGTCGCCGACGGCCCGGGCCATGGCGCAGCGGCGGTCGGGCTCGATCGGGCTCATCCAGGCGGGGCGACCCGACTACGGCCCGTCGAGCGCCGCGCTCGGGTTCAACGAGGCGGCCCGCGAAGCGGGCTACGCGGTCAGCCAGGCGAGCATGCGCACGCTCGACGCCGACGTGCTCACCCAGGCCGTGCACCGGCTCGTGCTGCAGCGGGTCGAGGCGATCGTCCTCATCTCGGGCGAGCGCGAGGGCGTCGACGTGCTGCGCGGCATCGACGCGGGCGTGCCCGTCGTCGCCGTGGCATCCGAGCCCGAACCGGGCCTGCACCGCGTCTCGTTCGACCAGTCGGCGGGCGCGCGCCTCGCGACCGAGCACCTCATCGGGCTCGGGCACCGGCGCATCGCGCACGTCGCCGGCCCGTCCGACTCGATGGACGCCGCCGAACGCCGCCGCGGATTCGCCGCCGCGCTCGAGGCGCACGGGCTCGAGGTGCGCGAGCCGGTCGCGGGGGACTGGCTCGCGGCATCCGGCCACGCGGCGGGACGCCGCCTGCTCGACGAGGGCTGGGCGACCGCCGTCTTCGTCGGCAACGACCAGATGTCGCTCGGACTGCTGCACGCCTGCCACGACGCGGGCGTCGCGGTGCCGGGCGAGCTCAGCGTCGTCGGATTCGACGACATCCCCGAGGCCGCATTCTTCACGCCGCCGCTCACGACCGTGCGGCAGGACTTCGACTCGCTCGGCCGCGACATCATGGCGACCGTCGCCGATGTGCTGCGCGACGAGGCGGCGGCGCCCGACCACACGTCGCGCGTGCCCGAGCTCGTGGTGCGGGCGAGCACGGCGCCGCCGCGCGGCTGACCGCTTCTCGATCTTCGACCTGCCGCGCCCGACGACCGGTGGCCGCCCGATGTTCGTGCTCGGGCATTCCTGAAAACAAGGACGTCCGCAGCGTCCTTCGTTTCAGGAGGACCCGGGACACGCGCTGCGTCTCCATCGCGTGCGCGTTCGCGGCATGAGCGCGGCGGTGGTGCTCCCACGCGCGGCCTCGGCAATCTCATCCTGCGGATCGCCCGGCGGATGTCGCCGGCTGCGCCGTGCGGCGGCGTCGCGGGTATGAGTTCGCAGGATGAGGCGTGCGTTGGCGCGCTCCCGGAGGCCATCGGCTGTCTGGTCCTGCGAATTGCCGAGCGGATGTCGCCGGCTGCGACGTGCGGACCGCCCGCCCGCCCGCCGCGGCGCGGCATGGCCGAGACCGCTCGCCACGCGGCATCCGTCGCTTCAGGCTGCGCCGTTGTCGGGAAGCTGCTGCAGCGTCCAGCGGTTGCCGTCGGGGTCGCGGAGGGTGATGAAGCGGCCCCAGGCCTGCTCGTCGACGCCCTCGCACTCGACGCCCTTGGCGCGCAGCTCGGCGAGCACCGCGTCGGCGTCGGCGATGACGACCTGGATGACGTCGAGCGATCCCGGCTCGAGCGTGTTGCCGAGGCCCTCGCCGAAGGCGATCGAGCAGGCCGAGCCGGGCGGGGTGAGCTGCACGAAGCGCAGGTCGTCGCTCACGCGCTGGTCGTGGTCGGCGTTGAAGCCGAGCTTGTCGACGTAGAACGCCTTCGCCCGGTCGACATCGGTGACGGGCACGTGGATGAGCTCGATCTTCCAGTCCATGGTGGTCCTCCTGTTCGGGCCGGGCGGTGGATGCGCCGGCTGGGCTGACTCCATCAGTGTCTCGTGTGATGCGGTCAGTTCCTGTCCGGAATGCGAGCGGATGTCGCGGTGGGAGGATGGACCCCATGACCACGCTCAACATCACCGGGGATGCCGCTGCCGACGAACTCCTGGGCGGCGACGCGTTCGCACTGCTCACGGGCATGCTGCTCGACCAGCAGGTCGCGATGGAGACGGCGTTCGCCGGTCCGGCGAAGATCCGCGATCGGGTCGGCACGATCGAGCCCACGGCGATCGCGGCGGTCGACCCCGAGCGGTTCGTCGAGGCGTTCAAGCAGCCTCCGGCCGTGCACCGCTACCCGGGCTCGATGGCCGGACGCGTGCAGGCCCTCGCCGCCGCCGTGCGCGACGACTGGGGCGGCGACGCCGCCGCGATCTGGACGCAGGGCGACCCCGACGGCGCCGAGGTGCTCAAACGACTGAAGGCGCTGCCGGGCTTCGGCGAGCAGAAGGCGAAGATCTTCCTGGCGCTCCTCGGCAAGCAGTGCGGGCTCGAGGCGAGCGGATGGCGCGCGGCCGCCGGCCACTACGGCGACGAGGGGTCGTACGCCTCGGTGGCCGACATCGTCGACCCGGAGTCGCTCGCGAAGGTCCGCGCCACGAAGCAGGCCGCGAAGGCGGCGGCGAAGGCCGCGAAGCAGTAGAGGCCGCTGCCGCATCGCTCGGCTGCGCAGCGGGTGCGCGGTTCGGCGACGAGTGCGCGGGCGCGGGCCCGCGCACTCGTCGCGAATCCGCGCACCCGATGACGGGGGCGCGAGCGCAGCGCCGGGGCGCCGGTGGCGCCACGCGCGTCGGCGCCACGCGCGTCGGCGCCGCACGGGTCGGCGCCCTACGGGTCAGCGCGCCGCGACCGCCCGGTCGTGCCATGCGCGCGCGGTCGCGTCGAGCAGTCCGCTCCAGTCGGTCGGCGCGAGACCGAAGGCCGAGGTCGTCTCTGCGGCATCCACGACGAACGGCCGCTCGAACTGGTACACGACGCCGCCCACCTCGCGGAGCACCGGCACGACGAGTCCCAGCGAGGAGAGCGCCCACCGCGGCATCCGTCGCAATGTCGGCTCGCCGGTGCCCGCGCGCTCGCCGAGGGCGGTGAGCACCTCTCGGACGCTCGCCGGCGGGTTCGACGGGACGATCCACGGCAGGCCCCAGGCACGTTCGTCGCGGCCGAGCACCTGGAGGGTCGCGGCGATGTCGTCGACGGCCGTCCAGGAGTGCGGGGCGTCGGGATCCCCGAACACGGTCGCGGACCTGCCCGCGAGCGTCGCCGCGGCGTACCTCGGCAGGAGCCCGTTGGCGACCGGCGCGGTCGGTCCGAGGTAGTCCGACGCCCGCGCCTCGGCGACGCGCACGCGGCCGGCGCGGTGCGCCGCGAGCGCCTCCTCCCACATGCGGGCGCGCAGCGCGCCCTTGTGGTCGGACGGCCGCAGGGGCGTGCCCTGCCGCATGGGCCCGTCGACCGGACCGTACCCGTACAGGTTGCCCATGATGACCAGCACCGCGCCGGATGCCTCGGCCGCGTGCAGGATCGACGCGGCGAGCGGCGGCCACACGCGTTCCCACTGCGGGTAAGCGCCCGGGTTGGCGCAGTTGTAGACGACCCAGGCGCCGCGCGCGGCCTCGGCGAGTCGGTCGCGGTCGGCGGCGTCGAGCGCGACGAGTTCGACGAGCGGATGCCGCGGCCCGCCGCCCGAGCGTGTGACGACGCGCACGCGCTCGCCGGCGTCCGCGAGCCGGATGGCGAGGGCGGTGCCGACGGGCCCGGCGCCGACGATGAGGTGTGCGGGTGCGGAGGCCGGCTCGAGTGCGGGTGCGGACGCGGGTGCGGTTTCGCTCATGTGCAGCATCCTGCACATGAGCTGTGTCGAACAGGTGAACGCGCGCGCCCCGGCGCCGAGGGGCCAGCGCGGGGAAGATGAGCGATCACATCTGGCCGGCGCGGTCGTGGCAGGTTAGCGGGTCGACGGCGATGGCGTGGCGCGATTTATCATTTGATCAGGGCATCTCATTCGAACCGAGAGCAATGTGACGCCGTGATGCATCCGTTATCGAAATCGTACTTGTGAGCGCTCACTTGTGAGCGCTAACATTCCAAGCGCGGCCCGAATGAACCGGCCGCCCGGCGCACCGAGACTCCGCAGCAGCCCCAGACGCCGGCAGTGAACAAGGAGGTTCCAGCTGATGAAGAAGCTCATCGGCATCGCGGCCGTCTCCGGCGCGATGCTCCTCGCCCTCACCGGATGCGCCAGTGGCGGCAGCGCCGCGAGCGAGGGTCCCAAGCCGCTCGACGAACTCGTGGTCGGGTTCGCCCAGGTCGGCGCCGAGTCGGGTTGGCGCACGGCCAACACGAAGGACATCCAGGCGTCCTTCGAGGAGGCGGGCATCGAGCTCAAGTTCTCCGACGCGCAGCAGAAGCAGGAGAACCAGATCAAGGCGATCCGCTCGTACATCCAGCAGCAGGTCGACGTCATCGCGTTCTCGCCCGTCGTCGAGACCGGCTGGGACGCCGTCCTCAACGAGGCGAAGGCCGCCGGCATCCCCGTGGTCCTCACCGACCGCGCCGTCGACTCGCAGGACGACTCGCTCTACGTGAGCTTCCTCGGTTCCGACTTCGTCGAAGAGGGCGAGAAGGCCGGCCAGTGGGTGCTCGACGAGTACGCCGACGCGTCCGAGCCGGTGCAGATCATCCAGCTCGAGGGCACGACTGGCGCCGCGCCCGCGATCGACCGCGCCGAGGGCTTCGCCGAGGTCATCTCCGCGAACCCGAACCTCGAGGTCGTCGCCAGCCAGACGGGCGACTTCACCCGTGCGGGCGGCAAGCAGGTGACCGAGGCGCTGCTGAAGTCGAACCCCGACGTCGACCTCATCTACGCGCACAACGACGACATGGGCCTCGGCGCGATCGAGGCGATCGAGGCGGCCGGCCTGGAGCCGGGCGTCGACATCAAGATCGTCACGGTCGACGCGGTGAAGGACGGCATGCAGGCCCTCGCCGACGGCAAGATCAACTTCATCGTCGAGTGCTCGCCGCTCCTCGGGGCGCAGCTCGTCGACATCGTGAAGCAGATCAACGACGGTGAGACGCCCGAGAAGCGCATCATCACCGAGGAGACGACCTTCACGCAGGAAGAGGCGATCGAGGCCCTGCCCACTCGCCAGTACTGACCCGGTCCGGCGGGCGCCCCAGTGGCGCCCGCCGGTCGGCCCGGGTGCGCGGTCGTCCATGCCGCGCACCCGTACACTTCGTCCCACCCGCGCCGCCAGCGGCGCATGAGCCGAGCGGATGGAAGCATCCGCTCGCGGACTCGATGGAGAGCACCGTGACCCAGCAGACCGAACCCGCCGCGCCGGCACAGGCAGCGCCACCGGCGACGGCGACCGCACCGGCGCCGGTCGTCGAGATGCGCGGCATCTCGATCGGCTTCCCGGGCGTGAAGGCCCTGGACGGCGTCGACTTCCGCATGTTCCCCGGCGAGGTGCACTCGCTCATGGGCGAGAACGGCGCGGGCAAGTCGACCCTCATCAAGGCGCTCACCGGCGTCTACGGCATCGATGCCGGCACGATCACCCTCGCCGGCGAGCAGGTGTCGTTCAGCGGGCCCGCGCAGGCGCAGGCCGCCGGCATCTCCACCGTCTACCAGGAGGTCAACCTCCTCCCGAACCTCTCGGTGGCCGAGAACATCATGCTCGGCCGCGAGCCCCACCGCTTCGGCGGCATCGACTGGCGCGCGATGCGCCGCCGCTCGGCCGAGCTGCTCGCCGGCCTCGGGCTCGACGTCGACCCGGGGTCGCTCCTCGGCGACCACTCGCTCGCCGTGCAGCAGCTCATCGCGATCGCGCGCGCGATCGACGTGAACGCGAAGGTCCTGATCCTCGACGAGCCGACGTCGAGCCTCGACGCCGACGAGGTCGCCGAGCTCTTCCGCGTCATCCGCTCGCTGAAGGGCCAAGGGGTCGCCATCCTCTTCGTCTCGCACTTCCTCGACCAGGTGTACGAGATCTGCGATCGCCTCACGGTGCTCCGCAACGGCCAGCTCGTGGGCGAGTACCTCGTCGACGAACTGCTGCGCATCGATCTCGTGCAGAAGATGATCGGCAAGGAGCTCACCGCACTCGACGACCTCGAGCACCGTGCGCACGCCGCGGTCGTCGACGAGACGGATGCCGCGACCTTCGTCACGGCGACGAAGCTCGGGCGGCGCGGGGCGATCAACCCGGCCGACCTGCCGATCGCGGTCGGCGAGGTCGTGGGCCTCGCAGGGCTGCTCGGCTCGGGCCGCACCGAGTTCGCACGCCTGCTCGGCGGCATCGACCGGGCCGACACGGGCGAGCTCACGATCCAGGGCGAGAACGTGAAGCTCCGCACGCCCCGGCAGGCCATCTCGAAGCGCATCGCGTTCTCGTCGGAGAACCGGCGCGACGAGGGCATCGTCGGCGAGCTCACGGTGCGCGACAACATCGTGCTCGCGCTGCAGGCCGACCGCGGATGGGCGCGGCCCATCCCGAAGAAGAAGCAGGACGAGCTCGCGCAATCCTACATCCAGGCCCTCAACATCCGGCCCGGCAACCCCGACGCGCTCGTGCGCAACCTCTCGGGCGGCAACCAGCAGAAGGTGCTGCTCGCCCGCTGGCTCGCGATCGCCCCCCGCCTGCTGATCCTCGACGAGCCCACGCGCGGCATCGACATCGGGGCGAAGGCCGAGATCCAGAAGCTCGTCTTCAACCTCGCCGAGAACGGCATGAGCGTGCTGTTCATCTCGGCCGAGCTGGAAGAGGTGCTGCGCCTCAGCCACCGCGTCGTGGTGCTCCGCGACCGGAACGTCGTCGCCGACCTCGAGAACGACGGGCTGACGGTCGACTCGCTGCTCGCGCTCATCGCCGACGGGCGCGTCGCCTCCGACGACGAGGCGCTCGACGAGCGCGCGCCGGCGGTCGCGGTCGCCGCCGTCGGTTCGGGCGCCGGCCCCGAGGCATCCGCCCCCACCACCCCCACCACCTCGACCACCGAAGGAGACCACTCGTGAGCGCGCTCGCCAAGATGGCGTCGAGCCGGCTGTTCTGGCCGGTCGTGATGCTCCTCGTGCTGTTCGCGATCAACCTGGTCGCGTTCCCCGGGTTCTTCGAGATCACGGTCCGCGACGGGCAGCTGTTCGGCAGCCTCATCGACATCCTGCGCAACGGCGCGCCGACCCTGATCATCGCCGTCGGCATGACCCTCGTGATCGCCACGCGCGGCATCGACCTCTCGGTCGGTGCGGTCGCCGCGATCTCGGGGGCGGTGGCGTGCTCGATCATCCTCGGCTCGCCCGACCCGGGCAGCCTCGCGACCGTGGCCGTCGCCGTGACCGTCGCACTCCTCATCTCGCTCGTGCTCGGCGTGTGGAACGGGTTCCTCGTCGCCGTGCTCGGCATCCAGCCGATCATCGCGACGCTCATCCTCATGACCGCCGGTCGGGGCGTGGCGATGCTCATCACCGAGGGGCAGATCCTCACGGTGAACAGCCCGCCGTTCAAGTTCCTCGGCTCGGGGTTCTGGCTCGGCGTGCCGATCGCGGTGATCATCGCGGCGGTCGTCTTCGGGCTCGCGGCCCTCCTCACGAGGCGCACCGCGCTCGGCATGTTCATCGAGTCGGTCGGCATCAACCCCGAGGCCAGCCGCCAGGCGGGCGTTCGGGCGCGCGGGCTGCTCTTCGCGGTCTACACGTTCTGCGCGCTGTGCGCGGCGATCGCGGGGCTCATCCTCACCGCGAACACCGCGGCGGCCGACGCCAACAACACGGGCCTCTTCATCGAGCTCGACGCGATCCTCGCGGTCGTCATCGGCGGTACGTCGCTCGCGGGCGGGCGGTACTCGCTCGTCGGCACGCTCGTCGGCGCGCTCGTCATCCAGACCCTCGTGACCACGGTGTACACGGTCGGCATCCCGCCGATCGCGACCATGGTGTTCAAGGCCGCGGTCGTCACGATCGTGTGCCTGCTGCAGTCGCCCACCACCGCCGAGGCGCTGAGCGGGTTCCGACGACGCCTCGCCGTCCGATCCGGGAAGGGGGTCGCCGCATCATGACGAAGCTCCTCGAGGCGCCCACGACGAACCGCCAGCCGCGTCAGCGCCGGGGCACCGGCGCCGGCGGCGCCGCCCCCTCGGGCACCGGCCGACGCAGCCCGCTCGCCGCGGCGCTCGGCCTGCTCACGAGCCCGAAGTACGGCCCCGTCACGGTCACTGGCCTGCTGTTCGTCGCGATCTTCGTGATCGGCGGCTTCCGGTACCGCGGCTTCTTCTCCGGCCAGGTGTTCCTCAACCTGTTCGTCGACAACGCGTACCTCATCGTGCTCGCGGTCGGCATGACCTTCGTGATCCTCACGGGCGGCATCGACCTGTCGGTCGGCGCGGTCGTCGCCCTGTCGGGGATGATCGCCGCGAGCCTGCTGCAGACCGGGTGGTCGCCGGGCGTCGTGATCCCGCTGATCCTCGTGCTCACGAGCATCCTCGGCCTCCTCGTGGGCCTCATGATCCACGTGTTCAAGGTGCAGCCGTTCATCGCGACGCTCGCGGCGATGTTCCTCGCGCGCGGCCTCTGCTACGTGATCAGCCAGTCGTCGATCTCGATCACCGACCCGACGTTCATCCAGCTCGCCGTCTCGCGGATCCCGCTCGGCGCGGGCCTGTCGATCACGCCGAGCGTGATCATCGCGCTCGTCGTCGTCGGAATCGCGGTGTGGGTGCTGCACGGAACGCGCTTCGGCCGCACGGTGTACGCGATCGGCGGCGGCGAGCAGTCGGGCACGCTCATGGGCCTGCCCGTGGCGCGCACCAAGGTGCTCGTCTACGTGATCTCGGGCTTCTGCTCGGGCCTCGCGGGCGTGCTGTTCACCTTCTACACGCTCTCGGGGTACCCGCTCACGGCGATCGGCACCGAGCTCGACGCGATCGCCGCGGTCGTGATCGGCGGCACGCTGCTCACCGGCGGCTACGGGTTCGTGCTCGGCTCGGTGCTCGGCGTCCTGGTGCTCGGCGTGATCCAGACGATCATCACCTTCGAGGGCACGCTCTCGTCGTGGTGGACGAAGATCTTCATCGGCGCGCTGCTGCTCGTGTTCATCATCCTGCAGAAGGTGCTGACGGCCAGGCGACGATGAGCGGCGACGGAGGGCGGCCCGCGCTCGCGGGGGTCCGTCCTCCCCGCACCGGGCGGCGGCGGATGGGATGATGGCGGGGAATGAGCGCGCCGCAGGCGCGGGGCAGGGAGCCGGTCGGAGAGTGAGCGACGACGAGAAGGCCAGGGCCGCGACGATCTTCGACGTGGCCAGGCTCGCCGGCGTGTCGCACCAGACCGTCTCGCGCGTGCTCAACGACCTGCCGAACGTGCGCCCGGCCACGCGCGCCCGCGTCGAGCAGGCCATCAAGCAGCTGCGCTACGTGCCCTCGCCCGCCGCGCGGGCGCTCGTCACGCGTCGCACCCGCACCCTCGGGCTGATCGTGACCGGCGCCCCCGACTACGGCCCCTCGAGCACCGCGCTGCACTTCAACGAGGCCGCGCGCGATGCGCGCTACTCGGTGATCACGGCGAGCATGCTCGAGACGGATGCCGCGAGCCTGCGCTCCACGGCCGAACTCCTCGTGCGCCAGAACGTCGAGGCGATCGTGCTCATCGCCGCGCAGCGCGCGGCACTCGACGCGCTCGACGGCATCGAGCTCGGCGTGCCCGTGGTGGCCGTGGCATCCGAGGACCGCGGTTCGATGCACCGCGTCTGGCTCGACCAGTACGCGGGCGCGCGCCTCGCCGTCGGGCACCTCGTCGAGCTCGGCCACCGCGAGATCCGGCACGTCAGCGGCCCCACCAACGCGATGGACGGCGCGGAGCGGGTGCGCGGCTGGGCCGCCGAGCTCGGCGAGCACGGCCTGCCCGCCCGCGAGCCGCTCGTCGGCGACTGGTCGCCGGGCAGCGGCTACGTGCATGGCCGCGCGCTCGCCGAGGACCGCGAGATGACCGCCGTGTTCGTCTCGAACGACCAGATGGCGCTCGGCGTGATCCACGCGCTCGCCGAGGCGGGGCGCTCGGTGCCGGGCGACGTGAGCGTCGTCGGCTTCGACGACATCCCCGAGGCCGAGTTCTTCGCGCCGCCGCTGACGACCGTTCGGCAGGACTTCGTCGAGCTCGGCCGCGACGCCATGGCCGGCGTGCTCGCCGTGCTCGGCGACGACGACCGGATGCCCGCGCCGCGCGTGCCCGACCTCATCGTGCGGGCGAGCACGGCCGCGCCGGCCGCCGGTGCCCCGGCGACCAGGACCGCTACCCGGACGACGGTCTCGTCGTAGCGGCGGCCGGCGCCGCTCGCGCCGCGTGTGACCGATAGCGCCGAGTGATGCCGGTGGCGCAGCATCACTCAGCGCGAACGGCATCACTCGCTGCGAGCGGGCCCTGGCGCGCCGGCGAATACGATCGTCGCGTGACGACCACCCGAACCCTGGCCGAGTCCCTGATCGCCGAACTCGAACCTCGCCTGGCAGACACGGCGTACGCCATCACCCCCACCGAGCGTGGCTTCGACGTCGCGCTCGACCTCGCCGATGCGAAGTGGTGGGTGCCGCTGAGCCGCAACGGGCTCCGCCAGACGTTCATCCACCAGGTCGCCGTCGACGAGTCGGCCCGCACCTACAGCGTGAACGACGTCTCCCGCACGATCGACTGGAAGGTCGGTGCGGACGGGCAGACGAGGACGCCGTCGTTGCGCATGGGGATGTCGGGTCAGTCGGGCTACGTGGCCGCGCGCCGCCGGAAGGTCGTTATCGGGCTCTCGGATCGGGGCCGCGTGGAGCCCGTCGTCGACATCGCGTTCGACTCCGCGGTGGCGAGGGAGCATGTCGACGCCGCGGCATCCGAGCTCGGCTTGTCCAAGAACCTGAGCCGCGACCAGCGCATCGGCCTGGGGTTCGGCATCGGCGGGCTCGCGATCGCAGCGCTGGCCATCCTGATGGTGGTCGTCAGCCAGTTCGTCGCCGGTTAGACCGCCGGCCCCCGCCCCGCGGGTGCGCGGATTCGCGACGGGTGCGCGGGCCCGCGCCTGCGCACCCGTCGCGAATCCGCGCAGTCGGCGGGAGGCGGGTTCGTGCGCCGCGCGCTCAGCGCTCGACGTGGGCGTCGAGGAAGTCGGCGATCGCCGCCGCCATGCTCTCGGGCTGCCACGAGTGCTGCACCGCGGGCACCGTGCCGCGCGACGCGTTCGGCATCGCCGAGACGATCGCGTCGGCCGCCGGCGCCATCCCGCTCGGCACGCCCTCGTCGCCGACGAGCACGAGCGTGGGCGCCTGGATCGACCCGAACAGCTCGGCGTGCGGCGCGGACTGCGCCCAGGCGAGGGACTCGGCATCCGCTTCGAGGCTCGGGCCGATGCGCACCATGAGGGGCCAGGCCGGGCTGCCCTTCGACTGCTCGAGCCACTCGCGCGGCATGTCCTTCATGAAGTACTCGACGACCGCGTCGGGGTCGTCGCCCGCGATGCGTTCGCGGAGGCCCGCGAGGAAGTCCGCGCCCTCGGGGCCCTGCTCCGCACCGATCGGCACCTCGAAGCCGACGATCGCGGTCACGGGCAGGCCGTGCGCCGCGGCCGCGAGCGCGATCGCGCCGCCCGACGAATTGCCGAACAGGGCGACGCCCTCGCCGAGCTCGTGGACGCGCCCGAGCTCGGCGACGATCGCGCGGAGGTCGGCGAGCGTCTCGTGCAGGCCCATCGGCACGTCGTGCGCGCTCTCGCCGCGTCCGCGCCGGTCGTAGTTGACGACCGTGTAGCCGCGTGCGGCGAGCAGGGTCGCGAGCTGCTTCGTGGTCGGATCGAACGCGCGGAACTGGAACGCGCCGCCGACGAGGATCACGGGAGGGCCCTCGCCCTCGCGGTCGTACGCGATCGAAGCGCCGTCGTGCGAGATGACGGTGTGGGACATTGGGTCCTTCCTTCGCAGGTGATCTGCGTCGGGTACTGGTCCGCCGTCAGGCTAGCCCGCCCGGGGCGGTGCGCGGTAGGGGTCGACGGATGGCACGAGCGGCGCACCTGAGGCGGCCGCGGTGAGCAGGGAAGGGTCTAAGCTTTCCCTCCTGCCCACCAGGCAGGCGAATCCGGCGCCCCGGTCGATGGGGAGCTGAGCGTGGATCCGGTGTCATGCGAGTACAGCCTCGGGTCGCATGCCCGAGGCGAGGTTCACCGGTACCCCGCCCCCGGCCTGATCGAGCTCGGCGATGCCGCCGTCCGGGTGATCGATGCGTGCCTGCGCGCGGGTGGGAGGCCCCTGATCGTCGGGGGAGCGGTGCGCGACGCGATCCGCACACCCGGAATTCGAGCCGGTGACGTGGACATCGAGGTGCACGGCGAGGTCGATGTCGCGGCGGTCGAGTCCGAGCTCTCGGCCGTCGGGCGCACCGACCGGACGGGCGCCCACTTCGAGATCCTCCGCGTCACGGCTGCGGGCGAGCACTTCGACGTGTCGGTGACGACGCTGGTCGAGCGCGAGGCGTTCGCGCGGCGCGACTTCACCATCAACGCGATGGGATGGGACCCGGTCAGCGGCGAGCTGATCGACCCGTTCGGCGGCGCCGCGGACCTCCGCGACGGTGTGCTGCGTCACACCTCCGACCGGTTCGCCGACGATCCGGCTCGCGTCCTGCGCGCAATGCAGCTGGCAGCGCGCTTCGGCCTCCGCCTGGACTTGGCGACGGCCCGGCTCGCCCGAGCCATCCGCCCGTCGTTCGCCTTGCTCCCCGTCGAGCGCGTCTGGCTCGAGTGGCGGAAGCTCGCGCGCTCCGGCGTGGACATCTCGGCCGGCCTGCGGGTTCTCGAGGCGACCGGGTGGCTCGCGTGCTTCCCCGAGCTGGCGGCCACGCGCGGGTGCGAGCAGGACCCCTCGTGGCATCCGGAGGGCGACGTCTTCACGCACCTCGGCCTCGCCGCAGACGAATGCGCGCGCGTCGCCGTCGAGGAGGGATGGGATGGGCTCCGTCGTGAGCGCGTCGTCCTCGCGACGCTCCTGCACGACCTCGGCAAGCCGCAGACCACCGTCCGGGAGGTCGACGGGCGCATCACGAGCCGGGGGCACGCGCAGGTCGGGGCGGAGGTCGCGCGCGCATTCCTGCGCAGGATCGGCGCGCCCCATCCGCTGACCGCGGACGTCGCGACCCTCGTCGCGGAGCACATGACCGCGACCACCGTGCCCGGGCGGCCGAGTCGCCACGCCGTGCGCCGACTCGGGCGCCGGCTCGGTCGGGTGTCGATCGACGACTGGGCGGCGGTCGTCGACGCGGACTGCGCCGGCCGAGGTGCGGGGGCGCGTCCATCACCGGCACGCGAGTGGCTGGACCGATGGCGCGCGGATGACCGTGCGGGCAGCGTGCCCCTGCTCACCGGGCGCGACCTCATCGACCACGGGACGGCCCCGGGGCCCGACTTCAAGGCCGTGCTCGTCGCGGCGCTCGACGCGCAGGACGCGGGGGAGTTCGTGGACCACGACGGTGCGCTCGGCTGGCTGCGGGCGCGTCGTGGACGGTGATGGATCGCGCTGACCCGATTCGGCGTCAGATCTTCAGGGCGCCCGTGATCCATCCCGCGGGCGCGCCCATGCGCGTCAGCGCCAACCGGTGATGAGGTCCCGGATCGTTCGCTCGTAGGGTCCACGCTCGAACCGGAGCGTGAACGGAGGACGGTCGGTGGCGATCTCTCCGGTGATCCGATCCTGGTAGGCGACGTCCCGCCACTCGACGATCGACTCCTCGACGCGGACGTCCGCACTGATCGCGCCGCACCAGATGTCTCCGCAGAGCCCGCAGAACAAGATTGCCGTGCGCCCGTCCGGAAAGCGCACCCACTCCTCGTCCGGCCCGACCTCGTCGGCGAGCAGCGCCCTGAGGCTGGCGACGACGACCGCGTCGCCGGCCTCCGGCCCCCACATGAGCGGCCGGTCGTCCGCTCGGGGGTGACCTATCGAGGCACGCTCGCGCAGCGGTCGACCATCCACCAGCCAATCCCGGAACCGGACCACCTCGCGGGTCCTCGTGCGCCGCGGCCAGCGCCCCGTGACCGCCTCTGTGCTCGTCTCGGTCCAGGCCGAGCCGAGCACGGAGAGCGCTGGTTCGCGCGGGGCTGCGGGCATGAGGGGAGCGTACCCGGGCCGTGCCATCTCCTCGTCTCGGACATCTGATGCGGCCACAACGGACACCGAGTACGGCGATCGTGCCGAACTCTCTGCGTCCTGAATTGGGCGAACGGGCGTGTCGCGGCTCAGCGGCGATCGATACCGAGAGGCTTGGGACGTGACGCACGCCTACGATCGTGACCAGCCGCTCGCCGTGACGACGCCGACGGGGGAAATGGTCCGATGAAGTCAGCGCTCCTGAGCTTCCGTGACCGAGCCGTTTTCGTCGCACGATCAGAGTGGGTCTACATCGTCGCCGTGGTGAGCTTCCTAGTTGGACTTGTTCCTTCGCTCCTTGCGCTCCCCCCAGAACTCGCCGCGGTCTATGCGGCAGCAAGTCTCGTCCTCGGAGTTGTACTTCTGGCCCTCGACAGCATTGGCCTGCTTGGCAGGTGGTCAAAGTGGAACTTCCGTCCGCTTAGCAGGCCAATCCGCTTCGGCTCGCGGCGCCTCTACTCTGATGAGCTTCCCCTGATCATCGAGAGCGACGAAGGTTCCGTTGCAGTGAACCCCGCCATAGATCTCGAACTCCCTGGGAGCCACATTCCTTTCGTAGTCGAAGATCACCGCTACCGTCTCCCGGATGATCTCAGGCAGTTGGCTCCGTTCCTCCTTCGTCATAGTGCCACCGGACGCTTCCCTTTCAACGGCCCAAATGTCGGGCTCATGTCGGACCTGGATTCGGAGTCAGTGTCGGCTGGGCGTGCCGTTCGACTTCGGGAGGGTGACTTCTATTCCGCGTTGTGTTCGAACGAAGCGACGAAGCTCGCGATCGAGCGAGAGGTCGACGGCGAGATGGTCGCGTTCGATTTCGCTGACCGCTATGTGTTTCGAGAGCAGGGCGGCCTGATGCCGCTTGAGGTGAGCCGGCTCAACAACGGGCTTGGTGCGTCGGTGCTTGCGATCACGTCGGACGATCGGCTCGTCGTCACGCTGCAGTCGACTCACGCTCAAGCGGGCGCTGGACTATGGGCGCCATCTGGATCGGGTGCGCTCGAGCCACGGGATCTCGACGCGGCCGCGAGTCGCGAGCTGGGCGAGGCGTTCGCTGCTGGTGTCGCACGCGAACTGAACGAGGAGACTCGTATTCCCACATCGGCGTTCGGGCGCGTGACTCTCGTCGGATACGGACGGTGGCTCGATCGCGGCGGCAAGCCCGAACTGTTTGGAGTCGTCCCGGTGAATCTCCCTCATGATGACCGTCTGATGCCGAAGCCAACTTCGCGAATCCATGCCATCGGCTCGGACGAACGCAACTGGACACGACGAGTCGACTACGTCCAACTCGACCTCGGCGCGCCAGTACGACGTCCGAGTAGTTCTAGCAACCGGAGACGTAAGCGACGACCAATGTGGCGAGACACCGGGCTAGTTCCGGATCTGGGCCCGCTCGAGAGCGGGATATCCGTTCCGCTCGACATGGCGCTCGACGCCCTTGCTCGTCAGTTGGCGGCTGACCCGAGTCTGATGGCCACGGCGAGAGCTTCCTGAGCGCCGACGCCCTCGCTTGGTGGGCGAGGCTGCGTGACGGCGTCCGAGACGCTGGCCGGTCGACGACATCTCGCATCCTCCGTGAGGCGGGCTCAGTCGCCGTTCTTCCGCTTGTCCCGTACCTTCAGCCCGCCCGCGGGCGCGGGCTGGACAAGGAACAGCTCGGTCGCGCGCACCAGGTCCGACAGCTTTTCGTAGCCCCAGTTGCGCGAGTCGAAGTCGGGCTGCTGGTTCCGGATCACATGGCCCACCGCGGAGAGATTCGCCCACCCGTCCTCCTGCGATGCGGTCACGACGCTTGCCCGCAGGCCGGACACGAGCTTGGTGTCGCTTCGCAGCTTCGCCGGCGGTACGCGTGTCGGCGCCGGGGACGTGGTCTCCTCCGCCGGCTCGTCGAGCACTTCGAGGTAGGTGAACCGGTCGCACGCGTTGCGAAACGCTTCGGGCGTCTTGCGCTCGCCGAACCCGTAGACCGTGACACCCTCCTCGCGGATGCGCGACGCGAGACGCGTGAAGTCGCTGTCGGAAGACACGATGCAGAACGCGTGGAAGCGTCGCGTGTACAGCAGGTCCATGGCGTCGATGATCAGCGCGCTGTCGGTCGCGTTCTTGCCGACCGTGTTCGCGAACTGCTGCATCGGCTGGATGACGTGCTCACTCGCGACCGTCTTCCAGCTGCCGAGGGTCGGCCTCGTCCAGTCGCCGTACACCCGCTTCACCGATGCCGTGCCGAAGCCCGCCACCTCCGCGAGGACCGCACCGATCTTCGACGGCGGTACGTTGTCGGCGTCGATGAGGACGGCGAGGAGTTCGTTCGGCGCTGCCATCCGCCCAGCATGGCAGCGGAGTCGCGCCCGGCGCCCGATTCCGTCGAATCCACCACGACGCGCCGTGGCATCCGTCGCGGGAATGTCGGTGGGTGGTGGCAGCATTACCAGCGGACGCCACCAGATGTTGTGGTCGGCGGGCCGATGAGGGCCAGATGTCGGGTCGGGGGAGCCGGTATGTCGCGTGAAGCCGTCGCCAGCGGGGGTCGTGGCATCGTCGCACGGGCGGTGCGGATGCCTCGTGCCGGCGTGGTGCGGGGGCGACACGCCGACGACACGCCCGACATCCATTCACAGGCCGGCTCTGCACAGATGAGCAGGCCTGTGGAGAACGGAAACCCGAACCGCGGAAATCCGCCGATCAGACCGGCTTCGGCCTGTGAGTGAACGGTGGAGAACGCGGTGGAAAACTACACGGATGTAACTACATCATCTTGTGGTCGTGCAATTGCCCAGACACAAGATGTAGTATCGAAGAGTTGAAGCAACACCGGGGGAACGGCTCCTCCAGGAGCCAGAGAAGAGGGGTCACAGAGATGACGGTCACGGTCTACACCAAGCCTTCCTGCGTCCAGTGCAATGCCACGTACCGCGCCCTCGACAGCAAGGGCATCGAGTACGAAGTGCTCGACCTCTCGCAGGATGAGACCGCCCTCGCCGCGGTCAAGGAGCTCGGCTACCTGCAGGCCCCGGTCGTCATCACCGACGAAGACCACTGGTCGGGCTTCCGTCCCGACAAGATCGACGAGCTGGCGAGCCGCCTCGCATAACCGGTCTCGATACGCCGGCTTTGCGCGGCTACTCGACCACCGGCCACGGGGGCTGACATGACGAACCTCATCTACTTCTCGAGCGTGTCGGGCAACACCGCGCGCTTCGTCGAGAAGCTCGGTCGGCCGGCGGCGCGCATCCCGCTCCATGCGAAGGATGCCGCGCTCGTGGCCGACGAGCCCTACGTCCTCGTGGTCCCGACCTACGGGGGAGGGGACGGCAAGGGCGCCGTGCCCAAGCAGGTCATCAGGTTCCTGAACGACCCGCACAACCGCGCACTCATCCGCGGCGTGATCGCCGCGGGCAACACCAACTTCGGTACGGCCTACGGCCTCGCGGGCGACATCGTCGCCGCGAAGTGCCATGTGCCGCACCTCTACCGCTTCGAAGTATTCGGAACACCAGACGACGTTCGCGCCGTCGACGAGGGATTGGACGCATTTTGGTCAACGCAGCAGCAGGCGCCGCAGGCGACAGTGGCGTAGCGGTCATCGACGCACCGCGCTCGAGCAACTCGGGGATGGACTACCACGCCCTGAACGCGATGCTGAACCTCTACAGCGCCGACGGGAAGATCCAGTTCGAGAAGGACAAGGAGGCGGCGCGGGAGTACTTCCTCCAGCACGTCAACCAGAACACGGTCTTCTTCCACTCGCTGAAGGAGCGGCTCGACTACCTCGTCGAGAAGGAGTACTACGAGCCCGAGACGCTCGGCATGTACTCGTTCGAGTTCATCCAGAAGCTCAACGACCTGGCCTACTCGAAGAAGTTCCGCTTCGAGACGTTCCTCGGCGCGTTCAAGTACTACACGAGCTACACGCTGAAGACCTTCGACGGCAAGCGGTACCTCGAGCGCTTCGAGGACCGCGTCGTCATGACCGCGCTCGGCCTCGCGCAGGGTGACGAGCAGCTCGCGACCGAGCTGGTGGAGGAGATCATCTCCGGCCGCTTCCAGCCGGCGACGCCGACGTTCCTCAACACGGGCAAGGCGCAGCGCGGCGAGCTCGTATCGTGCTTCCTGCTCCGCATCGAGGACAACATGGAGTCGATCTCGCGGGGCATCAACTCGTCGCTGCAGCTGTCGAAGCGCGGCGGTGGCGTGGCACTCCTGCTCAGCAACATCCGCGAGTCGGGTGCGCCCATCAAGCAGATCGAGAACCAGTCGTCGGGCATCATCCCCGTGATGAAGCTGCTCGAGGACTCGTTCTCGTACGCCAACCAGCTCGGCGCGCGCCAGGGCGCCGGTGCGGTGTACCTGTCGGCGCACCACCCCGACATCATGCGGTTCCTCGACACCAAGCGCGAGAACGCCGACGAGAAGATCCGCATCAAGACGCTCTCCCTCGGCGTCGTCGTGCCCGACATCACGTTCGAGCTCGCGAAGAACAACGAGGACATGTACCTCTTCTCGCCGTACGACGTCGAGCGCGTCTACGGCAAGCCGTTCGGCGACGTGCCGATCACCGAGAACTACCGCGCCATGGTCGACGACCCGCGCATCAAGAAGACGAAGATCAACGCGCGCGAGTTCTTCCAGACGATCGCCGAGATCCAGTTCGAGTCGGGCTACCCCTACATCGTGTTCGAGGACACGGTGAACAAGGCCAACCCGATCAAGGGCCGGATCAACATGTCGAACCTGTGCTCCGAGATCCTCCAGGTCAACACGCCGACGACCTACAACGAAGACCTCTCCTACGCCCAGATCGGCAAGGACATCTCGTGCAACCTCGGGTCGATGAACATCGCGCTGTCGATGGACTCGCCCGACCTCGGCAAGACGGTGGAGACCGCCATCCGCGGCCTCACCGCCGTCTCGAACATGTCGCACATCTCGTCGGTGCGGTCCGTCGAAGACGGCAACGACAAGTCGCACGCCATCGGCCTCGGCCAGATGAACCTGCACGGCTACCTCGCCCGCGAGCGCATCCACTACGGCAGCGAGGAGGGCATCGACTTCACGAACATCTACTTCTACACGGTGCTCTTCCACGCGCTGCGCGCGTCGAACCGCATCGCGATCGAGCGCGGTGAGGCCTTCGACGGGTTCGCCGACTCGAAGTACGCGTCGGGCGAGTTCTTCGACAAGTACACGGATGCCGCGTGGGTGCCCCAGACCGCACGGGTCATCGAGCTGTTCGCCGACGCCGGCGTGCACATCCCGACGCAGCACGACTGGCAGGAGCTGAAGGCCTCCATCCAGGAGCACGGCATCTACAACCAGAACCTGCAGGCGGTGCCGCCGACCGGCTCGATCTCGTACATCAACAACTCGACGTCGTCGATCCACCCGATCGCGTCGAAGATCGAGATCCGCAAGGAAGGCAAGCTCGGTCGCGTCTACTACCCGGCGCCGTTCATGACGAACGACAACCTCGAGTACTACGAGGACGCGTACGAGATCGGCTACGAGAAGGTCATCGACACCTACGCCGCGGCGACGCAGCACGTCGACCAGGGCCTCTCGCTCACGCTGTTCTTCAAGGACACCGCGACGACGCGCGACATCAACAAGGCCCAGATCTACGCCTGGCGCAAGGGCATCAAGACGATCTACTACATCCGGCTGCGTCAGCAGGCGCTCGAGGGCACAGAGCTGGAAATGTGCGTCTCGTGCACACTATGAGCATTTCTCACGTTCCGGTGGTCGAGTAGCACCGGCGAAGCCGGAGCGTATCGAGACCCATATCGAGACCCACTCCTGAAGATAAGGACAGAACGGATGACTCTCACCGACCCGGTGAACTCGGCCACCAACGACCCGGCCCACGGCGGCAAGGTGAAGCTGGTCAGCCACGTCAACGCGATCAACTGGAACCGCATCCAGGACGACAAGGATCTCGAGGTCTGGAACCGCCTGGTCAACAACTTCTGGCTGCCCGAGAAGGTGCCGCTGTCGAATGACGTGCAGTCGTGGAACCAGCTGACGCCCGAAGAGCAGACCACGACGATGCGGGTGTTCACGGGCCTCACGCTGCTCGACACCATCCAGGGCACGGTCGGTGCAGTCTCGCTCATCCCCGACTCGCTGACCCCGCACGAGGAGGCGGTGTACACCAACATCGCGTTCATGGAGTCGGTGCACGCGAAGAGCTATTCGTCGATCTTCTCGACGCTGTGCTCGACGAAGGACATCGACGAGGCGTTCCGCTGGTCGGTCGAGAACGAGCACCTGCAGAAGAAGGCCTCCATCGTGATGGAGTACTACCGCGGTGACGAGCCCCTGAAGCGCAAGGTCGCTTCGACGCTGCTCGAGTCGTTCCTCTTCTACTCAGGCTTCTACCTGCCGATGCACTGGTCGTCGCGCGCGAAGCTGACCAACACCGCCGACCTCATCCGCCTCATCATCCGCGACGAGGCAGTGCACGGCTACTACATCGGCTACAAGTTCCAGCGTGGACTCGAGCTGGTCGACCAGGCCAAGCGCGACGAGATCAAGGACTACACGTTCTCGCTGCTCTACGAGCTCTACGACAACGAGGTGCAGTACACGCAGAGCCTCTACGACGGCCTCGGCCTCACGGAAGACGTCAAGAAGTTCCTGCACTACAACGCCAACAAGGCCCTCATGAACCTCGGCTACGAGTCGATGTTCCCCTCCTCGGTCACCGACGTGAACCCGGCGATCCTCGCCTCGCTCTCGCCGAACGCCGACGAGAACCACGACTTCTTCTCGGGCTCGGGCTCCTCGTACGTGATCGGCAAGGCGGTCAACACGGAGGACGAGGACTGGGACTTCTGATCTCCCGATTCTGACTCCGGCCCGAGACGGCTGGTGAGAGGCCCGGATTCTGGGCCGATGCGACGGTCACTGGAAACCACCGCGTCGGGGTCAGTCGAGCAGCATGAGAGCGTGCACCGGAAGAGCGAACTGGCCGAGGGCGGGTAGGGTCGGCGCCCGCTAGATTCTCCCCATGGGACTGATGGATGACGCTGGGGAAATGCTGGCCTCGAAGGCGGAACGGGAACGAGCAGCGAGAGAGGAATCCGAGCGGCAAGCCCCGTGGACGGACGACTGGACTATGGAACTCACCGGTCTGTTGATTGAAGCTCACATTCCTGCCCGAGACATCTTTGTCTCCGAGGCCGTCTCCGACTGGAAGGCGGCTTTCGATGAGCGGGGCGTGCGCGGATGGACGCGCACCGAGCAGAGCAATTTCTGGGGTAGGGGTTGGGCACTGATGGGGTGGAAGTACTCGACGGAATGGGGCCCGAGCCCTGTCCGCGCCATCTTGGATCAGGCTGGCGGGGTATGGGAATTGCTGTCAGGCTCGCGCATCGTCACGCTACGTGGCTCAACCGAGACGCTTGAGAATGGGCGGACGGTGCGCCACCCTGCACGCACCGCGAGCAGCGAGTTCTTTCTGGTCGACGGCCTCCCCCGAATCCCGACGTACACGTTGTCAGGAGTGGGTCGTAGCGAGCTCCGTGAGTCTCTGGGTATTCCTGTCGCGGCAGCCGTCGCCGCCGGCGTTCAGCCCCTCGATGGATGGCTCCGAGGCATCCAGCACTGAGCCCCTTCAGGCGTCGGTCCTCGATTCATAGCACGCCGGCAGGCGTGCTGCGCGCGCGACTCAATCGGCTCAGTTCCGATAATGCGATCTGGCTGCCAAGGACTGAGGCGGATCGGAAACTGCGCAGCGCCCGCACGGGGATCGTGTCGGTCGCTCAGACGAGAGGATCGCGTCGATGTCGGCCAGTTCAGCGCGCATCTGCTGGATCGCCGTTGGTGTGAATCGTCGCACCTGCATGCGCAGGATCGCGTCCGCTCGAACTGGGTCGAGGACGAACGCTCGCCGGATCGACGTCAGCCGCGTCCGTGGTCACACGGGGCTTCACCCCGGCGTCGATCTCGTACCGACGCTGCCAGAGCCGCAGCGTCTCCGGGCTCATCCCGATCAGCCCCGCCACGTGCCGGACCGCGCTCATCAAGCTCGGGTACTCCGGCCGCGTCTCAGCGAGCATCCGCAACGGCCGCTTACACATCTCTGGCGAGTACTTCCTGTTCATCGTGTTCCATCCTTGCTTGAAGAACGGAACGAAAGTCAGGCCGATTCAGCGAGACCAGCTCACCGAGACCGACCCTCTTTCCCCGGCCCCGGCCCCGGCCCCGGCCCCGGCTCCGGTTCCGGCCCAGGGGGGCGGAATACGTCGAGTTGCCCGGGCTGCCGCGGAGAATGCGGCAGGAGCCCATGCGGGCACCGGTCCCCACGGACTACCGTGAGGGTGTGTCCGCTCCTGCGACCGACGCGATTGACGCACGAGCCGCCCACGCTGACGGCGTGGAGCGCCTGCTGGAGAGCTACCGGGCACTGCCGGCGACGGCGACGGTGCGGCTGGCGAAGCCGACGTCGAACCTGTTCCGGTCGCGCGACCGAGTCGAGGCCCGGGGCCTGGACACGTCGGGGCTGACGCAGGTCATCGCGGTCGACGCCCAGGCGCGGACGGCCGACGTGGCCGGCATGTGCACATACGAGGATCTCGTCGCGGCCACGCTGCCCTACGGGTTGGCGCCGCTGGTGGTGCCGCAGCTGAAGACCATCACACTGGGCGGCGCGGTGACGGGCCTCGGGATCGAGTCGACGTCGTTCCGCAACGGGCTGCCGCACGAGTCGGTGCTGGAGCTCGACATCCTCACCGGCGCCGGCGAGGTCGTGACCGCGTCGCCGACAGAGCACGCCGACCTGTTCCACGCGTTCCCGAACTCGTACGGCACGCTCGGGTACGCCGTGCGCCTGCGCATCGAGCTCGAGCCGGTGCAGCCGTTCGTCGCGCTCACGCACCTGCGGTTCCACGCCCTCGCCGACCTCGTCGACACGATGGACCGCATCGTCGAGTCCGGCGCCCTCGACGACGGCACCCGCGTCGACTACCTCGACGGGGTCGTCTTCAGCGCCGACGAGAGCTACCTCTGCGTGGGCGTGCAGACCGCGGCATCCGGCCCGACCAGCGACTACACCGGCCAGCGCATCTTCTACCGCTCCATCCAGCATGCGGATGGCGCGACGCACGACCGGCTCATCATCCACGACTACCTGTGGCGGTGGGACACCGACTGGTTCTGGTGCTCGCAGGCGTTCGGCGCGCAGCATCCGCTCGTTCGCCGGGTCTGGCCGCGGCGCTACCGGCGCAGCAGCGCGTACTGGAAGCTCATGAAGCTCGAACGGCGGTACGACATCGGAAACCGCATCGAGCGGTTCGGCGGCCGGCCGCCGCGCGAGCGCGTGATCCAGGACGTCGAGATCCCGATCGAGCGGGCCGCGGAGTTCCTCGACTGGTTCCTCGCCGAGGTGCCGATCGAGCCGATCTGGCTGTGCCCGCTGCGACCGCGCGACGACACCGACTGGCCGCTGTATCCGCTCGAGTCGCACCGCACCTACGTGAACGTCGGCTTCTGGTCGACCGTGCCGGTCGGCGCGACCGAGGGCGCGACGAACCGGCTGATCGAGCACAAGGTCAGCGAGCTCGACGGGCACAAGTCGCTGTACTCCGACGCCTACTACCCGCGCGACGAGTTCGACGCGCTCTACGGCGGCGATGCCTACCGCGCCGCGAAGCGGCGGTACGACCCCGACTCACGGCTCCTCGACCTCTACGCGAAGGCGGTGCAACGACGATGACGACGTTCAAGGAGCGCGGGCCCGGGTCGGCGACGACGGATGCCACGCCCGATGGTGCGTCGGCGGATGCCGCGCCGAAGCCGGATGCCTCGGGCAGGCTCACCCTCGCCGAGATCCTGGAGCTCGTCGCCGGCGGGCGACTTCCGCTGCGGTTCACCGCGTACGACGGCAGCTCGGCGGGCCCGCCCGACGCCCCGCTCGGCATCGAACTGAAGACGCCGCGGGGCACGACCTACCTCGCCACCGGTCGCGGCGACCTCGGCCTCGCTCGCGCCTACATCGCCGGCGACCTCGAGGTCCACGGCGTGCACCCGGGCGACCCCTACGAACTGCTCCGGGCGCTCGCCGACGAACTGGTGTTCCGGATGCCGCCGCCACGATCCATCGCGCAGATCCTCCGTTCGATCGGCGTCGAGCACCTGCGACCCATCGCGCCGCCGCCGGGGGAGGCGCCGCCCCGCTGGCGTCGGGTCGCCACGGGCCGCCGGCACAGCAAGGCGCGGGACGCCGAGGCCATCCACCACCACTACGACGTGTCGAACACCTTCTACGAGTGGGTGCTCGGGCCGTCGATGACCTACACCTGCGCGTGCTACCCGCGCCCCGAGGCATCCCTCGACGAAGCCCAGGAGAACAAGTACCGGCTCGTCTTCGAGAAGCTGCGGCTGGCGCCGGGCGACCGGCTGCTCGACGTGGGCTGCGGCTGGGGCGGCATGGTGCGCTATGCGGCGCGCCGCGGCATCCGTGTCGTCGGCGTCACGCTGTCGGAGGAGCAGGCCACGTGGTCGCAGCGCGCCATCGCCGAGGAGGGCCTGGGCGAGCTCGCCGAGGTGCGCCACGGCGACTACCGCGACATCGCCGACACCGGGTTCGACGCGGTGTCGTCGATCGGGCTGCTCGAGCACATCGGGGTGCGCAACTACGCGAAGTACTTCCGCTTCCTGCAGTCGCGGCTGCGCCCCGGCGGGCTGCTGCTCAACCACTGCATCACCCGCCCCGACAACCGGTCCGAACCCTCGACGCACGGGTTCATCGACCGCTACGTCTTCCCCGACGGGGAGCTCACCGGGTCCGGGCGCATCATCACCGAAGCGCAGGATGTCGGCCTCGAGGTGCTGCACGAGGAGAACCTGCGCCCGCACTACGCGCTCACCCTGCGCGACTGGTGCGCCAACCTCGTCGAGCACTGGGACGAGGCGGTCGACGAGGTCGGCCTGCCGACCGCGAAGGTCTGGGGGCTCTACATGGCCGGGTCGCGGCTGCAGTTCGAGCGCGGCGGCATCCAGCTGCACCAGGTTCTGGCGGTGAAGCCCGACGAGCGCGGGGGAGTGGGCGAGCTGCCGCTGCGGCCGTGGTGGACGGCGTAGGGCGGGATGCCGGAGCCCGGCCGGAGCCGGGTGAGTTAGCGTTCGGGCTCCCCGTACGCAAGCCCCGGCATCGGACTGATCCGGCGTGGCAGAGTGTGCGCGTGAACACCCCTCACATCGCCATCATCTTCAACCCGAG
Source organism: Agromyces bracchium (assembly GCF_009709675.1). Lineage (GTDB taxonomy): Bacteria > Actinomycetota > Actinomycetes > Actinomycetales > Microbacteriaceae > Agromyces > Agromyces bracchium. Next base: position 119,069 of record NZ_WMLB01000006.1, on the reverse strand, counting down.
CAAGATCGAGCGCCAGGAACTCTGCGACGCCTTCGATCGCGTCGATCCGGACGCCTGTGCCGCCGCATCCTGGTTCGAGACCACTGAGGACGACCCGGGTCGCGGAATGGCGCGAGAGGCGCTTGCGCACGGCGCCGAGGTGGTCGTGGTGGCTGGAGGCGACGGTACGGTTCGGGCCGTCGCCGAGGTGCTCGCCGGAGAGGATGCCGTGCTCGGCATCATCCCGCAGGGCACCGGCAACCTGCTCGCCCGCAACCTCGAGGTCCCGATCGGCGACACCGCAGCGGCGATCGAGCGCGCGCTCGGAACCGGTGAGCGGCGCATCGACATCGGTTGGGTCGACACGGGCGACGGCGAGGAGCGCGGCTTCGCCGTCATGGTCGGATTCGGTCTGGACGCGCACATGCTCGTCGAGACCGACGACGACCTGAAGGACAAGGCCGGCTGGCTCGCCTACGTGGCCGCGCTCGGCAAGGCGATCGCCGCCTCAGATGTCGTCGAGTTCACCCTCGCGATCGACGACGACGACCCGCAGACGCTGAGCGGGCACACCTTCATCGTCGGAAACTGCGGCACGGTGCAGGGCGGCGTCGCACTGCTGCCCGATGCCGTCCTCGACGACGGGCGACTCGACGCGCTCGTAGTGAGCGCTGACGGCCTGATCGGGTGGCTCGACACCGTGCGGTCCTTCGTGTGGGACAACGGCATCCGCCGCTTCTTCGCGAACGACGATGAGGCCGCCGACGCCGAGACCGCCACGCATCTTGGTGGCGCGCGCATGACGGTCGAGCTCCCGAAGCCCCTGCCGTTCGAGATCGACGGCGAGGAGGCCGGCGAGGTGCGGACGTTCACCGTGCGCGTGCATGCCGGGGCGCTCCGCGTCCGCTGAGCACCGCTAGTTCGGCGAGTCTTGGGCCAGGAGGCGCCGGACCCATTCTTCGTGATTGTCGAGGTCGAACTGAGCGAGTGTCAGACTCTCGTCGATCCACTCTTCTGACACGGTCGCTGTCTCTTCCTGGGAGGGCGTGAGGTCGGGCTCATTGATGCTCGTCACACCCAGCCAGACCGGCAGCGCCTGTGTGTCGAGGATAATGCTGACCAGCTTGAGCTCGATCTCGAGTGCCTTCTGAGCGTCGGGGGAAAGCGCGTCCCATTCGATCCGGCGGCTCGCGTCATGCCCGGGTGCTGGGACGAACGGAGGTGCCTCTCCATAGCGGGATCGGATGGCGCGTCCGAGCAGCTCAGCGCGCTGGATGATGGCTTGCTGGGCTTCGTTCCACCGCTCCGCGCGCGGCAGGGCGTCCTGCATGTCCTCCAGAGCCTGCTGCGCGGCATCGAGCTTCTCGGCTTCTGCCTCGGCTTCCTTGCGGAGCTTTCGGCCCTTCCAGACGAGCACTCCACCGATGGCCAGAAGCGCGGGCAAGGCGACGATGCCGGTCAGGACCGCCGCGCCGCCCGCTACGCCCATGCGACCGGCTGCGAGCGAACCACTTCCGAGCCACGCGAGCGTGGTGCTGGAGGCAGCCGCGCCGGAGAGCGAGGCGATCGCAGCCCCGGTCGATGCGGTCCCGGCGGCCGAGAGGGCGACGAGCACGCCGGCCGCGGTTCCTGAACTCGGCCCACCTCCGGCGCCCGCGCCTGCCGCGCTCTCGGTCATCGCCTTCAGGACGCTGGCCTCCGTCTGTCCCCTCAGTTGCCGGATCTCGCCCTCGAGCGATCCTGCCGTCTCGTCGGTCGCCCCGGCATCCTCGGTATCGAGCCGCAGTTGCCAGTCGAGCCTCGCGGCGGTCTCGAGGAACGGCAGGACGAATCCGTTGCACGCTCGCTCAAGCGTGCGCTCGGAGTTGCGGATCTGGAACGTGACCCGTTCGGTGAGCAGGTTCGACGATGCAATGATCTGTGCTCGCCGGGCCTCGTTCTCGATGTAGATCGGCCCGGCCATGGCACGGGCGAAGACGCCGGGGCGCGAGAGCGCCGCGAGCGCTCGCTCCGTCTCCTCCTCGAGTTCTGCCTCCGTATGCCCGAGCGCGTCCAAGAGACGTTGGCGGTACCGACCGGTCGGGTCGGTCTTGCCGGACTCGATGCGGGAAATCGCCACGGCGGCGCTCTTCGGGCTCTCGTCGCTTCCATATCCGGCGATTCGCCCGAGCTCCTGCTGGCCCTTGCCGTTGGCGCGTCGCCACTCCCGCCCCCATGCCTTGAGTACCGATGCCTGCGCGGTCAGGCGGGGTTTCGGATCTGCGCGCGCGGTCGCCACTCTTGACACCTACCCTAACCTCGTGGCTATACTCGGGCTAATGCGGGGCTAACTTAGCACCCGTATGAGCCCACTCTATAGGGAGATCATCATGACTATGAGTGCACTGCCGGCGTGGTCGGGGCGGTCGGAGCAGGACACGCCTTCGTCCGGGACCGGAACGAGCGAGCCGCACTACGACGCGCGCCCTCGCAACGGCAGCAATCCCTGGCTGATGCTGTTCCCCCTCGGCGCTGCAGCGGCGGTCTCGGCCGCTGTCCTGCTGCGGCGACCGGCCGTGCGCAAGGCGTGCGGCGAGGTCGTCCGGGATCCCGAGGTGCGTGATGTGTGCAGGGAGGCCGGCGAGCGCGCATACCGCGTGGTCGCCGCATCTTGGCGCCGGCATGGTGGTCCGGAAGGATTGGCCGAGACCTTCCTGCGCTGACTTCGCCAGCGACGACGGCCGAAGCGCGCGGGAGCAGACCCCCGGATGGCGCAGAGCTCGGCGCCGTGCCATCCGCTGTCGCCGTCTCGGCATCTCGTTCGGGCCGGGCAATCATCGCTCACCGCCGCCCCGGCGCCGGCGCCGCATCCGGACATCGCATCCCATCGGGTTGAGGCCGCGGTGGACGGGCTCGTCGCGGGCCTCGCGGCCGACATCGAATGGGAGGCGGCAAGGGGCGAGCTCGCGGTGACGAGCGGCGGTGAACTCGTCTTCCGCATCGCACGGACGTCAGGGTTCGCGGTCGTCTCGGTCGCGGACCGCGACTGGACCGTGCCCGCCTCGGGCGGACGGCCAGGCGCAGTACACGTTCGACGTGCGTTGGGTACGTCTGCCGGACGCACCGATCGCAGCGCGCGTGCTGCACACCGGGTCGATCGCCGCCTTCCTCGAGCCGGGCGCTTCCGCATTGCGTGGGCTGCTGTCGCGGTCGCAGGCTGACGAGATCACGTTCGACCCCAACATCCGTCCCGCCTTGCTCGACTCTCGCGAGCAGATGGTCCCGCGATTCGAGGAATTCGCCGCGCTCTCGACCGTCGTGAAGATGAGCGACGAGGACGCCGCCTGGCTCTACCCGGGCCGGGAGATCGCCGCGGTCATCGACCATGTGCTCTCGCTCGGGCCCCGTGTGGCCGCGATCACGTTGGGAGCCGATGGTACCGAGTTGGCGACCGCCGAAGCTCGCGTGCGCGTCGACGGCGTCGAGGTCGATCCCGTCGACACGATCGGTGCCGGCGACACGTTCATGGCATCCTTGATCAGCTTCGTCGCCGAGCGGGGGAGCGATGGGCTCGACGCCGCCGACCTCGAGCGAGCCGGGGCCGCGGCGACGCAGGCGGCCGCCATCACGGTCTCGCGAGCGGGCGCCGATCTGCCGTGGGGGTACGAGCTGTCGACCCCATCGCGAGACTGAACGACTCCAGCAGCCCCAGGTCCTCGCGGTGAAGCCCGACGACCGCGGCGGCGTCATCGCATACACTGATGTCTGAGCTAGTGGGGAGTCGGTCGGATATGGCGAACGCGCAACGGGAACGGGCGGTCCGGTCGGATGCGACGCGCAACCGCGACGCCATCCTCCAGGCGGCGGCGACGTGCCTGACCGATGACCCCAACGCGAGCCTGGCCGATATCGCCCAGGCCGCCGGGGTCGCGCGGATCACCCTCTACGGGCACTTCTCCTCGCGCAATGAGCTCATGACCGAACTCGTCCACACCTCGATGGCGCGCGTGGAGGCGGAACTCGCGTCGGTCGACCTGAGCGGGGATGCCTGGCACGCGCTGGAGTCCTTGGTGGACGTCTCGTGGCAGCTGGTGAACAGCCTGGGCGTCCTGCGGGGCGTGGCCGAGCAGGCGCTCCCGGCCGAGGTGATGCACGGCAGCCACGCCGATCCGCGGGCGCGGGTCGAGCACCTGCTCGCTCGTGGGCGTGCCGACGGATCATTCCGCGACGACATGAGCATCGCCTGGCAGACCGCGTGCTACTTCTCGCTCCTGCACGGGGCCGCGGCCGAGGTCAGGGCGGGCCGGGTCGGCGAGGCAGAGGTACGCGACGCCCTGTTCCCGACGTTGCGCGCGCTCCTGCAGGCCTCGCCCGAGCGATAGTCGCCATCGAGGGGCCGCCGGCGGCGTCTCCGCAGTGCGGCTGATCGGCCCTGCTGGGCGACGACGCACCGGCGCCGGTGATGGCGCTGGCCGACCGGTGAGTCCACGGCTGGAACCGGATGGCGCGCTGTCGCCGCGCCCACATGCGAGATCTCCTCACTTCGCTCTTTACTAACTCAAACATCTGTGTTTAACTTAGGCCTGCCAAGTTAAACATCAATGTTTGAGAAAAGAACGGAGCGGCCATGTCCCGAATCCCTCGGAGCCTCCGGGCGACGTTCGCTCGCGACACCAGTACCTTCGCGCGCCGTTGGCCGGGCAAGCTGTTCGTCGTCGCGGTGCTGGTCGCCGTTCCTGCCGCGTTCCTGCTCCGCTCGCTGCTCGGCGGCTCGTACATCGATGACAGCTGGGTCGCGGTGCTCGCGGCGTTCACGCTGGTCGTGGCCTACGCGTTCTCACGACGACTGCTGGTCACCGTGCTGGTCGCAGCGCTCGTGCTCGGCGCTGCGACACTCGGCATGACGCCGCGGGTGGCCTCCGCCCACACCGGCGACGATGCGCTGCTCGCGCGCCTCGAGTCGGAGCGCGCCGGCGGCACGCTCTCGGGGTACCGCGACCTCGCCGTCGCGAAGATCGACCTGGATGCCGACACGCCGGTGCGGTTCGCAGGGCTCGGCGCCGACGAGACGACGCGGATGGAGGTCGGATCGCTGACGAAGGCGATGACCGGGCTGGTCATCGCGGACGCGGTCGAGCGCGGGGAGATCAGACTGGATGCCTCCGTCTCCACGTACCTCCCGCAGCTCCACGGGTCGGAGGCGGGCACGGTGACGATGCGCGAACTCGTCACGCACACCGCCGGCTACGTGGCGTTCGGCCCCGCCACGATGGCCCGCGGATTCTGGGCCGCCCCACTCGGGCGCAACTTCTTCTCGACGGAGGTCGCCCAGGTGGTCGAGGAGGCGCGTGCGGGCACGCTCGACACGCGAGGCACCTACGTCTATTCGACGTTGGGCGCAGCGACGGCGGGAGTCGCCGTCGCCGCGGCGGCCGGGATGAGCTACGCCGAGCTCATGCGGACCCGACTGTTCGAGCCGCTCGGCATGACCGCCACTGCGGTCGAAACCGATCGCAACGAGGTCGAGGGCGGATGGTCGGCATCAGGCCTGCCCGTCGAGCCGTGGGTCCTGGGTGCGTACGCCGCCGGCGGCGGCGTCGTCTCGACCGCGCACGACCTCGCCGCGTTCGCGACCGCACTCCTGGACGGCACCGCGCCCGGCCTGTCGGCGATGGACCCGATCGAGGCCGCGGGCGCCGACGACCTCCGCGTCGGGATGTTCTGGCACGTGTCGGAGGAGTCCGCCGGTCGGACCATCACCTGGCACACCGGGCAGACCGGCGGGTACACCACCTACTTCGGCATCGACCGCGCCGACCGCACCGCCGTCGTCGTCCTCTCCGACGTCTCCAACCCCGTCAGCTCCGAACTCGGTCGGGATCTGCTCGCAGGTCAGGCCTGAGCCATCCCGCGCATCGCACGAACAGGAACGAACACCTCATGAATCGCACCGCCACTCCCATCGAAACCATCGCTCGAGCTGACGCCCCGGTCCCCACCGCTCCACCCGCGCCCGGCCGCCGCCGCCGATCGCGCATCGCGCACACCGCCGGAATCGTCCTCGCCGTCGTGCTGGCCCTGACGCTCGTCTCGGTCGTCGCGAATGCGGCCGCCACCGCATCAGAGAAGGGCGAGCTCGCACCGTACGGGCAGAGCGTCCAGCTCGACGCCGGGGAGGTCAACGTCACCCGCACCGGCGGGGACGGCTCGGTGTTGGTGCTCCTCAGCGGCTACGGAACGCCGGCTCCCGCCGTCGACTTCGCGCCGCTCATCCGCGAGCTCGACGCGTTCGACGTGATCGTCGTCGAGGGCTTCGGATACGGCTACAGCGCCCTCGACGTGGGCGACCGCACGATCGAGAACATCACGTCCGAACTCCACGAGGTGCTCGAAATGCTGCACGTCGACGAGCCCGTCATCCTCGCCGGGCACTCGGCGGGCGGCCTGTATGCCCGCTACTACGCAAACGCCTATCCCGACGACGTCGCCGCGATCATCGGCATCGACGCCATGGCTGCGACGGCCTCCTCCCTCGAGGTCGGCACCCCGTCGGTCACGGAGGGTGTCGTCGGCGCGCTCGGCCTCTACCGCGTGGTCACCACGATCGCCCCAGACCTGATCCAACCTCCCGGAACCGCGTACACGCCGGAGGAGCGTCGACGGATCGCCGCGATGGCGAACTGGAACTACGGCAACCCCTCGATCTCAGACGAATGGAGCCGGCTCGAGGCGAACTCGACGAAGGCCGCCGCCGAACCGTTCGCCGCCGACCTTCCGGTCCTGGAGCTGCTGTCCACCGAGAGCGTCGACACGATGCCCGAGTGGCTCCCGGCCCATGAGGTGGAACTCGAGGCGGTCACCACCCATCGACTCGAGGTGCTCGAGGGCTCGCACTACCTCCATTGGACCCAGTCGGCCGCGATGGCAGGGATCATCGCCGACTTCGTCGCCGCGCACGTCGACCCGCCTCATGCCTGAGGCCGAACGCCGTCCGGCCCCGATCCGAAACCACCACCCGCAATCGCCCGTCCGAGGACGAGCTGCACCAGAAGAAGGAAGAACCATGAACACCGACACACGAACGACCACCACCACCACTACGACCGGGACTCCGCGGCCGACGGTCGAGACGCCCATCTCGACGTCGCGCGCGATGCGCGCCATCGTCCAGGAGCGCTACGGCGAGGTCGACGCACTCCGGTTCGAGCGGGTCGAGCGGCCCGAGATCGCCGCCGACGAGGTGCTGGTGCGCGTCCACGCCGCAGGCATGGATCGAGGGACGTGGCACCAGATGACGGGCCGTCCCTACCTCATGCGGATCCTCGGGTTCGGCTTCCGTGGCCCCAAGAACCGGGTGCTCGGACTCGACGTGGCGGGCACCGTGGTCGAGGTCGGGGCAGCGGTGACGCGCTTCGCCGTGGGCGACGAGGTGTTCGGCATCAGCCGCGGCGCGTTCGCTGACTACGCGGCTGCCCGCGAGGACAAGCTCGCCGCCAAGCCGCGGAACCTGACGTTCGAGCAGGCGGCCGTCGTCCCCGTCTCGGGGATGACCGCGCTCCAGGCGCTCCGCGACGCCGGACGGCTCGAGCCCGGCCAGCGGGTGCTGATCATCGGCGCCTCCGGCGGTGTCGGCAGCTACGCCGTTCAGCTCGCCACGGCGCTGGGCGGCCGTGTGACCGGGGTCGCGAGCACGGCCAAGCTGGACCTGGTCGCGTCACTCGGGGCCGAACGGGTCATCGACTACACGCGCGAGGACTTCGCCGACGGTCGGGACCGGTACGACCTGATCCTCGACATCGGCGGCAACTCCCCGATCTCACGACTGCGGCGCGCGCTCGACCCGCGCGGGACGCTCGTCATCGTCGGTGGGGAGAACGGCGGATCGGTCACCGGCGGAATGGGGCGTCAACTGCGCGCGATCGCCATCTCGCCCCTCGTGGGGCAGCGGCTCACCATGCACACGACCAAGGAGCGGGCCCGTGACCTCGGACCGCTCACCGACCTCATCGAGGCCGGCCGAGTCGTGCCCAGCCTCGAGCGGACGTACTGCCTCGAGCAGGTCCCCGACGCCATGCGCCACCTCCAGGCGGGCGCGGTTCGCGGAAAGCTCGCCATCGCGCCCTGAGTCGTCATCGACCGCGGGGGCGTGGGCGACCTGCCGCTGCGGCCGTGGTGGACGGCGTAGGCGTCAGCGACGCACGAGGTACGCCTCGATGCGGTCGAACGCGCCGACCCAGGCCTGCGAGGCGAAGAAGTCGCGGAACTCGGGCGTCGGGAAGCCGGACTGCACGACGCTCATGAGCGTGCCGCCGTCGACTGGCTCGAAGGTGACGACGATGTGCGTGGTCAGCGTCTGCCCGCTCGGGTCGCTGCCGGTCGACTCGGTGACGAGCCGGTGCGGACGGTCGATCTCGAGGAACACCTGCTCCTCGCGGAAGAGCGTGTCGCGGTCGGGTCCCCAGACGGCGACCTGCCGGCCGCCGACGCGCAGGTCGACCTCGATCTCGACGACGCCCGGCTCCTCGTCGAGGATCGAGAACCAGATCTTCTGCTGCTCGGCGTCGGTGTAGGCGTCGAAGACCTCCTCGGGCGTCGCGGGGAGCGTGCGCGAGGCGCGCAGCTCGAGGGTCTCGGTCGTGGTGTCGGCGGCGGTGCCGCCTGCGTGCTCGGTCATGATGCGTCCTGTCCGGTGTCGTTCCGCGTGCCGTCGCGGAGGGTGAAGTAGGCCTCGAGACCGTCGAGACGGCGCTCCCAGAGGCGCTGGTAGAAGGAGATCCACGCCATGGCGTCGTCCAATCGCTCGGCGCCCAGCCGGCACTGCCGGGTGCGTCCGACCTTCTCGGTGGTGGCGAGCCCCGCGTCGACGAGCACGTCGACGTGCTTGCGGATGCCGGTGAGGGTCATCCCCGCTGACTCGGCCAGCTCGCTGATCGTGGCGGGCCCGTCGCCGAGCCGCATCAGGATGTCGCGTCGGGTGGTGTCGCCGAGGGCGGCGAACGCCCGGTCGAGCACCTCATGTTGAACCATGTGGTTCAGTGTAGGACACTGAACCGGAAAGTTCAATGTATCTTCTGAGCGAGCGTCTGGAGCGGTTGTACCGTGGATCGGGGTCCGGCCGTCGACGGCGACGCGAGGGGGAGCAGCATGGGCACGATCATCCACCAGCCTGCCGCGCAGATGATGGCCGGCCATTCGATCGGGATCCTGCTCCTGAACACGGGGTACCCGATCATCCCTGGCAACGTCGCGAACGCGTCGACGTACGACTATCCGGTACGGTTCAAGGTCGTCGAGGGGGCTGACAGCCCGCGGCTCATCGGTGGCGATCCGACCCTACTCGACCCGATCCTCGCGGCGGCCAGCGAGCTGGTCGACGATGGCTGCCGGGCGATCGTGGGTGCGTGCGGGTACTTCGCCCGCTTCCAGCGCGAGCTCGCCGAGGCCCTGCCCGTGCCGGTGTTCCTGTCGAGCCTCTGCCAGGTCCCGATGGTGCTCGGTGCGCTCCAGCCGCAGCAGCGGCTCGGCATCCTCTGCGCCAAGCAGAGCAGCCTCGACCAGGCGATGCTCGCCGGCGTGGGCATCCGCGAGGACGCGCCGATCGTGATCGCCGGCATGGAGCACAGTCCCGGATTCCGCGCCGCGATCCTCGAGGACCAGGGCTGGATGGACCTCGAACAGGTGCGGGACGAGGTCGTCGGCGCCGCGGTCCGGCTCGTGGAGGACCACCCCGACATCGGCGGACTGCTGCTCGAGTGCAGCGACATGCCGCCGTACGCGAAGCAGATCCAGGATGCCACCGGCCTGCCGGTCTGGGACTACCTCACGCTCATCGACTGGATCCACTCGAGCGTGGTCCGTCGCGCGTACGACGGCTTCATCTAGCCGATCCGCGGGGCGGCGGTCATCTGCCGCCGCCCTGTGGAATGCCTCACCGAAGACCGGTGGCCGAACGCCTACGACGCGCGACGAGTTCGACACGCTCGATTCGTCAGGCGACAGGAGCTCACCGGATCTGCGAGCGGGACCGACCTGACGCTGGACGATCACGAGGACCTTCGGTGCTGACGTCGAGCGCGCGTGCGGCGAACACCGATGCCGCCAACGCCAGCATCGTCGACAACATGACGGCGACGTAGAGCCCGGTGCTGCCCATGGCGGCGAGGTACGCTGCGAATCGGAACGTCACGATCCAGAAGAACGAAGTCGCGACCAGGGCGATCACCGCGACTCGTCGAGTCGCCGTCGTGTATCGGCGAGACATGCAGATGGCGAGCCACGTCCACACGAGTGGGAGCATCAGCAGGCGATAGGAGATGTGCGACACCGGGAGCAGGAGCACGACCGCGCCTGCGACATTCCACATTGCGAGCCCGTGGTCCCCGGGCCACCGCAGGGCGATGACGATCAGCGCAGCGACTCCGCCTGCCAGCACCCAGGGAAGGACGACGGCCAGCACGGGCGAGACGACGAGCGGCCCGCCAGCGCTGTCGGCGGTGAACAGTTCGACACCGGCGCCCCACACGGAGAATGAGACCAGATCCTGGCGGCTCAGCTCGATGGTCCGGCTGACCCACTCGGGGATCATCGTGGGACCCGACAGGGCGGTTGCGGCGAGCACCCCGGCGGTCCCCGCGATCAGCGCACCGGCCAGGGCACGGAGGGGTCTCGACTCCGAGGATCTCAACAGCCACACGCCGATGAGGACCGGCCAGGTCTTCACGAGGGCGGCGACCGCGATCAATGCCCCGGAGGCAGCACTCCGCCGGTACCAGGCGGCCGTGGCGGCGCCTGCCAGTAGGAGTAGGACGAAGAAGTCGACCTGGCCCAGCTCGAGTTGGTTCAGGGTCACCTTATTGTAGAGCAGCGCGACCAGGGCGACACCGAACACGACAGGTCGCTGCCATCGGGTCAGCCTGTCCCACAGCGGCACGAGCGTCACGACCGCGATGCACCACGCAGCCGCGATCGCCGCGATCGCCCACGGCGTGATGGTGCTCCTCATATCCGTTGCGCCGAGGAGGCTCCACGCCACGAAGGGGAGATAGACGTAGCCGTCGACGTCGTACACGCTCTCGCCCGCCACGACACTCTGTGCCGCATCCAGAAAGATGCGGAGGTCGACCGCTCCGACACCGGCGGAGCGCTGGCTGGCGTCGGGGAGGCGCTGCACGCTGAGTGCCAAACCCACGCTAACGGCGATGAGCCAGAGGAGTGGGTCCCGCAGACGACGCATGACTTGCGGCACGGGAGACTCCTGGGTTTGACGAGGGACTCGGTGACGAACGCGACGTACGCCACCTGGGGCGACCACGCCGGTTGATGCCGCGAGGGGAAGGTCGGTCCTCTTGGTGGTCTCGAAGTTCATGATGCTCTCGAACTCGAGCGGGGTCAAACGGCCGAGTCAGTCCTCGCGGCGGTGGCGGTGGGCCGGTTCGGCACCGTCAGCGGCAGGGTGCCGGCGCGTCGATCGTCCCCTCGCCTCGCGCAACTTGTCGACGAGGGCGTGAGCGGTACCCGATCGATCCGCAGCCGCGTCGGCCCGCGATCGGGACGTGCGATCCGCCTGTCGTCAGCCCGAGGTAGCGGCGTCCCGCGGTGGGTTGAACATGAACTCGATGCGGATGCCGTTGTCCTCCTCGACGAACGACGCGTAGTAGCGCTCGTTGAACCGCGGGTAGGGCTTGGGCTCGCGGACGGCCGTCCAGCCCGCGTCCATCGCGATCGCGTGCAGCCGGTCGACCTCGTCGCGCGAGTCGACGGCGAACGCGAGATGCTGCCATCCGACGCGGCCGTGCCGGTGCGGGCCGGTGCCGGGCTCGCGGGCGGGCCTCAGGATCAGCTCCTCCTCGCCCTTGTACCAGGACACGCCGGTGTCGGCGTCCTGCCGGGTGCAGCCGAGCGCCGTCATCACGGGGTCGAACTGGGCGATGGAGCGGGGGAGGTCCTCGACGGAGATCCCGAGGTGGTCGAAGAGCGGCATCCGCTCATCGTAGGGCGCTGCCGTTCAGGCGGAGGTCGCGCCCTGCACAGGGATCGCTCGCGCCCGCCCGAAGTACATGAGCTCCCAGATCGCCTCGTCGCCGTGCCGTTCGACGAGCGCGCCGCCGCGACGCACCGTGACGGTGATCGGCCCGGCGAAGCGCAGGTAGGCGCCGTCGAAGCGGGCGAGTCGGGCGAGCAGTCGCTTGACCGGCGACAGCTCGTCGGCCATGCGCGCACGCACGAGGTCTCGCTCGCGCGTGAACTCGACGACGATCTCGTCGTCCCCATCGGCGTAGGTGTAGCGAACGACGGATGCCACGGGCTTGCCGGTGACCCCATCGGTGAACACGTCGTCGGTCTCGAAGCGCACGCGGGACGCGTCATCCGCCACGATCTCACCGTCGCGCGCGAGCATGAACACCGGGATCGCCTGGAAGCCGAGCTTCTCGACGGCCGTGATGTAGGAAGCGATGACGCTGTACGGGCCCGCTTGCCCGCGCGCCCAGTACCAGTCGTGCACGATGCTCGGCAGCGGCACGTTGCCCCAGTTGTGGTCGTGGTACCCGACGCCCGAGATCGCCCGCGTCGCACCGTCGAGCGTGAGGGTACCCGTCACCGTGCCCTGCGGCACCGATGGGAGCCAGGCGAACACGTCGGCGCGGTCGGCGCCGAACACGAGGTGGCCGGTGCCCGGCCGCCACGGCGGGATGTCGCCGGTGAGCGTCACCTCGATCGCGACCTCGTCGACGGCCGCGGTGATGCGGTAGGTGTGCAGGTCGCCCTCGAACCGGTCGGCGCCGACGCGGACGTCGCAGTGATCGGTCGCGGCCGACCACGAGTCGGCGGGCAACGACTGCAGCTTCTCGATCGTGCGGCCGTCGGGCAGGTCGAGGTTGATGCGCAGCAACGGCGACAGCGGCCGGTTCGGTGAGACGGCGTCCTTGTTCTGGAACACCACGACGAGTTTCGAACCGTCGTCGAGGTGCGCGTCGAAGTACCACCATTCGTAGGTGCCCGGGCGATTCTCGGTGCGGGCGCCGTCCTCCCACGGCTCGATCGATCGCGGGTCCAGGCCGAACCGCCGGTAATCGTCGGGGTTGCCGGCAGCGGATGCCGCGGGGTCGGTGCGCATCGTGGCCTCCTCGCCATCGATGGATGAGGTCGAGTCTGCCACCGCGTGCGGCCCAGGTGGGCCGGTCCTAGGATGACGCCGAGGGGAGGCGGGCGATGGCCGATCCGGTGGGCGACATCATCGGGGACTACGCGGCGTTCACCGCGCAGCAGCGCGACCGACTGCTCGCGCGAGGGATCGACATCGCGCCGTACGACCTGGGCGGGTGCTGACCGGCCAGCAGTTCCAGAACGAGTGGAACGAGCCGTACTACGTGCTGTTCGAGGACTTCACGCACGTGAAGTTCCATCAGCGGCCGCTCCGCGAGGTCGTCGAGCTGCAGGGCGCGACGTTCGACGGCATCCGTCACGTGGAGGGCTGGGTGCCGCAGCGGCTCGTCACCGCGACCGGCCCGAACCCGCTGCCGCGCTGAGTCGCTTCGTGGCTGCCTCGCTCCGCGCGATTTGGAGCTTTCCCACAGCGGAGAGAACCCTCCGTCGAGATTTCCTCAGTCTTTACGCCAGACTTCGAGCGGCTGAGTGCTGCGAGGCACTACAACTTGCTCAACCCGAACTCGACTCCAGTGAATCTGGGGGGTTCTCATGCGTTGGGTATGGTTCAGGGTCGCCGCCGCGATGGTCGCGGGTTCGGGCGTCCTCGCCGGACTTTTGGTCAACATCGATCGCGCGATGCGCGACGGCCAGGATCTCGGCCTCGTGCTGGCGAACTACTTCAGCATGTTCACGATCGTCTCGTCGATCCTCAGCGTGATCGTGCTGTCGATCGCTGCGCACTGGATGCGGATCCATCGCGGCACCTCGCCCGAGCCCGTCGGCATCGCGTTGGCGATCGCCGCGGTCGCCGGGCCGGTGATCCTGCTCGGGGTCGTGTTCAACGTGCTGCTGCGCGGGGAGCCGCCGGCGATCGCCGCGACCGACCCGCTCTGGGTCGCGAACCTGGACTCGTGGGCCACGGAGACGCTGCACGTCGTGCTCCCGCTCTACTTCGTGCTCGACCTGCTCTTCGCCACCAGGCGCCGCGGGCTCCCGTGGCGGGCGCTCGGGGTGATCGTCAGCTACCCGCTCGTGTGGACGGTCTACACGATGATCCGCGGCGAACTCGTGCCGAACCCCGATGGCAGCGCGGAGTGGTGGTACCCGTACGGGTTCCTCGACCCGCACATCGCCGGCTACGGTTCGTCGTTCGCGTACATCGGCGGCATCCTGTTCGCGTTCCTGCTGCTCGGCGTCGCCATCATCGGCATCGGCCGGTACCGCGAGCGCCACGCCGCTGCGCGAGTCGGAGCAGAGCGGGTGCGGATCAGTGCCGTTCCTGGCCTGATCGCCGCGTGGTTCCGTCGCCACCGGCGTCCGTCGGGCCCCGCCGCAGGCTGACCCCGGGGACGCGATGCGGATGTCGTTCGCGGCATCCGCATCGCGTCGCCGCGGCGGTGACGCGCCGACGATCGACGCGAACCGTCGGGCCGCTCGCCTTCACGCGTCCGCGGGTCGGTCGCCGTCGGTGGGCGGTGGTGGTGCGTCGATCTGCGCCTGCACCGCTCGGGCGACGTTCCCGTGGATGTTGCCGGCTCCGATGCGCTCGAGCACCCCGTCTCGTGCGAGCGTTGCGCGGACGGCGCGCTTGAGCCGGGCGAGGCGAAGGGTCACGGCCGAGTCCTGCGTCAGCGTGACGACATCGTTCAGCTTGGCGGAGCCCTGGGAGTCGATGAAGTTGATTCCCGCGCAGTCGAGCACGACGCCGCCGAGCCCCGGGGTCGAGTGGATGATCTCGCGCACCCGATCCTCGAGCGCATCCGAGGTCGCGAAGAACAGCCCTCCGTCCATGCGGATCACCACGACCCCCGGGGTCGACTCGCCGTCCGGGAACTCGCTCACGTCGCGGAAGACCTCCGTGCCGGGCTGCCGGGCGAGCGTCGGGATGCTGGGGTGGGTGGCCACCCCGATGAGCCAGAGCAGCGAGAGTCCGATGCCGATCATGACCCCGGCCAGCACGCCGAAGGCGAGGGTGCCGACGATCGCGGCGACCGCGATCCAGAAGTCGAACGGCTGGACGCGGGCGAGGCGCCGCATCTCCGGGATGTTGATCATGCCCATCACAACCGCCTCGATGATGAGCGCGGCGAGCACCGGCTTCGGCAGTTCGGAGAACAGTGGGGCGAGCACGAGGAGCGTGAGCAGCACGGTGACCCCGGACGTCAGCGATGCCAACCCGGTGCGGGCACCCGAGTGGTCGTTCAGCGAACTCGCCGAGAGGCTGGTCGAGACCGGCATGCCCTGGAAGAGTCCGGCGCCCGCGTTCGCAAGCCCCTGGGCGACCGACTCCTGGTCGATGTCGACCTGGTAGCGGTGCTTGGCCGCGAACGCGCGCGCGTCGCCGGCCGTCTGCGAGAACCCGATCAGGACGAGAGCGACCGCAGCGATCGCCACGGTCGACGCGTTCTCCCACATCAGGCCGAGGTCCGGGACCGCGAACGACGGCAGGCCGCGTGGGACATCGCCCACGAGGGCGACGCCGCGGTCGCCGAGATCCAGCAGCGACGAGGCGATCAGCCCGCCGACCACGAGGACCAATGCCCCGGGAACGCGCGGCGCGACGACCCTCACTCCGAAGACGACGACCAACGACGCGACGCCCACGATGAGCGTCGCGCGATTCGTGTCGCCCAGCGTGCCGAACCACGACCACAGTTCCTGGAACGAGTTGGAGCCGCTCGCCTCCGTGCCGGTGAGCTTCGGCAGCTCCGAGATCACGACGTCGATGGCGGCCCCGAAGAGGAACCCGGTGACCACCGCGCGCGACAGGAACTGCGCGACCCAGCCCATCCGGAGCACGAAGAGGATCAGGAAGAGGACGCCGGACGCCAGGGTGATGCCCGCGACGAAGGAGGCGATTTCGGCTTGGTCGGTCAGGCCGCTGACGAGCACCGCGCTGGCGGCCACGGCGGCCAGCGCCGAGCTCGGCCCCATGGAGATCTGGCGGCTGGTCCCGAAGACGGCGTACAGGATGGCGGCGGCGGCCGCGGCGTACAGGCCGTTCTGAAGCGGGATGCCCGCGATGCCCGCGTACCCGAGGTTCTTCGGCACGATCAGTGCGGCGACCGTCACCCCGGCGATCAGGTCGCCGCGGAGCCACCGCCGGTCGTAGGAGCGGATCCACCCCAGCATCGGAACGAGGCCGGCCGCCCCTCGCCGCCGGCTCATGCCGCTCGCCCTGTGCTCGACATGCGGTCCTGTCCTTCTCGTCGAAGCGCACAGTGTGCCACCGCGCCGACGCCGGCGCTAGGGGCCGTGGGCCCGCGAGCCGTCGGGCACGACGGCCGCTGCGGCTACTCCACGAGCTTCCCGACCGTCGACACCTCGCGCTCCATGAGTGCCGCGATCTCCTCCGGGATCGGCGGGATCGACTCGCGCGTCACGCCCGTGGAGGGCGACCAGACGAGGTTCACCTGCAGCGCGGCATCCGTCTCGGGGTAGTCGCTGCGGTTGTGGCAGCCGCGGGTCTCGCGACGCTCGAGCGCGGCCTCGAGGGTCGCGCGGGCGGCCAGCGCGGCCGACTTGAGGTCGAACGCGTGGGCGAGGTCCTGGTAGCCGGCGAGGTCGGGGTGCACGCCGATGTCGGCCATGCGCGCCTCGATCGCGTCGAGTTCGGCGAGGCCGGCGAGGAGGCCGGCCTCGTCGCGCACGACTCCGGCGTGCTCGGTCATGGTGTCGCGGATGGCGCGCTGCAGCGCACGCACGTTCTCCGCGCCATCCGCTGCCAGCAGGTCGTCGATCTCGGCGCGCGCCGCCTGGACGGCGGTCGCCGAACGGCGCTGGGCCTCGAGCCCGGCCGAGTAGGCGGCCGCGGCCTGGCCCACGATGCGTCCGAAGACCAGCAGCTCGATGAGCGAGTTGCCGCCGAGCCGGTTCGCTCCGTGCAGGCCGCTGGAGGCCTCGCCGATGGCGTAGAGGCCGGGGACATCCGTGCCGTGGTCGTCGGGGCGCACCCAGACGCCGCCCATCGAGTAGTGCGCGGTGGGCGCGATCTCGATCGGCTGCGTCGTGATGTCGAGCATCTGCAGTTCGAGCATGGTCTGGTAGACGCGGGGGAGGCGCTGCATGATCGTCTCGCGGGGCAGGTGCGAGACGTCCAGCCAGACACCGCCGTTGGGGGTGCCGCGCCCCTCCTTGATCTCGGTGTACGCGGCGAGGGCGACGCGATCGCGCGTCGAGAGCTCCATGCGCTCGGGGTCGTACTTCGCCATGAAGCGCTCGCCGAGGGCGTTGGTGAGGATGCCGCCTTCGCCTCGCGCCGCCTCGCTGATGAGGGTGCCCGCGGCGCTCTCGGGCTCGATGATGCCCGACGGGTGGAACTGCACGAGCTCGGGGTCGCGCACGCGACCGCCGGCCTCGACGGCGAGGCGCCACGAGTCGCCAGTGTTCTCGTCGCGCCGCGAGGAGGTGCGGCGCCAGATGCGGTTGTGGCCGCCGGCGGCGAGGATGACGGCGTCGGCGTGGATGAGGTAACGCGTGCCGTCCTCGAGGTCGAAGCCGTACGCGCCGAAGACCGCGCCGTCGTCGTTCACGAGGATGCGCGTGACGTAGACCGTGTCGAGGATCGGCACGCCGAGCTGCGCGGCACGGTTGACGAGCGTGCGCTGGATCTCGAGGCCCGTGTAGTCGCCCGCGAACGCGGTGCGGCGGAAGGTGTGGGCACCGAAGAAGCGCTGCGAGATGCGGCCGTCCTCTTCGCGGGCGAACGGCATGCCGTAGCGCTCGAGGTCCTGGATGCCGCGTGCGGCGCCCTTCGTCACGGTCTCGACCGTGCGCGGGTCGGCGAGGAGGTAACTCTCCTTCAAGGTGTCGGCCGCGTGCTGCTGCCAGCTGTCGTCCGCGTCCATGGTGCCGAGGGCCGCGTTGATGCCGCCGGCCGCGAGCGAGGTGTGCGCGTCGGACTTCGGCCGCTTGCCGAGCGCGAGCACGTCGACGCCCGCCTCGGCGAGCTCGATGGCGGCGCGCAGGCCCGAGCCGCCCGTGCCGATGACGAGGACGGTGGTGGAGAGCCGGCGTTCCGGAGCCGCGGCGCCCGGGGTGGTGCGTGGGGAGGTCATGCGCTCCACGCTAGGTTGGCCGGTTACATCCGTCCAATGCATCTTCAGTGTAAGAACGATGCGCGTAGGCTATCGACATGAACCTCGAGCAGCTCCGGTCGTTCGTCGAGGTCGCCCGGTTCGGCAACTTCACGCGTGCCGCTGAGGAGCTCTACCTCGCCCAGCCGTCGCTCAGCCGCCAGATCGCGGCGCTCGAGCAGGACCTCGGTGCCGAGCTCTTCCATCGCGCTCGCGGCGGTTCGACGCTCACGGTCGCGGGCGAGTCCCTGCTGCCGCTCGCGAAGCGCATGCTCGCCGACGCCGAGTCGGTGCGCCGCGAACTCGCCGAGCTCGCCGGCCTCGAACGCGGCCGGGTGCGCCTCGGCGCCACCCCGACGCTCTGCATCAGCCTCGTCGCCGAGGTGCTCAGCGCGTTCCACGCGGCGCATCCGGCCATCGAACTGCACCTCTCGGAGCAGGGCTCGCGCGGCTTGCTCGACGCCCTCGGGGGCGGCGAGCTCGACCTCGCGCTCGTCACGACGACGGATGCCACGGCCCCTGGTCGATTCACTGTGACACCGCTGCTCGTCGAGGAGCTCGTGGTCGTGTCATCCGCCGCCGCACCGCCCGTGACGACCCGCGCGACCATTTCACTTGCGGAGGTCGCCCGCCTGCCGCAGATCGTCTTCAGCTCGACCTACGACCTGCGGGCCGCGACGGATGCCGCCTTCCGCGCGGCGTCGCTCGAACCCGAGGTCGTGCTCGAGGGCGCCGAGATGGACGCCGTGCTGCGGTTCGTCGAGCGCGGGCTCGGCGTCGCGATCGTGCCCGCGCTGGTGCTCATCGACCGGCCGGGGCTGCGGGCGGTGCGGCTCGCCGAGCGGGCGCTCGACCGCACGATCAGCCTGGCGATGCCGGCGGATGTCGCGCCTACCGCCGCGGTCGAGGTCATGCGTCGCACGATCACCGCCGAGGCGACGGCGTTCGCGGCGCGCGCGGGGGAGACGATGCGGGCGGCTCAGGCGGGCGGCTGAGCGCACCGGCCGGTGCGATCGCGCTCGCCGCTGCGAGTGCCTACTTCGTGGCGCTGTCCCCAGAGCCACCGATGTCCGCCGGCACCGCGGCGTTGATGGCGTGCAGCGGCTCCAGCACCGACGAGAGCGACCGGTGCCCGAACATCACCCTCACGCTTCGCCGCCCGGCGGCGCGGATCGTCACCGTCGGCGACTGCCCCCTCGATACCGCCACGGCCGTGATGGATCGGCCAGGGAGTTCACCCCGCGCGAGCTGGGCCCGCCAGTGCAGCGTCTCGCCGCGGAGCTCGAGCCGGTACGCCACTCGGAACATGAACCAGTACACGTTCCACGCGAGGATCGCCCACCACGCGGCGATGAAGGCGATCCCGAACGCGCCGCCACCCGTGGCGACGCGTCCGGAGCCGATCGCGCCGCCCACGACGAGGAGGCCGAGGACCGCCACCGTGAACGGCAATGCCCAGCCGGGTGCGTCCCACCGGAGGGTCGTTCCGACCCCGTCCGCAGTCGGCTCGTTATGCTGTGGCGTCACTCCGGGTCCTTCCGATCGTGCAGGGCGGCGTCACTCGCGGCCGTGGGTTCGAACACTACCGGGAGCGATGCGGCCATTTTCGGCCGTGGGTCTCCGCCGACCGCGCGAGCGCGGATCACATGCCGGGGATCTCGAGCGCCTCCAGGACCTCGATGGTGCCGATCTTCAGGTGCGGGTGGCCGTCCATGAGGGCCACGGCGGCGTCGGCGTCCGGGGCCTCGACGATCGAGTAGCCGGCGACATCCGACGACGATGCCGCGGCGCCCGACGGGCTCACGGCACGGCCGTTGCCGAGCGGCGAGCCGAAGTCGGTGAGCGCGGCGCCGGTCTTGCCGGCCCAGGCCATCCACTCCTGCATCTCGGCCTGGCCCTCCTCGGGCGACTGTTCCATCTGCGCCTCCGCGCTGACGTCGGCCCGGTACAGCACGAGGTACTTCGCCATCACATCTTCCCCTTCGTCAGGGGCGCGGCGTCGAACGCGTGACGAGCATCGACGCGCGCCATCGGGGCCGACGGTACTCCGGTGCGCGGAGTGCCGCAGCATCGGGTGGAAGGGGGTTCGACCGCCGGTCGCAGCCCCCGTCGGCGACCTCAGGCCACGAGGCCGTAGGCCGTCGCGGTGGCGAGGGCACCGAGCACGACCCCGGAGAGGAACGTGGCGGCGGCCAGTGCGACGCCGTTGACGCCGGCGAAGGCCTGCGGAAGGTGGAGCGACGCGAACAGCAGTGCGGTGAGCAGGATGGCCGCGTTCGTGGCACGGAAGCTGCGGGTCTGATCGGGATCGGACCCGTCGAACCAGCGCTTCAGCGCCGAAGTCGCGGATCAGGGAGCCCGTGCCCCAGCGCCGCGAGACGAGCACGATCCACCCGATGACGAGCAACGGCATGGCGAGACTCAGGGCCAACCAGAGATCACCCGGGTCTCGGCGGCCGGGTCGGCTACGGCCGCAGCAGCACCTTGCCGACCCGGCCGGCGGTCGTGCTCGCCGCCACGGCCTCCGCGATGTCGTCGAACGCGAACGTGCCGGCAACCGGCAGGGTCAGCTCGCCGGAGAGCACGTGCCCCATCAGTTGGCCGAAGAGCATCGACCTGGTGTCGGCGTCCATGTCGCGGCTCACGCGGCTGCCCCAGAAGCCCCGGATGGTCAGCTGCTTGAAGATGACGTCGCCGGACGGGATGCGCATGTCGGGCGACTGCATCGCGCCGAACACCACGAGCGTGCCCTCCTCGGCGAGCAGCGACAGCACATCGGCCGGCGAGTCGCCGCCGATGGAGTCGACGCCGGCGATGATCGGCGCACCGCCGGTGAGGGCGGCGACCTCGTCGCGCCATCCGTCCGCATCGGTCGACACCACG
The DNA here is from genome assembly GCF_009709675.1 of Agromyces bracchium. Taxonomy (GTDB): domain Bacteria; phylum Actinomycetota; class Actinomycetes; order Actinomycetales; family Microbacteriaceae; genus Agromyces; species Agromyces bracchium. The sequence continues at coordinate 98,007 of NZ_WMLB01000006.1, read as the reverse complement.
TTCGGGATGCCCTGCTCGCGGAGCTCGGCGACGCCCTCGGCGCGCCGGACGAGCCCGATGACGTTGATCCCGCGCGCCGCCCCGATCTGGGCGACCATGCGACCCACCGCGCCGTTCGCCGCGTTCTGCACCATCCAGTCGCCCGGCTGCAGGTCGAGCGAGTGCAGCAGGCTGACCGCGCTGAACGGCATCGAGACGAGCTGGGCGGCCGCCTCGTCGGGCATCCCATCGGGAACGGGGATGAGCCCCGCCGCGCCGGCGACGAAGTACTCGGCCCAGACACCGAACGTGCCGCCCGTGACGACGCGCTGGCCGACCTGGAGCCCGGTCACGCCGTCGCCCAGCGCGTCCACGACCCCGACGGCCTCGGTGCCCGCAGCGGCGGGGAGCTCGGGCTTGAAGCCGTAGGTCCCGCGCACGGTCCACAGGTCGTGGTTGTGGATCGTCGAGAGCAGGGTGCGGACGCGGATCTGGCCCGGCGCGGGCTCGGGGAGCGGACGCTCCTCAACCTCGAGCACGGTCTCGGGGGCGCCGAAGGCGGAGTGGATGAGGGCGCGCATGACGCGGTTCCTTTCGTTGCGGTTCAGGGACCGGCCGGGACGGCCGGGATCGGATGACGGTGCTCAGCGCCCGGTCGCGCCGGTCGCGACATCCGATGAGGTCGTGTCGGGCTCGGGGGCGGATGCCGCGGCCGCGTGCATCGCCGCCGTGACCTCCTGCAGCGTGCGGATCAGCGATTCCGCATCGCCGCCGCGCACACCGGCCGCCTCGGCGACACGGGACGGGAGGTGCGCGAGCTCGGCGCGCAGCCGGGCGCCGCGCTCGCCGATGGCGACGGTGACGACGCGCTCGTCGTGGGAGCTGCGCGAACGGACGACGAGCCCCGACTGCTCCATGCGCCGAAGCAGCGGCGAGAGCGTGCCCGAGTCGAGCTGCAGCAGGTCGCCGAGCGAGGAGACGGTCTGCTCGCCCTCGCGCCAGAGCGCGACGAGCACCAGGTACTGCGGGTAGGTGAGCCCCCACGGGTCGAGCAGGGTGCGGTAGAGCTGCGTCGTCGCCCGCGAGGCGGCGTACAGCGAGAAGCACACCATCTCATCCGTCACGACCATGTCGAAAAGGATTGCACACAACTGAATTGGACGCAATTCGTCTGACATCGACGGTGGCGAGCCGGCTCGGCCTGCCGTCACCAGTACAATCGCTGGACCGAGCGGCGACGCCGCCGCGCTGGGCGAACCGGGGGTGCGTTCGTGGGGGACGAGGTCGAGACCGCGACGCCGGCGCCGCGGCATCCGCGCTCGTGGTCACGGCTCACCCTGGTGACGTGGGCGTTCTGCATCGTCGTCACGGCGTCCATGCTGTGGAGTCCGTACGTCGCGTTCGGCGTCCCGAACCGGTCGCTGCATCTCGTGCTCGATTCGATCGACAGCTGCGTCGCGCTGTTCGTCGCCTACCTGCTGCACAATCGCTTCCTGCGCCGAGGCCGGCTCCAGGACTGGCTGCTCTGCGAGGCGCTCGTGCTCCTCGGGCTCGCGAGCCTCGTGGTCACCTATGTCGTCGAAGACGTGGTGGGCATCCGCGACGGACGGGTCAACGTCTGGCTGCCGCTGACCGTCCGGGTCGTCGGGGCGCTCGCGGTCCTGGCCGCGGCGATCGTCGGCGACCGCATCGGCCCGACGCGGCTGCGTCGCTGGACACTGCTCGCGCCGCTGGTACTCATCGTCGGCGTCGCGGCAGTGCTGTGGGTGGCCGGCGACCGGCTGCCGATCGCCCTGGGCGAGGACCTCACGGACGACTCCGCGATCGAGCCGCTGCTCGCGGGGCATCCGCTGCTGCTGGTCGGGCAGGCCGTCGGTGCGCTCTCGTTCCTCGCGGCCTCGGTGATGGTGGCCCGGCAGGCGGCCCGCCGCAACGACGAACTCCTCCGGTGGCTCGCGCCGGCGTGCACCCTCGCGGGCTTCGCACGGCTCAACTACCTGCTCTACCCGTCGCTCTACACCGACTGGCTGTACACGGGCGACGTGCTCCGCACCGGCTGCTACGTGCTGCTCCTCGTCGGGGCCCTCCGCGAGCTGCAGCGCTACTGGAGCGCGCAGACGCAGGTCGCGGTCGTCGAGGACCGCCGTCGCCTCGCGCGCGAACTGCATGATGGAGTCATGCAGGAACTCGCATACATCCGCGTCGAGTCGTCGATGCTGCCCGACCAGACCGCGTCGAAACGCCAGATCACGGACGCGGCCGTGCGCGCGCTCGACGAGGCGAGGGCCGCGGTGAACGCACTCGGCAGCGTCGACGACGAACCGCTGGGCTATGTGCTGCATCGCGCCGCCCGCGAGCTCGCGGCACGCTACGACGTGCATCTCGAGGTCGACGTCGACGACTCGATCGCCGCCGACCGCGACCAGCGTCACGCCCTCGTCCGGATCATGCGCGAGGCGGTCGTCAACGCCGTGCGGCACGGCGGCGCCCGACTCGTCCGCGTGCGACTCGTCGGGGCGGCGGAGGGCGATCGGCGGCTCACCATCGAGGACGACGGGTCGGGCTTCGACATCGTCGCCGGTTCGGCGACCGGCGGGTACGGGCTCGTCAGCATGCGCGACCGGGCGAAGGGACTGCCCGGCTCGATGCGGGTCGAGTCCGCGCCGGGCGAGGGAAGCACGGTGACGGTCACGTGGTAGCCGAACCGATCACGGTCGTGATCGCCGACGACCACGCGCCGATGCGTGCCGTCGCGCGGCGAGGGCTCGAGGCTGGCGGATGCCGCGTGGTCGGCGAAGCCGCCACGGCCGACGAGGCCGTCGCGCTCGTCGTCGAGCATCGCCCGAACGTGGCGCTGCTCGACATCCACATGCCGGGCAACGGCATCCGTGCCGCCGACGACATCAGTCGCAGCGTCCCGACGACCGCGATCGTGATGCTCACGCAGTCGCGCGAGGACGACGACCTGTTCGACTCGCTGAGGGCCGGAGCGGTCGGCTACCTGTTGAAGGATGCCCCGCCGCAGTCGCTGGCCGACACGCTCCGCGGCGTCCTGGCGGGCGAGGCGGCCATGCCGTCGGCGCTCGTGACGCGGATCCTCGACGAGTTCCGCGGGCCGGCGCGACGACGGTTCGGGCGCGGCTCTCCGGCCGCGGCGAAGCTGAGCACGCGGGAGTGGGAGGTCATGGACCTGCTGCGGCAGGGCAACAGCACCGACGACGTGGCCGGTCGGCTGTTCCTGTCTCCGACGACGGTGCGCGTGCACGTCTCATCCGTGCTCCGGAAGCTGGCCGTCCGCGACCGGGCGAGCGCGTTCCGCCTGCTCGAGGAGTAGCGCGGGCGAACGTCATCGAGGGGGCCGCGAGCGATGCTCGCGACCCCCTCGGTCCCGGGGGAGGGGTCGATCGCGCCTACTTCAGGATGAAGCCCGCGCTGATGCTCGAACCGTCGTCGGTCGTCATCGTGACCGTGTAGCAGGCGCCCGGCTTCTTCGGGGTCGCCCAGTTCTGGATGAACTGACCCGCCGTGGCGTCGTAGCGCAGCGCCGTGCCGCCGGTGGTCGTGAACTCGATCGCGTCCATCGGTGCGTCGGCGCCCGGGCAGGTCGTCGGCGTGGCGGTGAAGCGGTCGACGACGGATGTCGCGGTGAGCTCGCCGGAGCCCGAGAACACCTCGAACTTCAGCGGCACCGTGCTGCCGCCCTTCACCGTGTTCCAGGTGCGGCCCATGTCGACTGGGCTGTAGAAGCCGCCGAGGTTCCAGGCCAGCACCGTGTAGGTCAGCTCCGCCGTCGCGACGTTGCCCGCGAGGTCGGTCGCGGTCGCGAGCAGCGTGTGCTGCCCGACCGTGGTGCCGTAGCCCGTGACGGTGCACGAGGCGAGCCCGGACAGCGCGTCGGAGGCGTCGCAGGCCGGTGCGGCGGGCACCTCACCGAACGAGTGGGACGTTCCGAATCCCGCGGCGAACCCGACCGTCGGCTTCGTCAGGTCGATCTTGATGCCCGACACCGTCGCGGTGGCCGTGTTCCCGGCCCGGTCGACGGCCGTGCCGACGACTGACTGGTCCGCTCCCTCGCCGAGGGTCGCGTTCGGGCCGCACGACTGGATGCCGGAGCCGCCGAGGTCCGCGCAGTCGAACGTCACGTCGACCTCCGTCTTGTACCAGCCGGCGGCGTTGGCGGCAGCGGGGTCGAGCGTGTAGCCGATCGTCGGGTCGCCGGTGTCGACGATGGAGTAGGTCACCGTCGCGGTGTCGGCCGCGAGTCCGCCCTGGTCGGTGTAGTCGCACGTGGCGGTCAGTGTGCCGAGGCCGTACGAGAGCGTGCCGCTGATCTCGGCCGGGAACGAGCTCGGGCCGTCCTCGGCGTCGGTGACGGCGCACATCGGCGTCGGCTCCGAGCCGATCTCGTAGGCCTGGGTCGAGACGCCCTGCACCGAGACGGTCGGCTTGGTGTTCGTGGGCTGGGGCTGGGTGACGATGATCGGGATGTTCACCTGGTTGTTGTAGCGTCCGCCACCCGCCGGACCCGACACGATGGCCACCGTGACGTTGCCGCTCACCGCGTTGGCACCCGCCGAGAAGGTGACGGGGACCGTCACGCCGCAGTCGAGGATCGTCACGGGGTCGGGATTCGCCGTGATGCCGGTCGGTGTGATGACGTCGAGCACGAGCGGACTCTCACCGGCGTCGATGTTGCAGAGGTCATCCGGATCGCCCTGGGCGTTGTTCCCGATGAGCCGGATGCCCGCGCTCGCGGTCGTCGCGCTCCCGGCCTGGAGGACCAACGGATCGCCCGAGGTGGTGCTGATCGTGTCCTGGATGTTGTCGGCGTGCGCCACCAGCGCGCTGCCGAAGACCGCCGCGGCCGTGAGGAGCGCGGTGGCCGAAGCCATGCCCGCGCGTCTGATGCTTCGTTTCATGTGTCGTTCCACTTTCGAGTCCGTCCGGCCCGTCCCCCCTCGGGACGGCCGTCGCATCGACGCTATGCACGGTCGGAACGAGGCAGAACCCGTCGCGCGTTCAGATCCCTGAACATTGACTCGAACGGGGGGTACCTGCGGCAGCGTGGCGGGCGGATGGGCGCCGGTCAGCCGGCGTCGGAACGCATGCCGGTCGACCCGAGCACGCGCTCGACGGTCAACTCGACCGCGATCGCGACCGACTCGGGATCCGACACGATCCCGACCGGGCCCTCTTGATCATCGGGTCTCGCGCTCGTCCGGGCCGCCGACCTCGCCCACGTACGGCCCGAGGCTCGCGATGAGCAGCTCGGCCGAACGTCGGGCATCCGGATCGACCGTCGACACCGACGCGATGTCGTTCAGGAAGACGTTGTGCAGCGCGCTCGCCACGATGCCGTAGGCGACGGTGCGGCGGAGGCCCGGGTCGGCATCCGGGTGCTCGGCGGCGAGCATCGCGGCGATCCGCCGATGCGTGCCCTCGTACGCGGTGGTCAGGACCTCGGCGATCACGGTGTCGGTGCGTGCCGCCTCGACCAGGCCGATGACGACGGCGTTCTCGGTGCCGGCGGCTGCGAACGATTCGCTGAAGAGGAAGTCGACGGCGGATGCCACGGTGTCGACGTCGGCCGGGAGGACGGACTCGCCGTCGGTGCCGTCGTAGAAGAAGCGACGCGCGCTCTCGCGGAGGAGCTCCTCGCGATTGCCGACGAAATGGCGCACGTGGCCGCGCGACATGCCGACCTCGGTCGCGATGCGGTCGAGGCTCGCGCCCGCGATGCCGTGCTCGCCGATCGTGCGGATGGTCGCCGCCACGATCTGGCGTCTCCGCTCATCGGCGACGGAAGGTCGCGCCATCCTCGTCTCCCTCCTGCCCGCGGCCTGAAGACACCGGTCGGGCGCGCCGGCTCGCACCGGCTCGTCGTCTCGCACGATAGCCGACGCGCACGTCCGGCTCGGATCTCCGGCGTCGAGCCGATCGTCCCACATTTCGGAGTTTATTGTCTAGTCGGCCTTGACTAACAACGTGGTTTCGACCTAGCGTGGCGTCCACCCCGAACCCGGGGCACCCACTCGAGGAGGTATCCGTGCCCGAGATCGTCCACGTCGGACCGGCACCCGCCAGTCCGCTCGCCACCGAGGTCGGCGTGCGCATGCGCGACGGCGTGCGGCTCGCGACCGACGTCTACCTGCCGGGGGCGCCCGACGCCCCGGAGACGGGCCCGAGCGACACGATCCTCATCCGACTGCCCTACGACAAGAGCGGCGAGTACACGTTCATCCCGCTCATCGCCGAGTACTTCACGACGCGCGGGTACCGCGTGGTCGCCCAGGACGTCCGCGGCAAGTTCCGCTCCGAAGGCGAGGCGCTGCTCTTCGTCAACGAGGTCGACGACGGGTACGACACCATCGAGTGGATCACGCACCAGCCGTGGTCGAACGGGCGCGTGGCGATGTGGGGCGACAGCTACTACGGCTACACGCAGTGGGCCGCCGTCGCGTCGCAGCATCCGGCCCTGAAGGCGATCGCGCCGCGCGTGACCGGCACGCAGCTCGGCGAGCCCGTTCGGCCTCGGCCTGGCGAGCGCGCTCGGCCGGTCGAGTGGGCGATCACCTACCTCTACCCGGTCACCTACTTCCACTCGCGCGACGCCTACTTCTGGGAGCTCGATCCCACCGAGCGCCCGTACAGCGCGCAGGTCGAGCGCGTCCTCGACGAGCTCGGCTCCCGGTCGATCTCATACGACCAGTGGTACCCGCGCGCGGTCCACCTGCCGCGCTTTCCGGCGGCGAGCCCGTTCGACGCCCGCCCGGTGCCGACGTTGCACACGATCGGATGGTGGGACAACTGCGCACCGCTGTCGTGGGCGGACGTCGCCGACATCGAGCAGCGTCCGGCGTGGGCGCTCAACCACTTCCTGCGCATCGAGTCGATGGACCACGAGGCGTACTACCTCGACGACGCCGACGAGGTCCGCGTCGAGGAGCGCACCGACGACCAGCTCCGCGCCGAGCTCCCGCGCATGCTCGAGCCGGCGATCGAATTCTTCGAGGTGTTCGTGCGCGGCAACGGGTCGGCGGGCGACATCCCGCGCGTGAGCTGGAACCTCGCCGGCACCGAGGGCATGCGAGCGGATGCCGCCTGGCCGCCGCCCGCCGCCCGCACCCGGTCCTGGTTCGCCGCCCCTGGCACGGGTGACGGCCGTCGCGGGCGGCTCGACCTCGATGCGCCGACGACCGAGACGGCCGTCGAGTGGACGCACGACCCGGCCGACCCCGTCCCCTCGAGCGTCCCGAACGCGTTCGCCTTCCTCCTGCACCGACCCGACGAGGCGCCCATCGGCGCCCGCGACGACGTCCTGGTGTTCGACTCCGAGCTCGCGACCGACGACCTCGACCTCACCGGGCCGGTGCGCGTCGCCGCGCGCGTGGCGTCCGACGGCCCGGTGATGGACCTGTTCGTCCGGCTCCTCGACGTCGCGCCCGACGGCACGGCGCTGCGCATCGCCCGCGGCCAGGTCGAGGTGACGGATGCCACGACCCCCGCCGACGTCGACATCGACCTCGGTCAGCTCGGCTACCGGCTGCGTGCGGGCCACCGGCTGCGCGTGCACGTGTCGAGCAGCGACTCGCCCGAGTTCATCGCCCAGCCCGGCACCGGCGAGGAGCCCTGGGGCGCCCGAGGGACCGTACCGAACCGCCAGCGCCTCCTGCTCGGCGGGAGCCATCCCTTCCGACTCGACCTGACCATCGCCCCCACCTCCGAAGGAGCATCAGCATGAAGCAGCCCGAGCTCGAGTTCGCGTTCGAGATCCGCGTCGACGTGGATCGATGGCTTCCAATCGGCCGCAGCGCCGACGAGGACCTGACATTCACGCCCATCACCGGCGGCACCGTCGCCGGACCGATGCTCGCCGGCACCGTCCTGCCGTACGGCGGCGACTGGGCCGTCGAGCGGAGCCGCACCTCGCAGCTCGAGGCGCGCTACCTGCTGCGCGCCGACGACGGCGCGGTCATCGACATCCTCAACCGCGGGTACTTCCGCGCCTCCGAGGAGGTCGTCGCCCGGCTCGTCGCGGGCGAGAACGTGCCCGAGGAGGAGTACTACTTCCGCACCGCGCCGGTCTTCCAGACGGATGCCCCGGCTCACCGTTGGCTCGCCGAGCACCAGTTCGTCGGGCTCGCGCGCGACGAGGACGGCCAGGTGTGCGTGCGCGTCTTCGTCGTGCGCTGAGCCCCGGACGACCTCGAACCGCACCCCAGCCCTGCACCACCCGACCCGGCACCCTGCACCGCCCGCCCCGCACCATCCGACCCCCGAGAGGAACGCCATGAGAACCACCGGCATCACCACCGCTGCGCTCGCGGCCGGGACCGTGCTCCTGCTGCTCAGCGGCTGCACCCCCCGCGACGCCGAACCCGCCCCGACGTCCGCCGCGCCCGTCGACGAGTCGTCGCTCGTCGCCGCGCTGCCCGAGGCCACGACCGAGGTCGGCGAAGTCACCTGGGGACTGGTCGAAGGCGAGCCGCGCACGCTCGACCCCGCCGCCGAGTACAGCTTCGTCATCCCGAACCTGTGCGAGAGCCTGCTGCAGCTCCAGCCCGACTTCACCGTCGAGCCCGGACTCGCCACGAGCGCCGAGTGGGTCGACCCGACGACCTTCGTCATCGACCTGCGCGAGGGCGTGACGTTCTGGGACGGCACGCCGCTGACACCGGCCGACGTCGTGTTCAGCATGGAGCGCAACCGCGTCGAGTCCTCGCCCTGGTTCCCCGCCTTCGTGCTCGTCGACACGATCGAGCAGACCGGCGACCACCAGGTCACGGTCACGTTCACGGCGCCCGACTCCACGTTCCGCGACGCGCTCTCGAGCGCGGCCGGCGCCGTCGTGAACGCCGCCCAGGCCCAGCAGGCCGGCGGCGCGTTCGGCACGGCGAGCGGCGGCATCCTGTGCACCGGCCCCTACGAACTGGCCGACTGGACGCCCGGCACCGAGATCGTCACCACCGCGAACGCCGAGTACTGGGGTGGGGCGCCGCTGACCGAGACGCTGCGCTACGTCTTCGTGCCCGACGGCACGACGCTCACGACCGCCCTGCTCGAGGGCGAGATCGACGGCGCGTTCAACGTCGCGCCGGGGAGCCGTTCGGTGTTCGAGGCGTCCGACGAGGGCCGGCTCGTGCTCGGACCGTCGACCGCGTCCTTCTCGTTCGGACCCACGAAGTCGACCGGCGCCGGCGCGAACCCCGACATCCGCCAGGCGCTGAGCCTCGCGATCGACCGCGAGCAGTACGTGCAGACCGTGCTCAGCGGACTCGGCGCGCCGCAGAAGACGTTCACGCCGCCATTCGCCTGGGGCGGGATGGACGCCGCCGACCAGTACACCGACGCCTACGCGGCGCTGCCGGACATCGAGTTCGACGTCGAGGCCGCGAAGGCGCTCGTGGACGGGTCGGGCGAGGACCTCTCCGTGCCGCTCGTGGTGGCGATCCCCGCCGGAGCGAAGGAACTCGCGCAGACCGCCGCGATCATCCAGGCCGCCGGCGCGCAGCTCGGGCTCACCGTCGAGATCGACGAGCGCCAGCCCGCGGACTTCACGGAGATCTTCTTCGACCCGGCGGCGCGCGAGGACATCGACTTCGTGGCGACCGCGGGCTACCTCGACAGCCCGGGCGTGCTGGGCTACGCGCAGCAGTTCCTGCTGCCGCCCGATCTCGGCGGATTCTTCAACTGGAGCGAGTACTCGAACGAGGCGGTGACCGGCGAGCTCCAGGTCGCGCGCACGACGCTCGACCCCGCGGCATCCGCCGATGCGTTCATCGCCGCGCAGGAGGTCTTCGCGCCCGACCAGCTGCAGGTGACACTGGCCGGCGCGTACCACCTCACGTTCCTGAACGACGGGCTCACCGGCGCCACGACCTCGGTCGCGGCGTACAGCAGCCCCTGGGCGCTCCACCTCGGGGCCGAGTGATGCGACGACGCTGGACGGGACGGGGGCAGACATGAATCCACGTGTGCTGGTGCAACTCGCCAGGCAGCTGGGGAGCCTGACGCTCACCCTGTTCCTGTCCAGCGTCGTCATCTTCTGCGCGGTGCTGCTCACGCCCGGCGACCCGGTCTCGGCGTTCGCCGGCGGGACGCGGCCGACGCCCGAGATGATCGCGGCGATCCGGGCCGAGCACCACCTCGACGACCCCGTGTGGCTGCAGTACCTGCACTGGGCGGGCGGCGTGTTCACGGGCGACCTCGGCACCTCGTACGTCTACCGGACCGATGTCGTCGACCTGATCGCCCCGCGCGTCGGGATCACGGTGCTCCTCGTCGCCTATGCGGTCGTGCTCATCGCGGTCTTCGGCGTCGGCTCGGGCATCGTCGCGGCGACGCGCGGGAGGATCGCCGACCGGGCGGTGCTCATCGCCACGTCGATCGGCATGGCGCTCCCGACCTTCGTCGTGGCGATCCTCCTCATCTGGATCTTCGCGCGGGTACTCGGCTGGTTCCCCGTGTACGGCGCGGGCGAGGGATTTCTCGACGAGCTGTACCACCTCACGCTGCCGGCGATCTCGCTCGCGGTGCTCTACATCGCGTACCTCAGCCGGATCACGCGCGGCGCGGTCGTCGGCCAGCTGCACTCGGAGCACGTCGAGACGGCGCGCGTCCGCGGCATCCCGCGCGCACGGATCTTCCGGCGCCACGTCTTCCTCAACGCGTCGCCGCAGATCCTCGCGGTCTCCGGCGCGACCGTCGCGGGCCTGTTCGCCGTGTCGGCCATCGCCGAGCAGGCGTTCGGCATCGGCGGACTCGGCTCGCTGCTCACCGAGGCCGCCGCACGCAAGGACGTGCCCGTCGTGCAGGTCATCTCGCTGCTGCTCGTCGTGGTGTTCGTGGTGCTCAACGCGCTCGCCGACGTCGCGATCGCGATCATCGACCCCGACAGCGTCAAGCCCAGGAGGACCGCATGAGCGTCGCCCAACTCGCCGGCGGACGCGTGTCCACCGCGCTCCGCCGCGCGGCGAGGCGCGATCCGCTCGTCGTCGCCGCGTCGATCGTGATGCTCGGCATCGCGGTCATGGCCGTGTTCGGCCCGGTGCTCGCGCCCTACGACCCGGATGCGCTCTACGTCGGGCCGATCTCCGGTCCGCCGACGCTCGCCCACCCGTTCGGGACCGACGACCTCGGGCGCGACATCCTCTCCCGGGTCCTCGTCGGGGCAGGGCCGAGCGTCCTCGGCCCGATCGTCGTCGTGACGATCTCGAGCGTGCTCGGCGCCGCGATCGCGATCGGCGCAGCCTGGTTCGGCGGCGCCGTCGACGCGGTCTCGTCCCGCCTCATCGAAGTGCTGTTCGCGATCCCCGGGCTCGTCCTCGCGGTGCTCGCGGTGGCGATGTTCGGCAAGGGGCTCCTGGCACCGGCGGTCGCGCTCTCGATCGCGTACCTGCCGCTCGTCGCCCGGCTGATCCGCGCGCTCGCTCGGCAGGAGCTCGCCAAGCCCTACGTCGCGGCGCTCCGCGTGCAGGGAGTGGGCGGCGCCGCGATCTGCTTCCGCCACCTCGTGCCCGCCCTCCTCCCCGCGCTCTTCGCGCAGGCGACCGTCGGGTTCGGGTACGCCATGCTCGACCTCGCCGCGATCTCCTTCCTCGGCCTCGGCGCGCAGCCGCCGGCATCCGACTGGGGCGTGATGATCGCGAGCGGGCAGCCCGCGCTGCTGACGGGCGCACCCGAGCAGGCCGTGATCCCCGCGGCGTTCGTCGTGATCACGGTGCTCGCCGTGAACATCCTCGGCGCGCGCGTGACCGCCTGGGCCGAAGGAGGAGACCGATGACCGCACCCGTGCACGGCCCCGTGACCGCATCCGTCCACGGCCCCGTGACCGCACCCGTGCTCGAACTCGACCGGCTCTCGGTGCGCGCCGCGATCGACGGCGAGGCGCGCACGCTCGTGCACGACTGCACGATCCGGGTCGCGCCCGGCGAGGCGGTCGGCCTCGTGGGCGAGTCGGGCTCGGGCAAGACCCTGTCGGCCAGGGCGGTGGCCGGGCTGCTCCCCGAGGGCTTCTCGACCGGCGGCGCCATCCGCATCGAGGACGAGGACCTCGCCGCCCTCCCGTCGTCGCGACTGCGGGACCTCCGCGCTCGACGGATCGGCATGGTGTTCCAGTCGCCGCGTGCGCACCTGAACCCGCTGCGGACGATCGGCGACTTCATGACGGAGGCCCTCGTCTCCGTCGCCGGTGCGAAGCCCGACGCGGCTGCCGCGCGAGCCGCCGACCTGCTCGCGGAGGTCGGCATCCCCGACCCGTCCCGGCGCCTCCGCCAGCGGCCCGGCGAGCTGTCGGGCGGCCTGCTCCAGCGCGTGATGATCGCGTCGACCCTCGCCATGGATCCGCGGATCCTCCTCGCCGACGAGATCACGACCGCGCTCGACGTCACCACGCAAGAGGAGGTGATGGCCGTCATCGCCGACCTCCGGCGGAACCGCGACCTCGCGATGCTCTTCATCACGCACGACCTCGCGCTCGCCGGTGCCGTCTGCGACCGCGTCGCCGTGATGCAGCACGGTCGGGTGATCGAGACGCTGCGCGCGTCGACGATGCGGGCGGATGCCTCGGAGCCGTACACGAAGCGCCTGATGGCGGCCGCGCTGCCCGAGGAGGAGCGCGGCGCCGGGGCGGACTCGACGACCGGCGCGGCCGCGCCCGTCCTCGCCGTGAAGGACCTGCGCAAGGTGTTCTCCGTGCGTTCGGAGCGAGGCTTCGGCACCGACCGGTTCACCGCCGTCGACGGCGTCGGGTTCGAGCTGCGTGCGGGGTCTGCGCTCGGCATCGTCGGCGAGAGCGGCTCGGGCAAGTCCACGACGGCGCGCATCGTCTGCGGCCTCGAGACGGCGGATGCCGGCACCGTCACCGTCATGGGCGACGACTGGTCGCGGCCCGCGCGAGGTGCGGCCGAGCGCCGGCGCCGCGCGCGGGTCGCGCAGATGGTCTTCCAGGACCCCTACCAGTCGCTCGACCGGCGGAGGACCGTCGGCCAGACCCTCGCCGAGGCGATCGGCGTGCACCGACCCGGGCTGCGGCGCGCGGAGCTGCGGGAACGCGTCGACGCGCTGCTCGGTACGGCGCGCCTCGATGTCGCGCTCGCCGAACGGCGCCCGCGGGCGCTCTCGGGCGGCCAGCTGCAGCGCGTCGCGATCGCCCGCGCGCTCGCCGCCGAGCCCGAGATCCTCGTGCTCGACGAGGCCGTCTCGGCGCTCGACGTGACGACCCAGGTCGAGATCCTGACGCTGCTCGACGGCATCCGCCGCGAGACCGGGGTCGCGCTGCTGATGATCTCGCACGACCTCGAGACCGTCCGGCGGCTCTGCGACCACGTCGTCGTCATGCGCGCGGGCGCCGTCGTCGAGCAGGGCGTGATCGCCGAGGTGCTCGATCGGCCCCAGGCCGAGTACACGCGGACGCTCCTCGACTCGATTCCGCGTGAGGGCTGGGTGCCGCGTCGGCGCCTGGCCGCCGCCCGGACGACACCGCTTCCCACCGTCGCGACCGCCGCGACGCGTACCATCCGTCGAGGAGACCTGCATGAATGAGAGACCGCTCTGGCGCTGCGACGCGCGCGAACTCGCCCGCCTGTTCCACTCGGGAGAGGTGACCGCTGCCCGGATCATCGACGCGCATCTCGCGCGGATCGCCGAGGTGAACCCCGCCGTCGGCGCCGCGACCATCGTCTTCGACGAGCGGGCGCGGGCAGTCGCGGCCGAACTCGACCGTCGCCGTGCCGAGGGCGAGGAGCTCGGCGCGCTCGCGGCCGTGCCGTTCACCGTCAAGGAGAACATCGACCTCACCTGGTCGGCGTCGACGCACGGCTGGACGTTCCTCGCCGAGGCCGTGCCGCCCGTCGACGCGACGATGGTGCGGCGCCTGCTCGACGCCGACGCCATCCCGATCGCGCGCGGCAACATGCCCGACTTCGGGCTGCGCTGGGACACCGACAACGACCTCTTCGGCCGCACGCGGAACCCGTGGGACGCCGATCGCGTTGCCGGCGGTTCGAGCGGCGGCGACGCGGTCGCGGTGGCGACCGGCATGGCGCCACTCGGGCTCGGCAACGACTATGGAGGCTCGCTCCGGCTCCCGGCCTACGCCGCGGGCGTCTGCGCCCTACGTCCCTCGGCCGGACGCATCCCCGCACCGACCGCAGCGGACGAGCCCGTCTCGCTGACGCTCGCTCACTTCGCCGTGAACGGCCCGATCGCGCGCTCGGTCGACGACCTCGACCTCGCCTTCTCGCTCATGCACGGCGCCGACGGCCGCGACCCGCTGGCGATCACGATCCCGCACCCGACGTCGTACGACGGGCCGCGCCGGGCGGCGGTCGTGCGCGACCCCCTGGGCTGGGGCGTCGACCCCGAGGTCTCGGCGGCCGTGGATCGTGCCGCCGAGGCGCTCGCCGACGCCGGGTGGGAGCTCGTCGACGCCGAGCCGCCGCTGCTCGAGGAGGCCGCGACCAGCTGGCGACAGCTCTCGTCGACCGAGATGGTCGGGGCGTTCCGGCCCGGCGGGCTGCCGGCGCCGCTCAGCGAGGGGTCGACTCGCTACTTCCTCGACAACGCGAGCGAGACGCACCTGCTCGAGACCGTCGAGGAGTACGCGGGCGCCTGGGCCCGACGCGTGCAGGTCGCGGCCGCCTGGGAGGCCTTCCAGGTCGAGTACCCGATCGTGCTCGGGCCGGTCTCCGCGCGGCGGATGCCGCGGGTCGGCTTCGACCTGTCCGGACCGGCGGCGACGACGCAGCTCTGGCGCGACCACCGGTTGCTCGTCGCCGTGAACTTCCTCGGTCTGCCGTCGGTCGCGGTGCCGACCGGGCTCGACGACGACGGCCTCCCCACCGGCGTGCAGCTCATCGCCGGACGCAACCGCGATCATGTCGCGCTGGCCGCCGCGCGCGACGTCGAGGCGCGCTTCGGCGCGCTCACCCCGGTCGACGTGCACGAGCGCGTCGCCGCCGACTGACGGTCGGGCGACCGCGAGAGGCCCGTCCCCGATCTCGGGGGCGGGCCTCGTGGGCTTCCGGGATCAGGTCACGCGGTAGGCGGTGTACCGGACGGTGTCGGCGTCGCGGATGCACGAGGCGATGAACACGGAGCGTTGCAGGTGCGCGAGATGCGGGGCGGAGGTCTCGATCGTGACGGCGGTGCGGAAGTAGTAGGCCGAGGGGTCGACCGGGTCGCCGCGGAGCAGCGATTCGAGCACAGCCGGTTCGCCGGAGCGCACGCCGGCGACCTGGAGGTAGAGCAGGTCGCCGGTGTCGGTGCGCGCGGAGTAGCGTCCGTCGATCTCGAGCGTGCCGTCGGGTCGCACGAGCTGCCAGTCGGCGCCGCCGGGCAGGATCTCGCCGGTGATCGAGCCGGTGACCCGCCCGCCGGTGATCGAGATGACGCGACGGTGGCCGGCGCGGGTCGCGCCGTAGTCGTCGACGGCGCCGACGTGGACGACGACGTCGAAGGCCGCCGCGAGCGCGGGCACGGGGGGTGCGGGTTGATCGGTCATGCTCGCGCCCCCGTCGCCTCGCCCGCCGTCGTGTCGCCCGGGCTCGGGGCATCCGTCGCCGTGGTCTCGGCGTCGCCGTCGCCGTGCCGGAGCTCGACCAGGATGTCGCGCAGCCGCTCGAGCGCGGGCAGTGCGGCGTCGAGGGCGGCGAGGTCGTCGGCGGGCAGGGCGGATGCCGCGTCCGCGACGATCGCGGCCGAGGCCCGGTCGAAGCGGACGAACAGGTCGAGGGCCTGGGCCGAGGCCACGACGTCGACGCCGCGTCCGTCGCCGGCCCGCGGGGTGCGGGCGACGAGGCCGTCGCGTTCCATGCGGTTCAGCAGGTTGCTGACGGTCGGGCGGCCGAGGCCGAGTGACTCGGCGAGTTCGCTCGGCGACACGACCGCGCCGCGGGGGAGCGCGCGGATGACCTCGATCTGCGCGTCAGGCAGGTCGGGCAGTCCCTCGCGGCGGCGTGCGGCACCGAGGAGCGCGCGCCGGAGCGGGGAGATGACGGCGGCGAGCCGGGCGGCGTCGAAGCTCATGACGTCGCCTGCGCGTCGCGGGCGGCAGCCTCGACGCTCATCGACGCCCGCGAGTTGAGGACGTCGGGGTGGAAGCCCGCAGCGCGCTTGTACGCGGCGGCGATCTCGGCCAGTTCGTCCGCGGGGATCACGTCGTGGATGTCGGCGAAGCCCTCGGGCGCGCGCTCGTACGCGAGCTGCATCACCCGTTCGGGGCCGGTCTGCCGGGTCATCTCGAGGAGCTTCGCGGTGGCCGGTCGCCGGTCGGCCTCGTAGGCGTCGAGCGCTGCGGCGATGGTCGGGGCGGTCGCGAGGTGGAACGCGAGGGTGCGCGCGTCGAGGATCGCCTGCGATCCGCCGTTGGAGCCGTTCGGGTACATGGCGTGGGCCGCGTCGCCGACGAGGGTGGTGCGGCCGAAGGTCCACTGCGGGAGGGCGTCGCGGTCGACCATCGGGTACTCCAGGATCTCGTCGGCGGCCGCGATCGCGGCGGGCACGTCGAGCCAGTCGAACCGCCAGTCGCGGAACAGTTCGACGATCGGCGCCGGGTCGACCGCGCGGTTCCAGTCGGCGTCGGGTGAGCCCTCGCCGCGGCGTTCGGCGATGAAGTTCACGCGCTGCCGGCCGTCCGCGTCGGGCGCGCCCAGCGGGTAGGCGACGAACTTCTGGTCGCCGTCGCCGGCCATGATCATGGTCCGCCCGTCGAGGTAGCCGGGGATCACCGCGGTGCCCCGCCACAGCGTGAGGCCGCTCCAGGGCGGTGCGCCCTCGGCGGGGTAGCGGATGGCGCGCAGCGCCGAGTGGATGCCGTCGGCGCCGATCACGATGTCGCCCGTGGCATCCACGGCGCCTGACGCCGTCTCGAAGGTCGCGGTAGCGGCATCCGCACCCTCGGACACGCCGACCAGGCGGTGGCCGGTCTCGATCACGTCGCCGAGCCGCTCGCGCACGAGGTCGACCAGGGCGAGCTGCAGGCGGCCGCGGTGCACCGACAGCTGCGGCCACCGGTATCCCGCGTCGAGCCCGCGCGGCTCGGACCAGATCGGCTGACCGTGCCGGTTGTAGTACGCGAGCCGTGACGGTCCGACGCCGAGGGCCTCGATGCGGTCGGCGACGCCGAGCTCGGTGAGCTCGCGCACGGCGTGCGGGAGCAGGTTGATGCCGACCCCGAGACCGCGGATCTCGGGGGCGCGCTCGAAGATGCGGATGTCGCGGATGCCGGCGGCCTCGAGGCTGAGGGCCGTGGCGAGCCCGGCGATGCCGGCTCCGACGATGACGACGTTCACGGTGCTGTGCTCCTGACTGCGCGACCACGTCGGCGCGCTGCAAGTAGTTTTGCATGTGAACTATCGAACGGTCCAGCCCTCGGATCGACTGTCGTCGCGGGGCAGTGCTCAGGGAAGCCCGTTCACCGCCACCCGAGCGCGGGTGCGACGTGGGTCAGGATCGACTCGAGCACGTGGGCGTTGTAGTCGACGCCCAGCTGGTTCGGCACCGTGAGCAGCAGCGTGTCGGCGGCCGCGATCGCCTCGTCCTCCCGCAGCTGCTCGACGAGCGCGTCGGGTTCGTCGGCGTAGCTGCGGCCGAAGACGGCGCGGAAGTCGTCGATCACGCCGAACTGGTCGGACCGGTCGCCGCCGCCGACGAAGTACCTGCGGTCCAGGTCGTTCACGATCGCGAAGATCGACCGGCTCACCGAGACCCGCGGCTCTCGTTCGTGCCCGGCCTCCGCCCAGGCGGCGCGGTACGCCTCGATCTGCTTGCGCTGCTGCACGTGGAATGGCTCGCCCGACTCGTCCTCCTTGAGCGTCGAGCTCATGAGGTTCATGCCCTGCTCGGCCGCCCACACGGCGGTCGCGTCGGACCCTGCGCCCCACCAGATGCGGTCGCGGAGCCCGGGCGACTGCGGCTGGATGCCGAGCGGGCCGGGATGCGGGTTCGGGAACATCGGGCGCGGGTTCGGCTCGGCAAAGCGCGCACCGTCGATCACCTGCAGGAACACCGTCGTGTTGTTCCGCGCGACGTCGGCCATGGTCGAACCCTCAGGGGCGGCGTAGCCGAAGTACCGGTAGCCGTCGATGACCTGCTCGGGCGACCCGCGCGAGACGCCGAGCTGCAGCCGGCCGCCGGAGATGAGGTCGGCCGCGCCGGCATCCTCCGCCATGTAGAGGGGATTCTCGTAGCGCATGTCGATCACGCCGGTGCCGAGCTCGATCCGGCTCGTCTTCGCTCCGGCCGCCGCGAGCAGCGGGAACGGGCTGCCGAGCTGGTTGGCGTAGTGATGCACGCGGAAGTACGCGCCGTCGGCACCGACTTCCTCGGCCGCGATCGCGAGGTCGATCGACTGCAGCAGCACGTCGGACGCCGATCGCGTCTGCGAGCCGGGCGAGTTCGACCAGTGTCCGAACGACAGGAATCCGATGCGCTTCACGATGCCCTCCGTGGTCGGGCGCCGGCACGGTCGCGGGCCCCCGAACATCATCGCGCACCGTGCGTGCGAGTCGCCGCTCGCATCGTGCAGGATGTCCCGTGGACGGGTGCCACGCCCATGACACCCCCGTGCCCTACTGTCATCCCATGGGCACGACGGCGTCTGCGTACCTCACCGGCTTCGGCCGGTACCTTCCGGGCGATCCGGTCGACAACGACGGCATCGTGGCGCGACTCGGGGGCGACGACCCGGTGACCGCGCGCATCCGCGGCATGATCCTCGAGCAGAACGGCATCCGGCAGCGGCACTACGCGCTCGACGACGACGGCGAACCGACCGAGCTGAACGAGGAGCTCGCCGTCAAGGCGCTCCGCGCGGCACTCGACGACCGCGGCATCCGCCCCGACGACCTGCGCATGCTCGCGACCGCGACGACGATCGGCGACGTGCTCGTGCCGGGCTTCGCGTCGATGGTGCACGGCCGACTCGGCGGCGGGCCGATGCAGCTGCTGTCGGCGTCGGGCGTGTGCGCCTCCAGCCTTCAGGCGCTCGACGCGGCCGTGAGCAAGGTGAAGCTCGGCGAGCACCCGCGCGTCGCGGTCGTGGGGTCCGAGCTCGCGAGTCGCAGCCTCCGACAGCGCCGGTTCGACGGCATCCGCGCCGGGATGGACTCCCACTTCCTCCGCTGGATGCTCTCCGACGGCGCAGGGGCAGTGGTCGTCGAGTTCCAGCCGCACCCCTCCCGGCCGTCGCTCCGCGTCGACTGGGTGCGGCACGTCTCGCTCGCCCACGAGCACGACGTGTGCATGCGTGCCGGCATGGACGGGCTCGAACCCGAGGTCGGCCGCACCTGGCAGGACGTCGGGATCGGCGACGCCGAGGCATCCGGGATGTTCGTCTTGAGACAGGACGTGAGCGTGCTCGACGACCTCGCCGGCGCGGGACTCCGCGAGTTCGAGCAGCTCGTCGACATCGGCCTCGTCGATGTCAGCCACCTCGACCACGTG
This sequence comes from Agromyces bracchium, assembly GCF_009709675.1. Taxonomy (GTDB): domain Bacteria; phylum Actinomycetota; class Actinomycetes; order Actinomycetales; family Microbacteriaceae; genus Agromyces; species Agromyces bracchium. The sequence goes on along the minus strand of NZ_WMLB01000006.1, from coordinate 78,585 downwards.
GTCTGCCACTACAGCACGAACGCGTTCCGCGACCTCGCGTTCGACGGGCTCCGGAAGCGCATCCCGACGCTCGACACCGACCGCTGGTTCTCGAACCTCGAGACCTGCGGCAACACGGGCGCCGCCAGCATCTTCATCGCCCTCGAGGAGGCGTGGCGCACCGGCCGGTTCGCGCCCGGCGAGACGATCCTGCTCGCCGTCCCCGAATCGGGGCGCTTCTCGTTCGCCTTCGCCCACCTCACCGTGGTCGCCCCACCCGATCAGCAAGGAGCCTCGACATGACGACCGACACGACGACGCCCGCACCCGCCGCTGCCGAGACCGCGATGACGGATGCCTCGGGCGCGCCCTCGCCCGCCGGCCCCGCCGCGCTCTCCGACCGGCTCGCCGAGGTGTGGATCGAGCTCGAGGAGCGCCTCGACCGGGTGCCGATCCTCCGCGCGCTCGACGAGGGCACCGTGACCATCGACGACTACAGGCGGCTGCTCTTCAACCTGCGCCAGCAGGTCGTCGACGGCTCGCCGTGGATCAGCCGCGCGGCATCCAACTTCGACATCGACCACTTCACGCTGCGCGCGGCGGCGATCAAGCACGCCGAGGAGGAGCACCGCGACTACCTCATGCTCGAGCGCGACTACGTCGCGATCGGCGGGTCGCTCGACGAGCTCCGCGCCGGCCGGAAGAACCTCGGCTCCGAGGCGCTGTCGGGCTACATGTTCACCTACGCCGATCGTCCGAACCCGGTGGGGCTGCTCGGCGCGATGTTCATCATCGAGGGCCTCGGCGCGAAGCGCGCAGCGGGCTGGGCCGCGCGGTTCCAGGAGGTGCTCGGGCTCGCCGACAACCAGGTGCACTTCATGCAGTACCACCAGGAGGCCGACGGCGCGCACACCGGCGACCTCGAGGCGATCCTCGACTCGGGCATCATCGACGACGCGGCCGCCGACGAGATCGTGCGCTGCGCCGAGGTGGTCGCGCGGCTCTACGCGCTGCAGCTCGAAGAGCTGGACCGCTGACGTGCCCAAGGTGCCGAGCCTGCCGAAGGTGCCGAAGGTGCAGGTGCCGCGGGTCCCCGAATACGTCCGCTCCGACCCGAGCATGTGGCAGGCGGTCTACGCCGACCCGTCGGTGCCGCTCGACCGCGCGCTCGTCCGGCAGATCATCAACGACCAGCGGCGGCTGTCGCGGCGGTGGCTCTACCCGATCGCGCGGATCGTCTCGCGCGTGCTCGTCGCGCTCATCTCGGTCGTGAAGCGCGTGCTGCCGTTCCGGTGGATGCCGCTGCACACCATGGACGTCCTGTGCGTGTGGTTCCTCCGGCGGTTCGTCTCGCCCGACGCCGTCGACCTGCTGATCCGGCACTTCGTCGTCGAGACGAACCTCGTGAACTTCATCATCCGGAACACCCCGGTCGACATGGAGCCCGTGACGCTCCGGCCCGAGGCGCTCTCCGGACTCGGCGACCAGGCGGTCGTCGAGCACGACGTCAACGTCTACGACGTGCTCATCGCGCTCGACGACGTACCGCTCGTGAAGCCAGAGACGCTCGACTTCTCGCAGCTCGACGTGCCGCCGCTCGACGCCGAGCGCGGTCGCCGCCGGCTGCTCCGGCTCGACATCCAGACCGCGCTCTGCTTCATGAACGTCCCGTTCTCGATGGCGCTCACGGTCGAGGAGTACCGCCGCGCGGTGCACTCCATCCGCTTCGACGACTCGTTCCTCGAGATCCTCGCGCTCGTCACCGACGACGACACGTTCCGCCACTGGAAGCTCGCGGGCATGAGCCTCTGGATGGACTCCAACGTCGACGTGCCGCGCATGGTCTACCGGCACGCGCTCGTGTGCGAGTACGCGCACGCCCGGCTCGTGAAGCTCGCCGGCGGCGCGTACCCGCGCGACACCGCGGCCGCGTTCGACTGACGACCCGCCGGTCGGGCGGCCGAGCAGACGACGGATGCCTCGGGGCCCGCGCCCCGAGTCATCCGCTCGCCGTCTCGCCGCGGCGCTCGCGCCCGGCACCCGGGTCGAATACGCAGGAAGATCCGGTCGATGGTCCCCGGGTGGGTCCCATCGACCGGATTCTCCTGCGAACTCAGCTGGGCGACGCCTACGCCGCCTTGCGCCGGTAGATGCGCATCGCGAACGCGAACGCGACGGCCATGATGCCGACGAGCCACGCGAGCGCGACCCAGATGTCGGTGCCGACGGGCTGGCCGGCGAACAGCGCTCGCGTGGTGTCGACGATCGAGGTGACCGGCTGGTTCTCGGCGAACCAGGCGACGGGCCCCGGCATCGAATCGGTCGGCACGAACGCCGAACTGATGAACGGCAGGAAGATCAGCGGGTAGCTGAATGCGCTCGCCCCGTCGACGGTCTTCGCCGAGAGGCCCGCGATCACGGCGATCCAGGTCAGCGCGAGCGTGAACAGGACCAGGATGCCGATCACTGCGAGCCACGCGCCGACGGATGCCCCGGTGCGGAACCCCATGATGAGGGCGACGCCGATGACGATCGCGACCGACACCAGGTTGGCGACGAGCGAGGTGAGCACGTGCCCCCAGAGCACGCTCGACCTCGCGATCGGCATCGACTGGAAGCGCTGGAAGATGCCGCCCTGCAGGTCGAGGAACAGTCGGTACGCGGTGTACGCGACGCCCGACGCGATCGTGATGAGCAGGATGCCGGGGAGCATGTAGTCGATGTACGACTCCGTGCCGCCGGTCTGGATGGCGCCGCCGAACACGTACACGAACAGCAGCATCAGCGCGATCGGCGTGACCGCGGTCGTGATGATCGTGTCGGGACTGCGGACGATGTGGGTCAGCGATCGCGCGGTGAGGACGCGGGTGTCGCTGAGGACGTGGGCGGTCATCGTGACTCCTTCGTGGTCTTCTCGCCGACCAGGGCGAGGAAGACCTCTTCGAGGCTCGGCTGCTTCTCGACGTACTCGACCTTCGCCGCCGGGAGGAGGCGCTTGAGCTCGGCGAGCGTGCCGTTCCGGATGATCACGCCCTCGTGCAGGATCGCGATCCGGTCGGCGAGCTGCTCGGCCTCGTCGAGGTACTGGGTGGTGAGGAGCACCGTCGTGCCGCCGTCGGCGAGCGCCTTCACGGTCTGCCACACCTCGATGCGCGCCTGCGGGTCGAGCCCGGTCGTCGGCTCGTCGAGGAAGATGACCGGCGGGTCGCCGATCAGGCTCATCGCGATGTCGAGGCGCCGGCGCATGCCGCCCGAGTACGTCGCCGCCCGGCGGTCGCCGGCGTCGGTCAACGAGAAGCGGGCGAGAAGGTCGTCGGCGATGCGCCCCGGGTCCTCCAGGTGGCGGAGCCGCGCGACGAGCACGAGGTTCTCGCGGCCGGTGAGCACCTCGTCGACCGCCGCGAACTGCCCGGTGAGGCTGATCGAGCGGCGCACGTCGCCGGGGGACTCCGCGACGTCGAACCCCTGCACGGTGGCGGTCCCGCCATCCGCCTTCAACAGCGTCGACAGGATGTTCACGAGCGTCGTCTTGCCGGCGCCGTTCGAGCCGAGCAGGGCGAAGATGCTGCCCTTCTCGACGTCGAAGTCGACGCCCTTCAGCACGTGCACGTCTTTGAACGACTTCTCGACGCCCTGCACGCGGACGGCCGGTACGGCCGGTGCGCCCGGCCGCGGGGCGGCGGGTTGGGTTGCGGTGGTCATCGGTCGTCCTTCCCCTCGAGGTCCTCGATGGTCTTGGTGAGGCGGTCGCGCTCCTTGTCGATCCAGCGCGTGCCGACGTAGGCCTCGGTGAAGGCCTCGGCGAAGGCGACCGGGTCGTCGCCGACGATGTCGCTCACGGGCGTCTCGTCGGCCGCCGCGCGCTCCCAGAGGTCGGCGAAGTCGCCGAGCATGGTGACGAGGGTGTCGCCGTCGGTGATGCCCCCGTTGACCATGAAGTACCGCTCGAATGCCTTCGCGGCGGCGGCGTAGGGCTCGGGGAGCGCGGCGACGCGCGCCTTGTACTGCCGGTACTGCTTCTTCTGCTCGAGTGAGCCCGTGAGCGCTTCGATCCACTTCGCGGCCATGGTCACTTCTCCTCTTCATTGGACTGGTCTGATTCGGGGAGCTCGTCGGCGCCGACGGAATGCCGGATGCCGTGGAGCTGTTCGATGCGCGCGGCGAGGAAGCTCCAGGTGCTCCAGAACTCGTCGAGCGAGTCGCGGCCCCGCGCGTTGAGGGAGTACACCTTGCGTGGCGGCCCCTTCTCGGACGGCACCTTCTCGACATCAACGAGCCCGCGCTGCTCGATGCGCACGAGCAGGGCGTAGATGGTGCCCTCGGCGATGTCGGTGAAGCCCTGCTCGCGCAGCCACGAGGTGATCTCGTAGCCGTACGCCGGCCTGCCGGACAGGATCGCCAGGACGATGCCCTCGAGCGTGCCCTTCAGCATCTCGGTCGCCTGCTTGCCCATCGCCGCTCCTCGACTATTCAGTGTTGCTGAGTACTGGTACATAGTAAGCATGAGTACCGGTAGATAGCAACACTGAATACCGAAATCGAGACGGATGCCTCGTGGCCGGACGTCCGGCACCTTCTCAGGCGGGGGTGCGCGGTGCGCGAGTAGTCTGAGCGGACGGGTCGCGGCGCGATGCTCCGGCACACGACGACGAGGCCGACCCGACGGGCACGAACCACGATCCATCGCCCGAACGGAGCTGCGAACCGATGACCTGGGACGACGACGCGACCGGCGACGACCGGCGCGAGCCGAGGTCGAGGCCGTCCGCACGAGAGGTCCTCCTCCAGGTGGCGGGCTACCTCGGACTCGTCACCGCGGTCGTCGCGCTCGTGGTCGGCGCCGTCTTCGCGGTGACCGTCTGGGGCGTCGCGGCGAAGCCCGGCGGGTTCGCCGCACCGTCGGCGGCCGGCCGGGGCGCACCGCTGCCGCCGGTGACCTCGTCGACGTCCGACGGCGACGCGGATGCGGCTGCCCGTACGGAGGCGGCCGACGACCCGAACGCCGTGACCGGCTCGGAGGTCGCACCCCTCGTCGAGCCCGAACCCGAGGTCGAGGCTGCGCCCGTGGTCGAGGGCGACTGGCTCTCGGTCGTGTCCGACGCGACCGGCATCCCCGCTCGCGCGCTCGCAGCGTACGCGCTCGCGCACGTGGCGATCGCCGCGGAGGAGCCGCAGTGCGGCGTGGACTGGACGACGATCGCGGCCATCGGCGCGGTCGAGTCGGGTCACGGCAGCCACGGCGATTCGGAGCTCCAGGCCAGCGGGCAGGTGACGCCGAAGATCCTCGGTCCGGCCCTCGACGGCGATGGAGTGGCCGCCATCCACGACACCGACGGCGGCGCCCTCGACGGCGACGCCACGTGGGACCGCGCAGTCGGGCCGATGCAGTTCATCCCCTCGACGTGGGAGCAGTGGGGCGCCGACGCCAACGGCGACGGCGTCGCCGACCCGAGCCAGATCGACGATGCCGCGTACGCGGCCGCCCGGTACCTGTGCGCGTCCGGTCCGATGACCAGCCCGGAGGGATGGCGCGGGGCCGTCTTCTCGTACAACCACCTCGAGTCGTACGTCGACAAGGTCGCGGGCATCGCGAACGGCTACGCCGACGCGCTCGGCTGACCTCGACGGGCGGCCTCGCCGCTTGCGGCTGAGGACTCAGCCGCCGCCCGCCGCGACCACGTCGGCCGCGCGGAGCGTGCGCGCGTAGTCCTCCTTCAGCACCGCGAGGTGGAACCACGCCTCGGTGTGGCTGACGCCGGGGAGGGCGCGGATGCGCTCGAGGCTCGCGTAGAGGGCGCCGGCCGACGGCTCGACGAGGGTCATGATGAGGTCGAACCGGCCGAGCGTGCGGGCGGCGAAGTCGACGCCGCGCCAGGTGCGGATCGCCGCGATGATCGCCTCGTCGTCGCCCGCGAGGTTGAGGCCCACGCCGAGCGAGAGCTGACGGTGCACGAGGCCGCGCGCCTCGACCGCGCTGATCTTGATGACGCCCGCCGAGATGAGCCGCTCGACCCGGGTCGCGACCGCCGACGGCGAGAGCCGCACGGTCTCGCCGAGCGCCCGGAAGCTCGCGCGGCCGTCGCGCTGCAGCTGCTCGATGAGCGCCGCGTCGGTCGCGTCGATCCGCAGCCCGCCGCGGTACTCCGAGACGAAGAACCCCTTGATCACCGTCGAGTAGATGAGCGTGTTGATGTCGACGACGCCCGGCAGTGCGCGGATCTGGGCGAGCAGGTGGTGAAGGGCGGGCATCGACCCGAGGCGGATCTCGGTGACGAGGTCGTGCACGCCGCCGACCGCCGAGACGAGCACCGTCTCCGCGAGGCCGCGCAGGTGCTCGGCCACGGGCTCGGTCGTGCCGTCGGTGCGGATCGACACGTGGGCGAGCACGTTCTGGCCGAGGAACTCGGGGTCGACCGCGGCGACGACGCGCACGGTGCCGTCGGCGAGCATCGCGCGCAGGCGCCCCGACACGGCGGCGCGCGACTGTCCGAGCGCGGCCGCGAGGTCGTGGATGCTCGCGCGTCCGTCGTCCTGCAGGGCCCGGACCAGCTCCGCATCGAAATTCACCATGCGCGGCCCGATTCGCCGAGATTCCTTCGATCGCTCGCAGAGGTCGACATATCGCCAGCGTAGACGCTCCGTGAGAGGACGCGAAGCGTCGATTGCGCGCATTCGAGAACAGAACTCCAGCGGATGCAACAGTCCGCTGGAGTTCCGCGCTTGCCGCGCCCGGCGTCCGCTCGTAGCATCCAACGCGTCGCCCCGCCGAATCGGCACCGCCCGAACGGCACCCCACCCACCCGCAAAGGAGCGGTCATGACCACAACGCACAGCAGGGCCAGGCGCGCCGGCCTCGCGGCATTCGTCGGCACCACGATCGAGTGGTACGACTTCTACGTCTACGCCACCGCCGCGGCGCTCGTCTTCGGCCCCCTGTTCTTCCCGAGCGAGGATCCGCTCGCCGAGACCGCCGCTGCGTTCGCCACCTTCGCCATCGCCTTCCTCGTCCGGCCGTTCGGCGGCATCCTCTTCGGGCACATCGGCGACAAGCTCGGCCGCCGCGTCTCGCTCGTCATCACGCTGCTGCTCATGGGCGTCGCGACTGTGCTCGTCGGGTGCCTCCCGACCTACGAGACCATCGGCATCATGGCGCCGATCCTGCTGATCCTGCTGCGGGCGCTCCAGGGCCTCGCCGTCGGCGGCGAGTGGGGCGGCGCGGTGCTCATGAGCGTCGAGCACGCGCCCGAGAAGTCGAAGACGTTCTACGGCGGCTTCACGCAGCTCGGCAACCCCGCCGGCGCGCTGCTCGCCTCGGGCGTGTTCGCGATCATGTCGCGCTTCGGCGACGACTTCATCATGAACGGCGGATGGCGCATCCCGTTCCTGCTCTCGATCGTCCTCATCGGCGTCGGCCTCTGGGTCCGGTACCGGGTCGAGGAGTCGCCCGTCTTCGAGCAGAAGATCGAGGGCCGCAAGCAGTCGATGCCGCTCGCGTTCGCGCTGCGGAACAACTGGAAGCCGATCCTCCTCGGCATCGGCCTGCTGCCGATCTCGACGGGCGGCTACTACCTCGCGACGACGTTCGCCACGGCCTACGCGACCGGTGAGCCGATCTCCATCAGCTCGCAGGTCATCCTCGACGCGATGACGATCGCCTCCTTCATCGAGTTCGTCGTGACCCTGCCCGTCGCCTGGCTCGGCGACAAGTGGGGCCGGAAGAACGTCATGTACCTCGGCCTGCTGACCTCGGTCCTGACGTTCGCGCCGTTCATGCTGATCCTGCCGGGCCGCGTCGAGCCGCTCATCTTCCTCTTCGCCTCGCTCGTGCGCATCGCGATGAGCGCCACCTACGCCCCGATCGCCGCGATCCTCGCGCAGATGTTCCGGCCGCAGGCCAGGTACACCTCGATCGCGCTGTCGTACGGCGTCGGTGCGGCGATCTGGGCCGGCTTCTCGCCGTGGTTCGCGACGCAGCTCATCGCCTGGACGGGCGACATCTGGTCGGTCATCGCGATGTTCACCGGCATGGCCGTGCTCGCCGCGATCTGCACGAGGCTCGCGCCGCAGCACTCCGACGAGGCGCCCGCCACGGCGTCGTTCACCGCCCGCACCGACACCACGGGGATCCGCCAGCCATGAGGAAACTCGCCGCCTTCGACCGGCCCGACCAGGCCGGACCCCGGATCATCACGGCCCGCGCCATCCACGCCGTCGATGACGCGTCGACCACGGCCACGGCGATGCTGCTCGACCGCGGGCGCATCCTCGCGATCGGCTCGTCGGCCGACTGCGAGGCCGCGGCCGGCGCCGCCGGGCTGGCGCCCGAGCGCGTCGACCTCGGCGACGCGGTCGTGGTCCCCGGGTTCGTCGACGCCCACGCGCATCCGCTCATGTACGGGCAGATGATGACCTGGGTCGACTGCGGGCCGGCGAAGGCGGCGAGCATCCCCGAGATCGTGGCACTGCTGGCGGATGCCGCGGCCGACCTTCCGGCCGGGCGCCCGGTGCGCGGCTACGGGTACGAGCACCGCAACCTCGTCGAGCAGCGGCATCCCACCCGGTTCGAGCTCGACCAGGTCGCGACCGACCGCGAGGTGTACCTCATGAACGCCTCCGGCCACGGCGGCGTCGTGAACTCCTTCACGCTCCAGCAGGGCGGCGTCGACCGCGAGACGCCGAACCCTCCGGGCGGCGAGTTCTTCCGCGACGCCGACGGCGAGCTCACGGGCGAGCTGTCGGATGCCGCGTGCAACATCCTCACGGGCGTGCACGGCGTGAACGTCGGCCACCACGGCCCGAACTTCCACCTCGGCGACGAGCCCGAGGAGCACCTCCGCCAGCTCGACGTCGCGACGCAGCGCTTCCTCGCGGGCGGCGTCACCACGATCGGCGATGCGCAGGTGTCGCGCCGCGAGTTCGACATGTACCTCCGGCTCGCCGAGGCCGGCCGGCTCGAGCTGCGCGTCTCGATGTACCTGCTCTCGCACCTGCTCGACGAGGCCCTCGAGATGGGGCTCGTCGGCCAGTTCGGCAACGCGCACCTCAGCTTCGCGGGCATCAAGTTCTACGCCGACGGCACGCTCGGCGGCTGGACCGCGTACTTCCCCGACGGCTACGTCGGCGACCCGTGCCGGACGGGCCAGCTCTACCACGAGCCCGCCGCGTACGCCGAGCTCATCCGGAAGGCGCACGCCGCCGGCCTGCAGACCGCGACGCACGCGCAGTCGCCGACCGCGATCGAGATGGTCGTCTCGGCGATCGAGGCCGCCCTCGCGGAGCGCCCCGACGACGACGCACGGCACCGCATCGAGCACTGCGGGCTGCCGACCGGCGAGCAGATCGAGCGGATGGCGGTAGCCGGCATCCGCCCGGTGAATCAGCCGCAGCACTACTACAACTGGGGCGAGGGCGTGGAGGACGCGATCGGCACCCCCGGCGAGCGGTTCAACCCGCTCGGCGAGTTCGAGCGCGCAGGCGTGCCGATGACGATCTCGTCCGATGCGCCGGTCGCCGACCCGATCCCGCTCGAGGCGGTCCAGGCCGCCGTGACCCGGGTGACCCGACGCGGCAACTCGCTCGGCCCCGACGACCTGCGGATCTCGGCGCTCGCCGCGCTGTGCGCGCACACCTACGAGGGCGCCGTCTCGCTCGGACGCGAGGACGACCTCGGCTCGCTCGAGGTCGGCAAGTACGCCGACTTCGCCGTGCTGGCCGACGACCCGCTGACGGTCGAGCCCGAGCGGATCGCCGAGATCGCGGTGCTCCAGACCTGGGTCGGCGGCGAACCGCGGTACGTGCTGGAGGACGCACCGACGGCGGCGCTGAAGGAGGCGGTCCCGGCATGAACGAGACGATGGTGATCATGGACGATGCACGCGACGAGACGGCCGATCAGTACGCCGACACCGCGGGCCGGGCGGTCCTCGAGACCATCCGCGCCTACGGCGTGACGACGATCTTCGGCATCCCGGGCACGCACAACCTCGAGTTCTACCGGCCGCTCGCCGAGCTCGGCATCCACGCCGTGACCAACCGGCACGAGCAGGGCTCCGGCTACGGCGCGGACGGTTGGGCGCAGCAGACGGGCCTGCCCGGGGTCGTCATCACCACCTCCGGACCGGCCCTGCAGAACGCGATGAGCGCGATCGGCACCGCGTTCTGCGAATCGCGTCCGCTCCTCGTCCTCTCACCCGGCGTTCCCCTGGGCGACGAGTTCCGCGACGTCGGCACGCTGCACGAGACGAAGGACGCCTCGGCCATGGTCGGCGCCATCGCGGAGTGGTCGCGCCGCGTGCGGAGCGCCGCGGAGGCCGTCGAGGCCGTGCACGACGCATTCGAACTGTTCCGCACCGGGCGCCCGCGCCCGGTCCACATCGAGATCCCGCTCGACGTGCTCGAGGCGCCGGCCGACGTGCCCGCCTCGGCGCGGACCGCGCGCCCGGCGCCCGCGCCGGACCGCGGCGAGGCTGCGGCGGTCCGTGCGGCCGCCGATCTTCTCGCCCGAGCCGAGTCGCCCGTCATCATCGCCGGCGGCGGCGCGACGCGCGCCGTGCACGAGGTCACCGCGCTCGCCGAACGCCTCGGCGCGCCCGTCCTGACCACGCTCAACGGCAAGGGCACGCTCGACGAGCACCACCCGCTCTCGCTCGGCTCGAACCTGCGGCTCGCCGCGGCCCGCGAGGTCGCCGAGGCGGCCGACGTGCTCGTGGTGCTCGGCTCCAAGCTCGGCGAGGCCGAGCTGTGGGCGCCGCGACTCGAAGCGCGCGGGCGGGTCATCCGCATCGACCGTTCGGCGGTGCAGCTGCACAAGAACCTCTTGGCGACCGTCGGCATCGTCGGCGACACCGCCGCGGTGGTCGGCGAGCTGCTCGCCGCGCTGCCCGGTGACGCGCGCCCTGCGCCCGACCTCACCGTGGCCCGTCGGGCGATCGCCGACGAGATCCGGGAGACCGCTCCCGACGACGTCGCGCTCGCCGAGCGCATCGTCGACGCGCTGCCGGCCGACGCGATCGTCGCGGGGGACTCGTCGCAGATCGTCTACCTCGCACTCGCCAACGTGCTGCGTCGCTCGCGGCCGCACTCCCTGCTCTACACGCCGACCTACGCCACGCTCGGCTACGGCCTGCCCGCGGCGATCGGCGCGCGCGTCGCCGCGCCGCACCGCCCCGTGGTCGCAGTGCTCGGCGACGGCGCGCTCATGTTCGCCGTCAACGAGCTGATGACCGCAGTCGAGCAGCGTCTCGACCTGACGATCGTGTGCGTCGACAACGGCGGCTACGCCGAGATCAAGCAGAACGAGCTCGACCGCGGCATCCGCCCGATCGGCGTCGACCTCGTGCAGCCCGACTGGGCCGCCCTCGCGACCGCCTTCGGCGCGACCGGGGTGCGCGTCGACGAGGTCGACCGGCTCGGCGACGCGATCCGCGACGCGATCGCCGCGGGCGGCGTCCGGCTCGTGCACGTCCGGCAGCCGCGCGACTGACCTCGAGCCCACCAGACCTCCGACTCCCGCACTTCGAAAGGACTCGAGATGCACACCTCGAACCCCGAGCATCCGGATGCCGCGGCATCCGCCCCGACCGCCTCACCCGCGGCCGCGCCCGCGTCGGTGACCGCGGCGACCTCCGGGCCGGCCGCCGCGCCGGCATCCGCGCCAGTCGGCCCAGTCGACGCCAGCCGCGTCCCGCGCTTCGCGGGCATCGCCACGTTCGCGCGCCTCCCGCGCCTGGAGGACGTGCCGCGGGCCGACATCGCGGTCGTCGGCGTGCCGTTCGACAGCGGCGTGAGCTACCGCCCCGGCGCGCGGTTCGGCCCGGCGCACGTGCGCGAGGCATCCCGCCTGCTGCGGCCGTACAACCCCGCGCAGGACGTCTCGCCGTTCGCGACCCAGCAGGTGGCGGATGCCGGCGACCTCGCCGTGAACCCGTTCGACATCGACGAGGCCGTCGCCGACGTCGAGGCCGGCGCCCGGGCGCTCGGCGACCGCGCCGATCGCCTGGTCGTCATCGGCGGCGACCACACGATCGCGCTGCCGCTGCTCCGCGCGGTGCACGCGAAGCACGGCCCGGTCGCGGTGCTGCACTTCGACGCGCACCTCGACACGTGGGACACCTACTTCGGCGCCCCCGTGACGCACGGCACCCCCTTCCGGCGCGCGTCGGAGGAGGGGCTCATCGACCTCACGGCGAGCATGCACGTCGGCACGCGCGGCCCGCTCTACGGCGTCGAGGACCTCGCCGACGACGCGCGGCTCGGCTTCGCGATCGCGACGAGCGAGGACATCGAGGAGCACGGCGTCGCTGCGGTGATCGAGCGCATCCGCGCACGCATCGGCGACGCGCCGCTCTACATCTCGATCGACATCGACGTGCTCGACCCCGCCCACGCGCCCGGCACCGGAACGCCCGAGGCGGGCGGCCTCACGAGCCGCGAGCTGCTGCGGATCCTCCGCGCGCTCGCCGACAAGCGCATCGTCGGCGCCGACGTCGTCGAGGTCGCGCCGGCCTACGACCACGCGCAGCTGACGGCCGTCGCGGCGTCGCACGTCGCGTACGAGCTGATCAGCGCGATGGCGCCGCGCGGCTGACGCCGGCCCCGCCGTCGATGTCCGCGGCGTACGCGGAGGCGCGCGGCCACCAGCATCCGACCGCGGACCGATAGCGACGGAACTCGTCGCCGAACCGCCCGTCGAGGTCGGTCTCCTCGAGCGGTCGCACGGCGAAGTTCCACACCAGCGAGCCCGCGATCGCGTACGCGACGACCACCCACGAGCCGAGGATCAGCCCGACCGCGACACCCTGCGCGATACCGGCCATCGCCATCGGGTTGCGGACGAACCGGTACGGGCCGGCGATGACGAGCCGGTTCGGCATCGCGGCCGGGAGCGGGGTGCCTCCGCCGAGGGACGCCATCGCCGCGGCCGACCACAGCCCGAGCGCACTGGCGACGAGCAGCACGGCGATCCCGGCGGGAGCGGCGGAGTCGAGAAACGGCAGTTCGAGGCCCCAACGGCGCTCGAACCACGCCAGCGCGACCGGTGCCACGACCAGGAAGACGCCCCAGAACACCACGATCTGAGCTGCGGTCGCGGCGAGATGCGCAACGGCCGAGCGGCGCGGCGCCGCGGGTCGGAAGGCGAACGGCCCCCATACGACCAGCCACTCGGTCGGGACGCGACCGAAGACCATGAGGCAGAGCGCGAGCACCGACGCCCCGGTGGCACCGATCATCAGGATCGCGCCCCACCCGGCTTCGGTGGACACGGTCGCATACAGCGTCATTCCGATCGTGACGAGTGCGGTCCAGCCGGTCGTGACGATCGCGGCCGCTCGCGACCCGAACGCTGCCGCGGCGCTGCCGCCGACGAACAGTGGGATGTCGGCGAGCGCGACGAGGACGGGATCGAGGCTGCCGAGTGTCGCCTCGCGGACGAGCGGCGACGCGAACACGGCGACCCACCACAGGCCGCCCGCGAACGCCTGGACGGCGAAGTACCGGCGACCCCACACGGTCGAACGATACATCGTGCCGGTCGTGGGCGCGGCCCGTGAGAGACTGCCGCGATGACCGCCGACATCGAGCTGGCCCGCATCGACGGCGGCACCGTCGCGATGCACGACGCGCGCCGGAAGCTGCGGTGGAGCGTCGAGCTCGAGCCGTTCGAGATCGGCGTGTACCCGGTCACGCAGGAGCAGCTCGCCGAGCTGCTGGGCGAGACGGCGACGCATCCGCGCAGGCCCGCCACGGGTGTGAGTTGGCTGCGAGCCATCCGCTTCTGCAATGCCGCGTCGGAGTGGGAGGGGCTCGACCCGGCGTACACCTTCGACGGTGAGGACGTCGCGTGGCATGTCGACGCCGACGGGTTCCGCCTGCCGACGGAGGCCGAGTGGGAGTTCGCCTGCCGCGCCGGCTCGACGACGCCGCACTACGGCCCGCTCGACGAGATCGCATGGACGGCCGCCGACGGCGTGACCGCCCCGCAGGACGTCGGCGGCAAACTGCCGAACCTCAACGGCCTGTTCGACACGCTGGGCAACGTGTGGGAATGGTGCTGGGACCTGCTCGACCCTGCCCGATACGACGAGTACCGCGTGTTCCGCGGCGGCGGGTTCGCCGACGACGCCTGGAGTGTGCGGGCCTCGGTGCGCCGCGGGGGAGCGCCGCGCATGCACCACGAGGACGTCGGCTTCCGGGTTGCGCGCGGCGGGTTCGAGGCGACGGATGCCGCGCAGGGCTGGTCCGCGGCGGCCGACCGCGAGCGCGCGGCGGTCGACGCGCCGCTGCCGCCGGGCTGGACGCCGCGGCGCTAGCTTCGGGGCTCGCCTACGGCAGCTGCAGCGCGGTGTCGCCCAGCATGACCGTGGCGACCGTCAGGATCGCGCCGGCGGCGATGACCAGCCCGCCCATGACGAGCACGAGCGCAGTGCCGAAGAGCGTGGCCTTCGATTCCTCCCGTAGTGGACGTGAGGTCTCCGAGGTGTTCGAGGTCATCGTTGCTCCTACGGCTCGAGGGTGCTGTGGCCCAGTGGACGGTCGCTCCCGATCGTATCGACCGAGGGCGAGCGCCGTGCGAATGGGGCGGCGGGACCGTCGGCGCCACGCCGGTCTGGGACCGCGAGAGCCGCCGAGATATTCGCAGGAACCTCGCGGACTGTCCCGGCGTCGCCGGGCCTATGCTGATCCCGCAGCCTGGGTCGTGTGGGTCCGGGGTGTCGACGAAGACGCCGGCAGGCTCGTTGACCCCACGCACCGGCGCACGTGCCACGTCCCCAGCTAAGTCCTCTCGAAGATCGCGGACGGCATCCGCCTGGTCAGGGGAATCTGAGCGAGTATGAGTAGGACGGCGCCCGCTGACGATCCGTCATTTGCGACGTGGAGGTCGCGGATGACGTCGGGTGCCGGACGCGGTCAGAGGTCGAGGAAGTCACCCAGCCACATCCGCACTGCTCCGAGACAGTCGCTCGATACCTCCCCCGAGATCCTCGTGAGCCGGTCACGTGAGAGGGTTCGAGGTTGCTCGGTCATGATCCATGACGGCTGATCGAGACCGCTGTGCCCGTCGACCCGGACGTGATTCGGCCATCCGCGATCAGTGGTCGTGATCGGCAGCACGATCGCGAGGGTCGTGACCGCGTCCAGGTATCCGGCGGAGGCGACGACCAGCACCGGCCGGTGGCCACCCTGCTCCCGGCCGCGAACCGGCTCGAGTGATGCCCAGGCGATGACACCGGGCGCGAGTTCGGCCTCGGTCACGACTGGGTGTCAGTCAGCTCGGTGCGCTCCCATTCCGCCGACTCCCGAGCGTGCGAGTCGGCCTGCGCGGCCGTCGACGCGGAGACCGCCGCCTTCAAGGTGTTCAGCCGCCACCTGCGGTCCTCCGCGTCCGCGAGATGCGCGAGGTGCGCGCCGAGCGTGAGTCCGTCGCGTGCCGCCTGCTCCTTGAGGCGGTCGCGGAGCTCATCGCTCACCTTGATCGTAGTGGTCATACTCTGAGTATACCTCCGGGGCTGGTGTGCAGCCGATCCTCTCGTGAACGAGGGCCGTTGGAGGATCCTCACCCGGGTTTGGCGCCGTGGAAGGATCGGCGGGGTGACCTGGAACGAGATCGCAACGGACGTGTTCTCGCGGCGGTACCCGCAGGACGATCTCACGATGACGGTGGTCCGCGGGACCCACGGGCTGCTTCTCATCGATACCGGCGGCTCACCGGCCCACGCCGCTCTCGTCGATGCTGAGGTGAAGCAGCTCGGCGACGTCAGGTGGGTCGTGAACACGCACGCGCACTACGACCACACCTTCGGCAACCAGCACTTCGCGGCGACCGGCGTTCCCATCTACGGTCATCACCTGCTGCCTGCGCATCTGCACGAGCACGAGCGTCCGCGACTGGCCGCGTGGCGCGCAGGCACCGGTTCGGAACCGCCTCGCGACTGGCACGACGTCATCATCACCCCGCCGACCCGCCTCCTCAGCGAACGCTCCTGGCTCGATCTCGGGGATCGCAGCGTCGAACTGATCCCGCTGGACCGTGGCCACACCGACGGCGACCTCGTCATTCGCGTGCCTGCCGGCGACGGCTCGACCGGCGCTTGGATCGTCGGGGACGTGATCGAAGAGCCCGGGCCGCCGATGTACGGATCGGGCTGCTTCCCGATGCGGTGGCCGCGAACGCTCGCAGCCCTCCTCGACGAGATCGGCGAGGACGACATCATCGTCCCCGGCCACGGACGGGCGGTTTCGCGCGCCTACGGCGTCGCGCAACTTGCCGTGCTGGAGTCAACTGCCACGCTCACTCTCGAGCACTACCGGGCCGGTCACAGCGTCGACCGAGCGCTCGCTTTCCAAGACGCCTGGCCGTACCCTGTGGCCGCGCTCGAACTCGCGGTGCAGAACGGATACCAGGAGCTCGACGAGGATGACGACCTCGACGTTCCGCAAGTCAGCTGATGTAGGCACCCGGGCACCGCGAAAGTCGCCGACCCCCTTCGCAAGCCGGTCGCTCCAGCGACGCGTCCGGCTGCCGCTGAAAGCGTTGTCGGCTCCCCCGGAGTGGGACCGTCCGCTGATCAGTCGCTGGCCGATGATTTCGGCGCGAGTGCGGACAGCATGCTCGTCAGCGAACCGATCTCGACGGAACGCGGATCCGCAGTGAAGTCGTGTTCGGTGTGGAGGTCGTAGTAGGCGTGCAGCATTGTGCTCTCGATCACCTCGTCGATCCGAGAGTGCCGCACCGCCTCCTGGAGGCTGACATGCGCGACGTCTGCCTCGAGGTCGTCGGCGGCGATGTCGACGAAACCGACCGAGAGGATCTCGCGGGAGTCATCGACGGAGACGGCGTTGAACACCCGAGCCGGGACGCCGAAGCCTCTGTCGGCCTCCCACGCGCTGATGAAGTCGTCGAAGGTCGCGCCGTCGCGCAGGCGGCGACGAAAGATCGCGATGATCACGGCCCCGAGAGTACCGCGGACGTTGATCCGCGCACCATTCCCGGTCGTCGAGTGAACGCGCGGTGATCGTCCCGTGAGCTCGCAGGCTCGCGGGCGCCCCGTTCGCAGATGACGTGCCCGGAAACGCTGCCCGGCACGGGCACGCCAAGTGAAACGCTCGAACGCAGCCGCGGCGCGGCGGCGTACTGCGATCGCGGTACCCGAAGATCGGGCGAACGGAGGACGCGCCATCCGCTCGCACCGCGTTGACTCGAAGCACGGTCGCCGCACTCGGCGATCGCCCCGCCGAGAGGAGCACGATGTCCACCCCAGTCCTGCGCGTCGAGGACCTGCACCGGTCCTACGGCCGCGGCCCGACCCGCTTCGAGGCGCTCAAGGGCGTCGACGTCGAGGTGCGCGCCGGCGAGTCGCTCGCGATCGTCGGCAAGTCCGGTTCGGGCAAGTCGACGCTGATGCACCTGCTCGCGCTGCTCGACCGTCCGACGTCCGGCAGCGTGGAGCTCAACGGCGTGCCCGCCGATCGGCTCCGCGGCCGCGAGCTCAACCGGGTGCGGAACGAGACCTTCGGGTTCGTCTTCCAGCAGTTCTTCCTCACGCCGAGCGCGACGGTGCTCGAGAACGTCATCCTCCCGCTCAAGATCGCCGGCGTCGGGCGGGCCGAGCGCAAGCGCCGCGGCATGGCCGTGCTCGAGCAACTCGACCTCGCCGACAAGGCGAAGAACAAGGCGATCGACCTGTCGGGCGGGCAGAAGCAGCGCGTGGTCATCGCGCGGGCACTCGTCAACGACCCGCAGGTGATCTTCGCCGACGAGCCGACCGGCAACCTCGACACCACGACCGGCGCCGCGGTCGAGGATCTCCTCTTCGGCCTGAACCGCGAGCGCGGCATCACGCTCGTCGTCGTCACGCACGACGAGGAGCTCGCCTCGCGATGCGACCGCCGGATCACGGTGCGCGACGGCCGGATCGAGGCATCCGCCACCGCGACCGCGACCACGGCCGCGACCGGCGAACCCGGCCGCCCGACCGAGGAGGTGGCCGCATGAAGCCCGTGGACGTCGTCGGCTCGGCCGTCGCGAACACGTTCCGGTCGAGGACCCGCACCATCCTCACCGTGCTGGCGATCTTCATCGGCGCGTTCACGCTCACGATCACGACCGGCCTCGGCACCGGGATCAACCGCTACATCGATCAGACCGTCGCCGAGATCGGCGCCGAGGACGTCATGACGGTCGCCCACCAGGCCGACGAGACGGCGGACGACGGCCCGCGCGAGTACGACCCGGATGCCGTCGCCGCGTCCGGGATCGGGCCCGACGCGCCCGGCGCCGCGCAGACCATCGACCCGATCACCGACGACGACCTCGTGACGATCGCCGGGATCGACGGCGTGGAGTCGGTCGAACCGCTCAAGCAGGTGTCGGTCGACTACGTCCAGCACGAGGGCGGCACGCAGTACGCGATCTCGGTGGGCTCGTTCATCCCGGGCATGGAGCTCGTGCTCGCCTCGGGCGAGCAGCCCGACGCCGAGGCATCCGAGCCCCAGGTGGCGATCCCGGTCGACTTCGTCGAGCCGCTCGGGTTCGACTCGCAGGCCGATGCGGTCGGCAGCGTGGTCGAGTTCGGCGTGACGGATGCCACGGGCGCCGAGCAGGTCGTCACGGCCGAGGTCGTCGGCATCTCGGAGGCCGGCCTCATCGGCACGGGGAACAGCGCGTCGCCGAACACCGCCCTCACCGACGAGCTCTACACCGCCCAGGCGACCGGGGCGACCGGCCAGACCGACGTGTACGGCTCGGCGATCGTCACGTTCGACCCCGAGCTCGGCGAGGCGGCGACGCAGGCGCTGAAGGACGACCTCGACGAGGCCGGCTTCACCGCGACCACGGTCGAGGACCAGATCGGCGCCTTCAAGTCGGTCATCGACGGCATCGTGCTCGTCCTCAACGCGTTCGCCGTGATCGCGCTCCTCGCGGCGGGCTTCGGCATCGTGAACACCCTGCTCATGTCGGTGCAGGAGCGCACCCGGGAGATCGGCCTGATGAAGGCGATGGGCATGGGCTCGGGCAAGGTGTTCGGGCTGTTCAGCACCGAGGCGACGTTCATCGGGTTCCTCGGCTCGGCCGTCGGGGTCGTGCTCGGCATGGCGGCCGGAACCGCGGTCGGCGATGCGCTCGCGACCACGATGTTCGCCGACCTGCCGGGCCTCACGCTCATCGCGTTCGATCCGGTGTCGGTCGCGACGATCATCGTGCTGGTGATGGCGATCGCCTTCCTCGCCGGCACGATCCCGGCCGGGCGGGCTGGCCGGCAGGACCCCATCGAGTCGCTCCGGTACGAGTAGGAGACGGCACGGTGGATGAGCGGACGGGTCGGGTGCGGGGGCGCCCGGCCCGTCCGCGACGACCAGGATGCGCGAGGATCGAGACATGAGCGACGGCGTTCGCGAGCCGGCGGCACCCGACCGGGTCGCGCCGCGCCGCGCCCTGCCCGCCTGGTTCTGGGACGTCGTCGTCGTGTTCGTCGCGGTCGCGTGGGCGTGCGCGCCGTATCGCGGTCCGACGCCCGCGTTCCTCGCGGTGGAGGCACCCGTCGCGTTCGCGTTCGCCCTCGCGCAGGCCCCGGTGCTGCTGCTGCGGCGCCGGTGGCCGCTCGTCACGTACGCCGTCGTCTGGGGGCTCATGGTCGCCGGCACCCTCGTCGTCGGCAGCGCCATGCCCTTCGTGGTGCCTGCGGCGATCGCCGCGTACGCGATGGCGAAGCGGGCTCCGCGGCGACGCGTGCTGATCACCGTGCTGGCCTCGATCGTCGTGCTGGTCGGCGTCGAGCTCATCGCGGGTGCGGGCGACGGGTTCGACCCGCGCCTCGTCCCGGTCCCCGCGCTGCTCGCGTTCGCCGCGGCGGCGGGGGATGCCACGCGCTCGCGCCGTGCGTACGTGGCCGCGCTCGCCGAGCGCGCCGAGCGCGCCGAGGCCACCCGGGAGTCGGAGGCACGCCGTCGCGTCGCCGAGGAGCGACTGCGCATCGCGCGCGACCTGCACGACGCCGTCGCCCACCAGATCGCCGTCATCAACCTGCAGTCGAGCGTCGCCGAGCGCGCGATCGCCGAGGGCCGCGAGCCCGACCTGCCGCGCGCCCGCGAGTCCGTCGCGACGGCCGCACGGGCGGCGCGCGAGGTGCTCGGCGAGATCGGCGACCTGCTCTCGACGCTCCGCACCGAGGCGGACGACGGCGCCGGCCCGCCGGCCCCGCCGGCCGGTCTCGCCGACCTCGATCGACTGGTCGAGGACTTCACCGCCGCCGGGCTCGCCGTGACCGTGCGGCGCGAGGCGGGATCCGATGCCGGCGACGTGCCGCCGGCGGTGGACCGCACGGCCTACCTCGTCCTGCGCGAAGCGCTCACGAACGCGAGCAAGCACGGCTCCGACGGCCGCGCCCACGTGCTCGTCGAGCGGGGTGCGTCGAAGCTCAGGGTCACGGTGACCAATGCCGTGTCGACCAGCGCGCCGCGCGGTGCCGGCGTCGCGCCCGGAACCGATCGGGTCACCGGTGGCCACGGCCTGCTCGGCCTGCGCGAGCGGGTCGCCGCCGTGCGCGGCACGCTGACGACCGGCGAGGAGGCAGGCGTCTTCCGCCTGCGCGCGGAGTTCCCCGCGGGGTCGCGCGATGCGCGGGCGGCGGATGCCGCCGCGACGGGCGGCACGACGGAGGCCGCGATGACGGATGCGCCGGAAGCTGATGCGCCGGGAACAGACGCCACGGGGCCGGATGCCGCGGGCTCGGAGGCACGCGCATGACCGCCCGAGTCCTCGTGGTCGACGACCAGCCGCTGATCCGGCAGGCGGTGCGCGCCCTGCTCGACGCCGAGCCGACCCTCGAGGTGGTCGGCGAAGCGGCCGACGGGGCCGAGGCCCTCGACCTCGTCCGCGAGCTCCGGCCCGACGTCGTGCTCATGGACATCCGCATGCCCGGCCTCGACGGCATCGAGGCGACGCGCCGGATCGGCGCCGATCCCGCGCTCGCCGACGTGCGCGTGCTGATCCTCACCACGTTCGAGGAGGACGAGAACGTCGTGCGCGCCCTGCACGCCGGTGCGTCGGGTTTCATCGGCAAGGGCACCGACCCCGACGCGCTCGTCGAGGCCGTGCACACGGTGCACGCGGGGGAGTCGCTGCTGTCGCCATCCGCCACCCGCGTGCTCATCGAGCGCTACGTGCGGCCCGGCCCGGTGCCCGCGCCCGCCGCGACATCATCGCTCGGCGCCGCGCTCGCGACGCTCACCGATCGCGAGCGCGAGGTGCTGGTGCTGGTCGCCGGCGGCCTGTCGAACGACGACCTCGCCGAGAGGCTGGTCATCTCGCGCCATACCGCGAAGACGCACGTCAATCGCGTGATGGCGAAGCTCGGTGCGCACGATCGCGCGCAACTCGTGATCGCCGCCTACGAGGCGGGGCTGGTGCGGCCGGGCGGCGCGGGCGGCGGTGCGGGCGGCGACTGACGGGGCCGGCGCCGCCTCAGGCTCCCGCCGCCGCGCGCTGCGCGACGATCGCCGCCGCGATCCGCCCGATCAGCTCGACGGGGAGGTCCGCCTTGTGCGGGAGGTTCACCGAGTCCGCGCCCGTCCGCAGCGGCGCGACCTCGGACTCGAGGGGCTCGGGGAGCGTCGGCACCGGATAGAGCCCGATGTGGTGCTTCCAGCCGGCGAAGTGCAGTGCGTACCGACCGCCGAGCATGACCGCGGCTATGCCGTACCGCATCTTCTCCTCGACCGGCGGCGGGACCTCGGCGACGATCGCGGCGCGCACCCGCCGGAGGCGGTCGGCGACGTCGTCGGGGAACGACGCGATGTACTCGTCCACGGTCTGCGCAGTCATGTCGGCCATCGTGGCACCCCTCGGCAGGAGCCGCCAGCGGATCGAGTCCGGCGATCCGACTCGCGAAGGCCCCTGTCGGAGGCATCCGCTCGGGTGGTAAGAACACCGCATGGGGGAGACGACGGGAGCGGGCGGGCCCGCGACGACGGACTCGGCGAAGCGGTACGCGCTCGGCGCGCTGATCGCGACCTGCGTATCGGCTCTGGTGGTGAACGCGAACACGTCGGCGGTGTCGATCCTGATCCCGGCGATCTCGGCCGACACGGGCACGCCGACCGACACGTTGCAGTGGGCGGTGACCGGCTACTCGCTCGTGGGCGCGGCGGTGATCGTGACGTCGGGCTCGCTCGGCGACGTGTTCGGCCGGCGGAGGATCTTCCTCTGGGGCCTCATCCTCTTCATCGCCTCGTGCGTGCTCATCGCGCTCTCGCAGGAGGGCATCGGCGTGATCGCCGGTCGCTGCATCCAGGGCGCGGCCGGAGCGACGATCCTCGCGTGCGGCATGAGCCTGCTCTCGGCGGCGAACACCGGGAAGGCGCAGCTCCGCGCCGTGACGCTCTGGGGCGCGGCATCCGCCGTCGGGGCCGCGGCCGGCCCCCTCGTCGGCGGCCTGCTCGCCTCGACGCTCGGCTGGCAGGGACTGTTCTGGATCGACGCCGCCATCGCCGCGGCGTGCGTGCCGGTGACGCTCCTCGCCGTGCAGGAATCCGCCGACCCGTCCCGCTCCCGCTCGATCGACTTCGCCGGGACCGTCCTCATCGCACTGATCCTCGCGCCGCTCATCTTCGCGCTCACGAACGGCAGCGCGTGGGGCTGGCTGTCGTGGCAGACCCTCGGATGCCTCGCCATCACGATCCTCGCGACGATCGGGTTCGTCCTGGTCGAACGGCGGGTCGCCGCGCCGCTGCTCGACCTGAAGCTGCTGCGCAACGTGGTGCTCGTCGGCGCGACGCTCTCGATCCTGCTCGGCTCGGGCACGATCAACGCGATCATGTACGTCGTCAGCCTGTACTTCCAGGACCCGTCGACCCTCGGCATGGACGCGTTCCAGGCCGGCCTCGCGACGCTGCCGGTCGCAGCGGCCGCCGTCATCCTCTCGCCGCTCATCACGCCGATCGTCGGGCGGATCGGCGTGCGCACCACGATCGCGCTCGGCTTCATCATCATGTCGGGCGCGTTCGCCGCGCTCGCGTTCGTGCAGGAGTCGTGGGGCTACGGCATGTTCGTGCTGCCCCTCATCGCGGTCGCGGCCGGCATGAGCCTGCAGAACGGCCCGTGCTCGTCGCTCTCGACGTCGAGCGTCGAGCCACGCGAGGTCGGCGCCGCCTCGGGCGTGTCGAACATGGCGCGCTACGTCGGTGCCGCGGTGATGACCGCGATCGTCGCGTCGGTCTACGGCGGCGTGAGCTCGCGCCGCGTCGAGGCCGGCGAGACGGATGCCGCGGCCCTCGCCGACGCGTTCTCCTGGGCGTCGATCTCCATGGGCATCTGGTGCGTGCTCGGCATCGGGCTCGTGTTCCTCGTCGCGCGGCAGGTGCAGAGGCGTCCCGCGCAGTTCGAGGCCACGGCGGCCGCGGCGTCGTTCTCGCATACGATCGTGCCGCCGGAGGCGGCGGCGGGCGACGGTGCGGCGCCGGAGCGGGCGGGCGGGGTCGCTCGCTGAGCCGCCCGCCCCGGGTCGTCGTCACGATCGGCGGGTGCGCGGGCGACCGCACCCGCCAATGCTGACGACGACCCGGGCGCGCGTCGGCCGGGCGCGGCCGGCCGATCGCGCGTCGAACGGGGCCGGCGGGGTCGCCCGCTGAGGCGGCCGTGCGGGTTTTCGTCACGATCGGCGGGTGCGCGGGCGACCGCACCCGCCAATCCTGGCGACGACCGGGCGCGAGTCGGTCCGGCGCGAGCTGGCCGAGCGCGCGCTGGCCGAGCACGAGGGGTCGCCCCGCCTGCGCGCGCCCTGCGAATTCGCGCCCGCCCCTGCCGTTTCCGGCCGACCTGGCGTAGATTGCGATATATCGCGTCGAGACACGCTATATCGCGTCGTCCACGGCGCGAGGTCCGCAGCGACGACGCGACGGGGAGGGGCGGGCGCATGGACTGGATCGACGGCGTGATGCACAGCGCGAGCCGGCGGGGGAGCCGGACATGAGCGGCCTCGAGGTGGTGCTCGCCGCGCTCGGGATCATCGTGCTCCTGGGCATCGCGAGCTTCGTCACGCTCGTGCTCGTCGTGCGGCACGTCTACCGCCGCATCCGTCACAGCCGCCGCGTCGACGGGGCCCTCATGCGGAGCCGAGCCAAGATGAGCCGCGGGCCGCAGCGCACGATCCTCGACCTCCGGGTGCGGCTCGACGACGCACTCGCGAGCGGGCAGGCGGCGGTGGACCTCGCCGCGCAGGGTCCCGGTCCGCGCGGGGAGTTCCCGGGCATCTTCCGCCGCATCCGCGACGAGGGCGCCTCGCTCGACGCGCAGCTTCGCCTGATGGAGAGCGAGATCGACCGCGCCGTCCTCACCGCCGAGCTTCCCGCCGCCGAACAGCGCGTCGGCCAGGTCGAGTCGCTCGTCCGGCGCATCCGCTCGGCCGTGGCATCCGCCCTCGCCGGAGCCAGCGACGATGGCCTCACGGGCCTCCGCGCCGACGTCGACCGCGAGGTCGCCGCGCTCCGCGCGGGCGTCGAGGAACTCCACGCGCTCAGCCTGCGCGACACCGGCCCCGAACCGATCCGGCGGCCCACGACCTCCACGGTCCGCGACCCCGCGGCCGTGCACGACAGCTCGTCCGTTCGAGACAAGGGGAACCGACCATGAGCGACAACACCTCCCGGATGCGCACGATCTTCCGGAGCAAGACCACGAAGGCCCTCGACCGGATCGAGGACCCGCGCGACACGCTCGACGACAGCTACGACCAGCAGGTCAAGCTGCTGCACGAGGTGCGGCGCGCGGTCGCCGAGGTGGCGACCGCGAAGAAGCGCATCGAGCTGCAGGGGCAGGAGATGGGCGGGCGCTACCAGCGCCTCGGCGTGCAGGCGCGTGATGCGCTGACGCAGGGCCACGAGGACCTCGCGCGTGCCGCGCTCGAGCGACGGGCGCTCCTCGAGGGCGAGGTGGCGAAGCTCCAGGCGCAGTACACCTCGCTCGAGAAGCAGGCCTCGCAGCTGCAGGAGCGCGAGCGGCGGCTGACCGACCAGATCGCGGCGTTCCGCGTCGAGAAGGAGACCATCAAGGCCACCTACACGGCGTCGGCCGCGCAGGTCCGCGCGAACGAGGCGGTCGCCGGGCTCAGCGCCAACATCGACGACATCGGCACGAGCCTCGACCGCGCACGCGACCGGGTCGCGCAGATGCAGGCGCGCGCGGCGGCCACCGACGAGCTGCTCTCGAGCGGAGTGCTCAAGGACCTCACCGCGGCGCCCGACGCCGACATCGAGCGGCAGCTCGCCGCGATCACGGCGCAGGCCGAGATCGACCGGCAGCTGCAATCGATGAAGGATGGCGCGGGCTCCGGAGGGGCGAAGGGCTCCGGCGGGCGCGTCGACGACGGCGCGAACGGCTGGCTGGGGATCGGGCAGGGCCCGGCGACCTGACGCAGCGGCGAAGCTCGGCCTCAGGAAGGCCCGGCGCCGGGGCCGGGCTCGGGTTCGGGCTCGCCGCCTGCTCCTGACGCTGCGGCGCGCGCCGCCGCAGCGGCCCGCTCGACCCACTTCGGCACGTCGCCGTACTGCTGGAACGGCACGAGTTGCCCGGCCGCGCTGTGCTCGACGAGCTGCGACATCCGTCGTTCGCGCGTGGCCTCCTGCTTGGCCGACACGACCCAGTGCGCGACGAGCTTGCGGTAGCTCGGCGTCGCCTCCGCCCAGAACGCGGATGCCGCGGCATCGGTTTCGAGCATGCGCCGGAACTCGGGTGGGAGCGCCTCCTCGGGGTTCTCGAACGAGTAGATCGCCGAGCGTTCGTCGCTGCGGCGCTTGTACGCGGCGATGCCGGCCGGCCGCATGCGGCCCTCGGAGGAGAGGCGTTCGACGTGCGCGATGTTCACGGCCGACCAGTTGCTCTTCGGCTTGCGGGGGGTCCAGCGCTGGCGTCTCGCGACGTCGTCGATGCGCTGCGACACGGAGTCGATCCAGCCGAAGCACAGCGCCTCGGGCACGGCCTCCTCCCACGTGAGCCCGCGCTCGGGCGCGCCCTTCTTGTAGAGGCCCATCCACAATTCGGTCTCGGTCTCGTGGTTGGCCTCGAGCCAGGCGCGGAACTCCGCGGGGCCGGAGAAGAACAGCGCCGGTCGCTCGGGGGTGCCGCCCGGGGTGCCGATCGTGCCGCTCATGCCTCGAGTCTCGCAGGACCCACCGACGTCCGGATCAGGTCAACTCGCGCACGCAGTGACGCGGAGCTGGACGATCTGCTTGACCTTCTGCTCCACTGGCAGCCGATCAGCGATCCGCGAGAGCGCGTGGGGTTCGATGATGCCGCACTCGATCAGCGCGCTCACGAACTCGATGTCCTTCCACTCTCCGCGGACGAGCTCGACGCGCAGAGGTCGTATGGACTGATGAACCACGCCGTGCCGCCGCCCGGACCGTCGGGGTGCACGATCGTCGCACGCCGCTCCCAGCCGCGCGGCAGGACCGCCGTCGTCGATGAAACGCCCTGAGCGTAGAACCCGTTGACTCGGTCGAAGTCGGACATCTCGCCCAGGTGCACGTCGATGCGCGTGGCAATCGTGCCGTCATCGTCATCGTCATCGCGTGTCGGCGCGATGTCGGCTTCCCGCGAGAGCGTTGCCCGTTCCGGGAGCCGGTCTTCGGCCACGGTACCCAGAATCGACTGACTGCCGACGATGAGCACCTCTCGGTTCGGCACCAATCGGATCGCCTGACGCGTGAGTTCCATGAGCTCGTCGCGATTCACCGATTCACCACTTCCTCGATCGCCCGGATGCGCTCGTCGGGGCTGAGGGCGCCGGCGAACGGCGAGTTCTGCCGAAGTTCCCGACCCTCAGGTGTGTCGTCGAGCATCGCTTCGATCAGCTCCTCGACCGGGCCGCGCGCCAGCTGCTCCCACCGAGTCATCCACGACTCCGCGATCGGACCGCGCACCGTGTGCCGGATCCGCTCGAGATTCTCGGGAACGACGGCGAGGACGTCTTGGGGCGAGTGCGTGAGTTTGCGGGCGATCGCGCGGTGCAGAGCCATGGAGACGCGCTCCTCGCGCCGACGATTCACGGGCTGGAGTTCGAGGTCGCGGTCCATGACGTCGAGCGCCCGTCGAAGCGTCGACAGCTGGATCGTGCCCTCACGCTCGGATCGTTCCATGCGGGAGACGGTCGAGACGTTCACGCCGAGATGCGCGGCAAGGTCGCGCATCGACCAACCCACCGACCTTCGCGCACCTGCAATCATCGACACGATTTCCTCCATGTTGCATTGTAGTGCAACACAGGTCGAAGCGTGAGGTCCCGTGATGCGCATTGCACTTGTGGAGCAAGAGTGCAATACTGCACTTCATGTCTGAAAGTGCAACCCCGACGAAGCGATCGGAGCGGATGGCGGCGACCGCGTCGCGCATCACCGCGCTCTCGCGCCGGCTGACCGCCGAGCGCGGGCTCAACGGGTTCACGATCGAGGAGCTCTGCGAGGCGGTCGGCGTCTCGCGCCGCACGTTCTTCAACTACTTCCCGTCGAAGGAGGAGGCGGTGCTCGGCCTCGACGAGACCGCAGAGGCCCGGCGGCTTGCCGACGAGTTCCTCGCCCGGGGCTCGCGCGGATGGCCCGCCGTCGTCGACGACCTCGTCGACTTCGCCGTCGCGCACGCGCGTGACGCCGGCATCGGCCGAGACGAGCACGCGGAGCTCATCGGCGCGATCTCGCGAGAACCGCGCCTGCTGGCCCGGTTCATCGACATGACCCGCGAACGCGAACAGCAGCTCGGCGAGCTCGTCGCCCGACGCGAAGGCGTCGCGTCGCGGCATCCGCTCGTGCTCGCCTCGGTGCACACCGTCGCCGCAGCCATGCGCATCGCGGGGGAGCACCTGCTCGACGACCGCCCGGGCGACGACTTCGAGACCGCGCTCACCGACGCGGTCGCCGCGCTCCGCGAGGTGCTCGCGGCGCCGAGCCGGGGCTGAGCCGCCGACTCGTTCCGCGGGATTCGCCCGCACACCCCATCCACACCACCCACCCGATCCATCTGCCCCGCAGGACCCGAACCACCCCACCGAGGACCCCATGGCCACCACCGCCCCCGCGGCATCCGCCGCCCCGATGCTGCTCACCAAGCGACGCATCTGGATCATCTTCAGCGCCCTGATCGCGGGCATGCTGCTCGCGAGCCTCGACCAGACGATCGTCTCGACCGCGATGCCGACCATCGTCGGCGACCTCGGCGGCGTCGAGCACCAGGTCTGGATCACGACCGCCTACCTGCTCGCCACGACCATCGTGATGCCCGTCTACGGCAAGTTCGGCGACGTGCTCGGCAGGCGGAGCCTCTTCCTCGTCGCGATCGCGCTGTTCACGCTCGCGTCGATCGGCTGCGCGTTCGCGGGCGACTTCTGGATGTTCGTGGTCTTCCGTGCGCTCCAGGGCCTCGGCGGCGGGGGACTCATGATCCTGTCGCAGGCGATCATCGCCGACATCGTGCCGGCCAGCGAGCGCGGCAAGTACCTCGGCCCGCTGGGCGGCATCTTCGGCCTCGCCGCCGTCGGCGGCCCGCTCCTCGGCGGCTACTTCGTCGACCACCTCACCTGGCAGTGGGCGTTCTACATCAACATCCCGATCGGCATCGCCGCGTTCGTGATCGCGGTCGTCGCGCTGAAGCTGCCGGGCAAGAAGGCCACGAAGCCCATCGACGTGCTCGGCGTCGTGTTCCTCTCGATCGCGACGACGTGCCTCATCTTCTTCACCGATTTCGGCGGCGACGCCGACTTCGGCTGGGACGCGTGGGAGACCTGGGCGTGGGGCATCGGCCTCCTCGTCGCGGCGATCGCGTTCGTCGTCACGGAGGCCCGCGCCGCCGACCCGATCATCCCGCTCAGCCTGTTCCGCAATCCGATCTTCGTGAACGCGACGGCGATCGGCCTCACGCTCGGCATCGGCATGTTCGCCGCGATCGGCTTCATGCCGACCTTCCTGCAGATGTCGTCGGGCACGTCGGCGGCCGAGTCGGGCCTGCTGCTGCTGCCGATGATGGCGGGCCTCATGGGCACGTCGATCGCGTCGGGCATGGCGATCACGAAGACCGGCAAGTACCGCATCTACCCGATCATCGGCACGGTCGTCACGGCGATCGCGATGGTCGCGCTCACGACGCTCACCGCCGACACCGCGATCTGGTTGATCTGCGTCTACCTGTTCGTGTTCGGCGCCGGCCTCGGCCTCATCATGCAGGTCGTGGTCCTCGTCGTGCAGAACGCGGTCCCCGCCGCCCAGATCGGCACCGCGACGAGCACGAACAACTACTTCCGCGAGGTCGGCGCCGCGCTCGGCACCGCGGTGTTCGGCACGATCTTCACGACCCGCCTGACCGAGAACCTCACCGAGGTGTTCACCGCGGCCGGTGCGTCGCCGACGGATGCCGCGGGCGCGACGGCCACGCTCGACCCCGCCACGATGAACGCCCTGCCCGACCCGATCCGCGACGGCGTCGTCGACGCCTACGCCGACGCGCTCGCCCCGGTGTTCTGGTACCTGCTGCCGTTCATCGGCCTCGCGTTCGTGCTCTCGCTGTTCCTCAAGCAGATCCCGCTGTCGGATGTCGCGGGGCTCGTCGCGCGCGGCGAGGCGATCGGCGGCGAGGAGGCCGAGCGCCTCGAGGCGGAGCTGCGCGCCGGTGCGGACGCGACGGTCGCCGCGCCGATCGTCCGCCGCGACCTCCGCTGAGCGGGCAATTCGTCCCGAGTACTTTTGACATCGTTGACGCGAAAGTTGCCGAGCCGATAGACAGAGCCCACGCTCGGCCCGGCCCGCACCCGCGGTCCTGGTCGGCCGGCCGGGACTCGGGGGACGACGGCATCCGTTGCGCTCCCCTCCGGCGCAGGCTCCATCTCAGGGTCACCGCAACGAGGGGGAAGACATCGATGTCAACGATCAGACGCAGGGTGCTCGGGGGGTCGGCGGCGTTCGCCGCGCTCGCCGGGCTCATCCTCACCAGCATGACGCCCATCGGTCCGGCGAGCGGCACCGAACCGCTGCCGGACCTCGTCCGAGACGCCGGTGAGGACGTCGCCGTCGTCGAGGTGATCGTCGCCGACTCCGCCGAGCTCGACCGCCTGGTCGGCACCGGCGTCGACCTCGACCACGCCGCGCACGCCAACCCCGACGGCACGATCACCGCGCACGCCGTCGTCAGCGACGGCGAGGCCGACGCGCTGCGCGCCCGCGGCTTCGCGGTCGGGAAGTCGCTCCACGATGAGGACGACACCGAGGCCGTGCTCGCCGAGCGCGACGCGACCATCGCCGAGGCCGTGGCCGCGAACGAGGAGTTCGCCGAGGCGGCCGAGGCGGCGGACATCTCCGACGTCAAGATCATCCGCGCCGACTACTACACCTCGTTCGGCGTCGGCTACCTCTCGGTCGAGGCCAAGTGGGCCGACGGCCAGACCAACTCGTCCCAGCTCACGATCGAGCGCGACAGCGGACCCGGGACCGAGATCGGATCGGGCGGAACCCAGAACATCAGCCGCTTCGTGGACGCGGGCGTCTACCTCTACCACCGCGGCGCGGCGGTCGTCGAGACGCGGCCCGACACGATCCGCATCACGAGCCCGAGCGGCGACACCGCGACCGCGAAGGTCGCCGACTGGCTCCCGATCGACGGCGACGGCGCGTTCGGGCCGAACTACCAGTCCGACTTCATCACGTCGTACCTCACGCCGACCGAGCTCTACGACCGGGTCAAGGCCCTCGCGGCCGAGTTCCCGCAGCTCGCGGAGATCGTCGAACTGCCGTACGAGACCAACGGCTACCGTCGTCACGCGCAGGCGCTGCTCGGCTCCACGACGGCGAACCGGGTCGGCATCGATTCGGTCGCCTGGGGCCACGAGGGCGGAAACGACCTGAGCGTCGCGTTCGTCGATCCCGGTGCCGCCGACTCCCCGCTCTCGGTGTCGGTCACGGGTGACGACCTCACGGTGTCGCTCGCGACCGATGCGTCCGGCGCGATCACGAGCACCGCGGCGCAGGTGGTCGCGGCGATCAACGCCTCGCCCGCGGCATCCGCCATCGTCGTCGCCTACACCTACCGCGGCAGCACCGGCAACGGCCTCGTCTCGGTCGGCTCGGCCGACCTCAGCGACGGACTCTCGGCTCCCGAGAGCGTCTCGCGCGACCCGCACCCGGTCTACGCGATCCGCATCGGCAAGACCCGTGACGGGTCGAAGCCGGGTGTGCTCGCATACGCCCAGGAGCACGCGCGCGAGTGGGTTCCGCCGCTCGTCACGATCGAGACGGCGGAGCGGCTGCTGCGCAACTACGCGCAGGACGCCGAGACGAAGAAGCTCGTGAACGCACTCGACATCTGGATCGTCCCGTCGGTCAACCCCGACGGCGGTCACTACTCGTTCTACGACTTCAACTCGCAGCGGAAGAACATGACGAACCACTGCCCGCTGACCGGCAGCGCCGACTACAACGCGCGGAACAGCTGGGGCGTCGACAACAACCGCAACTACGACACCTACAGCCTCTTCGACGGGTACGACGGCGCGTCGACCTCGTGCACGAGCGGCACCTACGCCGGTCCGAGCGAGCTCAGCGAGCCCGAGAGCTCGAACATCGACTGGATCGCGGGGGAGAACCCGAACATCAAGTTCGCGATGAACCTGCACAGCTCGGGCAACTACTTCATGTGGTCGCCCGGCGCGTACGCGCTGCCCGGTCGGGTGTCGGCCCCGCGGCCGACCCTCGAGGAGGAGTCGTACTTCTGGGGCGCCTCGTCGCGGATCCTCTCCGAGATCAAGCGGTACCGCGGGATGTCGGTGACGCCGGCCCGCACGGGCCCGATCGCCGACGTGCTGTACTCGGCGGCCGGCAACTCGGGTGACCTGCTCTGGTACAAGTACGGGATCTACGCGTGGAACTTCGAGGTCGGCACGCAGTTCCAGCCGCCGTTCGAGAACGAGAACCCGACGGGCGCCTCGGCGCACGCCGAGTCGCAGGAGTTCGCGAACGGACTCGTCGAGCTCATGCGGGTCGCCCGCGACTTCGAGACCGACGAGAAGCGCCCGTCGAGCAAGGTGGTCGTCTCGGCGAGCGCCGAACCGGGCATGGTCGACGTGATGTTCGACACCTCCGAGGCGGCGGCCGTCTTCTACACGGTGGACGGCTCGAAGCCGACCTACGCGTCGACGCTCTACGCCTCGGCCGGCGTGCGCGAGGGCGCCGAGACGATCACGGTGCCCGCGGGCACCAGGATCAACTGGTTCTCGGTCGACTCGGCGGGCAACGTCGAGAAGAACTACAAGCCCGACGGCAGCGGGACCAACTTCAGCACGACCACGGCGAACGCGCCGAGCTGAGCCCCCCTGCCAGGCCCGAACCGGCTGCGGCCGCGGCGTCCGAGAGACGGATGCCGCGGCCGCGGTCGTCGGCGTAGGGTGTGGCCATGTCCGACACCGCCATGCCCGCCGCCATCCGGGCGTTCGTCGACACCACCAATGCCGGTGACTCCGAGGGGTTCGTCGCCGCGTTCACCGAGGACGCGTACCTCAACGACTGGGGGCGCGAGTTCCACGGCCGCGACGGCGTCGCGAGCTGGAACGAGACCGACAACATCGGGAAGCAGTCGCACTTCGAGGTGCACGGCATCAGGGCGGGGCGGATGCCGGAGCAGTACCTGCTGACCCTGACCGTGTCGGGCGAGGGCTACAACGGCCCGGGCACGTTCACGTTCGACCTGCGCGACGGGCTGATCGCGCGGTTCCTCATCGCGTAGCCCGTCCGTTAGGCTGCGGCGCGGCGCGTGCGTCGATGCACGACCCGCGATGGTGATGCAGGGGAGGGCGATGTCGGAGGCAGCGAACGGGTCCGCCCGTCGTCCGGTGCAGGAGCGCGCGGTGCGCACGCAGGCCGCGATCCTGGATGCCGCGGTGCAGGTGCTCGCCGAGGAGGGCTACTCCGCGGCGACGACGGTGCGCGTGCAGGAACGCGCCGGGGTCTCGCGCGGGCGGCTGCTGCACCACTTCCGGTCGCGCAACGAACTGCTCGTCGCGGCCGTGCACCATCTCGCCGCGGCGCGGCTGGACGAACTGCTGGTCGACGTCGACCTGCCGGATGAGCCCGGCGCGCGCATCGACGCGGCGATCGCGGCCATGTGGTCGTCGAACGGGCAGCCCGTCTACCTCGCCTCGCTCGAGCTCTGGCTCGCCGCGCGCCACGACGAGGGGCTGCGCGAGGCGCTGCTGCCGACCGAGCGCCGCATGGGCGGCATCCTGCTCGAGATCCAGCAGCGGCTCTTCGGGCCGGCGCTGGCCGCGCGCCCGGAGTTCGAGTCGCTCATGGAGCTGCTCGTGACGAGCATGCGCGGCACGGCGATGACGTACGCGATCACAGGCGCCGATCCGGTCAGCGAGCCGAACCTCGCGCTGTGGCGCGCGCTCGCGCGCGAGCAGCTGCTCGGCGACTGAGCCGCGGCGTCCGACCGCTCGCCGTGCCGCCCCCGCCGGCCCCGGCCCGCGAAACAGGATGAGACGCGTCATCCGCTCGATATGGCGCCCATGGCCCGGTTGGTCCTGCGAACTCGATCCGGCGGTGGCGGCCCGCAGCGCGGTCGGCGCCGTCCCGGCGCCCTTCCGGCGCCGGCCCCGGTCCGCGTAAACAGGATGAGCCGCGCCATCCGCCTGGTATGGCGCCCATGGCGCGGCTGATCCTGCGAATTCGCCGCCTCACCAAAAAAGTCAGACTTGACTGTTCTTTGTTCGCTGATCAGAATGTCGTCGTACCGACCCGGCCGCCGCCGGGCTGATCCGCGAAGGAGCGATCGACGATGAGGATCCTCGTCCTGGTCAAGGACGTCCCCGACACCTACGCCGACCGGCGGCTCGACCTCGAGACCGGCCTCGCCGATCGTGAGTCGAGCGAGCGGGTCGTCGACGAGATCGGCGAGCGCGCCCTCGAAGTCGCCCTGCGTCACGCCGACGAGCACCCGGACACCGAGGTCGTCGTCATGACGATGGGCGCCGAGCCCGCGGCATCCAGCCTGCGGAAGGCGCTCGCGATGGGCGCGGCGCGCGCCGTGCACGTGGTCGACGAGGCGCTTCTCGGCGCCGACCTCGTGCTCACGGCCGAGGTCCTCGCGGCGGCCGCCCGCCGCACGGGCTTCGACCTCGTGATCGCGGGCGACCAGTCGACCGACGGCTCCGGAGGGGTCGTGCCGGCGATGGTCGCCGAGTTCCTCGACGTGGCGCAGGCGACCCGGCTCGAGTCCGTCGAGATCGCCGACGGCACGGTCTCCGGCGTCCGCGCGACCGACGGCGGCACGGCGCGCGTGACGGCCGAGCTGCCCGCCGTGATCTCGATCACCGAGCGCCTGCCCGACCCGCGCTTCGCGACCTTCAAGGGCATCATGGCGGCCAAGAAGAAGCCGCTCGAGACCCTCTCGCTCGCCGACCTCGACCTCGATGCAGCGGATGCCGCGACCGCGCGCTCGATCATGATCACGATCTCGGAGCGCCCGCCCCGGTCGGGCGGAACCAAGATCACCGACGAGGGCGACGCCGGCGAGCAACTCGCCACGTTCCTCCTCGAGAACCGCCTCGTCGAGAACCGGCTCGCCTGATGGAGACCCCGATGCCCGCACAGCCCGACCTGCCCGCGCAGCCCGATCGCCTCGGCGCCCCGATCCTCGTCCTCCTCGACACGGCGCTCGAGGGCGGCCTCGCGCCGACCGCGGCGGGCCTGCTCGGCGCCGCGGCCGGCGTCGGCACCCCGGTCGCGCTCGTGATCGTCCCGCCGTACGGCGACGGCGACGCCGACGACCTGGCGGATGCCGCGGCTCGCCTCGGCGCGACGCGCGTGCTCGTCGCACGTCCCGACGAGCCGGCGCAGCTCACCGTTCCCGCAGTCGACGCCCTGGCCGCGGCCGCGGAGCTGGTCCGCCCCGACGCCGTGCTCGTGTCGCACTCGATCGAGGGTCGCGAGGTCGCCGCGCGCTTCGCGGCGCGCACCCGCTCGGGCCTCGCGGTCGACGCGGTGGCGGTCTCGCGCGACGACGAGGGCGTGGTCGCCCATCACTCGGTCTACGGCGGAGCCTACGACGTGGCCTCGGCGGTCACCTTCGGCGCCCCCGTCATCACCGTCCGCATCGGCGCGATCGACGCCCGTGTCGAGGCGCAGCCGCCGCAGTCCGAGCCGCTCGCGGTCGCGGCATCCGGCCGCCGTGCGGCCACCGTCGAGTCGGTCGAGGCGAGGGTCATCGAGACCGGGCGCCCCGAGCTGCGCGGCGCCGCGAGGGTCGTCTCCGGCGGCCGCGGCCTCGGCTCCGAGGAGCGCTTCGCGCTCGTCGAGCAGCTCGCCGACGCGCTCGGCGCTGCGGTCGGCGCCTCGCGCGCGGCCGTCGACGCGGGCTTCGTGCCGCAGAGCCAGCAGGTCGGGCAGACCGGCGTCTCGGTCTCGCCGCAGCTCTACGTCGCGCTCGGCATCTCGGGCGCCATCCAGCACCGCGCCGGAATGCAGACCGCGAAGACGATCGTGGCGATCAACACCGACGCCGACGCCCCGATCTTCGAGATCGCGGACTTCGGCATCGTGGGCGACGCCTTCGAGGTCGTGCCGCAGCTCATCACCGCGCTCGAGACGAGGAAGGTGCTCGCGTGACCGCGACCCGGACGCCCGTCCGACGCGGCCTGCCCCGCCGCCCGGGCGGCGAGGCGTGGCCGTCCGCGGGCTTCGAGACCGAGAGCGCGGCGGTGGCAATGGCGGTCGCGGCTCCGGCAGCTGCCATGACGGATGCCGCGCCCGCAGTGGCTACGTCCGGCAGCGCGGCAGCGCCCGCCGCGATCGCCGAGGCCGGGGTCGCTCCCGTCGCCACGGCCGTGCAGGACTCCGCAACCGAAAGCGCCCTGCCTCCTGGTGGCGGACCGGTCGGCACCCGTGCGCTCCGCCGTGGTCTTCCGCGTCGCGCGCGCGGTGGGCCATGGCCGCCAGCCGGCTTCGCGCCCGCCGCGGCGATGTCCGAGGCCGTCGCCTCCTCCGATCCGGCCGAACCCGTCGCCTCCTCCGATCCGGCCGAACCCGTGGCCGCCGCCGCTGATGACGCGCTCGAGGCATACGCCGCCGCGACCACGGCCCCCGACGCATCCGCCCCCGCTCGCCCCCGGGCGCGCCGGGCGCTCGCAGCCGTCGGCCTCGTCCTCCTCGCCGCCGCGGTCGTGCTCGTCGCCCGCTGGCTGCGGACGCTCGACGGCGTGCAGGCGTTCCTCGCCGCGTACCCGGGCGAGGCGCCGATGCCCGAGGGTGCGCCCGTCGGCTTCCCGGCGTGGCTCGCCTGGCAGCACTTCTTCAACGTGTTCCTGATGGTGCTGATCGTGCGCTCGGGCTGGCAGGTGCGCCGCGAGCGGCGACCGGCCGCCTACTGGACCCCGCGCTGGAACCCGTCGCGCAAGATCGGCCTGAACCTCTGGTTCCACCAGTCGCTCGACCTGCTCTGGCTCGTCAACGGCGTCGCCTTCGTCGTGCTGCTGTTCGCGACCGGGCAGTGGATGCGGATCGTGCCGACGAGCTGGGAGGTCGTGCCGAACGCGATCTCGGCCGCCCTGCAGTACGCGTCGCTCGACTGGCCGACCGAGAACGGCTGGGTGCACTACAACGGCCTGCAGCAGTCGACCTACTTCGCGACGGTGTTCGTCGCGGCGCCGCTCGCGGTGATCTCGGGCGTGCGGATGTCGGGGCTCTGGCCCGCACGCGCGACGACGCTGAGCCGCGTCTACCCGGTCGAGGTCGCGCGCGCGATCCACTTCCCGGTGATGCTGTACTTCGTCGCGTTCGTCGTCGTGCACGTCGCGCTCGTGCTCGCGACCGGGGCGCTGCGGAACCTCAACCACATGTACGGCGGACAGGACGCCGTGAACTGGGTCGGCTTCATCGTCTTCGCGGGGTCGCTCCTCGTCATCGCCGCCGCATGGGTGGCCGCCAGGCCGCTCGTGCTCGCGCCCGTCGCGGGCCTGTTCGGAAGGGTGAGCAACCGATGAGCGTGCAGGGGAACGAGCAGGCGCCTGAGACCGCGCAGGCGCTCGAGACCGCGCCCGAGACCGAGTCTGAGATCGGCGCCGGCCCCCACCTGTCGTCGGAGCCCGACGGTCGCGACGTCGTCGCGACCGCGGCCGAGGCATCCGCCCTCAGCTCGCCACCGCTGCTCGTGCTCGAGACCGTCGCCCGCCACCTCGACGAGCACGGCATCGGCGCAGGGCCGACCGCGTGGGCGCGCATCGGGGAGGGGCAGTCGAACGTGACCTTCCTGCTCCGCCGGGGCGACGCCGAGGTCGTACTGCGACGCGGGCCCCGACCGCCGTTGCCGCCGTCGGCGCACGACATGCTGCGCGAGGCGCGCATCCAGCGACTGCTGCACGCCGAGGGCTACCCGGTCGCCGAGATCCACTCGACGTGCGAGGACCCGACGCTCCTCGGCGTGCCGTTCTACGTCATGGGCTACCTTCGCGGCGACGTCATCACCGACGCGCTGCCCGAACGGTTCGACGAGCCGGCGCAGCGGTCGCGGGTGGCGGATGCCGCGGTCGACGCGCTCGCCCGACTGCACGCGATCGACGTCACGACCGGCCCGCTCGGCGGGTTCGGACGGCCCGGCGGCTACCTCGAACGGCAGGTGTCGCGGTTCCGCGGACTGTGGGGCACGGTCTCGCGGCGGGAACTGCCGCGCGTCGACGAGGTGGCCGACCGGCTCGCCGCCGCGTTGCCCACGACGGCGCGTCCGGCGCTCGTGCATGGAGACTTCCGCCTCGGCAACCTCATGTTCACGGCCGGTGCGGCGCCGACGGTCGGTGCCGTGCTCGACTGGGAGATGTCGACGCTCGGCGACCCGCTCGCCGACCTCGGCTACCTCGCCGCCACGTGGAGCGAGCCCGGTTCGCCCGCGACCACGATGGAGCTCTCGCCCGTGACCCGGCTCGACGGGTTCCCCGACCGGGCGGGCCTCGTCGAGCGCTACGCGAGCCTGACGGGCGCCGACACGAGCGCGCTGCCCTGGTACCAGGCACTCGCGCTCTGGAAGTCCGCGATCTTCAGCGAGGCGATCTACACGCGCTGGCGCGCCGGGGAGCGGCCGGACGACACGACGTTCGCGCCGAAGCTCGAGACCGGCGTGCCGCAACTGCTCGAGGTGGCATCCGGCTATCTCGATCTTGTGCCGAGGGTCACCTCGGCGTAGTGTGAACCAAGATTCACTTCTTGGTTCGGTTCATTCAACGACGAAGGGACGGCCGTGACACTCATCGCCGACGGGCCCACCGCCACACAACTCACCACCACCGACCCGCGCGACGGCTCGGCCATCGCGACCTATCCGGTCGCCGGGCCCGCCGACGTCGACCGCGCCGTCACCGCCGCCGCCGATGTCGCGCACTGGTGGCGCGCGCAGGGCTTCGCGGGCCGTCAGAAGCTGCTCCAGGCCTGGAAGGCCGAGATCGCCTCGAACGCGCGCGACCTGGCATCCGTCATCTCCCGCGAGACGGGCAAGACGCCGGATGACGCGCTGCTCGAGGTCGTGCTCACGCTCACGCACCTCGACTGGGCGTCCAAGAACGCCGGCAAGGTGCTGCGCCGTCGCAAGGTCGCCTCGGGCCTCGCGAGCTACAACCAGGCCGCGAGCGTCGGCTACGAGCCGTTCGGCGTCGTGGGCGTCATCGGCCCATGGAATTACCCGTTCTACACGCCCATGGGCTCGATCGGGTACGCGCTCTCGGCCGGCAACGTCGTCGTGTTCAAGCCCAGCGAGCTCACGCCCGCCACCGCCAAGTGGATCGAGGAGGCGTGGAACCGCGTCGCACCCGATCGACCCGTGCTCCAGGTCGTGGTCGGCGACGGGGCGACCGGCGAGGCGCTCGCGTCATCCGCCGTCGACAAGGTCGCGTTCACCGGCTCACCCGGCACGGCCCGCAAGGTGATGGCCGCGGCCGCCCGCAACCTCACGCCCATCGTGGTCGAGGCCGGCGGCAAGGACGCGATGATCGTCACGCGCCAGGCCGACCTCGACGCGGCCGTCGGCTTCGCCGTCTTCGGCGGCATGGGCAACGCCGGCCAGACCTGCGCGGGCGTCGAGCGCGTCTACGTCGAGGCGCCCGTCTACGACGCGTTCGTGGAGAAGCTCGTCGCCTCGGCCGCGCGACTGAAGCCCGGCCCCGAGGCATCCGCCAGCTACGGGCCGATGACGCTCGCGCGCCAGTCCGAGGTCATCTCGTCGCAGATCACCGGTGCGCTCGAGCGCGGCGCGACCGCCGTGCTCGGCGGCGCCGACTCGGTGAAGGACGGCTACGTCGGCCCGGTGATCCTCACGGGCGTGCCCGACGACTGCGCGGTCGTGCAGGAGGAGACCTTCGGCCCGGTGCTCGTGGTCGACCGCGTGGAGGACGTCGACGAGGCGATCGTCAAGGCGAACTCCACCGAGTACGGCCTCTCCGCGTCGGTGTTCACCAAGGACCACCACGCCGGTCTCGAGATCGCCGAGCGCCTGCGCTGCGGGGCCGTGAGCATCAACTCGGTGCTCGGCTTCGGCGGGATCCCCGGGCTGCCGTTCGGCGGTCGCGGCGAGTCGGGCTTCGGCCGGATCCACGGCGCCGACGGGCTGCGCGAGTTCAGCGTGGCGAAGTCGATCGCCGTGCAGAAGAGCAAGGCGTTCATCGACCTGCTCACCATGGACCGGTCCGAGCGCGACATGCACCTCGCGGAGCGGATGCTGCACATGCTGCACGCCAAGGGCAGGAAGCACTGACGAGGAGCAGCCCGCCGGCGCGGTCGCCTGACGGCGGCCGCGTCGGCGCGTTTGCGGGCCCGTGTTGCTCGAGCGGCGGGCCGTCAGCGGCGGGGCGATCCGGCGACTACGCCGCCGCCTCGCGCACGCCGAGCGCCGCCCGCACGATCGCCGCGACCCGAGCACGCGTCGAGGGCGAGTTGTCGAAGTGCACGATCCGGCCGATGTCGACCACGACGTTGAGGCCGGCGTGCACGCGCACGCGCGCCGCGCTCGTCGACAGGTCGGGGCGTGCCGTGCGCAGGAGCGACACCCACTCGTCGACGTGGCGGCGCTGGATGCCGCGGAGGCGCTCCTGCTCGGCGTCGGGCAGCGCGCCCACGTCGGAGAAGTAGACGCTCATCAGCTCGCGGTGCGTGAAGCTGTGGGCCACGTAGGCGTCGACCAGGCGGTGCAGGGCCTCGTCGGGGGATGCCGCGCCCTCGAGCGCGTCGGCGGTGGTCGCGTTCAGTCGTTCCGACGCGCGGACGCACGCCTCGAGGAGCAGCTCGGACTTGCTCTCGAAGTACCGGTAGAAGCCCGACGGCGTGAGCCCGACGGCGGCGCTGATGTCCTCGATCCCGGTGTCGTGGTAGCCGTTGCGGTGGAACAGTGCGAGCGCCTCGCGCACGATGAGCTCGCGCTTGGACGCGCTCGGGATGCCCGCGGCATCCGTCTCGGCACCGCGGTCGGGTCGGGGGAGGTGACTCGCGGCCACATCGTCGGCGCATTCGAGCAGGAGGTCGGCGAGCGTGCGGCGGGCCATGCTCACATGGTGCGAGGTGATGCTCGCGACCACGCTGAGCGCCGCCGCGGCGAGCAGGCGCGCGTCGTCGTCGGGGAGGCCCGGCCGCATTCGCTCGAGCGGCCGCCGCACGCGGCTCGCCAGCTCGGCGAACTCGTCTTGGAGCTTCCGGCGGTCGTCGGGCTCGAGGTAGCGGCCCTCCCAGCGGTAGAGCCCGCCGGTCAGCCGGTTGTCGATCGTCGTCTCGACGATGGCCGAGACGATCGCGTCGTACTCGGCCCTCGCGGTCTCGGGGTCGTCGGCGTCGTCGGCCTGCGCGGCGACGAGCTCGTCGGTCGCCTCGATCAGGCCGTGCGCGAGCCGGTTCGCCGCGTCGAGGAAGAGCGCGTACTTGTTGGGGAAATGCCGGTAGAGCGCCGGGGCGGAGATGCCGACGGCCGAGGCGACCTCGCCGAGGCTGACCTGGTGGAACCCGCGCTCGGAGAAGAGGGTCGCGGCGGCCATCGCGATCTGCTGGCGCCGGTCCTTCGGCCTGACCCGGCGAACCCCTGCGTCCGCGGTCGGCGCCTCCATCGTGCCCATCACCACAGGCTATCGCAGGCGCGGCCCACGGGCGCCGTGAATGACTGTTCACAAGTCGTGTGAATCGAAATTAACAAAAGTCGTGACATCCGGCGTTCGGCGAGGCATACTGGCATCACCTGAGCCATCGGGCCCGAACCCGGCGGCGGTACAGCGAAGTACGAAAGGGACTCCCGAATGAGCACCGAAGCCCCCGTCATCCCGCGGTCGGCGCGTCGCAACCACTGGATGAACCAGGTCGCGATCCACGCGTCGAACCAGCCCGACGCCCTGGCCTTCCGCTACCTGGGCCGCGACTGGACCTGGTCGCAGGTCCACGACCGCGTGACGCACCTCGCCGCCGCGCTCCGCCGCCGCGGGGTCGCCGAGGGCGACCGCGTGCTGATGCTGACTCTGAACAGCCCCGAGGTCGTCGAGACGGTCTTCGCGGTCAACACGCTCGGCGCGATCGCGGTACCGATCAACATCCGGCTCACCCCGCCCGAGATCGCGTACATCGTCGACGACGCCGACGCCTCGGTGATCGTCGTCGACGCGCCGCTCGCGCCGCTCGTGGGCGTCGTCGGGCAGTTCACCTCGCGCATCGAGCGCGCGATCGTGCTCGGCACCCAGGCCGGCGAGGGGCAGGAGGCGCTGGAGGACCTCATCGCCGAGGACCTCGACGGGTTCCAGGCGCCCGACATCCCCGAGGATGCCACGGCGCTCATCATGTACACGTCGGGCACGACCGGCCGCCCCAAGGGCGCGATGCTCGACCACATCAACCTCTACGCCCAGGCGATCACCTGCATCCGCGCGAACGGCGTCGTCGACGAGTCCGACATCGCGTTCATGACCGCGCCGCTGTTCCACATCGCGGGCCTCGGCTCGATCGCGCCGAACTTCATCATCGGCATTCCGACGATCATCCATCCGCTCGGGGCGTTCGACCCCGCCGCGATCGTCGACGCGTGGGAGAAGGAGCGCGCGACCATCGTCTTCAACGTGCCGCAGCAGTGGCAGGCGATCTGCGCGCTGCCCGGCATCAAGGATCGCGACCTCGCCCTCCGCATCATCAGCTGGGGTGCCGCGCCCGCGAGCGACACGCTGCTCCGCCAGATGGAGGAGACCTTCCCGAACGCCCTGAACACGGCGGTCTTCGGCCAGACCGAGATGTCGCCCATCACGTGCGTGCTCCGCGGGCCCGACTCGCTGCGCAAGCTCGGCTCGGTCGGCAAGCCGATCCCGACCATCCAGACCCGCGTCGTCGACGACGAGATGAACGACGTCGCCCCGGGCCAGGTCGGCGAGATCATCTACCGCGGGCCGACCATGATGAAGGGCTAC
Source organism: Agromyces bracchium (assembly GCF_009709675.1). Lineage (GTDB taxonomy): Bacteria > Actinomycetota > Actinomycetes > Actinomycetales > Microbacteriaceae > Agromyces > Agromyces bracchium. The sequence goes on along the minus strand of NZ_WMLB01000006.1, from coordinate 36,184 downwards.
TGGCGGAAGCCCCACGAGACGGCCGAGGCGTTCGAGGGCGGTTGGTTCCACTCGGGCGACCTCGTCCGCCAGGACGAGGAGGGCTTCGTCTGGGTCGTCGACCGCAAGAAGGACATGATCATCTCGGGCGGCGAGAACGTCTACTGCGCCGAGGTCGAGAACGTGCTCGCCTCGCACCCGCACGTGGCCGACGTCGCCGTCTACGGCCGCGCCGACGAGCGCTGGGGCGAGGTGCCCGTCGCGGCGGTCGTGCTCGTGCCCGAGACCGAACTCACCGTCGAGGCGCTCGCCGAGTTCCTCGCCGACAAGCTCGCACGGTTCAAGCAGCCCAAGCACGTCGTCGTCATGGAGGTCCTGCCGCGCAACGCCGGCGGCAAGGTGAACAAGGTCGCGCTGCGCGCCGCAGACCGAGAGCCCGCGCAGGTCTAGGGCCATGACCGCGGCAGTGGCCGCGCTCGTCCGCGAGCGCGGCGGATCCGTCACGCTCTCGGACGTGACCCTCCGAGCGCCGGGCGAGGAGGAGATCCTCGTCCGGGTGATGGCCTCGGGCGTCTGCCCGACCGACATGTTCGGCATCGACGGCGGCGCCGGCGACCGGTTCCCGGCGGTGTTCGGACACGAGGGCGCCGGCGTCGTCGAGGCGGTCGGCGCGAGCGTCGAGACGCTCCGGCCCGGCGACCGCGTGGCGCTCGGCTTCGCCTCCTGCCGCGAGTGCCTGGCCTGCCTCGATGGCCATCCCGCCTACTGCGAGCGGTTCGCGGCCCTCAACCAGGGCGCGCCGGTCGACTTCGCCGCGGCGGGGGAGCCCGTGACCGCGGGCTGGATGGGCCAGTCGGCCTGGTCGACCCACGTGGTCGTCCGCGCGTCGAGCGCCGTCGCGATCGGCGAGGACGTACCGTGGCCGGTCGCCGCGACACTCGGCTGCGGTGTGCTGACCGGAGCCGGCGCCGTCCTGAACGTGCTCCGCCCGGGCCCGGCGGACTCGCTCCTCGTCCTCGGGGCGGGCACCACCGGGCTCGCGGCGGTCATGGCGGCGCGGCATCGCGGGCTCGCCGGGATCGTCGTGAGCGACCCGATCCCCGCCCGCCGGGAACTCGCGCTCGAGCTCGGCGCGACCGAGGCGCACACACCCGACGCGCTCGCCGCGGCGCTCCGGGGTCGCCCGCAGTTCGAGGCCGTGCTCGACACGGTCGGCTCGCAGGACTCCGTCGACGCCGCGCTCGGCGCACTCGCGGCACGCGGCACGTGCGCGACGGTCGCCCTCAAGCCGGGGTCGAACCGGGTCACGGTCTCGCAGTCGAAGCTGCTCTGGGGTCGCACGATCACTGGCGTCATCGAGGGCGACGCCGACATCGCTCGCGACCTCCCCACGCTCGAGGCGATGTGGCGGGCCGGGCGCCTGCCCGTCGAGCAGCTGATCTCGCCCTACGAGTTCGCCGACGTCGACGCCGCGGTCGGCGCCGCGCGCAGCGGGCGCTCGATCAAGCCGGTGCTGCGGATGTCGCGTGCCGACGCCGACGGGGACGACGAGCGGCGAACGGCCCCGCCGCGCTCGCCGTGCGACCTGCTCGTGCGGCTGCTCTCCGGTCGCGTGCCACAGGAGGACCTCCCCGCCCTCTGGCGCTCGCTCCCGGCCGTCGAACCCGCCGAGCTCCGCGGGCTCTGGCGGGGCACGGGCCTCAGCACCGGCCACGCCGCGCACCGCCTGCTCACGCGCAGTCGGTGGTACGGCAAGCTCTTCCGCTCCGACGACGATGTCGCCCCCATCGTCTGCGAGACGGATGCCGGCGGCCTGGTGGCCGACCCCGTTCTCGCCAGAGGCGGGGCGAGCTTTCGCCGGATGGCGCACGACGGCCTCGTCACCGCGGCGATGGCCTACGACGGGCAGCCCATCATCGACTGCTTCGTCCGGCTCTCGCCCGACGCCGTGCTCGGCGTCATGACCGGTCGCGGCACCGCCGACGCGGGCCGCAGCTACTACTTCGTGCTCGAACGGGACGAGGACCGCGACGTCGCGGTCGCCGAACCCGACTGAGCCGATCAGGCCGGACGGACCCACCGACCGCCCGGCCCGCACCACCCTCGGCGGCGCCATCCGCCGGCTGCCCGGTCGCCGCGCCGACTGACCCGGCGCCGGGTCTCGGCGGCGGCCGCCGTCCGCCTCGCCAGGTGCGCGCTTCCGCGACGAGTGCGCGGGCGAACGACCGCGCAGCGGTCGCGGAACCGGGCACTCGCCGAGGTGGCGGCGGCCAGGATGGCGGCTCAGGCGCCGCGGAGCCCGCCGCCGGCGCGGTGCACCGCCAGGACCGGCACGGCGGCGTTGCGCGACAGGCGCGTGAGCGAGACGGCGAGCTCGGCGACATCCGCCGCCTTGATCATCTCGGACGCCGGGATCTCGTCGTGCTTCCACGCGGCCATGTCGGTGTCGACGTAGCCCGGGCAGATCGCGGTCGCGCTGACGCCGTTCGCGCCCTCCTCGGCGCACAGCGCCTCGCACAGCGAGACGACGGCGGCCTTGGTGGCGCTGTAGGCGGCGAGTCCCGGCTCGGCCATGAGGCCCGCAAGCGAGGCGAGGGCGATGACGCGCGCGCCGCGCGGGTCGGATGCCGCGGTCTCGCGCAGCAGCGGCAGCGCCGAGGAGAGCAGTGCGAACGTGCCGCGGACGTTCAGCGTGTAGTGCTTGTCGACGCGCCGGAGCGGCGTCTCGGCGATCAGGCTGCCGTGGCCCATGCCGGCGTTCATGACGAGCGCGTCGAGGCGCCCCCAGCGTTGCTCGTGCGCGGCGAGCAGGCGGTCGAGGTCGTCGGGTTCGGAGGCGTCGGCGGCGACCGCGATCACCTGCGCGCCCGTTGCGGCGAGCTCGGCAGCGGCGGCCTCGAGCGGCTCGGGCGAGCGCGCGGAGAGCGTGAGGGCGAAGCCGTCGGCGGCGAGGGCGCGGGCGATCTCGAGGCCGATGCCGCGCGAGCCGCCCGTGATCAGGGCCGCGCGGGGGCTCGCGCCGACGGCGGCCGCGGCAGGGCCGGCGGCGGTCTCCGTCTCCGAGCCCGCGGCCGCGGCTCCGGAGCCCCCGGGGCCCGCGAAGGCCGCCGCGGCGGTCGCGTCATCGTGCGAGGTCATGGCGGCGTCCCTTCCCGTGTGCGCGCACCGCGCGCTTGGCGATCGACCAGCGGTGCGTCTCGCTCGATCCGTCGTAGATGCGGAACGGGCGCACCTCGCGCCAGTACCGCGAGAGCAGCAGCTCGTCGGAGACGCCCTGGCCGCCCGCGAGCTGCACCGCGCGGTCGACGATGCGGCCGACGGCCTCGGCCACGAACGTCTTCGCGATCGACGAGGCCGTGCCGGCGTCGGCGCCGGCAGCATCGCCGGCGTCGAGCACGCGCGCCGTCTCGCGGATGACCGCGCGCGATGCGGCGAGGTCGATCTCGTTGTCGGCGAGGTGCTGCTGCGCGAGGCCGAGGTCGGCGAGGCGCGCACCGAATCCGCGCCGCTCGGACACGTGGGCGAGCGCGAGGTCCTGGGCGCGGCCGGCGAGGCCGAGCCAGCGCATGCAGTGCGTGAGCCGGGCGGGCGCGAGCCGAACCTGTGCCGCGGCGAACCCGCCGTCGACCTCGCCGAGGACGGCGTCGTCGGGGACGAGGCATCCGTCGAATCGCAGCAGGCTGTGGCCGCCGTAGAGGCCGGCGTCGATCGTGTGCACGTCGCGCACGAGCTCCATGCCCGCGGCGCCGCCCTCGACGAGGAACATGGTGGCGCCGCCCGCATCGCCGGGTTCGCCCGACGTGCGCGCGAGCACGATCACGACGCCCGCGTCGCGCGCGCCGGTGATGAACCACTTCTCGCCCGAGATGCGCCAGCCGCCCGGAACCTTCTCGGCCGTCGTCGCGAGCGCCCGGGGGTCGCTGCCCGCGCCGGGCGGCGGCTCGGTCATCGCGAAGGCCGAGTGGATCTCGCCGGCGGCGAGCGGGCGCAGCCAGCGCTCCTGCTGCTCGGCCGACGCGGCGTGGAGCAGCAGGTGCATGTTGCCCTCGTCGGGCGCCTGGATGTTCAGGGCGAGCGGACCGAACAGCGAGTACCCGGCGGCCTCGAACACCGCGGCCTGATCGAGTGCGGTGAGCCCGTGCCCGCCCCACTCGGCGGGGAGGTGGGGGACCAGGAGGCCCGCCGCGCGGGCCGCGTCGCGCAGCCCCTCGCGCAGCTCGCGGTCGCGGGCGTCGACGCCCGCGACGTAGCCGGAACCCTCGACGTGGTGGTGGGCGACGCCGCGCACCGCCTCCTCCACGGGGATCACCTCGTCGCGGACGAAGTCGCGCACGCGGTGCACGAGTCGGTCGATGGTGGGCGGCTCGTGGTCCATTCGCTTCCTCGCGACTCCGGGGTGCCGGCGGCGCGGCATCCGTCTTCTCATCGGGATTAGAAAATCCGTCGTCCTGATTCTGCGGGAGATGCGCGCAGCGGGCAAGCGTCTCGGAAGAGATTTTCTAATCCAATGTAGAAAACGAGCACGGATGGACGTACACTCGACCGTGCAGCCGGGGAACACCCCGACGAGATCGAGGGAGATCGAGACATGCCGCAGACGTCGCTCCAGACGGCGGACCGGATCCGCACCGTCTACGAGGAGGAGCACGAGCAGTTCCGGGAGATGGTGCGCGACTTCGTCGAGCGCTACGCACGCCCGAACGCCGAGCGGTGGGAGGCCGAGGGCAAGGTCGACCGCTGGCTCTTCGAGAAGGCCGCCGAGACCGGCATCCTCGGCTTCACCGTCCCCGAGGAGTTCGGCGGCGGCGGCACCGACGACTTCCGCTTCAACGCCGTGATGGGCGAGGAGCTCGCCCGCAACCCGGTCTCCGACGGCATGGCCGGCATCGCGCTGTCGAACGACATCGTGATCCCCTACTTCCTCGAGCTCACCGACGACGAGCAGAAGCGCCGCTGGCTGCCGGGCATCGCCGCGGGCACGCTCATCACGGCCGTCGCGATGACCGAGCCCGGCACAGGCAGCGACCTCGCCGGCATCCGCACGAGCGCCGTGCGCGACGGCGACGACTACGTCGTCAACGGCAGCAAGATCTTCATCTCGAACGGGCAGAACGCCGACCTCGTGGTCACCGCGGTCCGCACGGGCTCCGACCCGCACAAGGGCCTCAGTCTCCTCGTGATCGAGTCCGACACCCCCGGCTTCTCGCGCGGGCGCAACCTGGACAAGGTGGGCCTGCACGCGCAGGACACGAGCGAGCTCGTCTTCGAGAACGTCCGGGTGCCGGCCGCGAACCTCCTCGGCGCCGAGGGCCAGGGCTTCCTCGGCCTCATGCGCAACCTCCCGCAGGAGCGCCTCTCGATCGCGGCCGCCGCGGTCGCCTCGAGCGAGGGCGTCATCGAGCGGGCGATGACCTACGTGAAGGAGCGGCAGGCGTTCGGCCGGCCCGTCGCCACGTTCCAGAACACCCGGTTCGAGCTCGCCGACATGTTCACCGCGACGCAGGTGAGCCGGGCCTACATCGACCAGTGCATCCTGCGCCACTCGCGCGGCGAGCTCTCGGCAGAGGATGCCGCGGCCGCGAAGTACTGGACGACCGAGCAGTACGTGCAGATCGTGAACCGCTGCCTGCAGCTGTACGGCGGCTACGGCTACATGCGCGAGTACCGGATCGCGCGCGACTACGAGGACGCGCGCATCACGACCATCTACGGCGGCACGACCGAGATCATGAAGGAGATCGTCGGTCGGAGCCTGGGCCTGTGAACGGAAGGAACGACGTGGGCGAGGCATACATCTACGACGCCGTGCGCACCCCCCGCGGGAAGAACCGCGGCGGGGCGCTGCACGGAACCAAGCCGGTCGACCTCGTGGTCGGCCTGATCGACGCGCTCCTCGAGCGCAACCCCGGGCTCGACCCGGCCGCGGTCGACGACATCGTCCTCGGCGTCGTCTCGCCGATCGGCGAGCAGGGCGGCGACATCGCGCGCACCGCGGCGCTGGTCGCAGGGCTCCCCGAGTCGGTCGCGGGCGTGCAGCTCAACCGGTTCTGCGCGTCGGGGCTCGAGGCCGTGAACACGGCGGCGCAGAAGGTCGCCTCGGGGTTCGAGGACCTCATCCTCGCGGGCGGCGTCGAGTCCATGTCGCGAGTGCCGATCGGCTCCGACGGCGGCGCCTACGTGCAGGACCCGACGACGAACTACGACCTCTACTTCGTGCCGCAGGGCATCGGCGCCGACCTCATCGCGACGATCGAGGGCTTCAGCCGCGAAGACGTCGACGCGTTCGCGACCGAGTCGCAGCGACGGGCAGAGGCCGCGTGGGAGCAGGGCTTCTTCGCCGGCTCGGTCGTGCCCGTGACGGACCAGAACGGCGTGACGCTCCTCGACACCGACGAGCACCGCCGCCCGGGCTCGACCGGCGAGTCGCTCGGCGCACTCCAGCCGGCCTTCGCCGGCGTCGGCGACCAGGCCGGCTACGACGCGGTCGCGCTGCAGAAGTACCACGCGGTCGAGCGTGTCTCGCACGTGCACACCGCGGGCAACTCGTCGGGCATCGTCGACGGCGCCGCGCTCCTCGTCATCGGCTCGAAGGAGGTCGGCGAGCGCTTCGGCCTCACGCCGCGCGCCCGCATCGTGGCGACCGCGGTGACGGGCTCCGAGCCCACGATCATGCTCACCGGCCCGACGCCCGCCACGCGCAAGGCGCTCGACAAGGCGGGGCTGGAGGTCTCCGACATCGACCTGTTCGAACTGAACGAGGCGTTCGCGTCGGTCGTCATGAAGTGGATGAAGGACCTCGACATCCCGCACGAGAAGGTCAACGTCAACGGCGGCGCGATCGCGATGGGCCACCCGCTCGGCGCGACGGGCGCGATGATCCTCGGCACGCTCCTCGACGAGCTGGAGCGCAGGGACGCCAAGCGCGGGCTCGCGACGCTCTGCGTCGGCGCGGGCATGGGCATCGCCACGGTCATCGAGCGGGTGTGAGGAAGAGGGACATGAGCAGCATCGCAATGGACACCGACGCCGTGGAGACCGAGGTCTACGCCGGCTACGCGTGGGAGCGCGACGAGGACGGCATCGTCACCGTGACGATGGACGACCCCGACAGCAGCGTGAACACCATGAACGCCCACTTCACCGCGGCGCTCGAGGCGACCGTCGACCGGCTCGAGGCCGAGCGCGACGACATCACGGGCGTCATCCTCGCCTCCGCGAAGAAGAGCTGGTTCGCGGGCGGCGACCTCAACCTCCTTCGTGCCGCCGACCCGGCGAAGTCGGCCGAGGAGACCGCGCACATCGACCGCGTGAAGCACCTCATGCGCCGGCTCGAGGTGGTCGGCCGTCCGGTCGTGGCGACGCTCAACGGCACCGCGCTCGGCGGCGGCTACGAGGTCGCACTGCTCGCCCACCATCGCGTCGCGGTCGACGCCAAGGGCATCCAGTTCGGCGTCCCGGAGGTCTCGCTCGGTCTCCTGCCCGGCGGCGGCGGCATCACGCGCCTCGTCCGCATGCTCGGGCTGCAGCGCGCGCTCTCCGAGGTGATCCTGCCCGCGACGAAGTTCTCGCCGTCCGACGCGCTCGCGGTGGGCCTCGTCGACGAACTCGTCTCCTCGCCCGACGAGCTCGACGCGGCCGCGCGGGCCTGGATCGCCGCGAACCCCGCACCGGTGAAGCCCTGGGACGAGAAGGGCTTCAAGCTCCCCGGCGGCGCCCCGACCTCGCCCGGCGTCGCCGGCATGCTCGCCGCAATGCCCGCCATGCTGCGCAAGCAGCTGAAGGGCGCGCCGCTGCCCGCGCCCCGCGCGGCGATGGCCGCCGCCGTCGAGGGCGCCTACGTCGACTTCGAGACCGCCTCGAAGGTCGAGACCCGCTACCTCGTCGAGCTCACGCACGGCCAGGTCGCGAAGAACATGATCAAGGCGTTCTTCTTCGACCTGCAGCACATCAACGCGGGCGGCAGCCGACCCGACGGCTTCCCGAAGTACACCGCCCGCAAGGTCGGCGTCATCGGCGCGGGCATGATGGGTGCCGCGATCGCGTACGTGTCGGCGAAGGCCGGCATCGAGGTCGTGCTGAAGGATGTCTCGCTCGACGCCGCCGAGAAGGGCAAGGACTACTCCCGGGCCCTCGAGGACAAGGCCCTCGCTCGCGGCCGGACGACGGCGGAGCGCAGCGCCGAGCTGCTCGCCCGCATCACCGCGACCGCCGACCCGGCCGACTTCGCGGGCGTCGACTTCGTGATCGAGGCCGTGTTCGAGTCCGTGCCGGTCAAGCAGTGCGTGTTCCAGGAGATCCAGGACATCGTCGAACCCGACGCCGTCCTCGGTTCGAACACCTCGACACTCCCGATCACGCTGCTCTCGGAGGGCGTGAAGCGGACGGACGACTTCATCGGCATCCACTTCTTCTCACCGGTCGACAAGATGCCCCTCGTCGAGATCGTGCGAGGCAGGAACACGAGCGACGAGGTGCTCGCGAAGACGTTCGACTACGTCATGCAGATCCGGAAGACGCCGATCGTCGTCAACGACCAGCGCGGGTTCTTCACCTCGCGCGTGATCGGCGAGTTCATGGCCGAGGCCGTCGCCGCGGTCGGCGAGGGCGTCGAGCCGGCGTCCGTCGAGCAGGCGGCGCTCCAGGCCGGCTACCCGGCCGGCGCGCTGCAGCTCTTCGACGAGCTCACCCTGTCGCTCACGCAGAAGATCCGCCACGAGACCGAGGCGGCCGTGATCGCCGAGGGCGGCGAGGTCCGGACGCACCCGTCGCACGCGGTCATCGACTGGATGGTCGACGACGTGCAGCGGCCGGGCCGTCGCGCGGGGCAGGGCTTCTACGACTACGACGAGTCGGGCCGGCGCACCGGGATCTGGCCGGGCCTGCGCGAGCAGTACGGCTCGGGCCGCACGGTGCTCCCGCTCAAGGACCTGCAGGAGCGCATGCTCTTCGCCGAGGCGATCGACACCGTCCGCTGCCTCGACTCGGGCGTGCTCACGAACGTGCCAGACGCGAACATCGGCTCGATCTACGGCATCGGCTTCCCGGCCTGGACGGGCGGCGTGCTGCAGTACGTGAACCAGTACGAGGGCGGGCTGCCCGGCTTCGTCGCACGCTGCCACGAGCTCGCGGCGGCGTACGGCGACCGGTTCCTGCCGCCGGCCTCGCTCGTCGCGAAGGCCGAGTCCGGCGAGACCTACGAGTAGGAGGCGAACGTGCTCTCGACCAGGTTCACCGAGGCGCTCGGCATCGAGCACCCGATCGTCCAGGGCGGCATGATGTGGGTCGGCCGCGCCGAGCTGGCGGCGGCGGTGTCCGAGGCGGGCGGCCTCGGCATCATCACCGCGCTCACGCAGCCGACCCCGGCCGACCTGGTGAAGGAGGTGGAGCGCGCCCGACGGCTGACCGACAAGCCGATCGGCGTGAACCTCACGATCCTGCCCTCGATCAACCCGCCGCCCTACGACGAGTACCGCCGGGCGATCGTCGACGCGGGCGTCACGATCGTCGAGACCGCGGGCTCGAGCCCCGAGCCGCACATGGAGATGTTCCACCAGCACGGCATCCGGGTCATCCACAAGTGCACGAGCGTGCGGCACGCGCTGAAGGCCGAACGGCTCGGCGTGACCGCGGTCTCGATCGACGGCTTCGAGTGCGCCGGTCACCCCGGCGAGGACGACGTGCCCGGCCTCGTGCTCGTCCCCGCTGCGGCCGACGCGCTGACGATCCCGTTCATCGCGTCGGGCGGGTTCGCCGACGGGCGCGGCCTCGCGGCGGCGCTCGCGCTCGGCGCCGACGGCGTGAACATGGGCTCGCGGTTCATGTGCACGGTCGAGTCGCCGATCTCCCAGACGGTGAAGGAGCGGATCGTCGAGGCGACCGAGCTCGACACGAACCTCATCTTCCGAAGTCTCCGCAACACGGCGCGCGTCGCCAAGAACGCGGTGAGCGACGAGGTCGTCGAGATCCTCGCGAAGGGCGGGCAGTTCCCCGACGTGCAGCCGCTCGTCGCCGGTGCACGCGGCAGGAGGGTGTTCGAGGAGGGCGACCTCGATGCGGGGATCTGGACGGTCGGACTCGTCCAGGGCCTCATCCGCGACATCCCGACGGCGGGCGAGGTGGTTCGCCGCACGGTCGCCGACGCGGAGGAGGTGCTCCGGAGCCGGCTCGCGCTCTTCAGCGAGCCGGTGGGAGCGGTGTCCTAGCCGCACCCCCCTGCGGCAGGGCCCACGGCGCCGGCGACCTACGCGGTCGCCGGCGCCATTCCGTACCGGACCATGTCCTGCGTCGCGCGCACGAGGTCGTCGAGCGTGCGGTGCCGCGGGTTCCACCACTCCGCCGCCCAGTTCATGGCACCGAGCAGCAGCATGCGCGTCACCGTGATGTCGAGGTCGGCGCGCAGTTGGCCGGCGTCCATCGCGGCCGTGAACAGGTCGCGCCAGAGGCGCGCGTACGCGGCCTCCTCGGCGGCGGCCTTCGCGCGAAGCCCTTCGGGCACCTGGTTGGCGTTGCGGATCGACGCGGTCGTGTAGTCGGAGATGAGCAGTTCGTAGCGCAGGTGCGCCTCGACCGCCGTCAGGATGCGGTCGAGCGGCGAGGTCTCGGCCGGGAGCGCCTCGAGCTCGGCGACGACGTGGGCGTGCACACGTGCAGCGCCGACCCACATGACCTCCTCGATCAGCTCGTCGCGCGAGGCGAAGTGGTAGTAGATCGTCGGCGCCTGCAGCTGCGCGTGCGCAGCGACATCGGCGAGTCGTGTTCCCGCGTAGCCCTTGCGACTCAGCACGTGCGCCGCAGCGTCCAGGATCCGCTCGCGCGTGCGCGCCGACTTGCTCGTCGGCGCCTCGGCCGCGCGGCGCTCCGTCGTCTCCGCCATGGTTTCGAATTCTAGTTAGATTCCATGCGCTTGCACAGGGCGACTCGACGGCGCACACTGCAACCATGACCACTGAGGCCGATGAGCAGCAGGCCGTCGAGCACGTCGTCACCCGCCTGCTGGAACGCTTCCCCTCCCTCACCGAAGATCACATCCACGCGATCGTCGACGAGGAGCACCACCGGTTCGACGGTCGACCGGTCCGCGACTTCGTGCCCGTGCTCGTCGAGCGCGCCGCGCGCAAGCGCCTCGCGACCGAGGCGCCGGTCGTGCGCGTCGACCCGGATGTCGCGGAGCTCGCGGCCGCCGACCAGGTGCGCCGCACCGGCGGGGCGGAGGCCGACCCGATGGAGGTGACCCGCCGCAGCGACGCGGAGGGCGGCGACTTCCTGTTCGGCGACCTCGGCGGCCGCGCGTCCTGAGCCGTCGGCCGCGCTCGCCGCCCTCGGCGCGCCAACCGTCGACCCCGCGGAAGAGCGGTTCCACGACGGGACCTTCCGCCGGTGGCCGGACGCCGCCGGACGTACCATGGCAGGACCACGCCCCGACCCGCAGACGGGAGTCGCCATGGTCCAGGTCCGCGTCCTCGGGATCGCGCTCGACGCGGCCCGGCAGCACATCGTGCTGCTGAAGCCGATCGGCGAGGAATCGGCCGAGGGGCGCGTGCTGCCGATCTGGATCGGGGAGCAGGAGGCGACGTCCATCCTCATCGCGCTCGGCGGCGACCACGCCCCGCGCCCGCTCACCCACGACCTGATGGTCACCCTCATCGAGGCCGTGGGCGGCAACATCGAGCGCATCGACGTGACCCGCATCGAGGAGGGCACGTTCTACGCCGAGCTGACGCTCGTCACGCCGACGGGTCCGCTCGTGATCGACTCGCGGCCGTCGGATGCGATCGGCATGGCCGTGCGCGTCGATGCGCCGCTGTTCGTCGCCGAGGCCGTGATGGATGACGCGGGCATCCCCGCCGAGATGGTCGAGCACCACGACAGCGAGGACGAGGAGAAGCTCGAGGAGTTCAAGAAGTTCCTCGAGGACGTCGACCCGGAGGACTTCCAGGGCTGATCCCGCGCTCGTGCGTGACACCACCGGCCGTCGCACTCCAGACTGTGGAGCACCGTCTTCACGAAGGAGTGATCAATGGGTCCACTGACGACGATCGGGCTGCCGGTCGCCTTGGGCGTCATCATGTTCGGCCTCGGGCTCAGCCTGACCCCGCGCGACTTCGCGCGGGTCGCGACGCAGCCGAAGGCGGTGATCGTCGCACTCGCCTGCCAGCTGCTCCTGCTGCCGGCCGTCTGCTTCGGGCTCGTGCTCCTCTTCGACCTGCCGCCGGTGCTCGCGGTCGGCATGATGCTGCTCGCCGCGTCGCCCGGCGGCACGACCGCGAACCTGTACTCGCACCTGTTCCGCGGCGACGTCGCGCTGAACATCTCGCTCACCGCGCTCAACTCCGTGATCGCGGTGTTCACCCTGCCGCTCATCGCGAACCTGTCGATCGCGTTCTTCCTGCCGGGTGACGACGGCCTCGGCCTCCAGCTGGCGAAGACGATCGAGGTGTTCGCGATCGTGCTGCTCCCGGTGGTCGCGGGCATGCTGGTCCGTCGTTGGAAGCCCGCGTTCGCGGACCGGATGGACCGACCGGTCCGGATCGCGTCCATCGTGATCCTCGTCGTCGTGATCGCGGGCGCGATCGCCTCGAACCTCGAGCTGCTCGTCGAGAACTTCGGCCGCCTCGCCGGGATCACGGTGCTCTTCTGCCTGCTGAGCCTCGGCATCGGCTACCTCGTGCCCCGGCTCCTGCGGGTGGAGCGCCGCCAGGCGATCGCGAGCTCGTTCGAGATCGGCATCCACAACGCCACGCTCGCGATCGTGATCGCGCAGACCGTCATCGGCAGCGTCGAGATGAGCCTCCCGGCGGCCGTGTACGGCGTGCTGATGTTCTTCGTCGCGCTCGGCTTCGGCTTCCTGATCCGAGGTCGGGGGGCGGATGCCGCAGCCGCGCCGGCCACGGCCACGGCGACGTCAGGCGTGGCGGGTGAGCCATCCGTCGAGGCGAAGCGCTCGACCGGATCGAGCGGCGACCCACGAGACGAGTGACGCCGCGACCCGCCGAGCCCACTCGTAGCATGGGCCCGTGAGCGTGCTGCAGGTCGTCGCGGGAGTCGTCCTCATCGTGATGGGCCTCGACGAGGTCTTCCACACGGTGCTGCATCCGACCGGGCGCGGCCGGCTCTCGCACCTCGCGGCGAGTTCCACGTGGGGCCTGACCTCCCGGTTCGGGCGTCGCGGGCGCACGGTCGCCGGACCCCTCGCCGCGGTGGCGGTGGTGACGGTCTGGGCCGTGCTGCAGATCGCCGGCTGGGCGCTCGTCTACCTGCCGTTCGTGCCCGACGGCTTCGCCTACAACGAGGGGATCGACCCGGAGTCCTACCCGGCCATCGTCGAGGCGCTCTACTTCTCCACGGTGAACATGTCGACGCTCGGGCTCGGCGACGTGTACCCGGTCGACCCGTGGCTTCGCGTGTTCGCGCCGCTGCAGGGGCTGATCGGCTTCGCCCTGCTCACGGCCGCCGTCGCGTGGTTCCTCCAGCTCTACCCCGACCTGGGGCGTCGCCGAACCCTCGCGCTCCGCATCGCGCTCATCCAGCGGGCCGACACGGCCGGGCACCTGCTGAACATGGAGTCAGCCACCTCGAGCGGCCTGCTCGACTCGCTGACCGCCGATCTCGCGCAGTCCCGCGTCGACGTGTGGCAGAACTCCGAGTCGTACTACTTCACCGAGGCGGAGCCGACGGCCTCGCTCGCCGCCCAGCTGCCCTACGCGCTGCACCTCGCCAAGCTCGCCCGGCGTTCATCGGACCGCACCGTGCGCAACAGCGGCCAGATGCTCGAGGAGGCGATCGACGACTTCGCGGACGTGCTCCGCGATCGCTTCATGCGGTCCGCCTCCGACACCGACGCGGTCCTCCGCGAGTACGCGCGGCAGCACCGCCAGCGCCCGACCGTTCCGGAGGAACCCGCCGGATCGCCGCGCGACTGAGGGCCGCGTCGCGATCGGCTCGGCGGGGCAGAATGGCCGACATGGATGCCGCGTTCCCCGCCCTGACCGACATGCCCGCGCCGCAGTTCGTCATGTCGGGGGAGGGGCGCCGGATCGCGACGTACTCGTGGGGCGAGGAGGACGCGCCGACCGTGCTGTGCGTGCACGGGTTCGCGTCGAGCTGCCGCGACAACTGGGTGAGCACCGGATGGATCCGCGACCTCCTGCGCGCGGGATACCGGGTGCTCGGCGTCGACCAGCGCGGGCACGGGGCGAGCGACACCCCGCACGAGGCATCCGCCTACGGCATGGACGCGTTCGTCGACGACCTCGTGACGGTGCTCGACACCTACCTCGTCGACACCGTGCGCTACGTCGGGTACTCGCTCGGCGCGCGCGTCGGCTGGCAGGCGGCCGTGCAGGTGCCGCAGCGCATCGAGCGCGCGGTGTTGGGCGGCATCCCCGACGGTCGGCCGCTCGCCCGCATGCAGATCGAGCAGGCGCGCGCGTACGCCGAGCACGGCACGCCCGTCGACGACCCGGTCACCCGGAACTACGTGACGCTCGCCGAGCGCGTCGCCGGCAACGACCTGCTCGCACTCGTCGCGCTCGCCGAGGGCATGCGCGCGGGCGACGCCGACCCCGACCCGTCGAATCCGCCGCCGCAGCCGATCCTCTTCGCGACCGGCACCGAGGACGCGATCATCGAGCAGTCGCGGGCGCTCGCCGCGGCGACGCCCAGCGGGTCGTTCGCCGAGATCCCGGGCCGACACCACTTCAACGCGCCGGGCTCGCGGGAGTTCCGACGCGCGGCGATCGCGTTCCTGTCGGGCTCAGCCCTGTCGGGCTCAGCCCCGTCGGCCTGACTCGCGGCCCGGACGGCCGTTGCCGCCTGGAGACCGCGGGTCTAGCGTGGCCATCACGATGACGTCGATCGGCGGTCGAGGAGCCGATCCGGCCACCGGCGGCGGTCAGGCCGGAGAGGTCGACGCGGCGATCGCGCGGTCGCACCTCCGGGCCATCCCGCCCGCGGCACTCCACGCGGTGCTCGAGCACGCCGTCCTCCGCGATGCGGCGGCGGGTGAGGACCTCCATCGCGAGGGCGATCACCTGGTGCATCTCGAGCTGGTCGTCAGCGGCCTCGTCCGGGTGTTCGTGAGCGCGCCCGACGGACGGACCCTGACCGTGCGCTACTGCCGGTCCGGGTCGCTGATGGGCGCCGTCTCGATGTTCGCCGCCGACTTCACAATGCCCGCATCGGTCCGCGCGGTCACGGCGTCGCGCATCCTGGCCATGCCGGCCGCCGAGGTGGCCGCGCTGGTCGGACGCGATCCGGTCGCCGCCGCCGCGATGCTCGGCGAGCTGGCCGAGCGCGCGATGGCGTTCCTGAACGAGATCCCGGGCAGCGCGTTCGCGACCGTCCGCCAGCGCGTCGCGCGCCACCTGCTCGACCTCGCGTCGGCGTCGGCGTCGGGTGGGCGGCTGCGTGCGCGAGTCAGCCAGCAGGAGCTCGCGGACGCCATCGGATCGGTGCGCGAGGTCGTGGTGCGGGCGCTCCGCGACCTGCGCCGCGAGGGCCTCGTCGAGACCGGCCACGACGGCATCGACCTGCTCGACCCCGAACGGCTTGCCGCCGAGGCGTACCCGACCGGATCGGCCGCGCCCTCGAGGAGCTGGAACCCAGGTTCCTGACGCCGGGCGCGCCGTCCGGGAGGATTCCGGCATGAGCGGCACGACGGCCATGGCACTGCCGGCGATGGGCCTCGACGACCTGCTCCACGGCGACGTCGTCCGTCCGGGCGACGCCGAGTACGAGACCGCGCGACGCGTCTGGAACGGATCGATCGATCGGCGTCCCGGTGCGGTCGCGCGGTGCGCGGACGAGCACGACGTCGTGGCCTGCGTGGACGCCGCCGCGCGCGAGGGACTCCACCCGGCCGTGCGGGGCGGCGGGCACAGCTTCCCGGGTGCATCGACGTGCGACGACGACCTCGTCATCGATCTCCGGCGGATGCGGCGCATCGAGGTCGACCCCGACCGCCGCGTCGCCCGGGTCGGAGCGGGAGCCCTGCTCGGCGAGCTGGATGCCGCGACGCTCGCCCACGGGCTCTCGGTCCCCGCTGGGATCGTCTCCCACACCGGCGTCGCCGGGCTCGCCCTCGGGGGCGGCCTCGGCTGGCAGCAGCGACGGCACGGGCTCACGATCGACCACCTCCGCGCGGCGACCCTCGTCACCGCCGACGGCCACCTCGTGCACGCGAGCGAGGACTCGGAGCCGGAACTCCTGTGGGGGTTGCGGGGCGGCGGCGGCAACTTCGGCGTCGTCACCGAGTTCGAGTTCGACCTGCATCCGATGCGTCCGGCCGTGACGGCGGGCGCCGTGTTCTGGCCGCTCGATGCGGCGCCGGAGGTCATCGAGCGCTATCGCGAGTGGGCGGCCGGCGCGACCGACGAGGTGACGAGCATCCTCGTGCTGCGGCGCATGCCACCACTCGAGGGCGTGCCCGCCGAGTTCGTCGGGACCCTCGTCATCGCGGTCGTGGCCTGCCACTCGGGGCCGCCGGAGGTGGCCGAGGTCGACCTGGCGGCGCTGCGCTCCTGCGCGAACCCGATGATCGATCTGATCGGCCCGACGAGCTTCCTCCAGCACCAGACCTTCTTCGACGCGTCGTATCCGCACGGGTGGCACTACTCCGTGAAGGCGTGCGACATCGGGGCGCTCGACGACGACGTCATCGGGCTGCTCCTCGCCGCTGCGGAGGGGATCCGGTCCCCCCGCTCGAGCATCGTCGTGTGGCAGATGGGCGGCGCGGTCGCCCGGCTCGGATCCGGGTCGGCGTTCCGCGGCCGCGACGCGGCGTTCACGCTGAACATCAACGGCAACACCGAGACGGCCTCTGGCTTCGCCGACGAACGGGCGTGGGCCCGACGTCTGTGGGAGGACCTCCGACCGCATCATGCCGGGGTCTACGTCAACTTCCTCATGGACGAGGGCGCCGACCGCGTGCGCGACGCGTACGGCCCGGACGTGTACGAACGCCTCCTGGCGCTCAAGCGGCGGGTCGACCCCGAGAACCGATTCCGCCGCAACCAGAACATCGATCCCGACGGGTCTGCCTCCGCGTGACGCGGCTCCCTCAGCCCTCGGTCTCGAAGTACAGGTGCGTGTGCAGCCGGCACCGCGGGTTGAAGGCGGCGTCGCACTCGGGGCACGCGTCGACCTCGAGGTACGTCGCGATCGGCAGTTCGGCACCGCATGCGCCGCAGAGGATGGCGCGCGTGTCGCGCTCGGCGAGCGGCCACTGCCGAGCCGGGTGCCCGGCGGCCTCCTCGTGGCAGAGGTGGCACGGGTAGTACTCGCCGCAGCAGGCGAACCGGATGGCGACGATGTCGACCTCGGTGCGGTAGTGCACGCAGCGCGTCTCATCGTCGACGACCGCGCCGAGCACGCGAGGTCGGGCTGCAGGGGCGTCGTGCGTCATGCCATCCATCTTCGCCGAGGAACCGCGCCCTGGCGGCTCAGCCGCGGAACACGAGGATCGGCAGTAGCACGAACGCCGACCAGAACAGGCCCGCGACGAGCACCGTGCCCGTGAGCGCCACGAGCGCCAGCCCCCAGGGCCGTATACGCAGCGCGCCGGCGACGAGCACGGCCGCGCCGGCCGCGATCTCGATCCACCACCACACCGCACTCGTCGTGTCGGCGACGACCGTGAGCCCGTAGACCCCCTCGCCGACGAGCACGCCGGCGAGCACCGACGTGCCGAGCGCGAGCTGCATGCCCCGCCGGCGCAGCGCGTGCGCGGCGCACCCGATGACCGGGCCGGTGAACGCACCGATGATCGCCCAGGTCGTCGGGTCGAACGCGATGCCGCGCCATCCGGATGCCACGGCGTAGCCGAGGGTCAGCGCGACGAAGCCCGCGCCGCCCGCGATCGCCGCCTCGGGATACCCGCGTGCGAGCAGCAGGACGAGGATCGCGGTCGGGATCGTCCACCCGCCCGCCGAGTTCGCCAGCGACGCCGTCTCGGGCGGAAGCAGCAGCTGGCCCCAGGAGGTGAGCCCGCCGAGCACGAACGCGATGGCGGCCACCAGCACGATCCGTCGCGCGGCGGAGAACCACGGATGCCGCGGCGCACGCGCGAGGGCGGGGGCGGCGCCGGCCGCGCGCGGATCCACCGGCATCGCACCCGCCCCGGCGACGCCTCCGCCGGGTGCGACCATGCCGGGCGCCCCCACGGGGGGCGCACCCGCCGCGACCGCACCCGGCATGGTCGCACCCGGTGCGGGCGAACCCGGTGCGGGCGACCGACCCGTGCTTCGTGCCATGCAACGCACGCTAGACGCGATGCGACGGGCCCGCGTCATCCGCTCGGCTGACTCGCAGGAGGTCGTGACCGCACCGTGACCGGGCTGCCAGTGCGCCGCGCCGCGCGCAGGGCGGCACGTCACGCCCGGAGCACGAGCAGGCTCGTCAGGTACGCGAGGTACGCGACGACGAACACCGCGCCCTCGACCCGCTGCATCCGCCGCCCGGTGAGGAAGACCGGGATGCACGCGAGGGTCGCCGCGACCATGACCGGCAGGTCGACCGTGAGGATGCCCTGGTCGACGGGGATGCCGCCGGCCGGGATGAGGCTCGTGATGCCGAAGATGAACAGGATGTTGAACACGCTGCTGCCGAGCAGGTTGCCGACCGCGATGTCGCGCTCGCGCCGGATGGTCGCGACGATCGCGGTCACGAGCTCGGGCGACGACGTGCCGATCGCGACGATCGTGAGGCCGATCACCGAGACCGGGATGCCGAACCCCGCGGCGAGCGCGACCGCGCCGTCGACGAGCCAGTCGGCGCCGAGGACCACGATGACGATGCCGGCCGCGAGCTGGATCGCATCGCGCACCGCGCGGGTGCGGGCCGCGGCGACGCGGGCGCGCGGCTCGCCGAACTCGCGCGCGAACTCGGCGCGGGCGGCGAGGCCCTCGCGGTGCGCCGCGCGCACGATGACCGCCGTGTAGACGACGCCGAGCACGATGAGCAGTGCGCCGTCGAAGCGCGTGACGACGCCGTCGGCGCAGAGCAGCAGCAGGGTGACCGCGGCGACCACCATGGCCGGGAGGTCGAGCCGGATCGCGTGCGACCGGAGCGTGAGCGGCCTGATGAGCGCGGCGATGCCGAGGATGAGCAGCAGGTTCAGCGTGTTCGTGCCGACGATGTTGCCGAGGGCGAGCGAGCCGGTGCCCTGCGCGGCCGCATCGATGCCGATCGCGAGCTCGGGCGCACTCGTGCCGAGCGAGACGACGGTCACGCCGATCACCATGGGCGAGACGCCGAGCCGAGCGGCGAGCCGCGTGCCGCTGCGGACGAGCAGTTCGGCCCCGCCGACGAGTGCGACGAGGCCCGCGACGAGCAGCCAGCCTCCCGTCATCCCGCTCCCTCCGCCGCGTGCCGGTCGTCGGTCCGTCGTTCGACAGTAGGGCCTTTCGCAGCGAATCCGCAGGTGCGCGCGCGGCGCGACCGCCTACCGTCGGATGCATGGCCGGGGCAGGACGCGACGGCGCCGGGGCGGGCGCGGCGGCCGGCGAGGGTCGTCCGCGGTGGAGTCCGCTGCGGCGTCGCCACGACGAGCCGCCGACGTGGACGCAGGCGCTCGCCGAGGGCGACGATGCCGGGCTCTTCGGGCCGGGCAGCGCCGTGTGGGCGGTGAACGGCGCACTGCCGACGCTCGTCGCGGGGATCCGCGCGCTGCTGCTCCAGACGCTGCATCCGGGCGCGATGGCGGGCGTGCACGACCACTCCCGCTACCGCGAGGACCCGCTCGGGCGGCTCGACGGCACGGTGCGCTGGGTCGCGACGACCACGTTCGGCGACCGGCGGGCCGCGGCGGCCGCGTGCGCCTCGGTGTCGCGCCTGCACGAGCGGGTGACCGGCACCTACGTCGACGCCCGCGGCGACGTGCGCCCATACGCTGCCAACGACGAGGACCTGCTGCGCTGGGTGCACGACACGTTCACGGAGGCGTTCATCGGCGCGCATCAGCGGTGGGGCGGCCCGATCCCCGGCGGCGCCGACGCGTACGTGCGCGAGTGGGCCGAGGTCGGGCGCCTCATGGGCGTGCGCGCACCGCCGACCTCGCTCGCCGGGCTTCGCGCCGAGCTCGACGGCTTCCTCGCCGACGCGCGGCCCGACGAGCGCGTGGCCGAGGCCGTCCGGTTCATCCGGCGACCGGGCCTGCCCGGCGTGGTCGGCCGCATCTACCCGATCCTGTTCGGCGGGGCGGTCGCCTCGCTCGGCGCGCGCGAGCGCGACCTGCTCGGCCTCAGGCGACCGTGGTGGCCGGCGATCACCCTCACTCGCGCGGTGCTCGCGATCGGGGTTCGCAGGTTCGGGCGGATGTCGCCGAGCGAGCGCAACGCGCGGGCGCGCATCGCACGGCTCGCGGGCGCGCCGGAGTCGGCGCCCTGGGCGTAGTCCGCCGGAACGGGTCGATGCGAGACCTCAGGGTCCGCACTGTTGCCGGGGCGGTCGCGGATCGCTAGTTTCGGCCTTAGCACGGCAGCATCATGCGTTCCAGCCTTGTCGAGGAGGCCTGCGATGCTCTCCAATCACAACGTGCCCGCCGTCCAGGCACCCGATCGCCGCCTCCTGCGCGCGTTCGCGTTCGACCCGATGAGCTCGCGGCTCAGCGGCCAGTTCCTCACGGTCGACATCCCCTTCGAGACCGGCCTCCGGCCGGGCCCGGACGGCGAACTCGTCCAGGTGGTCGACTACGACGCCACGCGCCGCCGCTGGTACCACCCCGTCGACCTCGACGATCCGCCCGTGCTCGCGCAGGACGGGCTGCGCCCGTCGGAGAGCGACCCGCGGTCGCACCAGCAGATCGTCTACGCGATCACGATGAGCGTCATCGAGCGCTTCGAGCGCTTCACGGGGCGGCGGTTCCGCTGGCGCGGCGACGACCGGCTCCGCTTGGTGCCGCACGCGTTCTACGGCCGCAACGCGTACTTCGACCCGGAGCGGCGCGCCGTGCTGTTCGGCTACTACCGCGCCGACGACTCCGACTCGCAGGCGAGCCTGCCGCATCAGCTCATGTTCACGTGCCTGTCGGTCGACATCATCGCCCACGAGGTCACGCACGCCATCGTGCACCGCCTGCGTCCGATGTTCACGATCGCGACGAACTCCGACGTGTTCGCGTTCCACGAGGCGTTCGCCGACCTCGTCGCGCTGTTCCACCACTTCCTCTTCACCGACATCGTCGAGGACTTCGTGGCCGGCTCGCGCAGCGAGCTGGCGGATGCCGCGGCGCTGCTCTCGCTCGCGGACGAGTTCGGGCGGTCGACCGGGCGGGGCGGGCCGCTGCGCTCGGCGGTCGGTTCGGCGCCCGACCCGGCCGACTTCCAGGCGGCACGCGAGCCGCACCGGCGCGGGGCGATCTTCGTGGCGGCCGTGTTCGACGCCTACCTCGCGACCTACCGATCGAGGATCGCCGATCTCCGCCGGCTCGCCACGGGCGGCTCCGGCGTGCTCGCCGACGGCGAGCTCTCGCCCGATCTCGTGCGCCGCATCGCCGCGGAGGCCGTGAAGAACGCCGACCGGATCCTCGGCATGGTCGTCCGCGGCTTCGACTACCTGCCGGCGGTCGACGTCACGTTCGGCGACGTCGTGCGGGCCGTGATCACCGCCGACCGAGACCTCTTCCCCGACGACAGCATCCACCTCCGCGGTCACCTCGTCGAGGCGCTTCGGCGCCGCGGGATCTTCCCGCCCGGGGTGGTCTCGCTCGCCGACCAGGCGCTGCTGTGGCGGAGCCCGACCGCGCCGCTCAGCCTCACGACCGGCGAGGCGACGGTCGACCTCGGGCAGCTGATCCTCGACTCGACGATCAAGCTCGATCCCTCGGCCTCCTCGGTCACCGCGGCGGGCAACGCCGCCCAGGCGCGATCGAGAGCCGTGTACGCGCAGACCGTGAACTGGGCGAAGGCGCACGCCGTCGAGCTCGGCCTCGATCCCGACGCCGGGCGGATCCGGGTGCTCGGCATGCACGTCGGATTCCAGATCGGGGCCGACGGGCAGCCGCACCCGAGGATCTTCATCCAGATCGTGCAGCGCCGCGAAGACCTCGAGTCGGGCTCGGATCGAGACACCCGCACGCGGATCCATGCGGCCTGCACGGTGATCGCGAACGTCGACGGGCGGGTCGCGTGGCTCGTTCCGAAGCCGCTGCCGTTCACGAAGCCGGAGGCGCTCGCGAAGCTGTCGGAGCCGCTCGCGGTCCACGGTCGCGAGCAGCACGCGGCCGGCGTCGCGCGGTTCGCGGAGATCCGCGAGTGGTTCGGCGAGGTCGAGGACGGCGACCCCCTCGCGATCTGGCTGGACGAGCCCGCGGTCGGGCGGTTGACGTTCGCGAGCCTGCACGCACCGGAGGAGGGCTGAGCCATGTCCGAGGCGACCGTGACGATCCGGATGTACAACCCGGGCTTCGGCGACTGCTTCCTGGTGACCGTGGCCGACGACGGGGCGACCTGGCGCATGCTCGTCGACTGCGGCGTGCACAGCCACGGCCGGGCCCGCGTGGGCGACGTGCCGCGGAAGATCGGCGACGTCGTCGACGCCGTCATCGGGCAGCTGACCGCCGAGAGCGCCGACGGGATGCCGCGGATCGACGTCGTCGCCGCGACCCATCGGCACTCCGACCACGTGTCCGGGTTCGCCGACGACGCCTGGGCCGCGGTCGAGGTCGGCCAGGTGTGGGTGCCGTTCGTCGAGGACGAGCGCGATCCCGACGCGATCGGCCTGCGCCAGGGGCTCACGGCCGCCGCGACCGCCCTCCAGGGGCTCGTCGAGCAGGCGGCGGCCGGGCGGCCCGTCGAGTCGCTCGGCCGTTCGATGGCGCTCGCCATGGACTTCGCGGTGAACTCCGGCCCGAACCTCGCCGCGGCGACGCGGCTCGTCGACGGCGGGTTCAAGGGCGGCGCCGACCACCACGACGTGCGGTTCCTTCCGCGGCGCGAGGCCGCGGCGAACCGCGTCGAGCTGCCGGTCGAAGGAGCGGTCGTGCACGTGCTCGGGCCGAGCCGCGATCCCGAGGACCTCAAGCGCATGGATCCGCCCGCGGCCGTGCACTGGCTGGAGGAGGCGGCCGCCGAGAACGGGCGCGACGACGAGTTCGACATCTTCGACCGCATGTACGAGGTGCCTCGCGACGAGGTGTCGGCTCGGATCCCGATCCAGCTCGTGCGTGCGCGCAACGCGATGCGCCTCGGAGGGCTCGCGCTCGACGAGGAGGCGCTGCTGCGCGCGGCATCCGTCCTCGAACGCTCCGTGAACAACACGAGCCTCTTCTTCGTGCTCGATGTCCGCGGGACGCGGTTCGTCTTCGTCGGCGACTCCCAGCAGGGCGCTTGGGAGCACGTGCTGGGCGACCCCGAGTCGCGGGCGCTCGTGACGGGCGCCGCGTTCTACAAGGTCGGCCACCACGGCTCGCACAACGCGACGCCGAAGCCCGTGGCGCACGAGCTCGTCCACGCGGGAGGGGTCGCGATGGTGCCCGTCGGCACGGTCAAGGCGTGGCAGGACAGCATCCCGAAGTCGGAGATCCTCGAGGCGCTGCACGAGAGCGGCGCGAACGTGATCCGCGCGGACGACCCGGCGACCGGTGCCGCTGCGGTCGGCGGCGACGGCGACCTCGACGTCGAGGTCGGCCCCGACGGGCTCTGGAGCGAGGTGCGCTTCCGCGTGCCCTGATCGGACGGCGCACGGCACGCGCGCGCAAAGGCGTGCGCGCCTAGCTCGGCCGGAGCGTCGCCCAGTCGTCGTCGACCCACGTCGCGTCGGCGGGCAGCCGCGGCCGGTAGTCGGTCGCCGACATCCGGTCGCGCACGCTCGCGTGCACCCTGACCCCCGGCGGGATCGGACGGCGGCGCGGGACGAGCAGGCTCCAGACCGCGCTGTTGCGGTGCGCCGCTCCCGCGGCGTGGGCGGGGGAGAATCCCTCGAACGCCCTCGCGGTGCGCTTCGCGTCGACCCTCAGGCCGTGGTCGAGCGCCCCCTCGAGCACCCACTTCAACGCGATGGTCGAGAGCTTCGGGTCGTCGGCGAAGGTGCCGCCGACATCCGAGTGGATGCCGGCGAACCAGGCCTCCTCGAGCGTCTCGGGGGCCTTCGTGCGCACCTCGTACTCCCGGAACGGGCGCCGCCGCTCGTCGATCGAGATCGCGTGGCGGATGTGCTGCGCGTTCGGCAGCTGCCGCGTGTAAGGCCAGTCGGGCGCGACGCGGACGACGCCGAGGGCCTTCACGGTGTCCCACAGCCCGAGGTACTCGATCGGGATCGTGCTGCGTCCGTCGACCTGCTGGGCGAAGAGCCGCGAGAACCGATGGATCTCGTCCCATGGGATCCGACCCTCGCCGCCACGGCGGGCGTACTTCGCGACCGCGTACTGCAGCTGGTTCTCCGAACCCGGCCGCATGAGCCCGATGAGCCGGAGCATCCCGGCCAGCGCCCTGGCCGTGAACGCGCCGCGGCTGAACCCGAACACGAAGATCCGGTCGCCCGGTCGCCAGTTCTGCATGAGCCACGCGTACGCCTCGCCGAGGTTCTGGCGCATGCCGGCGCCGTAGATCAGCCCGCCGAGTCGGGACAGCCCGCGGGCGACGGGCGTCCACGCGCCGGGCGACGCGAACGTGCCGACGCCGGGGTCGTAGTACGCGATCTGCGCCGTCTCGTCGGTGAGATCGAGCAGGTCGTAGAGCCGCACGCAGTTCGAGTCGGCATCGCCCCGCACCTGGCCGGCCGTCCCGTCCAGGCAGAGCACCAGATTCCGCGCCATGATCGCGTCCCCCCGGACGACCGGCCCCCGCCGCTCCGCCCGATCGTCACGGTACTCCCGGGCACGCGTCGCGCGGAAGGGCGCGGCGGGCGCGTCCCTCAGCCCGTGACCGGCCGGGCGGATGACCCGTCGTCGCCGAGCCCCCAGAACGCGCCCGACAGGCCGACGTCCGCGAAGTACGCACGTGCCTCGGAGGGCTCCCGTCGCACGTAGGGGGAGTCGAGGCGGCCGTCGTACCAGTGGGCGGCCAGCCGCCAGAGCGTCGCGAGGTCGAAGACCGACCCGCGCGTGTTCCCCGTCGCGCGCAGCCAGTCGTCGACGCATCGCTCGTCGCAGAAGATCCGCTGGTGGCCGCAGGTGTGCACCACGTCGTCCCAGATGTGCGCCGTCGGCACGAGGAAGTGCGCGACCTGGTCGCCCGCCGGCGGGCCGTCGGCGTCGACGACCCACGCGTGCGGGGTGCCGCAGGCGGGGCACGTCGTCGCGACGAGCACCTCGTCGACGTCGTCGAGCAGGTTCGGGATCGCGAACGAGTCCCACGCGCAGCCGCCCCACCAGAGCGTGCGCTCGCCCATGACCGAGAACCCGAGGTTGATGCTCGCGAACGGGTGCGCCATGACGATCCGGCCGCCGTCGTCGAGCACGACGTGGCGCTGCGCGGCGAGCGTCGCGAGCGCGCGGTCGACGCCCGCGGCATCCGTCGTCGCGATCACGGCGAGCGCCTCGCGCGAGGGGGCGACGCCGTCGGCGGCGAAGCCCCGGTACACGGCGAGCCGCACCCGCTCGGCCTCGTCGGCGTGGCGTTCGTCGTCGACTCCGTGCGCGTCCATCCGTGCAGGGTACGCCCGGACGCCGTGCGCATGCGGCCCCCGAACGGGGTCGCAGGACCGACGTCCCGGCCGCGGGCCGCGACCGCCGCCTAGCATCGGGCGCGACGGCCGACCCGGGCCGCCGGCACCGTACGAACGGAAGGGCGCAGCATGAAGATCGTCGTCGTCGGAGGGGTCGCGGGCGGAGCCTCGGTCGCGGCACGTGCACGTCGCCTCGACGAGTTCGCCGAGATCGTGGTGCTCGAGCGCGGCGACTACGTCTCGTTCGCGAACTGCGGCCTGCCGTACCACATCGGCGAGGTCATCACCGATCGCAGCCGCCTCCTGCTGCAGACACCCGAGAGCCTGCATGAATCGCTCGCCATCGACGTGCGCGTCGGCGCCGAGGTCGTCTCGCTCGACCGGTCGGCGAAGACCGTGACCGTGCGCGAGACCGCGACCGGCCGCGAGTACGTCGAGGCCTACGACAAGCTCGCGCTCTGCCCGGGCGCCGACCCGCTCCGGCCGCCGCTGCCCGGCATCGACCTGCCCGGCGTGCACGTGCTGCGGAACGTCACCGACATGGACGAGATCAAGGCGCAGCTCGACGAGGCGCTCGCGGCCGCGGCATCCGCCCCCGGCCGGAGCGGTGCAGGACGGACCGGCGCACCCGTGAGGGCCGTCGTCATCGGCGCCGGCTACATCGGCGTCGAGATGGCCGAGAACCTCCAGCACCGCGGCGCGTCGGTGACGATCGTCGAGCTCGCCGACCAGATCCTGCCGCCGCTCGACAAGGAGGTCTCGGTGCCCGTCGAGCAGCACCTGCGCAGCCGCGGCGTTGAGCTCTTCCTCTCGACCGGGGCCGCGGCGTTCACCGAACGTGCAGGCGGCGGGCTCACGGTCGAGCTCACGAACACCCGGTTCGTCGACGCCGACCTCGTGATCCTCTCGGCCGGCCTGCGGCCGAACGTGGGCCTGGCGGCGGATGCCGGCCTCGAGCTCGGGCCGCGCGGCGGCATCCGGGTCGACACGCACATGCGCACGTCGGACCCGTCGATCTGGGCGGCGGGCGACGCCGTCGAGACCCCGCACACGGTGCTCCCCGGCTCGTGGATCACGCCGCTCGCCGGCCCGGCGAACCGCGAGGCGCGCGTCGCCGCCGAGAACATGTGCGGCCGCGAAACCGAGTACCGCTCGACCCAGGGCACCTCGATCGTCAAGGTGTTCGACATGGTCGCGGGCGGCACCGGCGCCACCGAACGCCAGCTCGTCGCCGAGGGCATCGAGTACCGCGCGATCCACATCCACCCCTCCGGGCACGCCGGCTACTACCCGGGCACCGCGCAGATGCACCTCAAGCTGCTGTTCGCCCCGGGCGACGGGCGGATCCTCGGCGCACAGGTCGCGGGCTTCGACGGCGTCGACAAGCGGCTCGACGTGCTCGCGACGGTCATCCGCCTCGGCGGCACCGTGCACGACCTCGAGGAGCTCGAGCTCGCCTACGCGCCGCCGTTCGGATCGGCGAAGGACCCCGTCAACATGGCGGGCTTCGTCGCGAGCAACGTGCTGCAGGGCGACCTCGTGCTCTGGTACGCGAGCGACTGGCCGGCCGCGGTCGAGGGGGCGCGGCTCGTCGACGTGCGGACGCCGGAGGAGTACGGGATCTGGCACATCCCGGGCGCCGAGAACGTGCCGCTCGCGACGCTGCGCGCCGCGAGCGAGGAGTGGGACCGTTCGGTCCCGGTCCGCCTGTACTGCGCCGTGGGGTTCCGCAGCTACCTCGCCTACCGGCTGCTCGTGCAGCGCGGCTTCGCGGATGTCGCGACGCTGTCGGGCGGGTCGAACACGTTCCGCTTCCGGCACGAGGTCGAGCCCGCGTCGACCGTCGCGCCGCCGCCCGAGATCGCCTACGCCGAGGCGGTCGACCTCATCGCGGCGACGAAGGGCACGGGAAAGTCGGTCGACCTCGACTGCACCGGGCTCGCCTGCCCGGGCCCCATCATGCGCCTCTCGGCGACCATGGGCGAGCTGGCCGCCGGCGACGAGGTCGTCGTGCGCGTCTCCGACCCGGGGTTCGTCAGCGACGGGCCGGCCTGGGCGGCGAGCCACGGGCACGAGGTGCTGTCGATGACGCCCGACGGGCCGGGCTTCGTCGCGGCCTTCCGCAAGGGCGGCACCGCGCCATCCGGAACCACCGCCGTCACCGAGCGGAGGAACCAGACCTCGTTCGTCGTGTTCTCCGGCGACCTCGACAAGATGCTCGCCGCGTTCATCATCGCGAACGGCGCGCTCGCGATGGGGCAGCAGGTCTCGATGTTCTTCACGTTCTGGGGCCTCAACGCGCTGCGGCGCGAGCACGCGCCGAAGCGCGACCACGGCGCGCTCGAGCGGATGATGGGCATGATGATGCCCTCGGGCCCCGACCGGCTGCCGCTCTCGCAGATGAACATGGCGGGCGCCGGGCCGGCGATGATCAAGCACGTGATGAAGGAGCACGACGTGCAGTCGGTGCCCGAACTGATGTCGGCCGCCCGTGAGGGCGGGGCGCGGCTCATCGCCTGCACCATGACGATGGACCTCCTCGGCATCGCCGACACCGACCTGATGGAGGGGATCGAGTTCGGCGGCGTCGCGACCTTCCTCGGCGAGGCGGAGAAGTCCGGGACGACGCTCTTCATCTGAGTCGACACGCGCGGCACCCGCCGCGGCGACCGCAGCGGCGACCTCGGCGACTCCGGCGACCCCCGAACGGGGTCCGGAGAGCATTCCCCGTGTTCTCCCGCGTTCGGGGCATCCGCCCCTAGCATTGGCGCATGAGTGCGCCAGCCTCCGCACCCGACACGACGACGAGCGCCGCCCGTCGCAAGGTGCGCCTGCGCCGCGGCTCGAGCGACCGGTCGGCGGCCGCGCTGCTGCTCGTCGGCACCGTGCTCGCCATCCTCTGGGCGAACTCGCCGTGGGGTTCGACGTACGAGGCGTTCTGGGAGACCGAGCTCGAGATCGGGCTGGGCGAGTGGCAGCTGCACGCCACGCTGCACGACGTCGTGAACGACGGGCTCATGACGCTCTTCTTCTTCGTCGTCGGCCTCGAGGTGAAACGCGAGTTCACGATCGGCGAGCTCACCGACCGGTCGCGCGCCATCGTCCCGATCGTCGCGGCGATCGCCGGGCTCGTGGTCCCCGCGCTGCTGTTCGTGGTCATCGCACTCCCCACCGGTGAGCTCGCGGCGTGGGGCGTGGTGATCTCGTCCGACACGGCCTTCCTGCTGGGCGCCCTCGCGATCATCGGCCCGCCGTTCCCGGCACGGCTCCGCACGTTCCTGCTCACGCTCGCCGTGGTCGACGACGTCGGGGCGCTTCTCGCGATCGGCATCTTCTACAACTCGGGGCTCGACCTCGTGCCGCTCGCGGTCGCGGCCGTCCTCATGGTCGCGATCGCGCTCGTCAGGTACCTCCGCGCCGGCCGCGGCCTCGCCTACGGGGTGCTCGGCATCGGGCTCTGGATCGCGATCGCCATGGCCGGCATCCATCCGACGCTCGCCGGGGTGGCGGTCGCACTGCTCATCCCCGTGTTCCCGCCGCGCCGCAGCGAGGTCGAGCGCACCGAGGAACTCACGCGCGCGTTCCGCGAGTCGCCGAGCGCCCAGTACGCGGCCGCCGTGAACCGGAGCCTCCGCGAGTCGCTGTCGATCAACGACCGGCTGCAGGCCGAGTGGGGGCCCTACATCGCCTTCCTCGTGCTGCCGATCTTCGCGCTCGCGAACGCCGGGGTGCACCTCGACGCCGAGACGCTCGCCGCCGCGTTCAGCTCGCCGCTCACATGGGCGATCATCGCCGGCCTCGTCGTGGGCAAGTTCGTCGGCATCACCGCCGCGACCGCGATCGTCCGCGCCACCGGCATGGGCAAGCTCGCACCGGGGCTGGGGATGCCGCGCGTCGCGGGCGGCGCGGCGCTGTCGGGCATCGGCTTCACGATCTCGCTCTTCATCGTGGGCATCGCGCTCGCCGACGGCGAGGCGCAGGACCACGGTCGCGTCGGCGTGCTCACCGCATCCCTCGTCGCCTTCGGTCTCGGGTGGGCGATCTTCGCGATCGCCGATCGGCTGAGCCCCCCGCAGGCGGTCGGCAAGGTGCTCGCGCGGCCGTTCGATCCCGCGCGCGACCACTATCGCGGCCGGCCCGACGCGCCCTACCAGATCGTCGAATACGGTGACTTCGAGTGCCCGTTCTGCTCTCGCGCGACCGGCTCCATCGACCAGGTGATCCGCCGGTTCGGCGACGAGGTCTGCTGGGTCTGGCGGCATCTCCCGCTCGAGGGCGTGCACCCGCACGCCAAGCTCGCCGCCCAGGCCTACGAGGCCGCGGCGCTGCAGGGCCGCTTCCTCGACATGTCGCGCACGCTCTTCCAGCACCAGGACGCGCTCGAGACCGACGACCTCTGCCGGTACGCCGAGGAGCTCGGCCTCGACGTCCCGAGGTTCCTCGAGGACCTGCGCTCGCCGGCCGTCGTGCGCCGCGTCGAGGACGACCAGATCGACGCCGAGCTCATGGACCTGCACTCGACGCCGACGTTCTTCGTCAACGGCCGAAGGCACATCGGCCCTTGGGACTCGCGCAGCCTCATCCGTTCGCTCGAGGCCTCGGTCGACGCTCCGCCCGAGACCGCCGCCGAGCGCTGACCGACCGGGAGCGCCGGGCTCAGCCCGCGGCGGTGCGATGCCGGGAGACGCCCAGGACCACGAGCGCGACGCCGATCGCGGCGTACACGACCAGCGCGACGAGGTCGCCCCAGCCGGAGCCGACGCCGAGCCCGGCGAGGAGCAGGCTGTGCCCCGGGCCGGTCGGGACGAGGTTCGCGGTGTTCGCGATCGCGGCGGGCACGGTCGAGGAGACCCCCGCCGCCAGGCCGATCACCGCGGCGATCGCGGCCGCGGTCCGGCCGGGCCCGCCGAAGCCCGCCGCGAGTCCGTGGTTCACGAGCGCGAACACCGTGCCGATGAACACCGCGGCCGCGGCGAAGCCGACGCGCGCGGCGACCTCGGCGTCGAGGGCGGGTTGCAGGGCGAGGCCGACGAGCAGCCCCTGGCCCGCGCCGAGCGCCGCGCCGGGCCAGATCGAGCGCCCCGTGATCGAGACCGTCGACGCGGAGGTGAGCAGCCGGCGCTGCGGCACCGCGCGACGGGCGAGCGCCAGCACGATCGCGCCCACCCAGAGCGCGAAGGTCGCGAAGAGCGGCACCGACTGGGTTCCGCTCGCGGGCACCGCGACGTCGGTCCGGGTCGGCTGCGCGACGACCGACGAGAGCGTCGTGATGTCGGAGTCGGAGTACGTGGGGATCTGCTCGACCGCCTGCGCGAGTCCGTCTGAGAGCTGCGCGGCCCCCGACGAGGTCTCGTCGGCGCCGGCCGCCACCTCCTGCGCGCCCGCGTTCACCTGCTCGCCGCCCGCCGCGCTCTCCGCGGCGCCGGCCGCCACCTCGTTCGCACCCGCCGCCGACGCGTCCGCGCCGGCCACGAGCCCCGGCATGCCGGCGGCGAGCTCGGCGTTGCCCGCGGCGACCTGGTCGGCCCCGGAGGCGAGCGCGTCGACATCGCCGTCGACGGCCTGGACGCGCGAGAGCACGCTCCGACCGCGATCGCAGATCGCACCGGGGCGAGCCGCGCACAGGTCGTCGACGACCCGGGCGACGTCGGCGGTCGCGCCGTCGAGCGCCGCGGCGATCGCGTCGAGCGCTGCGGCGACCTGGGCCGAGCCCGTCGCGAGCTGGGCGGTGTCCGAGGGCAGCGCCTGCACCGACGCGTCGAGCTGTGCGAGCCCCGCCGCGAGCGAGGCGGCTCCGGCGTCGAGCGAGTCGAGCCCGGTCGCGAGCTGCGACGTGCCTGCCGCGAGCGAGCCCGCACCGCTCGCGAGCGACGATGCGCCCGACGCGAGTTCGGCGGCGCCGTCGGCGGCCTGGCCGATCTGCTCGTTGATCGTGTTGAACCCCTGGTAGACGTTGCCCAGGTAGCGCTCGGTGAGCTGGGCGTTGAAGGTCGCCACGGCCGCCTGCGTGATGACCTCGGTGAGCGCGGGGTCGAGGTAGGCCGACGAGGGCGTCGTCTGCACGTGCAGGGTCGCGTGCACGGCATCCGCCGCGGGCCCCGAGATCGAGGTCGCGTCCGCCGAGAACGACGGCGGGATGGTGAGCACCGCGGCGTACCGCCCGTCCCGCAGCCCGGTCGCGGCGTCGTCGTCGTTGGTCAGGATCCACGTGAAGTTCGGTCCGCTCGGTGCGGGCGTCGCGGTCGCGTCGGGCCCGGGGTCGTCGGGCGCGCCCTCGCCGGCGATGCCCCCGATGAGGCCGGCCGCGAACTCCCGGCCGAGGGGCACGGTCTGGCCGTTCAGCTGCACGGGCTCGTCGTCGTTGACGACGGCGGCGGTGACCCGGTCGAAGTCGCTCACGGGCGCCGCGAGCCCCCATGCGAGCAGGCCCGCGATCGCGAGCGGCAGGAGCAGGACGCCGACGATCCCGAGGACGCCGAGCCGCTCGGCGCCCTCGCTGGACGAGAACGCGGGGTCGCTCGCGGCGTCGCTCACGTGACAGCTCCCGTCGTGGCCGACTCCGTCGCGGTGCGGGCGGATGCCGCGGGCTCGAGCACCGTCCGGTCCATGCCGGTCGGCAGCACGGCGTCCGCCGCCTCCGCGCGCTCGCACGAGACGAGCAGGGTCAGCGGATGTCCCGTCCGACGTTCCGCACCGCCTGCGGCGCCCGTGAGCACCTCGCGGAGCTCGTCGCGGGCAGCCGGGTCGGCGAGGAGGTCGACCCCGTCGATCGCGAGCAGACCGGGGCCGTCGGCCGCGGCATCCACCGCCGCGGCGATGGGATCGCGGAGCGCCGCGACCTCGACGACGGCGCTGTCGGCGCGCACGCTGCGTGCCCGCACGGGCAGCACCAGCCCGAGGCACTTGAGCCGGCCGTCGACGACGGGACGGCGGCCGGTGAGGGCGAGCAGCACCGCGCGGCGCTCCTCGGGCGTGGCGCCGGCGACCACGAGCGCGCCGCCGGCCGGTACGCGGACGTCGATGCCGACGAGGCGCGGCTCGCGGCGCACGGCGACGCCCTCGCCCACGATCGCGTGCGCGTCGCCCGGTTCCGGCCAGTCCGCGAGCTCGTCCTCGCGGGCGAGCCCCTCGCCCTCGACGTCGAAGTGGGGGAGCGCCCGGTCGAGGCCGGCCGGGAACCACCACGCGTGCCGCCCGAACCAGGCGAGCACCGCGGGCGTCAGCGTCATCCGCACGATGAACGCGTCGATCGCGACGCCGGTCGCGAGCCCGAACGCGATGGGCTGCATCGAGGCCTCGCCGTTCAGGATGAAGCCGCTGAAGACCGTGAACATGATGATGCCGGCGGCCGTGACCACGCGGGCCGAGGCCACGAACCCGCGCTCGATCGATGGCCGCGGCTCGCCGCTCTTCAGGTACTCCTCGCGCATGCGGCTGACGAGGAACACCTCGTAGTCCATCGCGAGCCCGAACAGCACGCCCATCACGATGATCGGCATGAAGCTCGTGACCGCGCCGACCGACTCGACGTTCAGCGGGCCGGCGAGGAACCCGTCGACGAACACGAGGCTCGTGAGGCCGAAGGCCGCGCCGATCGAGAGGACGTAGCCGAGCGCTGCGGTGATCGGCACCACGATCGAGCGGAACACCATCGCGAGCAGCACGAGCGAGAGGCCGACGACGAGCAGGCCGAACGGCAGGAGCGCGCTGCCGAGCCGCTCGGAGATGTCGATGCCGAGTGCGGTGTAGCCGGTCACGGCGAGGTCGACGGCGTAGTCCTCGAGGAACACGTCGTGCATCGCGCGGAGCCGGTGCACGAGCTGCTCGGTCTCCTCGGAGTCCGGCGCACCGTCGGGGATCACCTGGATCACCGCCGTGTCGCCGGTCTCGTTCGGCGTGGCGAGCGGCACCGCCGCGACGCCCTGCACGTCGGCGACGTCGGCCGCGATGTCGTCGACGAGGGTCACCGGGTCGGTGCTCTGGATGACCGAGCCCGTGAGGATCAGCGGCCCGTTGGCACCCGCCCCGAAGTGCTCGGCGATGAGGTCGTACGTGACCCGGCCCGGCGCGCCCTCGGGCAGCGACCCCGAGTCGGGGAGCGCCAGTCGCAGGTGCGCGGCGGGCAGGGCCGCGAGCGCGAGCACCGCGGTGATCAGGATGACGGTCACCGGTGGCCAGCGGATGGCGCCGCGCACCCAGTGGCCGAAGAACCCGCCGGGGCGGGCGGCGACCTCGGGCGCGGGTGGCGCGGGGCCCTCGTCCCCGTCGGCCACGGCGCCTTCGACCTCCACCGGATCCGACCGGGCGGGCGTGCCGTCGGCACTCGTGCGGTCCGCGGCGTCCGCGGCGTCCGTGGTCTCCGCCTCGCCCGCCTCCGCGGCCTCCGCCCGGTCCGCCTTCTCCCGGTGCGACTTCTTCTCCCGGTGTACGGGACGGAACCGCTTCGGCACGACGTGCCAACGGGCGAAGGCGAGCAGCGCGGGCGTGAGCGTGAGCGCGACGAGCGCCGCCGTCGCGACGGCGAGCGCCGCGCTGATCCCCGTGATGGTGAGGAAGGGGATGCGTGCGACGCTGAGGCCGAGGAGCGCGATGATCACCGTCGTCGCCGCGAACATCACGGCCGAGCCGGCCGTGGCCACGGCGCGCGGCGCCGACTCCTCGGGCGGCATTCCGCGTTTCACCTGGTCCTGGTGGCGCGAGACGATGAAGAGCGAGTAGTCGACGCCGACGGCGAGGCCGAGCATGACCGCCAGCAGCGGCGCGGTCGAGGTCACCGTGAGCCAGCGCGTGCCCGTGAGTACGACGGCGACGGCCGCGCCGACGCCGACGAGCGCGGTGGTGATCGGCATGCCGGCGGCCACGAGCGAGCCGAACGTGATGACCAGCACGCCGAGGGCGATGAACACGCTCGTCAGCTCGCTGAGGCCGATTCCCGGGTTCACCTGCGAGTACAGCGCACCGCCGACGCTCACCTGCGAGCCGTCGGGCAGGTTCCCCTGGAGCGTGCTGCCCTCCGCCTGCAGCGCGTCGGAGGTCGACGGGAGGACGTCGACCGCCTGGGCGGTGAGCTGGATCGTGACGAGCACGGCCGAGGAGTCCGATGAGATGTCGGACGACGACGGGTCGTCGTAGGGCGAGCTGACCGCCGAGACCTGCGGAACCTGGCCGAGGGCGGTGATCGCGTCGTCGACCGCCGATTCGAAGTCGGGGTCCGTGACATCGCCGCCCTCCGGCGCGACCGCGATGAGCTGCGCCGACGTTCCGGAGAACTGGGGGAACGTGCGCGCGAGCGAGTCGAGCGCGTCCTGCGACTGGGTTCCGGGGAACGCGTACGTGTTGTTCGTGCCCGTGCCGAGCAGGCCGGCGAGGGTGAACAGCACCGCGAGGATCCCGACCCAGAGCAGCACGACGAGCCATCGGGCACGGTAGGCCCAACGCCCGAGCGCATGCAGTGCCGAGGACACGCCTACTCCCCCCCGAAGTGGAGTTCTGACAGAACCTCAACGTATCGGCGGGCGGCGACGCTCCGCAACGATGGTGGCGCCGTCGAATCGGCGTGCGCGAGGGGAGCGGGTACAGTGGCACGTCGGCACGCGGCATCCGCCCGGGGGCCGGCTCGGCCCGCGAGGGCCGCGCGCGACGGGGCGCCCTCGACATCCACCGGCTCCATCCGAGCCCGCCGAACGGAGGACCCCGATGTCCGCGCCCGCGCGCCCCGACGCCACGACCGACGCCCGCACCCGCACCCGCGACCAGCCGTCGGTGCTGACCGCGCTGCGCACGCCCCGCCTGCTCACGCGCGAGGTGCTCGCAGGGCTGGTGGTCGCGCTCGCGCTCATCCCGGAGGCGATCTCGTTCTCGATCATCGCGGGCGTCGACCCGCGGGTCGGCTTGTTCTCGTCGTTCGTGATGGCGGTGTCGATCGCCTTCCTCGGCGGCCGGCCGGCGATGATCAGCGCGGCCACCGGCGCGGTCGCCCTCGTCATCGCGCCCGTCGCACGCGACTACGGCATGGACTACTTCATCGCGACGGTGATCCTCGCGGGCGTGTTCCAGCTCGTGCTCGGCGCGCTCGGCGTCGCGAAGCTCATGCGCTTCATCCCGCGCAGCGTCATGGTCGGGTTCGTCAACTCGCTCGCGATCCTGATCTTCGCCGCGCAGCTGCCGCACCTCGTCGGGGTGCCGTGGCTCGTGTACCCGCTCGTCGCTGCGGGCCTCGTGATCATGGTCGGCGTGCCGCGCCTGACGAAGGCTGTGCCCGCGCCGCTCATCGCCATCGTCGTGCTCACGGTCGTCGTGGTCGCCTCCGGCTGGCAGGTGCCGACGGTCGGCGACGAGGGCGAGCTGCCCGAGAGCCTGCCCGAGCTGTTCATCCCGAACGTGCCGCTCACGTGGGAGACCTTCGCGACGATCGCGCCGTTCGCGCTCGCGATGGCGCTCGTCGGCCTCCTCGAGTCGCTGATGACGGCGAAGCTCGTCGACGACCTCACCGACACCCGCTCGGGCAAGACGCGCGAGGCGCTCGGCCAGGGCGTCGCCAACATGCTCTCCGGCCTGTTCGGCGGCATGGGCGGCTGCGCGATGATCGGCCAGACGATGATCAACG
>NZ_WMLB01000005.1 GCF_009709675.1 Agromyces bracchium | reverse complement strand
TACATCATCGGTAGAGTTTAGAAGACCACGACTGATCCTGAAAGGAAATGAATGGAAAAAAGAGCATGTCGTAGCAATATAAATTTCGGAGAATATTTCATTCTTACCAAATTGGTACAAAATTCTATTTGAATTCTTGAAAGGGAACGAAATGAATTAAAGGTTGGGTCGATTGAATAAATGGATCGAGCCCTATGGTTCAAATTCTGGGGAAAGAAAGAACAACGAGTTTATCTTCATAATTTGAATGATTTCCCGATCTAATTAGACGTTAAAATAAATTAGTGACTGATGTGGGAAAGGATTCTACCACGAGTAGATACTTTGTTTTTTATAGTGAATCCTAACTATTCAATTATCCGTTCTCCATAAGAGGATGGAAATGAATGTGTAGAAGAAATAGTATATTGATAAACTACTTTATTCCAAAATCAAAAGAGCGATTGGGTTGAAAAAATAAAGGATTTCTAACCATCTTCTTTTTTTATCTTATAACAAAATAAAAACCAATTAGATGGAAAAAAAAGAGAGAGTCCGCTGATGAATTTACCCATCTCCGAAGTATCTATTATTTCATAATAAAATACTTTGTTTTGACTGTATCGCACTATGTATCATTTGATAACCCAAGAAACCCTCTATTTTTACTTTTGTTTTCGGTCTAAATTGAAATGGAAGAATTCCAAGGACATATAGAACTAGATAGGTCTTGGCAACATAACTTTTTCTATCCACTTATTTTTCAGGAATATATTTATGCATTTGCATATGATCATGGTTTAAATAAATCGATTTTGTTGGAAAATTCGGGTGACAAGAAATACAGTTTACTAATTGTAAAGCGTTTAATTACTCGAATGTCTCAACAGAAGGTATCAAGGAAAATCAATTCTGGCTTCAAAAGGTACATTTTTTCTGATGCATAAATGGAAATATTACATTATCTATTTCTGGCAATGTAATTTTTCTGTGTGGTCTCAACCAAGAAAAATCTATATCAATCGATTATCAAACCATTCCCTTGACTTTATGGGTTTTTTTTCAAGTGTGCGACTAAATTCTTCAGTAATACGGAGTCAATTGTTAGAAAATTCATTTCTAATAGAGAATATTATTAAAAAATTCGATACCATAGTTCCAATTATTCCTCTGGTTGGATCCTTGGCTAAAGCGAAATTTTGTAACGTATTAGGACATCCCGTTAGTAAGTCGGTCTGG
This sequence comes from Agromyces bracchium, assembly GCF_009709675.1. Classification (GTDB taxonomy): domain Bacteria; phylum Actinomycetota; class Actinomycetes; order Actinomycetales; family Microbacteriaceae; genus Agromyces; species Agromyces bracchium. Next base: position 909 of record NZ_WMLB01000005.1, on the reverse strand, counting down.
GCCGATTTATCCGATTCGGATATTATTGATCGATTTGGACGTATATGCAGAAATCTTTCTCATTATTATAGTGGCTCTTCAAGAAAAAAAAGTTTGTATCGAATAAAGTATATACTTCGACTTTCTTGTGCTAGAACTTTGTCTCGTAAACACAAAAGTACTGTACGTTCTTTTTTGAAAAGATTAGGTTCAGAATTTTTAGAAGAATTTTTTACGGAGGAAGAAAAAGTTCTTTCTTTGATCTTACCAAGGGATTCTTCTACTTCATGGGGATTGTATAAAAGGCGTATTTGGTATTTGGATATTATTTGTATCCATAAGTTGGTCAACGATGAATGATTGGTTATGAGACTACCTAAATGAAATGAAGGGATAAGATAACAAAAATTCATCCATTTGTATACTGAAATGTTTATGCTTATGCAATAAGGTTTGAATCCGTTGAATATTCAACTTTGTTAGAGTCCTCCCTTAAGAAGGGAACTGAGTTTGAAATGTATACATAGGGAAAGCCGTGTGCAATGAAAAATGCAAGCACGGTTTGGGGAGGGGTTTTTTCTTTTTTTTTTTTAACAACGAAATTATCTACTCCATCCGATTGGTTCCGGGTTCGAGTCCCGGGCAACCCATTTTTTTCATATTGAAATTCGATTTTATGTATAGAAATCCTATCTCTATTTCTCTAATTTCTTTTTCATTTCACTTCAGGTATTCACAAAGAATTCTGATCGATCTCAATGGATATTGGTTGACACGGGCGTATAAGGCATGTTATACTGTTGAATAACAAGCTTTAAATTCTCTATTTCTAGAGAATTCGTGTGCTTGGGAGTCCCTGATGATTAAATTAAATAAACCAAGATTTTACCATGACTGCAATTTTAGAGAGACGCGAAAGCGAAAGCCTAT
>NZ_WMLB01000047.1 GCF_009709675.1 Agromyces bracchium | reverse complement strand
CATCAACCCCTACCTGTAACCCCACGCCGATGACCGCTTACACAAACCACTTGACAGGCTCCTCCGAGACGCATGCGTACAAGTCGAACGGGCAGTACAACCACAATTACGGCCTGCAGATGGGCAACACGAACACGAACGGCATCTGGCGTACGGTCGCGAAGTTCAACTACGAGCAGTTCTACGGCAAGCAGATCCTCGATGTCGGCATCAGCTTCGGCGGGCTGTCCGGGGACAGCACGACGACGACCCGGTATGGGACGCTGCATCACGCGACCGCGTTCAACTACAACGGGGTCGGTGGCACGCTCGGACAGATCCGGATCGACGCGACGGGCGGCGAGGTGAACGACGACCGGTTGACGAACGCGATCGCGAAGTGGGTGCGGGATCGCACGGGTGGGGCGTATCTGATGTTCCGCGGGGACGAGTCTGCTGCGTTCACGTACAAGCACGCGTACGCCGAGATGGGCGTGTGGTGGAAGGAGTTCCCGAAGGCGGGCACCACGCCGACCCCGTCGTCCGGGGCGACGACGAACCTGACCCCGGAGTTGAAGGTGTCCGGGTCGACTGCCGCCGCGAGTACGACGTTGCAGTACCGGTTCCGGGTCGGGACGGGCACGACGCCTGAGTCGGGTACGGTGTGGACCTCGCAGTGGCAGTCCGGGAGCTCCGGGAACGAAGTGACGGTTCCGAACGGACCTCTGCTTGCCGGCAAGACCTACACGTGGCGGTTGGAGGTCCGCGACGAATACGACGGTGCGTTCGGGACGTCGACGATCCGGCAGAGCCCGGTGTGGAAGTTCACCACGACGACCCCGGGGTTGCCCGCGGTGGAGACCAGTAGCCCGGTGGATTCGTCGATCGTGTCGACCCTGCAACCGGCCCTCAGTGTCGGGGCGGTCACGGACGGGGCCGGCAATCCCGTCGAGGGCTATGAGTTCTCGATCGCGACCGGCACGGACGGGTTGACTGGCGCGGTCGCGAACTCGGGGTGGATTGCGAGCCCGTCCTGGACGCCGCCGGCGGGTACCTTGCAGGATGGCGGGTCGTATGCGTGGACGGTGAAGACGAAGGATCAGTACGGGGAGTACTACGTCAACTGGTCGAACCGGCTCAAGATCGACCTGCGGGTCGGATCGGCCGGTCCCGCACCGACCGACACGGCGGGGCCGGTGACGGTGAACCTGGCCAACGGGAACGTGAACCTCTCGTTCGGGTCCCCGGCGGTGACCGCCGCGGGCGGCAGCATGGGGTACTCGTTCACCTACAACTCGCAGCAGGCCAGCAACCAGGGCCTGGTCGGGAAGTACTACGACCACAACCCCACGAACGGGTCCACGGTCACCTACCCGCTGCCGGTGTCGGCGGGCACGATGGTGATGCAGCGCATCGATCCGCAGGTCTCGTTCCTGTGGGGCAACGGGTCCCCCGGCGAGGGCGTCCCGGTGGATAACTTCCGGGTCCGGTGGGACGGGTTCCTCAGCGCCCCGCCCGGCCGGTACGAGTTCGGCATGGTGCGCGACAACGGCGCCCGGGTGAAGGTCGACAACGCCTTCGTGTACGACCTCTACACGAACACGCACTCGGACGGCAAGGTCACCTGGGAGGCGAGCAAGGACCTCACCGTCCAGGCGGGCTCGGCGCCGTTGAAGTTCGAGATGGACTACTTCGACGGCACGTACACGGCGAACGCGCAACTCTGGGTGCGCCAGACCGATAGTTCCGGGGACGGTATCGAGAGCACCCAGCAGGTGGTGCCGGCGAGCTGGTTCACCCGGTCGCTGACCACGATGCCGGCCGGGTGGGAGGCCTCCACCCCGCTGGCGGGTGAAGGCAACGTGTACGCCAGCGTCCGCGTCAACGAGAACTCAGTGACCGTGACCGACGCCGCCGGCGCCGCACACACGTACACCAAGGTCGGCTCGGGTGCCGGTGCCGGGTACAAGCCGCCGGTCGGTGAAGCGGGGGTGCTGGTCGTCGGTCAGGACAAGAAGGTCACCCTCACCGATGAGACCGGTGCGATCCACACGTTCCGGGCCGACGGGCAGTTCGACAGTGTCACCTACCCGGCGGATCTGAAGAAGCCCGCCGCGCCGCTGTCCTACTACGACGCCGCGGGCCGGCTCACGGAGGTCCGTGACCCGCTGTCCAAGGACGGCAACGGGAACTACCAGCGGGTCGTGAAGTTCAGCTACCAGGTCTCCGGCACGACGTGCCCGACCGCGCCGGGCTACACGACCCCGCCGGCGGGGATGTTGTGCGAGATCACCTACCCCGGGCATGTGGCCGGGCAGCCGGACACCACGCAACTGTTCTACCTGGGTGGCCAGTTGGCGAAGATCGTCGACCCCGGCGGGGAGACCGCCCGATTCCGCTACAACCCCACCAGCGGCCTCCTGGATGGGGTGTGGGACTCGCTGCAGAACGACTGGCTCGCGGCCGACCCCACCCGCGACCCCGCATCGACGACCTCCGGCACCACCATCACCTACGCGCAGGCCGACCCGGGCACGGCCGGGTCGCCGTGGCGGGCGACCAGTGTCACGCTCGCCGCCCCGGACGGGGTCACCGCGGCCGAGCAGCCGGAGAAGACGTACACGTACGAGGCCGGCAGCACGTTCGTCGACGTTGCCGGGTTGGATGTGCCGGACGAGGGCGCGTCGAACGGGCACGCCCGCACCGTCACGTTCGACGACGGCCTGCGCACCCTGACCGACCAGTCCGCGATGGGATTGACCGCCCATCAGGTGTGGAACACCAAGGACCAGGTGCTCTCCCGCACCGACCCATGGCAGATCGAATCGACCACGATCTACGACGACCGCGACCGCCCCACCGACACATACGGGCCCGCACCCGCGGAGTGCTTCGACAACGACCCCGCCAGTGCCACCTTCCTGCAACCCACCACATGCGCCGCCACGACGGCGCACACCTCGACCCGGTACGACGAGGGCATGCAGGGACTCCGGGCGGAGTACTTCAACAACGAAACCATGACCGGCAAACCCGCCGCGTACAGCCTCGGGATCGGCGGCATCGACGGGGCGGTGGAGAAGAACTGGGGCTCGACCGGGGTACCCGCGACCGGGGTGAACCTGGACCACTGGTCGCTGCGCCTGACCGGGACGATCACCTTCCCCACCGACGGGCCCCAGCAGCTCTGGCTGTACGTCGACGACGGCGCGCAACTGTGGGTCGATGACGTCAAGATCATCGACTTCTGGCGCAGCGGCGCCGCGACCTGGTCCAGCGTCGGGAACTTCGACACCGGCACCAAACGCACCCGCAGCATCCGCATCCAGTACTTGGACTACACCTCGACCGCGCAACTCAAGCTCGCCTGGGGGTCTTCGAAGACCACGGTGCCCGGGAGTGCGCTGAAGCCGGACTTCGGGCTGGTGACCTCGACTACCACCGACGACGCCCTCCCCGCGGGAGCGCCGACAGGGGCGGCGGTGACGTCGCTGTCCACGTCGACCAGCTACGGCAGCACCCCCTGGCTGGGGTTGCCCCGCAGCAGCACGATCGATCCGGGCGGGCTGAACCTGACCACGGACACCACGTACGACGCGGACTACAACCGGGTCACCGGCCGGTACCTGCCGGCCGCGGTCGCGGACGGCAAGACCGGGACCGCCGGGTACGGGTTCACGTCGGAGTACTACGGCGACACCCAAACCCTCGCATCCAAGTACCCGTCTGCAACGGACCCGATCTGCGGAGTGGCGTTGTCGACGCCGCAATACGGGTACCTGTGGAAGAAGACCCAGCCCGGTCAGTCCGGGCAGCAGGTGACCACGGAGGACGCGTACGACCTCCTCGGCCGCACCGTCGGCACCCGCACCACCGGCTCCACTGCGTGGTCGTGTACGACCTTCGACGCCCGAGGCCGCACCACCCAGGTGAGCACACCCGCGACGGATGACGGGGCGATGCCTGGCAGGTCGGCGTCGTTCGGGTTCGCCGACCCGACCACCGGGAACCCGCTCGTGTCCTGGGCGCAGGGCGAAGACCTGCCCGGCTCACCCACCGACGGGCGGGTCACGACTGAGGTGGATCTCCTCGGCCGCACCGTCAGCTACACCGACGTGTGGGGGCACACCACAACCACCGAGTACGCCCCGCAGACGGGCCGGGTCACGAGCGTGACCACGACGAACGCGGGCGGCACGGTCGTGCAGGAGCAGGCGTTCGAGTACGACCTCGACGGGCGCGTCGAGAAGGTGACCACCGGTGGTGACGTGCTCGCAGACCCGGTCTACGCCGACGGCCGCCTGGTCACGGTCGACTACCCGGCCAGCGGAGCCGGCAACGGGTCCGCGCTGACCGGTATCGAACGCGACCCGAACGGTGCCACGAGCTCCGTGTCGTGGGCGTTCACCGACGGCACCACCCTGACCGACACGGTCTCGAGGTCGGTGTCCGGCCGAATCGTGGGCAACACTCTCACCGACGGCACCACCCAGTTCACGTCGGGCTACGCCTTCGACGCGGCCGGCCGACTCACCCAGGCCACCCTGCCCGAAGCAACCCTCGACTACGGGTTCGGTGAAGTGGCCGGGTGCGCCGCGCCGGCGTTCGCGAAGGCCGGGCTGAACAACAACCGCACCAGCATGACCATCACCCCCACCAGCGGCACGCCGACCACCACGTCGTACTGCTACGACCAAGGCGACCGGCTCCTGGGCACCACCGTCACCCCCGCGGCGGTAGTGGACGCGAACCCGGTCGCGGCCGGGCTGACCGCGAGCGAGCTGGCGTACGACGTGCACGGGAACACCAGCCTGCTCGCCGACCAGGAGCTCGGGTACGACGCGACCGACCAGCACACCACCACGACCCTGACCGACGGCACGACGGTCGAGTACGTGCGGGACGTCACCGGGCGGATCGTGCAACGCACCCAGACCACGGGCGGGCAGAACCCGGAGACCACCACCATCCGGTACGGGTTCACCGGCGGCGGGGACGCGCCGGCGTTCATCCTGGACGGGCAGAACACCCTCCTCCAGCACGTGCAGGGCCTGCCCGGCGGGGTCACCGTCAGCACCAGCATCAGTGACGGTGCGCAGACCTGGTCGTACCCGAACATCCACGGCGACACCACCGTCACCGCGGACCAGGCCGGCACCCGCAGCACGGTGTTCCGGTACGACCCGTTCGGGCAACCCATCGACGCTGTGACCGGGCAGACCGGCACCAGTACGGCGGATGATGCGGGGCCGGACACGCTGCCCGGTGACGGGGACTGGGGTTGGCTTGGCCAGCATCGCAAGCTCACCGAACACGCCGGGACCATCGCCACGATCGAGATGGGCGCCCGCCAATACGTCCCCGCCCTCGGCCGATTCCTCGAAATCGACCCTGTCGAAGGCGGCGTCACCAACAACTACGACTACCCGGCCGACCCCATCAACAAACTCGACCTCACGGGTGAGCGCGCGTTCGGTCAGTTCGACAATCACTGGAAAACAAACCAAGGTGCGAACCGGAAGATGCGCGGCGACATCGTCTCAAACGGACGAAGGATCTGTAGTGCGAGTAGATGTCTTGCGGGTGGATCGAGCTCACGCGTTGTCTACACGAAGCAGCATCAGCTTGAAAAGATCCGACTAACGATCAACGGCATGAATCAGTTTTCGGCTGGCGCCGGGGTTCTAGGAGTTGCGATCGCAGCGGTTCCTGTTGTCGATGTCGCCGCTCCAGTGGTGCTTGGCGTCGCGATGGCGAGTGGGGCTGCGGCCGCTGCCATGGAATGTGGGCACTTCGGGTGGTCAGGGAATTGCGCTGCCGGTCTGGCTGCGGTCGGGATTGGTGGCGTCGGTGCTGCGGCTAGTCGGTTCGTTGTGGCGAACTCAGGTCGAACCCTCGGTCCATTCGCGACAGGTTGGTACTCAGGCGAGTTCCAAGCACAGGTCGTCTTCTCAGGTATCACACTCCTACAATGAGTTCGATGGGACCCATCCAGGTCGCAATGAGACCCGACGATGGAGGTAGCGTTCGACGCGTTTGGAGAGAGACGGTCGGCTGGAGCGCTTGCACGCTTCTCCTCGCTGTGGTGGTATGTGTCTCTGCCTTGATTGCAGGAGAGTCCTCCTTACTGCCTGATGCGATTCGGTGGTGGGGCGGGGCGGCGATAGCATTCGCTGCGCTGGGGGCGCCGATCTTCATTTGGGGGATCGTCCGTGTCGGTATTTCAAGAGCACGCGCCATTGGTCTTCTTGTCGATGTGCCGAGGGGCTTGTCGTTCTGTGTGGTCCGGAAAGAAGTGACGGCAACAGCAATTCGGTCGCTGACGAGCGAGTCGGACGAACGGAAGGTTCCCTTGGATATGTCTGTAATTGCGGATCGATCCGGGCTTAGCCTCTTCGGAGGCGGCGTCCTGGAGCCTCGTCTGGTCTGGAAGGAATCCTGGAAGTCGATCGTCTCGATCAGTCGTGCAGGCTCAGCCATTGGCTCAGGTCGCGGAGTGGCCATCGAGGTGGTTCACGACGGACTGGTGACGAAAATCGAGTTCAGCGTTGTCGGGCGGGGATTTGGTGGCTTGGGAGCTCCTCGCGCGACGGCACTCGACTCTTTGATCGATTCCATGAATCTGCTCCGGCGGCCCGCGTCTACTGCGCCGGACCCCGGCACGCCGTGAGTCCCTCGGCATGACGGAGCCAGAGATCGCCGACCTCGTTGGCGTGGCCCGCTCCACCGCCTATAGGGCCACCATGGTGCCGCGGCCCGCCAGCTGAGTGCTGGATCTGGCCGTCCGAGGCGACAGATAGCGACAACAGAACGCCGCCATTTAGCGCCAACGATCACACCCTTCATCTCACCCGTGTGCGCGATCGCTGAGCGTGCGAGCGGGCTCGCCCAGCCGAAGACATCACCCACGAAGTACACCTCCGCGGACCCGTCGAGGTCGCAGCGCTCGACGCGGCGCTCGACGGTAGACGTGTCCACCCGCAAGACCTCCTGAACGCGGAAGAGTCGGCGCCCGAGTTGCAGGCCGAAGGTGCGAGGCTGCACCGTGGCACCCATTCGAGGGAGCACTACGGTCCCTGCATCCGCACGGAATTCAGCGCGCATCGGCCGCCGCCGACCGAGCACGGCGTAGCGTGCAACGGCCACGCCCGCGATTGCGAACACGGATGAGCCGCCTGCCGCAATGGCTCCGATCGTGGCCAGCCGGCTCATCGTGCCGCCATCTGGAAGAGGTCATCAGGGATGGCGATAGCAGCGGGCTCAACGTGATCTTCGTGACCAGCACGTTCTGGCTTGGGTATGGCGACTCGAGCCGGTATCTCGTTTTGGGCATCTCGTGGATTGCCTTCGCGGTGCTCGCCGGACGAGCCTGGCACGCGTGGGTGGCAACGGCTTGCCAAGGCTCGAGGCCGCCTGCGGCGAACAGGATTCGTAGCCCGCACTTGTTGGCGGTGCGGAAGTCGCGCCGGGGCCGGTCAGGCCGCGGCGCGCGCGAGCTCCTCGCGGATCCCCGCGACGAACGCGTCGATGTCACCCTCGGTGGTGTCGAACGAGCACATCCAGCGCACCTCGTTCCTCGCGGCATCCCAGTCGTAGAACTTGAAGCCGCGCTCGCGCAGGCGATCCGCGACGCCCGCGGGCAGCACCGCGAACACGCCGTTCGACTGGGTCGCCTGCGTGAACGACAGGCCGGGGAACTCGCCCGCGGCGATGCCCGCGTCGAGCGCGTCGCGCAGGCGCCGGGCCATGGCGTTCGAGTGCGAGGCGTTCCGCAGGTACAGGTCGCCGTCGAGCAGTGCGATGAGCTGCGCCGACACGAAGCGCATCTTCGACGACAGCTGCATGTTGAGCTTGCGCAGGTACTTCAGGCCCTCGGGTGCCGCGGGGTTCAGCACCACGATGGCCTCGCCCAGCATGGCACCGTTCTTGGTGCCGCCGAAGCTCAGCACGTCGACGCCCGCGTCGCGCGTGAACGCGCGCAGGGGCAGGCCGAGGGATGCCGCGGCGTTCGAGATCCGGGCACCGTCCATGTGCAGCGTCATCCCGCGCTCGTGCGCGTGGTCGGCGATGGCGCGGATCTCCTCGACGGAGTAGGCGGTGCCGAGCTCGGTGGTCTGCGTGATCGACACGACGAGCGGCTGCGCGCGGTGTTCGTCGCCCCAGCCCCACGCCTCGCGGTCGATGAGCTCGGGCGTGAGCTTGCCGTCCTCCGTCGGGACCGTCAGCAGCTTGATGCCGCCCACGCGCTCGGGGGCGCCGCCCTCGTCGACGTTGATGTGCGCGGTGGATGCCGCGATCACCGCACCCCAGCGCGGCAGCATCGACTGCAGCGCCGTGACGTTCGCGCCCGTGCCGTTGAACACCGGGTACACCTCGACCGGGTCGCCGAAGTGGCGGGCGAAGAGCGTGTGCAGGTCGGCGGTGTACGCGTCGTCGCCGTAGGCGACCTGATGGCCCCCGTTCGCACCGGCGATCGCGGCGAGCACCTCGGGGTGCACGCCCGAGTAGTTGTCGGAGGCGAAGCCGCGGAACTCGCGGTCGTGGAGGGGAACGAACTCGTGGGTCACCGGACGATTCTCCCAGACGCGCGCGGCGCATTCCTCGCGGCCCGTGCGCGAGCGGTTCGGGGCCTACCGGATGTCGGTGGTCCGACTTACGCTCACCCCCATGTCCGAGAACACCGAGGCGACCGAACGCGCCGGAGCGGATGCCGGGTCGGCATCGGGGCCGGTGCCGCCCGCGAACGGCATGCGCACGTTCCTCCAGGTGCTCGTCAACACGGCGCTCGCGAACATCACGACGAGCTTCCTGTGGTTCGCGCTGACCTTCTGGGTCTACCTCGAGACGCGCTCGGTGCTGGCCACGGGCATCATCGGCGGCGCCTACATGCTGCTCATCGCGTTCTTCGCGATGCTGTTCGGCACCATCGTCGATCGGCACCGCAAGCTCCAGGTCATGCGGTTCTCGAGCCTCGTGACGCTCGGCTCGTTCCTCGTCGCCGGGGGGATCTACCTGCTGCAGCCCGAGTCCGCGCTCGTCGACCTCGGCGGCCCGTGGTTCTGGGCGTTCGCCGGCATCATCCTGTTCGGCTCGGTCGTCGAGCACATGCGCAACATCGCGCTCTCGACGACCGTGACGCTCCTCGTCCCCGTCGAACGGCATGCGAACGCCAACGGTCTCGTGGGCACCGTGCAGGGCGTCGCGTTCATCGTGACGAGCGTGTTCAGCGGACTCGCGATCGGGTTCCTCGGCATGGGGTGGACCCTGGCGATCGCGATCGCACTGACGCTCGTGGCGCTCGTGCACCTGTTCTTCCTGCGCGTGCCCGAGCCGCAGCCCGCCCACGACGGCGAGCGGGCGCCGATGATCGACGTCCGCGGCAGCGTGGCCGCCATCCGGGTGGTGCCCGGGCTGTTCGCGCTCATCATCTTCGCGACTTTCAACAACCTCATCGGCGGCGTCTACATGGCGCTCATGGACCCGTACGGCCTCACGATCTTCGCGGTCGAGGTCTGGGGCATCGTGCTCGGCGTCACCGCGACGGGATTCATCATCGGTGGCGCCGTGATCGCGAAGTTCGGGCTCGGCCGCAACCCGATCCGCACGATGCTCCTCGTGGTCGTCGCGATGGGCGTGCTCGGCGCGGCATTCACGATCCGCGAGCAGTGGTGGCTGTACGCGGCCGGCATCTGGCTGTACATGTGTCTCATCCCGGTCGTCGAGGCGGCCGAGCAGACCGTGATCCAGAAGGTCGTGCCCTTCCGTCGGCAGGGACGGGTCTTCGGCTTCGCGGCGGCGGTCGAGGCGGCGGCGGCGCCGATCACGGCCTTCCTCATCGCGCCGATCGCGGAGTTCTGGATCATTCCGTACATGGACGGCGCGTCGGGGCAGGCGACCTGGGGCTGGCTGCTCGGCGAGGGCGACGCGCGCGGCATCGCGCTCGTGTTCCTGTTCGCCGGTCTCGCGATGGTCGTGCTCGCGCTGCTCGCGTTCACGACGAAGTCGTACCGCCTGCTCTCGGCGACGTACGCGGGCACGCAGTCATCCGTGCCCGCAGAACCCGCGCCCGATCTCGAACGAGCCGGCACCGAGCCGCGGGCCTGACCCCGTCACCGCATCCGGTAGTGCAGGCTCACGTGCCCCGACGGGTGCGTGAACGCGTGGTCGAGTTCGAGCAGGCGCTCCCCGAGCGAGGCCGGGGTGAACGACCGGCCCGCCCCGATCAGCACCGGCACGATCCGCAGCCGGAGCTCGTCGACGAGTCCCGCCGCGAACAGCGCGTCGGTGAGTTCGAGGCTTCCCCAGAGCACGATCGCGTCGAACCGACCCTTCAGGCGGGCGACGGATGCCGCGCCATCCCCATGCAGCACCTCGATCTCGCCGTCGCCCCACGGTGCTCGCTCGAGGGAGTTCGACACGACGTGCTTCGGCAATCGCGCGATGGGATCGGCGACCGCCTCGACGGCGGGGTCGGCGTCGGGCCAGTAGTCCGCGAACATGCGGTAGGTGTTCGCGCCGAGGAGGATCGCGTCGACGCCCTCGAGGAATTCGAGTTGGTCGTGGTCGGTCGCCTCGAGGCCGGGAATCGCCTCGAAGAACCCGATCCCGCCCTCCGCGTCGGCCGCGTAACCGTCGGCAGAGACGATCTGCTCGACGACGAGCCGGCCCATCAGATGATCCTCGCCGCGAGCTGCTCGCCGAGCAGGTCGAACGCCGAGTCCCAGCCGTCGTACACGTTCTCGTCGCCGGGTGCGCCGGGGAAGCCGCGCACGTGGAACAGCATCTCGGTGCGGTCGTCGTCGAGTTCTCGCAGGTCGACCGTGATGACGGGTGCGGTGTCGTCGGGATCGCCGGGCGACGCCCACGTGAAGACGAGCCGCCTCGGCGGGTCGACCTCGCGGTAGACCCCGGCGGTCGGGTACTCGCTCCCGTCGGCGGGGTTCACCATGGTGTAGGCGTACCGGCCGCCCGGACGGGCGTCGACGGAGACGCTGCCGTCCTTGATGAGGATGCCGCGCGGGTGCCACCACTCCGCCGCGTCTGCGGACTCGGTCCAGGCCTGCCAGACCAGTTCGCGGGGCGCATTGAAGATGCGGGTGATGGTGAACTGCGCGTCGGACTGCGCGGTCATGGGGTTCCCCCTCTCATCCTGCGGAGTTGCTCATCGAGCAGGTCGAACCGCTCGTTCCACTCGCCGCGGTGGCGTTCGACCCAGTCGGACGCGTCGTCGAGCGGTCCCGTCCGGAGCGTGCAGGTGCGCCACTGCGCGGTGACGGTGCGCTCGATGAGCCCGGCGCGCTCGAGCACCGCGAGGTGCTGCGAGATCGCGGGGCGGCTCATCGCGAACGGTTCGGCGAGTTCTCCGACGGTCGCCGGTCCGCGGTGCAGGCGCGAGAGCATCGCACGCCTGGTCGGATCGGCGAGGGCGCGGAAGACGAGGCTGAGCTCGTCCGCGGCATCCGCCATGTAAGCAGCTCCTTAATTAATGATGTGCTTAACCATAGCTCGGTGCTCGGGGCACGTCAAGCGATTCGCGCGCGCATGAGGATCTGGCCGATGCCTGCTCGCAGGGCTGCATGAGCAGGATTCTCATGCACGCATCACTCGGTGCGGTCGTTCGCGACCGTTACCTCTCGAGTCGAGTGCGAACGCAGGTGAGGCTAAGCTAAGTTCGCCCGCATTCGACGGGCCCTCACCTTCCACCGATCGTTGGAGCCAGTACGCCCATGCGCGCACGACGCGGAATCCTCCTCGCCGGAGCCGGCCTCGCCGCCGCGACCCTCGCCCTCACCGGCTGCACCGCACCGGAAGACGACGCCGAGACGCTCACCGTCTACGTCGGCCGCGACGAGAGCCTGGTCGGACCGCTCATCGAGCAGTTCGAGCAGGAGACCGGCATCACGGTCGAGGCGCGCTACGCCGCGACCCCCGAGCTCACTGCACTGCTCCTCGAGGAGGGCGACCGCACGCCCGCCGAAGTGTTCCTCTCGCAGGATGCCGGCGCGCTCGGCGCGCTCGCCGACGCCGACCTCGTGACCGAGATCCCGTCCGACCTCGCCGACCTGATCCCCGACGGCTTCACCTCGACGGACGACTCGTGGATCGGCGTCACCGGCCGCGCCCGCGTCATCGCCTACGACGGCGAGCAGCTCACCGAGGACGAGGTGCCCGACACGGTCGACGACCTCACCGGCGAGGAGTGGTCGGGCCAGGTCGCCTTCGCGCCCGGCAACGCGAGCTTCCAGTCGTTCATCACCGCCCTGCGCGTGCTCGAGGGCGAGGACGCCGCGGCGGCGTGGGTCGAGGGCATGGCCGCGAACGACCCCGAGCTCACCGAGAACAACCTCGCCTCGCTCGACCTCGTGAACACCGGCCAGGCGCAGCTCGGCCTCATCAACCACTACTACTGGTTCCGCCAGGCCGCCGAGGTCGGCGCCGACAACATGCGCGCGCAGCTGAAGTTCCTGCCCGGCGACCCGGGCGGCATCGTCAACGTCACGGGCGCCGCGATCCTGAACGGCGCGGCCGACGACGACGCCGCTCGCGCGTTCGTGGAGTTCCTCGTCTCCGAGGAGGCCCAGCAGTACTTCGTCGAGGAGACCTTCGAGTACCCGCTGCTGCCGGGCGTCGACGCCCCCGACGGCCTGCCCGCGATCGACACGCTGGTGAACCCCGGCCTCGACCTCAGCGACCTCGACTCCGTGGGCGAGTCCCAGCAGCTGCTCGCCGACAACGGCCTCATCTGATCGACGGGGGCGAGCGGATGCCGCGGCCCGGCGACCCGGCCGGAACGCAGCCCCGCACGCCTACGCTGGACCTGACATGACCGACCGAGTCGCGACGCCGAGCCCCCGCCGCCCGTGGGGGCTCATCGCGGCGTCCCTCGTCGCGGTCGCGCTCGCGGCGATCCCGGTCATCCACCTCGTCGTGCGCGTGCTCTCGGCCGACCCGGCCGAGCTCGCCGCGGTCTTCGACCGGCCCCGGATCCCGCTGCTCGTCGGCAACTCGGTGCTGCTCGCGGCATCCGTCACCCTGACCGCGGTCGCGCTCGGCGTGCCGAGCGCGTTCCTGCTCGCCCGCGCCCGACTGCGCTGGCGCGGCGCGTGGGCGGTGCTCGCGGCGCTCCCGCTCGCGATGCCCTCGTACCTCGCGGCGTACGGATGGCTCGCCTGGCAGCCGTCGATGAAGGGGTTCTGGGCGGCATGGCTCGTGCTCAGCTTCGTCTCGGTGCCGTACGTCACGCTCCCGGTCGCGGCGGCGCTGCGCATCGGCAGCACGGGCCTCGACGACGTCGCCCGCACGCTCGGGCGCGGGCCGTTCGGCTCGTTCATGCTCGGCACGTGGCCGCAGATCCGGCCGGCGGTGCTCGCGGGCGCCCTGCTCGTCTGCCTCTACACACTGAGCGACTTCGGCGGGGTCGCGCTGTTCCGGTTCCCGGTGCTCACGACCGCGATCCAGCAGGCGTACTCGGCGAGCTTCAGCCGCGACGAGGCCGCGGTGCTCGCGGTGCTCCTCGTCGCGCTCGCACTGCTCGTCGTGATCGGCGAGCAGGTCGCGCGCGGGCGCGCGGCGCGCCGAATCCAGGCCGCGCCCGCGACGGGTCGGCGACGGATGACCCGGCTCGGGCCGTGGACCGTGCCCGGCCTGGCCCTGCTCGCGCTCGTGCCCGCGGTCGCCGTCGTGGTCCCGGTCGCGGTGCTGCTCGGCCGCGTGCTCACCGCCGAGACGCTGCAGGCCTTCGATGGGGTGAACCTCGCGCAGGCCATCGGCAACACCGTGCTGCTCTCCGCGGGCGGTGCGGTCGTGGCCGTCGCGCTCGCCCTGCCGATCGGCGTGCTCGCGGCGCGCCATCGCGGGCGGATGGTGCGGGGCATCGAGTCGGCGGGCTACCTCGCGCTCGGCCTGCCCGGCATCGTGGTCGGCCTCTCGCTCGTGTTCTTCTCGCTGAGCGTCGTGCCGGCGCTCTACCAGACCGCGCTCGTGCTCGCGTTCGGATACGGCATCCTCTTCATGCCGAAGGCCATCGGCTCGATCCGCTCGGCGACCGGCCAGGTGCCGACCTCGCTCGAAGACGTCTCCCGCACGCTCGGCAACTCGCGCGCGCGCACGTGGTGGGCGGTGACCGCGCGCCTCGCGCGGCCCGGCATCTTCGCGGCCGCGCTCCTCGCCGCGGTGTCGGCGATGAAGGAACTCCCTGCGACGCTCATGCTGCGCCCGACGGGCACCGACACGCTCGCCGTCGAGCTGTGGCAGCGCACCGACATCTCCGCCTACGGCGCCGCCGCGCCCTACGCGGTCGCACTGCTGCTGGTCGCCGCGGTGCCCGCGTTCCTGCTCTCCGACGCGCGCGCCGGACGCGAGGCGACCCGGGAGGCGATCGCGCCCGACGCGCGCGCCGGACGCGAGGCGACCCGGGAGGCGATCGCATGAGCCGGCTCGAGGTGCGCGACCTGACGGTCGGCTACGAGGGCGGCCCCGTGCTGCACGCGGTCGACGTCGAGGTGCCGCACGGCGAGCTGCTCGCCATCGTCGGGCCGAGCGGATGCGGCAAGACCACGCTGCTCCGGACCATCGCGGGCCTGCTCCGCGCGCAGTCGGGCGAGATCCGCATCGGGCAGCGGATGGTGACGACGCACGGCATCCACCTCGCCCCCGAGAAGCGGCGCATCGGCTGGGTCCCGCAGGACGCCGCACTCTTCCCCCACCTCACGGTGGCCGAGAACGTCGCGTTCGGCATGCTCGCCGGGCGCGGTTCGGCGCGGGCGGCCCGGCGCGCGGCGAAGTCCGACGAGGTGCGGCGCCTCCTCGACCTCGTCGACCTCGCGCCCCTCGCGCATCGCGCGCCCGGGCAGCTCTCCGGCGGGCAGGCGCAGCGCGTCGCGCTCGCCCGGGCCCTCGCGGCCGGCCCCGAGCTCGTGCTCCTCGACGAGCCGTTCGGTGCGCTCGACCCGATGCTGCGCGCCGACCTCCGCGCCGCGGTGCGCGAGCTGCTCCGCGCCGAGGGCGTCACGGGCATCCTCGTCACGCACGACCAGGCCGAGGCGCTCTCGGTCGCCGACCGCGTCGCGGTCATGCGCGGCGGCGAGGTGCTGCAGCTCGGCACGCCGGAGGAGGTCTACCGCACGCCCGCGACGCCGTGGGTCGCCGGGTTCGTCGGCGACGCGGTGTTCCTGCCCGGCGTCCTGCACGGCGACGAGGTCGCGACCGCGATCGGCCGGCTGCGGGCGGTCCCGGTGGCGGATGCCGCGGGGCTGGTGCCCGAGGACGGCGCCGACGTGACCGTGCTCGTGCGACCCGAGGAGCTCCGCGTGGTGCGCGCGGACGCGGCATCCGTCGCCGATGCGACCGCGGCCCATCGCGCCGACGCCGACCGCCGCGCGGACGACGGCGCGCTCGACGGCATCGTGACCGACGTCGAGTACACCGGGCACGACGCGATGCTCGCCCTCGCGCTCGCCGACGGCGTGCGGCTGCGCGCCCGGGTCACCGCATCGGGCGTCGTGCCGCGCGGCACCGACGTGCGCGTGTCGGTCGACGGCTCGGTGCTCGCCTACCGCCCGGAGGCGTGAGCCCGGGCCCGCGACGCGACGTTCAGGAGTTCGCGCGGCGCTCCTCGACGCGTCCCTTCAGCCACCAGAGGCCGAGCAGCCACGTGCCGAGCGCCGTGATGATCCACATGATGAGCGTCGCGAGGATCCAGGTCACGATGCCGTCGACGCGGATGCCGTTCGGGAACAGCGACGCGATGAGCAGCGCGACGAAGGTCGACACGAGGCCGATGCCGCCGAGGATGGCCGAGGCGTACTGCCGGGCCATGTTGAAGATGAACGGCGCGAGGATCGCCTGCGCGATCGTGAAGACGAGCACGGCCACGATGAAGCCGGCCGCGTCGAGGTGGAAGTCCGGGAGGATCCAGGACGTGACCAGCAGGCCGATGGCCGCCGTGATGAGCGAGATCGCGATGTTGATCAGGAAGCGGATCATGAGCGAAGGCTAGCGCCGTGCGAGCCCCGTGGGACAGAGCCGAACGGCCCGCCGCCGGGCCCGGAGCCCGAGTGCCGGATCGGGTGTCGCCGGGCATGGGAACGGGCCGCGCCCCATGAGGACGCGGCCCGACCCGTTCTTGGTGCGGCCGGAGGATCCCGCCAAGGTCGTTTCCCGACCGCACCGGTCTGGTGCGCGGCGGCGGGGACGAGCCCCGCCGCCGCGGGGTGCTACTCGAGCTCGGCGATCACCGCCTCGACTGCGCGGATGATGAGCGCCGCCGCGTCGGCGTCGGTGCGGACCCGGTTCGGCACCTGGCTTGCGATGAACTCGAGCCGGGCGATCGCCGTCGCGGTGTCCTCCGCGTCGAGTGCCGCGTCGACCTCGGCGAGGACATCGCCGAACGAGGCCTGGACGCCGCGCGTGATGCTGCCGTCGGCCTTCAGCGCCGCGAGGAGCGCCCGGATGTCGTCCACCGACGTCGTGAACACGAACTGGTCGAGGACGACCCCGCCCGTCGAGGTCACGACCACGCGACCGGTGCCCTCCGGCACGGTCACGAGCGGCACCGAGACATCCGCCCAGCCCTCGGAGTCGACCGCGAAGGTCGCGAAGGCGTCGGCGTCGGCGTCACCCCAGTGCAGCGACACCTCGCCCTCACCCGAGGCGCGGACGGTGGCACCGGTGATGCCGCCGAACTCGACCGGCTGGTAGGCGATCCACTCGCCGGCGTCGAGGCCCGCCAGGTGGCGGAAGCCCTCGGCCGACTCGTCGTCGACGACCGTCACCTCGCCGCTGCGGGCGTCGTTGTGCTCGGCCTGCAGCGCCCGCGGGTTGAGCAGCGCGACGTCGTCACCCGTCAGTGCGGGAGCGGTGTCGGTGCCGGCGTCGGTGTACGACGCCCCGATCTGGGCGTAGATGTTCTCGGTGTCGCCGTGGCCGGCCTCGAGCGCCATCTCGATCGTCGCGGTGCAGCCGTTGCCCGTGAACAGCGGGTGCGTGTGCGTGTTGTCGTGGCCGAGGCCGTAGCTCCACAGCACGCGGTCGCAGTCGATCGTCTCGTCGGGGTCGGTCACCTCGACCACGAACTCGATCTCGTCGCCCCAGTCGGCGAACGAGCCGTTCGCCGGGGAGACGATCTCGACGACGGGCGCGGTGTTGCCGACCGTGATCGTGACCGAGGCGAGGCTCACGCGTCCGCCTTCGTCGGTGACCCGCACGCGGGCCTGGTACTGGCCGTCCTCGGTGAAGGTGTGCGACGCGGTCGCGTCACCCTCCTCGAACGTGCCCGTGCCCTCGAAGTCCCAGGCGTAGCTGAGCGCGAGCCCGTCGGGGTGCGTCGAGTCGGAGGCGTCGAAGTCGACCTCGAGCGGTCCCTCACCCGACGTGGGCGAGGCCTCGAGGATGACGCGCGGGCCCTTCGTGCCCACGACGTAGTCGACCCGGTAGAGGCCTGCGTCGGGGTTCGGGCGGAAGAAGCCGTCGCCGTAGTCGAGCACGTAGAGCGAACCGTCGGGGCCGAACTCCATGTCCATCACGTTGTCCCACGGCGGCATGCCCGCGGCGTTCAGCGAGGCGTTCGGGAGGAAGTCCTCGATCTTCGTGACGGGCCCGTCGCCCTCGTCCTGCGAGAAGACGAACACGCGGTCGCGCGAGAACTCGCCCATGAACGTCTTGTGGTTCCAGTACTCCGGGAACTTCGTCTCCGAGGGGTTCTCCTCGTCGTAGACGTAGGTCGGGCCGCCCATGGGGGCCTGGCCGCCCGAGCCGAACTCGGGCCACGGCTGGTGCTCGGGTCGGTCGCCGTACCAGAGCTGCGGCTCGGTCGCCGTCGGGAGCTGGTCGAGGCCGGTGTTGTAGGCGCTCGTGTTGATGAGCGTGCCCTCGCAGTCGAACCACTCGCCCTGGGTCGCGGTCTCGAAGTCCCAGTCGTTGTAGTTCGCGTTCGGACCGTGGCAGTACGGCCATCCGCCGTTGATCGCGGTGGTCGTGGACTGCCACTCGACGTAGCCCATGGGGCCGCGCAGGTCGCTCGCCGTGCCCGCGTCGGGGCCGTAGTCGCCCCACGTGACGGCACCGGTGACGGTGTTGAAGTCCATGCGGAACGGGTTCCGCACGCCCATCACGAAGATCTCGGGGCGGGTCTCGGCCGTGCCCGGCGCGAAGAGGTTGCCCTCGGGGATCGTGTAGCTGCCGTCTTCCTGCACGTCGATCCGGATGATCTTGCCGCGCAGGTCGTTGGTGTTGCCCGCACCGCGTCGCGCGTCGAAGCCGGGGTTGTAGCCGGGACGGTCGTTGTTCGGCGCGTAGCCGCTCGCGCCCGGCGTGCTGGCCGGCGTGTTGTCACCCGTCGAGAGGAGCAGGTTGCCCTCGTCGTCGAAGGCGACGTCACCGCCGACGTGGCAGCACTGCCCGCGCTGGACCTCGACCTTGATGATGTCCTGCTTGGTCGACAGGTCGAGTGCGGATGCCTCGGCGTCCCACTTGAAGCGGCTGAGCTGGTTGTAGCCCTTCCACTGGTCCCAGTACGAGGCGTCCTGCCCGGCCGGGAGCGTGTTCGGCGCCGATCCGACCGGCGTCGTCGCCGGGTACGGTGCCTCCATCTCGCGCGGGGCGTAGTAGAGGTAGACCCAGCCGTTCTCCTCGAAGTCCGGGTCGAGGGTCACCGTCTGCAGGCCGTCCTCGGAGTTCGAGTAGACGTCGATGGTGTTGACCGTCGTCGTCGTGCCCAGTGCGGGGTCGGTGAGGCGGAGCTGGCCGTTCCGCGTCGTGTGCAGGACTCGGGAGTCGGGGAGGACCGCGAGGTCGATCGGCTCTCCGACGCCCTGGGTGCCGGCGAGCCTGACGCGCTCGTAGTTGGCCCAGGTCGTGGCCGAGACCTCGTCACCGTGGTCTACGCCATCGTGGGCGGCAGCGGGCCCCGCGACGATGACGGATGCCGCGACCGCGGCTCCGACCACCAGCGCCGCAAGGCGTGAACGTGCGATGTGCATGGATGTTCTCCAGTCAACGAATGGAAGGAGGTTCGGCGGGATCCATGTGGTGTCCGGGCCGCGCGGGGAGTTGGGTCACCCGCGCGGCCCGGGGTCGTACGCCGGCCGCGGAGCGCGGCCGGGGTGATGCGTCAGCCGCGGAGCGCGGCCAGGTTGCCGTAGCTGTACGCCGAGTTCTCGAGCGACAGCGAGGCCGAGGGTGCGGTCTGGTGGAGCGTGTTGGTCGTGTTCGCGTTGTCCTGCTCGTACATGGCGTTGTGGTAGCCCTTCGCCCCGATCCGCTGGAAGAACGTGGTGAAGTCGATGTCGCCCGAGCCGAACGGCACGATCGAGTAGCCCGCTGCGAGGTCGGGGCGCAGAGCGCCGTCCTTCGCGTGGAAGAGCGGGAACCGCGTGGTCTGCGCCGCGACGAGACCGGCGGGGTCGAACACGTTCGAGACGGTCGAGCCGTCCGGCGCCGTGTAGCTCTGGAACCGGTGCTTGGCCACGTGCGCCCAGTAGATGTCCATCTCGAGGTACACGTAGTTCGGGTCGGTGTTCTGCAGGAACCACTCGAGGCGGCGGAGGCCGGTCGAGCGGGTCGGGAGGCCGGTGACGGGGTCGGGCGTGCTGTCGAGCAGGAAGCTGTACGCCGCATCGTGGTTGTGCGTGTAGAGCTTGAGCCCGTGCGTCGCGGCGCGCTCGCCGAAGAAGTTCCAGCGATCGGCCGCCGCCTGCCACTCGGCGAGGTACGAGCTGCCCGTCGGGTCCTGGCCGGTGCCGATGTGGCCGAATCCGAGGATGTTCGCAACCTCGCACGCCGCGTCGAACTGGGCGATCGTCGCGTCGGTGATCGTCGACGGGACCTGGCCGTGGTTGCCCTCGGCCTCGAGCCCGTTGTCGTCGAGCCACGTCCGCAGGAGCTGGGCGCCCTGCGGCGTGCCGAGGTTGTTGCCGCCTTCGGAGTTGGCGTTCTGCCCGTAGCCGGCGAACTCGATCTGCTTGTAGCCGATGCGGGCGAGTTCCTGCAGCACCTCCTTGAAGCCTGAGGGCAGGTCGGAGGTCAGCGGGTTGCGGCCGACCGCGTCGCGGACCGTGTAGAGGATGATGCCCCGCTTGCCGGGCGGGACGAGCACCCCGTTGCCGTTGCCTGGCGCAGCGTGCGCGTGCGTGTGACCGCCCGCGAGGCCGACCGCTGCCGCGGCCGCCATGCCCGTCGTCGCCGCGAGCAGCTGCCGGCGGGTGAGACCCAGTCGGGTCCCGAGAAGCCGGGCGTCGTGCTCGGCCTGTTCCGTCAGTTCATCCATGATGCTCCCTTGCACTGAACCGTTGTGGGGTCGGGCGGAACGCCCGCGACGCGGGGTTGTGACCGCGCCCGGCGCAAAGGGTCACCTAGCCACTCTTCGCACCGTTGCTCGTGAGTTGGCGCCACGAACTTTTTCGGACACTACGGCATTTGTCTCACCGCGGTCAAGCAAAAGAAATCGCTTGACGCGCGGCTTTTAACGTTCTGCGGCAAAAGGACCACGAACGGGGGGTGCCCACCGCGTGAACCCCGGACGCTGGCGCGCGCGCCCCGGGGGCGGGCATGATGGACCCCGTGGGGAGTCCGAGTCGATCGGCGGAGACCGCCGCCGGGTCGGACGACGACGGAGGGCGGGCCGCCCGCCGCGTGCAGGGCACCTACTACACGCTGACGCTCGGAAACACGCTCGCCGCCTCGTTCATCTGGGGCATCAACACCCTGTTCCTGCTCGACGCCGGCCTCACCAACCTCGAGGCGTTCGCCGCGAACGCCTTCTTCAGCCTCGGCATGTTCGTCTTCGAGATCCCGACGGGCGTCGTCGCCGACACCGTCGGCCGACGGGCCTCGTACCTGCTCGGCACCCTGACGCTCGCGGCGACGACCGCGATGTACTGGATGCTCTGGGTGTGGCAGTCGCCCTTCTGGGCCTGGGCGATCGTGTCGGTGCTGCTCGGGCTCGGTTTCACGTTCTTCTCGGGCGCGGTCGACGCGTGGCTCGTCGACGCGCTCCGCGCGACCGGATACCGGGGCAGCCTCGAGTCGGTCTTCGGCCGTGCGGTGATCGTCGGCAACGTCGCGATGCTCGGCGGCTCGGTCCTCGGCGGCGTGATCGCGCAGCTGACGAACCTCGGGGTGCCCTTCCTCGTCCGCGCCGGGATCCTCGTCGTGATGTTCGGCGTCGCCGCGATGCTCATGCGCGACCTCGGATTCACCCCGGAACGCGGGCTCGGGCCGGTGAAGGCGACGGGCGAGGTCCTCCGCGCCTCCGTGAAGTACGGCCTGGGGCGCCGCCCGGTGCGCTGGCTCATGTTCACCACTCCGTTCACGACCGGGGTCGGCTTCTACGCGTTCTACGCGCTCCAGCCCTACCTGCTCGACCTGTGGGGCGACGAGGGCGCCTACTCGATCGCGGGACTCGCCGCGGCGCTGCTCTCCGGCGCCGGCATCGTCGGCGGCTTCCTCGCGCCGTTCGTGCGTCGGCGGTTCCGCAAGCGGACGTCCGTGATCCTCCTCGCGACCGTGCTCAGCACGATCGTGCTCCTCGCCCTCGGGCTCGTCGCGGACTTCTGGCTCGCGGTCGTGCTCATCGCGCTCTGGGGCGTCGCGTCCTCGATCGACGACCCGGTGCACCGCTCCTACCTCAACGACATGATCCCGTCGAAGCAGCGCGCGACGGTGCTGTCGTTCGACTCGCTCCTCGGCAGCGCGGGCGGGGCCGTGATCCAGCCGGCGCTCGGCCGTGCGGCCGACCTCGGCGGGTACGGCTTCTCGCTGCTCTGCAGCGGCGCCGTGCAGGTGCTCGCCGCGCCGTTCGTGCTCCTCAGCCGCGCCGAGCACGACCCGGCCGACACGGCGCGCGAGGTGACCGCCGGCGACGAGGTCGGTGACGGCGAGGGCGCGGGCGACGGCGGCTCCGGTGACGAACCGGCGACGGATGCCACGCTGCCGCCTCCGACGTCCTGACTCCGCCCGCCGCCGTAACGAGGAGCCCTGCCCCATGCCCGATGCCGCACCCGAGCCCATCACGCACGGCCCCGCCGTGGCCGGCCACACCGCACCCGACCGCGCTGCGCCGCCCGCCGCCGCGCTCGAGCGGCTCCGCCGCGAGCTCGACCCGGCGCGCCTGCTCACCGAGCCATCCGATCTCGCGCGCTACGCGCACGACGACGCGGAGTGGGCCGACTTCGCGGAACCGCTCGCCGTGGTGCTCGCCGAGTCCGTCGACGACGTCGCCGCCGCGGTGCGCGCGGCCGCGGCATCCGGCCTGCACGTCGTGCCCCGAGGCGCCGGGACGGGGCTCTCGGGCGGTGCGAACGCGATGGCGGGCAGCATCGTCGTCTCGCTCGAGCGGATGACCCGCATCCTCGAGATCGACGCGGACGAGCGGCTCGTGGTCGCCGAGGCGGGGGTCCTGAACGACGACCTGCGGCAGGCGGTCGCGGCGCATGGGCTCTGGTATCCGCCCGACCCGGCCAGCTACCGGATCTCGACGATCGGCGGCAACGCCGCCACGAACGCGGGAGGCATCTGCTGCGTGAAGTACGGCGTGACGCGCGACTACGTGCTCGGCCTGACCGTCGTGCTCGCCGACGGCGAGGTCGTGCGCCTCGGACGCCGCACCGCGAAGGGCGTCACGGGCTACGACCTCACGGCGCTCATGGTCGGCTCGGAGGGCACGCTCGGCATCATCGTCGAGTTGACGCTGAAGCTGCTCCCGCTCGGCGGGCGCGAGGACCGCGCGATCGTCGGCTCGTTCGACTCGCTCGAGGCGGCGGGCGACGCGGTCGCGGCGATCTCGGCCGCGGGCATCGTGCCATCCGCCCTCGAGCTCATCGACCGCACCTGCATCGAGGCCGTCGACGCCTGGCAGTCGCTCGGCCTGCCGCACGGCGTCGAGGCGATGCTGCTGGCTCGGGTCGACGAGGTCGGCGCGGCGGGCGAGGCCCTCGCCGCCGGGGTCGCCGAGCGGATGTCGCAGGCCGGCGCCCTCACGGTCGAGCGCGGCGCCTCGACGGAGGCCGCAGACCGGCTCTTCCTCGCGCGACGGCTCGCCTACCCGGCGCTCGAGCGCCTCGGCCCCGTGCTCACCGAGGACATCTGCGTGCCGCGTGGCCGCGTGCCCGAGATGCTCCGGCGGATCGAGGCGAGCGCGCGCGACCACGACGTCGTGATCGCGAACATCGCCCACGCCGGCGACGGCAACCTGCACCCGCTCATCATCGCGCCGGAGGGTGACGACGCGGCGAAGGCGCGGGCGAAGCTCGCGTTCGACCGCATCGTCGACGACTGCCGCGCCCTCGGCGGCACGGTCACGGGCGAGCACGGCGTCGGCCTGCTGAAGCTGCCCGGAGCGGCGCACGAGTTGAGTCCGCGCGTGGTCGAGCTGCACCGGGCGGTCAAGCGAGCGCTCGACCCGCACGGCGTGCTGAACCCGGGCAAGGCGTTCCCCGCCTGAGTCCGTGGCCGCCGCGCTCAGCCGGCGGGCGTGCCCTTCAACCGTTCGAGCAGGATCCGGTTGAACATGAGCGGCTGCTCGATGTTCGCCGCGTGCCCGTCGCGGGCGATGACCACCGAGTCGGCGAGGGGGTTGAGCGCGGCGGCGGCCGCGGCGTGCTCGGCGGGCCAGAACTCGCTCTCGGCGCCCGCGACGAAGAGGACCGGCACGTCGCACGCGGCGACGACCGGACGCCAGTCTCGTCTGGCGTGGTCGTTCAGGAGCGCGAGCTCGGCCTCGGTGAACGCGGGCGCCCCGCCGCGCGGCACCTCGAGCGAGGTCAGCAGCCGTGCGATGCGCACGAGTCCCTTCGACTTCGCGGGGAAACGCCCGGGATCGGGGATTCCGGTCGCGAAGTACGTGTCGCGGTTGCCCTCGTCGTAGTCGTAGAACCCGTGCGGCCAGTCGGCCGAGTTCAGCATGCACGGCGTCTGGTCGACGATCACGAGGTCGCGGATCCGTTCGGTGCCGTGCTCGGCGACGAGCGCCCACAGCGCGTCGCCGCCCATCGACTGGCCGACGAGCGTCGCGTCCGTGAGGTCCAGACCGTCGAGCAGGTCGAGGATGTCGCGGCCGTGCCGCTCCATCGTCGGCTCGCCCTCGCCCGCCTCGGACTTCCCGTGCCCCCGCCGGTCGAGCGCGATGACGCGGTACCCGGCGCGGGCGAGCGGCTTCACCTGGTACCGCCAGCTCGTCGCGGGGGCCTTGAAGCCCGCGACCAGCACGACCGGGCGCCCGGCAGGGTCGCCGTACTCGAGGTAGTTCAGCCGCGTGCCGTCGGATGCGATGAGGTCGACCACGGTCCGCCCCCCTTCCGGGTCGTGTGGATGCACCCTATCCGGGCGCCCGCGCTCAGGCGAGCGGGTCGGTCCCGAGGTCGCGCACGGTGTAGAACTCGTGGTCCCAGAGCGCGTAGACGACCCACGTCGGCAGGATGTACGACGCGGGCATGAAGTCGCGCTGCGACGCGTGGATCTGCCAGCCCTCGAACTTCTTGCCGACCTCGGCCGGCATCGCGTAGTCGGGCTCCGGCTGGTTCGCGACGACGAACGCGCCGGTCTCGCCGCCGAAGGTCGTGAGCGCCTTCGTCGGGCTGATCGTGTACACGAGGTGGTCGGGTCCGGTGTAGGAGCCGCCGGACTCCTCGAGCTCGGCGATCGCGAGTTCGGTCACGCGGCCCATCTCCATGTGGTCGGCGTGGCCGGTGGCGCCGCTCTCGGGCCAGAACGCGACGACGACGTCGGGGCGGAAGTCGCGCATCGCGTCGGCGACGCGTTCGACGAGCTCGTCCTCGTCGATGTCGGGCAGGCCGCCGTCGGGATACTCCCAGACCTCGTGCTCGTCGACGCCCAGGTTGAAGCTGTTCTTCAGCGCCTCTGCGGCGCGGACCGTGCCGAGGTCCTCCTGGCGCGCGACGACGGGCACCTGGTGCCCGGCCTCGCCGCGCGTCGCCGTGATCATCGCCGTCTCGGCGCCGTCCTGCGACGCGCGCCAGAACAGGCCGTTGACGGTCTGCTCGTCGTCGGGGTGGGCGAAGACGCCGAGCACGCGCTCGCCGTCGAGTTCGGCCACCACCGAGTCGACGCCTCGCGCGCTCGGTTCGTGGAACAGGTCGCGGCCCGCCCAGTAGGCCGCGCCGACCGCGGCGAGGACGACGGCGGACACGGTGATGAGCGCGACGGTGCGCTTGCGCATGGGGGTGATGCTCTCGTTCGGGGTGGCCGCGGGTGACGGCACGTCAGGGGGCGCGGGAATGCTACTCCGCGTGCGCGCGAATCCCGAATCGCGCTCGGCCGACGGGCTCGTGGGCGCACCGGCGATCCACAGCCCACGCATAAGCGCCGTCCCTAGGGTCGGTCGGGTCCGAACCGACGCCGACCGCGTCGCCGAATGAAACCGAGGTCTCCATGCCCGCGTCCCGCCGTTCCATCTCCCTCGCCGCGCTCGTCATCCCGCCGTTCGAGCTCATCGCGTCGATCGCCGTCCTGGTGATCGGCATCGTGATGACGATCGCCGAGAACGACGCGCTCGTCGCGGCCCTGAACAGCCCGGATGCCACGGCCGCGGACGTGTACGGCGGCCAGTCCCGCGTCACGGTCGCCGCTGCGATCCTGACCGCTGGCATCCTCGCCGTGGTCGTGTCGCTCGCGACGATCGCGATCGCGGGAAGCATCCGCGCGTTCGCCCCGCGTCCCGAGGCGGCGGCGGCGCTCGCCGATGCCCATGCCGATGCGGATGCCGACGCGGACGGCGATGACGGGGTGGCCGTCTTCGCTGATGACGACGACGCCGTCGAGCCCGTCGGCGAGGACGGCGAGCCGACTCCCGCCGAGACCACGACCGAGCCCGCGACCGACGACCGGGACGTCACGCCTGGAGCGTCGTCACCCGCCCGTTGAGGTCGGAGGCCGCGGCATCCGTCGACCAGAGCGCGACCACCTCGTCGGCGAGCCGCTGCTCGAGCCCGGCGAGCGCCTTCACGCGGAAGGTCACGGCCGCGCCCGGCGAGTCGGCCTTCGCGAAGCCGTCGGCGAGCGAACGCATCCACGACTCGCTCGCGGCCTTGATCGCGGTGTAGTTCGCGCCGCCCGCGGTCGGCTTCTCGACGGTCGTCGACGACACGATCGCGACCCGGCCGGCCGGTGAGGCGACGAGGTCCTCCCAGAACACGCGACTGGCGTACCGCAGCGCCGTGAGCGAGCGCTCGAGGAGGCGGTAGTCCTCCTCGGTCTGGCCGGGGATTCCGCCGCCGCCGCGCCATCCGCCGACGAGGTGCACCACGCCGTCGACGTCGCCGAGCTTCGCGTGCACGCGCATCGCGAGCTCGAGCACGTCGTCGCCGTCGGTGAGGTCGGCGCGCTCGCCGACGACGCCGGGGAGCTCGACCTCGAGTTCGTCGAGGCGGCCCTGGTGCGTGCCGACGACGACGACCTTCGCGCCGTGCTCGACGAGGGCGCGCGCGACCGCGCGACCGGAGGCGCTCGTGGCGCCGGCGATGACGACGACCTTGTCCTGGAGGGTGTTCACGGTAGGGGATCCTCTCACGGGTCTCGGGGTGCGCGCTCCACGCGCCGGTGGTCGAGCAGGCCGCTCGCGGCCGCATCGAGACCCGTGAGGGGTCTGGATACGCGCGCTTCGCGTGCTA
Source organism: Agromyces bracchium (assembly GCF_009709675.1). Classification (GTDB taxonomy): domain Bacteria; phylum Actinomycetota; class Actinomycetes; order Actinomycetales; family Microbacteriaceae; genus Agromyces; species Agromyces bracchium. The sequence goes on along the minus strand of NZ_WMLB01000047.1, from coordinate 52,751 downwards.
CTCGGCCACCGGCATCGCAGCGATCTCGAGGCCGTCAGGCGTCGGCGGCGGTGATGCCCACGGTCGACTCGATGACGGGCTTCATCTTCTTGTCGAGCGCCTCGAAGAACATCGAGAGGGGGAACTCGTCGTCCATCACGAGGTCGGTGTAACCCTTGGGCGGGCCGGCGAGCACCTCGCGCGGCAGCCCCTCGGCCCACACCGATGCCGGGTTGGGCGTCAGCACCCCGCGGACCAGCTCGTACGCGGCGAGCCAGTGCGCGGTCTTCGGCCGGTCGATCGACTTCCAGTAGAGCTCGTCGATCGCGTCACCGAGCTCGACGACCGCGTCGGGCACGGCCTCCCAGTCGAACGTGAGCTTCACGTCGGTCCAGTCGAGCACGTGCTTCTGGTGCAGCCACGCGAAGAGCAGCTGGCCGCCGAGCCCGTCGTAGTTGCGCACGCGCGAACCCGTGATCGCGAACCGGAAGATCCGGTCGAAGATCACGGCGTACTGCACGAGCTTGCCCGTCGAGCGCATCTGCTCCTCGACGTCGCTGAGCTGCTCGCCGGCCGCGAGACGGGCGTCGAGCCCGCGCTGGATCTTCACCGACTCGCGGAACGCGGTGAGGTCGCAGCGCAGCTCTTCCAGCGAGTAGAGGAAGAACGGCATCCGCTGCTTGATCATGAACGGATCGAACGGCAGGTCGCCGCGCATGTGCGTGCGGTCGTGGATGATGTCCCACATCACGAACGTGCGCTCGGCGAGGTCCTGGTCCTCGAGGAGGCTCGCCGCGTCATCGGGCAGTTCGAGCTTGGTGATCTCGGATGCCGCGCGCACGACCCGGCGGTACCGGGCCGCCTCGCGGTCCTGGAAGATCGCGCCCCACGTGAACGGCGGGATCTCGCGCATCGCGACCGTCTCGGGGAACAGCACGGCCGAGTTCGTGTCGTAGCCGGGCGTGAAGTCGACGAGGCGCAGGCTCACGAAGAGCTTGTTGCCGTAGTCGCCGGCCTCGAGGTGCGCGATGAACTCGGGCCAGATCGTCTCGACGACGAGCGCCTCGACGTGCCGGTCGAGCGAACCGTTCTGGGTGTACATCGGGAACACGACGAGGTGGCGGATGCCGTCGACGCGGTGCAGCTGCGGCTGGAACTCGACGAGCGAGTCGAGGAAGTCGGGCACGCCGAGGCCGTCGGCCTGCCACTTCCGGAAGTCGGCCTGCAGCGCCTCGAGGTACGCGGCCTCGTGCGGGAAGCGGGGCGCGAGTGCGGCGACCGACTCGACGATGACGTCGACGAGGGCGGATGCCTCGGGCTTGTCGGACTCCTCGGGGACCGAGCCGTCCTTCACCTGCAGGCCCTGCAGCGCAGTGGCCGACTCCTTCAGGCGGACCCAGGCGGGGTCTGACTCGACCCCGTCGGCGAGCGTGATGCGCTCGGGGGTCATCTCGATGCGGGCAGCCTCGTCCTCGAGGACCTCGGGTTCGCCAACGATCGTCTCAATGGTGCTCTGTGACATCGGAAACCTCCGTTCCTCATGGGTCGGGCCGCTCGGAGGCGGCATCGGGTGGGCGCGGCGAATCCGCGCGCATTCCAAGGCTACGTGCGCCGCCTCCGCGATTGATTGCGGTTCGGCGCGGGAATGTTGCGTCCCGGCGCGAAATCGCGCGCGGTTCCTGCGGACGGCGACGATCGTGCGGTGCGCCGTTCGGAGCACGTACGCCGCGCGCAGCACTGAGGGGGATCGCGCAGCAGTACTGAGGCGACGGCACGGCAGTACTGAGGGAAGCTCGGGAAAACCGGGTTCACCTTCGCGGGCGCGCACGGATCCGGCAGTCCCGAGCCGTTCGTAGCTTGGCCGTATCCCGACAGCAGGCTCGATCGATGGAAGGAATGGAGCCATGAACACAAGGACGGCGACGACGGTGATCCTCACCGGGTCGCTCGTGATGCTCATCGGCGGCGGGACCGCGTCCGCCGCATGGGGCGGCCCGGTCCGGGAGGACCGCGTCCCGTCGGCCGTGGGCCTCGCTCGGGGACAGGTGATCGTGCGCGACGACCTCTCCCCGGCAGCGACGGGCGAATCGGTCTCCTCGATCTTCGAGGGTCTCGGCCAGGTGCAGGGGTTCAGCGCCGAGGCACGCCGCGAACTCCACGCGGTGACGCAGCCGAGCTCGGTCACCCCGTTCAGCGCCGACGTGCGCCGTGAGCTGCACTCGGTCGTCGTGCCGACGGAGCAGGGCGCGATCAGCGCCGACGCGCGTCGCGAGCTGCACTCGAGGGCGGCCGCGAGCGGCAGCGCCGAGATGCAGGGCACCCGGCTCTCCGAGTACGCCGAGGCGATGCAGTCGTCGTCGACGACGAGCGCGGACATGCAGGGCCAGCGGCTGTCGGAGTACGCCGACGCCATGCGGGAAGCTCCGGCGACGGAGTCGCCCGAGGCCGATGTCTCCCCGCTCGGGAGCGGCCGATGAGGCCGGTTCGGGGGCGCACCGCAGACGGGCGCGGCAGGTCGGATCGACCGCCGCGCCCGTCCTCGTCGGCGGCATGCGGCCGTGCACCCGGACGGCGTCGGAACGCACGCGTAGCCTGAATGCATGCAGGCGGCGACGGGGCGACGCCGACGGACGCGGACCGCGTCCGCGATCCTCGTCGCGACCACGATCGCCCTGGGGCTCACCGCCTGCGACGCCGTCCTCACGGCTCCTGGCACCGACGCGCCGCTGCCGTCGGCGACGCCGAGCGGGTCCGCGCCATCCGCTGCCACCGCGTCGCCGCAGCCGACCGCAGAGGCCGGCCCGCGCGTCGTGCCGGGGCCCGTCGTGCTGGGCGGCGATCGCGTCACCGCGCTCGTGCCGCGCCTGGCCGCGATGCGTACCGAGGGCTTCGTCGCCGCCGCTCGATGGGCGGTCCCTCCCGGCGCGACCGCGTTCGGCGAGGCGCTCACCGCCCGTGTCGCGGCCGCGGTCCGCGGGTTCGCCGAGGCGAACGGTGCCGCATGGACGCCGGGCCTCGACCTCGTGGCGGGCGGCGCGAGCGCGCCCTGCGCCGGTGGAAGCGCCTTCGCGGCGAACCCGACGAGGCTGACCGTCGACTGCTCGATCGTCGTGGCCTCCGGCGGCGTCATCGGCGAGCGACTCGTCACGGCCCGCACGGCCGACGGCGCACCGACCGAGGTCGCCCGAGAGGTCTGGTACGCGGATGGCGCGGGAGGTGCGCCGCACGACGGCGCCGCCCTCTACGCGGAGGGTTCCGAGGCGCGGGTGCTCGCCCTCGTCGCCGAGGCGCTCCGCGCCGCGGGTCGCATCGCCCCCGGCGAGGACCCGTTCGCACGGCTGGCGCCCGAGGCGGCCCGCGCGCTGCTCGTCGACTCGTCCGCCGCCGAGGTCGGGGTCGTCGTCACCCTGTCCGTGCCGGGCGCCGAACGATCCCGCCCGCGATCCGTGCTCGTGCCGTGGCGCCTGCTCGACCCGTTCCTCTCCGAAGCCGGATCGCTGGTCCGGGCGGCCGCGGTCTCCGGCGAGCCGTACGAGCCGGCGTCGGCGCCGGCCGGCGGCGACCCGGTCGACTGCACGCTCCTGGCGTGCGTCTCGCTCACCTTCGACGACGGCCCGAGCTCCCTGACCCCGGCACTGCTCGACGTCCTGGACCGCGAACGCGCAGCGGCGACGTTCTACGTCCAGGGGTCGGCCGTGGCGCGCAATCCCGGTACGGCGGCGCGCATCGTCGCCGCCGGGCACGAGATCGCGAACCACACGTGGGCGCACCCGAACCTGACCAAGCTCACCGACCAGCAGGTGCGCGACGAGGTGCGGCGGGCGCAGGAGGCGATCTCGAACGCGACCGGAGTACGCGCGACGAGCCTGCGACCGCCGTACGGCGCCTCGAACCCGCACGTGCGCGAACTCGTCCCGATGCCGTTCGTGGTCTGGGACGTCGACACCCGCGACTGGCAGGACCCGGGCGTCGACGTGGTGGTCGAACGGGCCGTCGGCGGTGCCGTGCCCGGAAGCATCGTGCTCATGCACGACACGCACGAGGACACGATCGAGGCGGTCCCGGCGATCATCGACGGGCTGCGGGCGAGGGGCGCCGCGGTCGTGAGCGTCGACGACCAGTTCGCCGGTTCGCTGCCCGGAGCCGGTGCACTCGTCAGCCACGGCCCACGCTGAGCGGCCGCGTCCCGCGCGCCGGCCCGACACGGCCGCATCGCGTGACCTTCGGTCCGTCGCGGCGGGTCCTGCGCGGGCCAAGATACGAGCATGGAAGGCCAGCGCCCGAAACCCGATCGCACGCTCGTCGTCATCCTCGCCGTACTGGGGGTGCTCGTCGTCGTCGCGCTCATCGCCGTCTTCACGCGGGGCGAGCCGGCGCAACTCGACGAGAGCACCCCGGAAGGCGTCGTCCAGCGGTACTCCGCCGCCGTCATCGACGGCGACGAGGCGGCCGCGATGGAGTACCTCGACCCCGCCGTCGCCGAGGACTGCGTGCGCATGCCGTTCGGAGACCGCGCCGGCATGCGCGTGACGCTCGTCGACACCACCGAGCGCGACGACACCGCCGACGTCGACGTGCTCATCGTCACGACCTTCGACAGCGGACCCTTCGGATCCTCCGAGTACGAGGAGCCCGGCGTGTTCGACCTCGTGCGCGTCGGCGGCGAGTGGCGCATCGAGGTCGCCCCGTGGCCGCTCGCGATCTGCGACCCGACGGTGGTACCGGGATGAGCGCCCCGACCGCGGGGTCGGCCCAGGGCACGGTGCGCCGCCTGATCGTCTTCGTCCTGCTGTTCGTGCTCGTCGCGATCACCGCGATCGGCCTCGGCGGTCTCCTCGAGCGTGCGCTCGACGTCGATCGCACGCTCGCGGCGGGCGGCGCGGACGACCTCGCGCTCCAACTGGCCTTCACCCTGATCGGCGGCCCGCTCGCCGCCCTGCTCTGGTGGGCGTCGTGGCGACGGATGGCGGAGCCCGCCGAACGCGGCTCGATCGCGTGGGCGCTCTACCTCACCGCGATGGGCACCGTCTCGTTGGTCGTCGCCACGATGTCGATCGCCGGCGGCCTCGCGGACCTCGTCGGCGGCCGCTGGAATCCCGGCGGCCTCGCGATCGGGCTCGTCTGGGCACTGGTCTGGCTGTGGCACCGGTGGATGCTCCGGCATCCCGTCAAGGGCCCGACGCGCCTCGCGACGGTGCCGCTCGTGATCGGAGCGGCCTACGGGCTGATCGTCGGCGCGCGCGGGGCGATCGCCGCCCTGGCGGCGGTGTTCGACGCCGCGATCCGCGGGGCCTCCGAGACGGTGCTCGTCGGCCGCGACTCCTGGGGCCAGGCGGCGCTCGACGCCCTCGTCTGGACCGTGATCGGCGCGCTGGTCTGGTGGTGGCACTGGGTGCGCGACGACGTCAGGCGCATCCCGACCGGGTTCGCCGCGGTCGCGCTCGTCGTCGTCGGCGTGCTCGGCGGCGCCGCGGCGATGCTGGGCGGCATCGGCACCGCGCTCTTCGTCGGGCTCCGGCTCGCCTTCGACCCGAGCGAGCCGGCCGGCGCCGTCCTCGTCCCGCTCGGCACGGCGATCGCCGCCGCGGCGGTGGGCGCGATCGTCTGGATCGTGCACTCGCGCATCGCCCGAGCGCACTCCGACGCCACGCGACGCGCGGCCGTGCTCGTGATGTCGGGCCTGGGGCTCGTCGCCGCGGCATCCGGCATCGGGGTCGTCGTGAACGCGCTGCTGGCCGAGCTGTCGTCGCCGCTCGCGTCCTCCGGGAACCGGGCGCTGCTGCTCGGCGGGATCAGCGCGATCGTGGTCGGCGGGCCGGTCTGGTGGCTGAACTGGCGGCCGACGCATCGACCCGAGCCCGCCGACGCCGTCGACGTGGGGCGACGGATCTACCTCATCGCGGTGTTCGGCGCGAGCGCGGTGGTCGCACTCATCACGCTCCTCGTCGTGGCGTATCGCGTCTTCGAGTTCGTGCTCGACCCCGTGACGGGCGCGTCGCTCGTCGACCGGATCCGTGCGCCGCTCGGACTGCTCGTCGCGACCGCGCTCGTGTTCGCCTACCACTTCGCGGTCTGGCGACGCGATCGGGCGCTGATCGCGGAGGCGGGCGTCGCGCCCGGCCGGCGCATCGCACGAGTGGTGCTCGTCGCGGCCGGTGACACCGACGCGGCCGAACGCGCGATCGCCGACGCGACCGGGGCGAGCGTGGTCGTGTGGCGCAGGGCGGAGGCGCATGTCGGCGCGGGCGAGCCGGTCGCTGTCGAGGCGGGTGCGGAGCCCAGCCTCCGGGCCGCCGTCGAACCCGGCGTCGAACCCGCTGCGGTCGTCGAGCCGTCGGCGCCCGGGGCCGGTCCGGATGCCGCCAGGGTCGTCGCCGCGCTCGAGGGCCTGACCGCTCGGCGGGTGCTCGTGCTCGTCGGACCGGGCGACCGGGTCGAGGCGGTGCCGCTCGTCGAGTGAGCCCGAGCGCAGGCCTTACGCCGCCCGCCTCATGCCGCACGGGCCCGCCGGGCTCACGCCCAGCGGCGCACCGCCCACCGCTCGAGCAGCCCGACGAGCGCGTCGCTCAGCTTGCCGAGCACCGCGAGCAGGATGATCGCGAGGAAGATGCGGTCGATGCGGCCCGTGTTGCCCGAGTCGCTGAGGAGGAACCCGAGGCCCATCGACGAGGCGATGAGCTCGGCCGCGACGAGGAAGAGCCAGGCCTGCGCGAGCGCGAGGCGGAGCGCCGCGATCACCGAGGGCACCACGGCCGGAAGCTGCACCGTCGCGAAGAGGGTCGCGCCCCGCAGGCCGAACGCGCGGCCGGCCTCGAGCAGGCGCCGGTCGACGTGGCGCAGGGACGCGGCGACGATCGTGTAGACGGGGAAGAACGCCCCGATCGAGATGAGGATGACCTTCGAGTCCTCGCCGATGCCGAACCACAGGATGAGCAGCGGCACCCACGCGAGCGACGGCACCGCGCGCACCGCGCCGAGCGTCGGCGAGAACAGCACGTCGCCGAGCCGCGAGAGGCCGACGACCGCGCCCGCGAGCAGGCCGAACAGCGCGCCGAACGCGAACCCGATGAACACGCGCTGCGTCGAGATCGCCACGTAGAGGCCGAGCAGGCCCCGCTCGGCGAGGTCGACCGCCGCGAGCCACACCATCTCGGGGCTCGGCAGCTGCGAGACGGGCACCGCGCCCGACGTCGACACGACCTGCCAGGCGGCGAGCAGCGCGAGCGGGATCAGCGCGCCGCCGACGATGCGGAACCACCGGCGCGAGGTGAGCGCGCGGCGGTCGCGACCCGGTCCGCCGCGACGGATGACGGATGCTGCCGCGGGCCGCTCCTCGTCCCCGGATGGCCGTGCGTCGACGCCGACCGGCCCCGTCGCATCCGCCGCGGCCACTGGCCGCCCGCCGACCGCGACGGGTGCCGCGAAGGCCGACCCGACCGAGCCGTCGGGCAGGCCCGAGCGCTCCGTGTCCGTCGTCTTCGCGGCATCCGTCGTCATGGTCTGCTCCCTGGATGGGTTCCGGCTACTTCGCGAACCGCTCGGGGTCCGCCTGCGTGACGTACGAGTCGTCGATGAGGGTCGCGAGCGCCTCGTCGACCTGGTCCTGCGAGGCCACGTCGCCGAGCTCGACGAACACCGGCCCGATCTTCTCGAGGAGCGCCACCTGCGCGTCGCCGGGGACCGGGTCGACGTCGAGGTTGGAGCGCTCGAGGATGACCTTCGAGGCGATGGACTCGTCGAGGCCGGCGACCTCGGCGAGGATCGCGGCGGTCTCCTCGGGGTTCTCGGCCGCCCAGGCGCGCGCCCGCTCGTACGCGTCGACGACGGCCTGCGCGAGCGCGGGCTTCTCCTCGAGGAACGACTCGGTCGCGTTCAGGAAGCCGTAGCTGTTGAAGTCGACGTTGCGGTAGATGAGCGTCGCGCCCGCCTCCTCGGCACCGGCCATGATCGGGTCGAGGCCCGCCCACGCGTCGACGGCGCCGTTCTGCAGTGCGGCCCAGCCGTCGGCGTGCTGGAGGTTCTCGACCGTGATGTCGTCGGGCGAGAGGCCCTCGGCCTCGAGCGTCTGCAGGAGGAAGAAGTACGGGTCGGTGCCCTTGGTCGCGGCGACCGTCTTGCCCTCGAGATCGGCGACCTCGTCGATCTCGCTGCCCTGGCCCGCGACGATCGCCGACCACTCGGGCTGCGAGTAGATGTCGATCGTCTTGATGGGCGAGCCGTTGGCGCGGGCGAGGAGCGCGGCAGAACCCGCGGTCGAGCCGACGTCGATCGCGCCGGCACGCAGCGCCTCGTTGGCCTTGTTCGAGCCGGCCGACTGGACCCAGGTGACCTCGAGGCCCTCGTCCTCGAGCCAGCCCTGGTCCTTGATGATGAGGCTCAGCGGGTTGTAGGTCGCGAAGTCGATGTTCAGGGCCTGGCCCTCGAGCGAGTCGCCCTCGGCGACGGCCTCGGCTGGCTGGTTCTCGCCGGCGACGCAGCCCGACAGCAGCAGGGCGGTCGCGGCGGCGCCCGCGACGAGCGCGGTGCGGAAGACGGTGGTGCGGGACACGGGTGCTCCTTCTCGGTGGGGTGGGTCGGGCGTCGACGGCGGTGCTGTGGTCTGGCCGTCGTCGCCGGTCAGTACGGGTAGTGCGGGATGGTCGTGGTGGCCTGGATGCCGCGTGCGGCGCCGTGCCGGTCGATGCCGAGGCCGTCGAGCAGGCGGCCGCGGAGCTCGGCGAGTTCGGCCGAGCCGCGGTCGCGCGGGCGGTGGCCCGGCACGACGACGGTCTGGCGGATGCCGGCTCCGGGCTCGTCGCCGTCGGTGCCGAGCAGCACGATCCGGTCGGCCAGCTGCAGCGCCTCGTCGACGTCGTGCGTGACGAGCAGCACGGTCGTCGGCTCGGCCGCGTGGACGTCGAGCAGGAGGTCCTGCATCTTCAGGCGCGTGAGCGCGTCGAGCGCGCCGAACGGCTCGTCGAGCAGGAGCACCTCGGGGTTGCGCGCGAGCGCGCGGGCGAGCGACGCGCGTTGCGCCATGCCGCCGGAGACCTCGTGCGGGCGGTGCCCGGCGAACTCGGCGAGGCCGACGAGTTCGAGCAGGCGTGCGACCTGCGCGCGGCCGTCGCGACGTGCGGTGCCGCGAGGCAGGCCGAGCGCGACGTTCTTCTCGATGCTCCGCCAGGGCAGCAGCCGCGGCTCCTGGAAGCCCACCGCGCAGCGCACGTCGTACGGGCGGACCGGAGCCTCGTCGATCGCGACCTCGCCGGAGGTGGGATGGTCGAGGCCCGCGACGATCCGCAGCAGCGTCGACTTGCCGCATCCGCTCGGACCGAGGATCGCGACGATCTCGCCCGCGGCGACGTCGAGGTCGACGCCGCGCAGCACGTCGCGCGTGCCGCCGTCGGGCGCCGTGAACGCGCGGCCGACCCCGCGCAGCGCGACGGGCGCCGCGGGTGCGGCGGTCGCGGCGCCGGCGGACGCGGGTCCGGCGGGTGCGGTTCGTGCGGTGGCCATGGCGTGCTCCGGGTCGGTGTGGGTGGTCGCTCGACGCTAACCGGATTGTGCTCTCCGCCGCCGTGCCGGCGAAGCACGGCGTAACACCCGCGCGACACGCGGCGTCACACGCGGTGATGGGTCACGGCGTCCGGGTCGCGCCGCCGGAGCTGCGGCCGCGGGTCAGAGCGGCTTCGCCAGGTGCAGCGACGCGACCTCGTAGCCGAGGCCGCGGTAGAGCGCGATCGCGCCGTCGTTACCGCCGAAGACGTTGAGCATGAGCCGCGCCGCCCCGTGCTCGCGCGCGATCCCCTCGCCCGCGAGCATGGCCGCACGGGCGATGCCCCGCCGCCGGAAGTCGGGGTGCACCTCGACGTCCCAGATCCACCAGAGGTCGCCCTGCTCGTCCCACGGCCCGAGCCACAGCCACCCGGCGTCCTCGCCGTCGACGCGGATCGCGTGCAGCAGCTGGCCGTCGACGAGGCGGCCGTCGGGGAAGAAGCGCTCCTCCGAGGCGCGTCGGCCTGCCGCCGCCTGCTCGGGGGTGTCGCCGGCGTCGAGTCGTGCCTGCTCGTAGAGCGCCATCGCGGTGGGCAGCCACGCGGCGACCTCGGCGTCGGACATCAGCACGAGTCGCACCTCGGAGTCGGTCATGGGGGTGATTCTGCCGCCCACGACGCCGGCGCGGCGCGCGGCGCCGCGCCGGGTTGCGAGAATGATCCCCATGGCGAGAACCGTTCGTGGAGCGAACCTCCTGATCACCGGCGCGGCGGGCGGCATGGGCCGCATGTACGCCGAGCGGGCCGTCTCGGAGGGAGCGGCATCCGTCGTGCTCTGGGACCGCGCCGCGTCGGCACTCGCGCGCACCGCCGACGAACTCGGGCGGCAGGCGCAGGGGCGCACGCGCGTCCGCTCGTACGTGGTCGACGTGGCCGAGTCGGGGGCGATCGCGAAGGCGGCGCACAAGGTCCGTCGGGACCTCGGCACACCCGACATCCTCGTCAACAACGCCGGCATCGTGCGGGGCAACGCCTACTTCTGGGAGACCGACAGCGGCGACGACATGCGGCCGACGATGCTCGTCAACGCCCTCGCGCCGATGTACGTCACGCGCGAGTTCCTGCCCGCGATGATCGCGCGCGGCCGACCCGCCCGGATCGTCAACGTCGGCAGCGCGGCGGGCACGCTCGCGAACCCGCGCATGGCCGCCTACGCCGCCTCCAAGGCGGCGCTGAACGGCTGGAGCGACTCGCTCCGCCTCGAGCTCGAGCAGGCCGGCCACCGGCACGTGACGGTCACGACCGTGACCCCCTCGTACATCTCGACGGGCATGTTCCACGGCGCGCGCGGCCCGATCCTCGCGCCGGTCCTCGAGCCCGAGTTCGTCGTCGACCGCGTCTGGCGCGCGATGCTCGCCGGACGGCCCCTCGTCGAACTGCCCGCCAGCGTCCGGCTCTCGCGCGCGTTGCGCGGCCTGCTGCCGACGCGCGTGTTCGACCGGGTCGTGGGCGACGGGTTCGGCGTCTACCGCTCGATGGAGCGGTTCACCGGCCGGGGCTGATCCCGGGTCAGTCGTCGCCGCCCTTGTCGCGGCCCTTGCCCTTGCCGGGCTTGTCGTCGGCGTTGCCCGGACCGCTGTCGTCGGCCTCGTCCTCGGTCTCGTCCCCGTCGTCGTCCGACGCGTCGGTGGGCGTCGGCGACGGGGTCGGCGTCGCCGCGGCGATCGCCGCGTCGAGGTCGGCGCGGACGAGCGCGATCGCCTCGGTGATGCTCGCCGCGCGGTCGGCGTCGAGGGTGCCGTCGGCGAGCGCCGCATCGACCTCCGCCTGCAGGGCGTCCAGGCGCGCGAGCGCGTCGGCGAAGTCGCCGGCCGCCGAGGACTCGGCGATCGAGACCACCTGCGTCCGGAAGCCGGTCGCCTGGCCGGCGTCGTCCTGCGCGGTGGCGCAGCCGGCGAGGCCCGCAGCGAGGGCGATGGTGACGGATGCCGCGGCCACCGCGCGGCGCAGTCGCGAGGTCATGGCGAGACCGCCTCCTCCAGCTGGTCGAGGTGCGTTCCGAGGTCGCCCTCCACGCTCGGCATCGGCGCCTCCGACGGCGTCGGCTCGGTCGCGGCACCGCCGCCCGCGAGGGCGCCGACCGCGACGGGCACGATCACGGCCGCGCCGATGACGACGAGGGCGGCGGCGATCGCGATGACGAGCCGTCGCGGCAGTCGTCTCGGTGCCGATACGCCGTCTGCGGCCCTCGCCGGTCCCGGTACCGCGGGCGCGGCGGCGAAGCCGGTCAGCACGCGGGTGTCCGCCGTCGCGTCGTCGTCGGACGCCGCGGCGGACGGGGTCGCGGACCCGTCCACCCGTGTGGCGGGGAGGACCCGCGTGTCACCGTCGTCCGCAACGGCGGGCGTGAAGATCGCGGTCGCCGCACCGGTCTCGCCCGGGTCGGCGCCGTCGGTCACGAGGGACTCGGTCGCGAGCGCCACGTCGAGCGCGGTCGGACGGTCCGCGGGATCGCGTGCGGTCATCGCGGCCAGGAGGTCGCGCCATCCGGCCGGAAGCTCGGTCGGGATGTGCGGGTCGCGCACGAGGCGTGCGCTCGCCGACTCCAGCGCCGGCCCCGGGTAGGGCTGAGCGCCGGTGACGGCCTCGAGCAGGAGCAGGCCGAGCGAGTACACGTCGGCGCTGCTGCCCACCGCCTCGCCGCGCACCTGCTCGGGGCTGAGGTAGCCGGGCGTGCCGATGATCCGACCGGTCGCGGTCAGCCGCGACTCGTCGAGCAGCCGCGCGATGCCGAAGTCGGCGAGCTTCGCGTTCCACCGCCGCGTCGGCAGGTGCGCGGGTGCGAGCAGCACGTTCGCGGGCTTCACGTCGCGGTGCACGATGCCGCGGGAGTGGATGACGTGGAGGCCCTCGGCGAGGTCGGCGAGCACGCGCGCAGCGTCGCGGAGGGGGATGGGGCCGCGGTCGAGCACCCGGCGGAGGTCCTCGCCGTCCACGAGTTCCATGACGAGGAACTCGCGCCGGCTCGCCGGGTCCTTCGCCGCGTCGTAGAGCGTGACGAGGGCGGGGTGGGTGAGGCTCGCGAGGAGCGCCGTCTCGGAACGGCGCCGGTCGGCGTCGTCGATGCCCTCGGCCGAGGCCGTGAAGACCTTGACGGCGACCCGGCGGCCGAGCGCAAGGTCGTCGGCCCGGTACACCGCGGCCATGCCGCCGCGCCCGATGAGGCCGTCGACGCGGTACCGGTCGGCCAGGATCGATCCGAGGACCGGGTCGGTCGCGGGATTCGCGACCTGTTCCGTGGGGGAGTCCATCTGACGAAGGGTAACCCCTCGCGCTGGACGTCGGATCGGGGTTGCGGACGGGCGGCCGGACGGTGCAGCGCCGGAGGATCAGCCGAAGATCATCGGCAGGTCGTCGTCGTCGCCCGCTTCGTCGCGCGCGAGTTCCACGAGGACGGGCACGTGATCGCTGGGTGCGTCGCCCTTGCGCTCGTTGCGGTGGATGGAGGCATCCGTCACCTGGTCGGCGAACGCCGCCGACCCGAGCACGAAATCGATGCGGAGGCCCTCGTTGCGGGGGAAGCGGAGCTGCTTGTAGTCCCAGTAGGTGTAGCCCGTGGGGACGATGGGGCGGACGACGTCGGTCATCCCCGCCTCCTCGAGGGCGCGGAACGCCGCGCGCTCGGGCGGGGAGACGTGGGTCGTCACGCCCTCGATGACGGTCGGGTCGCCGTTGTCCTCGTCGAGCGGGGCGATGTTGAAGTCGCCCATGAGCGCGAACGGGCGCTCGGGGTGCGCGGTCGTCTCGGCGCGGGCGAGGTCGGTGAGCGCCGCGAGCCAGTCGAGCTTGTAGGTGTAGTGCGGGTCGCCGAGCGATCGCCCGTTCGGCACGTAGAGGCTCCAGAGGCGGATGCCGTCGACCGTCGCGCCGATCGCGCGCGCCTCCTTCGGCAGGTCGGGGCCCTCGTGGCCCTTCAGGAAGCCGGGCATGCCGGGGAACTCGGTCTCGACGTCGGCGATCGGAAGCCGGCTCGCGATCGCGACGCCGTTCCACTGGTTCAGCCCGTGCAGCGCGAGGTCGTAGCCCGCCTGCTCGAACGCCTCGTGCGGGAACTGCTCGGGCTTGCACTTGATCTCCTGCATCGCGAGCACGTCGACGTCCTCGCGCACCATCCAGTCGACCACGCGGCCGTAGCGGGTGCGGATCGAGTTGACGTTCCAGGTGGCGATGCGCATGGATTCCAGCCTAGGGTCGCCCGCCGACCCCGCCCTACGCGGGCGTCAGCGCCGGCGCGGCTCGTGCCGGCCGATGCGCGGCACCACGATCCAGAACGCGAGCAGGAGCAGCAGTGCGATGGCTCCGGCGACGTACCCGGCCTGGCGGTTGACGGTGACGTCGAAGATGAGCATCGCGACGCCTGCGGCCACGAGCGACACCACGACCAGCAGGATGAGCAGCAGCGAGTTCGCGATCCGCACGACCCGGTCCTTCTGCTTCTTGCCGCTCAGCTGCCGGTGCAGGATCACCGGAGCGAGGCCGAGCATGGTCGCGGTCGTCGCGAGGATGACGAGGACGAGGTAGAGCACGACCTCCTGGGCGTCGAGCTCGGCGAACTTCGGCTGGAATGCGACGGCCAGCAGGAAGCCCGTGATGAGCTGCGTCCCCGTCATCACGACGCGCAGCTCCTGGAGGATGTCGTTGAACTTCCGGTCGTAGCGCTCCGCCTCGGTCTCGTGACGCTCCTCGGCCGCTCCCGAGCGCTCCGCTGCCGACCCGTGCACTGCGTCTGACGTCATGGCCGGGATGCTACGCCGGTTGCACGCCGGACGCGGTGATGGCCGCGCCGAGCGCGAACGCCCCGACCATGAGCACCATCCCGGCGATCGGGATCCAGAACGCGATGCGCTTCAGGACGAGCACGACGACCGCGGCGACGAGTGCGATCGCGGCGACGACGATCGGCAGGATCATCGCGAGCAGCATCCCGGTGCCGATGCGGTCGTAGTCGCACGTCGACGAGGCCCCGCACGAGTCGCCGGCGAACGCGAGGAAGAACGAGAAGAACAGCAGCATGAACGCCAGGCCCGCCATGAGCACCAGCAGCACGATGGTGAGCACCAGGTCCCACACGATGACGGGCCGCTTCGCGGGTGCGGCGACGTCCTCCGACATCCGACCCTCCCCCGGCGCGCCCCGCGCGCCCTGACCGAAGTCTGACAGCGGCCGAGCCTGCTGCCAAGATGTGAGGAGGGCCGAGCGGGAGGGTGGGCACGTGAGGTACAGCATCGAGGGCGTCGGCGGTCTCCCCGAGATCGGCGTCGGGGCCGACCTGGCCGCGCTCATCGTCGGCGCGATCGGCGAACCGCTCGCCGACGGCGACATCCTCGTCATCACCTCGAAGATCGTCTCGAAGGCCGAGGGGCGGATCGTGCAGGCCGACGATCGCGAGCAGGCGATCACGGACGAGACCGTCCGCGTCGTCGCGACGCGCCAGACGGGCGAGTTCACGACCCGCATCGTCGAGAACCGGCTCGGCATCATCGGCGCCGCAGCGGGCGTCGATGCGTCGAACGCCCCGGAGGGCACGGTACTGCTCCTGCCCGTCGACCCGGACGCGTCCGCGCGGGCGCTGGCCACCGGCATCCGCTCGCTCACCGGCGCTCGCGTCGGCGTGCTGCTCTCGGACACGCTCGGCCGGCCGTGGCGCGAGGGCCAGACCGACATCGCCATCGGCGCGGCCGGCGTGCACGTCTTCGACGACCTGCGGGGTCAGGCGGATGCCTCGGGCAAGCCCCTGGCGGTGACCATGCCGTGCGTGGCCGACGAGCTCGCCGGCGCGGCGGAGCTCGTGAAGGGCAAGTCCGCAGGGGTGCCGGTGGCGGTCGTCCGCGGGCTCGGCCGCCTCGTCGGCGACCTCGACCTGCCGGGCGCCCGCACGATCGTGCGGCCGGCCGATCGCGACCTGTTCCGCCAGGGGGCCGAGGAGGCGTACGACGAGGGCTACCGCGCGGGCTTCGACGAGGCGCAGGCCGAGGGGCCGCTGCGCGCGGAGTGACGGGTTCGCGCCCGACGGCACGACGCGGATCGTGATTTCTGGATCCAAGATGCAGACTTCGCCGTGATCTTTCGGATACATTCGGGATCCATGACGGCAGGCGAGCGCAACGGCGCGGACGAGTCCATCGAGGTCGGGACGCCGAGCGATCCGGAGGCGGCGCTCGCGCGGCTCGCCGGGCGCCACGCCGTCGGGTACCGGTCGGTGGGCGTCATGGCGTACGACATCATCCGCGAGGCGATCCTCGACGGAACGCTCCCGCCCGGGCACAAGCTGCGGCAGGAGACGCTCGCCGAGCTGATCGGCGTCTCGCGGCTGCCCGTGCGCTCGGCTCTGATCCAGCTCGAATCCGACGGCCTCGTCGAGTTCCACGACCGGCGCGGTGCCGTCGTCAAGTCGCTCTCCGTCGAACAGGCGCGCGAGGTCTACCAGCTGCGCATCCTGCTCGAGACGGCGGCGCTGCGGCAGTCGATGGCCGACATGACCGACCAGCGGCTCGCGCGCCTCCGCGAGCTCGGGCGGACCGCCGATGCGAAGCAGGAGGGCGGCGACTTCGTCGACGCCCGGACCGCGTTCTACGCGGAGCTCTACGATGCCGCCCGTCGACCGATCCAGTGGGAGCTCATCGAGCAGCTCCGGCTGAAGGTCGGCCGCTACATGCTCGGGTGGCGCCTCGTCGGCGACGACACCCACCACCACTCGCACGACGAGCTCACGGATGCGGTCGCCGCGGGCGAGGTCGAACCCGCCGTGCAGCTGCTGCAGCATCACCTCGAGGGCGTGCGCGACGGCGTGCTCGAGATGCTCGAGGCGGAGTCCCTCGCGCAGGCGGCGCCGGCCCGTCGTCGGCGTTCGCGCGGCTGAGTCCCTCCAGCCTGAGCTGCTCCGCGGCTGAGTCCCTCCAGCCCGAGGAGTCCGCGGCTGAGTCCCTCCAGCCCGAGCCGCTCCGCGCCACGTGGCGCTCGAAGTCCATGCTTGCATTCTGGATCCAGTATCCGAAATAATGGACGAGCGGGAGGTGGACCCGCCGTTCGGGCCGACCGGCCCCGAATGACACCACTGCGACGACGCGTCAGGATGGAGGGGTGTCAGTGCACATCGGCTACGCCGCGATGCTCGAGCAGTTCCCTCCATCCGACGCGGTCGCGTATGCGGAACTGGCGGAACGGCACGGGTTCTCCGGCACCATGGCGACCGACCACTTCCAGCCCTGGCTCCCGCAGCAGGGGCAGTCGGCGCACGTTTGGAGCGTGCTCGGCGCGATCGGCGCGCGCACCCGGGGCGACTTCGGCCCGGGTGTCACGACGCCGACCTTCCGCACCCACCCGGCAGTGGTCGCCCAGGCCAGCGCGACCCTCGCCTCCATGTACCCGGGCCGGCACTGGCTCGGGATCGGCTCCGGCGAGGCGCTCAACGAGCACGTCGTCGGCGAGTACTGGCCCGAGGCGCACGAGCGCATCGCGCGCATGTTCGAGGCCGTCGAGGTCATCCGCAAGCTCTTCGCCGCCTCGATCGCCGGCCGCGAGGTGCGACACCACGGCCCGCACTTCCGAATGGAGACGACGCGACTCTGGACCATGCCGCCCGTCGCGCCCCAGGTGCTCGTCGCGACCAACGGTCCGGTCACCGCACGTCGGGCCGGCAAGGCGGCCGACGGGCTGATCACGACGGGCGGGCCGTACGACCGGCTCGCCGCGCTGGTCGCCCGGTTCGCCGAGGGCGCCCGCGAGTCGGGCCGCGACGCGAGCGCGATGCCGCGAGTGCTGCAGCTCCACGTGTCGTGGGCCGAGACCGACGCCGAGGCGATGCGGAACGCCCTGACCGAGTGGCCGATCGGCGGCATGCGGTTCTCGCGCAGCGACATCCGCTCGCCCTTCGAGTTCGAGCAGCTGGCGCGCACCGTGCGACCGGAGGACTTCGAGGGCCGGATGCTCGTGTCCTCCGACCCCGACGTGCACCGCGCGCACCTCCAGCGCCACCTCGACCTCGGCTTCGACCGGATCTACCTCCACAACGTCGGCCGCAACCAGCAGCGGTTCCTCGAGGTGTTCGGCCGCGACGTGCTTCCGGGGCTGCGCGCATGAGCACGGCGACCAGCGCGCAGCCGGCGGGCCCGACGCTCGCGGTGCGCGTGCTCGAGGGCATCGGCGAGATCCGCCCCGGCGACGATCTCGTGGAGGTCGTGCTCGCGTCGGCCGGCGACACGCTGGTCGACGGCGACATCCTCGTCGTGACCTCGAAGGTCGTCTCGAAGGCCGAGGGGCGGATCGTTCGAGCGGCGGATCGCGAGCAGGCGATCACCGACGAGACGGTGCGCGTCGTCGCGACCCGGGCGCACGAGGGCGGCATCACCCGCATCGTCGAGAACCGGCTCGGGATCGTCGCGGCGGCCGCGGGCGTCGACGCCAGCAACACCGAGGACGGCACCGTGCTGCTGCTGCCCGTCGACCCCGACGCCTCGGCCCGCCGGATCGCCGAGGGCGTGCTGGCGCGGACCGGCCGCCGGATCGGCGTCATCCTCAGCGACACCCTCGGCCGCCCATGGCGCGAGGGGCAGACCGACGTCGCGATCGGCGCCGCCGGCGTGCAGGTGCTCGACGACCTGCGGGGCACGACGGATGCCGCGGGCAAGCCCCTCTCGGTGACCATGCCGTGCGTCGCCGACGAGCTCGCCGCGGCGGGCGACCTGGTCAAGGGCAAGGCGAGCGGATGCCCCGTGGCCGTCGTCTCGGGCGTCGGGCACCTCGTCGGACCGCTCGACCTGCCCGGCGCGAGGTCGATCGTCCGGCCCGCCGAGCGCGACCTGTTCCGGCTCGGCGCCGACGAGGCGATGGCGCAGGGCATGACGGCGGGCCGCACCGCCGGGTACTCGGCCGGCCGCTCGATCGGCTTCGCCGAGGGATTCGCCGCCGCGCTCGCCGCCGTCGAGCGGGAGCGGGTGCCCCGATGAGTCCGCGAAACGACGCGCCCGGCTGGATCGTCGTCGTGCCAGTGAAATCGCTCACGGGCGCGAAGACCCGGCTCGCACCCGAGCTCGGGCCCGCGGAGCGGGCCGCGCTCGCGCGGGCGTTCGCGCTCGACACGATCGACGCCGCGCGTGCGGCGCGTGCCGTGCGGCGGGTCGTCGTCGTGTCCGACGAGCCGGTCGTCGAGCGCGAGCTGCGCGGCGTGCCCGGGGTCGACGTCGTGCCCGAGTTCGGTCCGCGCGGCCTCGCCGCTGCGATCGCGCACGGCATCGCCGTCGCCCGTGCGGCCGCGCCGCCGACGCTGCCGTCGACCGCTCCCGCGATCGAGACGTCGCGGATGCAGGGTGCTGCTCGCCATCCGGGACGTTTCGATGAGACCGCGGAGGCCCGCGAGGAAGCGGCGAGCGGGGCGGATGGCGCGGTCGCGGTGCTGCTCGGGGACCTGCCGGCCATGGGGCCGGACGACCTCGATGCGGCGCTCGAGGCCGCGGCGCGGCATCCGCTCGCCTTCGTGGCCGATGCCGAAGGGACAGGCACCACGCTCGCGACCGCGCTCGCCGGGGTGCCGTTCACCGCGCACTTCGGGCCCGACTCGGCCGCCCGCCACCGCGCGGCCGGCTTCGCCGACCTCGTCGCGCTCGAGCCTCGCGCGATCGCGCCGGGACTCCGCCGCGACGTCGACACCGCGGGCGAGCTGCGCGAGGCCATCGCGCTCGGCGTGCACGTCCGGACCGCCGAGGTGGTCGGCGGGCTCGGCGACCGGGTCGACCTCGCCGACGGCGCCGCGCCGCGGCATCCGCTCGACCCATCGACCGCGCCCACGGGCGCCGCAACCGCGCCGCACGGCGCAGACAGGAAGGCAGCATCGTGACCCTGACCCTCGGATACAAGGCCAGCGCCGAGCAGTTCGACCCGCGCCAGCTCGTCGAGATCGCCGTCGCGGCCGAGGCGCACGGCATGGAGTCCGTGTGGGCGAGCGACCACTTCCAGCCCTGGCGCCACACCGGCGGGCACGCGCCCTTCTCGCTCACCTGGATGGCGGCCGTCGGCGAGCGCACCTCGACCGTGAAGATCGGCACGAGCGTCATGACGCCGACGTTCCGGTACAACCCGGCGGTGCTCGCGCAGGCGTTCGCGTCGCTCGGCGTCATGTATCCCGACCGCGTGATCGCCGGCTTCGGCACGGGCGAGGCGCTCAACGAGATCGCGACCGGCTTCCAGGGGGCCGGCGAGCAGGAGTGGCCCGAGTTCCGCGAGCGCTACGCGCGACTCCGCGAGGCGGTCCGGCTGATGCGCGCGCTCTGGAACGGCGAGCGCGTGAACTTCGAGGGCGAGTACTACTCGACCCACGACGCGTCGATCTACGACCGACCGGATGGCGGCGTGCCGATCTACATCGCGGCGGGCGGGCCGCAGGTCGCGAAGTACGCCGGCCGGGCCGGCGACGGCTTCATCTGCACGTCGGGCAAGGGGGCAGGGCTCTACGTCGACCAGCTCATGCCGGCCGTGAAGGACGGGCTCGAGGCCCGGGGCGACGGACTCGCGTTCGACGGGTACGACCGCATGATCGAGATCAAGCTGTCGTACGAGGAGGACGAGGACGACGCGCTCGACAACTGCCGGTTCTGGTCGCCGCTGTCGCTCTCGAAGCAGCAGAAGCACGACATCACCGACCCGGTCGAGATGGAGCAGGCCGCCGACGCGCTGCCGATCGAGGAGATCGCGGGCCGCTGGATCGTCGGCACCGACCCCGACGAGGTCGTCGCCCAGATCGGGCAGTACGTGGACTGGGGCTTCAACCACCTCGTGTTCCACGCGCCCGGCCACGACCAGCTGCGATTCCTCGAGCTGTTCGAGCGCGACCTCGCGCCGAGGCTGCGCGCGCTGGGGTAGCCGGTCGCACCGGTGGTCGAGCGCTCGCGGCGACTCGACCACCGATCGTCGCGCTCAGTCGGCGGGTTCGAGCACGAGCCCGGTGCCGCCGCCGCGGCGCTCGGGTTCGGCCGCGGCCGTCATGAGCCCGTCGGCGTCAACCTCGATGGCCGCGGCCGCGCCGATCTCGCCCGTCGGGTTGATCACGTGCCCGTAGGGCGCGAGATCGTCGGCGTACTCCGAGATGAAGTCGGCTTCGGCGAGGACCGCTGCGGTGTTGCGCTGCGTCGCCCGCGGCGCCGCCACGGCCTCGGGCATGGTCATGCCGAGGTCGATGCGGTTCAGCAGGATCTGCACGACCGTCGTGATGATCGTCGAGCCGCCGGGCGAGCCGACCACGTAGCGCACCTCGCCGTCGTCGAGCACGATCGTGGGCGACATCGAGGAGCGCGGGCGCTTGCCGGGCTCGACGATGTTCGGGTCGTCGGGGTTCGGCACGAAGCTGAAGTCGGTCAGCTCGTTGTTCAGCAGGAACCCGCGACCCGGCACGGTCATGCCCGATCCGCCCGTCTGCTCGATCGTGAGCGTGTAGGCGACGGCGTTGCCCCAGCGGTCCACGACCGAGAGGTGCGTGGTCGACGGGCCCTCGGCGCCCTCCGGCATCGCCGCGGCCGCCGCGGCGCAGCCGGTCGCGTCGAGCGCGCCCGGTGCGACGGGCTTGACGGATGCCGCGTCCGGGTCGATCTCGCACGCCCGGGCGTCCGCGAACTCCTGGCTGAGCAGCGTCTCGGTCGGCACGTCGACGAACGCCGGATCGCCGACGTAGGCGTTACGGTCGGCGAACGCGTGCGCGGTGGACTCGAGGTAGAGATGCAGCGCCTGCCCCGGGTCATCCGCCGACGGCTCGAAGTTCTCGAGGATGTTCAGCGACTCGCCCACGGTCGTGCCGCCCGACGATGACGGCGCCATGCCGTAGACGTCGAGGCCGCGGTACTCGACGTGGGTCGGGTCCTGCAGCAGGGTCGCGTAGTCGGCGAGGTCGTCGGCGGTCATGGCGCCCGGATAGGCCGGCAGCGTGGCGTCGTCGGTCGTGATCGGGTCCTGCACGAGGTCGGCGATCTCGTCGGCGATGGCCCCCTCGTAGAATGCGTCGGTGCCGCGCAGGGCGATCTCGCGGAGCGTCTTCGCGAGGTCGGGATTCCGGAAGGTCGAGCCGACGACGGGGAGCTCTCCGCCCGGCAGGAACAGCTCGGCCGTGGCGGGGAACTGCTCGAAGCGGGCCTGGTTCGCCTCGGTCTGCGCCCGGAAGGTCTCGTCGACCTCGAATCCGCGCGTCGCGAGGAGGATCGACGGCTTCAGCATCTCCTTCAGCGACTCGGTGCCGAACTCGTCGAGTGCCGACTCCCAGGTCGCGAGCGTGCCGGGCACGCCGACGGACAGCCCCGAGTACACGGCGTCGAAGAACGGGTACGGCGCGCCCGTCGCCGGGTCGATGAACGCGTCGCTCTCCATCGCGGCGGGGGCGGTCTCGCGGCCGTCGATCGTCGTGACCTCGCCTGAGGCAGCGTCGAAGTACACGAAGTACCCGCCGCCGCCGATGCCGGCGCTGTACGGTTCGGTCACGCCGAGCGCGGCGGCGGTGGCGACCGCGGCGTCGGCGGCGTTGCCGCCCTTGCGCAGCACCTCGAGTCCGATGCGGCTGGCCTCGGCGTCGACGGATGACACGGCGCCGCCGGTTCCCGTCGAGGTCGCGGGCGACGGCGGCGCGGGCCTGCCCGCGTTCACGCTCGCACCGGGTGGCGCCGCGGACGGCAGGGCGGCCGCCGGACCGGCGGCGACGAGCCCTCCGGCCGCGAGCGCGGCGGCGGTGAGGACGCCCGCGCGCCGGAGCGCGGAGCGGGAACGGACTTCGGTGTCGACCATGGGATACCCCCCGAACTGGTTACAAGCGAATGCTGCCCACCGTAGACCCGGACGGCGACACCGGGCAATGGGGTTGCGCGGTGCGGTGGTCGACCGGCGACGGCGGCGGGCGGGGTCGACGCGGGGCCCGGCAGCCTGCGAATTCGCCCCGCACCGGGCTCGACGTGTCAGGGCGGGCGTAGCCTGAGGGCATGAGCCCACGTCGTACCGGGCCGTCTCGATTCCGAGCCCGCACCGTCGTCCCCGCCGTCGGGGTGCCGGTCGCGATCGCGGTCGCGGTGCTGGTGCCGATGCAGGCGAACGCCACGGTCGACCTGCCCGACAAGACGCCCGAGGAACTCATCGCGTTCGTGAAGTCGAGCGACGTCGACGCGTTGTCCGGCACGATCGAGCAGCGGTCCGAACTCGGCCTGCCCGACCTCGGTGCGCTCATGGGCGGCTCTGGCGCCGGCTCGGACCCGGGCCCCGGCGCCGGCGACGCGGATGGCGGCGACTCCGCGGCATCCGACACGTTCTCGGATCTCGTGTCGCTCGCGACGGGCAGCTTCGACGCGAACGTCTACCTCGACGGCGAGCACGCCCGGCTGCAGGTGCTCGATCGGATGGCCGAGCGCAACGTCTACGTGAATCCGGGTGAGGCGTGGTTCGTCGACTCCGAGTCGCAGACCGCCACGCGCCTGAGCGTGGCCGATGACGCCGACGTCGAAGGCTTGGAGGCCGAGCTCGAGCGGCTCGCCGCCGAAGCGAAGGACGCGGCGAAGGCGGAGGTCGAGGCGGAACTTCCCGACGGCGAGCAGCTGCCGACCCCCCAGCAGCTGCTCGACCGCGCGCTCGATCGGCTCGACGAGACCACTGAGGTCTCCGTCGGGACCGACGGGCGCGTCGCCGGCCGCGACGTGTACGAGCTCGTGCTCGAGCCGCGAACCGACGAGACGCTCGTCGGCGAGATCCGCGTCGCGGTCGACGGCGAGAACGGGGCGGCGCTGGCGGCATCCGTCACCGCGCGAGGCGCCGACGCGCCCGCGTTCGAGACCGGGTTCACCGACGTCTCGTTCGCCGCGCCCGATCCGTCGGTGTTCGTCTTCGAGCCGAGCGCGTCGTACGCGGTCGAGCAGGAGGAACTCCCCCTGCCGACCGTGGCGGAGCTGCAGCAGTGGGTCGCCGAGGCGCAGGCGCGCGAGGGCGGGGAAGCGGATGACGCGGCCGACGTGCCGCCGCCGGTCGTGCACGGCGAGGGCTGGGCGACGGTGGTCGAGGTGGATGCCGCGACCGTCGCCGAGGCGATGGCCGAGCACCGTGCCGAGACCGGTGCCGACGCCGACCCTGACGCGGGCGAGGGCGTCGCCCCCGCGACTGAGGCGCACTTCACCGAGGGCGAGGCGCTCGACCTGCTCGACACGCTGACGACCCCCGTCGACGGCGGCCGCGCGCTGCAGACGTCGCTCCTGTCGGTGCTGTTCACCGACGACGGTCGCGTGCTCGCCGGGTCGGTGCCGGTCGACACGCTCGTCGGGTACGCCGAGTCGGGTCGCTGACGGGCCGCCGGTGAGCGATCTCGCCATCCGGACCGACGGGCTCACCAAGCGCTTCCGCGCGCAGGTCGCGGTCGACGGCATCGACCTCGCGGTGCCGCGCGGTTCGGTCTTCGGCTTCCTCGGGCCGAACGGCTCGGGAAAGACCACGACCATCCGCATGCTGCTCGGCCTCGTGGGCGCGACCGCCGGCACCGCGCAGGTGCTCGGCACCGACATGCCGAAAGGGCTCGACGACGTGCTGCCGCGCGTCGGCGCGCTCGTCGAGGGGCCCGCGTTCGCGCCGTTCCTGTCGGGCGCGGCGAACCTCGCCCGGTTCGACGCCGCCGACCGGCACGCGGCGCCGTCGACGCGCGCCCGGCGCGTCGCCGACGCCCTCGACCGGGTGGGACTCTCGCACGCCGCGCGCAAGAAGGCGGGCGCGTACTCGCTCGGCATGAAGCAGCGGCTGGGGCTCGCCAACGCCCTGCTCATGCCGCGCGACCTCCTCGTGCTCGACGAGCCGACGAACGGGCTCGATCCCCAGGGCACGCGCGAGGTGCGCTCGCTCATCCGCTCGTTCGCGGCCGACGGCACGACCGTGTTCGTCTCGAGCCACCTGCTCGCCGAGGTCGAGCAGCTCTGCACGCACGTCGGGGTGATGAGCGCCGGGCGCCTCGTCGCCCAGGGAACGCTCGAGGAGTTCCATCGATCGGGCGAGTCGCGGGTCGAGGTGGTCACGCCGGACCCCGAGGCCGCGCTCGCGGTGCTGAGTCGCCTGGGTCTGGCGACGGATGCCGCGGCATCCGTCGAGCGGGCAGCGGATGCGACGGCATCCGGTGGGTCCGGGGACGCGCTCGTCACTGCGGCCCTGCCCGGTGACCGGAACCACGCCCTGCCCGATGGCCCGGCCGACGACCCGGCGCTGGGCCCGGCCCTGGGCCTGCGCGACGGCCCGGCCCCGGTCGACCGAGACCCCGACGGGCCCGCGGCCGAGGCGATCGTCGCCGCGCTCGTGCGCGACGGCGTGCGCGTGCGCGGTTTCGCGATCCGCCGCACGAGCCTCGAGCAGCGCTTCGTCGAGCTCACGGGGGAGGGCTTCGATGTCGTCGCCTGAGCCAGCTGCCGGGGTCGGCGCCGTCGGGCTCGGCGCGGCCAACGGCCACGGCGGCACCGCCGCCGCCGCGCCGGACCCCGCACGCCCGCGCGGCGGCGGCCTCGCCTCCCTCCTCGCCTCCGAGACCGCGACGCTCTTCCGCCGCTGGCGCACCTGGGCGATGCTCGCAGCGCTCGCGCTCATCCCGATCCTCATCGCGATCGCGATCCGCGTCGCGGGGCCGTCGAGTCCGGGCCGTGGACCGGCCTTCCTCGACCAGGTCGCCGGCAACGGACTCTTCGTCGGGGTGACCGCGCTCGTCGTCGCGACGCCGCTCTTCCTCCCGCTCACCATCGCGGTCGTCTCGGGCGACACGATCGCGGGCGAGGCGAGCCTCGGCACCCTGCGCTACCTGCTGATCGCGCCGGCCGGTCGCCTGCGCCTGCTGTCGGTGAAGTACGTGGTCGCCGCCGTGTTCTGCGCGGCGGCCGCGCTCACCGTCATCGTGGTGGGCACGCTCATCGGCTGGGTGCTGTTCCCGATCGGGCCGGTGACGCTGCTCTCGGGCGGCGAGATCTCCGTCGGCGAGGGGCTGCTCCGCCTCCTCGCGATCGGCGCATACGTCGCCGTCTCGATGCTCGGGCTCTCGGCGATCGGCCTGTTCGCCTCGACGCTCACGGTCGTGCCGGTCGGCGCGATGGCGGCCACCGCGATCCTCGCCGTCGTCGCGCAGATCATCGGCGCGATCCCCCAACTCGAGTGGACGCACCCGTTCCTGTTCACCGACCGCTGGTTCGACTTCGCCGACCTGCTGCGCTCGCCGCCGTCGTGGGAGTCCTTCGGCGACAACGCCATGCTTCAGGCCGCGTGGATCGCGGTGTTCGGCGGGCTCGCGGCGTGGCGGTTCGCGACGCGCGACATCCTCTCGTAGCGGGGTGGCTGCGGCTCAGCCGGGTCGCGAGCGGATGCCGCGGCCTCGCGCTACCCGTAGATGCGATCGGCGTACGACGGGCCGTAGTACTCGTCGAGCTCGGCGACATCCGCCTCGGGCCGTTCGAGGGTCTTGGCGATGAGCGCGCGGCGACGGACGGCGTCGGGGGTCCACGACTCCGGCTTCCACGCCTGCGAGCGGAGGAACGCCTTCGAGCAGTGGAAGAACACCTCGTCGATGTCGACGATGAGGGCGAGCGCGGGACGGTGCCCCTTCACGACCAGGTGGTCGAAGAACGGCGCGTCGCGCACGATCGTCGCGCGGCCGTTGATGCGGAGCGTGTCGCCGCGGCCGGGCACGACGAAGATCAGCCCGACGTGCGGGTTCCGCAGCACGTTGTGGAAGCCGTCCGCACGTCGGTTGCCGGGGCGCTCGGGGATCGCGATGGTCGTGTCGTCGAGCACGTGCACGAACCCCGCCGGATCGCCCTTCGGCGAGACGTCGAGGTCGCCGTGCTCGGCGCCGGTCGCTCGCCCCCGCGGTCAGCCGGTCGCGGCGCGGCGCTCGCCGACGCTCGGCGGGAGCTTGCAGAGGTCGTAGAAGTAGCGAGTCGGCGCGGACTCGTCGGTCAGGTCGATGACGACGTTCGTCGAGGCGTGGGGGAGTTCGTCGCCCGCGAGCGTCCAGACCGTGAAGTGCCAGATGCCCCGTACGGCGTCGTTGAGCAGACGCCGGCCGTCGACGACGAGCACGGCGTCGTCGGCCTCGGCCCCCGCGAGCGTGCCGGCGCGGAACGGCTCGACGGTCTCCGCACGGAGATCGGCCTCGGAGACGTCGCCGAGCGAGACCCGCACGGCGGGCTGCCCGCGTTCGACGAGCGTCGCCGCGAGGTCGTCGGCGAACCGTGCGGCGGATGCCTCGGAGGCGCCCTCCACCGCGACGAGCCGCCGCCCGCGCCACGAGTTGTGCAGGAACTCCTCCGCGACGGACTCGACGAGCGCCCGGCGGTCCTCGGTCACCTGTGCCATGGCGGCCACGCTACGCCGATGCCCGCGTCGCGGCATCCGCTCAGGCCGGTTCGGGCGCAGGCGCCGGTTCGGGCGCGACGGTCTCGTCCGCGTCGGCGGGCGCGAACGCGAGCAGCGGCCGACCCGTCGACGGATGCCGCAGCACGCTCGCCTCCACGCCCCAGACCGCGCGGATGAGCGGCGGGGTGAGCACGTCGGCGGGGTCGCCGGCGGCGACCACGACGCCGTTCGCGAGGACGACCACGTGGTCGGCGTACGAGGCGGCGAGCGAGAGGTCGTGCAGGGCGGCGAGCACGCTGAGCCCGTCGTCGGCGAGTCGGCGGAGCAGCCCGAGCGTTGCGAGCTGGGCGCGGATGTCGAGGTGGTTCGTGGGCTCGTCGAGGAGGAGCAGTTCGGGCTCCTGTGCGAGCGCGCGCGCGAGGTTCACGCGCTGGCGCTCGCCGCCCGAGAGTTCGTCGTAGCGACGGCTCGCGAACGCGGTCGCGTCGGCGGCGTCGAGCGCGTGCGCGATGACCTCGCGGTCGCGGGCGGAGTCCCCGCCCCACGCGGACTGGTGGGGGATGCGGCCGAGGCCGACGACGTGCTCGACGGCGAGGCCGTCGGGCGCCTGCGCGTCCTGTTCGACGAGCGCGATGCGCCGGGCGCGTTCGCGTCGCCGCAGCGCGACGAGGTCGTCGCCGTCGAGTGTGAGTGCGGCGACCTCCGGACGCTCGACGCCCGCGAGGAGGTGCAGCAGCGTGGACTTGCCGGCGCCGTTCGGGCCGAGGAGCGCGCCCACCGCGCCGCGCGGCACGGTGATGTCGACCCCGTCGACCACGAGCCGCGAGCCGCGGGCGAACGAGACCCGCGAGCCCTCGAGGCCGGTGCCGGGCCGCGCCGGGCAGCTCCCGCCTGCCGTGCTCGCCCCGCCGGATGCGCCGAGCCCGCACGGCGCCTCGGGAACGCGGCCGCCGCCGGCCCGCACGCCGCTCACGACGCCCTCCGTGCGCGAAGCAGCAGCGCCGCGAACACGGGCCCGCCGACGAGCGCGGTGAGGATCCCGACGGGCAGCTCACGCGGATCGAACAGCGTGCGGGCGCCGGTGTCGACCCAGACCAGGAAGACCGCCCCGGCGAGCGCCGACAGCGGCAGCAGCGCGCGGTGCCGCGCGCCGACGACGAGCCGCACCGCGTGCGGCAGGATCAGCCCGACGAACCCGATCGCCCCGCTCACCGCGACGAGTGCGCCGGTGAGCAGCGCGGTCGCGACGAGCAGCAGCGCGCGCGTGCGCGGCACGTGGATTCCGAGGGCGGATGCCGCGGTGTCGCCGAACGCGAAGGCGTCGAGCGTGCGCCCGGTCGCGAGCAGCGGCAGCCCGACGATCGCGATCGCGGCGCCGGCGAGCGCCGCGGCGGGCCATCCGGCGCCGGCGAGCGAGCCGAGCAGCCAGTTCAGGATCTCGCGGTAGCTGTCGGTCGTGGCGCTCCAGAAGATGACGAGGCTCGTCACGGCGCCGAACACGGCCGACACGGCGAGCCCCGCGAGCACGGTCGTGGTCGGGCTGAGCCCGCCGGCCGCGCGCGCGAGTCCGAGGGTCGCGGCGAGCGCCGCGAGCGCGCCCGCGAACGCCGCCACGGGCAGGGCGACGGCCATACCGAGCACGAGCACGATCACCGCGCCGACCGACGCGCCCGACGAGAGGCCGAGCAGGTACGGGTCGGCGAGCGGGTTTCGGGTGAGCGCCTGCATGACGACGCCGCAGATCGCCAGCCCCGCGCCGACCGCGGCGGCCGTGAGCACGCGCGGCATGCGCAGCTCCCAGACGATCGCGTCGCGGAGCGGCGACAGCGTCGGCTCGCCGAGCCCCAGGTGCGCGGCGATCGACGCGAGCACGTCGCCGGGCGCGAGCCCGGCCGGCCCGATCGTCACGGCGAGCACCACGGATGCCGCGAGCAGCGCGACGAGCGCGCCGCCCACGCCGACCGCGGTCGCCGTGCCCGCGCGCCGCGGAGTCCGGTCACCGGCCGAGGGTCCGCCGTGCGGCTCGCTCGGCCCGCCGTGCGGCCCCGACGCCCGCCCCGCACGGCGGGCAGGCTCGACGGACGGCCGCCCCGCGGCATCCGTCGCCCTGCCCGCCTGCATCGCCATCAGAGTGCCCCGAGCTGCTCCACGATCGAGGCGACGGCGTCGACGTTGCGGACGCCCGCCTCGGTCGACGGGAAGTCGACGATCACGTAGCGGCCCTGCTGCACGGCGGGCATCGCGGCCGTCGCGGGGTTCGCCTCGAGCTTCTCGATCTTCGCCTCGGCGGTGTTCCACGCGGCGTCGACGAGCACGATCACGTCAGGGTTCGCGTCGACGACGGCTTCCCACGAGAGCGAGGTCCAGGTGTCGTGCACGTCGGCGGCGACGTTCGTGAGGCCCGCGGCCTCCATGATCATCTGCGGTGCGCCGATGCCGGCGCCGACGAACGGCTGGTCGTCGCCCGAGGAGTACCAGAGCGCGGTGAGGCCGTCGTCGCTCGGCTCGATCGCCTCGAGCGCGGCGCGCTGCTCCGCGACGAGGTCGGCCGCGGCATCCGTCGCACCGAAGATCTCGCCCGCCTCCTCGAAGCCGGCGAACACGCCGTCGAAGGTCAGCGGGTCGGGCATGTAGCCCTCCGCCTTGCACGCGGCGGGCGCGACGTAGGTGTGCACGCCGAGCTGCTCGAGGGTCGCGCGGTCGCCCGCGCCCTCTGCGGTGAGGTTCGACTCCCAGCCGGCGAAGACCAGGTCGGGCTCGGCGGCGAGCGTCGCCTCCTGCGAGGGCACCTTGTCGGAGAGGATCTCGATGCCCGCAGCGGCGTCGGCGTTCTCGTCGGGCACGGGTCCGTCGGTGAACGCGGCGCCGACGACGCGGTCCTCGAGGCCGAGCGCGAGCAGCAGCTCGAGCGTCGACGACTTGATCGTGACGACGCGCTCGGGGGCGGCGTCGAAGGTCACCTCGGTGCCGCAGTTGTCGACCGTGACGGGGAAGCCGGACGCTGCGGCGTCCTGGCCGCCGCTCGCGTCGTCGGCGCCGGCGTTCGCCGTCGAGGCGCACGCGGCGAGCAGGGCGACGGATGCCGCGGCGGCGAGCGGCGCGACGACGCGCGCGGCACGGGATCGGGGATTCGTGAACGTGGACATGGGGCCTCCGGGACGGTGTGCGTGCGTGATCCGACGAACGTCGGCGACTCGCGGCCCAATCCCGGGCCGGCCCGACCGGTCAATCCGAACCGGCGGTCACTCGTCATCATTCCACGCGGTGGAAATGGATTCAATACTGGATTCTGGATCCAAAATGGTGCATGATCCAAATCACGGGTGCTGGAATCCACCCGAACCACGCGTCGCAGCGTTCAACGGAAGGACGTCGCATCCATGCAGACGACACCGGTCGAGTTCTACAGCGAGGGAGACCGCCTCGCGGGACTCTGGCGCACCCCCGATGAGGCGGGCCCGTACCGGGCCATCGTCCAGGGCCCCGGATGGCTCGGGCTGAAGGACGCCAAGCTCTACGTCCGCTACCACGAGGCCCTCGTGGCCGCCGGCTTCGCCGTGCTGGTCTTCGACTACCGCGGCTTCGGCGACTCGGGCGGCGACCGCGGCATCCTCTCCCCCGCCCGGCAGCTGCAGGACCTCGTCAACGCGGTCAGCTACCTGACCACGCGCGACGACGTCGACGCCGACGCGATCGGCGTCTTCGGCACCGGCGGCACGGGTGGCGGCAACGCCGTCCTGCTCGCCGACGCCGACCCGCGCGTCAAGGCGGCCGTGAGCCAGGTCCCGGTCGCCGACGGCACCGACTGGCTGCACCGCATGCGCCAGGAGCACGAGTGGCTCGCGTTCCTGGCCGGACTCGAGGAGGACCGGCGCCGCCGTGTCACGACCGGCGAGGGGCGTCTCGTGCACCCGCGCGAGGAGATCATGGTCCCGACGCCCGAGCGTCGCGCGACGACGATCAAGGCCGACGTGGACGACCGCATCCCGAGCGCCATCCCGCTCTCGTGCGCCGAGGAGATCCTCGGCTACCGGCCGATCGACGCCGCCGCCCGGCTCACCACGCCCCTCCTCGTCATCGGCGTCGAGGGCGACGCGACCACGCCCACCGACCACGCGGAGCGGCTGTACGCCGCGGCCCGCGGCCCCAGGCAGCTCGTCATGCAGCGGCACACCACCCACTACGCCGCCTACGACCGCTACTGGGAAGAGACCACCCCGCTGATCGTCGACTGGCTCGACCGCTACGTGCGCCCGAGCCACGTCGACGTCCGCACCACCCGCTCGCCCGGCCTGGGCGAGTCGATCGATCGCATGGAGGCACCGCAGTGACCATCGACCTGAGGATCGCCGGCGGCGTCGTCGTGACGCCGTCCGGCCCCACCACCGCCGACCTGCTGGTCGACGACGGCCGGATCGCCGGCCTCGTCGCACCCGGCGTCGCCGTCGACGCCGCCCGCACGATCGACGCGACCGGGCGGCTCGTGCTGCCCGGCATGGTCGACGTCCACGTGCACACCCGGGAGCCCGGCTACGAGCACAAGGACGACATCCTCACGACCACGCGGCAGGCCGCCGCCGGCGGCGTGACGACCATCTTCGGCATGCCGAACCTGAACCCGCCGACCGTCGACGTCGAGACGCTGACCGACGTCTTCGAGCGGTACGCGTCGACGTCGATCGTCGACTGGAACCACAACCCGGCGCCGACGAAGTTCGACGACATCGTGCCGATGGCCGAGATGGGCATCAACGCCTACAAGATCTACATGGTCGTCGACACCGGCCGCACCTACCCGCACCCCGCGGGCACCGGCATCCACGACCACGGCCACCTGCTGCAGATCATGGACCGCATCGCCGGCACCGGCAAGCGGTTCATCGTGCACCCGCACGACCAGGCGCTCATGGACTACATCGAGGGCGAGGTGCTGGCGCGCGGCGAGAACACGCCGCAGGGCTACGCCTCGGCGTACGCCGCGCGCGAGGGCGTCATCTGGGACACGGCGATCGACGTGATCCTGCGTCTCGCCGAGGCATCCGGATGCCCCGTGCACATCGCGCACATCCAGACACGCCGCTCGATCGAGGCCGTGCGACGTGCAAAGGCCGCCGGCATCGACGTCACGTGCGAGGTCAACCACTGGGCGCCGTTCCTCTCGACCTGGCACGACGTCGAGACGCTCGGCCCGTACGCGCTGTCGTACTGGGTGCCCGACGACAACCGCGCCGCGATCTGGGAGGGCATGCGCGACGGCACGATCGACATCGCGAGTTCCGACCACGCGCCCCACACGCGCGAGGAGAAGGAGATCGGCTGGACCGAGATGTGGAGCGCCCACACCGGCACGCCGGGCATCCAGTACTACTACGAGCTCATGCTCGACGCCGTGAACCGCGGCGAGCTGACCCTCGAGCGTGCGGTCGACATGGTCGCCCGGATCCCCGCCGACAAGTTCGGGCTCGCCGGGGTGAAGGGCACGCTCGAGGTCGGGGCCGACGCCGACATCGTGATCGCCGACATGCAGCACGAGTGGACGATCACGAACGACGACGTGCTCTCGAAGATCGGCTGGACGCCGTACGACGGCCGCACCATCAGCACCCGGATCGAGCGCACCCTCGTGCGCGGCCGGGACGTCTACGCCGACGGCGCCGTCGTCGGCGAACCCGGATACGGGAAGCTCGCGGCCGCGCCGGCCGACATCTCGGCCGAGACGGCCGGAACGGAAGGGAACTGACATGGCGATGAAATTCGGACTGCTGCTGCCGCACTTCGGCGAGGAGGCCAGTCGCGAGAAGCTGCTCGAGGGCTCGCAGCTCGCCGAGAAGATGGGCTTCGACTCCGTGTGGGTGCGCGACCACCTCGTCTTCGAGCCGCACGGCGAGATGGAGAAGCCGAACCGCACCTTCTACGACGCGCTCACGACGCTCACCGCGATCGGCGCGGTCACCGAGCGGCTCGAGCTCGGCACCGGGTCGCTCATCCCGTTCCGTCACCCGCTCGTCACCGCGCTCATGGCCGGCACGATCACCCAGCTCGTCGGCCCGCGCCTCATCCTGGGCTTCGGTGCCGGCACGTTCGACCACGAGTTCGAGGCGATCGGCTGGGGCGACCTCGACCGGGTCGAGGCGGTCCGCTCCAATGCCGAGATCCTGAAGCGCGTGTTCACCGAGAACGACGTGACCTACGACGACGGCATCTTCTCGTTCGAGAACGTCACGATCGAGCCGAAGCCCGTCGGCGGGCGCGTGCCGTTCTGGTACTGCGGCGCGACCCCGCGCTCGGCGCGGCTCGCGGCCGAGTACGCCGACGGCTGGATGCCGGGGCGCATCTCGCTCGCGACCATGGAGAAGCGCATCGCCAACATGCGCGAGCTGACGGATGCCTCGGGCCGCCCGATGCCGACCGTGTCGGTGATCCCGCCCACCTCCATCGAGGAGACGCGCGAGGAGGCCCTGAAGCACGTGAACATCCCGGGCCTGCTCGCCTGGGCGAACAAGGCGAAGTTCGCCGTCAAGCCGCCCTCGGGTACGTTCGAGACCGTCGAGGACCTGGAGGGCCAGCTCATCGTCGGCGACCCCGACGAGGCGGTCGAGGAGCTCCGCAAGTTCGAGGCGATCGGCACCGAGCACCTCGTGTTCGACTTCCGGTTCAAGTTCGACCGCTTCTTCGAGCAGATCGAGCTGCTCGGCACCGAGGTGCTGCCGAAGATGCGCCAGCGCGCCGCCGAGCCGGCGCTGACCTGATCGAGGGTGCCCCGTGGACATGGGAGAGGGGACTGCGATGACGACCACCATCGAGCCGGCCGAGGACGAGGCATCCGTCTCGTCGCTGATCTCGGTGCGCGACCTGACCGTGAGCTACGACGTCGCCCGGACCGGCAAGAAGCTCGTGGCGATCGAGGGCGTCGACCTCGACGTCCGCGAGGGCGAGTTCGTGACCGTGCTCGGGCCGTCGGGCTGCGGCAAGACGACCTTCATGAACGTGATCGCGGGGCTCGTGAAGCCCACGTCGGGGCAGGTGCTCGTGGCCGGGGAACCGGTCACGGGCCCCGGCCCCGACCGGGCGGTCGTGTTCCAGGACTACGCGCTGCTGCCGTGGCGCACGGTCTTCGACAACGTGAAGTTCGGGCTCGAGATGCAGAAGGCGTTGAAGGGCAGCGGATGGCGCGACCGCGTGCAGGAGGCGATCGAGCTCGTCGGGCTCAGCGGCTTCGAGCACTCGTACCCGCGCGAGCTCTCGGGCGGCATGCAGCAGCGCGTGGGTCTCGCTCGCGCGATCGTCGCCGAACCGCGGATCCTGCTGATGGACGAGCCGCTCGGCGCGGTCGACGCGCTCACGCGCGAGGTCATGCGCGCCGAGATCGAGAAGCTCATCGCGGCGACGGGCAAGACGGTGCTCTTCATCACGCACTCCATCGAGGAGGCGATCCTGCTCGGCGACCGGATCGTGGTGTTCAAGAGCCATCCGGGCGCCATCAAGGAGGTCATCGAGACCGGACTCGCGCGACCGCGGTCGGAGCGCAGCATCCAGAGCGACCCGCGCTTCCTCGAGCTCCGCGACCACCTGTGGGACGCGCTGCAGGGTGAGGCGACCGCAGCGGCGGTGTCGAAGTGAGCACGTTCCTCGCCTCGGGACCGAACCTCGGTCGCGGCGGCATCGGAGCGTGGCTCGCCGGGCTGAGCGCGCGCGGCAAGGCGCTCGTGCTCGCCGCCGAGGTCGTCGTGATGCTCGTGCTCTGGCAGCTCGTCGTCGGCGTGCTCGGCTGGATCAACCCGGTGTTCTTCCCGCCGCCGTCGGCGATCTGGCAGGGCTTCCTCGAGCTGTGGTCGAGCGGGGTGCTCGCGACGAACGCGCTCGTGTCGCTGCAGGCGTGGCTCACGGGCTTCGCGATCGCGGTCGCGATCGGGATCCCGCTCGGCCTGCTCATGGGCACGTCGCTGCCCGTCGACCGCGTCGTCGGGCCCATCGCGTGGACGATCTACGCGACGCCCACGATCGCCTACCAGCCGCTCGCGAAGGCGTGGTTCGGGTTCGGCATCGGTCCCGTGATCTTCCTCGTCGCGATCAGTGCGGTCTTCCCGATCCTGCTGAACGTGGCGGCGGGCATGCGGACGACGAATCCGTCGATCATCCGGGCCGGCACGGTGTTCGGTGCGAGCCGGTTCCAGCTGTACCGGTCGGTGTACCTGCCGTCGACCGTGCCGTTCCTCTTCGCCGGGCTCCGGCAGGCGGTCGTGCTCGCGACGATCGGCATGGTCGTGGCCGAGCTCACCGGTTCGGCGCAGGGAATGGGCGCGGTCATCATCCGCGCCGCCAACACCTACCAGACCGACCAGGCGTTCGCGGCGATCGCGCTCGTCGTGGTGTGGAGCGTCGGAATGACGCAGGTCGTGACCCTCGTGGAGCGCTGGGTCGCACCGTGGACGAGGAAGGCACGCCGATGACCGTCACCTCAGCGACCGGGACGAACCGCATCGTCCGTCCGCGCCGGGTCGTCCGCTCCGGCGAGGGCAAGTGGGCGTGGCTGCTCGTCGGCGTCGTCGCAGCCGTCCTGCTCATCTGGGAGGCCGCGGTGAGCTGGCTGCAGCTCGTGCCCGCGGCGTTCCTGCCGCCGCCGACCGAGATCATCGCCGCGTTCGTCCGGCTTCTCGGCGAACCGGAGTTCTGGCAGGCGTTCGTCTACAGCATGCAGAACCTGCTGATCGGTCTCGCCCTCGCGATCGTCGTCGGCGTGGTCGTCGGCCTCGCGGTCGGCTGGTCGCCGGTGCTGCGCTTCACCGTGGCACCGTTCCTCTGGCTGCTGTACTCGACGCCGAAGGTGGCGCTCGCGCCGCTCTTCATCCTGATCCTCGGGCTCGGCAACGAGTCGAAGATCGCGCTCGTGTTCTTGCTCGCGGTGTTCCCGATCATCCTCAACACGATGGAGGGCGCCGTCGCCGTAAGCCCGTCGCTCGTGAGCGCGGGCCGCGTCTTCGGCGTGAACGGCGTCTACCTCGGCTGGAAGGTGATCTTCCCCGCGACCCTGCCGTACAGCCTCTCGGGCATTCAGCGCGGCGCCGCCCTCGGGTTCACGGGCGAGGTGCTCGGCGAGTTCCTCGGCGGCACGGGCGGCCTCGGGCACCTGCTCGAGTTCGCGGCGTACCAGTTCATGATGGCCGAGGCGATCGCCCTGGTGATCGTCATGGTGATCATCGCGAACCTCACGCTGTGGCTCATCTCGACGCTGCGTCGCCGGCTCGCCCCCTGGTACGACGACCGCAAGATCGTCGGGGCGTCGTAGGGGGCTCGCGCATGCTCAAGCAGATCATCCGGCCCGTCGGGGTCTACCCGCCGACGGCGGACTTCAGCCAGGCCATCCGCGTCTCCGGTGGCGACCTGGTGTTTGTCAGCGGCATCATCGGCATGCGAGCGGATGGCACGATGCCGCCCGACGCCCGTGAGCAGGTGGAGCTCGCCTTCGCCAACCTCGCCGCGGTGCTGGATGCCGCGGGCGCGACCCCCGCCGACGTCGTCAAGGTGAACGTGTTCGTCCGCGACGACTTCCGGCTCGTGCGCGACGACGTGCGCGACATCCGCGCCCGGTACTTCACGCACGACTTCCCCGTGTCGACGCTCGTGCAGGTCGCCGGCTTCGCCGGCCCCGAGTACCGGTTCGAGATCGAGGCGATCGCGGCGGTGCCGTCGCGGGCGGATGTCGCCGCGCCCGCCTCCCCGCCCGAACCCGCCGCTCCGCGGAGCGGCTGACGCGGCATCCGCTCGCCCCAGACCGCCGGCCCCCGTCTCATGCGCGATGACGGGGGCCGGCTGCTCTGCGCTGGAGCGCCGGTTCCGGCCCGGTCCGCGTCGTCCGATGGGTGCCCTCACTGTGACCAGAATCGGACGGGTGCTCCATGACGACGCTCGCGCCGATCCCTTCGCGGCGTCGAAGACCGCGACCGCCCAGTCAGCTACCGTCAGCGAGACGCCTGCGCGCTATGCACGCCCACGCCTGCCCTCCCAAGCGGTGAAGATCAGGATCCACACGATGAATCCGAACGCACCGACCCCGAGGAGTCCCCCGAGCCCGAACAGGACGAGGAGGACCAAGGTCGGTGGCCGGCGAGACGCCCTTCAGCGAGGGGAACAAGGACGTCACCATCGACAGACGCAAAGATGTAGGCCGCGAGCCACCACATCCCCACGCCATCGCGAGAGCTCCGACACCACCCAGCACAACGCCGAAGAGCGAGCTGTCCTCTTCCTCACGCCGGCGGAAACCAACCTGGTCATCGTAGTGACGCGTCCTGGTGACAGGACACCCTGCTCACGCTCAGCGACCATCGTCGGTGGACCGGCGACCGAGCGGTTCCGCCGGATGGTGTTCACCCACCATGCATCAACGGTGTCCGGGTAGCCGCCGTCGCACGAACGCGAGACGACGATGGACTCGTGAACTGAGGGAGAAAGGTGGTTCAGTTCTCCTTTTCTCCCGGATTGCGTCGACCGGATCCCTCACGGACTTGGAATCCGGGCGCGAGTCATTGCGTCGAGCGACGGCGTGGCCGCCGCTGACGGCGCACACTGATCGCACCCGCAGTCGATCTGTTCATGAATGTCGAGGTGGAAAGGTGAACCGCGCATACCTCTCCACCCGACCTGTGGAATCACATCAGTGCCCGATCCGGGCCGCGACCTGTGACCGCCGCAGCCGGGCACGCGACGGGCCCCCGCCGTCATGCGCTGCGGCGAGGGCCCGTCGATCGTGCGGGGGATCGGGTCAGGGGTAGGGGAGCGTCTCCGGACCGGAGTTGTCGAGGCCGAGGAGCTCCTGGGCCTTCTCGAGGTAGACGAGCTGCGCGGTGTCGAACTCGATCGGCTCGAGGCTCTGCGTCTCGACGGTGGTGTCCCAGGCCTCGGTGTCGAAGTAGAGGTTCTGGCACGCGAGGTGGCCGTCGAGCACCCAGGGGCTGTCGGAGCCGCGGAGCGCCTCGACGTCGAAGTCGTTCGCCTCGTAGATGTCGAGCACCTCGCTGACGTTGTCGGGGAACTCGCCCGGCGCCGGAGCGGTCATGAAGTCGACGGCCTTCAGCGTCGCCCGCAGGAATCGCACGAGCGTGTTCGGGTTCTCCTGCACGTAGCCGCTGCCCGCGACCATGACGTCGTTCGCCCAGTTCCGCAGCGCCTCCACCGGGAACTTCGCGCCGGCCTCCTCCAGCGCGGGGCGGTCGTCGCCGTAGAACGGCTGCAGCGTGATGCGGTCGTTCACGAAGAACTCCGTCCACGACTCCGAGCCGGGGCCGGGGTAGACGACCTCGACGTTCACGCCCTCGAGGTCCCAGCCCTCCTCGGCGAGCACGCGTGCCCGCTGGAATTCGGCCGGGTCGCCGGGCGTGCCGGCGAGCACGATCGAGGTGCCCTCGAGGTCCTCGACCGACTCGATGTCGGGCTGCACGGCGAAGTCGAAGTTCTGCCGGCAGTAGTGCCCGGAGACGAGGTCGACCTCCACGCCGCCGCGGATCGCCTCGATGACCGTGCCGGTCGATTCCACGCCGATGTCGGCGCTGCCGGATGCCACGGCCGCGGTGACGTTGTCGGCCGTGATGACCTCGACCGTGAGGCCCTCCTCCTCGTAGTAGCCGAGGTCGGTGGCGAGCACGTACATCGAGTACATGGTGATGTCGGGGAAGGGGATGGCCACCGTGATGTCGGTGTCCTCCGGCTCGCCGGGTTCGCCGTCGGCGAGCTCGACGGGCTCGGTGTCGTTGCCTGCTGCGGGGGCGCCCGCGGCGCAGCCGGTGAGCAGTGCGAACACTGCCAGGCCGGCGGCCGCGGCGAGGCCGGAGCGAGGGATGGATCTGCGCATGACTCTCCATTCTTGGCGGGTTGACTCGCGGTCGGCGTCCCGCGGAGAGCGGAGCCTCTCGCGAATTGCTGGATACCGTATCCAAAACTGGAGCTTCTGTCCACGGTTTGCTGACGAACGTCTTCGGGGGACGATGGGTTCGATCTCGGTCTGGACGAACCGACGCATTTTTGGATACGGTATCCAAAGCGGCGCGGATGCCGCGACCGACCGGAAACGAGGCGAACCGTGCGTGCAGCCCTCCTCCAGGCCCATGGCCTCGACGGACTCGACGTCGCGCACGTCGACGTTCCCGAGCCGGGTGCGGGCGAGGTGCTCATCCGTGTCGAGTCGGTCGGCGTGAACCAGCTCGACCTCAACGTCATCGCGGGCCACGGGCCCGGCGCCGCCGCCAAGCTGCCGCGGGTGCTCGGGATCGACCCCGCCGGCGTGATCGTGGCCGTCGGCGACGGCGTCTCCGAGCAGCGTGTGGGGGAGATGGTCGTCGTCAAGCCGAACATCCCGTGCGGTCGCTGCGATGCTTGTGCCGAGGGGCGCGAGTCGACCTGCCCCGCGCAGCGGGTGGTGGGCGTGCACCGCGACGGTGGGGCGGCCGAGTTCGTCGTCGTCCCGGCCGAGGTCGCCTTCGAGCGTGCGGGGCTCCCCGCCGAGATCGCCACGGCGACCGTGCACAGCCTCCCCATCGTCGTCAACGCGTTCGACGCCGCAGCCGTCCGCGCCGGTGATCGCCTCCTGGTCACCGGTGCGGGCGGCGTGCTGGGCCGCGCGGCCCTCGAGTACGCCGTGCACCTCGGCGCCGACGTCACCGCGGCGACGCGGCATCCGCTCGACGACGCGCCCGACGGGGTGCGGGTGCTCGTCACGGGACCCGACGCCGACCTGGCCGGGGCACTGGCTCCCGGCGACCGCTTCGACGCCGTCGTCGACGTGAGCGGCAGCGCCGCACTCCTCGGGCAGGCGATCGCCGCCCTCGGGTGGGGCGGCCGAGCCGTGTTCTGCGCGGCATCCGTCGACACCCGCCTGACCATCGACGCGCGCGAGTTCTACCTCTCGCGCAAGCGCCTCATCGGCGTCGCGAGCGCCGACCTCGACCAGGTGCGCCGCGCGCTCGACCTCGTGCGGGACGGCGCCGTGAGGCCACGCATCGGCGCGCGCTACCCGCTCGAGGACGTGCGGCGCGCGTACCGCGAGTTCCCCACCACGACCCCGGGCAAGGTGATCATCGATGTCCGCTGACCTCATCGATCGGCCGCGGCTGCGCGCCTCGCTGCAGCGCATCGCCGAGCGGACGCGCGCCGACGCGGCATCCGCCCGCATGCGGCCCTGGGTCGACGCGCGACTCGAGGGCGACGTCGCGTCGGTCTCGGAGTTCGAGCAGTACGGCACGCACTACTCGTTCCGGTCCGACGAGTCCGCCGAGCGCGGCGGCCACGACTCGGCGCCGAGCCCGATGCGGTACCTGCTCAGCTCGATCGCGTTCTGCATGCTCGGCTGGGCCGCGAAGACCTGGGCGGCGGCGGATGTCGCGGTCCGTTCGCTCGAGGCCGAGGTGCGCACGTGCCTCGACCTCCGAGGAGAGCATCTCGTCGAGGGCGCGCCGGCGCATCCGCTCTGGTTCGTGGTCGAGTTGCGGATCGACGACGACGCGGCGCCCGAGCAGGCCGTGGCGCTGCTGCGCGAGGCCGCGCGGCGGTGCCCGACCACCTCGCTCGTGTCGAAGGCCGTACCGCTGCACCTCGTGCTCGTGCAGCGCGGCTGGACCGTCCTCGACACCCGCCCCGACGACCTCAGGAACGAGCACCGAGAGGAGCAGACCCGATGAATGCCGATAAGGGCATGAACGACCCGGCACGCGGCGCCGATCCGGCCCGCGCGGCGGGCCCGCTCGCGGGCATCCGCGTGATCGAGCTCGGCCAGTACATCTCCGGACCGTACGCGGCGAAGCTGCTCGCCGACCTCGGCGCCGACGTGGTGAAGGTCGAGTCGCCCGA
This sequence comes from Agromyces bracchium, assembly GCF_009709675.1. Lineage (GTDB taxonomy): Bacteria > Actinomycetota > Actinomycetes > Actinomycetales > Microbacteriaceae > Agromyces > Agromyces bracchium. The sequence continues at coordinate 12,078 of NZ_WMLB01000047.1, read as the reverse complement.
CGGCGACCCGATGCGGCGCTGGGAGGGCCACGGCGCGATGAGCCCGCAGTTCGCCGCGTACAACCGCGGCAAGCGCGCGGTCGTGCTCGACCTGAAGAGCGACGAGGGGCTCGCAGCGCTGCGCGACCTCGCCGCCGAGGCCGACGTGCTCATCGAGAACTTCCGCCCCGGCGTCGCCGACCGCCTCGGCTTCGGACCCGACGCCCTGCACGAGCTGAACCCGCGGCTCGTCACCTGCTCGATCACGGGCTTCGGCCCGAGCGGCCCCTACGCCGCCCGGCCCGCCTACGACACCGTCATCTCGGCGGTCGGCGCGATGTACAGCCAGGTCGTGCCCGCCGACACGCTCCGGCCGCTCGGGCCGGCGTTCTCCGACCTGCTGTCCGGCCTCTCCGCCTCGCAGGCGATCCTCGCGGCGCTGCACGCCCGCGGCGAGCGGCCGGCCGGCGAGGGCGAGCACGTCGAGGTGTCGATGGTCGGTTCGCTCATCGACTTCCTCACCGAGGCGGCGGCCACCTACCTCGAGACCGGGCAGGTCGCGGGGCCCGACTCGCGCCCGCGGCGCGCGCAGGCGTACGCGTGCGTCGGCTCCGACGGGAAGGCGTTCGTCATCCACATGTCGGTGCCCGAGAAGTTCTGGACCGGACTCCTCGACGTGCTCGAGCGTCCCGACCTCGCGGGTGATCCGCGCTTCGCGACCCGTGAGGCGCGCGTCCGCAACTACGACGAGCTCGATGCCGAGCTGAAGGCGATCACCGAGCGGATGCCGCGGCAGCACTGGCTCGACCGGCTCGTCGCGCACGACATCCCGCACGGTCCGTTGAACACGGTCGCCGACCTCTTCGACGATCCGCAGGTCGCCTCGATGGGCCTCGTCGAGGAGATCGAGGGGCCGGATGGCGCGACGCTGTGCGTGCCCGCCCCGAGCACCGTGTTCCACGCCAGCGGACGGCCCGCGCTGCGGGCGGCGCCGCGCCTCGGCGAGGGGAACGCCGACGTGCTCGCCCGCGATGCGGCATCCGTCAGCGCACCGCCCGACGACGGCGCCGACCGCGACGGCGCGGCCGCAGCATCCGTCACCGCACCCGAAGGGACCCGCGCATGACCCGCACCGACGACCTCGTCGCGATCGACGTGCACACGCACCCGCAGACCGAGGAGTTCCTCGCAGCGATGGGCCGGCGCCACCAGCAGATGGCGAAGCACTTCGGGCGCGAGCGGCCCGTGGTTTCGTTCGCCGAACAGGCCGACCAGTACCGCGAGCGGCGCATGATGGCCGTCATCGTGAATTCCGACTCCGAGACGACGTCGGGCATCAAGGGCGCGCCGAACGACCTGCTCGGTCGGGCGCAGGCCGACCACCCCGACGTGTTCATCGCCTTCGCGGGCATCGACCCGTGGAAGGGCGAGGCCGCGATCGCCGAGATCCGCCGCATGCACGACGAGTACGGCATCAAGGGGGTCGGCGAACTCAACCCGTCGCGGCAGAAGTTCCTTGCGAACGACCCGCGGTTCTTCCCGATCTGGGAGACCTGCGCCGAGCTCGGGCTCGTCGTGATGTTCCACTCGGGGTTCCCGGGTGCAGGCGCCGGCACGCCGGGCGGCGGTGGCTACCGACTCGAGAATGCCAGACCTGTGCCCTACATCGACGACGTCGCCGCCGAGTTCCCCGAGCTGAGGATCATCAGCGCCCACCCGGCCTGGCCGTGGCACCTCGAGAACCTCGCGATGGTGTGGCACAAGTCGAACGTCTACCTCGACCTGTCGGGGTGGGCGCCGAAGTACCTGCCGCCCGAGGTCGTGCGGTACGCCGACTCGCTCATCACCGACCGCGTGCTGTTCGGGTCGGACTGGCCCGTGATGACCGCCGATCGGTGGATGGACGAGTTCGCCGAGCTGCCCCTCAAGGACGAGTCGCGGCGGAAGATCCTGCTCGAGAACGCCCGCGGGCTGTTCGGGATCTGAGCCGCCCGAGACCTCCGCGGAGCCGACCCGCTGCAACGAAAGGAACCCGATGGCCGAGCTCGTGCTCGCTGCGGTCACGCCGCACAACCCGCTGCTCTGGCGCGCCATGACCGACCCCGTGCCCGACGACCTGCGGCCGATCGCGGCGAACTTCGCGCGCATCCGCGAGGCGGTCGCGTCGCACGAGGTCGACGTGCTCGTCGTGATCGGCACCGACCACCTCCGGCAGTTCTTCTACGACAACTCCCCCGCGTTCGCGATCGGCAAGGCCGACGCGTACCACGGCACCTGGGAGAACGAGGTGCGCACGTTCGGCATGGAGTATGCGGAGGTCGTCGGTCACCGCGAGCTCGCCGACCGGATCGCGGGCCGAAGCGTGCAACCCGACGCCATCGACTTCTCGGTGAGCCTCGAGTGGCGCCTCGACCACGCGTTCGTCATCCCGCTGCAGTACGTGCGGCCCGAGCTCGACCTCCCGGTCGTGCCGATCCACGCCAACGCGTCGATGCCGCCCGTGCCGTCGGTGCGCCGGTTCGTCGCGCTGGGGGAGCACCTGCGGCGCGCGATCGAGGACTGGGACTCGGATGCGCGCGTCGGGATCCTCACCTCCGGCCACATGGCGAACGACGTCGGCGGCCCACGCACCTTCGCCGGGTCGCCCGACCCCGAGTTCGACGCGCTCGCCGCCGGATGGATGCGCGACGGCGACCTCGACGGCGCGATCCGGGTCTGCAGCGACGTCGACCGCCTGACGGCGGCCGGCAGCATGACCTCCCAGTTCCTGAACGCGGTCGCGGCGCTCGCGGCGATGGGCGGCCGCGCCGCCGACTTCGTCGACGTGCCCGAGTCGCGCTTCTCCACGAGTCCGTTCTTCCTCTGGAGCACCCGCTGATGAGCGCCTACATGGTCGACAAGTTCATCCGGGCGGTCGAGCTCGGCGACGCGACGGTCGCCGAGTACGTCGCCGACCCGCCTGCGTTCGTCGAACGCTGGCTCGCGGGCGGCGGCACGCCCGTCCGCCCGACCGACGACCGGTTCCTCACCGAGGCCGAGCGGGCCGCGTTCGCCGCGCGCGACTTCGGTGCGCTGTACGCGCTCGGCGCGCACCCCTACCTGCTGTGGCACTTCACCGAGGCCGTGTACGAGCACGAGTACACCGAGGGCTCCGGATGGCGCGAGCTCGTCGAGCGCTACCGCGCCGCCGTCGCACCGCAGGGGCTCGTCGACTACATCCCCTGAGCGTCGGTCGCCCAGGTCGCGATTCCGTCGCCGCGCCGCGCCGCGCCGCGCCGCGCCGCGCACCGGGACGGGGTCGCCGCCGGCCTGCGCGCCCTGCGTAATCCCCACGTAAGCGGACGGTAAGCGCACCGTCAGCGCTGCCCCGTCGCCGCGCGCGCGGCTCCGGCATTGACTGCTGGAGGGCCGTCGGAACCGGCGGCCGAACGGAAGGGGAACCTCATGCACACCACCCGAATCCGCCCGCTCCTCGGAACCGTCGCCGCTGCCGCGCTCGCCGTCGGCGGGGTCCTGGCGGGAGCACCGGCCGCGAACGCCGCCGGCGTCTCCGGGCCCGCGTTCTGGGTCGACGGCGAGCAGTACCGCACGGTCGGCACGACGACCGACTTCTCGGGCACGGGCGCGCCCGCGTCGTCGTTCCAGCCGATCTACGCCTTCCCGGAGGACACGCAGGCGAACGTCGCCACGGCCGCACCGGGCGACCCCGGGTACCGGGGCGGTCGCTGGGTCGTCACCGAAGTCCTGCTGCCGAACGGCTACGGCGCCGCGCTCGCCTCGGGCGACCTCGACGACGACGGCGTCCTCGACTCCGACGAGGAGCTCTGGGCGGCGGCCGCCGCGGGCGACCTCGCGATCGGCGGGGTGCTCCGGTACTTCGAGTGCCCGGTGATCCCGCTGCCGCGGAACGGCGGCTGACGGCGGCGACCGACGGCGGCCGACCGACGGCGGCCGACCGATTCAGTCGCGCCGCGCGGGTGCGGTGCCGGCCGCGGCGTTCGCCGCGAGGTCGAGCGCCGCGCCCGCGAGCGCGGCCGAGGTGTCGAGGTCGTGCATCCAGAGCGGGGCGGATGCCGCGGCGAACCCGTCGTCGACGAGACCGGGCACGGCCGCGGCATCCGTCTCGTCGACGAGCCAGCCGTCGAGCACGCCGCCCGCCGAACGGGCGCCGTAGTGGCGCGCGACGGCCGCGGCATCCGTCTCGACGCCGATGGCCGAGAGGCACGAGTCGGCCATTCCGCGCACGACCCGGCCGCCGATGATCGGGGAGACGCCGACGACGGGCGCCGCGGTCGCGGAGAGCGCCGCGCGGATGCCGGGGATCGCGAGGATCGTGCCGATCGACACGACGGGGTTCGAGGGGGCGAGGAGCACCACGTCGGCGTCGGCGATCGCGGCCTCGACGCCGGGTGCGGGCCGCGCATCGGCGAGGTTGCGCTGCTCGAAGCCGAGCGCGGGGATCGAGGCGCGGTAGCGGGTCCACCACTCCTGGAAGTGCAGCTCGTCGCGGCCCGCGGCGTCGGGGTGCGCGGGGTCGATGCGGACGTGCGTGTCGACCTCGGTGTCGGTCGCGGGGATCAGTCGCACGCCGAGCCGCCACCGGCGCTGGAGGCGCTCGGCGACGCCGGACGGGGCGATCCGGTCGCGCAGCCACGACGTGCGCGCGAGGTGCGTGCCGAGGTCGAGGTCGCCGAGCGTGAACCACGGCCAGCCGACGCCCCACTCGCGGAGCTCGGCCGCGACGCGTTCGGACTCGCCGGCGCGACCCCAGCCGCGCTCGGTGTCGTTGACGCCCGCGAGCGCGTAGAGGAGCGAGTCGAAGTCGGGCATGAGGCGAACGCCCGACAGCCAGAGGTCGTCACCGGTGTTCACGACGACGGTGACGCCGGCGGCGCTCGCCGGGGTGCCGTCGGCGGCAGGGTCGGCGCTGGGCGCAGTCGGCCACCGCCTGGCGCACTCCTCGCGCACGCCGCGCGCGAACCGCGCGCCCCCGACTCCGCCCGCGAGCACCGTGATCTTCACCGTTCCACGCTAGCGCCGCGTGAGCGCGTGCCGCCCGGATGCTGCCCGGCAAGCAGCAGGCAGGCAGGCAAGCAAGCAGTGAGGGGGCTGCGCTGCGACTGGCGAATGAGAATCCGGTCGATGGGCGCCCGAGGGCGCCCATCTCCTGAAATCTCATGCGCCGGAGGGCCTGGAATCGAGAGCCACGCCGGGCGCGCGGGCGGCGCAGGTCGCATCGGGTCGCATCGGGTCGGTCGGATCAGGCATCGCGCACGAGCACGAGCGAGCCCGACGCGCGGCCCGATCGGAGGTCGTCGACCGCGGCATCCGCTCGCTCGAAGGGGTACGGCGTCGCGGTCGGCGCGATGCCGAGGCGTAGCGCGAGCCGCAGGAACTCGTCGCCGTCGGCCCGCGTGTTCGCCGTCACGGTGCGCAGGTCGCGTTCGAGGAAGAGGTGGTCGGCATAGGTCATGGCCGGCACATCGGTCATGTGGATGCCGGCCAGCACGACGGTGCCGCCGCGGATGGTCGCCTCAAGGGCGACGGGCACGAGGTCGCCCGCCGGTGCGAAGACGATCGCCGCGTCGAGCGGTTCGGGCGGGGCGTCGCGCTCGCCGCCGACGAAGTCGAGGCCGAGCTCGCGGGCGAGTCGCTGGTTCGCCTCGCCGCGCGTCATCGCGACGACGCTCGCACCCGCGGCCATCGCGAGCCGCGCCGTCAGGTGCGCGCTCGAGCCGAAGCCGTAGAGGCCGAGCCGGCCGCCCGGCGGGAGGTTCGCGCGGCCGAGCGCGCGGTAGCCGATGATCCCCGCGCAGAGCAGTGGTGCGACGGCGACCGGGTCGGCGTCGTTCGGCAGGCCGTAGGCGAACGCCTCCGTCACGGTGGCGAAGCGCGCATAGCCGCCGTCGGCGTCCCAGCCGGTGAAGCGCGCGTCGGGGCACAGGTTCTCGCGCCCCGACCGGCACCAGCGGCACGTGCCGCACGTGGAGCGGATCCACGCGATGCCGACGAGGTCGCCGACCGCGGTGCGACGGACCCCGCCGCCGGTCGCGACGACGCGGCCGACCACTTGGTGACCGGGCACGACGGGACTGCGATGCGGATCGAGCTCGCCGTCGACCACGTGCAGGTCGGTGCGGCACACCCCGCACGCGGCGACCTCGACGACGAGCTCGTCGGCGGCCGGCTCGGGGTCGGGCAGTGCGTCGGCGGTCAGGCGTCCGTCGCCGCGCGTCGTCCAGGCATCCATCTCGGCCCCCGCTCCGTCAGGTCGCGCCACCCGGGTTCCGCCCGGTCGATCGCGCCGGTCGCCTCGAAAGCCAGCGTGCGACGGATGCCCCGGCGCGCGGAGGACGAAGGTCACCCCGCGGCGCCTCCCGACCGACCCGCGCTCGTGTCGGCCGCGTCGCTCCGGCGCCCTGCTCGCCGCGACGCGGCGGCATCCGGCGGAACTGCGCCGCCGCGCCGTCCGGCGGCTGTGCGTCCCGCGACACCGCGCGATCCGGTGTCGCGGGGACCAAGTACCCCGCAACGTCGACGCCCCGCGCGCATGCTGGAGGCATGTTCCGTGACCGCGCCGACGCGGCATCCGCACTGCTGGAACGGCTCGAGGCCTTCCGTGACGAGGACGTCGTCGTCCTGGGGCTCCCGCGCGGGGGCGTGCCGGTCGCGGCCGCCGTCGCGGAGGGGCTCGGCGCTCCCCTCGACGTGATCGTCGTGCGCAAGCTCGGCATCCCCGGGCAGTCCGAGGTCGCGATGGGCGCGATCGGCGAGGGGGGCGTTCGCGTCGTCGACGACGCCATCGTGCGCCGCGCGCACGTCTCGGATCGGCGGTTCGCCGACGTCGAGCGTCAGGAGCAGCAGACCCTCGACCGCCGCGTCGCGCAGTTGCGCGGCGGACACGCGCCCGAGCCTCTCGCCGGCCGCACGGCGCTCGTCGTCGACGACGGCCTCGCGACGGGCGCGACCGCCGAGGCGGCGTGCGAAGTCGCGCGCGCCCGCGGCGCCCGCCGCGTGGTGCTCGCGGTGCCGGTGGCGCCGAAGGATGCCTCGTCCCGCGTGCCGTCGGCCGATGCCGTCGTGGCGGTCGAGGTCCCGGACTGGTTCATGGCGGTCGGTCAGGCGTACGCCGACTTCCGCCAGACGAGCGACGAGGAGGTCCTCGCGCTGCTCGAGGCGGCACGCGCACGGAGGTCGGGTCTCGCGTAGCGTGGCCGCATGCCCGACTACGGCCGCCCGATCGAATTCGGAACCTTCATCACGCCGTCGGCGCTCGACCCCGAGCACACCGTCGAGCTCGCGCTCGCGAGCGAGCGCGCCGGGCTCGAGCTCGTCACCTTCCAGGACCACCCGTACCAGCCGCGGTTCCTCGACACGTGGACGCTCATGAGCTGGGTCGGGGCCCGGACCAGCCGCATCCGCATCTCGGCGAACGTGCACAACCTGCTGCTGCGTCCGCCGGCCGTGCTCGCACGCGCTGCGGCATCCCTCGACCTGCTCACGGGCGGGCGCGTCGCACTCGGCCTGGGCGCGGGCGGGTTCGCGCCGGCCGCGGTCGCGATGGGCGCGCCGAGCCGCACGCCCGCCGAGCAGGTGGGGGCCCTCGGCGAGGCCATCACCGTCATCCGCGAGCTGCAGGACACGGATGCCTCGGGCGGCGTCTTCCTGCACAACGAGCACTACCCGATCCGCGGCGCCAAGCGGGGGCCGGCGCCCGTGCAGCGGCCGATGCCGATCTGGCTCGGGGTGCTGAAGCCCAGGGGACTGCGACTGATCGGGACCGCCGCCGACGGCTGGCTGCCCTCATTCGGTCGGCTCGAGCACGGAACGGACTCGCTCGACGCCGGGCACGCGATCATCGACGCGGCGGCGGTCGGCGCCGGGCGCGAGCCCCGGAGCATCCGTCGCCTGCTCAACGTCGGGCCGCGCGACGCCGACCCGGAGCGGCTCGCCGAGCTGGCGACTCGACACGGCGTCGACACGTTCATCGTCGTCGGCGACGACGAGACGCTGATCGAGGAGCTCGGGGCGCGCATCGCGCCCGCGACGCGTGCGCTCGTCGCCGAGCGGCGGGCCGCCGTCGGCTGACGAACGGAGGATCGTCCGGCGCACTCGTCGCCGATCGGGAGGATGCGGCGGCATCCGCGCGGCCGGGCCCGAGCCATCCGGAGCGGACCGGAACGCGGCACTTCGGGCCCGCTGGCGACCGCATCGGGACATTCGGCGCAGATCGGGACCTCGGGCCTCTGGACCTGACGCCCTTCGCGCGCGACGATGGACGAACGGAACCGCACCGGCGCGGGAGGCCCCATGAACTCGGCATCGCCCCAGACCCACCGGACCGTCGCCCTCGTGGGCGCTTCGGGCTCGGGGAAGACCACACTCGCGGAGGCGCTCCTGCATCGCGCCGGCGCGATCCCGCGGACGGGATCCGTCGAGCAGGGGAACACCGTCTGCGACCACGAGCCCGAGGAGATCGCCCGGCACACGAGCCTCGGGCTCTCGCTCGCCCACCTCGACTGGACCGGGCCCGACGGCACGGCGTACACCCTGACCCTGGCCGACACCCCGGGACATCCGGACTTCGTGGGCGCCGTCGATGCGGCGCTGTCGGTGGCGGATGTCGCGCTCATCACGGTCAGCGCGGTGGACGGCGTCGTCGCGGGGACCCGCTCGGCGTGGGATGCCGCCGCTGCTGCGGGCGTGCCGTGCGTCGTCGTGGTCACCCAGGAGGACAAGGCGCGGGCCGACTTCCGGCGCGTGCTCACGGAGTTGCGCGCCGAGTTCGGCGAGCACCTGTGGGCGCTCGAGCTGCCCATCGGCGAGGAGGCGGCGTTCCGGGCGATCGCCGACGTGCTGAGCGAGGAGGCGCACGTCTACGACGGCGACGGGACCCATCACGACGAGCCCTTGCCGCCCGAGGCGGAGGCCGAGGAGCACGCGATGCACGTCGAGGTGACGGAGGACATCGTCTCGCACGACGACGCGCAGCTCGAGGCGTACCTCGAGGGCGACGAGCCGTCGGTGGCGGAGCTCGAGCGGACGTTCGCGCGTGAGGTCGCGGCCGGCGAGGCCGTGCCGGTGCTGGTCTGCTCGGGGGTGAACGCCACGGGCGTCGACCGGGTCGCGGACCTCGTCTGCGAACTCACGCCCGCCGCGACCGAACGCGACGGGCGCATCCTCGTCGGCGAGGGGTCGGGCGGGTCGGAGCTGAAGGTCGCGCCGAACGAGGACGGCGACACGCTCGTGCACGTCTTCCGCACGGTCGCCGACCCGTTCGTCGGCCAGGTGTCGATGCTCAAGGTGCTCTCGGGCACGCTGCGGACCGGCGACAAGCTGCGGAACGCGACGACCGGCGTCGACGAGCGGATCCACGGGCTGTTCCGGCTGCGCGGGGCCGAGCACGTGACCGCGGGGACGCTCGCCGCAGGCGAGGTCGGGGCGGTCGCGAAGCTCACCGGATCGCCGTCGGGTTCGCTGCTGTGGTCGCGAGCGTCGGGCACCGCCCGGCCGGCGGCCACGCCGCCTCGTCCGCCCGTGTACGCGGTCTCGCTCGAGCCCGCGTCGCAGTCGGACGACGAGAAGCTGCCGGTGGCGCTCGCGCGACTGACCGCCGAGGACCCGACGCTCGTGGTCGACCGGGCGGGGGAGCACACGGTGCTGCGAGGTCTCGGCGACACGCACGTGGCGGTCGCGGTCGAGCGCCTCGCCCGGATCTTCGGCGTCAAGGTCGAGACCCGGCCGGCACCGGTGGCGTACCGCGAGACGATCGCGGGCACGGCGTCGGTCGAGGGCAAGCTCAAGAAGCAGTCGGGCGGGCACGGGCAGTTCGCGGTCGTGCAGCTCACGGTGTCGCCGCTGCGACCGGGGGACGGGTTCGAGTTCGTCGACTCGGTCACGGGTGGTGCGGTGCCGCGCCAGTACATCACGGCCGTCGAGAAGGGTGCGCGCGATGCGCTCGCGTCGGGCGGGCCGCAGGGCCACCCCGTCGTCGACGTGCGTGTGGAACTCACGGACGGCAAGACGCACTCGGTCGACTCGTCGGACATGGCGTTCCGCACGGCGGCGTCGATCGGCGTGAAGGCGGCGCTCGCCGAAGCCGGGACGGTGCTGCTCGAGCCCGTGTCGAGTGTGACCGTGACGGTGCCGAACGACCTGCAGGGCGCGGTGCTCACGGACCTGTCGGGCCGTCGCGGTCGCGTGAGCGCGACCGAGGCCGCGAGCGACGGGCGGGCTCGGGTGGTGGCGCACGTGCCCGAGGCCGAGCTCACGCGGTACGTGCTCGACCTGCGCTCGATCACGGCAGGCCAGGCGGAGCTCACGATCACACCCGACCACTACGCGAAGGCGCCGAGCGCGGCGCGTGCGTGAGCGTGGGTCGCTCGCGCACGCTCGCTCGAGTTCCCGCTCAGGCGGCATCCGTCATCTGCACTTCGAATCGCGCCCGCCCTCCGAGCCGTGGCACGCGGTCGGGATCGACGTGCGCTGGAGGGATGAACCAGATCGCACCGGATTCCGCGCGGATCTCCCACCCTTCACGGTGGATCAGGTGGTGGCAGAAGCTGCAGAGGAGCACTCCGTTCGCGAGGTCCGTCGGGCCGGTATCCCGCTCCCACCAGCGGATGTGGTGCGCTTCGACGTAGCCGACGTTCTGCCCGCAGCACGCGCAACCGCCGTCGCGCTCGCCGAGTGCGAGCCGCTGGGCACGGGTGAAGAGGCGGGCGGCGCGGCCGAGGTCGAGGGGCAGGCTCGGACCGCCGAGCACCGCGGGGATCAGTTCGGCGTCGGCGGCGAGCCGCCGGGCGGTGGCCGCGGAGATCGGCTGGTCGAGTCCGTCGATGCGGGCATCACCGAGACCGGCGACGAGCGTGTCGAGATCGACGCGCACGACGACGGTGGTCTTCGCGAGCGGCGTCAGGGTCGTCTCGCAGCCGAGCGCGTGACGTGCGATCGCCGCGAGCGCGTCGGCCTGCATCTGCGGAATCGACCGGCGGTCGTCGACGACGGGGCGCGGTTCGCCGGGCAGAGGGTCGCGTCGCCGGAGCGCGTCGCCGACGAGTGCCTCGACGGCCGCCTTCACGGGTGCCGCCGTCTCGGGGTCGAGCCTGGCGTGCAGGTGCACGACGCCGTGGCGGTCTTCGCGCAGCGTGAGCGAACGTTCTTCGCGCAGCTGCTCTTCGCGCGGTTCCACCCCGTCGGCGTCGAGTCGGGCCTCGGCCTCGCGGATGCCGCGCACCAACAGCTCGAGCGGCGCACGCTCGGCGAGGTCGGTGAGGGCCGCTTCGGCCACCTCGACCATTCCGGCATCGGCGCGTAGCGCCACGCGGTCGAGCATCGTCGTGATCGCGGACGCGGCCTCGAGACTGATCGCAGAGCGAGCGAGGGCGCTTGCGACGTGCGGCCGCCGCGGCGGCATCCGCTCGCCGACGAAGGATTCACGGGTGCGGGTCGCCGAACCGACGGCGATGAGCCGGGCGGCATCGCTGCGGGACGCCCCGGTCGAAGCGGCGACGAGTCGACCCGCATTGTGGAAGCCCTGCGCCTTCGCCAGGCCGAGTTCGCCGAACTCCGGCCCGGATCGCCGGGCGACCTCTGCGGCGGCGCGCGCGAGCAGCGCATCGACCCCGCGACGCAGCGAGGCCAGCCCATCGGTGACCCGGACGAGCCCGGGGTCGCCCATCTGCTCGAGTTCGCCCTGCGCGTTGCCCGGGATGGACCCGAACGCCGGCATCGCCTGACTCCAGGCGTCGCGCAGGGCACCGAGCTCGCGCTCGAGCGTCGCCAGGGGTTCGTCCACACTTCGATCCTGCACGCACCCTCCGACATTCGAAGTGTCGTGGATTGCGCCTCAGACCGGGCATTTTCCTGTGGAGAGATCGAGCCCGTCGAGGGCTGTGGAGGACGAGTCGGTGTCGCCACGACGGGGCCTGGAGCGGGATGATCGTGCCGTCGGAGTGCGCGGGTTGTGGGGGGCGGTGGCGTGCATGTGGGGGCGGTGGCGTGCTCGAGGGTGCGTTCGATCGCGGATGATCGCGCAGCCGACGAGCCGACGAGCCGACGAGCCGACGAGCCGACGAGCCGACGAGCCGACGAGCCGAC
>NZ_WMLB01000046.1 GCF_009709675.1 Agromyces bracchium | reverse complement strand
TGCCGTAGAGCTGCGACGCCTGCGCGGGCAGGCGCGAGGCGAGGTCGGTGTAGCCGAGGATGATGACGCCGTTCGGCGTGACGGTGCGCTCGCCCGCGACCGAGCCCTCGACGTTGCCGCCCTGGCCCGCGGCCATGTCGACGATCACGCTGCCCGGCTTCATGCTCGCGACGTCGGCCGCCGTGATCAGCCGCGGCGCGGGCCGGCCCGGGATGAGCGCGGTCGTGATGATGATGTCGACGTCGCGGGCCTGCTCGGAGTAGATCTCGGCCGCGCGCTTGTCGTACGCCTCGCTCGTCGCCTTCGCGTACCCGTCGGTCGACTGCTCGACGGCGACCTCGACCTTCAGGTACTCGCCGCCGATCGACTTGACCTGGTCGGCGACCTCGGGTCGCGGGTCGGTCGCGCGCACGATGGCGCCGAGGCTGGATGCCGCGCCGATCGCCGCGAGTCCGGCGACGCCGGCACCGGCGACGAGCACCTTCGCGGGCGGCACCTTGCCCGCGGCCGTGACCTGGCCGGTGAAGAAGCGGCCGAACTCGTGCGCGGCCTCGACGACCGCGCGGTAGCCGGCGATGTTCGCCATCGAGCTGAGCACGTCCATCGACTGCGCGCGCGAGATGCGCGGCACCGCATCGAGCGCCAGCGCCGTCACGCCGCGCGCCGACAGCGTGTCGAGCAGCTCTGGCCGCAGTGCAGGACTGAGCAGACTCACCAGCTTCGTACCCGGCTCGAGCAGGGCGATCTCGGTGTCGCTGGGCGCGTTCACCTTCAGCACGATGTCGCTCCCGAGTGCCTCGGGCGCGGACACGATCGTCGCGCCGACGGCGATATACGCGTCATCGGGGAACGACGACAACCGTCCCGCGCCGGCCTCGACCACGACCTCGTAGCCCAGCCCGATCAACTGCTTCACGGTCGCCGGCGTGGCGGCGACCCGGGTCTCCGAGCCCAACTCAGTGACGACGCCGATACACGTCATTGCTTCTCCTCTTCCCTCGTCAAGGTGGACGATGTGGCCAAGAGCACTGCAGCTCCCTCGCTCCTCGATGATCTGATTGGTGTGAACTCTGCTTGCGTGCGCGCCTGACTCGAAGGCGCCGCGGTGGCAGCGATCGAAAACTCGGAGTAAACCGTGGCCTCCATCTGAGCCCCCTCGCCATCGTCAGTGGCGGAAAGGCAAGAACCTCTCAGGCCATGGTTTTGCGGGATCTAGTGGCTTCTCCTTGTACTCCTCGTAGAACTCGTCGAGGAGCTCTTTACGCCCTACGTACTCATACGCATGGTGGAGGCCACGCAGACGACACATCTCGAGTGTGACCTCTTCGCCCGGCGCCAACACAAGGGTCGACACGCCATCCACCAGGTGCAGTCCGGAGTAGGTGATCGCCCAGCATCGCAGACCGGTCGGCGTCTCTCTCGTAACGAACACCAGCATGCACTTGCCGCGTGTCGGGTCGATTGGTCCCTCAAGTGAGATCTCGTCGGCTTCCTTCGCGATGAACTCGACGATCTCAGGGTTGGCGAGTGTCGGATGCGTCGGGTAGCCCAACTCATAGGCCGAGTAGTTGCGGGTGAGGATGGTGCCGTGCATGTAGCCGACACCGAAGTCCTCGACACACAGGCCTTCCCAATGCCCCAACTGCTTGCCAGGGAACTCGATCATGAAGCCCATATGGTCGGCGAGGACTAGGCGGAGTCGGAAGTCGAACATCTCCTTCGTCACCCCGGGCACGTCCGCGACGAGGCAGGTGTACCCAGCACCATTCGGAAGCAGGCAATAGCCCATCTCCGGCTGTGGCCCACCGGGCAGCAGATACTCCCAGAGGTTCTCCGGCATGACCGCCTTCGACGGATCGATGGTTACTCCCGGCTGGAAGGAAGCGACAATCTCGGGCGCCAGATCTCCGATATCACGCTTGTAGAAGCCGCTGAAGGGCGACAGCTTCTCCTCTTCGGTCAGCTCGCGTAGCTCATCAGCCCTGAATCGCTCGTATCCAACCATTGGATCTCTCCTTCCTCAGCCCAGAGTGGCTTCGGTCAGGTTACAAACGGTCCAGATATCAGACAACAGCCAGACACCTTGCGATACTCATCCAGTTACCTTATGGTCCTTGGGGGGGTGCCTGTGGCGACGCATCAGCGCGCTCGCGACGGACGGCGCCGCCGACAGCCTGTGCAACTTGAGGCGCATTGTTTGCACAGTTGGCGCGTGTCAATCGCTCAGCGGCGCGGGTAAAAACGTTGGGAAGCGATTGTCCGAGACACCTGATGCTGCGTGCGGGACATGCTCTTGCCCCCAGGAGGAACACACCCATGTCCGACGTCGCATCCTTCCGCTGGGGCCTCATCGGCGCCAGCGACATCGCGGAGACCAGAGTGATCCCCGCCATCCGGGCCCTCAGTGAAGAGATTTCTGCTGTGGCCAGCGGGGCTGGGTCCCATGCCGAAGCTTTTGCCGCGCGGAACGCGATCCCGGCAGTGCACACAAGTCTCGAGGAAATGCTCGCCAGGGACAACGTCGATGGCGTTTACGTCTCCAGCGTCAACGAGAGACACCTGGATCAGGTGAAGGCGTCTGCGGCCGCAGGCAAGCATGTGCTGTGCGAGAAGCCGATCGCGGTTTCCGTCGCTGAGGCGCACGCGATGACAGAGTTCTGCCGTGGCCGCGAAGTGATCTTGGCGATCAATCATCATCTTCCCGCGATGGGGACGCATCGCAAGATCCGCGAGCTTGTCGCGAACGGCGCGATCGGCCGTCCCCTCAGCGTGGCGGTCCGCAACACCGGACTACTCCCCGACCGCCTGGCGGGATGGCGTCTCGGCAAAGGGCCGGGCGCTGGCGTTGTTCTGGACATCGCCACCCACGACGCATCCGTGACTGAGAACCTCCTCGGGCTGCGTCCACTCGAAGTTGCCGCCATGACCGTTGCCCACGGGGACCGGCCGTCTGACAGTGCAGACACCTCCGTGGCACTGATCCGCTACGAGAATGACGTCATCGCATCCTTCCATGACAGCTACGCCACTCCGTTCGCCCGCAGCCTCGTTGAACTGCACGGGACCGAAGGAAGCATCCGCGCTCCCGAGATCATGACCCCTGATCCCATCGGCGAGGTCTTCCTGGTCGACGCTCGAGGGGAGCGTCGCATCGACGTCGAAGACCGCGGAAATGCGTATGAGCGCACGATCAGAGCCTTCGTTGCGGCTACGGCCGGCGAGGGTGCGCCGCTCGTGGATGGGGAGATGGCGACCCGAGCACTCGCTGTCGCTGCTGCGATCGGGGAGTCCTCACGATCTGGCGAGCGTGTCCGACTTTGAGGAAGAGCAACTCCGGATCACAAGAGCCGTCCACAAGTCAACTCCACGGGATGTCCGCCAATACGATGGGTTCACGCCGACTCGCGCTCGGGGTGCTGTTCTTCGCACCAGGCGTCGTGATCGCGTCATGGGTCACACGTACTCCAGCGATTCGAGATGCACTGGACGCGTCGACCGCCGAGATGGGTCTCGCGATGTTCGGGCTCGCGATCGGGTCGATGACCGGCATCCTATTCTCCGGGTCACTCGTGGCCCGGTTTGGAACCCGTCCCGTTCTTCTCCTCGGCGCAAGTGGATCGGCCCTCAGCCTGCCAGTGGTCGCCGGCGGTTCGATGTCGGGTGAGCTACTCCTCGTCGCCATCGGACTCAGCATTTGCGGACTGGGATTGGGTTCCGCCGAGGTTGCCATGAACGTCGACGGGGGTGAAGTGGAGCAACTCACACGCCGCTCCTTTCTGCCGCTCATGCATGGTTGCTTCAGCTTGGGCACGGCCGTCGGCGCTGCGATTGGAATGGTGCTGGCCGCGGTGGCGACGCCCGTAGCGTGGCATCTCTTCGGCGCATCGGCTGCTTGCCTGGTCGGGGTGCTCTTGGCCATTGGGGCGATCCCGCGCGGAGTGGGTCAACGATTGACGTCCAGTCCTGAGCAGCCCCGAAGGGTACCCACGATGTCGTCGCTGCTGCGCGACAGACGGATTCAACTGATCGGCGTGATTATCCTAGCGATGGCACTCGCAGAGGGCACAGCGAACGACTGGCTACCCCTCATCATGGTCGACGGGCATGGCTTCGACCCGGCATGGAGTTCGGGCATCTTCGCCATATTCGCCATTTCGATGACCATAGGCCGGTTCGCTGGGAGCACATTGGTCAATCGCCTAGGGCGGCGAGTTGTGCTTGCAGTCAGCGGGATCGCTGCAGGCATAGGGCTGGCAGCCGTCTCGTTCTCCCCCAGTCCCGAGCTAGCAGTGGCAGCCGTCGTTCTGTGGGGTCTCGGCGCCTCCTTGGGCTTTCCAGTCGCATTGTCCGCTGCGGGCGATTCGGGGCCAGACAGCGCGGCCCGCCTCTCCCTTATCGCCACGGTGGGCTACATCGCATTCCTCGTCGGCCCCCCTGTGCTCGGCTACTTCGGCGAGCACCTGGGGCTGCGTGCGGCGCTGCTGATCCCGTTCTCCTTGGTCGCGGTCGCTGTTGCGGTCACGTTCCTGACGCCGTGGGACGCCCGCTCGGAGGAGCGGCTGGACGCAGGCACCGTTCCTGACATAGTCGACGAAGGCGTTGCGGCGCGCCAGTCGCCCGGAACCTGAACTCGGCATTTCGCGGCTCTCTCGGTCACTCGACTGCGGAGCCTGACGACTAGCATGTTGGATTGCCCACAAGTCGCAGGAGCACCCGCAGACTACGCGTCGACATCCGTCATGCCCGCGAGTTCGACCCTGATGCTGCGCGTTCCTACTAGGCGGACATGGTCGAAGAGTCCCCACGTGTCGCCGGAACAGGTCGATGGCGACGTGCGGTGGGTCGACGGCATCGTGCGATCGCTGCTCGACGGAAGACGAGCTCGCGTCCACCCAATCGTGAGCTGTGTCGCCGTCGACTGCGCGCGTCACGGTTGTAAAGCGGGCGACCGGGCTGGCGGACAGAACCAGGGTGGCGAGCCTCGCCGACACATCAGCGCGCCCCGCACGCTAAGAGGATGAGGTCCTCGGTCGCCCGCACGCGCAGCCGGTCGCGCGTGATCTCACGATCTGGCGCGTCTGTGCCAGTGCTACACGGACTCGAGCGCCCGGCCCGATTCGCCGGCCGCGCGGGTTGAGCGTCAGCTCGCCTGAGTGATCGCGCATGCTGTTAGTCCGGGAACGTCGGCGGCGTCCAACCGGAGCACCAAGACCTTCCGCAGTCCCGACTGCTCGGCGTGGCCGATCGGGGACGGCTTCGCTGCCAGAGCGAAGCCGGCTTCGCCAACCAGCATTCATCGGACGACATCTCGATCGAATTGGGCCATGGGTCGATCGGAAATCCCCACGGAAGACTTCGGGAATGAGCGGGCTAGAGCAGGCGCACTTCCTCGGCGCCCTCGACGGCCCCCAGGGCCAGGATCACCTCTCGCATCAGCTCCGCCACTGGTAGCGAGCAGTCCACGGTGACTCCGGCTTCGTCATCACCAAGTTCTTCCAAGGTCGCAAGTTGGCTGCCGAGCAGACTTGCCGGCATGAAGTGATCGGGGCGGGCTGCAATGCGATCGGCAAGGACCCGCTCACCTGCAGAGAGGTGTACGAAGAAGGCGTGCGGAGCCCTTTCCCGGATCAGATCCCGGTACTGTCGCTTCAGCGCTGAACAGGCGACGACAACGCCCGCGGCTCCGTCACGCTGCAACTCTAAACCTACCCGCATCAGCCAAGGGAACCGATCGTCATCGTCGAGGGGCGTCCCCGCTGCCATCTTCGCGACGTTCGACCTCGGGTGAAGACTGTCCGCGTCAACGAACACCAGCGACAGCCCATCGGCCAGCGCTTGACCAACGGTGCTCTTCCCTGCGCCCGAGACTCCCATGACGACGAGCTGCGGCGGTGCCGCGGAGAATTCTACCAACTTGGCCTCCACTCAAAGATCTTGCATCACGCGGATTCCCATGCAGTGAGTACAGCGGGCCGCTGGACGACGATCCTTCGGCAAGGGTCGTCCAGCGGCCCGCGGTCTCAGGCGACTAGAGAGTTCTCAGGCAGCACCTCACTGAGCCTGACCATTGAGCCGCGCTCGGCCGACCGCAAGGCGGCAATGGCAACGGCGAGGGATAGCACACCGTCTTCCCCGGTGACCGCCGGCTCCCCATTACCGCGGACTGCTTCGTTGAACTGCCGCACCGCCTCCGCGTAGTGCTCCTCCTCTGCGCCGATGTGAACCATCTCGAGGTCGAGCCCGCCACGACGGACGTAGATCTCTCCACCGAGCTTGTCCGCAAGCAGGTCACGAGCGAAGATCGTCCCCTCAGATCCCATCACTTCGATCGCTCCAATAGAGCCGGGGGTGCAGAAACTGACCGTGGACGTCGCAATCGTTCCGTTTCGGAAGCGGAGCGTCGTGACCGCATAGTCTTCGAGTTCCCCCTTGAGCAGACCGCTGTGCCCGGTCACGGCCGACACGGACTCGACCTCGTCATCCAGAAGGTAACGAAGCAGGTCTGCGTCGTGCACCCCGATGTCGAGCACAACGCCGCCGCCAGCCTCCACGCTTGTGAGGCGCCACGTCTGCTGCTCTTCACTCAGCCAACCCGTGCTCGTCGCGCGAGCGAGGATTGGGACTCCAATCGCCCCCTCGGCGATGAGGCGGCGGACCGTCTGGATGGTGGTCTTGAGCCGACGGTAGTGATTGGTGCCTAGTACGACGCCGGCTTCGCGGCACGCTTCGACGATATCCAGACCGTCCTGGATGTTGGTCGACAGTGGCTTCTCACACAGCACATGCTTACCGGCAGCCGCCGCGGCGAGCGCCTGCGGCTTGTGCAGCTCGTTGGTCGAACTGACGAACACCACGTCCACAGTGGGATCGGCGAGCAGGTCGTCAAGCGAGCTGTACGCGTTCGGGATGTCGTGCTCGTTGGCGAACTCCTCAGCGCGCTGCTGCGAGGAGCTCAACACAGCGACGACCCTGCTGTCGGAAGCTTTGTTGATCGCACGCACCATGTGCGTGCGGGTCATCCAACCGGTACCGATGATGGCCCAACCGAGAGCACCCGACTCATTCACCGTGTCTGACATTTGTGTTACCGCATACCTTTCTCGAACTAGCTCTCGTGCTCGGAGTCACGATGAGTCGTGACTGAACCTGATCAGGTGCCTCGGCGGCGTCGCTGCAGTTGGTCGAAGAAGACCGCCACGACGAGAACGATGCCGATGACAACTTCCTGCCAGTAGGACTCGATGCCAGCGATCACGAGCCCGTCGTACAGCACGGCCGGGATGAGCACACCGATCACGGTGCCGAGCATCGTCGCGGATCCGCCGAAGAGGCTCGTTCCGCCGATGACGACCGCGGCGATGATGACGAGTGGCGTTTCCGTCTGGCCTCCGATCGCGGTTGTGGAGAACCGCCCAAGGGTCAGGATGCCGATGATGCCGTAGAGCAGGCCCGACAGCGCGTAGATGCGGACCTTGTACGCGTCGACGCCGATACCGCGGCGCTTGAGCATCCGCTCGTCCGATCCGATGCCGAGCACGCGAAGGCCGAACCGGGTCCTCTTGAGGATCACGGCACCGAGGATCGCGATCGCCACAGCGACGAACACCGTCACCGGAATGCCGAGGGGACGCATTCTCACCGCCTCGGTGAGGATCTCGGGAACGTTGGTCTTGTCCTGGCCACCGGTGATCAGCTGGGCGGCGCCGAGCGCGGCGCCCATCATGCCGAGGGTAGCGATCAGCGGCGGTATGTCCAGCCTGGTGATGATGATGCCGTTGATCAGGCCACACACCCCACCGGTGACGAGAGCGATCAGAATGCCCACCAGGACGATCTCCCCGCTCACGTCCCGGCCGCCCACGGCGTCCCAGTAGGTTTGTGCGGTCACGCCGGACAGCACGATCACACTGCCGACGGACAGGTCAATGCCGCCGCTCGCCAGGATGAAGGTCATGGCAACCGCACCGATCAGAATCGGCACGGCTGTCTCGGCGAGCGCCCGCATGTTGATCGCACTCAGGAACGCCTGTGGCTCAATAATCGCGAAGAAGCCGAACAGGACCACCAGCGCGATCACCAGACCGAGGCGCTGCGCCTGCGCTCCAAAGTTGCGCACCGATTTCGTCGACTCGACGATGACCACGGAGGATGTGCTGTCGTTGATCGGGAAGATCTGCGACTTCGCTGACAGTCGAGGCAGCTTACGCGAGACGGGGGCCGTGGTCGCGCTGCCTTCCGCCGACTTCACTGCCGGCTCGGGTACTGGGGTGCTCATACGAACGCTCCTGACATGATGTCCACGATCAGTTCGAGGTCGAAATCCTCGCGGTCGAGGACAGCGACTCGCTGGCCCTGACGCATGATGTGGATGCGATCTGCGATCTCGAGGAGATCGGGGAGGTCATGACTGATGATGACCACGCCGGCTCCCCCATCGCGAACATTGCGAATAAGGTCGTTCACTCGGCGGCGAGCTTCCACGCCGAGAGCGGCCGTCGGCTCGTCGAGGAGCAGAACCTGACCCTCACCCATGGCCGCGCTCACGATTGACACACGCTGCTGCTGGCCGCCGGACATGGTGCCGACCTCGCGGGTCGGCTTGACGATATCGAGCTTGAACTTGGCCATTGCCTCGTTCGTCTCCTGCAGCATCTCGCGCCGGTTCAGAAATCCGAACAGCTTGCCGAATCTTCCGCCTCGGATGATCTCCCGCCCGAGGAACAGGTTCTCGACTGCGCTGAGGTCAGGGGCGAGCCCCAGATCCTGGTACACCACCTCGATGCCAAGTCCGCGGGCCACGGAGGGTGAGTCGATGTCCACCTTGTTGCCGCTCACGAAGATCTCACCTGATGTGGGCTCGTAGACCCCGCAGATGGTCTTGATCAGCGTGGACTTCCCAGCACCGTTATCTCCGACGAGGCCGACGATCTCGCCGGCTCGGACGTCGAAGTCTGCTCCTCGGAGTGCTTCGACGTGGCGGAAGGTCTTCACGATCTTCTTCACCTCGAGCACCGGAGCCGAAGAATCGGGCCGATCGGTCTGGTTCTCAGTGGACATTCGACTCACCTCTCACAATGGTCCTTCTGCCGACTACTCGATTAGCAGCTGGTCTTGTAGAGCGCAGCGGCGACCTCGGGGTCGTCCACGTTGTCCTGCGTGACGACCACCGGCGGGATGCGCAGCGTGACAGGATCGATCTCCTCGTCGTCCAGCGCGGACACTGTGCGCTCGATGAGCGCGTCGACGATCGCCGGTGCGTTCTGCGGCAGGAGGGCCTGGATGTAGCCCTCCTCGAGGAACTCCACCAGCGCAGGGTCGGCATCCGAGGAGATGATCTTGATCTGGCCAGGCTCCGTGGCGTCCTTCACCGAGGGGAGGCCGTTGATGGCGCCGCCGTTATACGTGAACCAGATGCCAGCGAGGTCGGGGTTCGCCGCGAGCGTCGCGTTGATGATCTGGGCGGTCTTCGACGGATCTGCGTTGTCGAACTGGGTCGGCAGAAGCTCCATGTCGGGGTACTCCTCCTCCACCGTCTCGATGAAGCCCTGCGCGCGAGTGTTCGTGGTCAGGTTGCCAGCACCGAAGTCGATGACCAACATCTTGCCCGAGCCGCCAGTGAGCTCCGCCATCTTCTCAGCGGCGAGGACACCAGTCTCGTAGGTGTCGGTGGTGACCTGGCCGTTGGGAATCGACTCGTCGTCGATCACCGCGTTGTAGGTCACGAGCTTCATGTCGTTATCGCGGATCTCCTGCAGCGTCGCGTCCATCGCAGTGGGGTCCGGGACGTCGGTGAGGATCGCCTCCGGCGACTTCGCCTGAGCCTGCTCGAGCGCGGTAGTGAAGCCCTCCACTCCGTAGTCCTCGTTCTTGACGTCGACCATCTGCACATCGAGACCGGCGTCGGGGGCCTTCGCCTGGATGTCGCACGACAGCGTGAAGAAGAACGCGTTCACATCGCGCGACGGGATCACCATCTGCACCGAGTGCAGGTCTCCGCCTCCGCTCGCCTCACCGGCGTCGCTCGAGTTGGCCGCGCAGCCCGCGACGAGCGCCGTTGCAGCGAAAGCGGAGGCGCCAGCAAGCAGTCGCCGCCGCAGCGTCGACTGCTGGGAACGGGTGGTCGCTGTGTTCTTGGTCATGGGGTTCTCCTCTTGGGGATATCACTTCTTCGTGTGGGTAAAGAAGCTCGCTCGGATAAGCGATGCGTACAACTCTGTGAATCGCGTTCGGTGTTTCATGACTCCAGGTCAGAGGCAGACCGCCTCGTCACGGCTCGATGCTATGAGCAATGGCGGATCGGTTCTATTCACGGGCTGTGAAACGTTGATACCCCGGATTGCACACCCTGTTCAACATGTCGAATGTCATTCATCCTGCTGGATGATCGCGTGTACATTGTCGGCAAGGACGACGTTACTACTAGGGGGGCCGATGAAGGCTGCTGTCGATCGACTGAGGGTTGCGGTTGCTGCGCCGCTCAGTGAAGCGAACTGCGCTGTCATAGAGCGCTTGGAGCCGCGTGTCGAGCTGATTCGCGACCAGTCGCTGTATCCGCCAATGCGCCATCCCGCCGACTTCGCCGGGGACCCGTCGTTCCGACGGACCGCTTCGCAGCAGCACCGGTACGAGGAGATGCTGCTGTCGGCTGACGCGCTCTATGGCGTGCCGGACCTCAACCCCGCCGCGCTGAAACGAATCGCAGAGCGGAACACCGGTCTTCGGTGGGTGCACACGATGGCGGCGGGCGGCGGAACGCAGATTAAGGCCGCTGACCTCACCCCTGACCAGCTCCAGCGCATCGCCTTCACGACCTCTGCCGGCGTTCACGGGGCCCCGCTCGCCGAGTTCGCCGTCTTCGGCGTACTGGCGGGTGCGAAGGATCTGCCCCGGTTGATCGCGCAGCAGCGCAACCACGACTGGACCGGTCGATGGGTCATGCGCGAGCTGTCCGACCTCACGGTCCTTGTGGTCGGCCTAGGCGGAATTGGGCAGCAGGTCGCTCGGCGCTTGAACGCGCTCGGCGCCTCGATCATCGGGTGCAATCGCAGCGGACGCCCCGTCGACTTCGTCGATCGAGTCATTCCCGCAGCGAAGATTCGAGAAGTGCTGTACGAGGTCGACGCGATCGTCATCTCCCTGCCCGAAACGGACGCCACCGTAAACCTCATTGGACGCGATGTGCTGTCGGAGGTCAGACTGGGCACGACCTTGGTCAACGTGGGGCGCGGCACGGTGGTAGACGAGCGGGCTCTCCTTGATGCGATTCGGTCCGGCCGCATCGGCTTCGCCGCGCTCGACGTGTTCGCCAACGAGCCACTTGCCGCTGAGAGTCCGTTCTGGGACGAGCCTGGGGTGCTCGTGAGCCCGCATACCGCCGCACTGTCTTCACGAGAAGATCAACTGATCGCGGAACTCTTCGCGGAGAACGCCACGCGGCTGCTGGACAGCCGCCCATTGCTCAACAGGGTGGACACAGTTGACTTCTACTAAGCACGTCGCGTCAAGCGACAAGTCGCCAGCACCGGCTGTCAGCCGTGCAATCAAACTGCTCGATCTTCTCGGCCGGCACGGAGGCACCCCGCTGACGTTGGGGGAGATCGCTGCGAGCATCGACGCCGCCAAGTCATCGACGTTGAACATCTTGCAGGTTCTGGAGGACGGAGGGATGGTTGCTCGCGTCCAGGGGGGCTACAAGCTGGGCAGGCGCAACCTCGAACTCGGCGGAGCCTACCTGTCGGGATTCAGCCAGATGCGAGAGTTCTACAATTTTTGCAGCGTAGCGTCCCTGCTCAGTCATGAAGTGGTGCAAGTTGCGATGCTCGTCGACACCGACGTCGTGTATCTCGCCCGCCATGAGGGTCGCGCCCCGATGCGGTTCATCGCAACCATCGGGAGCCGCTTCCCGGCGGCCCCGACCGCCGTCGGGAATGCTCTGCTGACGACATTGTCTGATGACGAGGTCGCGCGCCGGTTCTCTGGGCCGCAGCACTTCCCCCTCATGACCGAGAACAGTGTGCGTAACCTTCCTGACCTTCTGCGCAAGATCTCCTCGGCCCGGGAACGGGGCTATGCCATCGATGACAACGAAGTACACCCAGGCATATACGGCGTTGCTCGTGTGCTGCCGCCCTGGTCGAGCGGCGACCAACCACTCGCCATCGGCACCTCCCTGGCCGCGGCGTCCGCCACCCCGGCGTACGTGAGTCAGATCGTCGACGAGCTCGGCGCCGCAGTATCTCACCTGAGCAACCCTCTATTCCACAGTGTGGCGTCTCCGCCCACCGACTTTAAACACCCGGAGGTACCTCCACATGTCGGCATTTAGCCTCCGAGGCCGAACCGCGCTGATCACCGGCTCAAGCCGCGGTATTGGCTACGCTCTCGCGCAGGGTCTGCTGGAAGCGGGCGCCCGCGTCGTCGTTCATGGCCGCAGCACGGCGACCGCTCAGCGTGCGGCAGCTCAGCTCAGCGACAAGACCGGGGGAGTGACGTGGGCGACAGCATTCGAGGTCACCGACACGGCCGCCGTCGAACAAGGCATCCACGAGATCGCGGCGCACTGGGGAACTCCCGACATCCTGGTGAACAACGCAGGGATCCAGCGTCGCAGTCCGTTCCTCGATTTCCCCGACGCAGACTGGGACGACCTGATTGCAACCAACCTGACGAGCGCTTTTCTGGTCGGCAAGCACGTTGCGCGCGGAATGGCCAAGCGCGGCAGCGGCAAGATCATCAACATCGCGTCGGTGCAGAGCCGGCTCGCGCGTCCCGGGATCGCGGCGTACGGCGCTACTAAGGGCGGGATCGCGATGCTGACCCAGGGAATGTGTGCAGACCTCGCAGGTTTCGGCATTCAGGCCAATGCACTTGCGCCCGGCTACTTTGCCACGGAACTGACCGCGGCGCTCGTCGCCGATGAACAGTTCACGCAATGGGTCGAAGGGCGCACACCGGCGGGCCGGTGGGGTCGAGTGGAAGACCTTGTCGGGGCACTTGTGTTCCTGTCGTCGTCAGCGTCGGACTTCGTGAACGGCCAAGTTCTGTACGTCGACGGTGGCATGACCGCGGTGGTATGACCTCATGAACACGAGACCCATCCCGACTAGGACCCTCGGCGTCGTCGCATACGGAGCCAACGACCTTCGGATCACGGATATCGCAGTGCGAGACCCCGCAGCGGACGAGGCAGTCATCAAGATCGCCTACGGCGGTGTGTGCGGCTCCGACCTCCACTACTGGACGCACGGCGCAGCCGGCGAGTCAGTGCTGCGGGAACCGATGGTGCTGGGACACGAAGTGTCGGGGACCGTGTTGGTGCCAGCGGCGGACGGTTCTGGACCGCGCACGGGCGACCCCGTCACCGTACATCCCGCCACACCGGGTAATGACGGTCGCACACACTACCCCGCCGACCGACCGAATCTCTCCCCCGCTGGTACGTATTTGGGGTCTGCCGCGCGTGTTCCGCACTGTGATGGTGCATTCGCCCGCCTAGTGACGATGCCCACGAGGATGCTGCGCCTGCTTCCGACGAACTTCGACCTCCGAACGGCCGCGCTGATCGAGCCCGCCTCGGTCGCCTGGCACGCGGTGTCCCGAGCGGGCGACGTTCGCGGCAAAAGGGCACTCGTCATCGGCGCAGGACCTATCGGAGCCTTGATCGTGGCAGCCCTGCGAAGCGCCGGCGCAGGCGAGATCATCGCCGTCGACCTCCACCAGCACGCCCTCGACGTGGCGACCAAACTGGGGGCGACGCGAACGTTGCGCGCAGATCAGGCGGATGCCATCGCCGAGGCTCAGGCTGATGTCGCACTCGAATCGAGCGGGAGCCACCGTGGGCTCGCCAGCGCGATTCGGGGAGCGGCGCGCGGCGGACGTATCGTCATGGTCGGTCTGCTGCCGAGCGGGGATCAGCCTGTTCCCATGTCGCTTGCAATCACCCGTGAGCTTGAACTCGTGGGATCTTTCCGGTTCAACGATGAGATTGATGAAGTGATCGCCGCACTGGGTGCGGGACGACTCGACATCGACGCGGTGATCACGCACGAGTTCGACGTAGAGGAGACCCTCACTGCGTTCGAGACGGCACGGGACGCGTCGACGTCGTCCAAGGTTCTGCTCCGCTTCTGATTTGCGATGACTGCTGTCGACGACGGTTGAATTCTGGTCGTTTGCGGCGGTCACTGGAAACCACCCCGCCGCTACTGTTCAGTTTTCAAACGTCGCCGACAACCGCGCGCGCGACGAGCACGCGGTCATCGTTGCGTGGGCAACAGGGATGTCGCATTCCGTGCGGATACGACTTAGCGATGCATCCGCGCTTGAAGGAAGTCCCAGCCGCGCAGCGCGATATCCAGCACCGTCCGCGTCTCGGGGTCATCGAGCGAACGCCCGAGGAGAGAATCGATCCGTTCAAGACGGTAATACAACGTGCGGCGCTGCACGAAGAGCTCCTCCGAGGTCCTCGCCTTGTTGCCGCCGGCAGCAAGGTACGCACGCAGTGTCGGCAGAAGCGGGTTGGTCGCGGTTGTATCGTGCCGCAGCACTTCACCCAACTCGTCGTCGACATAGCGCTGCAACTCGCCACTCTCGTCCAACGACACTAAGAGTCTGAGCATGCCCAGGCGATCGAACGGCACGACCGCAGACCAGTGCGGCGTGCCCGCGACAGTCGCTGCCGTGCGTGCTTGTCGGATCGCCGGCGTCAACTGATCCGGGGAGCAGAGTCGGCTGACCCCGCCGCACATGCCTGCACGGGCGATTTCAGCAGCGAGATCGGCCGCGGAAAGGTGGGGCGCCAGTCCGACGACGGCGACGCACTTGTCATCCAACGGCGCCTGGACGGATGGGAGTTGGTGGATGCGGAGAGTCTCCCCTAGCAGTTCTTCCGGCGCGCCTGCCGCCCCGGTTCGATGGGCAACGACGACAACCAGCGGACAATCTCTCAGGTCTTGGCCGATTCGCAACGCACGTTCCACGAACTGCGGCCCGGTGAGATCACCCGCCATCAGGCGGACAACAAGCGATTTCTGACGCTGGGTCCGCCGCGCGCCTTGGTCGCCGCTGAGAAGTGTGATCGCGATCACTTCTGCCGTGCGTGCGAGCGCGAGCGCGAACGCATCGCTCGCCTCACCTCCAGTGAGCATGACGTGGAGCCACCCCCAGACCTCACCGCGAAGGTCCACGGACCGCCGCGTGCACACAGACCGTGTGCGCCCAATGCCGAGGAGCGCACCGGGCGAGCCGCCGTAGTGATGGTGGCGTTGGCTTGCATGAGACATCCAGTCTCGAACGAGGTTGTCGAGTTCGGTCGTTCCGCCCGCGTACGCGACGACTTCGTGCACGGCGTTCTCGAGGATCACCGGACAACCCAGGTGATGAGCAAGGGTTTCCGCGACTGACACCGGGCTCGCGCCAGTCATCAGTAGTCGGATGAAATCGTCGTTGAGTTTGCCTAACGCGACCAGTTCTGCGGACGTCAGTTCAGCGATCGCACGACCGAGCTGTGCGGGCATATCCACCGGGACCGGGCCAGTGACACCAACAAGTGGAAACTCCAGCCGCTCCGCGGCTTCGATCAGTTCGGGTGTCACTTCGGGGCTGCTTTGTGCACCGAGCCTCAGCACGAGCGCAGCCGCTCCAGACTCGAATACATGCTCAAGCTGCCTCAATTGCTCGGCCGAGGTACGCCCCAACCCGAGCTCGGACGTGATCACCAAGTCGCCCCGGCTGAGATCTGCGATCTCCTCGCACGACTCGACCAAGATCGCTCGCCGGACGGGCTCACGGAGCCTGTGTTCGCCGGCGAATACCTGCACCGCCGCGTCCTGAAACACCTTATGCCGAAGGGACGCTTCGATCGAGAGCACCATGTCAACTCACCGCCGCCACCGTGAGCTCAGGTCACGTCGGGCGGCTTGCAGTAGTTGCGCGCGCGGCCCAGTTTCCAGACAGATTCGACGAAGGTCGTCCGCCACCGGGGTATACGCGGGCGCGGCGAAAGTGCCGACACCGTCGCGTGATAGAGGTGAATGTTGGCGATCATGGGTACGTCCTCCGTTCTGAGGTTGGTGCTGGCTGTGCTGTGCTGTGCTGGACGGCCACTTGACCGAGTCCCGCGAAACCTGAGCGCGCCGAGGCTTCCTGCGGGTCGGCCGAACGTCCGAGGTGGTCCACCACCACCTCGGACGCCTGCCTTTGCGCCGCCCGCGTTCGCTGGCGGCGGGCGTACTCAGTCGAACTTGCCGTCGACCGTCGCGACCGGGTTGTCTGGCAGCGCGGCAGTGTCAATGACGACGCCGTCCTTGATGACCTTGTTGAGCTTCGCGACGTTGGCCACGTCGGCGAGCGGGTCTGCGTCCAGGAGGATGATGTCTGCGATCTTCCCCGACTCGACGGTGCCCAGCTTGTCGTCGACGCCGTAGGCGATGGCGACGTCACGGGTGCCGCCGCGGAGCGCCTGGGCCGGGGTGAAACCGGTCTCCACCATGGCGGTGAGCCAGTAGACCGAGCCTCGGCCGAGGTCCCAAGGACGGTCCGTGAGCTCTTCGGGCGTGAAGTCAGCCATGCGGTCGATGCTGCTCTCGCATGCGTCGGTCGCGAGGCAGAGGTTCGCGCCGGCCTGGATCATGCGCTCCAGGTTGTCGCGGTGCGCTCCACCGCCGTATCGCGCCCAGCCGTGGCCGATGGCCTCGAGGCCGTGCTGGAAGCGGTTCGTGACCGGCTGGGGAGCACCCCAACCCTTGAACGCGGCGACCTTCTCGATGAGCGAGTCCGGCATGCGCACCTGCTGCGAGACGTTGTGATGCACCATGACGTCGGCCCCGAGGTCGATGACGGTGTCCAGGCTCTCGATCGAGGACGTGTGGGTGACGAGCTTGAGGCCCGCGCCCTGCACGATCGAGAAGATGCGTTCGAGCACGCGGTGCGAGAACTGCAGGTAGGCGGTCGAGTTCTGGAAGCTGGAGACGAGGTGGTCGGTGACGAACACCTTGGCGATGTCGATGTCGGTCTCGACGTGCCGCTGCACACGGTCGGCCACATCCTCGATGTCCATCAGCAGCAGCTCGCCGCCGAGGCCCGGCCACTCCCAGAGCGAGTCAAGGCGGTCGGCGAACCGCTTGGTGGCGCGGGTGCGTCCATCGACCATGAAGTCGCGAGTGAACGGACCGCTCTGGCCGATGATCGCGCCGGCGGCGTAGATGCGCGAGCCGACGACCTCGCCCTTGTTGATCGCGTCACGCGCGCCGATGATCGGCCGGTACGGGTCGCCGGTGTCGAAGACCGTGGTGGTTCCGTACTTGAGCGACAGCTGAGCTGCTTCCTCGCAGAGCTCCTTCAGCCGCCCCTCGTAGCGAGCGAGGTACTCGATGCCGCCGAAGTTGTTCGTCAGCGACAGCCCGTCGAGCAGGTGCACGTTTGCGTCCAACAGGCCGGGCATGGCGTACTGGCCGCGACCGTCAATCACAGTGGCAGCCTCGAAGGGCACGGCCGGCGACTGCTCGATGCGAGCGAACTTTCCGTCCTCGATCAGGATCGACGTGTTCTCGAACGGAGCCGAGTCGGTCCCGTCGATAAGGGTGATCCCATTGATCGCAATCGATCCGTCCTTCACCACTTGGTTCTCCTTATTGGGTTCGTGAGCTGATGAGTAAGCATCTTGGCTACCCACACTCAGACTAGGAAGCCGCGCACCATAGAACAACGGCCAGACTTCTTGTCACATCCATCACGTTTGCTTATGTCGCTGCGGCCAGCGGCAGAAGGGCACCCGGTCGCGTCATACGGGCACTAGGTGATCGGCTCGACCGGGGCGTTTCAGCGCGGGCGCCGCTCCTCCCAGGCAACGCTCGCGGTAGGTTCAGGCCACAACCGAACCTCTAACACGGAGAATCTGGATCGACGCCGAACGACGCTACGTTCAGGAGTGGCGCGTCAGCGCTCGAGGAAGCTCTGAACGTCCTCCGGTTCGACGAGAATCTCGGCCGTGCCGTGGGGGGTGTCCTGATACGCGCACAAGGCGTCCCAGGCGAGCCGCACGAGTTCACGGGTCGCCGGCGACAGCACCTGGCCGCGGCGCTTCACAAAGGCCAGGGTGTCGAACATCGGCTCCTCGAAGGACGCCGTATAGAGATCGTCGGGCATGATCGTCGACTTCGTCGCCGCCCGGCAGACGATCGAGTCCCCGAAGCCTTCTTCTACGAGCGAGAGGGCGGTGGTCAAGTACTCCACCTCCACGACGGGGTCGATGCGCTCGCCGACGAGTTGGGCGCGGTCATTCAACTGACGGCGCGCGGGGTCTGTCGTTGCATAGTGCGCGTCATAGAGCACGAGCGGACCTGCGGCGAAGGCGCCGATGGAGATCCGGCGGCGCGCCCGACTTCCGTCCGATGTCACGAAGACGACCTCATCGCGAGCGATCGGCAGAACGTCCATTCCGGTATCGTCGATCGGCAGCGTAACAAGGCCGGCCTCCAAAACGCCGTTGGCGATGTTACTCGCGGTCTCCGCGCTGTTCTGACCGACAAGACGCACCCGCACATTCGGGTAGCGCGTCCGAAACCGCTTTGCAAGGTCGGCGTTGAGGTAGAAGTCTGCATTGCGCAGCAACCCGAACGTGGCGGTGCCGCCGCCCAACTCGACCTGCAGGCGCACCGCTTGCGCACCGAGTGCAGCGGAGGCAACCGCCTGCTCAGCGTGCGGGAGCAGCTGCTCGCCTGCCGATGTCAAGTTGAGCGTGCGGCTGCCCCGCACGAACAGCTTCGCACCGAGTTCTCCTTCAAGACGTCGGATGAGATCCGAGATCGCAGGTTGACTCATCCCCAACTCTTCAGCGGCAGCAGTGAAGGTACCGCAGGTCGCCGCGGCGAGAAACGCCTGGAGCTGCATTAGAGTCACACGAAGAATTCTACGGTCGTCTCCATCGGTTACGCCGCGGCCAAGCAGCAGCCTCACCAGCGCTCACCCAGATCCACTCGAGTGTTCGATTGCTCCCGCCGCCATCGGACTAGGAGCGCTTGGCCCACTCCAGGCCTTGTTTCGTCAGGCGACGAACGTCGGGGCTGTCCAGATCAGCTGGCGTGTGACCGATGGAATGGTAGAACACCCGCCCGTCACCCCAGTTCTTGACCCATGCGACGGGTGAGGTATGCCCCTCGATCCACGGCAGGTGCTCCCCGCTGAACGTCGTCTCAGCGAGCACGGTGTTGTTGGGATTGACGTGCATGTAGTACTGCTCGGACGCAACCTTGAAGTCGTTGACGCCAGCTGTGACAGGGTGCTCACGGTTGATGATGCGCACGTCGTACGGCTGCGGGTAAGCCTCGCCGGCCGGGTGCTCGATGAAGTCGCCGCCAAGCAGCATCCGATAGGGAAGGCTCGCTCGGAACGCCGCGCCCGCGCCGTGCCAACCTGCGAGGCCGCTGCCCCGCGCGACCGCGCGCAGTAGGGCGGCTTCCTGAGCGTCAGTGAGGTCCTCGGTCGTGAGGGCGTTGTTCCACCCGATGACGATGAGGTCGAACCCGGTCAGATCGCGGTCGAGCGTGAAGATGTCACTCGAGCGCTCGACCTCGTATCCAAGCTCCGCGTACAACTCGTCGGCCCAGGCTGAGATCGCAGAGGGAGTGTGGCCAGGCCATCCACCGAAGAGGGAGAGAACTGTGGTCATGAAGTGGTCCTTTCGGCAACCAGACGACGGGTGGATTCGACGATCTTGGGCGCCACACGGAGCGTGTTCGCCGCGATCGTCAGCGCAGGGTTCAGCGCAGCGGACGAGGGGAAGAATGAGCCGTCGATCACCCAGAGGTTGGCCACCTCGTGCGCGCGGCAGTCGCGGTCAAGCACACTCCTCTTGGGATCAGTCCCCGCCACGGCGGTCCCACACTGATGGGAGTTGGTCGCGATCTGCATCCGCTCGGTGAGGATGATCGGATAGCCGGCCCGACGGACCGCGCGGGAGACCTCCCGCACGAGTTCCTCGTGCGGTGCCAGATTGTTGGGCTTCCAATCGATGACGATCGACTTTCCGTCAACACGAACGCGGTTGTTCGGGTCCGGCAGGTCCTCTGTAGTGAGGTACAGGTCCACCGTGCGGTCGGTGATCAGGTTCAGCAGGAACATGGGCACCCACGGCTTGACGCCCTTGACCATCGGACCGCGAAGTTTCCCCAGCATCTGGACGTTGCCCAGCGGGAACTTGTGGCCGCGCGTGGGGTTGTACCAGTCGTTGAGCCCGAGCGTCTTCTGCCATGATGTGAGGTTCTTGCGGAACGGGTTGAGTCCCATGAAGAACGTGCTGTTGTGAACCATGTAATTGCGGCCGACGAGTCCAGACCCGTTCGCAAGGCCGTCAGGATGAGCTGCCGATTTGGATCGGAGGAGGAGTACCGCTGTGTTCACGGCGCCGGCGCTCAGCACCACGGTGCGCGCGGTGATCGTGAGCTCATCGCCGTCACGCTCGACCCGCAGACCCGTCGCCCGCTCGCCTGACGCGTCCGTGAGCACTTCGGTGACGAGCGCACGCGTGAGGATCGAAACGTTCCCGGAAGCCAGTGCGGGCCGCAGCGCGCGCACTTCCGCGTCACCCTTGAGCCCCGCGGCAGAAGGAGCGCCATCCGAGATCGCCTCTTTGTCACGGTCCGCTTGCGTCACGAGGTTCATGGCGTTCGGCATGTGGAACGGGCGAAGCCCCTGCTTCGCGAACCCGTCCGCGAGGCGCTGAATCGCGGGCTCGTGTGGCAGAGCCGGTGCGGGGTACTCGGTCGAGTGCCGTGGCTCGGTTGGGTCCTCGCCGAGTGAACCCCTCACCTCGAAGAGGTCCTCGATTGCCGCATAGTGGGGCTCGAGTTCGTCGTACGTGAATGGCCAGGCCGGCGAGTTGCCGTCGTGGAGGGGTCGGTCGATGAAGTCCTCGGCGCGAAAGCGTGGAAGGCACGCGCCGTAGACCTTGGTGTTTCCGCCGACCCAGTAGTAGACGCCCGGCGCGAAGGGCTTGTTGTTGGAGCCGTCATACCAGTTCTCGGCGTTCTTGTACCGCTTCTTGGTGTAGACCTCGTCAACGTCGCCGCGCTGCCGCTCTTCGGGCATGAAGTCACCGCGCTCGACGACCAGAACCCGTAGGCCCGCATCGCGAAGCGCCCATGCCGCCGTGGAACCACCCATCCCCGACCCGACGATGACGATGTCGGTATCAAGGGTCGATGAGGTCGGTTCGACCGCGGCCGCCAGGTAGTCAGGCGATTGTCCGGTTGGCATGCATCACTCCAGTTCACGTTGTCGGAACGCACCGCCACGTTCGGCACGTCCGCACTGCACCCAAGGTAGGCGGCTCGGTGTCATCGAACAACGGGGGGTTTTCTTGGAAACAACATAAGGAAGCGCTATTTCCCTCGGCGCTCGGAACAGTCATAGCGAAGTGCGATGGTTATGACAAGAATCCTGCCTGTTGTTCTATACCGACGCAGTTCCTAGTCTGTGATCGTATGCGGAGCGCCCACGCGCTCCCCAGCCGGTTCGCAGGCGCTCCGCCCTTCATGCACTGCAACGGAGTGACTGCGCAAGTCAAAGACACGAAGGAGAAGGAACTTGACCAACCTCACAGGTGGACAGGTCGTCGCTCGCGCACTGAAGGAGTACGGCGTCGAGTACGTCGCGGGCATCCCCGGTCACGGTATCTGGTCGCTCACCGATGCCTTCCTCGACGACGAGTCGAACATCCCCTTCCTCCACGTGTTCCACGAGCAGAGTGCTGTGCACATCGCAGACGGCTACTACCGTGTGACCGGACGGCCGATGGCGGCAGTCACTTCGATCGGCGCCGGCGCGAGCAACACGGTCATCGGCCTCGCAACCGCGTACACCGATTCCACGAGCGTCCTCGTGATTACCGGGGGACCGCCGACGCACATGCGCGGCCACGGCCTACTGCAGGAGCTCGAGCGTTACACGGCGAATGCCTTCCCGCGGGTCGCGGAGGCGGTGTCCAAGCGGCACTGGGAAGTGCACCGCGTCGAGGAGCTGCCCTTCGTGATGCAACGCGCGTTCAGTTCCATGCTGACCGGGCGCCCCGGCCCGGTTCATCTTGAGATCCCCATGGACGTTCAGGCTGAGTCGGCCGAGGTGAACATCCACGAGCTTGCCGCTCGCCTGCCGATCGGCACCGTTCGGCCGGACCCTGCAGCAATCGACATGGCGATCGCACTCCTGCGGACCGCACAGCGCCCTGTGATCGTCGTCGGCGGCGGAACCATCACGGGCGAGGCGACGGCAGAGGTGCTCGCGCTGGCCGAGAAGTACCAGATCCCCGTGGTGACAACGTGGAATGGAAAGAGCGCCTTCCCCGAGGACCACGAACTCTTTGCGGGCAGCGTCGGCCAGACCGGAACGCCTGTCGGCAACCAGATCGCTTCGTCGGCCGATGTGGTGATCGCGGTTGGGTGTCGTTTCACGGATTGGTCCGCGTCGAGCTACGCACAGGGCGTCAGCTTCTCGTTCCCGCCCGCCAAGCTGATCCATATCGACATCGACCCGCAGGAGATCGGCAAGAATTACCCTGCTGAGGTCGGCGTGCTGGCCAACGCGAAGGACGCCGTTCGCGAGATCGAGCGGGGACTGCCCGAGGCGGCACCCCGCACCGAATACCTTCAGGAGCTCGCCGAGGTCAAGGCGGAGTGGGAAGATAAGCTCGCCACTCGCCGAGACTCTGAGCGGTTCCCGTTCACCTCGCAGCGGCCCTTGGGAGCGCTCCGCGATGTGTTGCCGCGGGACGCGATCATCGTCGCCGGGTCGGGCAACACGCAGGGCGCGGTGAAGCAGACCTTCCCCGTCTACGAACCGCGTACCCACCTGACCTCCGGTGGGTTCTCCTCCATGGGATGGGCTATCCCCGCTGCGATCGGCGCGAAGCTGGGTGCACCGGACCGCATCGTCGTCTGTGTTCTCGGCGACGGTGACTTCCTGATGACTGCACAGGAGATCGGCCTCACGGTGATGCACGACATTCCGGTCGTGTTCATCGTGCAGAACAACGCGGGCTTCATGTCGATCAGGGGCGGTCAGCGCAAGCAGACGAGCCGGCACATCGGCACCGAGTTCAACCGTCCCGATGGAACGCCCTATACGCCGGACTTCAAGGCCCTCGGCGAATCGTTCGGCCTGGCCTCCTGGCGTGTCGAATCCGCGGAGGAACTTGAAAGCGTCCTCCGGGAGGCGATCGAGTCGGGCAAACCGGCACTTGTCGAAGTGCCCACGGATCGAGACGCATCCGGCCCGTGGGTTCCGGGTTGGTGGGACTTCCCGATCCCGACCTACATCGATGACGAGCGTCAGGACGAGTACCGCGAACTGCGGGCTCGCGAACAGCACCTCTGACCTCGAGTCTCCACGAGCGGCGGGGTGAGCGCACACGGTTGTTCCCGCCGGTACTCGGTGTGCCCAAGTGGCACTCACCCGTGATCGGCCGGCGGCCGAGCCGGAAGCAAGTACTTCAAGAGCACGAGCCATACAAAGGAAGCAATCCAATGACCCGGTATGTGAAAAGGGCAACCGCCTCAGGGCCCACCAGTGCCGTTTCGGCCGACGACGTCAAGTCGACTGTGACCTCAGTCATCGCTGACGTCCGCGCTCGAGGCGACCGAGCGGTTCGCGAGTACTCCGAGCGCTTCGACAACTGGGCGCCCTCGAGCCTGCGACTGTCTCGCGAGCAGATCGAGGCTTCGATCGCACGCGTGCCTCCGCAGACGCTCGCGGACATCAAGACGGTTCAGGACAAAGTCCGACGCTTCGCCCAGCTCCAGCGCGAGTCCCTGAACGGTTTCGAGGCGGAAGTCGAGCCCGGCGTCATCCTCGGCCAGAAGAACATCCCTGTCAACGCCGTCGGCGCCTACGTCCCTGGAGGTCGCTACCCTCTGCTGGCGTCCGCGCACATGACGATCGTCACCGCGAAAGTGGCGGGGGTGAAGCGCGTGGCTGCGGCTACCCCCGCCGCAGGAGGAGTCGTTCCCGACGCCTCGATCGCAGCGATGCACCTCGCCGGCGCCGACGAGATCTACCTGATGGGAGGCGTGCAGGCCATTGCGGCGCTCGCGCTCGGCACCGAAAGCATCGCTCCCGTCGACATGATCGTCGGTCCGGGCAACGCCTACGTGGCCGAAGCCAAGCGAGAACTCTACGGTGAGGTCGGCATCGACCTCTTCGCTGGGCCGACGGAAGTCCTCATCATTGCCGACGAGCACGCAGATCCGTTCCTCATTGCTGTCGACTTGCTCAGCCAGGCCGAGCATGGACCCGATTCGCCTGCGATACTCATCACCACCTCTGCGGAACTTGCCGAGCGGGTTCTCGTCGAGATCGACGAGCAGCTCCTCTCGCTTCCCACGCGCGCCATCGCCGGCGCTGCCTGGCGCGACTACGGTGAGGTGATCGTCGTCGACAACCTCAAGGACGCCTACGAACTCGGAGACCGGATCGCGAGCGAGCACGTCCAGGTGCTCACCGCGGACCCGCGGGACGCACTCCAAGAGATGACGAACTACGGCGCCCTCTTCCTCGGCGAGAACACCTGCGTCTCGTTCGGGGACAAGGTCATCGGCACCAACCATGTTCTCCCCACCAAGCTCGCGGCTCGGTACACGGGCGGCCTGTGGGTCGGCAAGTTCCTGAAGACGGTCACGTTCCAGGAAGTCACCTCCGCCGCGGCCTCCGCAAAGCTGGGTGAGCTTCTGGGGCGAGCCGCCCGTGCGGAGAACTTCGAGGGCCACGCGCGTTCCGGCGACCTGAGAGCGGCGAGACTGACCGGTGAGCGCCCGGCTTGGGCGCTGTCGCCAGTCTCCCGAAACTGAGAGCACTCGTCCGCTGAGCGGAGGATGACATGGCTATCAACCCGTCGATGCAGAACCATCGCAGCGACGCAGGTGCGGGGCGCCGGGGACAGTACGGGAATTGTAGACACGCAAGGGAGGGGATACTCACGCCGGCGACCGATGTGTTCTCGCGCAGTGGGCCGCCAAGTGGATCGCTGCGCGAATTGGCACGCCTCGCTCAGATGAGCGAGGCGGGTGTGCTCAGTCACTATGCGTCCAGGAACGCCCTGTTATTGGCCACGCTCGAACGTCGAGACGCCTGGCAAACCTCACGGCTCGACGAACTGAGTAGCGACCCGCGGACGCTGTCCCACCGTGCGACCAGCGTGACGGCGGAAGCAATAACGGATATCGGCATGACTCATCGGCGAGCGCCCACATGTTGCGCTCGCTTCCGCCTCCTGCCGCCGACGGCCCACGTTAGCGCGCGTTGCCCGAGCGAGAACTTGGAGACCCATTGATGTCCGCTGCGCACGACCGCGATCGCCTGCGCGCGTTGCCCGCCGTGAAGGCGGCCGCCAATCGGATCATTCCGCGCGACGACTGGCCCTCAGCCTGGGATGGTGGGCTTGAGGCCTATCTGATTCACACGCCCTCATCGGACCGTGACCTCGTCTGGGCTTGGCCGTCTCTGATCCACCTCGCGGGGGAGCTCGATCGCGCAGCCCGCGCGGTAGGAGGTTCTTGCTTCGCCGATGTGACCGTGGCTCAGAAGGACGAACTCCTCAAGCGCATCAGTGAGTCACCCGATACCAGCGAGGCGTTCGATGCGCTCCGCCGCGTCACCTTCGAGGGTTACTACGCGGCCTGCGGAGGACGCGAACCCGCGGGATTGGCGATGGTCGGGTATCGCGAGGTCCCGGACCACGTCCGAGAGTCAGATCCGGAGCGACTGAGCGACGTGTCGCTGGACGCCGTGCAGTCGCATTACGACGCAATCGTCGTCGGATCGGGGCCAGGCGGCGGCGTTGCCGCGGCAGTCCTGGCATCCGAGGGTAAGCGAGTCCTCGTCGTCGAGCGAGCACGAAATCTCAGTAATGCGCAGTTGCGCGGGGACCATCTGCACGGCAAGCGTAACGCCGTGTATTGGCCGGTCGTGGGCCCTGGGGCCGGGCACCCGCGTTCCGTGCGCACGGATGCAGGCGAGCTCACGCTCGACGGCGGAGACGACGCTTCACTGTACGGCCTCAATGCCTACGCGGTGGGCGGGGGAAGCCGAATCTGGCAAGGAATGGCGTGGAGGTTCTTTCCGGAGGACTTCCGAATGCGGTCTACGTACGGCAATCCCGAGGGCGCGAGTCTGGTCGACTGGCCGGTCACCTACGAGGACATGGAGCCCTACTACTCACGGGCTGAGTGGGAACTCGGCGTCGCTGGAGATGAGGGGACGTTGACGATGCGCACAGCGCGATCGGCCCGCTACCCCATGCCGGCGATGGGTAGCGACGCCTCCCGAGAGTTCCTGGCGTCGGCGGCAGACCGGCTCGGCTGGGGCTGGGGGCCGATCCCGCTCGCAATCAACTCCGTTCCGCACGATGGGCGTGGAGCGTGCGTTCGCTGCGCGCATTGTGTGGGAATCTCCTGTCCGGTGAACGCGAAGAACGGTTCCAACAACACGTTCCTCCCGCGCGCAATATCGACGGGTCTCTGTGACCTCTTGACCGACGCGGAAGCGGTCGAGATTCGCGACGGGGACCACGTGGCCGGAGTCGTCATCATGGCCAACACGCGCGGGGTCCCTGTAGAAGTACGCGTGACCGCCGACGTGGTGATTGTGTCCGCCGGAGCGATCGAGACACCTCGACTTCTATTGGCGAGCGGCATCGGCAATGAACATATGGGGCGTCATCTGCATGACCACCGGATCTCCTCGATCGTGGGCACGGCGCCCTTTCCAGTCAAGACCTACTCAGGGCCCGGACACTCGATCGCGACACTCGATCATGTGCACTCCGCAACTGTGCCATGGGGTGGTGGCGTGATCGCTGATATCTCGAACACGCTTCCCCTGACCTTCGCGGAACACCCGCCAGTCGGCATCCCCGAGTGGGGCATCGCTCACAAGCGGTGGATGCGTGGTGATCGTGCGAGGAGATTCGGTGTGGTCGCTATCGGGCAGGAGATTCCGGTGCCGACATCGCGCGTGACACTGGCGGGTGTAACGGATCGCTGGGGGCGTCCAGGGGCCGCGCTTCGCAAGGACGTGCACGAGGCGAGCCGACTAGTGGAGGTGGGACTTGGTCGCCAAGGCGAGATCTGGCTGCGCGCGGCGGGCACCACTGATCTCGAGCCGGCGGGGAGCCGCCCGATCACCTCAGCCGCGGGCGAGCACTCCGCTGGAACGGCGCGGATGGGAACATCGTCCCTCAATTCAGCAACCGATCCGGTCGGGAGGGTGTGGGGTACGAAGCGAGTCGTCGTGTGCGACTCGTCCCTCACGCCCACGAATGGATCGGTCAACCCGACCCTCACTATTGTCGCGAATGCGTTCCGAGTGGCGGAAGCACTTGTAGCCGAGTGGCCGCCCTGACCACTGCCACGCCGAATGTCGGCCGGATCTGAGGGTGCGGAGGGGCACGTCCACGCGAATCCCTGCTCCCCGATTCAGCCAGGCAGTTCCGCACACGATCCCACCGCCCAGATAGGAGCATCATGACCGCCGTGTGGCACGCACGATCATCCGTCCTGACCGCGCTGCGCACGCCGCGCATCCTGACGAAGGAAGTCCTTGCGGGTCTGGTCGTCGCGCTCGCACTCATCCCCGAGGCGATCTCGTTCTCGATCCTCGCCGGGGTCGACCCGCGCTACGGGCTGTTCTCGTCGTTCGTGATGGCCGTGTCGATCGCGTTCCTCGGCGGGCGGCCCGCCATGATCACGGCCGCGACCGGAGCGGTCGCCCTCGTCATCGCCCCGGTCGCCCGCGAGCACGGCATCGACTACTTCATCGCCACCGTCATCCTCGCCGGCGTCCTCCAGCTCGTGATGGGCGTGCTCGGCGTGGCCAGGCTCATGCGCTTCATCCCCCGCAGCGTCATGATCGGGTTCGTCAACGCGCTCGCGATCCTGATTTTCTCGGCGCAGATCCCTCACCTGCTCGGCGTGCCCTGGCTCGTCTACCCGCTCGTCGCCGCGGGCATCATCATCATGGTGCTCATGCCGCGCCTCACGAAGGCGGTCCCGGCCCCGCTCGTCGCCATCGTGCTCATCACGGTCGTCGTGGTCGTGAGCGCGATCAACGTGCCGACCGTCGGCGACGAGGGCGAACTGCCCGAGAGTCTGCCCGAGCTGTTCATCCCGAACGTGCCGCTTACGTGGGAGACATTCACCATCATCGCCCCGTACGCACTAGCGATGGCGCTCGTCGGCCTGCTCGAGTCGCTGATGACCGCGAAGCTCGTCGACGAGGTCACCGACACGCACTCCCGCAAGACCCGCGAGGCCCTCGGCCAGGGCGCGGCGAACGTGCTCTCCGGCCTGTTCGGCGGCATGGGCGGCTGCGCGATGATCGGCCAGACGATGATCAACG
>NZ_WMLB01000045.1 GCF_009709675.1 Agromyces bracchium | reverse complement strand
AGACTCGCAGCGCCGATGGTACTGCAGGGGCGACCCTGTGGGAGAGTAGGACACCGCCGGACATTCATTCCAGAAGAGCCGCCCAAAGCCGGGCGGCTCTTCTGCATTTAAGGCGCCCTCGACGGCGCACCACCGCCGGAATGTGGAAGCGATTACGCCCCCCGATCGGGGCGCCGAGGCCCGTGCGGGAGCGCCTGAGCGTGCCGAAACGAGCCGATCGTTTCGCGCTGAGTGCAAGCGCTTGCATTAACGTCCCGCGCGCTGCTACGTTCGCTCCCAATGTCAGTGGCACGTCGTCGTGCCGGAATCGGGAGTCAAGGATGACGCATCGGGCGCGCGCTCGGACATGGGTGACATTCGGGATCACGGGCGCCGTCGCGGCATCCGCCCTCGCAGTTCTGCCGGTCGCACCGGCAGCCTCGGCCGACGGCGACACGTTCGCCCTCGTCGGCTCGCTGCAGTCGGAGCTCGGCTGCCCGGGCGACTGGCAGCCGGAGTGCGCGGCGACCGAGCTGCTCGCGACCGACACCCCCGACCTGTACGCGGCGGAGTTCACGCTCCCCGCGGGCCAGTACGAGTACAAGGTCGCGGCGAACGACAACTGGGACGCGTCCTGGGGCCTGAACGGCGGCGGCGACAACATCCCGCTGACCGTCGACGGCGAGGTCGACGTCCGTGTCGTGTTCGACGACGCGCAGAAGCGCGTCGGGCTCGAGCTGCTCAGCATCGACGGCGCCTACGACGAGTCCGCCGACGCCGGCCTCGTCGCCGCCCCAGCCCGCCAGGCCGGCGGTGACGAGAACTTCTACTTCGTCATGACCGACCGCTTCGCCGACGGCGATGCGACGAACGACACCGCGGGCATCGAGGGCGACCGACTCGCGCACGGGTACGACCCGACCGACAAGGGCTTCTACCAGGGCGGCGACATCCAGGGTCTCCGCGACCAGCTGGACTACATCGCCGGGCTCGGCACGACCGCCATCTGGCTGACCCCGAGCTTCAAGAACAAGCCCGTGCAGGGCGAGGGCGCGAACGCCAGCGCCGGCTACCACGGCTACTGGATCACCGACTTCACGCAGATCGACCCGCACCTCGGCACGAACGCCGAGCTCGAGGCACTGATCGCCGAGGCGCACGCCAAGGGCATCAAGATCTACTTCGACATCATCACGAACCACACGGCCGACGTGATCGACTACGCCGAGGGGCAGTACTCGTACGTCGACAAGGCGACGAGCCCGTACACGGATGCCGCGGGCGACGTGTTCGACCCGAGCGCGATCGCCGGCAGCGCCGACTTCCCCGACCTCGACGCGGCCACGAGCTTCCCGTACACGCCGGTCATCGCGCCGGAGGAGGCCGACGTCAAGGTCCCGGCCTGGCT
Organism: Agromyces bracchium; assembly: GCF_009709675.1. Lineage (GTDB taxonomy): Bacteria > Actinomycetota > Actinomycetes > Actinomycetales > Microbacteriaceae > Agromyces > Agromyces bracchium. The sequence continues at coordinate 62,512 of NZ_WMLB01000045.1, read as the reverse complement.
CAACGACCCGACGGTGTACCACAACCGCGGCGACTCGACGTGGGCGGGCCAGTCGGTGACCTTCGGCGACTTCGTCGGCCTCGACGACCTCATGACCGAGGACCCGACGGTCGTGAACGGCTTCGTCGACGTGTACCAGGACTGGATCGACCTCGGCATCGACGGCTTCCGCATCGACACCGCCAAGCACGTCAACTTCGAGTTCTGGGAGACCTGGTCGACCGAGGTGCTCGACTACGCGCACGCGGTCGGCAAGCCCGAGTTCTTCATGTTCGGCGAGGTCTACGACGCCGACCCGGTCAAGCTCTCGCCCTACGTGCGCGACACCGACATGAACTCGGTCCTCGACTTCACCTTCCAGTCGCAGGCCGTGAGCTTCGCGGCCGGCAACTCGGCGAAGAACCTCCAGTCGCTCTTCGCGGGCGACGACTGGTACACGACGCCCGACACCTCGGCCGCCGTGCTGCCCACGTTCCTCGGCAACCACGACATGGGCCGCGTCGGTTACTTCCTCGCCTCCACGGGCAATGCCCTCGAGCGCGACGAGCTCGCGCACGAGCTCATGTACCTCACGCGCGGCCAGCCCGTCGTCTACTACGGCGACGAGCAGGGCTTCGCGGGCACCGGCGGCGACAAGGACGCGCGCCAGACGCTGTTCGCGACCGAGGTCGGCGAGTACGCGAACCAGCCGCTCGTCACGGGCGAGCAGGCCGGCAGCGTCGACCGGTATGACACGGATGCTCCGCTCTACGAGCACATCGCCGCACTCGCGGCGCTCCGCGACGCGCACCCGGCCCTCGACCAGGGCGCGCAGCTCGAGCGGTACGTCGCCGACGGTGCGGGCGTGTATGCGTTCAGCCGCGTCGACCGCGACGAGAAGGTCGAGTACCTCGTCGCCGTGAACAACGCGAACGAGGCGAAGACCGTCGACGTGACGACGCTCACCGCCGACGGCGTGTTCGCGCCGCTCTACGGCACCGACGGCCCGGGCGTCACCGCGAACGCGGAGGGCGTGGCATCCGTCTCGGTGCCGGCGCTCGGTGCCGTCGTGCTTCGCGCCGACCGCGAGGTGACGGCGCCCGACGCGGCATCCGCCATCGCCGTCGACGTGCCCGCAGCGGGCGCCGGCGTGACCGGCATGACCGCGGTCTCGGCCGACGTGGCCGACGACACCTGGCAGGAGACGAGCTTCGCGTGGCGCGTCGCCGGCTCCGACGAGTGGCACGGCCTCGGCACCGCCGAGGACACCACGCCGCGCGTGTTCCACGACACGGCGGGGCTCGCGAACGGCACGCTCGTCGAGTACCGCGCGATCTCGACGGATGCCGCGGGGCAGCGTGCCGCGGCATCCACCTACGCCTCGGTCGGCAACGCGGTGAACCTCGTCGTCGAGGAGGAGCCCGAGACCGAGATCGACCTCGTCACGGTCCCCGGCAACCACAACTCCGAGATGGGCTGCCCGGGTGACTGGCAGCCCGGGTGCGAGGCGGCGAAGCTCACCAAGCGCGCCGACGGCGTCTACGAGGGCACGTTCGACGTGCCGGCCGGTTCGTACGAGTACAAGGTCGCGATCAACGGCAGCTGGGACCTGAACTACGGCGCGAACGGCGTCGAGGGCGGGGCGAACGTCGCCTACACGACCGCCGGCGGCCCGGTGACCTTCTACTGGGATCCGGGCACCAAGGTGTTCTCCTCGACCGCCGAGGGGCCGATCATCACGCTGCCCGGCAGCCTGCAGTCGGAGCTCGGCTGCCCCGGCGACTGGCAGCCCGAGTGCATGGCGACCTTCGCGCAGGACGGCGACAAGGACGGCGTCTACGAGTTCGCGACCGACCAGCTGCCGACCGGCAACTACGAGGTGAAGGTCGCGCACGACCGCTCGTGGGACGAGAACTACGGCGCCGACGGCGTGCGCAACGGCGGCAACATCGCCTTCAGCGCGACCGAGGGCAAGACGGTGACCTTCCGCTACACGATCGCGACGCACGTGCTCGAGGTCGTCGTGGCCGACCCGCCGCTGGCGGGCACGGGCACGCAGCGCGCCTACTGGCTCGACGCCGAGACGCTGGCCTGGCCGGCATCCCTGCTCGGGAGCGCCGACGCGGCCGACCTGTCGTGGACCATCGAGCACGCGGCCGACGCGGGCCTCGCGGTCGCCGAGGGCGCGGTCACGGGCGGCGGCGACCCCGTCGAGCTCGAGCTCGACCCCGCCGGCATCGGCGAGGAGCTCGCGGACGCCTTCCCGCACCTCGCGAGCTACGCGGCACTGCGGCCGGTCGGCCTCGACCGCGACGCGATCGCGGAGCTCGTCACCGAGCAGGTGCAGGTCGCGCAGCGCGACGGCGACCGGCTGACCGCCTTCACCGGCGTCCAGCTGCCGGGCGTGCTCGACGACCTGTACGGCGAGGGCGTGGCATCCGTCACGCTCGGCACCTCCTGGAACGGCGACGAGCCGACCCAGTCGGTGTGGGCGCCGACCGCGCAGTCGGTCTCGCTGCAGCGCTGGGATGCGGGCTCGACCGGTGACGCGCAGGTGCTGCCGGCGACGTTCGACGCCGAGTCGGGCGCGTGGTCGGTGACGGATGCCGCGCTCGGAGCGGGCGACGAGGTCCGCTGGCTCGTCGAGGTGTACGCCCCGTCGACCGGCGCGATCGAGCAGAACTCGGTCACCGACCCGTACTCGCAGGCGCTGACCGTGAACTCGGCGCGCACCGTGCTCGTCGACCTCGGCGACGAGGCGCTCGCGCCCGAACTCTGGGCCGACACCCCGGCGCCGGTCGTCGAGAGCCAGGTCGACCGCGCGATCACCGAGCTGCACGTGCGCGACTTCTCGATCACCGACGAGACGGCGCCCGAGGAGGAGCGCGGCACGTACCGCGCGTTCACGCGCAACAGCGCGGGCACCGCGCAGCTGCGCGAGCTCGCTGCGGCCGGCATCAACACGGTGCACCTGCTGCCGACGTTCGACATCGCGACCATCGAGGAGCGCCGCGACCAGCAGGCGACCCCCGACTGCGACCTCGAGTCGTTCGGCCCGGCGTCGGAGGAGCAGCAGGCGTGCATCGAGGCCATCCGCGACCTCGACGGCTTCAACTGGGGGTACGACCCGTACCACTTCCAGGCGCCCGAGGGCTCGTACGCCGTCGACCCCGACGGCGGCGCCCGCGTCGCCGAGTTCCGCGAGATGGTCGGGGCACTCCACGCGAACGGCCTGCAGGTCGTGCTCGACGAGGTCTACAACCACACCGCGGCATCCGGCCAGGGTGAGAAGTCGGTGCTCGACAAGGTCGTGCCCGGCTACTACCAGCGCCTGAACGCGACCGGTGGCGTCGAGACCTCGACGTGCTGCCAGAACGTCGCGACCGAGCACGCCGTCGCCGAGAAGCTCATGGTCGACTCGGTCGTCCTCTGGGCGACGGAGTACAAGGTCGACGGGTTCCGCTTCGACCTCATGGGCCACCACTCGAAGGACAACCTGCTCGCCGTGCGAGCCGCGCTCGACGAGCTCACGCTCGCCGAGGACGGCGTCGACGGTTCGGCGGTGTTCCTCTACGGCGAGGGCTGGAACTTCGGCGAGGTCGCGAACAACGCCAGGTTCGAGCAGGCCTCGCAGGGCCAGCTCGGCGGCACCGGGATCGCCACGTTCAACGACCGTCTGCGCGACGGCGTGCACGGCGGCAGCCCGGTCGCGGGCGACTCGAAGTACGAGCAGGGCTTCGGCACCGGACTCGCGGGCGAGCCGAACGGCCGACCCGTGCGCGAGGGCATCCGGAACCTCGGCCAGCAGACGGACCTCGTGAAGATCGGCCTCGCGGGCAACCTCCGCGACTTCGAGTTCACCGGGTACGACGGCGAGGTGAAGACCGGCGCCGAGGTCGACTACAACGGCTCGCCGGCCGGGTACGCCGACCAGCCCGACGAGGTCATCAACTACGTCGACGCGCACGACAACGAGACGCTCTTCGACCTCGGGGTGCTGAAGCTCCCGCAGGAGACGTCGATGGCCGACCGCATCCGCATGAACACGCTGTCGCTCGCGACCGTGTCGTTCTCGCAGAGCCCGTCGTTCTGGCACGCCGGCACCGAGCTGCTGCGCTCGAAGTCGCTCGACCGGAACAGCTACAACTCGGGTGACTGGTTCAACCGGATCGACTGGACCGGCCAGGAGTCGACCTTCGGGTCGGGCCTGCCGATGAAGGCCGACAACGAGGACCACTGGCCCGTGATGGCGGAACTGCTCGCCGACCCGGCCCTGAAGCCGACCGCCGAGGACATCGCCGCGGCCGAGGCATCCGCTCTCGACCTGCTGCGCGTGCGGTCGTCGGTCGACCTGCTCACCCTCGGCTCGGCCGAGCTCATCGAGCAGAAGGTGACGTTCCCGAACAGCGGGGCGGATGCCACGGACGGCCTCATCGTCATGCTCATCGACGACCTGGTCGGCGAGGACGTCGACCCGGCGCTCGAGGGCGCGATGGTCGTCTTCAACGCCTCGGGCGAGCCGATCACGGAGCGCATCGACGGGCTCACCGGCCGCGACTTCAAGCTCGCCAAGCCGCTGCAGAACGGCGTCGACGAGGTCGTCAAGGAGACGAAGTGGAAGGCGAAGACCGGGACGCTGACGATCCCGGCGCGCACGGCCGCGGTGCTCGTCTCCGAGCAGAAGGCGACGGGGCCGGTGAAGGGCGGGGCGGCGACGCCCGGCCCGAAGGCCGGCTCGGCGGGCTCCGGCTCGGCGGCGGGCTCGGGCTCGGCCGCGCCGGTCGTGCGTCTCGACGCGGGGTCGGTGCAGGTCGGATCGACGCTCGCGGTGGCCGGCTCCGGCTTCGAGTCGGGCGAGCTCGTGCAGGTGTGGCTCGAGTCGACGCCCCGCCTCCTGGAGGCCCAGTCCGCCGGCGCCGACGGTTCGGTGGCGTTCGAGGTCACGATCCCCGCGGGGACGGAGATGGACGGGCACCACGTGCGACTGGTCGGCGTGGCATCCGGGGCTGAAGCGGTGACGGAACTCACCGTGGTCGGGCCGCTCGGGCTCACCGCGACGCAGGGTGCGCTCGCCGCGCTGCTGGCGATCGCGGTGGTCGCGGCCGGATTCGTCGTGGCCGGTTCGCGCCTCCGACGGGCGAGCGTGGTCGCTGCGCGGGTCAGAAGCGACGCCGACTGATCCCGTTCGGGCGGAGCCGGTGTGCGCTGCTCCGCCCGAACGCCGCGGCCCGCCGTCCGGATTCCCTCCCGGACTGCGGGCCGCGAATGGTGCCCGGCGGGTCCACCCACCGCCGGGCACCGTGTCCGTGCTGCGGGCGGTCACTCCGGGAAGGACGCCCCGCACGCCGCGTAGCTGCCGAAGATCAGGCCGCCGTACGCATCGAAGAAGTGGTCGATGCCCTGCCCGTCGGTGGCGTGCCAGTCGTTGGGGTTGTTGGCGCCGATCGTGCCGCCCTGGCCGTTCGCACCCTTGATGAGGATCGTGAACGAGGCGGGGCCACCGCCCGCCGTGTAGGCGTCGAAGATGCAGTCCGCCTGCTCGGGAGTGATGTCGCCGTTTTCGACGTCGCCCGCGAGCGCGTCGGTCACGTTGAGCGTGAACCACGCCTGCGAGTTGCTCGCGCCCGCGTTGCCCTTCTCCGAACGGTTCGCGTTGTAACACTCGTGCGCGTAGGCGGCCGCGCCGCTGCCGAGCGTGATCGCGGCGGCCAGGCCGATGCCGGCGCCGATGTTGGTCATGGTTCTCGAGAACATTCCTGCTCCACTTCGATTCGGGTTGGAACGGCCGTCGACCGGCCGACGCATCCGAGGATGCCCCCGATCGACACTGATGGACTCAGGGTCCTCCCCGACATCGTCGGCGCGACACCCCCAGAAACGGGGGCATTCCTCATGTTTCTGGCGCGGTCGGGATCTGGCTCTGATCAGGCCGTTCGGCTCGCGAGGGCCGCGTGGCAGCGCTCGAGCCGGGCGAGCCACCACGCGGTGCGATCGCCGTCGGCGGCATACCGGTCGAGCAATGCCGGGTCGGGTTCGACCCTGCGGACGTCGATCGCGCCACCGCTCGGGAGCAGCGGGTCCGGCGTGACATCCGCTGCCAGCAGGGACGCCGTGCCGAGCCCGCAGTCGTACTCGAGCGCCGGCACCGCCGCGGCCAGGTGCGCGCCCATGGCGAGCCCGACGCTCGTGTCGAGCGCGCTCGAGACGACGATCGGCAGGCCGGCCCGCTCGACGACGTCGAGGGCGCGGCGGATGCCACCGAGCGGCGCGGCCTTCACGACGAGGAGGTCGGCGGCGCCCGCCGCGGCGACGGCGAGCGGGTCGTCGGCGCGGCGCACGCTCTCGTCGGCGGCGATGGGGATGCCCATGTACTTGGTGCGCGAGCGGATCTCGGCGAGCTCGGCGACGCTCGGGCACGGCTGCTCGACGTACTCGAGGTCGAACGGGGCGAGCGCATGGATCGCGTGCTCGGCCTCGTCGATGTTCCACCCGCCGTTCGCGTCGACGCGGATGCGCCCCTCGGGCCCCATCGCCTCGCGCACGGCGCGCACGCGCGCGACATCCTGCTCGAGGGTCTGGTCGGATGCCGCGACCTTGACCTTCGCGGTGCGGCAGCCCGGGAACCGCTCGAGCACGGCCGGCACGGCGTCGCCGTCGACGGCCGGCACCGTCGCATTCACGGGGATGCGGTCGCGGTGCGCGGCCGGGGTCGGATTCCAGCCGAAGTCGATCGCGGCGGCGAGCCAGGTCGCGGCCTCGTCGTCGTCGTACTCGGCGAACGGCGCGAACTCGGTCCAGCCCTCGGGGCCCTCGAGCAGCAGCGCCTCGCGAACGTCGATGCCGCGGAACCGCGTGACGAGCGGGAGCGCGACGACCCTGGCGGTCGCGAGCAGGTCGTGCAGGGGCGGCAGGGCATCGGCGCTCATGCGTCGAGTCTGCCACCCGCGCGGGCTGGGTACGTTTCTCAGGACGACACGCGGGCGGCGCCTGCCGGGCCCGGCGTGTCGTCCTGAGAAACGTGCGGAGGGGCCGCCCGATCCTGAGAAAGGTATCGAGCATAGGCTGGACGGCATGGCTGTCGAGGTGTCGGAACTGTTCGATCCGAGCGAGTGGGCGGATGCCGCGGCATCCGTCACCGGCGGAGCCGGTTTCACCGACCTCACCTACCACCACTCGACGGACGGCCGCATCGCGCGCATCGCGTTCGACCGGCCGGAGGTGCGCAACGCGTTCCGCCCGCACTCGGTCGACGAGCTGTATCGCGCGCTCGAGGACGCCCGCACGAACCCGCGCATCGGCGTCGTGCTGCTCACCGGCAACGGGCCGAGCCCGAAGGACGGCGGCTGGGCCTTCTGCTCGGGTGGCGACCAGCGCATCCGCGGCCGCGACGGGTACCAGTACTCGGCCTCCGAGGGCGAGGTCGTGCGCGACCCGGCGGCCGCCGCCGCGACGGGTCGACTCCACATCCTCGAGGTGCAGCGGCTCATCCGCTTCATGCCGAAGGTCGTCATCGCGGTCGTGCCCGGGTGGGCGGCGGGTGGCGGCCACTCGCTGCACGTCGTCTGCGACCTCACGGTCGCGTCGCGCGAGCACGGTCGCTTCAAGCAGACGGATGCCGCTGTCGGCAGCTTCGACGCCGGATACGGGTCGGCGTACATGGCCCGGCAGGTCGGGCAGAAGTTCGCGCGCGAGGTGTTCTTCCTCGCGGAGGAGTACTCGGCCGACCGTGCGTACGAGATGGGCGCGGTGAACCGGGTCGTGCCGCACGCCGACCTCGAGCGCGAGGCGATCGCGATGGCGCGCACCATCCTCACGAAGTCGCCGACGGCGATCCGCATGCTGAAGTTCGCGTTCAACGCGGTCGACGACGGGCTCGTCGGCCAACAGGTGTTCGCGGGCGAGGCGACGCGGCTCGCGTACGGCACCGACGAGGCGGTCGAGGGGCGCGACTCGTTCCTCGAGAAGCGCGAGGCCGACTGGGGTCCGTACCCGTGGCACTACTGAGCGGAGGGTCGGGCCGGCCGGGCCGCAACCGCATCTGCCGGTTACCGGAGTCGCGATGAAACCCCTCATCCGGGTTCCGGCCGGCGACGTGCCGCGGTTGATCGCGCAGCTGCGCGAGGCGGTGCTCCTCGATGGGCTCGCCGTGCTGCCGATCCCCGGTGAGATCGAGCCGGCGGATCCGATCGGGACGCTCGTCGACGACGAGGTCGCCGTGGTCGTCGAGACCAGTGGATCGACCGACCGGCCGAAACGGGTCGCACTCTCGGGTGCCGCGCTCCGCGCGAGCGCGGGGGCGACCTCGGCCTGGTTCGGCGGCGCGCACGGGCAGTGGCTGCTCGCGCTCCCCGGGACCTACATCGCCGGGATCCAGGTGCTCGTGCGCTCGCTCGTCGCCGGCACCGAACCGGCGGTCATGCCCGCGGGCGGGTTCACACCCGATGCGTTCGTCGCCGCGGCCCGCACGCTCGACCCGGATCGGCCGTGGTTCACCTCGCTCGTGCCCGTGCAGCTCGCGCGCCTCGTCGAAGCGGCCGATGCCGATCGCTCGGTGCGCGCGGCGCTCGGCTCGTTCGAGGCGATCCTGCTCGGGGGCCAGGCCGCCCCGGCCGGGCTCGTCGAGCGCGCCGCCGCGATGGGCGCCCGGGTGCACCGCACCTACGGTTCCAGCGAGACGGCGGGTGGATGCGTCTACGACGGCACCCCATTGCCCGGCGTCGACGTGCGCACCGTCGACGGCGAAGTGCAGCTCGCGGGGCGGATGCTCGCCGAGGGCTACCTCGACGACCCAGAACGCACCGCGCGCGCCTTCGCGACCGACGCCGACGGACGTCGCTGGTACCGCACCGGCGACCTCGGCTCGATCGGCGACGACGGTCGACTTCGGATCACCGGTCGCGCCGACGACGTGATGATCTCGGGCGGCGTCAAGGTCGTGCTCGGCGAGGTCGAGCGCGCGGTGCACGGTGTCGACGGATTCGCCGACGCCGTCGTGGTCGCGGTGCCCGACGCCGAGTGGGGCGAGCGGGCCGCGGTCGTCGGCGCCGGTGCGGCGGCGCAGGCGCCGGGCGCGCTCGACGCGCTGCGTGGGGCGACGGATGCCGCGGGGCTGCCGCCCGCCGGCCGACCCGTGCGCGTCGTCGTGGTCGACGAGCTGCCGCGACTCGCCTCGGGCAAGCCCGACCGCGTCGCGGCATCCGCCCTCGCCAGGGGCGCCGCCGGCGCCTGACGCGGGGCCCGACACCGCGGCCTCCGGCGCGCCGGCGCCAGCCGGGGCGGGATCGGTTGCACCAGCGCGGTCGGCGGCACCGCCTCGTGCGGTTCGCAGGATCAGAGACGCGATGCCCTCGCTGTGGAGCCCACGTCGCGTCTGGTCCTGCGAACCCACGGCGCGGGCCGGCGACGTGGACGTCAGGTGACCGTTCAGTGCTCGAGGGCGGGAGAAAGGTATTCCGCGTCTACCTTTCTCCCTGCGATGTGAGCGAGGGATCGTCGCGGCGAGCGAGCGGCTGTTGCAGGCGAGCACGATCCGGCGGACTCGCGCGGCGCCCCGCGCAGGCGCAGCCGTCGCCGCCGGCTCCGCCCGGCAGAGCCCATCCATAGCGGCGCGCAATAGCATGTCGGGGTGGCACGCCCGAAGACCCCCCGCACCCAGTCAGCCGAGTCCGCCCGACCCGACCAGGCCGCCAAGCCGTCCAAGCCCCGCACGAACGGGCGCTCCGGCAACCCGGCGAAGGTCGCCGCGGGTGCCCCGCGCGCGCAGCGCGGACCGGCGACGTTCCGCGACTGGGTGGGCGGCGCGCGCCTCCGCACCCTTCCGCTCGCGATCGCGCCGGTCGCGCTCGGCACGGGGGCCGCGGTCGTGCTGCTCGGCTACCTCGACGAGCCGTTCCATCCGTGGCGCGCGGTGCTCGCGCTCGTCGTCGCGCTCGCGCTGCAGATCGGCGTGAACTATGCCAACGACTACTCCGACGGGGTGCGCGGCACCGACGAACACCGGGTCGGCCCCGCCCGACTGGTGGGCTCGGGCGCTGCGACGCCGAAGCAGGTGCTCACGGTCGCGCTGGCGTTCTTCGGCCTGGCCGCGCTCGCCGGCCTCGCGCTCGTCGTCATCACCCAGCAGTGGTGGCTGCTCGCCGTCGGCGCCGCCGCGATCGTCGCGGCCTGGTTCTACACGGGCGGCAAGCGCCCGTACGGCTACTACGGACTCGGCGAGCTGTTCGTGTTCGTCTTCTTCGGCCTCGTCGCGACGGCCGGCTCCACGTACGTGCAAGCGCTCGACGTCAACCTCGAGTCGTGGACGGGCGGCGCCGGCGTCGGGCTCATCGCGTGCGCGGTGCTCATGGCGAACAACCTGCGCGACGTCGACCAGGACCGCCTCGCCCGCAAGCGCACCCTCGCGGTGCTCGTCGGGCCGTTCGTCGGACGCATCCTCTTCGCCGTCTTCATGCTCGCGCCCTTCGCGATCACCGTCTTCTGGGCGTTGCTCTATCCGCCCGCCTGGCTCGTGCTCTTCGCGCTGCTCGCTGCGCTGCCCGCATGCGTCATCGTGGGCTGGGCGCGCACGCCGCGCGAGCTCATCATCGGCCTGCAGCTCGCGAGCGTGACGGCCCTCGCGTACGGCGTCGGCATGGGGCTGGCCTTCGCGTTCTAGCCGAGACGGATGCCGCGGGGCGGCGCCTGCGATCGGGCGGATGCCGTGGCATCCGCTTTACTCGGCCCGGCGCTGCTCCGCCTCGTCGACCGCGGAGTCCTCGGCCTCGTCGTCGGCAGTGACGGTCGGCTGCTCGCGATGGCGGGCCTCGTAGAGGTCCTTCGCCATCGCCTCGCGCGGCGTGCGGAGGAAGATGAGCGACGCGCTGAATCCGAAGAGCGCGGCCACGATCACGGAGATCCACGGAGTGACGCCCGCGACGAGCAGCACCACGAGCGGTGCGGCGAAGAGGAGCACGCGCAGCAGCGTGTAGCGGAGCCAGACGGGGAGGGCCTTCACCCGATCAGTGTAGGCGGCGCAGTCTGGGTGCTCGCTCCCAGCCGAACGTGATGCGACGCGCCTAGAATCGGTGCATGGTCCGCCTCTGGTTGATCGCCGGTGTCGCTGCCGTGGTCTTCACGATCTACGCGGCGGTGGACTGCGCGCTGTTCGATCGCACCCGTATCCGCGGACTTCCGCGCGGCTGGTGGATCGTCGTGATCCTGCTCGTCCCGGTGATCGGTGCCGCGCTCTGGTTCATCGTGGGTCGTGGTCGCGCCGTGCGCGTCGGCCGCGTGAACCCGCACAGCAACGCGCCCGACGACGACCCCGAGTTCCTGCGCCGCCTGCGCGCCGACGCCGAGCACGAGGAGCGGATCCGCCGCCTCGAGCAGGAGCTCGAGCAGCTCGACCACGAGCTCGAGGCCGACGGCGACCACCGCGACGCCGATGCCGACGGGCACGGCGCGGCGCGGCCGCGCGGCGACGACGCGCTCGGCACCGACCGTCGCCGCAACGACGGAACCGACGGTCCCGGCGACGCCGGCCCCTCACCGCGGCCGAATGGCTGAGGCCCGGACCGTCGCGAGTCCCGCCACCGCAGCCGCGCTCGCGCTGCTGTCGAACCTCGTGCGCGCCGGCGTGACCGACGTCGTCGTGGCGCCCGGTTCGCGCTCGCAGGCGCTCGCGCTCGCCGCCGCAGAACTCGAGCGCGTCGGTGGCATCCGCCTGCACGTGCGCATCGACGAGCGGGGCGCGGGCTTCCTCGCGCTCGGCCTCGCCGTCGAGACGGGCCGCCCCGCCGTGGTCGTCACGACCTCGGGCACCGCGGTCGCGAACCTGCACCCGGCAGTGCTCGAAGCGCACCACGCGGGCGTGCCGCTGATCGTCGCGACCGCCGATCGGCCGGCCGAGCTGCGCGGCATCCGCTCGAACCAGACGACCGTACAGCCCGGGATCTTCGCGGGCGCCGTGCGCCTCGAGCGCGACGTCGCGCCGCCCGAGGGGCGCGCGGGAGAACTGGATGCCGCGGCGCACCTGGCGCGCGACGCCGTGCGCGCCGCACTCGGCGTCGACGCCGACGGCGTGCTCGTGCCGCACCCCGGCCCGGGCCCGGTGCACCTGAACCTGCAGTACCGCGAGCCGCTCTCGTCGGCCGAGTCGCTCGACGCGGCGCCGGTCGTGCGGGCGGATGCCGCGGCATCCGTCGCCTCGATCACCGCCGACGCGCGGGCCGACGCGGTGGCCGACGTGGCCCGCCTCGAGCACGGCCCGCGCACGATCGTGATCGCGGGCGCCGGTGCCGGGCCCGAGGCCGAGGAGTTCGCGCGGGCCGGCGGCTGGCCGCTCATCGCGGAGGTCACGAGCGGGGCGCGCTTCGGCCCGAACCTCGTGGTCGCGTACCGCGAGCTGCTGCGCGAGCCCGGGTTCGGCGACGAGGTCGAGCGGGCGGTCGTGTTCGGGCATCCGACGCTGTCGCGCGAGGTGCCGGCGCTCGTGCAGCGCGACGGGGTCGAGGTGATCGCGGTCGCGCCGTGGGGCATCGAGTGGTTCGACCCGGGGCACGCGGTCGACCGGTTCGAGCGTGCCGTGACGGTCGAGCCGCACGAGCCGACGGCCGAGGAGCGCGCGTGGACCGGGCGCTGGGTCCGGGCCAGTCGCATCCTGCTGGATCGGCGTGATGAGGTCGGGGCCGGTGCGGATGGCGCCGGCGCGCCGGGTGCTGCAGGCTCCGCCGGTTCCGGCACCGCCGGTTCCGGGGGCACCGCCGGCTCCGGCGGCCTCCGCAGCGGGGTCGACGAGACCGGGCACGTCAGCGACTACGCCGCGCAGCGCGCGTACCTGAAGGACCAGCTTGCGCGCATCCGCACGCCCGTCGACCGGCGCATGCTCGTCGAGGCGCTCTGGGCGGCGACCTGGCCGCACGACCGGCTCGTGTTCGGCGCATCGCGCCTGATCCGCGACGCCGACCGGAACGTACCCGGCCGACGCATTCCCGTGCACGCGAACCGCGGGCTCGCGGGCATCGACGGCACCGTCGCGACGGCGATCGGCATCGCGATCGCGAGTCAGGCGGCGGCGCCGGGTGCGGGCGGCGCCGGCGTCGCGGCGGATGGCAGCGGCGCTCGCCAGACGGATGCCGCGCCGACCGCTGCCGGCACCACGCGCGTGCTCATCGGCGACCTGACCCTGCTGCACGACGTCGGCTCGCTCCTGCTCGGCGCCGGCGAGGCGCGTCCGCGCGTGCTCGTGATCGTCGGCAACGACGGCGGCGGCACGATCTTCGACGCGCTCGAGGTCGCGGCATCCGCCCCGGCCGACGCGTTCGACCGCGTGCAGTACACGCCGCAGTCGGTCGACCTCTCGGCGCTCGCGAGCGCCTACGGCTGGGAGTACCGACGTGCAGCGACGCGCGGCGAGCTCGACGAGGCGCTCGGCACGGCCGTCACGGGTCCGACGCTGCTCGAGGTCCCGCTCGCGCGCTGAGCGGGCCGCGCGACCCCTTGCCGTGGCATCCGTCGGCACTCGATGATGGGGGAGCGCCGCGGCCGTCGCGGCCGTGAGGGGAGCGCCGTGGGGCTGGAGAAGTACTGGGCGAGCGATCCGATGGACGTGCTGCGGGTGCGGCAGGACTTCGTGCTCGCCGACGTCGACACGGGTTCGGCGCCGGGGTTCGAGGGAAAGAAGCGCGAGGCCGAGAAGTCGCTCGCGGTCGGGGCCGAGATCCTGGCAGGACTGCAGGAGCAGCTGTTCGCGGGGCACCAGATGGGCGACGACCCGCGCCGCATCCTGCTCGTGCTGCAGGCGATGGACACCGCCGGGAAGGGCGGCATCGTCAAGCACGTCATGAGCGCGGTCGACCCGCAGGGCGTGCAGCTCGCGACGTTCAAGAAGCCGACCGAGGAGGAGCTCGCGCACGACTTCCTCTGGCGCATCCGCAAGGAGGTGCCCGAGGCGGGCATGATCGGCGTGTTCGACCGGTCGCACTACGAGGACGTGCTCATCGGCCGCGTCCGAGAACTCGCCCCGCCCGAGGAGATCGAGCGCCGCTACGACGCGATCAACGAGTTCGAGGCCGAGCTCGCGGCATCCGGCACCACCATCATCAAGGTCATGCTGCACATCTCGATGGACGAGCAGCGCAAGCGCCTGCTGAAGCGGCTCTCGCGCCGCGACAAGCACTGGAAGTTCAACCCGGGCGACATCGACGAGCGGATGCTCGCGCCGAAGTACCGCGAGGCCTACCAGGTCGTGTTCGACCGCACGACGACGCCGTACGCGCCCTGGTACGTCGTGCCGGCCGACCACAAGTGGTACGCCCGCCTCGCCGTGCAGCACCTGCTCATCGACGCGCTCGAGGGCATGAAGCTCGACTGGCCGCTCGCCGACTACGACATCGAGGAGCAGAAGGCGCGGCTCGCGACGGGCTGAGTGCGGGCGGGCCGGGCGGATGCCGCGGGGCGGCGGCGGATCCGGCCGGCCTGAGCCGAGCGGGGATCATGTGCCGAATCGCTCATGTGCAGCCGCGTGCACATGAGGAATTCGAGCCTCCGCGCCGAATCCGCCGTGCGACTGGCGCTACGCTGCGCGCGGATGACCCGGCGAGTGCGCAGAACCGCTACGGATGCGGCGCAGCCGGCGCGAGCCACTGCGCGGATTCGCGACGAGTGCGCGGGTCGGGAGGCGCGCATCCGTCGCGAAAGCGCGCACTCGGGGCTCGGGGCGCGGCACCCTGGGCTCGCGGTGAGCGGCCGGGGCGCGCACCCGTCGCGAAAGCGCGCACTCGGGGCGAGCGGCGCGCGCACCCGGGGCGAGCGGCGCGCGCACCCGGGTCGAGCGGCCGGGGAGGGCGGCCGGGGCGAGCGGCGCGCGCACCCGGGTCGAGCGGCCGGGGCTCGCGGCGATCGGCCGGGGCGAGCGGCGCGCGGGCGGGCCGACGCCCGCCGCCTACGGCACGGGCGGCGAGGGCGGCGGCGCGCCGAACGCCTCGACGATCGGCCGGAACTTCATGTCGGTCTCGGCGAGCTCGTCGGCCGGCACCGAGTCGTGGACGATGCCGCATCCGGCATACGCGCGCACCGTGCCATCCGTCGACACCTGCGCGCAGCGCAGCGCGATCGCCCACTCGCCGTCGCCGTCGGCGTCGACCCAGCCGACCGGGCCGGCGTAGCGGCCGCGATCGAAGCCCTCGAGCTCGGCGATCGCCGCGAGCGCGACGCCCCGGGGCGTGCCTGCGACCGCGGCCGTCGGGTGCACCGCGCGCACGAGGTCGAGCGAGCTCGATCCGTCGCCGAGCGTGCCCTTGAGGTCGGTCGCGAGGTGCCAGAGGTTCGGCAGCTGCAGCGTGAACGGCTCGGGGCTCGCGTCGAGCCGCGCGGTGTGCGGCGCGAGCGTCGCGACGGCGCTCTCGACCGCGAGGGCGTGCTCGGCGAGGTCCTTGTGCGAGGCCGCGAGGCGCGCGGCCTGCGCGCGATCGGATGCCGCGTCCCGTCCGCGTGACGCCGTGCCGGCGAGCACGCGTGCCGAGACCGTTCCGTGGTCGACGCGCACGAGCGTCTCGGGGCTCGCGCCGATGAGGCCGTCGACCGCGAACACCCAGGTGTCGGGGTAGTCGTCGGCGAGCTTCGCGAGTGCTGCGCGCAGCCCGGCGTCCTCGTGCAGCGTGCCGACGATCTCGCGGGCGAGCACGACCTTCTCGAAGCGTCCGTCGTCGATGCGGCGCACGGCCTCGCCGACGGCGTCGGTGTATGCCTCGGGCGGCATCGTCCCTGGCGCGAAGCGCACGCGCGGTACGTCGCGCTTCGGCGCGGGCGCGGGCAGTTCGACCGGTGCGGGCGGCGCGGCGGATGCCTCGTCGACGAGCTCGATCCGGGTGACCCACGCGCGCCCCTCGCGGCGGCCGAGCACGATCTCGGGCACGACCAGCACGCTCGTCGCCGCCGATTCGTCGGCGAACGCGATCGCGCCGAACGCGACGAGGCCGCTGCCGGGGAGCCCGACGCGGTCGTCGACGTCGGCGTTCGCGGCGACGCGCTGCCACTCGCGGGCGGCGTCGGCCACCCGATCGGGCCCGTGCGTCTCGATGCGGAGCACCTCGCCGAGGCCGATGATGCCCTCGCCGCGACGCATCCAGAGCAGCGGATGCCGCGGGTCGAGACGCGGCACGAGCGGCGCGGTCTCGTCGACCGCGACGGTGCGAACGCGCAACCTCGTGTCGGCGGCGGGAGGCGCCGCGGCATCCGTTCGCGTCACCGGACCAGCCTACGCCGGAGGGTGCACGGGCGATTCACGCGGGTCTGTCGGGGCGGCCGGCCGCGGGCCGCGCCTCGCGGTCGGCCGCGGACGTCCAGGTTCGCGGCCTCAGGCCGGGACGACGTCGACGCCGTGCCAGAAGGCGACGTGCTCGCGGATCTCCGCGGCGGCGTCGGACGGGGTGTTGTACGTCCAGGCGGCGTTCGGGTTGCGCTGCCCGTCGACCTCGACGTGGAAGTAGTTCGCGGTGCCCTTCCAGTGGCACACGGTGCGGTTGTCGCTGGCGACGAAGTACTCCGGGCGGATCGCCTCACGCGGGAAGTAGTGGTTGCCCTCCACCACGACGGTGTCGTCGGACTCCGCGATGACCGTGCCGTTCCAGATCGCCTTCATGCCCAGCAGTTCCTTCCTACGTGCGTTTCGAGCTTCGAACTTCGAGCTTCGAGCTTCGAGCGGATGGCGCATCCGCGCCGTCCACCTCGATTCAACGCCGTCCGGCCGCAGTTCCATCCCGATGCATGGAAACTCTCAGGTTCGGCCGGCCGCCGCCGGCCGCGGCATCCGCTCGTTCCGTTCGCAGGATGAGCCGCGCGATGGGTTCGTATGCGAGGGGATGGAGCGTCTGGTCCTGCGAACTTCGCGGGGGCGAGGGCGGCGAGGGTGGTGGGTCGGTGCGGTGACGCGGCATCCGCTCGTTCCATTCGCAGGATGAGCCGCGCCATAGGTTCGTATGCGGGGGGATGGGGCGTCAGGTCCTGCGAACTTCGCGGGGGCGAGCACGACGGCCGGGGCGGGGGCGGGCGGGGAGGCGGCGGGCGAACCGGCGCAGGCCGGCACACCTCACCGGGGCCGCCCAGCCGGGCGACCGTAGACTCGCAGGCATGACGCGCGCAGACCTCGGCAAGGACCCCCGTGACGTCTCGGCGATGTTCGACCGGGTCGCGGCGCGCTACGACCGCACCAACGCGGTGCTGTCGGTCGGCAACGCCGCGCTGTGGCGCGTCGCCACGACGAAGGCGGTCGCGCCGAAGCCGGGCGAGCGGATCCTCGACGTCGCCGCGGGCACGGGCACCTCGAGCGCGAGCCTCGCGAAGTCGGGTGCGAGCGTCGTGGCCGCCGACTTCTCGCCGGGCATGATCGAGGTCGGCCGCCGCCGCCAGGCGCACGTGCCGAACCTCGTGTTCGTCGAGGCCGACGCGATGAAGCTGCCGTTCGGCGACGCCGAGTTCGACGCGGTCACGATCTCGTTCGGCCTGCGCAACGTGAAGGAGCCGAAGGTCGCGCTCGCGGAGTTCCTGCGAGTGACGAAGCCCGGCGGGCGCCTCGTGGTGTGCGAGTTCTCGCACCCTCCGGTCGGCGTCGTGCGCGCGGGCTACGACTTCTACCAGAAGGTCGTCATGCCGCCGCTCGTGAAGCTGTCGAGCTCGAACGACGACGCGTACGACTACCTCAACGAGTCGATCAACGCCTGGCCCGACCAGCCGACGCTCGCGGGCTGGATCCGCGAGGCGGGGTGGGCGGATGTCGCGTGGCGCAACCTCACGGCGGGCATCGTCGCGCTGCACCGGGCGCGCAAGCCGCTGACCGCGCCGGTCGAGTAGGACGCGAAGCGCCCGCATCGAGACCCGCGGGTGGTCGCGTCGGTGGTCGAGTAGGACGCGAAGCGCCCGTATCGAGACCTCGGCAGACCGTACCGGGACCCGCCGCCGTGGAGCGTCGGAGTCGGCGCGTTCGACAAGCTCGCAGCATCCGCTCGGCTGCCTCTCGGTAGGCTGGGGCTCGTGAATCCGAGCCACACGGTCCGTCGCGCCTCCTCGCTCGCGGCCAACCTCGGCCTCAGCGAGCGGGTGTTCGCCTCCGCGGCCGATCGAGCCATGGCCCGGGCCATCGACGACGGGCTCGAGCGCGTCGAGGCGGGGCTCGTCGAGCAGGTCCGCTTCGCGGACGCGGTGGCGGATGTCACGAGCCGCTACCTGCTCGAGGCGGGCGGCAAGCGCGTGCGCCCGATGCTGACGCTGCTCACCGCGCAGCTCGGCGACGGCTCGGTCGACGACGTCGTGACGGCGGCCATGGCCATCGAGATCACGCACCTCGGTTCGCTGTACCACGACGACGTCATGGACGAGTCGGAGCGCCGACGCGGCGTGCCGAGCGCGCAGACGGTGTGGGGCAACTCGGTCGCGATCCTGACGGGCGACCTGCTGTTCGCACGGGCGAGCCAGCTCATGGCGAAGCTCGGGGAGCGCGCGATCCGCATGCAGGCCGACACGTTCGAGCGCCTCGTGCTGGGCCAGCTCAACGAGACCGTCGGGCCAGACCCCGACGAGGACCCGATCGAGCACTACATCCAGGTGCTCGCCGACAAGACGGGGTCGCTCATCGCGGCGGCCGCGCAGTCGGGCATCATCTTCGGCAACGCCGACCCGGCGCTCGAGGCGCCGATCATCGAGTTCGGCGAGAAGATCGGCGTCGCGTTCCAGCTCATCGACGACGTGATCGACCTCTCGCCGCAGCCCGAGGAGACGGGCAAGGTTCCCGGCACAGACCTGCGCGCGGGCGTCGTGACGCTGCCGCTGCTGCGGCTGCAAGACCTGGCGAAGACGGATGCCTCGTCGGCCGACCTGCTCGACCGGATCCGTCGCGACGTGCTGCCCGCGCCGGCCGACGAGGCGGGCGACCCGTTCGACACGAACACGCTCGCGGCCCGCATCGTGCCGTCGCGCGCGACGGTCGACGCACTCGTCGACGAGCTGCGCGAGCACGAGGCGACGCGCGCGACGCTCGCCGAGGCCCACCGCTGGGCGCGCGAGGCCGTCGAGGCGCTTGCACCGGTGCCCGAGGGCAGCGTGAAGAAGGCGCTGACGCGCTTCGCCGACACCATCGTGGAGCGTTCGAGTTGAGCCCGGCTCCCGAGACGACGAGCCCCGAGACGACAACGCCCGAGACGACAGGAGGACCCGACCGGTGACGAGGAACAAGCTGCGCCTGGCCATCGTGGGCGCCGGCCCGGCCGGCATCTACGCCGCCGACATCCTGCTGAAGTCGGAGCGGAACTTCGACGTCTCGATCGACCTGTTCGATCACCTCCCGGCGCCCTACGGGCTCGTCCGCTACGGCGTCGCGCCCGACCATCCGCGCATCAAGGGGATCATCACGGCGCTCCGCGAGGTGCTCGATCGCGGCGACATCCGCATCTTCGGCAACGTGCGCTTCGGCGAGGACATCACGCTCGCCGACCTGAAGAAGCACTACAACGCGGTGATCTTCGCGACGGGCGCGGTGAAGGATGCCGACCTGCACATCCCGGGCGTCGAGCTCGAGGGTTCGTACGGCGCGGCCGACTTCGTCAGCTGGTACGACGGGCACCCCGATTACCCGCGCGAGTGGCCGCTCGACGCGCAGTCGGTCGGCGTCATCGGCAACGGCAACGTGGCGCTCGACGCGGCCCGCATGCTCGCGAAGCACGCGGAGGACCTGCTGCCGACCGAGATCCCGGCGAACGTGTACGAGGGGCTTTCGCGCTCTCCCGTGACGGACGTGCACGTGTTCGGTCGGCGCGGCCCGACGTCCGTAAAATTTACGCCGCTCGAGCTCCGCGAACTCGGCGAGCTGCGCGACGTCGACATGATCGTCTACGACGAGGACTTCGACTACGACGACGCCGCGCGCGCGGCCGTCGCGGGCAACAAGCAGGTCTTCGTGATCGACAAGGTGCTGCAGCAGTGGCGCCAGCGCGAAACCGGACAGGCGTCACGTCGTCTGCACCTGCACTTCTTCGCCAAGCCGCTCGAGGTCGTCGGCGACGAGTCGGGGCACGTGGCGGCGCTGCGCTACGAGCGCACCGCGCCCGACGGCGAGGGCGGGGTCGTGGGCACCGGCGAGATCCGCGAGATCCCGATCCAGGCGCTCTACCGCGCGGTCGGCTACTTCGGTTCGCCGCTGCCGGGCATCCCCTTCGACAAGAAGTTCGGCGTCATCCCGAACCACGAGGGCCAGGTGCTGATGCGCGACAAGGAGACCGGACAGTCGCGCCAGATGTACGGCGTCTACGCGACCGGCTGGATCAAGCGCGGCCCCGTCGGCCTCATCGGCCACACGAAGTCCGACGCCATGGAGACGATCAAGCACCTCATCAACGACCTCGGCAACTGGTGGCGGCCCGAGTCGCCGTCGGAGGAGTCCGTGATCGAGATGCTCGAGGCCCGCGGCATCCAGTGGACCGACCTCGACGGATGGCACCGCCTCGACGAGCACGAGCTCGCCCTCGGCTCCGCCGAGGAGCGCACGCGCATCAAGGTCGTGCCACGCGACGAGATGGTGACGATCTCGCGGGGCGAGGTCTGACCCGCCCTCGTTCCTCGGTGGTCGAGTAGGGCGCGCAGCGCCCGTATCGTTTCCGGTGGTCGAGTAGGACGCGAAGCGCCCGTATCGAGACCTGCCCGCCCGGTGGTCGAGTAGGACGCGAAGCGCCCGTATCGAGACCTGCCTGCTCGGTCGTCGAGTAGGACGCGCAGCGCCCGTATCGAGACCTCAGTCAGTGTGCCCCGAGCGGATGCGGCGCCCACGCGTACACGTGCGCCGACGCCACGGCGAGCCACGTCCACGCGGCGACGACCGCCAGCCAAAGCAGGGCAACGCCGGCCGCGCTCGTCGACAGCGCCGCGCCGCCGAAGAACCCGGCGACGATAACGACGCCGAGGACGACCCCGAGAACCGCCCGCTTCGGCGCCCCGACGCGTCGGCTCCACCCGGCATACGCGAACGCTGCCGCTGCGACGGCCGCGAACCCCACGGCCCCGAACACGAGGTGCAGGATGCCGCTGAGGCTCGCCGTACCATCCGCTTCGCCCGCGGGGAAGCCGCCCCTCGGGTCGGGTGCGAACACCGCGCTGAGTACGAGCGCCCCGCCGTAGACGGACGTGAGCACGCCGAGCGCGAGGCCGCGACCATTCCGGATGGCTCGGATCATCCCCACGGCGGCGACGATCGTCATGACGCCCGCGAGCGCGAGGTTCGCCCGCTGCAGCCACCCCCATTCGCCGAGCATCAGCAGCGAGAGCGCGTGCCGGCTGAGGTCGAACCCGGGCCGGGTAA
This sequence comes from Agromyces bracchium, assembly GCF_009709675.1. GTDB lineage: Bacteria > Actinomycetota > Actinomycetes > Actinomycetales > Microbacteriaceae > Agromyces > Agromyces bracchium. The sequence goes on along the minus strand of NZ_WMLB01000045.1, from coordinate 41,214 downwards.
GTGCGAGCGCGAGGCCGACGACGAGGTAGAAGGGTCCGGCGACCACGCCCCAGCCGAGCATGCTCCGGGTGATCGCGGCTGACCGGTCGAACGTGGTCGTGGTGTCGGATGTCGAGGTGCTCACGATCTCCCTTTCGAGTCGAGACGGATGTCGCCTTCATCTCGTACGTCGAATGGCGCGAGCCGGGATCGACATCGCCTGTTCAGTGATTCCTCCTCACTGATAGTATTTGCTATATGCAGCCAGACCTGACCGACACCATCGACCGGATTCGCGCTGACGCGCGCGCCGCCGATGAGCTGCACGAGCGGTCGCGCACGATGCTCGTGAATGCCGTCCGGTCCGGAGCGCGGGCCGGTCTCTCCCAGCGGGAGATCGCCGCTGCGGTCGGGCGGAGTCAGCCCGAGGTCTCCCGACTGCTGCATTTCCACGGGGCATCGGCTCGCGGGCGCGCACTTGCCCGGAACCGCAGGAAGGTCATCGAGCTCGCCGCCGCTCGTGGTGCCCGAAACGTGCGGGTGTTCGGCAGCGTCGCGACCGGCGCCGACACTGCTGAGTCCGACATCGATCTCCTCGTCGACCTCGAGCCGGGAACAGGCCTGTTCTCGCTTGCACGCCTGGAGGCCGAACTCGCAGATCTCCTCGGCGCCGAGGTCGACGTCGTTCCGGCTCGCGGGCTGCGAGAACACCTCGCCGAGCGAGTGCTGAGTGAGGCGGTTCCGCTGTGAGCCGGTCGGATCGAGAGCTCGTCGACGACGCCTTGGCACATCTCGCGGCTCTGAAGCGGCATCTCGAGCGCGGCGACCTTGACGACGAGACCGTCGCGGACGCGGTCAGCTTGCGGCTGGCGGCGGCCATCGAGGCCGTCTCGCAGGCCAGTGACGGATATCGCGAGCGAACGTTCGGCACGGACTGGAAAGTCATCTGGGCGACGCGCAACCGCATCGCCCACGGCTATGCATACATCGACCTGGCGATCATCCGCGACACCGTGGAGCAGGACCTTCCTGAATTCGAGGACAAGCTGAGGAGATCGGTCCGGACGACCGACGGCTGAGTCCGGCTTCGCGCCCTCGAGCGATCCCGATCAGACCCTCAGGACTGATGCCCGACCGGCGGCTCCCCGACGAACTCGTGCGCCTCGCGCGCCAGCTCCGACCACAGCTCGCGGTCGCTGACGCGCACCCACGTGCGGCTGTCGCCGCCGCGCGTCGAGTGGAAAGGCTCCGCGATGCCGCGCTGCTGCAGGTCGGATGACCGCGCGGCCGGCAGGTCGACCACGAGCTGCCCGCCGTCGAGGAACGCGAACAGCCTGCCCTTCACGAGCAGCCCGTCGGGCGTGGCATCCACGTCGTAGTCGGCATCTTCGAGCAGTTCGTTCGCCACGTCGTCGTAGGTCGCCTGCACGTCATCCATGTCATCCCCCTGTCGGTGCCCTCGCGGGGGAGCCTACGCCGCGCGCGCGGCGCGCGCCGCGCTACGCTGCACACCATGCCCCTCGCCCCCGTCGCCCTCGTCGTCGGGGCCGCCCTCCTCGGCGCCGTGCTCGGCTGGTGGCCGCTCGCCGCCTGGACCGACCGCAACATCCGTCGCGATCCAACCGAGCGGATGCCGCTGCGCGCCCTCCGCGCCTGGTCGGCGGGCACGACCGCCCTCCTATTCGGACTGCTCACCTGGCGCTACGGCCTCGACCCGGTGCTGCCGGCGCTCCTCGCCCTCGCCGCCGCCGGCGTCGCCCTCTCGATCGTCGACCTCACCGAGAAGCGCCTGCCGAACGCCATGGTCTTCCCGACCCTGCTCGTGGTCGCGGTGCTGCTCGTCCCCGCGTCCGCCCTCACGGGCGACTGGCTCGCGCTCGCCTGGGCGGCCGCCGGCTCCGCCGGCATGTTCCTCTTCTACTTCGTGCTCGCGCTCATCTCGCCGAAGGCGATGGGCATGGGCGACGTGAAGTTCGGGCTGCCGCTCGGGCTGCCGCTCGGGTGGTTCGGCTGGGTGATGTGGATCGCTGGATTGTTCGGGGCGTTCCTGATCGGCGGAATCGTGGCGATCGTGGCGTTGGCGCTGCGGCGGGTGACGCTGAAGGGGTCGGTGCCGTTCGGGCCGTCGATGGTGGCGGGGGCGATGCTGGCTCTGCTCCTCCTCGCGCGCTGAGCATCACTCGCTCACGGACCGATCTCGCCTGTCCCCTGACTTTCTGAGTCGTGTCCCCCGAAAAGCGGACTGTAGCACCCCGAATGCCAACGTTGAGTTACGCGCAGGTCACGTTTGTACCCCTGCCTGTACCCAATCAGGGGGTGCCCCGAAGTGGGGCATAGCGTCTGATTCGTTCGCATCGATAAGTTCGTCGGGCCGCTTGCAGGAGTGGGCGGCACCCCAGATTCTGATCGACCCGAAGGGTGTCACTCATGCTCAAGCTCTACACGAAGGCCCAGGCTCGCCTGAACTCGCTCCGCTCGGAGGAGGACGGCAACGCTGCTGAGTACGGTCTGATCCTCGCGCTGGTCGCGCTTGGGATCATCACGGCGCTCGGCTTCCTCGGCGCGGCGCTCGCAGGTGTCTTCGACGACGTGACCGAGGGCCTCGGCGGTGCGATTGAATAGCAGCTGCTGAAGCGCTCTGAGTGCGCGACCGCCTTCGCGGTCGCGCACTCAGGTATCGATGGGAGAGCGAGTGTCGGATGCGTGTTAGGCGCAGGTCTGATGTACGTGGTGAACAGGGTGCTTCGGCGGTCGAGTTTGCGCTGGTGGTGCTCCCGCTTGTCTTGATCCTGCTCGGCATCATCGAGTTCGGCTACATCTTCAACCAGCAACTCACCGTCACAAATGCCGCCCGCGAAGGTTCACGGGTGCTGGCCATCACACGCGACACTGGCGACGCAGTGAGCGCGGCGACGAATGCCGCATCGACGCTGGTCGGCACTCCCGTCATCACAACACCCACCGTGTGCCCCGAGACTGGCCCCGGCGACGCCACCGTCGTGATTACGCTCGCGCTCGACACGATCACCGGTCTCGAGACTTGGGTTCCCGGCCTCGAAACGATCAGCCTCACTGGAAGAGGAGTGACACCATGCGGAGGTTGATTCGTGGACTGCGCGCCGAGCGGGGCGCGACTGCGACTGTCGTCGCCTTTGCCATAATCCCGCTACTCGGTGCTGGCGCGATCGCGATCGACGTCGGAGCGCTCTATGCCGAGCGTGCTCAGTTGCAGAACGGCGTCGACGCTGCGGCCCTGGCCGTTGCTGCGTCGTGCGCTCGAGATGAGTCCGCGTGCGGAGCGGGGTCCACAGTGCTCGCCCAGCAGTACGTTGACGACAACGCCGCGATCTTCCGCGAGCCAGTCGCTGATGCTCCGAGCATCAGCACGTCGAACAACACGGTGACTGTGACAGCGAATACCGGGGTCGACCACATGCTTGCTCAGTTGATCGTCGGCGACGACGCCAGCAACGTATACGCATCAGGCTCCGCGGAGTGGGGTACCCCGATCGCCGGTGGGGTGCTCCCTGTAGGGTTCGGTAGCTGTGAGTTTGAGGGCGCCGCGCCTGGAGAGAAGATCACAGTTGAACTTGGTGTCAAGGCCCGCGCCGAGTGCCCGGACGTGACCGACAACCCCGGTGGGTTCGGGTGGCTGAACGCGGAGGACTGCTTCGTGCACTTCGATCTCAGCGATGGGGAGCTCTGGCATCTGGGCGAGAGCGGAATGGGCGGCGGTTCGTCTGGTTGTAATCCGAAGAATGATTTCACGCCGCTTCTTGACACAGTGATTCTGATTCCGATCTTCGACTCTTTCAAGGCTGTCCTGAAGAGTTGCGACGAGGCTCCTGACCCTAAGGCGCCAAAGGAGTGTTACCACATCGCGAAGTTCGCGGCGTTCAAGCTCACTGGTGGAAAACTCACGTCCTTTACGCACATCGACAAGTCAGCACCGCCGTGCGATAAAGCGGGTTGCCTTCAGGGGGAGTTCGTGAAGTACGTTGCCGTCGACGACGCATTCGAACTCGGAGACGGCGGCTCCGACTCGGACAGCCTCAGCGTGGTCCGCATGATCCTGACCGAGAATGAGCGATCCGCCTTGATCGGCTGACCGCCGAGCGCCCTACAGAAAGCAGCACATGAAGACCCGAATCATCGGTGCGATCCTCGCCATCGTTCTCGCCGTCGCGGGAGGCGTCGCGATCTACATGTACGTTGCGGGCGCAGATGCGCGGGCGTCCCGCGGAGCGGAGCTTATCGAGGCTTACGTCGTGACTGAGCCAGTCCCGCAGGGGACGGCGAGCGAGGCATTGCGAGAGGCGCTTGCGGTCGACGAACTGCCACGAAATGCCGTGCCGGAAGATGCGGTGACCGACCTGGGCGACCTGGACGGGCTCGTCACCTCGGCCGACTTGCTGCCGGGCGATGTACTTCGGCAGGCGCGATTCGTCGATCCCGCGGATGCGGTTGCCGGCGGAGTCGCTGTTCCTGAGGGCATGCAACTCATGTCGTTCACGCTCCCCGCCGACCGCGTCGTAGGCGGCCAAGTGGCTCCCGGTGACAAGATTGGCCTCGTCGGCACGATCGACCCTGACGAGGTCGGAGATCAGGAAGACGTCGTCAACCCAATCTCGAGCTTCGCGTTCCACGGCGTCCTCGTCACGAGAGTGCAGGGCGTGGTAGGCGTTGACCCGGAGACAGGTGAGGAGACAGACCAGAGTTCGGACTCGGCGATCATGCTGACGATTGCGCTCTCTGCGCACGACATCGAACGCTGGGTGTGGTTCACCGAAGGTGAGGCCGCCGACTATGCGCAGATGTGGCTCACATTGGAGAACGAGGCGACCGACAACAGCGGCACTTCTCCGGTCGATGGAAACGCCGCTTTCCAGTGACGCGGTATCTGCTGGTCAGTCGCAGCGCGGAGTATGAGACTCGACTCCGCCGGCTTCTTCGCGGCCGCCTCCAGACAGTGCCCGGCGAGTACCTGACCTTCGGCGTCGAGTCAGCGATGCGCCGGCTCGCCTCGGCACCACGAGTCGCGCTGCTCGGGCCGCTCCTGAGCTTCGAAGAGACCAAGCGCCTGAGCGAGAAGCTCGCTGCACGATGGCCGGGCATCGGGGTCATCGTCGTGCGCGAGCAACGCTCGGACCTCGAAGACTGGGTCGACGGCATGGAGATTCACGCCGTCCTCAGCCCGGAGGCGTCCGATGCGACGACCGAGGCTCTCCTTGCGCGGCTCGACGACTGGCTCGTGTCCTCGGGGCGATTGCAGCCGGTAACCGAGGCGGAGGAGGCAGTTGAAGCCGAGCAGGATGACATCGCCGGGGTGTTCGCGCTGCTCGGGCCGGAGATGCGTCGAGCCGACTTCGAGCCGAGCACTCCCTACGCCAGCACATCCAGCGGCATCGCGGATCTGGATACAGCGCACGGCGTGGGCGCGATCGATGTCGAATCAGAATTGGTTTCCGCGCCGGAGCTTGAGCCCGAGTCCGAGCCCGCTGAGGCGGAGTGGGTCTTGCCTCCGATGGCCGAGAACGTGCGAAGCGAGGTCATCGTCGTCGCAGCGCCAAAGGGCGGTCAGGGGAAAACCACGACGGCGATCAACCTCGCTGCGGGGCTCGCCGAAGTTGAACCGAACTCTGTGGTACTTGTCGACGCCGATGTGCAATTCGGCGACATCGCCAACGCCCTCGACCTGCATCCCCAGTACTCGCTCGCCGATGTCGTCCGGACGGGGACCGACGAGGTCGAACTCAAGGCGCTGCTGACCCATCACGACGACGACTTCTTTGTCATCGCCGCGCCGCCCTCACCCGAACTTGCGGACGGAATAGCGACCGGCGCCCTTGGCGCGCTGCTCGACCGCCTTGCGACCATGTTCCGCTACGTGATCGTCGACACGACACCTGGTCTGCCCGACCACACACTGACGGCACTCGAACACGCGACCGACGGCGTCTTCGTGTCGAACATGACCGTTCCGAGCCTTCGCGCGCTCCGGAAAGAGTTCGAGCTGCTACTCGCGCTCAACCTTGTGCCCAACAACCGACACGTCGTGGTCAACTTCGTGGAGAAGAATACCGGGCTGGTGGCAAAGGACGTCGCAGCCATAATCGGTACGCCGATTGACGTTCTAGTCCCGCGTTCCACCGCTGTGGTGCTGGCCTCCAACGAAGGCGCCCCGCTCATTCACCACGACGTGCGCGACGCAGCCGCGAAGGCGTTCCGCACGGTCGTGCAGCGCATCGACCCCTCAGCCGTCCCCACTCGCCGACGCATCCACAGGAAAGCGAGGACCAAGTGAGTCTCAGTGATCGCCTTGAGCGTGCACGCGGTGCACACCGATCGACGGGTGGCATCCCCGCCGATCCCCCCACCATCGATGATGCGGCGGGCCCCGATCCTGCGGTGACCAACGCGCTACCGTCGGAGGCCGCGGAAGACAAGGCCGACGTGTCGCTAGCCGATAACCGCGCCGACGAGCACACAAGCACCTGGAATGCCCTTGCCGGGCCGGTCGAGCCGGATGGTCCGACGGACGCGCTGGTCGAGCTGAAAGAGCGCGCGGCGGAGGAGCTCTTCCGGAGGATCGGCGCTCGATTGAATGACCCGTCGCTGACCGAGGAACGGCTTCATGCACTCGCGCGCGAGGAGCTCGGCCGGATCGTCGAGTCGGAGCAGGTCGCTCTGACCAGCGGTGAACGCAACCGTCTGATCACCGAAATCGGTGCGGATGTGCTCGGGTTCGGTCCTCTGGAGCCGCTGCTCGACGACGCCGCCGTGACAGAGATCATGGTCAATCGCTTTAACCAGATCTTCGTCGAGCGGGCGGGTCGCCTGTATGAATCGCGGAGCCGATTCACGAGCGAGGCTCAACTCCGGCGCGTCATTGAGCGTATCGTGTCGCGTGTCGGCCGCCGCATCGACGAGTCCTCGCCTCTGGTCGACGCGCGGCTCGCGGATGGTTCCCGCGTCAACGCGATCATCCCGCCCCTCGCGGTCGACGGCTCGTCGCTGACGATCAGGAAGTTCTCGCGCACACCCTTCGGCGTCGACGACCTCGTCGGGTTCGACACACTGACTCGCGAAATGGCGACCCTTCTCGACGCGTCCGTGCGTGCCAAGCTCAATATCCTCGTCTCCGGCGGAACGGGCACCGGCAAGACGACGCTGCTGAATGTGCTCTCTGCGTTCATACCTGGGGACGAGCGCATTATCACCATCGAGGACGCCGTCGAGCTCCAACTGCAACAGGAGCACGTGGTCCGACTCGAGTCTCGGCCGGCGAACATCGAGGGCCGGGGCGAGATTACTATCCGTGACCTCGTCCGCAACTCGCTTCGCATGCGACCCGACCGGATCGTCATCGGCGAGGTTCGTGGTGGTGAGAGTCTCGACATGCTTCAGGCAATGAACACCGGTCATGAGGGTTCGATCTCGACTATTCACGCCAACTCGCCGCGCGACGCCCTTGCGCGGCTTGAGACGCTTGTTCTCATGGCAGGCATGGATCTGCCTCTCCGCGCAATCCGTGAGCAGATCTCCTCGGCGATCGACATCATTGTTCAAATCACCCGACTCCGCGACGGAACCCGACGCGTGACGAGCATCACCGAGGTCCAGGGAATGGAGGGCGATGTCATTACCCTCCAGGATGCCTTCGCCTTCGACTATGCCGCTGGTGTCGACGAGGAGGGTCGATTCAGGGGCCACGCCGTCTCTACGGGCGTGAGGCCGCGATTCGTCGACCACTTCAATGATCTTGGGATCGAGGTGCCCGCGAGCATCTTCCGCTACCAACCCCGAGACCGCGTCGTGCTGGGAGAAGTTGGATGAACGCCCTGCTGATCGCGGGCGTTCTGCTCAGCCTGATCGCGCTGCTCGCATTGGTATTCCTCGTCATCGTTCCACCGGCGCGGCGCGTTGCGGTCCAGCGCAGGTTGGCGCCCGGTGAGGAGTATGTATCTCCGCTGACCAAGGCGACGGACAAGACGGTTGAGACGATCGAGGCCGTCATGTCGCGACGTGACCGAACCCTTTTCGGAGAGGAGCGTCTCGAACTCGCGGGCATCCGGATGACGCCCTCCGCGTTTGTCCTCGTTGTCTTCTCCATGGCATCGGTCCTCGCCCTGCTGGGTGTGATTCTTGGGTTCGGCAGCTGGGCCGCGGTGTTCTGGGGTGTTGTCTTCGCTCTGCTCGCTCCGCTCATTGCGCACGTGTATCTGACCGTTCGAACCGCGGGCCGTCGCGCGAAGTTTGCGGATCAACTCGATGACACACTGACGTTGGTGTCGGGCAACCTTCGGGCCGGCCACGGTCTCACTCAAGCGATCGACTCGGTTGCACGGTACGCCGATCCGCCTACGTCTGAGGAGTTCTCACGGATCGTGAACGAGGTGCGTATCGGACGTGATCTTGATGTCGCGCTCGCAAACACCGCCGCTCGCATGGAGTCAGCGGACTTCGATTGGGCGGCGCAAGCGATAGCGGTGAACCGTGAGACCGGTGGAAATCTCGCCGAGACGCTCCAGCGGACCGCCGCGACCATCCGGGAACGCAATCAGATTCGCCGACAGGTCAAGGCTCTAAGTGCAGAGGGCCGGCTCTCTGCGATCATTCTCATCGCGCTGCCGATCGTTGTATTCGCGTTCGTGGTCGTGGTTCGCCCAGAGTATCTTGCGCCATTCTTCGAGACGCTGCTCGGGTGGCTTGCATTGGCAGTCGCCGTACTGCTCATGATCGTCGGCACCGTATGGATGGTCTTCGCCGTCCGCGTGAAGTTCTGAGGCAATGCGATGACACTCCTTCCGATCCTCGCCATCACTGCGGTCTCGCTCGGCATCGGCGTGCTGGTCTACCTCGTTGTTCGCGCGATACCCGTCAAGTCTGATGTTGTAGCGGTGGTGGCACCTGCAAGCGAGGCCGAGCTCCAGCGCGTCGAACGCCGGACGTTTGCGGAGACGCTGCGGGCAGTCATGCCTGCCGGGTATGTCGGCTGGGTCCAGCGCAAGATCATCCACGCAGGGATGGCCGGCCGATGGTCTGTCGGAGGCTTTCTGGTGATCCGCGTGGTTGTCTCCATTGTGGCGTTTCTCATCGGGCTGACGAGCCTCCTTGCAGCACCGAACCTGGTCGGAAAGATCATTGGGTTGCTTTTCGCAGTGCTGTTCTTCTTGCTGCCGGAAGTCATCGTGACGAGCCGCGCGGACGACCGGCAGAAGGCCATCCTGCTTGCGCTCCCTGACACGCTCGACCAGATGACGATCGCGGTCGAGGCCGGTTTGGGATTCGAGGGCGCGATGGCCAGAGCCGCTCAGGGTGGCCGCGGTCCGCTCGCGGAGGAACTGATCCGGACTCTCCAAGACATGTCGATCGGCCGCTCACGCACGGACGCATATTCCGCTCTCCTGGCACGCACCGATTGCGACGACCTCAAGCGGTTTATCCGTGCGGTACAGCAGGCCGATCGCTACGGTATTGCGATCGCGGACGTCCTTCGCGTGCAGGCTGGCGAAATGCGGATCCGGCGGCGCCAGCGCGCCGAAGAATCGGCCATGAAGGTGCCGATCAAGGTCGTCTTCCCGCTCGTGTTCGCGATCCTCCCGGTCCTGTTCATCGTTCTCCTGTTCCCAGCGGTCCTAGGTCTCATCGACGCCTTCTCCTGACCAGTCCACTTCGTTCCGTAGGCTGCCCCTGAGGGGGTTTGCATGGGGGATGCAACCGAGTGGCGACCCGATGTGCTCGGGCCCGGATTCGATCAGCTGACGCTGACGATCGAAGACGACGACGAAGGTGAGGTCGTCGCGACGCTCGTGCGGCACACCGCAGGCGCAAGTGGCGAGGCCGCGGCATTCGCTCGGCGCCGGTGGCGCTGGCCGTGGGAACGCGAGGAGGAGCCGGAGCGGCGGCCAGCGGCATCGCGGTGCGATGTGCTGTTCGTGCACGGGTGGAGCGACTACTTCTTCAATCCCGAGCTGGCGCGGTTCTGGAGCGATGCGGGGGCGCGGTTCTACGCGCTCGACCTGCGGAAGTACGGGCGGAGCCTGCGGGAGTGGCAGACGCCCGGGTACATGACCGACCTGGCCGTGTACGACGAGGACATTGAGGCCGCGCTCGGCGTCATCACGCGCGAGGGTGGGCCGGAGGCATCCGCTCGGCCGTTGATTCTCGTCGGGCACTCGACGGGCGGGCTCACGCTCAGCCTGTGGGCGGCGCGCAATGCCGGGCGGGCGGCGGCGCTCGTGCTGAACAGTCCGTGGCTGGAGTTCCAGCTGAGCGGGATCGGGCGGCAGGCGATCCAGCCGATGATCGGGTTCCGCGCGCGGCTCGACCCCATGGGGCCGCTGCCGAACGTCGACCTCGGGTTCTACACGCGGTCGGTCGCGAAGGAGCTCGACGGGGAGTGGGAGTACGACCACGCGTGGCGGCCCGACCGCGGGTTCCGCACGCATCCGGCCTGGCTGACCGCGATCCTCGCCGGGCACGCGACCGTCGCCGCCGGCATCGACGTGGGGGCGCCCGTGCTGACCCTCGTGTCGGCGCGGTCGGTGCTGCAGGCGACGTGGGATGACGCGATGCTCACGTCGGACATCGTGCTCGTCGTCGACGAGATCGCGCGCCAGTCGCTGAAGCTCGGGCCGAACGTCACGGTCGCGCGCATCGACGGGGCGCTGCACGACGTGTTCCTGTCGCGGGAGCCGGCGCGGGCGGCGGCGTATGCGGCGGTGACGCGGTGGTTGGAGGGGTACGCGCCGCGGTCGTGAATGAGGCAGACCCGCTGTCACGCTGACGGAGTAATAACGCTTGGCGATATTAGCGCGGCGCGTTACTATCGGTGGTGTGATCCGTTCGTTCGCAGATGACGCGACCCGGAAGGTGTTCGACCGCGAGCGAGTGGCGAGGTTCGGCCACGATCTGCAGCGGATGGCACATCGGAAACTCCTCCTGATCGAGGCAGCCGATGAACTGAATGACCTCCGCGTGCCACCGGGAAATCGCCTTGAGGCGCTCCGCGGAGATCGTGCCGGACAACACAGCATACGAGTGAACGACCAATACCGGATCTGCTTCCGTTGGACCTCGACGGGAGCCGAGGACGTCGAGATCGTCGACTACCACTGAGGAGGTGATGTGATGACGACCGCACACGACCCCATCCACCCAGGAGAGATCCTGCTCGAGGAGTTCCTCGAGCCGCTCGGGATCAGCCAGTACCGTCTCGCGCTCACCGTCGGAGTTCCGCCGCGGCGGATCAACGAGATCGTCCACGGCAAGCGGGCCATCACGCCCGACACAGCGCTGAGGCTCTCGCGCGCGCTCGGGACGAGCGAACGGTTCTGGCTCAACCTCCAGAATCGATACGACCTCGACGTCGAGCGAGCGGCGCATCAGAGCGAACTGGACGCGATCACGCCGCTCGTCGCCAGCGCGTGAAGACGCCGTAGCGCGGCATCCGCTCGCCCTCGAACCGGGAAGCGCGCGTCAGCGGAAGTTGACGAACTGCAGGTCGACGTCGAGGTCGGCGGCCTTCAGCAGGCGGATGGTCTCCTGCAGGTCGTCGCGGCTCTTCGACGAGACGCGGAGTTCGTCGCCCTGGATCTGCGACTTCACCGTCTTCGGCGCCTCGTCGCGGATCAGCTTGCCGATCTTCTTCGCATGCTCCTGGTCGATGCCGTTCTTCAGGGCGATCTCGATGCGGAACTCCTTGCCCGACGGGTAGGGCTCGCCCGAGTCGAGCGACTTCAGCGAGATGCCGCGCTTGATGAACTTCGACTGCACCACGTCGAGCACCGCCTTCACGCGCTCGTCGGTCGATGCCTTCAGCAGGATCTTCTCGCCCGACCACTCGACCGACGCCCCCACGCCCTTGAAGTCGTAGCGCTGCTCGACCTCCTTGCGGGCCTGGTTGACGGCGTTCTCCGCCTCCATCTTGTCGACCTTGCTCACGATGTCGAACGTCGAATCAGCCATGCGGGCCAGTCTAGCGAGGGGGTGAGAGGATGCCACGGCTCGCGTGTCGGCGGAGGTTGCACGTCGGATTCGACATGTGAGCCGGCGCTCACATGTCGAATCTCGATGGGTGGCGGGGGCGCCCTCAGCGGAGCCAGAGGGTCGTCTCGCCGGGGATCGTCGCCTTGTCGGGGCGCGGGGCACTGGAGAGGAGCACCTCGAGGCCGGCGAGCCCGGCGGGCAGCGCGAACGGGGTCGTGCTGAAGTTCGTCACCACGGTCCATCCGGTCGGGCGCTGGAAGGCGAGAACGGATGGCTCGTCGAGCGCGATCCACGCGAGCTTCTCTGCACCTTGCAGCTGGTGCCGCATCGCGAGCGCGCTTCGGTACATCGAGAGCGTCGAGGCCGGGTCGGAGTCCTGCGCCGAGACCGCGTACGACCCGAACCAGGCGGGCTGCGGCAGGTGCGAGGCATCCGAGCCGGCGGGCCCGAAGCCGAACGACGGCGCGTCGGCGTCCCAGGGCAGGGGCACGCGGCATCCGTCGCGGCCGACCTCGACGCCGGCGTTGCGGAAGAACGTCGGGTCCTGGCGGGACGCGTCGGGGATCTCGGCGACCTCGGGCAGCCCGAGCTCCTCGCCCTGGTACAGGTACGCGCTGCCGGGCAGCGCCAGCAGGAAGAGCGTCGCCGCGCGCGCTCGCCGGAGGCCGCGAGCCGCGTCGACCGCAGGCTCGACCCCACCCGAGAGCAGCCACGCCTTGCCGAGGTCGTACTCGAACGTGCCATCGTCGGGAAGGCCGTACCGCGTCGCGTGCCGAACGACATCGTGGTTCGAGAACACCCACGTGTTCGACGAGCCCGTCTCGCCGGCGAAGGCCATGTTGCGGTCGACGATCTCGTGGAACTCCGCGGCCGAGAAGTTCGCGCGCAGCAGGTCGAAGTTGAACGCCTGGCCGAGGCTCGTCGGCGCCGCGTACCGGTGACGGCGGGTCGGCGCGACCCACGCCTCGGCGACCGCGATGCGCGGCGGGTCGTACTCGTCGAACACCGCACGCCACTCGGCGTAGATCTCGTCGAGCTCCTCGCGATCCCAGAGCGGGTGCGAGCCGTCGGTCGCGAGCTTCGTCGCCTCGAGCTCGGCGTGCGAGCGCAGCGGGTAGGTGAGGTCCTTCGCGAGGGCGTGCGCGACGTCCACGCGGAAGCCGTCGACCCCGCGGTCGGACCAGAAGCGCAGCGTGCGCAGGAAGTCGTCGCGCACCTCGCGGTTCGCCCAGTTCAGGTCGGGCTGCTCGGGCGCGAACAGGTGCAGGTAGAACTGGCCGTCGCCCACGGGCTCCCACGCCGAGCCGCCGAAGATCGACTGCCAGTCGCTCGGCGGCTCCGAGCCATCCGGCCCCTCGCCGTCGCGGAAGATGTAGCGCTCGCGCGCAGCCGACCCGCGCGGCGACGCGAGCGCCTCGCGGAACCATTCGTGCCGGTTCGACGAGTGGTTCGGCACGATGTCGGCGATGAGGCGGATGCCGGCGGCGTGCAGCGCCGCGATCAGCTCGTCGAAGTCGGCGAGCGTGCCGAGCTTCGGGTCGACGTTCCGGTAGTCGTCGACGTCGTACCCGCCGTCGGCGAGCGCCGACGGGTAGAAGGGCGAGAGCCACACCGCGTCGACGCCGAGCTCGACGAGGTACGGCACGCGCAACGTGATGCCCTTCAGGTCGCCGATGCCGTCGCCGTTCGCGTCGGCGAAGCTGCGCGGGTAGATCTGGTAGACCGCGGCCTGGCGCCACCAGTCAGGGTCGGCGGCGAGCACGGTGGCGTCGGCGAGGGCGGCGGGCGCGGGCGTGGCGTCGGCGGCAGCGGGCGCGGGTGCGGCGTCAGCGGCCGCAGCAGGCGCGTCGGTCGTCGAGGTCCGGGCGTCGGTCATCGGTGGTGGTTCCTTTCGAAGAGATCGAACGGATGCCGCGGGACGGGTCTCGAGACGCGCTTCGCGCTCCTCGACCGGCGGTGGGGCGCCCGCCCCGCGGCATCCGCGCACATTACTTGATCGAGCCTCGGGTCACGCCGGAGATCACCCAGCGCTGGCTGAAGATGTACACGACCAGCAGCGGCGCCATCGCCATGAGGTACGACGCGAACGCCGTCGTGTACTCGGTGTTGAACTGGCCCTGGAACACGTACTGCGCGAGCGGCAGGGTGCGCGCGGCCGGGTCGGTCAGCACGACGAGCGGCATGATGAAGTCGTTCCACGCCCACACGCAGGTGAGGATGCCGACCGTCGCGTTCATCGGGGTCAGCAGCGGGAATATCACCTGCCAGAACACGCGCCAGGTCGAGGCGCCGTCGACGCGCGCCGCCTCCTCGAGCTCGATCGGGATCGAGCGGATGTAGGCCGTGTAGATGAACACGTTCAGCGAGAGCCCGTAGATCGTGTAGAGCACGATCATGCCGGCCTGGTTGTCGAGGCCGAGGATCGCGGTCTGCTTCACGAGCGGCAGCATGATGATCGGGAACGGGATGAAGAGGGCCGCGAGCAGGTAGAAGAACACGCCCTTGAAGAACGGCCGGTGGATGTTGCGGGCCAGCGCGTACGCGACGATCGAGCTCGTCAGCAGCGTGAACACGACCGAGCCGACCGTGATGAGGGCGGTGTTCGTGAGCGCCTGCGGGAAGCTCGTGCGCTCCCATGCCTCGGCGAAGTTGCTCCAGTTGACGGGGTTCGGCCACTCGAAGCCGGTGCCCGACACCAGCTGGTCCGGTGTCTTGAGGGCGACGACGACCGCGAGGTAGAGCGGGATGATGATGGTCAGCGAGCACACCGCGATGAGGGCGGTCGCCCACCAGTTGATGCGGCGGGTGTCGTCGGTCTCGCGGCCGCGGCCGCGGCGGGGGCGTCGTCCGCCGCCGACGGCGTCGGTGGCGCCCGTGGGCACGGCCTCCTCGGCCTGCGCCAGGGTGGTGGTTGCGGTGGTCATCAGAAATCGGCCTCTCTGCGCTGAAGGACCCGGAACTGGAAGAGGGAGACGACCGTGATCACGATGAAGAAGATCACCGCGTTGGCCGTCTGGTAGGCGAACTCGCCGCCCGAGAAGCCGCCCCGGAAGATGAGCAGTGTCACCGACTCGGTCGAGGTGCCCGGGCCGCCGTTCGTCAGCGAGACGATCGGGTCGAACACCTGCAGGAAGCCCTTCAGGCTCAGCACGACGTTGATCGTGAAGAACGCGCCGATGAGCGGGAACGTGATCGAGCGGAACTGGCGCCACGCGCCGGCGCCGTCGAGCGACGCGGCCTCGTAGAGCTCGCCCGGGATCGTCTGCAGCCCCGAGAGGTAGATGATGATCGCGAACGCGCAGGCCTGCCACACGGCGAGTACGACGATCGCCGTCCACGCCCAGTCGGGGCTCGTCAGGATGTTGTCGCGGAACAGGGGGATGCCCGAGAGGATCTTCGGCAGCGAGTTCGAGAAGAAGAACTGGAACACGTAGCCGATGACCAGGATCGCGAGCACGTACGGCACGAAGTAGACGCCGCGGAAGAAGTTCCGGCCGACGATCTTCGCGTTCAGCCCGAGCGCGATCGCGAGCGAGATCACGTTGGTGAGGATCGTCGCGACGATCGCGAACAGGAACGAGAAGCCGTACGCCGCGAGCACGCGGTCGTCGCGGAACAGGTTGGCGTAGTTCGACAGGCCCACGAAGTTCCACGCGCCGTAGCCCGCGTAGTTCGTGAAGCTGAAGAAGATGCCGATGAGCACGGGGAGGGTGTGGAACGCGGCGAACGCGATCACGGCGGGCCACACCATCCAGTAGAACGCGGGCATCGCGCGGCGGGTCTCGACGCGGTTGCGCGTCGCCCGGCCCCGCTTGGTGCCGCCCGTCGAAGACGTGCGCACCGCTTGGGTCAGCGTGGACATGATCACTCTCCCGTCACGGGGATCGTGCGAGCGGCGACCTTCGCCCACTCGCGGTCGAGGGTGGCGAGCGCGGACTGCGGATCGCCGGTGAAGAGGGCCTCCTGCACCGTGGCATCCAGCGGGATGCCGGGCGGGACCTGGTGGTCGATGAAGCCCGTGATCCGGCCCTCCTCGAACCACGGCGCGACCGACTGGATCGCCGCCGAGTCGCTGAGCTCGGCACCTTCGACGGAGGGCACCATGTTCTGCGACGCCGCGAACGCCTCGATCACCTCGGGCTCGAAGAGGTAGTCGATGAACCGCTGCGCCTCCTCCTGGTGCGGGCCGTCCTTGCCCATGGTCACGACGACGTCGACGCCCGAGACGAGCAGGCGGTCGTCGGGGTCGTCGGTTCCCGGGTACGGGAAGATGCCGAGGTTCACGTCGGGGTCGATGCCGAGGATCGGATTCACCGCCCAGATGCCCTGCATGAGCATCGCGGCCTCGCCGTTCGCGAACGCGGCGTTGCCGTCGTCGTAGGTGCGGCCGCGGTAGCCCTCCTGCGCGTACGAGTAGAGCTCGGCCTGCTGCTCCATGGCGGTCGGGAAGTCCTTCTCGAACGACACGGGGGAGTCGGGGCCGACGTCCTCGCCCTCGGCGCGCATCTCGTCGAAGAAGTCGCCCTGCGCGGGGTACGCGCCGAGCGCGTTCCACGACGGGAGCACGGTCCACGAATCCGCGAGCGTGCCGTAGAACGGCGTGATGCCGGCATCCGCCAACGCATCGCACACCGCGATCAGCTCGTCGAAGGTCTCGGGCACCTCGAGCCCCTGCTCCTCGAAGATGTCGCGGTTGTAGATGATGCCGTTGGCGTTGTTGACGTAGCCGAGGCCGTTGACCTCGTCGCCGTACGTGCCGAGGTCGGCGAGGATCTCCTGCACAGCCGGGTTGATGGTGTCGAGCACCGGGTCGCCCGTGAAGTCGTGGAAGACGCCCGCCTGCGCGAGCCGGCCGAAGTTGCCGTTCGCGTTGAGGGTGATCACGTCGGGCGTGCGGTCCTTGACGAGCAGCGTGCGGATCAGCGTGTCGGCGTCGGCGACCTGGTTCTGCACGACGTCGATGTCGGGGTTCTCGGCTTCGAAGTCGGCGATGATCTGCTCGAAGTCCTCGAGGGCCTCGCCCTTGAACTGGAAGAAGTCGAGCTTCACGCGGTCGTCGCCGCTGCCGCTCGCGCAGCCGGCGAGGCCGAGGCTCGCGGCCATGGCGAGGGCGACGGATGCCGCGGCGAGCGCTCGGCGGCGGGCGCGTCGTCTCCGATGCGGCTGCCGGCGGGTGGGGTGGTCGGTCATCATGCGCCTCCTTGCGCGAGGTGGTCGGAAATGGTGGTCGAGTAGCGCGAAGCGCGTATCGAGACCCGGTCTCGGTACGGGCGCTTCGCGTCCTACCCGACCAGCGGGAACGGGGAGGTGAGTTCGAGCAGCACGAGCTGCGCGGGGAACAGCACCGGGGCCTGGAGGCCCACGGTGCCGAGCTGGCGGCCGGTCAGCGTGATCGGCTGCTCGGCCCACGGCAGCGGCGACTGGCCGGGGCCCGCCGCCGGGCTGCCTGCGGCGACGCGCACGGTGTAGCGGCGGTCGGGGTCGAGGCCCGGCAGCGTGAACCGGCCGGGCGGGAGGGTCACGCCGGTGGTCACCTGCGTGAACGTGAAGAGGGCGGATGCCGCGTCGCGTGCGACCACGCCGCGGACGTCGGTCGCGGCATCCGTCACGTCACCGTGCACGAGCACGCCAGAGTGGATGAGGTCGCGGTGGCGCGTGTGCAGTGCGACCCACGCGGCGACGGCGTCGAGGCCGGCGTCGTCGAGGTTCGTGAGGTTCCACTCGATGCCGAAGTGGCCGAGCATCGCGACGCCGGCGCTGAGGTCGAGGCTCACCGAGCGTCCGGTGGAGTGGACCTCGGGGCTCGTCAGGTGCGCGCCCATGAGCTCGGTCGGCACGAGGAGACCGGTGTACTTCTGGATCTGCAGGCGCTCGATCGGGTCGAGCGTGTCGGAGGTCCAGATGCGGTCGGTGTGCTCGAGGATTCCGAGGTCGACGCGGGAACCGCCCGATGCGCACGACTCGATCTCGAGGCCCGGGTGGCGGCGCTTCAGCGCCGCGAGCAGGCGGTAGAGCGCCAGGACGTTCTCGTGCACGCGCGGCCGCCCGGTGTCGGCGGCGCCGGCCTCGAGCAGGTCGCGGTTGTGGTCCCACTTGAGGTACGCGATGTCGTACTCGGCGAGCAGCGCGTCGAGCCGGTCGAGCAGGTACTCCCACGCGTCGGGGTTCGCGAGGTCGAGCACGTGCTGCTGCCGGGCGGGCACGGGCAGCTCGTCGCGGCCGCGGAGGATCCAGTCGGGGTGCTCGCGCGCGAGGTCGCTGTCGAGGTTCACCATCTCGGGCTCGACCCAGAGGCCGAACTCCATTCCCAGCCCGCGCACGCGCTCGATGAGCGGCCCGAGCCCGTCGGGCCAGACGCCCTCGTCGACGGTCCAGTCGCCGAGCCCGGCGGTGTCGTCGCGGCGGCCGCGGAACCAGCCGTCGTCGAGCACGAATCGCTCGACGCCGACGCGCGCGGCCCGCTCGGCGAGGGCCGTCAGGGTGTCGAGGTCGTGGTCGAAGTAGACGGCCTCCCACGTGTTGAGCGTCACCGGGCGAGGGCGGCGCGGATGCTGCGGCCGGGCGCGGAGCTCGTCGTGGAACCGCTTCGACAGCTCGTTCAGGCCGTCGCCCCACGACCCGATCGCCCAGGGCGTCGTGTACGACTCGCCCTCGGTGAGCTCGACCTCGCCGGGGGCGAGCAACTCGCCGGCGGTGAGGAACGCGTCGCCGGTCGGGGTGCGCTCGGCGAGCAGGCGGTGGTTGCCGCTCCACGCGGTGTGGACGGCGTGCACGAGCCCGCGCTCGAAGCCGAAGCCCGTGCGGCCGGCGGCGAGCAGGAGGCTCGCGTCGGAGCCCGGGCGGCCGCGCCGGCTCTCGCGGAGGTGCGTGCCGATCGTGAAGGAGTGCCGCTGCGGGCTGCGCTCGCGGAGGTGGCGGCCCGTCGTGTCGAGGAGCTCGTCGGCGGACTGCGGGAGCGGGAAGGTCGGCGCGAGCGCGGTGAGCGCGTACGGCTCGGGGGAGAGGTTCTCGAGCGTGATGCGCTGGCGGAGGAGGCCCGAGTCGGTCACGCGCAGCTCGATCGTCGCGGCGAGGCGGGCCGAGGCATCCGTCGCCCTGATCACGGCGGACGCGTCGTCGAGGTCGACGTCGATCGCCTCGGTCGCGAGCCGCGTCGAGAACTCGCGGCCGCCGCGGTGCCCGGTGAGGCCGGGGGTGCCGAGCCAGCCCGCCGACTCCTGCGGGATGAGCGTGAGAGGTGCCGGGCGGTCGAGGTTGCCCGAGACGCGCTGGGGGAGCGCCGCGAGAGCCATCGCCTCGAGGTCGTCGCCGGTGACCGCGCCGAGGTCGGCGCCCCAGTGGACGATCGTCGGGAGGGCCGCGCGGGTGGGGTCGAGGACCACGCTGGTGCCGCCGTTGCGGAGATGGATCGGCGCTGATCGGAGCATGAGTAATTTCTACGACGAAAATAACGTGATGTCAATGCCTGCGATCCGATTGCTCGAAGTGGGTCGAATGGCTCCGGTTCGTGTCATCATGGAACGAATCGTGGTGAAGGAGGCGCGGATGACCCAGCTCGAACTCGGCGACTCCGCGCGCGAACTGGCCCGCGAGGTGCTCATCCACGGCCCGATCTCGCGCGCCGAGCTCGGCCGCCGGCTCGGACTCTCGCCCGCGAGCCTCACGCGACTGTCGAAGCCGTTCCTCGACCGAGGGCTCTTCGTCGAGGCCGTCGAGGCCGTGCAGGGCGCGACCGGACGGCCGGCGCGGCCGCTCGACGTGCGGGTCGACGCGCAGTGGTTCATCGGCATCAAGGTCACGGGCGAGGCGGCGTATGGTGCGCTCACCGACCTGCGCGCGACCGCGGTCGCGCAGGCGTCGCGCGAGCTGGACGGGCACGACGTCGACGCGGTCGTCGACGTGATCGTGGGGCTGGTGGGGGAGCTCGTGGGGGCGGCCGGTAGCGCCAGTGCCGGCCCTATGGACGCGGCGGCGAGCGCCGCGGCATCCGACGTCGCCGGCCCTACTGCCCCGGGCGACCTCTCCGACCTCGGCGGCATCGGCCTCAGCATCGGCGGCAACGTCACCGGCCAGCGGGTCGTGACGCGCGCCCCGTTCCTCGGTTGGCGCGACGTGCCGCTCGCCGACCTGCTCGAGGCGCGGCTCGGCGTGCCGGTCGACCTCGAGAACGACGTGACCGCCCTGACGACCGCGGAGCAGTGGTTCGGCCCGGCCCGGGCGCACGACGCGTTCGCCGTCGTGACGGTCGGCGCGGGCGTCGGCTACGGGCTCGTCATGCACGACCGCGTCGTCACGACCCCCGACACGGGCCTCGGCCTCGGCGGCCACCTGCCGCTCGACCCCAGCGGACCGCCGTGCCTCGACGGCCACCGCGGATGCTCGACCGCCATGCTCGCGATCCCGAGCATCTGCGCGCAGGTCGGCATCGCGCTCGGACGCGAGGTGGGCTACGACGAGGTCCTCGAACTGTCGGCGGCGGGGCATCCGGCCGCCCGATCGGTGACGGATGCCGCGGGCCGCGCGCTCGGCCGCATGATGGGGTACATCGCGAACCTCACGATGGTCGAGTCGATCGTGCTCTCGGGCGAGGGCGTCGGGCTCTGGGAGGTCGCCGGCGACACGGCGCTCGCCGCGCTCGCCGCGGACCGCGACCCCGAGGCGACCCCGGTGGAGGTGTTCGTCGACTCGGCCGGCTTCAGCTCGTGGGCCCGCGGTGCGGCGGCCGTCGCCATCCAGGCGTCGCTGGCACGCCTGCGCCTGCCCGCCTGACGCGCGCTCGGCGCACCGCGGGTCAGCGCTCCGGCGGGACCGCCGTGGAGGAGCGCACGCGCAGCTCGAACGGCAGGGGAGTCGCGGCCGGCGGCGCGGCATCCGGACCGGGCTCGAGCTGCTCCATCAGGATGTCGACCGCCTTCTCGCCCTGGCCGCGCGGGAACTGCGCCACCGTCGAGAGGCCGAAGAACTCGGAGAGGTCGTAGTCGTCGATGCCGATGATCGACACGTCGCGCGGCACGACCATGCCGAGGTCGCGCGCCGCGAGGATCGAGCCGATCGCCATCTCGTCGGACGCGGCGAAGATCGCCGTCGGCCGGTCGTGCGGCACGCCGAGCAGCTGCTTCGCCGCGTGGTAGCCGCCCTGGATCGTGAAGTCGGCGGGCGCGAAGATGCGGGGGTCGGGCTCGACGCCGGCGTCGCGCAGTGCGGCCTCGTACCCGAGGCGGCGGTTCGTCGGCAGGTGGAAGTCGAGGTCGAACTCGAGGTCGCCGCCGATGTGGGCGATGCGGCGGTGCCCGAGCGCGATGAGGTGCTCGGTCGCGAGCCTGGCCACCGCCGCGTCGTCGATCGTCAGCGTGCGGACGCCCGGGATCGGACCGCCGACGCCGACGAGCGGCTTGCCGAGGTCGTGCAGGCGCTGCACCTCGTGCTCGGTGAGCTCGAGCGAGACCGCCACGACCGCGTCGACGCGCTGCCGCAGCAGGAAGTGCTCGAACACGCTCGAACGCTCGCGGCCGTCGCCCGACAGGTTGTACAGCGTCACGTCGTAGCCGTGCCGGAGCAGCGCCTGCTGCGCACCCTCGAGCACCGACGCGAAGAACCACCGGTTGAGGAACGGGATCACCACGCCGACGTTGCGCGTGCGCCCGGACGCGAGGCTCGACGCGTTCGACGAGACGACGTAGCCGAGCTGCGCCGCGGCATCCACCACCTTCGCCTTCGACGCCGGGGAGACGTGGCCGCGGCCGCTCAGGGCGCGCGAGACCGTCGCGGTGGAGACCCCCGCGAGCTTGGCCACCTCTTCGATGCCGACCATGGATTCCTCGCCTGACGCCGTCCGCCGGGAACGCGGACCGGGCCAGCCGATCCTATCGCCGCGCGGAGTGGCGCGTTGAGGCCCTCCCCGGCGTGCGGTAGAAAAGAGCGGGTCCGGGGCGGGCCTTCGGGGGGCCTGGCTTGCCCATACCCACCTCTACTCGAAGGGAACACCGCCGTGAAGTGGGTCAAGCGCATCGCCATCGGGCTCGTCGTCGGGTTCGCCCTGTTCTACACGATCACCCGGCCCGAGGATGCCGCGAACGCCGTCCAGGGCGCGTTCGCCGCCGTCTGGGGTGCCGCCGAGGCGGTCGGCCGGTTCTTCACCTCGCTCGCATCCTGACGGAGTCCCCGTGAGCTCCGACGCCCGCAGCATCTTCGACCCCCACGTCGAGCGGTTCCTCATCGCCGACGAGGGCGAGGTCGTCGTCGACGAGGTCGCGAAGCACTGGGCGGCGATCGTGACGCCGGTGCTCGGGCTCGTGGCATCCGTACCGCTGCTGCTGCTCGCGTTCGTCGTGCCGCCGCAAGCGTGGTGGCTGCCCGCGGTGCTCGCGATCGGGCTCGCCTGCTACTGCCTGTGGCGGATCCTGCAGGCCCAGATGGACCGGTTCGTGATCACGAACATGCGCGTGTTCCGGGTCCACGGCATCCTCAGCCAGAACATCGCGACCATGCCCCTCTCGCGGATCCTCGACATCTCGGTGCACCGGCCCGTCGTCGGCCGCATCTTCGGCTTCGGCCACATCATCTTCGAATCGGCCGCGCAGCGGCAGGGGCTCAACGAGATCCGCTTCGTGGGCTCGCCGAACGAGCGCGACCTCACGATCCAGCGAGTCATCGCGCGGGCCGGTCTGCGCGGTCCGGTGAACCGGGCGACGGGGGTGCCACTGGGCCCGGGCGGGTCCGCCGCGGCGACCGGTTCGCAGGCCGCGTCGGCGACGGGCGCGGTACCGCGCGACGGTTCCGGAGCCGCCGAACGACCCGACGGCCTCGGCCCCAACGACACGGTCCCGATCCAGCGGCTCTGAGACCGCGGGGTTGCCCCGCCGGGGTCGCTGGGCCCGCTGTTCGCCTCGATTTCACGCATCGGCCCGCCGCGGGTATCCTTGTGTGGCCCCCGGTCATGTGAAGAACGTGGTCGGGCGTTCGGCGAGTTACCCAAGCGGCCAAAGGGATCTGACTGTAAATCAGCTGTCTACGACTTCGGGGGTTCGAATCCCTCACTCGCCACCATCTGGAAGCCCCGGTTCGCCGGGGCTTCTTCCGTTTCCGGGGCGGATGCCGCGGATCGCCGCGTGATGCAATGAGATCCCGCTCGGTGGGGCGCCCAGGGTAGGCGGCGCACGGAATCTCATGTACCGGACTCCGGCCGCTGGCGACCGCCGGCACGCGAGTGCCGCGCCGCGAAACCGGTTGCGGTGCGGCCGCACGATCGTCTACTCTGATCAAACGATTGAGCAATCAAACGATTGATCACCACTGCGCCCCACGGCCCGACGCATCGCCGCGTCGGCCTCCGTCGGGCGACGACACCTCGAAGGCACCTGCATGAACGCAACGAAGCCCCTGCCGCTCGACGGCATCCTCGTGCTGGACTTCAGCCAGTTCCTCGCCGGACCGGTCGCCGCGATGCGGCTCGCCGACCTCGGCGCGCGCGTGATCAAGATCGAGCGTCCCGGCACGGGCGACATCGGCAGGACCCTCGCGTTCGCCGGGCGCACGGCCGATGGCGACACCGTCTCCTTCCACGCCATGAACCGGAATAAGGAGTCGATCACCGCCGACCTCAAGTCCCCGGTCGACCTGGCCTACGTCAAGCAGCTCGTCGCGCGGGCGGATGTCGTCATCCAGAACTTCCGGCCCGGTGTCATGGAGCGGATCGGACTGGACTACGCGTCGGTGCGGGAGATCAACCCGTCGATCGTCTACGCGAGCGCCACCGGCTACGGCACCGAGGGGCCGTGGAAGGACCGCCCGGGTCAGGACCTCCTCGCGCAGTCGATCTCGGGCCTGCCCTGGCTGAGCGGCGGCCACGACGACGGTCCCGTGCCCGTTGGTCTCTCGATCGCCGACCACCTGCTCAGCTGCCACATCGCGCAGGGCGTCACCGCGCTGCTCGTGCGCCGATTCCGCACGGGAGAAGGCGGCCATGCCGAGTCGAGCCTGCTCGAGTCGATGCTCGACCTGCAGTTCGAGCTGCTCAGCACGCGGCTGAACGACGAGACCATCAGCGTGCAGCGAGGGGGCCCGCACTCGGCGCACGCGTTCCTCGCGGCGCCCTACGGGACGTATCCGACCGCCGACGGCTACATCGCGCTCGCGATGAACCCCATCCCGAAGATCGGCGAGCTCCTCGACCTCCCCGAACTCGCGGCCATGGTCGATCCGCAGGAGGCCTGGGACCGCCAGGAGTGGATCGAGGCCGTGCTCGCCGAGCGGTTCGCGACCGGCACCACGCAGTCCTGGCTCGACGTCCTCGACGCCGCCGACGTGTGGTGCGCGCCGGTGCTGACGCTCGACGAGCTCCTCGAGTCCGACGGCTTCGCCGCCATCCGGATGACGCAGCAGGTGCGCCGCGGTGACACCACCCTGTCCACGACGCGAGGTCCGATCCGCATCGACGGCGAGGTGCTCACCAGCCCGAAGGCCGCGCCGAGGCTCGGCGAGGACGACGCACGGGTCCGGGCCGAGTTCCCGCCCGTGGAGGTGTCGGCATGACCACGGTGCTCCGCGGCATCACCTGGGAGCACGAGCGCGGGTACGGCAGCGTCGCCGCCGCGGCCGAGGCGTACCGTGCGGTCGCCCCTGACGTCGAGGTGGTCTGGGAGTACCGCTCTCTCCTGGCCTTCGGCGACCAGGGCCTCGACGAACTCGTCGAGGGGCACGACCTGCTCGTCATCGACCACCCGCACATCCCGTTCGCCGCCGAGCGCGGACTGCTGCTGCCGCTCGACGGGCAGGGCCACGACGACGAGCTCGCCGTGCTCGCGACGCAGTCGGTCGGCGCGTCGCACGCGTCGTACCAGCACCGGGGGCGGCAGTGGGGCCTGGCGACGGATGCCGCGGCGCAGGTCGCCGCATGGCGGCCGGACCTGCTCGACGCGCCTCCGCGAACGTGGGATGAGGTGCTCGCGCTCGCCGCGGAGGGCCGCGTGCTCTGGCCGGCGAAGCCGGTCGACGCGTTCTCGAGCCTCGTGACCATCGCGGCCAGCCACGGCTCCGAGCCCATGCGCGAACCCGGCGTGTTCCTCCGGCGCGATGCCGCGCTCGAGGTGCTCGGGATCATGCGACGGCTGGCGGAGCTGACGCCCGACGACAACCTCGGGCTCAACCCGATCGACGTCGCCGACCGGCTCGCCGAGGGCGACCGGTTCGCGTACAGTCCGTTGCTCTTCGGCTACACGAACTACTCGCGCGCCGGCTTCCGTGAGCATCGCCTCGCGTACGTCGACATCCCAGCAGGATCGGCCGGGGTCCGAGGCTCGCTGCTCGGCGGCGCCGGCATCGCGGTGTCGGCGCACACGCGGCATCCGGAAGCGGCGATCGCGCACGCGTTCTGGCTCGACTCGGCCGCGGTGCAGGAGGGCGTCTACTTCGACGGCGGCGGGCAGCCGGGCAACGCCGTGGCCTGGGAGTCCGACCGGACGAACGAGCTCGCGCTCGACTTCTTCCGCGGCACGAGGGCGACGCTCGAATCCGCCTACGTGCGCCCGCGGCATCCCGACTACCCCGATCTGCAGAACGAGATCGGACCACTCATCACCGCCGCCCTCGCGGGGCGGCTGACCGACGACGAGCTCATCGCGCGACTCGACGAGGCGACCGAGCGCCACCTGGAGGACTGACATGCAGACGATCGACCGCTGGTTCGAGGACATCGAGATCGGCGAGCGGCGCGAGACCGTCGGCCGCACGATCACCGAGGCCGACATCGTGCTGCACGCGGGCCAGACGGGCGACTTCTTCCCGCACCACATGGACGCGGAGTGGATGGCGACGCAGCCGGCCGGACAGCGGATCGCCCACGGCACGCTCATCCTGTCGGTCGCGGTGGGCATGACGGCCGGCGAAATCAATCCGCAGTCGATGAGCTACGGGTACGACCGCATCCGGTTCATCCGCCCGGTGTTCATCGGCGACACGATCACGGTGACGGCCGAGATCACCGACAAGGCCGGCCACGCGAAGCGACCCGACCAGTACGGGTACGTGCACGAGCTCGTGACGGTCGTGAACCAGCGCGGCGAGACGGTCCTGGTGCTGACGCACCTCTACCTCGTGAACCGTCGCGCCGCGGTCGAGTCCCTACACTGAGCGCATGGCCACCCTGAGCGACGTCGCCGCCCGCGCGGGAGTCTCGGTCTCGGCCGTCTCGCGCGTCCTGAGCGACGCGCCGAGCGCCCGCGTGAGTGCCGCGACGAGACAGCGGATCCACGACGCGGCCCGCGAACTCGACTACCGACCGAACTTCGCCGCACGCGCGCTGAAGTCCTCGCGCACCAACGTGATCGGCCTCGTCGTGCCCGACGTGACGAACGCGATCTTCGCCGAGTTGATGCGCGGGGTCGAGGAGGAGGCGCTCGCACACGGGAACATGGTGCTCATCGCGCGCACCGAGGGCATGCCCGAGGGCGAGGACACCATCCCGCGGCTCATCGGCGAGGGCCGCGTGGACGGGGTGTTGCTGCAGGTGGGCGACGCCATGCGGGCCGAGGACCTGAGGATCCTCCTCGCGGCGCCGTTGCCGATCATCTTCATCAACTCCGTGCACCCCGACCACGTGGGCTCGGTGACCCTCGACGACGGTCGCGGCATCCGGATCGCGACCGAGCACCTGATCGGGCTCGGGCACCGGCGCATCGGATTCGTCGGCGGGCTTCCGCGCTCCGACTCGGGCCAGCGCCGCGAGGCGGGGTTCCGTGCGGCGATGGCGGACGCGGGGCTGGAGGTCGCGGAGGGTCTCGTGACACGGCTCGGATACGAGCCGAAGCAGGGCGGAGCGGCGATGGCGCTCCTCGCCGGACTCGACGAGTCGCCGACGGCGATCGTCGTCGCGAACGTGAACGCGGCGCACGGTGCCCTGCTGGAGGCGCGGCGCCTCGGGCTCGGCGTCCCGCACGACCTGTCGATCGTGGCGATGCACGACGCGTGGACGGCCGCGAATGCCTGGCCGCCGCTCACGACCGTCCGCATGCCCCTCGCGGAGCTGGGACGGCAGGCCGTGCAGGCGATCCTGAAGCGGATCGAGACGGGCGACCTCGCCGACCACGTGGTGCGCGAGCCCGCCCCCGAGCTCATCGTGCGCGAGTCCACGGCCGAGCCGACGGCCGCTCGCCGATAGGACTGATCTATTCGCGACCATCCGGTCTGATTCTCTCGTGCTGCCGAGAAAATCGATGAATTCATCCAATGAATCGGCTAGAGTGGGGAATCGTCGAACGGCGCGGATGCGGTCCCTCGCGAAGAGGCGCGGTTCCCCGTACGTCGGTCGGCGATTCGAACGACCTCACACACGTCCGTCCCCGCCCTCGGTGCAGCGATCTCGCCCGTCGCGCGGCAGTCCCAGGAAGCCCACGACATGACCACCATCACCGCCGTGACCGCGCACGACGTCCGGTTCCCGACCTCGCTGAGCATGGACGGGTCCGACGCCATGAACAAGGACGGCGACTACTCCGCCGCCTACGTGGTGATCCACACCGACGATCCCGACGTGCACGGCTACGGATTCACCTTCACGATCGGCCGCGGCAACGACCTGTGCGTCGAGGCGGCCCGTCAGCGCGGGCTGCCGCTCGTCGGACGATCGGTCGAGGAGTCCGTGGCGGACCTCGGTGCGGTGTACCGCGAACTGTCGTCCGACTCGCAGCTGCGCTGGCTCGGCCCCGAGAAGGGCGTCGTCCACCTCGCCATGGCTGCCGTCATGAACGCGATGTGGGACCTCGCGGCCCGTGTGGCACGGAAGCCGCTCTGGCGCCTGCTCGCCGAGATGAGCCCCGAGCAGCTCGTCGACGCCGCGGACCTCCGCTACCTCTCCGACGCCCTCACGCGCGACGAGGCCATCGCGATCCTCGCCGAGAAGGCGCCGACCCGGGCCGAGCGCATCGCCGACCTCGAGTCCCGCGGCGGGTACCCCTGCTACACGACGAGCGCCGGGTGGCTCGGCTACTCGGACGACAAGCTGCGACGACTGCTGCAGGAGGCGGTCGATGAGGGCTATCGGCACGTGAAGCTCAAGGTCGGGTCGGACGTCGAGGACGACATCCGCCGCCTGCGCATCGCGCGCGAGGTGATCGGCTGGGACGCGAACCTCATGATCGACGCGAACCAGGTGTGGGACGTCCCCCAGGCCATCGAGTGGGTGGGCCGGCTCGCCGAGTTCGAGCCCATGTGGATCGAGGAGCCGACGAGCCCCGACGACGTGCTCGGCCATGCGGCGGTGCGGAAGGCGGTCGCGCCGATCGGCGTCGCCACGGGTGAGCACGGCATGAACCGGGTGCTCTTCAAGCAGATGTTCCAGGCCGGCGCGATCGACTACTGCCAACTCGATTCGGCGCGCCTGGCGAGCGTCAACGAGATCCTCGCGGTGTACCTGATGGCGCAGAAGTTCGGCGTGCCCGTGTGCCCGCACGCCGGGGGCGTCGGCCTGTGCGAGCTCGTGCAGCACCTGTCGATCTTCGACTACGTGTGCGTCTCCGGCACGCTCGAGAACCGGGTGACGGAGTTCGTCGACCACCTGCACGAGCACTTCGTCGACCCGTGCATCGTCGAGAACGGCCACTACACGATGCCGTCGCAGCCCGGATACAGCGCCGAGATGCACGAGGCGTCCGTCGCGCAGTACGCCTTCCCCGACGGGGAGTACTGGGCGAACCCGACGGCGCCGGTGTCGCGGCCCGCGGCGTAGGGGCGCAGCGCGCGCCGCCGACGGCCGCCGTTCAGCCCGCTTCCGGATCCTCGGCCGCGTGCTCGGCGCTGAACTGCTCGACCCCGAGCAGGTGCGTCGACATGCGGATGCTCGCGCGACCCGGGTCGCGACGGGCGAGCTCGTCGAGGATGGCCCGGTGCTCGCGCTGGGTCTCGCGGACCGACCCGCGGTTGCTGATGGCGCGCCAGAGACGCGCGCGGAACGTCCGCCCGACGAGGGCGTCGACGAGCGCGGCCAGGGGAGGGTTCCCGCTCGCCGCCGCGATCGCGCGATGGAACTCGGTGTCGGTGTTGATGAACTCCTCGAGGTCCATCTCGTCCTCGTCCTCGTCCTCGAGCGTGCGGTCGACCCTCGCGAGGATCGCCTCGAGGTCTTCGAGCTGCTCGTCGGTGATGCGGGTCGCCGCGAGCGAGACGCTCTCGGCCTCGAGCACGCGGCGGACGGCGAGGAGGTCGGCGGCGTGGGCGGGCTGCTGCAGGTCGGCGAGGAATCCGAGCGGGCTGAGCAGTGCGGCCGGGTCGAGCGAGGTTACGTACGTGCCGTCGCCCTGGCGCGTCTCGAGCACGCCGAGCGTCGCGAGCGCGCGCACGCCCTCGCGCAGCGATCCGCGGGAGACGTTGAGCATCGCGGCGAGGTCCTTCTCGATGGGCAGTCGCGACCCCGGCTTCAGCTCGCCCCGCGTCAGCATGTCCTTGATCCCCTGGATGACGACGTCGGTCTGGGATCGGGCGGTGCCGGGCGCTTCGGACATGGCGTCATCCTAGGGCGCGGCCTCGTGGCCATCCGCCAGGTTCATCGGACCAATTCTTGTGATCAAACGTTTGAGCAGCTATCGTCGCCGACATGCAACCGATCCAGAGCCTGAGGAGCGCCTCGACGATGAGCGACCTGTCCGCAACCGTCCGAAATGTCCGAGCTGTGCTGTTGTCGCACCGCTACGACCGCGGCGACGAGCTCGTCTGGGTCGGCGGCACGATCCGATCGTGGGATGCCGCGCTCGTCGAGGTTGAACTCGCCGACGGCACGCGCGGGATCGGCGAGGCCGGCGCCGGGATCATGGCCGCGACGGCCGTCCCCGGCATCGTCGAGGCCTTCCGCCCGTACCTCGTCGACGTCGCGTTCGGCTCCCCGCTGGACGTCGCCGATCACCTCCGCGCCTACACGGCGTTCTGGTCGCGCGGCGGCATCCTGAGCGGCGTCGCCGGCGCCATCGAGACCGCCGTGCTCGACGCCGTCGCGAAGCGCGAGGGGGTGCCGGCGTACGAGATCCTCGGCGGCGCGAAGCGCAGGCGCATCGAGGCCTACGCGAGCGGCGGACTCGGAACGACCTTCGACGAGGTCGCCGGATGGGCCGCGGAGCAGTTCGCCACCGGTTTCGAGACCGTGAAGTTCCGCGCGATGTCCGACCCGGACACGACGATCGACCTGCTCGACCATGTCGTCGCCGGGCTGCCGGAGGGTGGGCGCTTCATCATCGATGCGGTCCAGGCCTGCGCGTCATCGCCCTGGTCGGTCGAGGACGCCATCCGCGTGGGACGGCATGCCGCGGGGCTCGGCGCACGCTGGTACGAGGAGCCCTGCCAGGCCGACGACGTCGCCGGGTTCGCCCGCGTGCGCGCCTCGGTCGACGTGCCCGTCTCGGGCGTCGAGTCGAACGGCACCGTGCGCGAGTTCGCCGAACTCGTCGCCGCCGCCGGTGTCGACATCGTCCAGCCCGACGTGACGTTCGTCGGAGGGCCGCGCGCGTTCTCGCGCGTCGCGGCCATCGCGTGCGAGGCATCCGTCGACTGCGTTCCCCACGTGTGGGGGAGCGCGGTGACCTTCGCGGCCAACCTGCACACCGTGTTCGCCGAGCCGTCGGTCGAGCTCTTCGAGTTCTGCACATTGCCGAACCCGCTCCGTGACGCGCTCAGGGTCGAGCCGGTCGACTTCGTCGACGGAACGATCGGCGCGCCGTCGGCACCGGGCCTCGGGGTGCAGCTCACCGCGGACATCGAGCAGCGGTTCGCCTTCCGCCCGGGGGGTGGACATGTCATCCGGTGATTCGGGCTTCACGCCGCTGCCCGGCGACGAGCGGCTGTCCACGGCCATCCTGAGCGACTCGTGCGACGCGACTGGCCTGCGCGACCAGGTGCTGCAGCAGAGGCTCGCACCGCTCGTGCCCGGCACCCGTGCGATCGGGCGGGCCCGCACCGTGCGGTTCGCGCCCGCGCTCGAGGACGACCCGGAGGATCCCTACCGCGACGCGATCGACTTCATCGACGGCATCGGGGAGGGCCAGTTCGTCGTCGTCGCGACCGATCGCAGCAACGACTCGGCGTTCTGGGGCGAGTTGTTCAGCGCTGCAGCGCTTGGCTCGGGTGCTGCGGGCGTCGTCACCGACGGCAACCTGCGCGACACCGATCGGATCGCCGCGCTCGGGTTCCCGGCGTTCTCGGCATCTCGTCGGCCGATCGACTACCGGGCGCGCATGCGCGTCATCGCGCACGACGTCGACGTGGTGCTCGGCGGGGTGCGCATCGCTCCCGGCGACCTGCTCATGGCCGACGACGACGGCGCGGTGGTCGTGCCGCGCGAGCACGAGGCAACCGTGCTCGCACTGGCGCGCGACCGAGCGGCGCGGGAGTCGACCGTGCTCGCGGAGCTGCTCGCGGGCGAGTCGCTGAGGGCGGTCTGGGACCGCCACCGCGTGCTCTGACGAGACGAGGGCGGCCGGAGGCGACAGGTTGCGCCTCCGGCCGCTTCGCACCCGATTTATCCAATCTCTCCGACCAATCATTCCGATTCGGGGCGGATTTTCGATTGCCGTTCCCATATTCATCTGATCTCTAGTACGATCGACCGCGCTGGAAACTCCCGGCTCAGAAGTTGCTCAAACGTTTGCTTTGAGGTGCAAGGGTGGTATAACGTTTGAGCACCCCAAGGCCGGGACCCGGCAAGCTCCGACCGACCACGACAACCACGACGGCGTGATGTCCGCGCCACCTCATCCAAGGAGTGTCAATGAAGACCACGAGGTTCCTCTCGGCGAGCGCGGGGGTCGCGGCGATCGCCGCTGCCGCGCTCGTCCTGTCCGGGTGCGCCGCCGGCGACACAGCCGAGACCTCCGCCCAGACCGACTCCGGCGGCAAGATCACCGTCTGGGTCGACCCGCCCCGCGTCCCCGCGGCCGAGGCCTTCCAGGAGGCCTATCCCGACATCGAGATCGACGTCGTGCAGATCGACGGCACGGTCGGCGGCAAGACGGTCAAGCAGTCCTTCGCGAACTTCGACTCGGCCGGCTCCGGATGGCCCGACGCGATCTTCTTCCCGTCGAACGACGACATCGCGTGGGCGACGAACTCGTCGAGCAACTACGCGGCCGACCTCACCGACCTCCTGCCGGACGTCATCGAGGGCTACGACCCCGCCGTCCTCTCGTTCTGCGAGATCGACGGCCAGATCCGCTGTCTCCGCAACGACGCCGCTCCGGACGTCTTCTGGTACAACAAGAAGTTCTTCGACGACAACGGCTACACCCTGCCCACCACGTGGGAGGAGTACGCCGACCTCGCCGTGACCATCGCCGAGGAGCACCCCGGCAAGATCAGCGGCTTCCTGGGCGACGCCTACGCGATCAACCGCTACCTGCAGGGCGCGAACTGCCCGACGAACGATCGCGTGTCCGAGAGCGAGGCGCACATCGACCTCTCCGACCCGAACTGCGAGCGCGCGACCGAGCTCCTCACCGAGATGTACGACGGCGGTGCGCTCTCGACCCAGGGCATCTTCGACGGCGACGCGGCCGAGGCGGGCGTCAACCTGGTCATGAGCCCCGGAGCGGTGTGGTGGGGCAACTACCTCTTCCGCGACACCTGGCAGATCCCGGCCGGCGAGATGAGCGCGGTCGCGCCGCTCGCCTGGGACGGCGAGTCGTCGCCGTCGACCGGCAACGAGGGCGGCGGCCTCTGGGGCGTCTCCTCGCACATCACGGGCAAGCAGCTCGAGAACGCCCTCACGTTCGCGACCTTCGTCGCCACGGACCCGCGTTGGCAGGTCGACCTCTCGACGGGCCTTCCCGGATACGGCCCCGTGCAGGATGCGTGGCTGGCCAAGATCGAAGCGGACGCCTACTTCGCCGACATCCCGACCGTGCAGCAGGCCTTCAAGGACGCCGCGTCCGCAGTCCAGCCCTACGCCTACATGCTGTACGACACGGGTTCGGTCTGGACCGAGAAGGTGAGCCCCACGCTCATCTCCGGCGGCACCATGCCCGATGCCATCGCCGCATTCGGCGAGGAGCTCGTCAATCAGGCAGAGTCGGTGGGCTACACCGTCCAGTGACGACTCGCGCCCCGGGGGAGTCCGGCGACTCCCCCGGGGCGCACCCCCACTCGTTCCGCATCACAGAGGATGACGACATGACGACAGCGACCACCCGGGCCGAGAGGCCGCGTGCGGCCGATCGGTCGAGACCGATCGAAGCGGCCGCGAAGCGCCGGGCCGCCAAGCGGCGCGCGCCCCACCGCGTCGAACGACGCGGAGCGTTCATCCTCATGGCGCCGTACCTGCTCCTGTTCGTCGTCGCCGCGGCGATCCCGATCGGCTACGCCTTCTGGATCAGCCTGCAGAAGGCGCCGACGCTCGTGAACCCGCAGACCGGGTTCGGCGGCTTCGAGTCGTTCGTGACGGTGGTCACGGACTACCGCTTCTTCGGCACCTTCGTGAACATCTTCACGGTCATGATCATCTGGCTGCCGATCATGATCCTCGGCATCGTCGCGATGGCGCTGCTCATCCACGCGAGCCCGGGCCGCTTCGGCGGGGCGATGCGCTTCGTCTACTACATCCCCGGCGCCCTGGCCGGCATCGCGAACTTCGTGCTGTGGGTCTACCTGCTGAACCCCTCGCAGTCGCCCATCGCCTTCCTCTGGCAGGACCTCGGCTTGACCACCCTCAAGGAGGTCGTCACCACCGAGAACCTGCCGCTCATCCTCACGGCGATGCTGTTCTTCCAGGGGCTCGGCACCTGGATCGTCATCGTCAACGGCGGCCTCAACGGGATCTCCGACGAGATCTTCGAAGCCGCGGCCCTCGACGGCGCCAACGCCTGGCAACTCGCATGGCGCATCAAGCTGCCGCTGATCCGCCCGTGGATCGGGTACGCCGCGCTCATGAACCTCGCCTACGGATTCCAGCTGTTCCTCGAGCCTTACCTCATGCGGCAGATCTCGGCCGGCTCGATCGACAGCGAATGGGCGCCCACCCAGCTCGGGTACGCGTTCGCGTTCACCAACCGCAACTTCCCCGCCGCGGCGGCGATGTCGATCATCCTGCTTGTCATCACCCTCGCGATCGGCATCATCATCGTCTTCCGAAGCGGACTCTTCGGCGAGCGCGAGGAGAAGGCCCGATGACCACCACCTCGCACGAGACCCACCAGATCGTCGGCTCCCGGCACTGGGGCGTCGGGCGGATCGCCCGCATCGCCATCATGCTCGCGTTCGCCGCGCTGTTCGTACTGCCGATCATCGGTTTCATCGCGATGGCGTTCCGCAGCCAGGAGGGGATCGTCGCCGGAGGCGACGGATTCCTCGGTCTCGGCGGGATGTCGTGGGAGAACGTCGTCTACAGCTGGCAGCAGCTCATGGGCTTCGGGCCGGCGGGCGGTGGCGTGTTCCTGCGCTGGATCATGAACTCGCTGATCGTCGCCGTCGTCGGGGGCGTGCTCGCCCTTGTCGCCGCCCTGCCGGCCGGATACGCCCTCGCCCGGCTGCGGTTCGGATCGCGCCGGTTCTGGCTCTTCGCCACGCTGCTGGCGATGGTGATGCCGAACACGGTGCTCGTGATCCCGCTCTTCCTCGAGGTCAACGCGATCGGCGCCGTCGGGCAGCTGTGGCCGGTCGCGGTCATCATGGGCTTCTTCCCGTTCGGCGTGTACCTCGCGTACATCCACTTCATGACGACCATGCCGCCCGAGCTCGTCGAGGCGGCCCGGATCGACGGCCTCGGCGAGGTGGCGATCTTCTTCCAGGTCGCGCTGCCCATCTCGAAGCAGGTCGTCGCCCTGATCGCGTTCTTCTCGTTCGTCGCGAACTGGACGAACTTCTTCCTGCCGCTCGCGCTGCTCACGTCGAACCAGGACAACAAGACGATCTCGATCGGCATCCAGGAGCTCATCGGCGCGAGCCCGCTCTTCAACGCCACCGTCGCCGCAGGCCTCGACGTGAAGCTGTACATGCCGCAGCTCGCCCTCGCCACCGTGATCTCGATGGTGCCCCTGCTCGTCGTGTTCCTCGGCGCGCAGCGATTCCTCATCCGCGGGCAGACCGTGGGAGCCGTGAAGGGATGACGTCCGTGACCGACCAGATCGCGCCCGTCGACGAGACCGATCGATCCCGACCCGCCGACCGGCCGGAGTTCCACCCGGCCGAGGCGTACACGCTCGAGCTTCCGAGGCATCCGCGCCCGATCGTCATCATCGGCACCGGGGGTATCGTCAAGGACGCCCACCTGCCGGCGTACCGGAAGGCCGGCTACCCCGTGTGGGCGCTCGTCAACCGGACCGTCGCCCGCGCGCAGGCGCTCGCCGACGAGTACGGGATCGAGCAGGTGTTCGGCTCGGTCGCGGAGGCGGTCGCCGCCGCGCCGGTCGATGCCGTCTACGACATCGCGCTCATGCCCGAGCAGTATCTCGAGACCCTCGAGCAGCTGCCCGATGGTGCCCCCGTGCTGATCCAGAAGCCGCTCGGGCAGACGTACGAGCAGGGCGTCGAACTGCGCGACCTCTGCCATCGGAAGGGGCTCGTCGCAGCCGTCAACACGCAGCTGCGCTTCGCCCCCTACGTCGCGGAGGCCAGGCGGCTCATCGCCGACGGCGTGATCGGCGAGCTCTACGACCTCGAGATCCGCGTCTCGGTGGACACGCCGTGGCATCTCTTCCCGCACGTGTTCGGGCTCGAGCGGCTCGAGATCAACATGCACTCCGTGCACTACGTCGACCTCATCCGCTCCTTCCTCGGCGACCCCGACTCGGTGAGCGCCGTCACCAGCCACCACCCCGAGAAGGCGGATGTCGCGAACACGCGCTCCCTCATCGTCATGCGGTACCGCGACCGTCCCATCCGGGTGACCGTGAGCACGAACCACGACCATGCGTACGGCCCGGCGCACGAGGAGAGCTTCATCAAGTGGGAGGGCACCAGGGGTGCCATCCGCGCGCAGATGGGCCTGCTCCTCGACTATCCGACGGGCGGGCCCGACGCGCTCGAACTGGCCCTGCTCGCCGAGAAGGAGCGCGGCTGGGTTCCCGTGCCGTTCGACGGCTCGTGGTTCCCCGAGGCGTTCATCGGCTCGATGGGCGCGGTGCAGCGCTTCGTGGAAGGCTCGGTGCCGACCCTGCCGACCTCGGTCGACGACGTGCTGCACACCATGGCGGTCGTCGAGGCGGCGTACGAGTCGGAGGAGCGTGAGGGCGTCCCGCTGCGGGTGAGCGACGCAGTGCTCCCGCAGTAGCGTGGGGGCATGACCCAGAACGCCGCGGATGCGGCATCCGTCGACCTGCTCGCCATCGCCCGCCGGATCGCGACGGACGTCGCCGAGACCGCCCTCGAGGAACGTCGCCGCGGCATCTCGGTCGCCGCGACGAAGTCGACGCCGACCGACGTCGTCACGGCCGTCGACCGCGACACCGAGGAGCGCATCCGCGCGATGATCCTCGACGCGCGCCCCGACGACGGTATCTTCGGCGAGGAGGACGACACGCACGTCGGCTCGAGCGGCCTGAACTGGGTCGTCGATCCCATCGATGGCACGGTGAACCTGCTCTACGACATCCCGTCGTGGTCGGTGAGCATCGCGGTCGTCGACGGTCCGCCCGACCCGGGGCACTGGCACGCGCTCGCCGGGGTCGTCGTGAACCCGGTCACGGGGGAGGTGTTCGAGGCGAGCGTCGGCGGCGGGGCCCGGCTCGTCGACGCGCGGCTCGGCGAACGCGCCCTGCGCGTGAACGACGACGTGCACCTCTCGCGGGCGCTCGTCGCGACCGGGTTCGGGTACGCCGCCGAACGGCGCGCGAGCCAGGCTGAGGTGCTCGTGAGCGTGCTGCCGCGCATCCGCGACATCCGTCGCATCGGCTCGGCCGCGCTCGACCTCGGTGCCGTCGCCGCCGGACGGCTCGACGCGTTCTACGAACTCGGCCTGAACCCGTGGGACCACGCCGCCGGCGCGCTCATCGTGCGCGAGGCGGGCGGGCGGGTCGGCGGCCTCGGCGGGGCGGCCGAGAGCGACCGGATGCTCATCGCGGCGGCGCCGTCGCTCTTCGACGAGCTCGCCGCGCTGCTGGAGGAGGCGGGCGCCTGAGGGCGGTTCGGACCGCCCGGGCG
This sequence comes from Agromyces bracchium, assembly GCF_009709675.1. Taxonomy (GTDB): domain Bacteria; phylum Actinomycetota; class Actinomycetes; order Actinomycetales; family Microbacteriaceae; genus Agromyces; species Agromyces bracchium. The sequence continues at coordinate 4,140 of NZ_WMLB01000045.1, read as the reverse complement.
AGCGTGCGCGGTGCGCCCGCGCGCGGCGCGTGCGTGGCTCGGCCGCACCATCCGGACGACCTCCTCCGTATACCGCGTCGGCATGGCGAACCCGCCCTCGACCGGTTACGCTTTATCGATCCGTGACCTCGGCCCTTCCCGAGAGCACGAGCCCCCGTCAGCCCCCCGAACGAGCGAAAGTCCCCCACGTGCCCGAGAACCCCCTCGTGCCCGACCATTCAGCGCCAGGCACCAGAGACCGCTTGCGGTCCGAGCGCACGCCGTCGCGCCGCGAACTGCGGGACCGCTCCCACTCCTCCTCACCGGCCGAGCCGGCCGACCGGCGGGTCGGCGACTCGGCCGTCGGTGTGTCCGGGGGCGTTTCGTTCGAGTCGTACCTGCCGTCGCGGCAGGGGTCGGCTGGTTCGGCGGGGTCCGCGGGTCCCGGTTCCGCGGGCGAACCGAGACGGCGGGCGGATGCCACGGGGCCGCTGCGTCCGCGGGATCGCCGCGAGGCGGCGGTCGACGCCGGCCAGGCCCACGTCCCGTCCGGCGCGGCGCGCTCGGCGACGCCGCCCGCTCCGCCGACGGAGTCGCGCCGCCTGCGGCGCGACCCGCTCCCCGCACAAGAGTCGGCGCCCACGCGCCCGTCCACGCCCGGCTCGACCGACGGCCCTGCCCGGCCCGACGCCCCGAGCCTGTCGCGCGCCGCCACGCCCGGCTCGACCGACAGCACTGCCCGTCCCGTCGCTCCGAGCCCGGCCGGAACCGCCTCCGCTCCCGCGAACCCCGCTCCCCGGAGCGGCCGTCGCGCGGCCGCCGGACCGGTCGACGTCCCGGGCGCAGGGCTTCGCGCCGACCGCCCGGAAACGGCCCCCCGACCTTCCCCGCCCGCGAGCTCCGCCGCGCGCCCGCCGGCAGCCGGCGCCGGGCCTGCTGCCTCCGCACCTGGTCGCACGGCGGCCCGGGACTCCCCGCCGGCACCGGGCTCCTCGCCTGCACCGGGCCACACGTCGGCCCCGGCCGCGGCATGGCCGAACCGGCCCGTGCCCGGGGCGCCGTCGGCCGAATGGACGCCGCAGCGCCGCCCCGACGCCGCGCAGCGCGGGCCGTCATCGCAGCTCGAGCGCGCCCCGCGTCCGGATGGCGTGCATGAACGACAGCACCCCGGAGCCTCGCCCGCCGGACTCCGCTCCGATGAGACGCGCTTCGCATCCGGCGCCCAGGGCGACCCGGGCCGCGGCCGCCCGAACCCGGCCGACGCGCCGAACGCCCGCGCGGGTTCGGCCGCCAACCCGTCCGTGCGCCCGGCCTCGACCGACGCGCAGTTCGCGCGACCGGGTGCTCCGCAGCCGCAGCGACGCCCGCAGGCGGGCGCGTCCGACGACGCGCAGCGCGGGCAGGGTCCAGGTCACGAGCAGGCAGCCCAGCGACAGGGCCGACCGCAAGCCGGCGCGGAGCGGCATCCGCGCCAGGCCACGCCGGGCGACACTCGCGACCTTCGAGCACAGCCCGCGGCCGCCCGCCCCGGCGCGCCGATGGACCGCGCAGACGCCCCGGCCGCGGCTCGCGACCCGCGTCTCGCGGCGCGGCCGGCTTCGGAGCCCGCCCGTGGGCCGCGGCCCACGCGTCCCGTGGGTCAGCCCGGGGACCGTCGCGCCGAGCGTGCACTCCAGCCGCTCGACGGACGGCCGGCGGAAGCCAGGCGGGCAGCGGCATCCGACCCCGCGGTCATCACCGCGAACGACGTGAGCGACCTGTTCGGGCTGGGCCGACGCGAGGACCGCGACCTCGACGCGAGCCTCGCCGCCGCCCGCGCCGACGAGCACGGCACCACGCCGAACGCGGGCTCGCACCGGCGCGGCGAGGCCGCGGCATCCGCCCACCGCACGCCCGTCGGTCGTCGGACCCCGGCCGACCGGCGCGCGCCGCAGCGGCCCGAAGGGCGCCCCGACGACGGCCCGTTCGCGTCGAAGGCGGCGCCGCGCTCGCGCAAGCGCACGCTGACGACGCGATTCGCGAGCGTCGTCGCCATGGGATTCGTCGCGATGCTCGCCGTCGCGACATCCGTCCCCTCGCTCTCGCTGCTCACCCCCGAGGAGGTGCAGGCGATGGCGCTGTCGCAGACCACGGGCACTACCCTCGACGGGCAGCGCGTCGACATCTCCGGCGGAACGCTCGCCGCGGGGATCGGGCGTGAGGACTACCAGGCGCAGACCATCGAGGAGTACGCGCAGGCCGCCGGCATCCGCGCCGAGGCGACGTTCACGAACAATCCGCTGGGCACGATCCAGTGGCCCTTCGCGGTCGGCGTGCACATCGGCGACCGGTTCGGGTACCGCAACTGCTACGGATGCTCGTCCGACCACCACGGGCAGGACTTCAACCCGGGCCTCGGCGCGCAGATCCAGGCGATCGCCGACGGCGTCGTCTCGAACTCGACCGACGCGGGCGGGTCGCTCGGCGTCGTCACCATGATCGACCACGTGATCGACGGGCAGGTCGTCACGAGCGTGTACGCGCACATGGAGTACGGCTCGCGACGCTTCGAGGTCGGCGACACGGTCGAGGTCGGCGACGTGCTCGGCACCACGGGCAACACGGGCATGTCGACCGGCCCGCACCTCCACTTCGAGATCCGAATCGGCGGCATCGACGGGTACTGGGTCGACCCGCTCGAGTGGCTCTACGCGAACACGAACTGACGCGGCCTCCGTCGCTCAGTGTCGCTCGGGGTCGGTGTCGGCCTCGGCGGACCTCGCGCGTCGGTTACTCCGGGCAGTGCGTTCGCAGGATGGGGCGCCTCACGGGTCGCTCCGCGGCGGCATCGCCGCGCTGATCCTGCGAACTCATTCGGACCGAGGTGCTCCGGCGGCCGGTCGAGCGCGGGAGTCGTGGTCGATTCGCAGGATGAGACGCAGAATGGGGCTCCGATCGGCGACATGACCCAGCTGGTCCTGCGAACTCGTTGCCGCGAACGGATGCCTCGCCGCGGTCCGCCTGTGCACAGCCGTCGCCTTCGCGCTTGACGGTCGGCCAGACTTCGGGGCGTGCCCGCCTCCGCCGCTGTCGCCCCCGCCCGTCCGGTCGCCGCCCGTCCCGCCCCCGCAGCCCCTCCCGTTCCCACCTCCGAGTCCGCTGCGGCCGCCCCAGCAGCTCGTCCCGCCGATGTCCTTCGAGCGAACGGCGGCGCCCTGTCCTACCGGGCACTCGATGAACTCGGGGTGTCGCGCCGGGCACTCAGGGCCGCGCTCAGCGAGCGGAAGCTCGTTCAGGTCAGGGAACGCTGGTTCGCCGTCCCGGATGCGCCGGTCGACGTCGTTCGCGCCGTGCGCGTCGGCGGCAGCCTCACCGCGGCATCCGTCGCCCGACTCGAAGGGCTCTGGATTCGGGACGACCGACAGCTGCACGTTCGGGTTCCGAGTACAGCCGGCCGGTTGTGGTCGCCTGAAGGATCGACGGAAGGCCGGGTGCCGCTCGATCGTGCGAAGCACGGCGTCTGCATCCACTACCGGACGGTGCCGGGTCGACCCACCGCGCGTGACGGCGTCGCACTCGCCATTGCGGAGATGACCTCGTGCGCGCCGCTCCTCGATGCGCAGATCGCCATCGACTCCGCCCTCTCGCTGGGCACGCTGAAGATCGACGATCTCGACGAACTCCGGGGCCGGCTCGGACCGAGTCGACGCCGAATCGTCGACCGGGCCGATGCCGGATGCCAATCCGGAACGGAGACGATCGTGCGTCTGCTGCTTCGCGGACGGCGGGTTCCGCACCGAACGCAGGCGCAGATCGCCGGGGTGGGCCGCGTCGACGTGCTCGTCGGGGATCGCCTCGTGGTCGAGATCGATGGCGAGGGATTCCACACCGGGCCCGAGTTCGAACGAGACCGTCGACGCGACTTCGAGCTGACGATGCGCGGGTACCTCGTGTTCCGGCTGAGCTACTCGATGGTGATGGGCGAGTGGGATGCCGTGAGCAAGGGGCTGCTGGCACTGATCGCGCGCGGGGAGCATCGCTGGGGAGCGCGTGCGAGCCGGCACGAGCGCGACGTGCGCGTCTCGCTTGCTCGCCGGCACATGGATGTCTGACCAGGTCGTCGCGTTCGCAGGATGAGCTGGGTGATGCGTGCCTGAGGGCGGGCGTCGGGCGTGTGGTCCT
>NZ_WMLB01000044.1 GCF_009709675.1 Agromyces bracchium | reverse complement strand
GGTTCGAGTCCCCTCAGATCCACCAAAAACCCCTGATGAATCGCAAGATTCTCAGGGGTTTTCGCGTTGCTGAGGGGCCTGTGGAAGGCCCATGCGGCCTTTTTGGGGCTCTTTTCGATTCGGCGGACGGCTTCCACAGGCATCCACATCCGGATCCCACTGACGGTCGGCATCGCGGCATGACGCGCACTCCTACGGAGTATGAGCAGATCACCGCAACCCAACGTCCCGGCCTACCGATTCGTCGAGAACCTCGGCGACTACCTCAGCGTCGACGAGCTCGCGCAGTACCTCCAGCTGTCCAGGGAGACGATCTACCACTGGCGGCTCGAGGGCGTTGGCCCGAAGGCCACGAAGCTCGGCAAGCACCTCAGGTACAGCCGCGAGAACGTCGCGGCCTGGCTGAGGGATCGGACGGACCGACGGTGACGGCGTTGACGGAGCGTCTGCTCTGCTCCAGCAGAGGACGAACACCATGGCACGACGCAAACTGGAGCCCGGATCGCACGGCGAGATCTCATTTCAGGAACTGCCGGCCGGGCGGGTGCAGGGCACCATCCGATTCCGGCGCCTCGACGGGACTCACGGCCGGCTCCGGACCCGGGCCTCTTCCAAGGCGCAGGCACGTAGGACCCTCCTCGAGCTCGTTCGTGAGGAGTACGAGGCCGTCCCCGTTGTGCCCGGTGGGCTGACGCGGGACTCGCCGTTCATCGACCTCGCTCGCGAGTACATGGAGCATGTGGCCTTCACCGGCGAGCAGCGCGACACCACGCGGCACGAGAACCTCAGGTTGATCGAGAAGAAGCTCTCGCCGCTCATGGGCGCGCTCACGCTTCGGGAGATCAAGGCGACGACGGTGCTGCGGGTCTACAAGGAGATCCACGCAGACACCCCTCGGCAGGCCGACACGTGTAAGGCGCTGATCAGCCAGATCTGCTCGTACGCCGTCATGAACGACCTCATGCTCGCGAACCCGGCGCGCGAGGTGAAGAGCGTGAAGCGTCGGCCGAAGCCGATCTACGCGCCGGACGCGATGCAGCTGAGCGAATTCCGCTCGATCATCCGCGACTTCCAGGAACGCGAGGATCGGCTGGGACCGAGACCGTCGGACCTCCTGGGCGATGTCGTCGACCTGATCCTGGCCACCGGCGCGCGGGTCAGCGAAGCCGTGGGGCTCAAGTGGCAGTTCGTCGACCTCGACACGACCCCGCCGCAGGTGACGATCGCCGGCAAGATCGTCGACTCGAAGGGACAGGCGAAGCGGTATGAGGACTATCTGAAGTCCGAGGCCGGGTGGCGAGTCGTCACTATCCCCGTCGAGCTGGTGCCGATGCTCCGGCGCCGCAGGCTCGCCGGCGGTGGGAACGAATTCGTCTTCCACACGCGGACGGGAGCGCCGAACGGCACGCAGGATGTCCACCGAGCCCTGCGGAGGGTTCGCGAATGGGCCGGCCTCGATCAGGAACTCGTGCCCCACGCGCTCCGGAAGTCCGCGGTGACTGCAGTGGCGGATGCTCTGGGCATCGAAGGGGCCGCGCAGTTCGCCGGGCACAAGCGATCCCGCGTGACCGAGCAGTACTACGCAAAGCGTGCGGTGCTGGCGCCGGATACGTCGACCGTTCTTGGCGCGCTGCAGCAGTCGCGGCAGCAGGATGGCGCGGTGCTCGACATGACCGCCGGCCGGGATGGCGACGAACGGGGCGCACGCGCGGCTGAACGATGAGCGGATCGTGGTGGGCCTGCACGGTGCCCAGGGCTCGAGACTCTATCAGCGAGATGGATCGAAACCCGTTTCGGACCTGCGCCGGCGTGCCAAGTCCGCCATGACGCTCTCTGCAAAGTCCGCGTCACGATCGGCGATAGTTGCGTCCTCGACTGCATCGGCGGTGGCCTCGCCAGGCCAGGTGGTCTGTCGCGTTGGTCGGTCGCGGTCGAGTCGCGTGCCCGAGATCGCGACCCAGTCGTGGAGGCGTTGACGGGCGTCGGCGAAGTCGCGGTGCCAGCCGAATGGCGCGGAGGCGTGCTGGTCGGGGTCATAGGCGCTGAGCCAGTGCAGGTGGAGAGCGGAGAGTTCCCATACGAGCTCGGGGTGGCGGTGCCAGAAGGGTGGCACGACGGACGCTGGCAGGCCGTAGGTTCGGCGGAGCCAGTTGACCCAGCGGTTGAGTTCCATCCATTCGATTTCTGCTTCCTCGGCGGTGAGGAGGTTCCAGTTGATCGGGTGGGGCGGCTCGGGCGTCAGCGGTCCGTCGAGGTCGTCGAACGCGTCGGCTCCGACGGCGCCGTCGTCGACCTGCCAGGGGAAGGAGGCATCCGCCATCTTCGACTCACAGCCCGAGGTTTGAACGGTCGTCCCGCACGAGCGCGGGCCGGCGGGATGCCAACGCATCGGGTGCAGCGTGCTCGACGGTCGGTCCGGCCCGGCGGGAGCGGTCGACGTCGTAGTTCGTGCGGGCGAGGTCATGGCCGATCTTCTTCGCCACGAACTCCTCGCGCTCGACGATCGCACCCTCGCGCTCGACCTCGAACGTTCGGACATAGCCCTCGGCGACGAAGCTGTCACCCTTCGCGAAGCGAGCGAGTGCGCGGTCCGCGGTGGCGCGGTAGGTCACGAGGTCGTGGAAACTCGGCTCGAGCTCGCTGAACGTACCGTCGTCCTCGCGGCGGAAGTGCGGCTGGCCGACGCGGACATAGAAACGCGTGTCGCCGCTCTCGGTGACCGACTGCTGCGGATCCGAGGCGATGAACCCGGAAAGCGACTGCTGCGTGTGAAGAGCCATGGGACCCAACCTCCTGTTTCGCGAGCGGCCACATGGTCGCTCGCGAAACAGGTGTGCCGCCAGCGTCACGACCGTGAACTCGAGGGCGCCCTGTCGGGTCATGTTCGAATGCGGCCCCTTCATCGAACGCCAGTGCGGGCACGTCAATTGAGATCCCAGGGGCGTGCAAATCATTGAGCGGTTGGTGCGAGGTCCACTTATCAGTTCGGGACCCGCATTCGGGCTGCGGGGAACCCTCAACCGACACCAACGGCCGGGTGAGAGCGGCCAAAGAGCTCGGCCGCTTCACTGTCGGGGATTGGCGCTAGCGTCGATTCGTGATCGAGATTGCCCGAACCCGCCGCACGTCCAGTGCCTCGGCCTCGTTGTACTTCGAACGCTGGTGCGCTATCGAAACACACCCCGAGTGGGCGCCGAGCATGGAGTACTTCAACCTGTCAGAACCCTTCGGCGCGGGCGCCGGCGGAGTCCTGAAGACGGTCGGTGGTCAAGAATCGCCGTTCCGTATCACGACGGTGGGGCCGGGCTTTGTTTATGCCGACACCACCGAACTCGATGGGGCGGAGTTGACCGTGCACCACGAGGCCGTCGAAGGGCTCGACGGTACCGAGGTCACACTGTCTGCATGGGTCGACGGGCCAGGCGAAGCGCAACTAGCAAGGGAGATGTCTGACGAGGTTCAGCACAGCTGCGAGCGCGACCTGGCCGCGCTCGCAGCGCTGCTCGAGGGCTAGCATCAGTCGGCGAACCAGGCGACGGTGCCAGCGGACGCGGAGACACGATCGAACGAGCGCTGCTGGTTTCCCAAGCGCTCAGGAAACCGTCTCACGTTGCTCGTTCGCGGACCCCGGCGCGGTCGAGGAGCTGCCACAGCACCTCTCCGGCCATTTGTCCGGCTGACTGGCGCAGGTTGCGCAGCCGGCAGTCAACGCCAAGCGAATTGCTCGACGAGCCACCCGGGCGGCCCACCAGGCATCAGATCCCCGCTGCCTCGGGTTCGTCCGAGCATTTCCACTGCAGGGGCCTCAGTGCCGTCTGGACGCCATGTCACCCAGCGGGCGAAGGGGGTGAGCCACAGGAAGTATGGCTCCTTTGCTGGGTCGTTGCTTCCGGCCGCAACGACTTGGTCGGGCGCGGTGGCACGGTAGAAGTTCAGGCCCTGGTCGTCCGTGCCACGAGCTGCGGTCACCTTCACTCCCAATGCCATCGCGATGTGCCGTGCGACGCCGGGCAGAACTGGCGGACTCCCCGTGCCGAGCAGATTGAACCGGAGCTGGTAGGCATTCATCGCAGGATCGGTGTCCCCGATGAACCGAGCCGTTTCGAAACCGCACCGGCACCCCCACACCTGCCACAGTGCGTCGGCGCGGTGCTTCGCCCGGAGCGCGTCCAGACGCTGTGGGTCGATGTGATCGAGCACTGGGGGAATGAGGGCGTCCTCAGCAACCAGCGCTGCCCTAGCTCTTGCCAGCGCCGAGCCCGCTGCAGAGTTCCAGGCGGCCGCAGCCGCGGCTGCGCGGCTACCCCCATCGAAGTCATACGCGAGGAAGAGTCCTACAGCGATTCCGTGTGTCACGACATGCACCTGCCGCACCGGCCGGGCAGCACGCAGGATCTCGTCGAGGATCCGGTCTTTGTGCCAGGCCTGCCGGACGAGAACCTGGTCTGCGGGATACTGACCTTTCACACACGAAGCAATCGTCGTGGCCGTCAGTTTCATCTGCTGGTTCGCATCGTTCCCATCTGGCCACGCGGGGGTTTGGCCGTCTCCTGAGTACCCGTAGAAGACGAGAACAGTTGCTATCGGTGACGCGACAAGGCGAAGTTCGCTTGGTGACCATTGCTGGTCCAACGCGGTCCAGTTGTCCAGCTTTACTCCGGAGACTCGATGGAATTGCCCGGAGATTGCCGCCGCCGACACCAGCTGAAGCGAGTCGCCAGCGGGCATCGTCGCGCCCTGCGGATCGACGATCAATCGGCCAGAGAGGTCGGCGTTCCCGGTGACACTCAGGCTGGAGGCACGGTTCGCGCCGGCGACGTTCCCTATCAAGATCCGCAGAACCGCCTTTGGCGTCTGCGAGTAGAACCCACGCACTTTCAGGGTGCCCGGACCTGCTCCTTGCCGAGGGATAGTTGCCCCCGACTGGATGACGTCGGCAGAGACCGTGCCGGCGCCCTGAAGCGCGCCTCCTGCCAGAACGATCGGGGATGTGTCAGAGACGGTTGCGCCATCTGCCACTTCGAGTACCCCGCGAGCACCCTGCGCGAACGCACGTCGCGTATGGTGCATCGCTAACGTCCCGCGAGCGACATGGATCGTCCCGTCGTTTCGGATCGGCACATCCTCAATGTCGACTGTCCCGTCGTCCTCGAGTCGGACAACACCGCGGTTGCGGATCGCAAACGTCCGCCCCTCCTTGAATTGCGCGCCCGCGCGCAACCGCGCCTCTCCATTGATATCGAGTCGTCCGTTGTCGGTGTCGTGCTCACCGGAGCCGAAGTCTGCGGCGCCGGCCACCGTTACGACACCCTTGCCGAAGGTGCGGGTGTTGGAGCCTGCAGACCTGAGGATGCCGCCTGGGTTGATAGTGACGCGCCCGTCTATCGTCCCGCCCGTCCAGAGAAGCTCCCCATCTGTCTTTAGGTGTTGAGGAGCGACAGCCCCGATGAGCTTCTTTGCGAGGCGTCCGGAGTGGGTGTCTTCAATGCTCCCGTCGCGGAGCTCGAGGACGGATCCACGGGCGAACTGCACGGTCGGCTCAACGTAGAGCCGGCCGCCCGCTTCCACAACGACTCGCCCGCTGCGGACAACGCAAGTCCCGGCGAGAACCACCGGTTGAATGAAGCCCCTGAGGCTGAGCGCCGCGTTTCCCGCGATCGCAAGAGTCCCGGTCGCCCGGAAGAGCATCTCGGTGACGCTGAGCTCACCGTCTCGGACGACCAGCATGCCGCTGACGAGCAGCGCCGGGTTCGCCCCGCCTCCGGCCCAAGCGATGGAAGACGTCCCGGTGGATGTGAGTGTCCCCTTGACTTCGATGCTTGCTCCGAACGAGCAGTCGACCCTCGCGCCGTCGATCACCCCATTTCCGATCACAAGCGAGCCCGTCATCCCTTTCGGGGCAGGTCCACTGATGGTGACCCGCGCGTTCAAAGGCGCGTCTATTCCGCGATGCTGACCTCCGCTCCAGAAGAAGGACTCGCGCACGCGAAGCGGCGACTCGAGGAGGCCTCCTGAAAAGTCGAATCGTTCAACGGTAGCGCCAGATGGTGGGACACACGCCCAGTTGGTTCTGCCGTCGAGTACGAGAGTGTCGTCGGAGCCGGGCGGCGAGCCGCCATCCCAGTTCTTCGTCCGATCCCACCGTGTGGTGCGATCCCCGCCTGTCCAGACGCACGTCGACATCGCGGGCCCCCAACGCTAACGACACTCGAACACACGTGACTGACAGCCCATGTAGTCTTCGAGGCTGATTCAGCCGGGCGCAACCCTGAAGCGCCTACGTGCGAGTATCCCACTCGGGGAGCGGAACGCGCTTCTCCCCGCACACGACCATCGCAGTGTGCGCCGTGCCTGAGAGTCGACCGGACAGCGACCGTCTACCGGGCGGTTCAGCCGGACGGCTCGTCGAGGGGATTGGGTAGGTAGGCCGTAATGTCGATCGGTTGTGTCGGTGGCAGCGCGGCCGCGGCGGCATCGATTCGGTAGGTCTTCATCGGTCTCTCCTTTGCGTGCTGATCAGACAGTCAGGTGCAGGCTGGCGCGTATCTGCAAGTGGTGGACGCACCTCGGTTGGTGGGCGCTTCAACTGGGCGTGCGATCGTGCGCGACCGGTGGGTGGAGCGATGCCGCGGAGGTCCGCCACATGAGTCGGAGTGCGTCGAGGACGTCGTCGGGTTCGACGTGGGCGGAGTCGGCGGCCGTGATGAGGTCGCGCAGACGTCGCACGATCGGACCGGGTAGTACCGCGGGGCCGTCGGCGACGCGGGTGCCGGCGCCGGTTCGGGTGACGACCAGGCCGTCGCGTTCCAGCAGTTTGTATGCCTTCGCGGCGGTGCCTGGGGCTACGCCGAGGTCGGCGGCGGTTTGGCGCACGGTTGGAAGTCGTTCGCCGGCGCCGAGCTGCCCGGACACGATCAGTCCACGGAACTGGCGGTAGATCGCCAGCGCGGGACTGCTCTCGTCCGACGCAGGGGCGGCCGGTTGGGCGGTCATCGTGCCGCCGCGGTCTCGACGACCGGATCCGCGTTCGGTGTCGCGTGGTGGCGTGACCGTGCGATGCGGAGGTCGCTCACCGCTAGCAGGAGCACGGAGAGCGCGGTGATCTCGACTGCGGGCGCGAGCCAGCCGGCGGCGAGGGCGAACTCGGCGTACCGCCAGGTGGTGTCGAACGTCTGTTCCTGCGCTCCGTCTTCGATGACCACCCGCGAAATCTTGCCTGCCTCGGCGATGAACCGCCATGCTCCGCCGAGCGCGAGCAGCATTCCGCCGGCCGCGATTCGGGCGATGGCGGTCGCGGTGCGGGTCCGGGCCAGGCGCTCGACGTTCACGGTGTCCGCACGACGGTACGGGCGGTACGCGTTGGCGCTCAAGGCAAGCCAGGTGACCGCGACCAGGGCGACGGTGCAGATGAGCACGGGCACCCCGAAGTCCCAGCCGTAGAACCAGGGCCTGACGGTAGGCATCGACGCGTTCGGCGCGATGAGGTCGAGGTAGATGAATCGACCGGCTGCGTCGGCCGAGGATGCCGAGCCCGCCGCGATCGTCGTCCCGACCAGCGCGACCGCTGACACGCTCAGCCCGATCAGGCCCATCTTCCCGCTGAAGCTCGCCCAGGTGCGTCGAGTCGGCGCGAGGACCGGTTGCTCCGTCCGACCGGACCGCTTGGACGCGATCACGACGAATGCCGCGGCGACACCGACTGCGGCCGCGAAGACCGGGGTCGCGTACTTCCACCACTCGACGATGTTCACCAGATCGAACAGGTATCCCGGCACGTGGTAGACGAAGACGAACGCCACGATGACCGCACCCGCAGCGACACTGAGCGTGACGCGCTCCGCCCGGTACCACGCCTCGACCGCCGGAGCCGACCCGACCGATCCACGCTCGACCTGTCGGTCTTCGCGGATCCTGGCGACGATCAGAATCACGGGCGTAACCAACGCCGCGACGACCAGCGAGAACGTCTGGATCGAGAAGGCGATGCTCAACAGGCCGACAAAGCCGATGCTCGAGAGTGATTCGTAGGGGGGCATTGCGCGACTCCATCCTGAAAGTTGTGACGCATGTCTAGCACAATTTGTACCGAGTGGGCGACACAATGCGTGGGCAGCCCTGCGTACGGCCACGCCAGAGGGGCAAGGGCGCTTGCGCGATCATGCGCCTGGCAGCGGCCAAGTTTGGCATCCGGGCAGGACCCGGAACGTGGAATGCTCAGGTCACTGCATTTGCCGAGAAGGGGCCCTCAATGAAGCCTGGTACTAGAGGCCTGGTCCTGGGCGCCGGCATGGCGGCCGTCGGAATCGGCCTTGTGTTCGCAGCGCTGTTCTCGCATTCGAGCCGCGTGTTCGCGCTGGACCACCTCGCCGGCACCGAGCATCACGACCTGATGGTCGAGCTCAGCGCTGCCACCCCGACCGAACGCTGGCTACTCACTCTTGGGGCGTTGATACTCGCGTGCGGGCTGCTGGTCCTCGCGCTCGGTTGGATTCGTCAACTGGCCCTGAACCGCAAGACCGCTGGCGAACGCTCGGGCGCCCGCTAAGGGATCCCGAACGACAGAAGTCACTCAGTCGGTCGCTTCGCTCGCTCGAGTTCCAACGGTGCCTCGACTGCGGTTGCAGTCCGCTCGGACGACTCCCGGATCACACGGAGCGAACCGGTCACACTGATGAGTCCGAGCAGGAACACGACGAGGACGCCCCCGAGAAGAGGATCCATTCTCAGACGCTACCGCCGGTGCATCGGCGGCGGGCCGTTCTCACTGACGGATCGAGATCGGACATAGGGTCGAGGCGTGAAGGAGACGGCATCCTCAGCGGTCGGAAGCATCAGCGTCTTCGCGCTGCTCGTCGTCCGAGGCGTCCTTCTTTGGATGGTCGTCCCGGTCGGCTTCATCGCTTGGATGCCCGTCGGCTGGGTCCTTGGCGTCGGACCTGGTCAGTTCCTCGGATGGGTCGACCTCAATCTGATCGCCGCACTCCAGCGGGTCCTTGTCCGCCGCGTAAATGGCGAGTGGCCAATGCCCCGAGTGGCTTTCGTACCGATCGGCAAGGTGCATTCCGTTCGTCATCGCGTTAGCGTCATCGATCCCGTCTGAGGGCGTCGTCATTGAGGGATCGGCTACTCGACGGCGACGGCCCAAGGCGAAGCCAACGACGGCAGCAAGTCCGATGAGGCCCACGATCGCGAGGACCCCGCCGACGATGGCTGCCTGCGACAGGACGATGAACCCGCCGGGGACGAACACCGCATCGGAAAGCGGCTGGTAGGCGAACCATCCGAATGACGCTGATGCCTGAGGCGCAAGGAGGATCACCAGCACACCGGTGACCACGAGAACGCCCGAAAGGATGAGCGCGACGAGTAGGGACGCCGGCATTCGCTGCATGGCGCCACAATACTGAGCACGCCGCCTGCACGCTCGCAGTGAGGGATCCGAACTAGGCGTTCTTCGCGATCATGGATCGCACGAAGCGCTGCGTATCGATCCACTCGCCGACGTCGCCGAGTGCCTCATCAGGAAGTGTCCAGTCGCTCGGCAACGCGACGAAGGAACGCGCGGCGTAGATGGTGCGCTGATTCACCTGCTGAGCGGACAGGTACTTGCGCGCGTCGCCATGATGAAGATGAAGCGCTACCTGTGTCGTGAGCGGAATAGTGAACGACGCCGCCTGATGCTGCGGGACTCCAATTCCGTGCTTCGCCCAGTTCTTGGCAGTTTTGTCGTAGGCCGCCTCGTACTCGGGCGCGACCCCGTACTGCGCCGCAAACCCGTCTGATACCACGAGGCGCGGTTTCTCGTACCGAAGCACATCCCACCTGAGATAGCCCAAGACGGAGACCATCGAGTCCCATTGATCCTTCGGTCTTGCGTACTCGTCCTTCGATGACTCCCAGGCACGGAGTACGTTTCTGGCCGTGACGTCAAGGATGGCGGTTTGCGTTTCGAGAGCGGAGCCCGTCATCGACTCCGCTTCAAGCCTGGCCTTCAGGTACCCCATGAGGGCGCGGCTTCTGTTGTGCTGCAGGCTCGCGAGCCATGGAAGCGCCGGATAGTCCTTGAGATCGACCGTTAGCTCATTCGAGGCCACCAGCTTCGCGATATCATCTGCGGCCGCTCCTTCGAGACTCGACATCCATTGCTCCAGGAACTCGCGGTCCACGGTCCCGTCCGGACGGACGCGGTTGTGACCGCCCTTAACCTGCCCGAGCCCCAGCGTCTTCGACGTGTAGGTGGCTTCGCGGTCAATGGCAAACACACGGAGGCTTCCGTCGGCGGATGCAAACTTGCGGAGCAGCATCTGCGGAACGAAATGATGCTTCTTGGGTGCCGTCACATCCTTAGTATCGTGTGTCGCGTTCATTCGCCGCGGTAGATGCGCGGCAGCGATCCCCGCGGGTTAGCGGCTGGTTCGCGCAACGCGTCGATTTGGACGCCACGCTGGCCTGCGCCCCACCGCTCGCCACGGAGCCTCATGCGGGCGATGCCCGCAAGGGGATCGTGCCTGCGATCGCGATCGTGAGCCACGAATACTGCCCGTCGGGAGAAGCTCATAGTCCGGATCGATGAGCAGGGATGTCATGCGGCTCAAGGCCGCGGCACGGGCCCGTGATCGAATGGCCGGTGGTGCTGCGTCGCACGGACGTGGGCGAGGTGGACGTTCTCGGCCGCGGTTCGGAGCCGATCGAATCGGCCGATCGGATTCCCTCGGTACTGGGCGAGGTAGTAGACGTCCGTGCCTTGGCGGGTGATGCGGATGCCGCCGTAGGTGTGGCCGTCGGCGTCGCGCAGGGTCCAGAAGCCTGGGCGGTTCTCGTCGGCGTTGAGGAGCGGGTGCCACTTGTCGGGGCCGTGCTGTCTGGCGTTCATCGTGATGTCCTCCGGCGGGGCGGTGGTCGCTTCCTGGTAGAGGCTCCAGACCATCTCGGCGCAAAGGCGGAGCTCGTCGATGGGGAAGTAGCCGATGAAGTCCCGCGTGGCGTCATCCGCTGCCCACGTGTCGGCGCGGAGCAACGGTCGCGGCGGGTAGCCGGCGTTAACGGTTCGGATGACGGCAATGCGCCGGCTGCCGTCGAACTGCAGCCAGGTCCCGGGTCGGACGCCCCGGAGCTTCGGCTGCCAGTACCGCATGCTTCGAACATACATTCGAAGACTGATGTCCGGAACTCAGTTGTCATCCACCGACGGCGTGTCAGTTGGCACCGCGCGTGGAGGCATCCTCAGGAGCTGCTCGATCTCGGTTCGATGAGCCCGCAGCTGCGAGGCATCCGCTCGGTTCGTCCACATGCGCAACTTGGCGATGACCGGGGGAGCGGCGCGCAGCAGGATGAGCCCGGTGCCGAAGGGAAGCGTTCGGATGGCGTCGGGCGGCATGGTTGCCACGCGGCGGGTCGAGCGCTGCGAGGAGCGGGATCCGCGGTCGCCGACGGTGGTGGCGTCGGTTGCTTCGTCGCGCTCGCCGATGAGGGTCGAGAGGTCTTGCAGGTCGCGTGAGTTGGATGCTCCGCCGAGGACGATCTTCACGATGGAGGAGTCCCAGATCGCGTTGGCGGCGTTGTCGCTCCACTTGGTGCGGGCCTGTGCCAGGGACTGCAGGACGGGCATCGTGGTGATGCCGGTGCCGCCGCCTTCGGCCATCAGGCTCGGGAGTGAGGGCAGCGGTGCGAGGTTGCCGATCTCGTCGAGCGCGAGCAGGAGTGGCGGGTCGAGGCGTGCGCCGGCGTTGCGGGCGGCCATCCTTCGGGCGGTCTCGATTAGGTCTTCGACGAATGCCGAGACGAGGGCGGCGGAGTTGTTCGCGCCGGCGCCGGTGGCGAGGAGGTACAGGGTGCCGTTGCTGCGGAGGAACTGTTCCGGGTCGAAGGCTTCGCCGTCGCCGGGGGAGACGGCGTCGAGCACGCGGGGGTCGGCGAGGGCGCCGAGTGAGAGCGAGACGCCTTGCCAGATGGCGTCGCGGGTGCGGGGGTCGGCTTCGAGCATGGCCTGGAGTGAGTCGCCCCAGCCGGTCGCGGCGTTCGGGTTGCTCAGCAGGATGGAGACGGCGTCGTGGGCTGCGGACGGGTCGAGGGTCCACCGGAAGAGCTCTGCGGGTGGGCGTCGGTCCAGGGCCGCGGCATGCAGCAGTGATTGGAGGGCGGTACGGGTCTTGGCTTCCCAGAAGCCGCCGGCGTCGACGCCGCCCGCGGAGAGCCCGGTTCCGGCGGCGAGCCCGGTCGCGCGGATCATCGCGGTGAGCGGGTCCTCGCAGCCGCGGATCGGTGACCAGCGCAGGCCGGCGGGGACGCCCGCCGCGAGTTGCTGCGGGTCGAACACCGCTACGGGGCCGACCCGCTGCCGGGCGCGGATGGTGACGGTGAGGTTGTCGGGTCGGGTGGAGGTCGTCACGACCGGTCCGGGCGCGTCGAGGATCGCGTTGATCACGATGTGCGCGCCTTTTCCGGATCGCGGCGGGCCGATGACGAGCATCGAGTCTTCAACGCTCGCCCAGACGGTGGTGCCGCGGGCGTGGCCGAGCGCGTAGCCGACGTCGGTCGGGCGTGCGTCCGTCAGGGAAGGGCGCAGGTGTGCGGCGCGCTTCATGAGTGCTGAGCGGGAGGCGGCCCGGGTCACCTCGGCGCGTGTCGCGATGCCAGCGAGCCGGTGCGGGTCGAGCTTGCGCGCGCGAGACGTGCGGCGAAGCATCCGCCACACCCAGGCCGCCGCGCCCATCGCGATCGTGATGAGCACGACGGCGGTGAGCCAGAAGGCGACGGGCTGCAGTCCGGGGGCCTCGAGGGCAGCGGATGGATCGGCCGGGTTCAGGAGCACGGCGAGCCCGGTCTCGGGCCCGCCGGCCGGCTGAGCGAGCCCGGTGGCCCAGGCGGCGATCGTTCCGGCGACTCGGAGCAGGAGGGCGAGTCCGGTCGCGCCGATCAGGAGCGCGATGCCGAGGTTGGCGAACTCGTCGCCGAGCGTGCCCGTTCGCGTCGCGGTCATTGGTCGAGTCTCGGTGGCCGGGTTCAGAGCACCAGGCCGGGACCGGCTCGATCGAAGCGTCGGGTGGGGGAGTAGGCGAAGATGCGGTCGCCGGAGAAACCCGAGGTCGAGTCGAGCAGGTCGGTGACGTCCTGTGCGTCGGTCACGAGGCTCGCCACGCCCTCCTGGATGAGCCGGTGGCATCCGGCACTTGCTGCGCTGGTCACCGGTCCGGGCACGGCGCCGACGGGCCGGCCAAGCGAGTGGGCCTGCCCGGCCACGCTGAGGGATGCCGACCGGTGCCCGGCCTCGACGACGACGGTCGCGCCGGAGAGCACCGCGAGAATCCGGTTCCGCTGCTGGAACCGCCAACGGGTGGGCGTCGCGCCCGGGGGCAGTTCGCTGACGATCAGGCCGCCGGTCTCGGCGATGCGGTCGAAGAGCTGCTCGTTCCCGGCGGGGTATGCGCGGTCGAGGCCGCTCGCGAGTATGGCGACGGTGGATCCGGGGGATGTCGCGGTCGCGGCGCGGTGTGCCGCCCCGTCGATGCCGTACGCCCCGCCGGAGATCACGACGCGTCCTTGCGCGGCCAGGTCGGAGACGAGCTCGGTGGCGACGTGATCGCCGTAGCTCGTCGACGCGCGTGCGCCGACGACCGTGACTCGCCCGGGCAACGGTGAGGCGAGCAGGCTCGGGTTGCCCTTGAGCCAGAGCGCGATCGGCGCGCCCGCGCCGAGTTGCTGGAGCTCGCCGGGCCAGTCGACGTCGTCCGGTGTAAGCAGCCGAAGGTCGTGGCGTTCCATGTCCGCGCGAATCCGCTCGAGCTGACCGGGGTTGAGTCGTGGCGCGAGTCGTCGCCGCCACAGCTCGCCCTCGGCGGGATCCACGCCGTTCGGCAGCCGGTCGCCGGTCGTGACCAGTTCGACAGTGGCAGTCGCGCCGACGTGCGCGACCAGGGTCCCGGTGATGATGTCATTCGGCTCGGACAGGGCGGCGAGCATCATCCTCGCTTCGCGGTTCTGCATGGCGCTCTCGGCCATCTGGGGTGCCTCCTCGTGCATGGGTGTCATCGGTTCGCGGTCATCCGGGCCGTGGTGTCGAACGCCGCGAGCTCGTCGGGGTGGAGCTGGTGCTGGACGACGAAGCTGCGGTCCTTGACCCGCCAGAGCCCCTGGCCTGTCCCGAGTGCGGGCAGGAGCTGCTGCTCGGTGCCGCTGAGTCCGAGAGCTGTCGCCGTGGAGCCGAGTTGGTCGGGTTCCTGCCGGTAGACGATCCGGGTCTCCGCGTTCGCGAGTAGGGAGGACGCGAGGGCACGCATGGCGGATCCGGAGTCGCCGACGTTGTCGAGGTCGCTGAGCTTGTGGAAGATCAGCATGTTCGCGATGCCGAAGTGGCGGGCGAGCCGCCACTGCGCGTCCATGCGGCGCAGTAGCGCCGGGTAGGCCATCAGCCGCCAGGCCTCGTCGTAGACGACCCAGCGTTGGCCGCCGGCGGGATCGGCGAGGGCGGATTCCATCCACGCCGACGAGCACGTCATCAAGACCGAGATGAGCGTCGAGTTCTCCGCGACTCGGGAGAGGTCGAGGGAGACCATCGGCAGCGACGGGTCGAACCGGACGGTCGATGGTCCGTCGAACAGACCGGCCAAGTCGCCGGCCACGAGCCGACGCAGCGCGTGGCCGACGAGCCGGCCGTCCTCCGCGAGCCGGCCGTCGCGGTCGTCGCCCGCGGGGGGCTCGAGGATGCGGTCTACGACCATCGGCAGGATCGGCACCTCCGCGCTTCGGACGGCGTCGGCGAGTGCGAGGTCGACCGCGGTGTGCTCGAGCGGGGTCAGCGCGCGGTCGAGCACGGTTTCGGCGAGTGCGCCGATGAGTTCGCGGCGCCGTGACGCGAGTTGCGCGGTCCATTCGGAGTCTGATGCGGATGCCGCGCGGTGGCCTTCATCGAGGGGGTTGAGGCGGTTGCGGAGGCCGTGGCCGAGGATGATGGCCTTGCCGCCGACGGCCTCGGCAACGGGCGTGTGCTCGCCCTTGGGATCGCCGGGAACGTAGACGCGGCGGCCGAACGGCAGCGACCGGGTGTAGAGCGACTTCGCGAGGGATGACTTGCCCGAGCCGACGATCCCGGCGAGCACGATGTTCGGGGCGGTGATCATCCCGCGCTGGTACAGCACCCACGGGTCGTAGACGAAGGAGCCGCCTGAGTACAGGTCCTGCCCGACGAAGACGCCGGCCGATCCGAGCCCTGCCTCGGCGAGGAACGGGTAGTGCCCGGCGAGCGTGGCGGAGGTGTCCTGGTGCTTCGGGAGCTTCAGCCGGCTCGGCATCCGGAGCTGTTCCGGGCCGACGTCGCCGGCGGCTGGGAGGTAGGCGGCCGATCGGGCTTCCGCTCGCTCGGCCTGCCACCGCTGGCGTGCCTCGAAGGTCTTCGCGCGCCGCGCATCCGCCTCGATCTGCGCGCCGTGCGCTTGCGTGCGCGGCGGTCGCTGCGGTGCTCGTCGCGTGGTACGGCGAGTGCCGCGGTGTGGAGCCGTTCGTCGACGGTGTTCACAGTGCGATCGCATGCCGGGAGCGGTGGGCCGACAGTGCCGGGTCGGCATCCCAGTGGTGCGGGACGGTGTCACGGAATGGTGCGGAGGTCTCGACGGATGCGCCCGGCGCGACCGTACCGGCATCCACCAGAGGTTCGTAGCGGCGCAGCAGGGAGACGTACCCGTAGAGCTCGCTGTAGGTGAGCGCGTACGGCGAATCGGGATCCTCGACGGTGCGATCGGCTGATCCCTCGGGGATGCGGTCGTAGACGTAGCCGTTCGCGAGCGCGGCATGCGTCGTGTCGTCGCCGACGTCCCACTGCTTCAGGTACTCGATGGCGGCGGCTTCGCCCTCGCGATCGATCATCGCGAGTAGCTCGCCGGCATCCTCGTCCTGGAGGAAGACGACGCTGATCCATCGGGACGGCGCAGCGCCCCTTCGTCCGTCGATCATGATGACTCCAATCGGATGCCTCGCACGGGAGGTGCCTTGCACAGCAGGTGTGCCGACCTCACACGCTCCGGCACAGTGGCAGCGCGGCCGCGGTGAAGGCCTGAGCCTGCTGGCCGATCAGGCGGCGGACCTCGCACGAGGCTTGGATCGCGGCCTGCTCGATCGTGGACACCGCGGCGTCGAGGTCGTCGATCGTGGGTGCGGTGACGCAGACGAGTCCGGTCGTTCGGAGGACGCCGTGGCCGGCGGTGAGGTCCGCCTCCTGCTGCAGCACGTCTTCGTACTCGGCGCTCGAGGTGGCATCCTCGATCTGGCCGATGCGTCGGCGCTGGTGGGCGTCGCTGATCAGTTCGGTCTTCTTCTTGCGGAGGTCTCGCGCTGCCTGGTCCGCGCGCACGGGGAGGTAGTGCAGCGAGACCGTGCGGAGCACGCCGTTCGTGAAGACGAGCGGCGAGAGGAACCCGGGGTAGACCTGCGAGCGTGGCCACTCGCTGATCCAGAGCACGGCGTGGAATGCGCTGTCGGTGCGGAGCCGGTCCCAGCGTTCGGCGACGGCGACCGGCCCGGCAGCGTCCAGTGAACGTCCGACGTCCGGATGGCGGTCGAGGTCGACGCCGACGGCTGGGTCGTAGGCGGTGCGCAGGATGCTTGCGAGTTCGTCGGCGGTGAGCCATCCGCCTACGGTCAGGTCGGCGGCGCGGAGCGCGCCTGTCAGCGCTGCCATCTCCTGTCGGAGCACGGTCGCCGCGCCGCGCATGCCGCCGCCGGAGGTGCGAACCTGTCGGGAGGCGGCCTTCAGGTCGAGGGAGAGGCTGATGGTGGTCGCGTGGCGTTCGCCGGCCGGGCCGGCGCGCTCGATGAGGTCGCGGTAGGTGGATGACGCCCAGCTGTCGTCTTCGATGCCGTGGCGTTCCCACCACTCGGCGAGCCCGGTGCCCGAGTCGGGGAGCGTGCGCTCGGTGACCTGCAGCCGTGCGATACGGCCGGACCTGCAGGCGCCGGCGAGGACACGACCCCAGCCGGCGACGCGGCGATGCTGTTCGCCGGGATCGAGGAGCGCGAACGCCGGGTGCGACACGGTGACGATCGCGGTGAGCGTCTGCGCGTGGGGGTCGTGGATCATGACGGCGCCCGATTCGGGGTCGTTCCACTCCCGCAGTGCGGCGGCGTCGCCGGGCAGGGCGAGGGTGCCCGCCGGCCGCGGCTTAACGATGCGGCGACGGTAGGTGAGCTGGCCGTGCGCGGCTCGCCATACCCAGCGGCTGACGATCGGTACCCATTCGACGACCTTCCGGCCGCCGATCGGGATCGTGGCCAGGGCGGCTGAGGTTACCCAGATCGGGCTCGTCCAGGCGACTCCCGTCGCGCCGGCGGAGTACAGCGAGACGACGAGGGTGAGCACGGCGATCGAGAGTGCGACGAGCTGGGGGAGTGAGAGGCCGAGCAGGATGCCTCGTCGGGTGAGCCGTGAGAACTGCACCGGCGCGAGCGGGAAGGTGGCGTTCGTGTCGGAGCCCATGGCTAAACGTCCTTTCGTGCGCGGCCGGCCGCAGAGGAAGCAGCATCCGGCCAGGGTTCGGGAGTCTTCGGCTTCGTGGGGCCGGCGACCGGCGGCGGCGCGCTCGGTGGCATGGTCGTGCCGGGGTCACCGGCGGCTGCCGAGTGCGCGTCAGCGGTATCGCCGACGGCGTGGCCGACGGATGAGCCGGCTTTCGCTGTCGCCGATACGACGGCAGCCCCAGCCGCGACGCCGGCGCCCACTCCGCCCGCGGCCGCTCCTGCGGTGGATGCGCCGGTGCCTGCGGATGCGCCCTGTGCAGCCGGTCCCGCCATTCCGCTGCTCGGAGGCGCCGACCCGCTGGGTCCGATACCGCGTGGCGATCGACCTGCGGATGTTCCGCCTCGACCGAACGCGGAGGCGGGGCCACGACCGCCGGTGCTCGCGCCAGCGCTGCCATCCTCGGAAGGCCCCAGGATCTTCTTCGCGCTGTCGGTCATCGGCCCGCTCGGCACGGGGACCGGACGGTTCAACGCCGACTTCGCCTCCTGCTCACTCGACATCGCGTGATACATGTCCAGACCGACGAAGTTGAGGAACTTGTACGTGATGTACGGCGCGAACGCGGCGATGAACATCAGCACGATCCCGGCAATCGGGTCACTGATCGAGGCCAGATCCGCATCGATCGGCGCAGAGACCTGCGCGACCGCGACCAGAAAGATCACGACCAGCACGAGCTTGGACAGGAGCAACGCGATCACGAACGCGACCCACTTCGAGAACCAACCCTTCGCGGCATCCCACGTCGCACCCGCCAGCGCGACTGGACCGAACACGATCGCGACAAGCAGCAGCGCCTTGCGGATCAGCAGTGAGAACCACACGATCGCCGCCGCGCTGATCGCGAGAGCGGACAAGAAGATCGTCACGATCGCACCGACTCCCGGCGCGCCGATGTTGATCGCCGCGAGTCCGGACGCGAGCAGAGCGATCCGATCGGCCTCACGGATCTCTCGCTTCGTACGAGCGAGCTCGATCGGCTCGACCTCGCGCCCGAACGCGCCATCATCATCGAGAACGAAATCACGTTCCTCAGCGTCACCGTTCCACAGGGCGGCGTGCTGCTCTGGGGGAAAGGCTACGATGCGAACCAGCCCGCGAGCCTCAGTTGGCTGCGGGGCACCCCAGTCGCCTATTGGGGCGATATCGACACGCACGGATTCGCAATCCTGAATCGAGTACGCACCCACCTACCGCAAGCGACTTCACTGCTCATGGATAGGGCGACGCTACTTGCGCACGAAGACCGCTGGGGGCAGGAAGCTTCGCCGACCTCCGCCTCGTTGTCCGACTTGTCCCATGCCGAATCCGCGCTCTACGAGGACCTCGTCACCGATCGGTTCGGCGCGTCGGTCAGACTGGAGCAGGAGCTCATTGACTGGAAATGGGTGACCGAGGCACTGGGCGATTGAAACGGAGGGTATGGCGTGCCTCTAGTGCAGGAGTCGAGCCTAGGCGATCCTGAGCTGTGTTCTTGGTTCTAGTCAATCGATGAGCCTGGAGGATTCGTGCGACTCTCAAGCGAGCGCCCGAGGACTGAATCCTGTTGGCACGGCGGGGCCCCTGCCCGGCTGACCAGAGCACGTTGCCCGACGTCTGTGGCTGTTGCGGCTCTCTTCATTCGCAGACACAGAATCGACCTCGCTTTCGATCCGTACTTCAAGCAAGGATGGAACACGATGAACAGGGGCAGACCCCGTCGCCCTATCGTGTTGGGCATGGTTGATGCCGAACGTCCCGAGAAGTACCGATTGTCGTTTCTCGTCGGAGAGATCGTCCGCAACGACGTTTCGACCGAGAACGAGACCCGGATGCTGTGGCGTCGGGGCAGACCCTGTCCGACGCACCGGATCACACGCTCAGTATAGTCCCGCAGCGGATTCCGCCTTAAGAAGTGCGCGAGCACTGGAATGCTGCACTGGATCCCGTAAGAGATAATGACCTCGAGGACGCCTATCGCATGCTGTCAGTCACCGAATGGGTCAGCGCCGTTCGCGCGCGAAGAAATCGGGTGCCGTGGACATAGCTAGGTGATGCCCACGGTGAGCATGTCCTATTAAATGAGGACTACTCGACTGCCGGATCGACGAGTAAAAAGACGTAAGGTCGGCTCCTTCGAATCAGATGCCTTCGAAATCCACGCTCCACGGCGGATGACACCGCGCGCTCCGGGACTCCGCGCTCATGTGTTCCCACATTCGGTGCTGCGTTCACGCCCGTCGCCGGCATCCGGATACGAGAGAGGCGGCGAGCCGATGATCGAGGTCGTACTCGTGGCTCCGGTGCGTGCCTATCGGGAGGCGATCACCGCCGCGTTCGCGGTCGGCGAGGAGTTCCACATCGTCTCCCACGGTCAAACGGTGGTGGAGGCGATGTCGTGCGTCGCCCCACGCCACCCGCACGTCACACTGGTCGACTTCGCTCTCAGCGACTTCCTCGGGGTGCTGCGCGCCGCCCGCGGCCTGGCGCCTTCGACGCTGCTGGTCGGCTACGGCATCGACGTGTCACGGCACCAGACGGATCTCGTCCTCAGAGCGGCCGAAGCGGGTCTGACCGCGTTCGTCGAAGCCGAGCAGCCCATCGACGATATCGCCGCGGCCGTCCGGCTCGCGCTCCGGGGCGAGTCCTCCTGCAGTCCACGGGTCGCGACCATCCTGCTGCAGGCGATGCGCCGGCATCCGGAGCCGCCTCGCAGCCCGCTCGCGGTCATCGGCGCTGCGGAGCTCACGCCGCGGGAGCGCGTCGTCGCCGACCTCGTCGCGCGAGGGCTGACGAACAGGCAGATCGCGTCTCGCCTCGTCGTCGGCGAGTCGACGGTGAAGACACACGTGCACTCCGTCCTCGCCAAGCTCGGCGTCGCGCACAGGACAGAGATCCCGGTCGGGATCGACGCCTTCGTTCCCGCCACTCGCGCGTCTCACCCGGTGGAGGTGGAGGTGGAGTCGCGACCGTAGATCGCGCTTCACCCGCTTCTCCACCCAGGCGGCCGACGAAGGCGTGCGCGGGCGACGTGAGGCTGGGGCCATGCCGACCGTGGATGCCGCCCCGAGCGCGGCCGCGACGCGCGACCGCAGCGTCGCCCACTCGCTCGACGAGCTGATCGAGTGGTGCGCCGCCGTGCTGCGGGACGGGGTGGGCGGATCGCCCGCGGCCTCACCGCCGATGCCTCCCCACCTCCGCGACCCGCTGCGTCTGCACGGCTTCGAGACGTTCGACGAGATCGCGCTGAGCATCGTCCTGGCTCCCGACCTCGACCCGGTGCTCGGTCTCAGGATGAGCGAAGTCACCGGTGTGCGCGACTCGCGGTATTCGACGGTCGGCGCGATCGCCGCGCTCATGGGAGCCCACGCCGAGCGCACTTCGGTCACCGTGCGGCTCAGCGAGTCGGGGCCGCTCGCGAGACTCGGTCTCATCACCGTGCACGCCCCGCTCGACGCGGCGGCCGAGCGCGGGCCGTCCACGCTGAGTCACGTGGTCGCGACCCAGACCCTCCTGCGCTGGGCGTTCGGCATCACGCAACTCGATCCCCGCCTCTTCCCCGCCGTCCGCGACGACCTCACCGCACCCCCCACCCCCGCCGACGCCGACCTTGTGAACGAGATCGCCGGCCGCGTCCACGCACGGGACCCGCACCTGGTCACCCTTCGGACGAATTCGACCGCCGCCGCCCTCGGTGTGGCTCTGGATGCGGCGGCCCTGGCACGCCGGCCCGCGCTCGTCGTCCGCGCCGCCTTCCTCGCCGACGCGGCCTCCCACACTCGTCTGGCTGCGGAGGCCCTGCTGCGGGATGCCGTGATCATCGTCGACGGAGATGCCACGCGCGTACCGCCCCACCATTGGGATGCCTTCGCGACGGTGATCGCCATCGGTGCGGAGCCGGTCCTGTCCGCTCGCAGCGCGCACGATGTCGTGTCCGTCGACGTGACGAGCGCCACCGGCTCCGCCACCGGTGTCCACCTCGTGGACCTGATCCGCTCGCGTGGCTTGCAGGTCGCGCCCACGGAGGCCGATCGCATCGCGCGCTGGCAGCATCTCGAGTACGGAGACCTCGACCACGTGGCCGGTGTCATCGCCGCACGCGCCGCGTCGCGTGGCCGCACGGGCGTCACCGCACAGGATGTCGCCGACGTCATCGAACCGGCTCGGGACGAGTCCCTGCGGCCGGACCGCGAGCTGGATCGTTCCCGATGACCACGCTCGCACTGCTCGACGCCACCGCCGGCAACGACGGCGACGTCTACGAGGACGTTCGCGATCGCGTCGAGCGCTTCCTCCTCCGGGCCTGCGCGGGTGACGCCTCGCCCGCTGCCGGCTGGGCGGACGTCGACTCGCTCGTCGCCGGCGACCCACTACGACTCGGCGAGCGGCTCGCGCTCGATCCGGTCGACCAGGCGATCGTCGCGCTGGCCGTCGTCACTGAGCTGGAGCCGCGGCTTGGCGATCTGCTGGATCGGGTGAGCGGCTTCCTGCTGGGATCGCTGACGGTCGACCTCGTCGTGCAGCTCCTCCACGGCGAGGATTCGCGACGACTCGACGTGATGCGCCGGCTCTCGTCCGAAGCGCCGCTCGTCGCGACCGGCCTCCTCGTCGACTGCGGACCGGATCCGGGCCCCCGATCCCTCATCCGGACCACCCCGGGGACGATCGCGGGTGTGCTCGGCGCGGCGCCGATCCCCGACGTCGCGGGCCCCCGCCACGGGCTGTCCGCCGCACAGCTGGCGCCGATCGAGCACGCCTGGAATCGGGCGCTGGCGACGATGATCCATCCGCGTCTGGTCCTGTTCGGCAGCGACGACCACATCCGCCGCGGCGTCGCGAGCGCCCTCGCCGCGCAGGTGGATCGTCCGCTGATCGCGTTGACCGATGCGGCCGCCGGTGCCGCGGAGGTGCGCCGTGCGAGACGGGATGCCGCGCTCGCGGGCGGTGTGCTCTACGGCGTCTCGCCGGCTCACGTGGAGGGTCTCACCGCTCCGGCGATCCTGGGATCCGGCGACCCGCTTCCCGGCGCTCCGGCAGTGGCCGTTCCCGACGTGGACGACGGCATCCGGCTCGGCCTGTGGGCGTCGCACCTGGGCGGGGACGCCGGCCTCGCCCGGGCCGCGCTCGCCCGTCTTCCCCTGGATCCTACGGGAATCGAGTACACGGCCGGGCTGGCGGCCGGGCTGGGCGCGGCGCGCCGGCGGCGCCCTGGGCTCGCCGACATCACCACCGCGGCCGGCGTGAACGCGGCGCGGCGGCTGACGCGCTTCGCCACGACCGTCCCCGCTGATCGGAAGTGGAAGGACCTGATCGTCGCCCCGTCCACGCGGCGAGGTCTCGACGAGCTGACCCAGCGCGTGCGCCAGCGCGCGGCCGAGTTGCCGCGTCGCACGGCGCCACCGGCCGGAATCTCCGCGCTCTTCGCCGGATCGAGCGGGGTCGGCAAGTCGATGGCGGCGTCGGTCGTCGCAGGACGCATCGGGATCCCGCTATGGCGGGTGGAGCTCGCGCGCGTGGTGTCGAAGTACATCGGTGAGACGGAGCAGAACCTGGAAGAGGTCTTCTCCGCCGCCGAGAGCGCGGCGGCGATGCTCCTGTTCGATGAGGCCGACGCGCTGTTCGGCAAGCGGAGCGAAGTGCAGGATGCACGCGACCGCTACGCGAACCTGGAGATCTCGTACCTCCTGCAACGGATGGAGACGTTCCGCGGCGTCGTGGTCCTCTCGACCAATCTCGCCCGCCACCTCGACGCGGCGTTCGCACGGCGCCTGACGTTCGTCATCCACTTCCCGTTCCCCGACGAGGACACTCGGCAGAAGCTGTGGCGCGCGATGCTCCCCGGCGAGCGAGCCGGCGGAGCGAGGGTCTCGACGGCGGAGCTGGCGCGGCATCCGCTGTCCGGGGCGAACATCGCGAGCGCTGTGGAGACGGCCCTGCACCTCGCCCACACGGACGGGGTCGCCGTGTCGCACGAACTCGTGGAGCGCGCGATCGCCCAGGAGCTCGCCAAGCTGGGCGGCCCGACCTCGGCGGAGGTGCCGCGATGAAGGCGCACCTGACACGTCCGCTCGTCGCAGGCGACGGGAGCGAGAACGCCGCACTGGACCTGGCCGGCGGCGCGCTCGCGGAGACCGTCTCCGGCCCCGGATCGCCCCTGCCCGACGCCATGCGCGCCGCGTTGGAATCGCGCCACGGGATGGACCTCGGGGACGTCCGCGTGCACCGGGGCGGGTCCGCCGAGTCGGCCACCGCGCTGGCGAACGCCCGGGGGATCTCGGTCGGCGACGACATCGTCCTCGCCGGCGACGCGGATCACGGGACGATCGAGCACGAGGTCGCGCACGTGGCACAGCGACGCCTGGCCCCCAGTGTGCGAGACGGGTGGTCAGAACCGGGAGACGCGACAGAACGCGGCGCCGACGCGCATGCCGCGGCGCACGGTCCCGCGGCGAAGGGCTCGGCAGCTCCCGCCGGCCCGGTGACGGCCGTCGGCCGGCAGAGCAGGTCGGCGGAGGCCGATGCGCAGAAGGTCTACGCGGTGTTCCTGAGCGAACTCATCGTGCTGCGGGCGGCGGACCCCTTCCGTTTCTCCAAGTACCTGCAGTCCAACGAGGCGCTGATGTACAAGCTGATGGCGCCATACGGCTACCGCGGGTGCTGGAACGATCTCGACAAGTACGACGACGACTTCGACAACGCCCTGAACGCGTGGCTGATGGCGCAGAAGTTCACCGTTCCGCCCGAGGTCAACCGCGCGTTCGGCGAAGCGCGGATGCTCGAGTGGGAGCGACGCCAGAACGAGGTCATCCTCGACCGGCTGCCCGACGGCACGGGCTACATCGGCACCCGGCGGGGCTTCGAGGCGACCGCGCGCGGCCAACGGGCGGAGCGGGCGTTCCGGACCCTGGACAACATCCGCGGCGGCATCTTCGGTGCGATCGGATACGCGATCGATGGCGACAGGGGATCGGATGCCGGTGCCATGGCCGATGCCGTCGCCGGCGGTCTTGCCGGGATGAAGGGCCAGCGCGACGCGATGCGCCAGCCGATGGGCCCGCAACCCCTCCGACGCGACAACGGTGCGGAGGTGCGGCGCGCGTCCCCGACTCCGACGGCACCGACCGCCAAGCCTCCCGTGGCCCAGACTCCGCCGCCGGCCCCGCCCTCCCCGCCGGCGATGCCGCCCGCGAACGCCCCCGCGCCGGTGAACCCCCAAGTTCCGCAACAGGAGCCCCCGCGCACGTACTCGGAGTTCCCGCCGATGCGGGTCGAGCAGCCCAAGGCCGCCCCGGTGCCGGTCACGCCCACTCCGACTCCGGTCAAGCCCGCCCCGGCACCGGCGAAGGCCGATGCGAAGTCCGTCGCCCCCACCGCCTCGAAGGCGTCAGTCGGCCCGGGCGCGACATCCGGGAAGACTCCGACCGAGAAGAGCGCCCCGACGGAGAAGAGCGCCCCGCCCGAGAAGGGCGCCCCGACCGAGAAGGGCGCCCCGACCGAGAAGGGCGCCCCGACCGAGAAGAAGGGATCCGCCTCGAAGCCGGCACCCGATGCGGCGAAAGGGAGTGGTGCGACCGGGAAGTCGTCCGCGTCCACCAAAGGCGGAAAGGTGTCCGGGAAGGCGGGCCCTCCGCCCGCCGACCGATCGGCGCTCGCGAAGAGCATCCCCTCGCACGCATCCCCCGAGCAGGTCAAGCGCATCGAACGGCTGCTGGACGACATCGAGAAGTCCGGAATCTCGCTCAGTGATGCCCAGTTCCGCGAGCTGATGCGGCGGATCTCGACCACGTCGTCGTCCGCGGAGCTCGACGGCCTCCTCGGGCGCCTCGAGAAGCAGCTCGCCTCCGCCGCCGACGTCGCCTCCGTCGCGCGTGAGGCGCAGCGGACCGGCAAGGGGTCCGGGTCGCGTGAGGGTGCCTCCAAGTCGACGCTTCCTGAAGGAACGCAAGCCAGCGGAACCACCACGAAGCCGCGGACCAAGGAGATGTCGGATGCGGCGGTGTTGGCTGCCAACCTCACCAAGGCCGTGGGGCCGAGGCCACCGGGCCATGAAGCGCACCACGTCGTCCCGAAGGGCATCAAGTCAGCCGAGGAGGCCCGCGAGATCCTCCGCAAGGCGGGGATCGGCATCAACGACGCGGAGAACGGGATCTGGCTCCCGAAGGACCCGTCGACGCCGAATGAATCGACGACCGAGGTGCACTCCAAGGTCCATTCCGACAAGCAGATCGGGTGGATGACGGACCTGCTCCGCGAAGGTGCAAAGAACGGCCCGGAAGGGGTCCGCCGTGCTCTGCAGGACATCAGGACCGAACTGGGATCGGGACGGTACGGCCCATGATCGACGTGATCGACGACACGATCCGCTCGGCGCTGCTCGCGACGGTGCCGGGGCTCACCGGTCAGCAGATCGGATTCCAGCCTCCCGACGCCGAGTGGCGTGCCGGCCTGTCCGGCGCGCAGGGGACTAGCGTCAACGTCCACCTCGCCACGATCGACGAGGACAGCCGCTACCGCTCGAACGCGGTGCACCGCGAGATCGTCAACAGCGCCACGACAGTGACGCGGGCGCCCGAGCGGCTGCGCCTGCGCTACCTGATCAGTGCGTGGCACAGCGCGAGTGAAGCCCCGCAGACACCGGCGACCCAGTTCGAGCATCGGATGCTGGGTGCCGTCGCGGCCGGGTTGTTCGCCTGTGCCCCGCTCAATCCTTATCGCCTGCTCCCCGCAGTACAGGCGCTCGCCCTGCCGGACGCGTTCCGCGACGACCTGCCGACCGCGATCGCCGAGGACGAGATGCTTCGGCTCGGCGAGTTCTGGGGGACGATGGGCCGGCCTCAAGCGTGGAAGCCCGTCATCACGCTCGCGGTGACGATGCCGATCGTCCCGGCGACCACCCCCGTCGACGGCGTGGTCGAGACGATCCTCGCCGACCTGGTCCTCGGTACCGGGCTCGAGGCCGACCCGCTCCCCGAGGAGCGCATCCTCGTCGTCGCGGGTGTCGTCACAGCGGCGGGAGCCCCCGTGTCCGGCGCCGTCGTGCACCTGCGCGGCACACCGGGCGGCGCGACCCAGGGTCTCACCCAGGACGAGATCGCCGACCACGAGGGCCGCTTCGACTTCTCCGGACTCCGTGCGGGCGAGTACCGCCTGCAGGCCGTCCACCCCTCCCATCCCACACCGCCGCCGGTCGCTGTGGTCCTGCCCCTCGTGGCCGGCCACGTCGACCTCAACCTCTAGGAGCCGAAATGGCACAGCTGCTGCATCCAGGCGTGTTCATCGAGGAGTTCACGCCCGCGTCCCCGATCGTCGGAGTCAGCACCTCCGTCGCCGCCTTCATCGGCGTGACGCAATCCGGCCCGATCATGGATCCGCAGGAGATCACGAGCTGGGACGAGTTCGTCGCGACCTTCGGCGGACCCCTCGACGAAACCTACGCGAACGGCGACAAGGCCTACCTCACGGCCTCCGTCAAGGGCTTCTTCGTCAATGGCGGGACCACGTGCTACATCGTTCGCACGTCGAGCGCCGTGAACGCCTCGGGCGAGCTCGTCACACGGAACGCCCCGAACGATCCCGTCATCATCGCCACGGCGCAGCGGGAGGGTGCGACGGCCAACGGGATCACGGTCACCGTCGCCGACCGCAGCGTCGTCGAGGATGTCCTGGCGGCGCAGCTGAACCTCGCCGAAGGGACCACCCCCATCGGGGCCGTCCCCGACGCGCGCACCCTCACGGTCGGAGCGACCGGCGCCTTCCAGCCCGGCGACGACGTCGCGGTCTCCAAGAACGGCCTCGCGACGCTGCGGCGGGTCGTCGAGTCCGTGGATGCGACCACGCTCACGCTGACCGCACCCCTCGGACCGGGCAACTACGCGAACGGCGCGGTGCGCATCGCCAACCTCGACGAGACGACGGGACGGATCCGCGTCGATCTGCCCGCGGTCCCGCTGCGGCGATTCCTGCTTCCCGGCACCATCGTCGAGATCGACGTGGGCAACGCGAACGCCGAGTTCGGCGTGGTCGCCACGGTGACGAACGACTCGTTCACGCTGCGGAGCAAGCTCACGAAACAGCACGTGACGACGGCGCCGATCGCGATCACCTCGCGCGAGTTCGATCTGCACATCGCAGACCCCGCGACCGGGACCGTCGAGGACTTCACCGGACTGTCGATGGACAGTGGGCATCCGAAGTGGTGGCATCGCATCGACTCCGCCATCGTCAGGCTCGCGGCCCCCGCGCTCCCGCCGGGCGGAGCGATCACCGACCCGCGACCTTCGCTTGCGGCCCCCGTCGTGCTGGCGAACGGCACCGACGACGACCGTGGCCAGTCCTGGACCGACCTCATCGCCGATCCCACGGATGTGCTCGCCACCCTGGCTCCCTTCGATCGCGTGTCGATCGTCGCGATCCCCGGGGCGACGACCGCCGCGGCGCACGCCGCCCTCGTGGCGCATTGCGAGCTGCTCGGCGACCGCGTCGCGATCCTCGATCCGATCCGAGGGTCGGAGCCGTCCGACGCCGTCGCGCAGGCGGCCGGCGCCACGGGCGACAACCGCGGCTTCGCGACGCTGTACTACCCCTGGATCCAGATCGTGAATCCGGCCACCAAGCTCCTCGAGTCGTGGCCGCCCTCAGGGCATCTGGCGGGGATCTACGCCCGGACGGATGAACAGGACGGCGTCCACAAAGCCCCCGCGAACACGAACATTCGCGGGGCACTCGGCCTCGAGCGCCGGCTGACCGACGCCGATCAGGACGGCCTCAACGACTTCGGCGTCAGCGCCCTGCGCATCCCACCGGGGGGAGGTGCACCGGTGGTGTGGGGCGCGCGGACCACGACGATTCAGAACCGCAACTGGCAGTACGTCAACATCCGTCGGCTCTTCAACTATCTCGAGGAGTCGATCGCCGATGGAATCCGCTGGGCGGTATTCGAACCGAACGATCGGTC
The DNA here is from genome assembly GCF_009709675.1 of Agromyces bracchium. Lineage (GTDB taxonomy): Bacteria > Actinomycetota > Actinomycetes > Actinomycetales > Microbacteriaceae > Agromyces > Agromyces bracchium. The sequence continues at coordinate 18,371 of NZ_WMLB01000044.1, read as the reverse complement.
GCTTTGGCGCGGGCTCGAGCGCTCGATCGGGGCGTTCCTCGTCGAGGAGTGGCGAAAGGGCGCGCTGTTCGGTGACCGCCGCGAGGAGGCGTTCTACGTCCGGATCGACGACGCGCTCAACCCTCCCTCGACGAGGGCGACCGGCCGCCTCTACATCGAGATCGGCGTCCAGCCGACCTACCCGGCGGAGTTCCTCGTCGTCCGCATCGGCATCTGGGACGGCGGTTCGGAAGCATCCGAATCCTGAATACACGACACCACGAGGAGTAGATCATGCCCGTATCCGAGTTCACCGACCCGCAGCTCAGCCACAACTTCCATGTCGAGATCCTCGGCATCAGCCGCGGCTCGTTCCACGAGGTCACCGGCCTCGACTCGACCGTCGACGTCGTCGAGCACCGCGAGGGTGGCTGGAACCAGTCACCGCGCAAGCTCGCCGGACAGACGAAGCACTCCAACATCGTCCTCAAATGGGGACTGAACGTCGATCGCGACCTCGTCGATTGGCATCAGCGCATCGTGGACGGGGACATGGAGCGTCTCGATGGGTCGATCGTGCTGCTCGACCGGCGGAATCAAGAGATCGCGCGCTGGAACTTCGTGCGCGCGTGGCCCGCGAAGTACACCGGACCGTCGTTCTCGGCCGAGGCCGCAGAGGTCGCGCTGGAGACGCTCGAACTCGCTCACGAGGGCGTACGGAGGGCGAACTGACATGGTCCGCATCGAGCACGAATTCCTGCTCCCCGTCGGCATCCTCGGCGAGGACGGCGCCCTGCACCGGGAGGGGACGATGCGCCTCGCGACCGCGGGCGACGAGATCCTGCCCCTGCAGGACCCCCGCGTGCAGCGCAATCCCAGCTACCTCACGGTCATCGTCCTCAGCCGGGTGGTCATCGCGCTCGACGGGATCGACCCGATCACACCGAAGACGATCGAGACCCTCTTCGCCGCCGACCTCGCCTACCTGCAGGACCTCTACAACCGCATCAACGCGATGGACGACGACACCGGGACCACGGTGGCGGTGTGCCCCGCGTGCGGAGAGGAGTTCGCCGCCGGGCGTGAGCGCCTGGGGGAATCCGCGCCTACCCCGTCGCTCAGCTGAGGAGCGAGATGGCGTTCATCGCGTATCACTTGCATTGGCCCCTGGCGGAACTGATGGATCTTCCGCACGGGGAGCGGCGCGCCTGGGTCGGCGAGGTGTCGTCGATCAACTCGAGCCTGAACGCCGCAGCACAGGGGGGTCTGACATGATCGTGGTCGCGCAGCCGCCGCGTGCGGGGCAGTTCGCGGACGCCGTCCGGCGTCGAGCGATGCTGCGGCTCGCGGCGCGGCCGCAGCGCCCCCCGCAGCGCGCGCGCGATGCCCATCCGCCCGTCGACCTCGTCCTGCGCGTCGCACTGCGGCCGCTCGTCCAGCATCGGCACGAGCATCGGCGCGCCGTGACCACCGCCCACGTGCGGATCGCGCTCGCCGCTTCGTACATCGCATCGACGACCCGGATCCTCCGTGCGGGGCGTGCGCCGGACCACCGGACGCCCGCGGACGGTGCTCCGACACGGGCCGCCGCGACGTGGTTCCCGATCGTGAACGGCGCGCCGGCCGCCATCGATGCGCCGTCGCTGACGCCTGGCCACCCCGCGCCCCTCGTGCGGCGCGCCCTTCCCCGTCGGGCGGCGTCGCCGGCTCCGGCACCCGCAGTGCCGATGATCCCGGTGCTGCCCGCCCGCATCCCTTCGGCGGACGCGCCGCCGGCGACTCCCGCGACGATCCCGCCGATCGCCGCGCGGTGGAGCGACGAGCAGGCGCCGACGGCCGTCCCCGTCCTCGGCGCCGCCGACATCCCGGCCGTCGTCGAGCGGGTCGTCGGCGAACTCGACCGGCGCGTCACCGCCGCGCGCGAGCGCAGGGGGTGGACCGCATGAGCTCACTCGAGAAGGCCACCCTGACGAATCTCGTCACGGGCCGCCGCGTGTCGGTGCAGTTCAACCCGGAGGAGTACACGGTCGACCGCGAGTCGACCTTCGCCCAGCTCGCCGTTCCGGGGCTGTCCGCACCGCTCGTGCAATTCGTCAACGGCAACGCGCAGACGATACAGCTCGATCTCCTCGTGGACACGACCGAGGAGAACCCGGCCGGCCCGGCCGGAACCGACGTCCGCGTCCTGGTGCGCGACGTGACCTCGCTCATGGACATCGATCCGGATCTGCACGCGCCGCCACCCGTCGTGTTCGCATGGGGCGAGTTCACCTTCACCTGCATCGTGCAGAAGGCCTCGCAGAGCTTCGTGCTGTTCCGCGCGGACGGGACTCCGCTGCGGGCGCGTCTCAAGGTGACCCTGAGCGAGTACCGCAACGTCGAGCTCGAGGCGAAGGAGATCAAGCGGCAGACGGTCGACTACACCAAGACCCACGTCGTGTCCGAGGGGGACACCCTCGCCGTCCTGGCCTACTGCGAGTATGGGGATGCGACATCCTGGCGCCCCATCGCGATCCGCAACGGCATCACGGATCCGCGTTCGCTGACGGTCGGCGCGGTCTTGACGATCCCACGGCTTCCGTACACCGATCCGCAGGGCGTCGTCCACGTCGCACGCCCCGCCCGGGAGGCGTCATGAGCCTGGCACCCGGGTACGCCCCCGACCTCCGCCTCGTTTTCGACGGCCGGCCATCGCCTGCGACACTGCGGGCATCGGTGACGGGCGTGAGCGCGACGGGGGGGCTGGGCGATGCCGACCGGCTCGAGATCTCGGTCGCGAACGAGGCGCTGCGCTGGCTCGACGATCCGCTCTTCCGGCTGGACACGCCCGTCGAGCTGTGGCTGGGATACGCACCCGACCAGCCCCGACGCGTCTTCGCCGGACAGATCGTCGGCAGCGACGCGATGTTCCCGAGCGGCGGGATGCCGACGATGACCGTCGTCGCGCAGGACCGCCGCACCCGTCTCGCGGAGTCGTCCCCCTCGCGGTGGTTCGGCATCCCCATCCCGACGGTCGGTGTGATGCCGATGCCGGATCTCGCGGTCGCTCCGATCGTGACGCTCGAGCACGGGATGCTGCCGATGATCGACCCCGTCGGTGCAGCGATCTCGGCCGCGGTGGGCGGGGTGGGCGCGGCGGCGTCTCTGAGCGATCCGAAGATCGCCCAGAGCCTCGTGCGCCACCAGGCGGGGCAGACCTCGCTGGAGTTCCTCAAGCAGGTCGCCGCGGAGAACGCGTGGGAGCTGGCCATCGACCACGAAGGCGAACCCGCGGGGCTGAAGCTGCGGCTGATGTCACCCGCGTCGCACATCAGCGCGGACACGACGCTGCGCTACGGGCATTCGCTGCTCGACTTCGCTCCGCGATTCAGCCAGGTCGGGCAGGTCGCGAACGTCACGGTCCGCGTGTGGGTGCCGTCGATCAAGCTGCAGCTGACGGTGAGCGTCGGCTACGACTGGGACCGGCAGGCTCTCGACATCGACGTGTCGCACGGTTTCGGGAAGAAGGCCGGCAAGAAGGCGGAATCGACGCTCGTGAACGAGGCGGTCTCGCCCGCGACGGCTTCCCGGGTCGTGCTGGGCAAGCTCCTTCCCATCCTCAACAAGCGGCTCACGGCGAAAGGGACCTGTGCGGGCGACGCGGCGCTCAAGGCCGGTCACGTCGTCCGGATCGAAGGCGTGGGCGAGACGTACGGCGGCCTGTGGCGTCTGACCTCCGTGACGCACACCCTCGACGGGGGTGGCTGGCGCACGGGTTTCACCGCGCGCAAGGAGATCTGGTTCGGCGCGATCCCCGCACCGGCCCAGGGCGCCGTCCCGGTGCGCGGCGGCCTGCTCGATCTGGCTCTGGGGAGGTGACGGCATGCAGTGGACGGATCAGTTCCTCGAGGATGATGCGTCGACGCGGGAGACCCGCGTCGAGGGCGTCGTGATCGCCGAGGTGGTCGAGATCCTCGATTCCCTCATGCTGGGGCGCGTCAAGGTCCGCCTTCCGTGGAACCCCGACGTCGAGGCCTGGGCGCCGGTGTGCGCGCCGTTCGCTGGCGAGGGCTACGGGCTGTGGTGCATGCCGCAGGTCGGGGATGCGGTCGTCGTCGCATTCGAGCACGGGCATCCCGACTGGCCGGTCGTCGTCGGCAGCGTCTGGAAGGCCGCGGGCGATCCGCCTATCGACCAGCCGCTCGACGCCGAGTACAAGCGCGTGCTGAAGACCCCCGGCGGTCATGCGCTCGTCTTCGACGATCTGGAGCAGAAGATCTCGCTCACGCACGCGCGGGGACACACCCTCGAGCTCGGCGCCACGAAGGTGCACATCTCCTTCGCCAACGGCATGGGCTCGCTCACGCTCACGATCGACGGCGACGTCTCGCTGGAGGGGGCGAAGTCCGTCGAGGTGAGCGCACCGCAGGCGAAGCTCTCCGGCGATGTGACCGCCGACGTGTCCGCCGCGACTACCACCGTCAAAGCCGATTCGACCCTCCGAATCAGCGGATCGCTCGTGACCATCAACTGAGGAGGGATGAGGATGCCACCCGCAGCCCGCGTGACCGACCAATCGGGTCACCCCGGCGTCGTCACCGGCCCCGGCGTCGCCACCGTCCTCATCGGCGGCCTGCCGGCGGCCGTGCTCGGCGATCTGCACACCTGCGCGTTCCCGCCGCCGACGGTGCATCCGCCCAGCCCGATCTCCAAGGGCAGCGGATCCGTGCTGATTGGCGGACGCCCTGCGGCGCGCCTGGGGGATCTCGCCGCGTGCGGCGCCCCCATCGTCTCGGGCTGCGTCACGGTCCTGGTGGGAGGCTGAGATGAGCAACGGCGCACTGGGCACGCCCCACGACGCACGCATCCTCGGGCGAGGCTGGGCGTCGCCCGCCGCCGTCGAGACCGCCGGGGAGGCGGCACTGTCGGCGGGCCCCGACAAGGTGGCGCAGTCCATCCGGCTGATTCTCGGATGCCGCAGGAACGAGCGGGTTCTCAGACCGGACTTCGGCGCCGGACTGGAGGACTTCCTCTTCGAGCCCATCTCGAGCACCACGGCGGCGCTCATCCGGCATCGCGTGGAGACGTCGCTCGTCCTGTGGGAGCCGCGCATCGACGTCCAGGAGGTGCGCGTCGAGGTCGCCGATCGCGCGCGGGGCCGGCTCGATGTGCGCATCGCCTACCGGCTGCGCTCGGCGAACACCTTCTACAACCTCGTCTATCCGTTCTTCCTCCACGAGGCAGGTGCGACATGAGGCTGCCCCCGGCATCCGACCGGCTCCTGTCCCGGAACCGCGATGAGATCCTCGCCGAACTGCTCGACGCGCGCACGTCATTCGTGCCGGAGTGGCTCCCCGAGGAGGGCGGACCGGGGCGCGGCCTCGCCGAGATCGCGGCGGGGCAGTTCGAACTGCTCCAGCGCCGCCTCGCCCAGGTGCCCGATCACCGCCTCGCCGTGCTCCTGGACATGCTGGGCGGATCCCGCCTGCCCGCGCAGGGCGCCCGCACGCACGTGGTCATGATCGCGCCGCCCGGCACCCGCTCCAGCCTGGTGCCGCGTGGCGCACGGATCGGGGCGGCGGTGCCGGGGCGCGACGCTCCCGTCGTGTTCGAGACGCAGGACGATGTCGCGATCTCGTCGGCGGCCATCGCCGAGGTGCACAGCGTCCTCCCGGGATCGGATGCGGAGCAGGATCACTCCGCAGACGTCCTCGGGCATCGCGCCTTTGCGATCTTCGGCGACCCGCGCGCCGTCGATCGGGAACTGTACGTCGGCCACGACGAGCTGCTGGCCTTCGACGGCCGGTCGGTCGTCGAGCTCGAGTTCGGGATCTCGGTGCCGCCGCCGCATCCCCTTCCGATCGAATGGGAGTGGTGGGACGGCACGACCTGGCGCCCGTTCGCACGCAGCGTGGCGTCGGCCGACGCCGCCGGCGACGACGACTCGGTCGACGGCACCGCCGGGCTCACCCGCTCGGGCACGGTCCGTCTCGTCGCTCCCGTGGCCACCGCGGTGCCTCTCGAGGTCGACGGGCACCGCACCTACTGGATCCGCGGCAGGCTCACCGCCCCCTTTGACCTGCCAGACGGCGCACCGCTGCCGACCGTCTCCCGATTGCGGCTCGCCGTGCTCAACGAGCATCGGCGGCTGCGCGTGTTCCGTCGCACAAGCCCGGGCGCGCCCGCGACGGCGACGATCGCGTGGGCCGATCGCAAAGACGATCCGGGGCTCGTGCTCGTTCAGCGCGACGAGAGCACCGGGACTGACGACCTCCAGCTCGTCCCCGGCGACCCCTTGGCCGCGGATCCCGTCCCGTCCTCCCTCGGTCCCACCCACCGGGAGGGGCTCGCGGTGGGCCTCGCGCAGCTCCGCGACGTGCGATTCGGTGTGGACGTCTCGGCGGCTCGGCGCGCCAGTGATCCGCGCGACAAGACGACCCCTCGGCGCGTCGTCCTCAACGCCCTGGACGATCTCACTGCGCCGCAGCGGATCGATGAGGGGACGCAGCTGACGCTCGTGGTGAAACGAGGGCTGGAACTCGACAAGGGCGTCGCGGACCGACGGGCCGTCGACCTGACGAAGACGTTCGCGCCCCTCGGACCCTCCCCGGAGCGGGGGACGGCCTTCCACTTCGCCTGCGCGACGGCGACGGCCCGGCCGGGCAGCCGCGTCACGCTCGTGATCGAGCGCCCGAGCACCGCGTCCGAACAGGCGGATGCGAACGCCGACCTGCAACGGGATGCCGCGGCGACGACGATCAAGGAGCGCGACGAGATCGTGACGCTGCTCTCCACCGGGGTCGTCGCCGACCTGGAGCTGGCCATCGTGCATCTCGATGACGCGAAGGCCCACCTCCCCGATCTGCTCGGACCGGCCATCGACGCGGTCGGGGAGACGGCGACGGCGTGGTTCGCGAAACTGCGGGTGGACCTCATCGTCGGCATCCAGGCGGTCCGCGACGAGGTCGACGACATCCGCGATGCGGCCGCCGTCGCCGGCGGCGCGCTCGCCACCGCGAACGTCCCGGTGGCGGCGGGGGCGCTGGTGTCGCAGGGGTTCGACATCGACTCGGCGTACACGGCGCTCAATGCGCTGACCCCGCTGCTTCCTCCGTTCGCCGTGCCGAACGACCTCCTCGCCCAGGAGCCGCGAGTATTCCTCGACCAGACCCGCGCCCGCCTCGACGTGGTCCGCGCCGACATCGACCGGGCGAAGGCCAAGCTCGCCACCGCCATCGATCGGCTGTCGCGGCTCAGCCCGACGGCGCTCGCGGTGGAGCTCGCCCGCCCGGAGACGACGAAGCTCACGCCCCCCAGGGTCGACTGGGAGTACTACGACGGAACCACCTGGCGGGCCCTCGGGGTGTCCGGCGACGAGCGCGTCGTGTCGTTGATGGACTCCGGCGCCCTGCACTTCACTGTGCCCGACGACATCAGCGACGTCGACCTCGACGGCGACGTCCGTCGCTGGCTGCGCGCCCGGCTCGCCGGGGGCACGTTCGCGCGGATGACGCTGGTCAGCTGGGTCGACCCGAAGAACACGACGAACTTCCTCTCAGTGGTCGAACCGCGACCGCCCGTCATCGACCGGATCGAGGTGTTCTACACGCACCGTTCCGAGTCGTCGAACGCGGCCGCGGTCCGGGTGCACGACGTGCATCGCTGGGACGACCTGACCGGCGCGGTCGCGTGGCCGTCCACGGGAAGCACCCCGTTCGTTCCGATGGGCGAGTCGGCGCCCTGCCTCTACGTCGGATTCGACGCGGAGCTGCCCGCGGGCTGGATCGGACTGTGGATGCAGCCCGCGACGCCGTCGCCCTGGGCGAGCCCGCATCGTCCCGTCTGGGAGGGATGGGACGGCCGGGGATGGGTGCGTCTGCCCGTCGAGGACGGCACAGACGGATTCCGGCGACCGGGTGTCGTGCGCCTTCTGTGGCCGGGGACGGATGCCGCGGCAGGAGTGACCGTCGTCGGCGCCCTCGGCACGCGGATCACCCTCGCCGGACGCGGCGCCGGCCTGCGGTTCGCGCCGGGCGACCGGCTCCTGCTCACGGATGCGCAGGGTCAGGCATCCGTCATCGTCGCGGAGGCATCCGGCGAGCTCGTCGTCGCGCGCACCCCGGTGCCCCGGGCGTTCGGCGGCGCACGGCTGGTCCCCGCGCCGCCGTCGCGTTTCGGCGAACCGCGGACGTGGGTGCGAGCGTCCTTCGATGCGCATCGGCCGCCGCCGTCGCTGACGCTCGCCTCCCTCGCGCCGCACGCGGTCGAGGTGGTGCAGAGCGAATCGATAGAGGGCGAGGTGCTGGGCTCGGGTGACGGGACCGCCGGCCAGGTGATGATCGCCCAGCGGTTCCCCATCGCCGAGGACGTGCTGCTGGAGGTCCGTGAGCTGGACGGCGACCGGGCCGATCTCGACCGGGAGGTCCTCGATCGCACCCTTCGGCGCGAGGGGATCGACCCGGCGACCGTGCGGCCGGTCATCGACTCCCGGACACGCCGAGTGACCGAGGTGTGGGTGCCGTGGAGACGGGTCGACGCCCTCGGGGGCGCAGCAGGCTCCGACCGTGTCTTCGTCGTCGACAGCGCCCAGGGGCGGTTCCTGTTCGGCGATGCCGTCCACGGCCGGCCGCTGCCCTCCGGAATCGACAACGTGCGCCTGCGCCGCTACAGCACGACGGATGGCCGCAGCGGCAACGTCCCCACGGGAGCCATCTCGCAGCTCCTCAATGCCGTCCCGATCAGCGAGATCGTGAATCCGCTGCCGGCGACGGGCGGTGCCGAGGCGGAGGGACTCGATGCGGCACTGCGCAGGGCCCCGGCGCTCCTCCGCCATCGCCGTCTGGCGTTGACCGAGTCGGATGTGGAGGCGATCGCCTGCGAGGCCTCACCCGCCGTGGTGCGCGCCCGCGCCGTGGGTGCGAGGGATCGGTGGGGGAGGGCGCGGCCCGGTGCTGTCCGGGTGGTCATCGTGCCGCGCGACGGCAGCGCACGCCCCGCACCGGGTGCGGCTCTGCGCACGGTCGTGCACGACGCCGTGGTCGCGGCCTCGCCGGCGGCGGTGGGATCGACGGTCACCGTCGACGGCCCCGCGTACCGCCCCGTTGGCGTCTCGGTCAGCGTGATCCCCCTCGCCTCCGCGAGTCCGGGAGTCGTGCGGGAACGTGCGCTCGCGCGCCTCGCCACTTTCCTCCACCCGCTCGACGGCGGTCCCGAGGGCACGGGATGGGAGTTCGGCGTCGGAGTCCACGTGAGCGATGTGGCGCGCGTCCTCGAAGCGATCGACGGAGTGGATGCCGCGACGGGCCTCGTCCTCACGGTGGACGATTCGCCGATGGGCGACACGGTCGCGCTCGCGACCGACGAGATCGTCTGCGCCGGCCAGCTCGCCGTGCGCCTGAGCGGAGGTGTGTGATGCCCCTGTTCCCGCCCGTCACCGACACGCTGCGATGGGACGACCTCGTCCGCGAAGGCCGCGCGCAGCTGCCACTGGTCGCTCCGGAGTGGACGGACCAGAACACGAGCGATCCGGGGATCGCCCTGCTGGAGCTGGTGGCGTGGCTCGTCGAGACCGACAGCTACCGCTCCAGCGCGGTGGCGGCCCGGGAGCGCCGGCTCCTGCTCGAGCTCGCGGGCTTCGCTCCCGCGCCGGCACGCGCATCCCGGTGCCTCGTGCGGGTGAGCGCGCCCCCGGGCACGGTCGTGCCGGCGGGAGAATCGGCGGACGCCCACCGCGACGGAGATCCCGTGCCCTTGACGCTCGTGGAGGACGTCGCCGTGACCGGCGCCGCGATCGTCGTCGTCGCGCGGGCCTCGGCGGACGCCGCCGACGACGACTACCGCTCGGCGTGCGCGGACCTCACCAGGGAGTGGGCGGCGCAGCGAGCGGTCGCTGCATTCGGCGACGACCCGACCACCGGGGACGCTTTCGTCCTCGGGATCGAACCGTCGGCCCCCTTGCAGTCCGGGCCGCTCGATCTGTGGCTCGTGCAGGCGGACACGACCGACCGCACCGAGGTGGACGGTTCCGGTGCGCACCATTCCGTCACGGCCGTCTGGGAGGTGTGGGACGGTGCGCAGTGGATCCTGCTGCCGGCCGAGGACGCGACGGCGTCGCTGACGAGGAGCGGCCGCGTCCGGATCCTCCTGCCCGCCGTCGGGGTGCAGACGCTGGGCGACCAGGCGGCGGGGGTCTTCGCGGGCCGCTCGCTGATCTGGGTGCGCTGCCGGATCGCCTCGGGTCGACACGACGCGCCGCCGCGCCTCGGCGGCATCCACCTCGACGCGGGTGAGGCGATCGCCGCGCGTCGCTACGGGGGCGCCTCCGTCGCCCCGGCCGCGGGCGTTCCCGGGGAGCGGATAAAGCTTCCCCACGCCTGGTGCGACCAGGCACCCACGGTGTGGCTCGTCGACCAGGGGGCCGTTCGCGAGGTGCGCGTCGTCTCCGACCTCGCCCTGGCCGGCCCGCGGGACATGGCGGCGGTGCTCGAACCGGACGGCCTGACGCTGCGTTTCGGCGATGGCCGCTGGGGCGATGTGGTGCCGCCGGCGTCGCAGGTGCATGTCGAGGGCTTGTGGACCACATCTGCGGGGGTGGGATTCGTCCGACCGCCGATCGCTGTCGCCGCGGGAGGGGCCGGTGCGCCCGGCTTCGACGTGCTGGCAGGGCTGCGGCCGGGATCTCCCGCCGAGGATCTCGCCCAGACCGCGGCGCGAGCCGAGCGCGCCATGTGGGTGCACGAACGACTCGCCGAGCGGGTGCGCGAGCACGGGGTCCCGAGCCTCGACGATCTCCCGCTCGCCGAGGTCCGGGGCCTCGCGGTTCCGGAGCGAGCGGTCACCGCGCTCGATCTCGAGCGGATCGCGCTCGCCACTCCGGGGGTCGCGCTCGCTCGCGCTCGCGCTCTGCCGCAGACCGATCCAAGGCTTCACGGGCTCGTCGCCGACGGATGCGTCACCGTGGTCGTCGTGCCGTGGTTGCCGGTGTCGCGGCCCGAGCCCACCGCCGGAGCACTGCGGAGCATCCGCGCGCAGCTGGCCGCCGGCCGCACCGTGGGGACCCGGTTCTTCGTCACGGGTCCCGACTACGTCTCGATCGGCGTCTCCGCGACGATAGTGCCGCGCCGCGGCTTCGCCCCCGCGGCCGTGCGTGACGCCGCCACGACCGCGTTGCGCCGGTTCCTGCATCCGGTCACCGGCGGCTCGTCCGAGAGGGGCTGGGTGTTCGGGCGGACGGTGCGCCGCACGGAGATCCTGCAGATGCTCGATGCGCTCGCCGCCGTCGATCATGTCGACGACCTCCGTCTCACCCGCGAGGAGCCCGGACATGACCGCGACTGCGGCGACATCCCGTTGTGCGGCGCCGAGCTCGCGATCGCGGGTGCCGTGAAGCTGACCCTGACCGCACCGGAGGGCCGCCCATGAACGCACGGTCCCGGTCTGCGGCCGCGGCGCCGCGGATGCAGCACATCGACGGGGAATGGCTGCGCGCGCGCGATCTTCGCGACGACTCGAAGCTGCGCACCGCGCGGCTCGCGCAGCATCATTCCGCGGCCCACCGCACGTGGGGCGTATCGGCCGGCCTCGACGTGTCGGTGGAAGGCGAGGCGCTCGTCGTCGGCCCGGGGATCGCGATCGATCGCTGCGGTCGCGTCGGCGTGCTCGCAGCGACGTGCCGGTGGAACCCCGGTCGCGAGAAAGGTCTCGGCTCCGACCGCTCGGTGGTCCTCCGCGTCGACCGCGACGGTCCCGCCGCGCAGGTGCGGCTCGCCGACCCAGGATCCCACGACGAGCGGGATGTGCCCCTCGCACGGCTCGACGCCGGAGGCGTCGTGCACACGGGCGACGGCGACCGGCAGTGGATGCGGCGGCCCGGCCCGGCCCGCACCCTCGCCGGTACCATCGAGCGGGGCTCGCCCACGGTCGCGGTCGCGCGGGCGGACGGCGGGATGGAATGGCCCACCGACCTCGCCTGGTCGGTGCACGTGGATCTGGGCGCCCATCGGCTCGCGGGCGCACCTGCCGTCGTTGCGATGGCGGCCGGTCCCGCCCCGTCGACGATCGACCTGCTCCGCGATGGCGGTGTCGCGGCGACCATGACCGTGACCGGTACGAGCATCGATGCCCGCAACGTCACGGCGACCGGCTTCGACGTGACGGTCCGCCATCACGTCCGGCCGGACGCGGCGCTTCTCGCCCGGATCGACGCCGCCGCCGCAGGGCGTGCCGGATCGGAGTCGCGCATCTCCCGCATCGCCGTCACGTGGCTCGCGCTCCTCCCGGCGCCGAGGCCCGCCATCCCGGCATCCCCTGAGGAGGAGCCATGACTCTCGCAGATCCCGCACTGCCGCGCGCCCGCAGCCCGCGGTTCTTCGCCGGCCAGCTCCTGACCGCCGACGACCTCAACGCCGAGCAGGATGTCGACACCGGCCTGCGACGGTTGCACAACCGGATGCTCCACGGCTGGGGCATCGCGGCCGGGCTCGCCGTCACCGGAGGCCGGGGAGGCACGTCGGTCACCGTCGGGGCCGGGTATGCGCTCGATGCGGCGGGCCGTGAGCTCGTCGTGCCGGATGCACGCGTGGCGGCGATCCCCGCTGTCGCCGGGGGCGTGGACGGCGGCCCGATCCGGTTCACCCTCGTGCTGCGGTGGCGGGACGACGACGAAGCCGCGGTGGACACACGGCCGGGCGCGTGCGCGACGGAGGGTGCCGTGCGCCGCGACGACGGCCCCGCGCTCGAGTGGCGCGAGCCCGGCCAGGTCTCGGCCGGCATCCACGTTGTCCTCGCCGACGTCGACGTGCAGTCCTGTCGGCTTCTGGGCCCTCCGGATGACTCGGGCCGGAGGCTTCTCAACCCGCCCCCCACGCCGTACGCCGGCAGCGGCGCGACCGTCGCGGGAGAGACCGTGTGGCGAGTTCGTTCCGCGCAGGGTGTCGCGCCGTGGGCGCTGTGGACGGATGTCGACACGTCGGAAGCCGGCTTCGGCGACATCCCCGCGTACGTCGCGCGCATCGTCGGCCCGCGCGAGGTCACCGCCGCGCAGGCCCCGCACGGGACACCGTGCCTTCTGGACGGTCCACCGCACATCGAGGCGAGCGAGCCGGGCCGCTTCCGCGTGGTCGTGCCGCTGCTGCGCGCGGTGCTGACCGATCCGGTCCGCGGAACGCTCATCGAGGTGAATCCGATCGGGCTGATCGCCGCGCCGGCGCTCGCCGACATCGCGTCGTTCACGCTGAAGTGGACGGTCGAGTGGATCGGCGTGCAGACATGAGCGTGTACCGCTGGCTGGGTCGCGGCGACTGGACCGACGCTGCGCTGCACTCCCTCGAGGTCTCCCGCGGATCCCTCGTGCTCGCGGGGCCCGAGACACTGCCTTCGCGGCGAGGGATCGCGCTCCTCGATGCCGGCCGGCCTCTTCCGCAGGAGCGGGAGTCCACGACGGACGACCGCTGGCGCGACGTGCGCATCCTCCTGGCCGAACCGCTGCCCGACGGTGCCTGGGTGCGCCTCTGGACGCGCGTCGAACAGCCTCCCGCGCAGGGACCGGCCGCGGCCGTGACCGCGCCGACACCGGCAGACTCCCTCTTCGACGACTCCGCGCCGGCGACCCCGCGGGGGCTGTGGCGTCCCGCCGCCGTGGACGCCCTCGGCGCGCGCGTCTTCTGTCGCGAGGACGGATTCCTGTGGGTCGCTGTCGAGCTCGGCTCGACCGGGGAGGGGTCGGCGTCGGTCGCCGAGCTGCTCGTCCTCACCGGCGACGACGGACCCGTCACCCGGCTTCCGATCGTCTACCGGACGACACCCGAGGATCGCGCGCTCGACCGCGCCGCCGAGGTCGACTCCGGGGACGGGCTGCTCGGCCGGTACCTCGGTCTCGTGGCGAGCCAGCTGCGGCACACGTCGTCGCTCCTGGACGAGCTCCCGGTGCAGCTCTCGCCGCTGGTCGCCCCCGACCGCGACGACGCACCGTGGATCGACCGTCTGGCCCGGTGGGTGGCCCTCGATCCGGATCAGCTCCCACCGCGGACCGACACCTCGGGACGCCGCGAGCGCGTCACGCACGCCGTCGCCCGGCATGCCCGCCGCGGTACGGCGGACGGCATCCGCGACGAGATCGCGCGGCGCACCGGCATCCCCTCCGAGCGCATCGAACTGGAGGAACCGCTCCTGTCGGCGGAGATCTGGCGCTTGGACGCGAATCCCCTGACGAGTGCGTTGGGGCTCACGACAGGGCTGGTCGCCGCCGATCCGGGTCCGCCCGCGCTCGACGCGAACGCGTATCTCGATCGGTCGGCGCTCATCGACCCCCGGGATGCCGGGCTTCCCGTGCACGCGACGACCGCGCATCGACTGTGCGTGCACATCGTCGACGGCACCCCGGACGAGATCGCCGCGGCGGATGTCGTCGTGCAGAGCGAGCGCCCCGCGCATGTCTGGGCGCGCACGTGCGCGGTCGCTCACGAGACGGGCGCCGATGCGGTCGTCGGCGTCGATGCGATTCCCGCCGAAGGTCCTCCCGGCCTGTTCGACGATGCGGTGCAGGATCCGGATGTCGACGGCCCCGGCATCCGGATCGGAACCGCCCGGCTCCCGCGAACCGAAGACTCCCCGCACCATCGACCCGCCCCTGTGCCCACTCGAGAAGGAGAAGCGTCATGACCGATATCAGCGCCGGCATCGGATCCCCTCGAGCCGCGCGAGAGGACGACTGCGGATGCGGCGACGCTCGCCGTTCCGCCTCGCGCGCGGTCGCCGCCCCCCACGCTCCTGCGCCTTCCGGCGATCCGCTCGCCGCCTTCGAGCGCAATGCGTTCTATCCGCGAAAGCGCATGGAGGTGCGGCACTGGCAGGCCGAGCAGGACTATCACCGCGGGACCCGCGAGCTCTTGACGCGACTGGGAACGGGATGCGGCGTCCTCTGCGGTCTGGACGTCTACGCGACCGAGACCGGCACGGTCGTCCTCACGGCCGGCGCGGGCGTCGATGGCAGGGGCCGCGAGATCGTGGTGCCCGTCGACATCGAGGTCGACCCGTCGCAGCCGACCGACGGATGCGGGCGGCCGCAGGGCGAGCCCGTGGCTGAAGGGCCGGTGACACTCTCGCTGTGCTATCGCGAGTGCGGCACGGACGTCGTCGCGCTGGAGCCGGATCCGTGCGACGGCGACCCGCGATGCGTGCCGAGCATGATCCGGGAGGCGTTCGCCGTGCGGGTCACCGTCGGGGAGTGCGATCCGCAGGACGACCGGCTCTGTTCCGCGCTGTTCGGCGGTCAGGACGACGGGGAACGGGGACACACCGCGGCCGCAGAGGGCGAGGAGAGCTCGGACCGTCCGCAGCCCGGGGCCGCCGACGAGGGTGTCCGGGCGCGACGCGCTCGCCTGGACCGCGTGGCGCCCCGCGATTGCGCGGGCGGATGCGGATGCGACGGGGACTGCATCCCGCTCGCGACGGTCGAGCTGCGCGGCGACGCGCCCGTCCGCGTCGACCAGCGGGCCCGCACCGTCATCCGATCCAACCGGGAAATGCTCGCCCTGATCCTCTGTCTCGCCGAGCGGCTCGAGGAATGCTGTGGCCGCCCCCCGGTGCCGACCGCGGCGGCGCCGAAGATCGTGGGCATGTTCCCGTGGCCGAGTGCCGACCCAGCGGACGTCGTCGCCGCGCTGCGGGACGACCCGGTGGTCGAGATCGCCTTCGACCGGCCGATGGACGCCACCGACCTCGCCACTCCCGACGGATGGCTGGGTCTGTGGATGCTGGGCGGGCGCGAGGCGTTCCGGGCCCGTCTCGTGCCGACCGCACTGGTGGGGCGTGTCTCGGCACCGGCGGGAGGAGTCGTCGCCGCGTATCGCATCGAGGTCGAAGGCCCCCGCGGGTCGCGCGCCCTCTCCCGTGCGATGCGTACGGACCGGGGCGCTCAGAGCGCGGCGCTCGTCGTGATGGTGCGTTCGGATGCCACGGGTGTCATCCGGGCGGGAGCCGCCGATCGGCTGGCGCTCGACGCGGATCTCGCCGGAACGAAGCTCGACGACGCGCGCCGTGCCGCACTTTGGGCGATCCACGTCGGCGACCAGGCTCCGTTCGACGGGATCGCGCAGGCCGTTCCGGCCGATGTCATGCCGGCTGTCCCGTCGGGCGACGACGATCCCCAGGGCGAGCTGCACATCGTGCTCACCCTCGAGCGGGAACCGGTCGAGGAAGTGGATGCGCCGCATCTGGTCGCGGTCTGGCCGGCCGCGGGGACTCGCCGACGGCCAGCCACTGCGGACGACGACTTCCTCGAGAAACCGCGCCTCCGCCTGACGATCTCGTCCGCCCTGGATCCGGCCGCGGTCGCCTCGCCCCGGGACTGGCTGCGAGCCTGGCACTGCGAATTCGGCGACGGGCGGCTCGGTCCGGCCTTCGAGGAGTTCCACCTCGACCCCGGGGCGGCCGATGCCGGCGCCGACGGTGCAGTCGACTACACGTTCATGATGCCGGACGCCCGTTTCGCAGGCACCTCGGCGGTTCTCGTGCTCCTGAGGCCCGATGTCGCCGGAGTGCCGGTGGGTGAGGATCCGGGAGCCCCGCTGCTTGATGCGGACTGGGCCTCGACAGTCTTCCGCGACGACGAGCTCGACCGGCTGTGGGCGGGAGATGCCTTCCCCTCGGGCTCCGTGGCGCCTTTCCCACCCAGCATCCCGAGCCCGCTGCATGACGGTACCGCCGGCGGGTCCGCCCACTGGGTCTTCGTTGTTACGACGCGATGACACCCCGATCGAAGGAGATGAGATGCACGCGCAGATGACGACCGTCGACCTGGGGCTCGCGTCGACCGGCCTGGACACGGGATGCCGCGACTGCGGTGGCCGTCACGACGACGGCGGGTGCGGAGGCGAGGGATGCGGGTGCGGCCACGGGCAGCTCGAGCGCCCGCGCTGGTTCCCGGGCCAGCTCGTGGGGCCGGCCGACCTCGATAGCCTCCAGCAGTGGGTGCTCGGCCGTTCCCGACGACACAATCGCATGGTGCACGGGTGGGGAGTGTCGTGCGGACTCGCTGTCGAGGCGACCCGTACGCGCGACCAGGACCCGGTGCCGTGGTCGGTCACGGTGTCGCCCGGATTCGCGCTCTCGGCGTGCGGCGATGACATCTGCCTTCCCGACGCGGTCCGCATCGACATCCGCCAGCCGCGGCCGAGCGGGAGCGACGTGTGTGGGCCGCCGGTCGATCCGTGGTGTGCGCCGATGCGGCAACGCCGGGATCCCGACCGGACGTATTACCTCGCGATCCGCTACGCGGAGCAACAGACGCGTCCCGTCCGCGGTGCCTGCTCGTGCGGCTGCGACGGCGATCCGTGCGAATACAGCCGCATCGCGGAGTCGTGGACGTTCGCCGTGCTCGACAGCCTCCCCGACTGCCACGACGAGTCCACGCGCGGTCCGGTCGGTGGCGAGGAGGGCGGGCTCGCGTGCTCGCGTGAGATCCGGGCGCGCGGCACCAGAAGGTGCCCGGACTGCTGCGACCCCTGGGTCGTGCTCGCGGACCTCCGGGTCACCGCGTCGGGCACTGTGAGCGTCGACCCGCTCGCCCATCGGCGCTTCCTCGCCCAGCTTGGCGAGCACGCGTTCTTCTGCGGCCCGGATACGCAGCCCAAGCGGGTCGACTTCTCCGCTGTCGAGCGCGAAACGATCGCCGGCCTTTTCGCGGCGGGGGAGCGCAGGGTCGTCGATGCGGGGGCGCGCGAGGCGGTGCTCACCTCGCCGGCCACGGCGCTGCGCGGCGGGAAGGCGTCGAAAGCGATCCGCACCCTCGTCGAGTCGATGTCGGTGGGGGAGCTGGCAGGTCTCGACAGCGCACTCCTGCATGCGAAGGCCGCCGACCTCGGTGCCGATGCGGACGCCGTCGATCGGCTCGTGGAGAGCGCGAGGATCGCGGTGCGACTCGCTCAGCCCGGGTAGCCCACCCGAGCGTGGTCAACGGATCGAGACGAGTCGGTGAGGTCGTCGCGGGGGAGGTCGTCGACGACAGTGCCGACGGTCAGTTCGACGAGCGCTGGGCGCCCGCTCAAGGCGTTGAGGAAGGCGGTGCCGGCGGCATCCCGGCTGGTGACGATGCGCACGACCGAGGATCGCGGCGCGAGGGTCGTCGCTTCGAACGCGCGCCAGACGCCGCGACACGGTTACGAGCCACTCTTTACATGAGAGCTTCAAACGCCGCACCAACGTGGTCGGCACGTTCCCGAACCAGGCCGACATCCTGCCGTTGCAGGCACTGAACACGGCCGCATGGACCGCCGGCGGCAAGCTCGACGGGCTGGTCCATCACGCCGATCATGGGTCGAACTACCTTGCCGTGGTGTACACCGACCGGATCATCGAACTCGGCGCGGAACCGTCCACCGGAACCGTCGGCGACTCGTACGACAACGCCCTCGCCG
>NZ_WMLB01000043.1 GCF_009709675.1 Agromyces bracchium | reverse complement strand
GGTCTCGGTACGGGCGCTTCGCGTCCTACTCGACTACCGGGGCAGGGTCTCGGTACGGGCGCTCCGCGTCCTACTCGACCACCGGACGGCCGGTCTCGGTACGGGCGCTCCGCGTCCTACTCGACCAACGGCGCGCGGGCGGGGCGCGGCGGGTCAGACCTTGAGGCGCCAGTCGCCCTCGTCGTCGGGATCGTGCACCGGCACGGCCGCGGTGTCTGGTGCGATCGCGGGCATCGCGGTCGTGATCGCCTCGGTCGGCGGCCCGATGACGGTCGCCTCGTCGCGGCGATGGCGGAGTTCGTCGTTGATGTACGAGGTGAGGGCCTCGGCGAGGGGGATGTCGCGCCCCGCCGTCTGGGCCATGTACCACCGGTGCTCCAGCAGCTGGTGGAAGATCTCGGCGGGCTCCAGCTTGCCGCGCAGCTCGGGCGGCACCGCGCGCACGACCGGCTCGAACACGCGCATGAGCCATTCGTGGGCCACCATCTCCTCGTCGGCGTCCCTCCGGTACGCGGCTCGGTAGGAGTCGAGGTCGTTGAGCAGTCGACGCGCCTGGTTCTCGCCGGCGTCGAGGCCGGTGAGGCGCAGCAGGCGCCGCTGGTGGTGCCCGGCGTCGACGACCTTGGGCTGGATGCGGAGCGTCGTGCCCGACTCGTCGGTGCGGATCGCGAGCTCCTCGATGTCGAACCCGAGGTCGTTGAGGCGGTTGACGCGCTCGTTGATGCGCCAGCGCTCGGCCATGCCGAAGGACTCGCTGCCCGTGAGCTCGCGCCACAGGTTCCGGTAGGCGTCGACGATGCCGTTCGAGATGCGCACGGGGTCGAGCTCGTCGGCGACGCGCCCGCCCGCCTCGAGGTCGAGCAGTTCACCCGCGATGTTCACCCGGGCGATCTCGAGGTCGTTCTCGCGCTGGCCGTTCGAGAGCCCGCCCTCGTACAGCTTGCCGGTCTCGGCGTCGACGAGGTACGCCGCGAACGCACCCGCATCGCGCCGGAACAGCGTGTTCGAGAGCGAGACGTCGCCCCAGAAGAACCCGATGATGTGCAGGCGCACGAGCAGCACCGCGAGGGCGTCGACGAGGCGGGTCGCGGTATCGGGGCGGAGCGTCTGCGAGAAGAGCGCGCGGTATGGCAGCGAGAAGCGGAGGTGCCGGGTCACGAGCACGGGCGCCAGGGCCTCGCCGTCGGCATCCGTGCGGTTCGTGATCACGGCCACCGGCTCGACGCACGGGATCTCGAGACGCTGGAGCGTGCGGAGCATCTCGTACTCGCCCTTGGCCATCTCGGCGGTCGTCTCCTTGATCGCCACGACGTGCCCGCCGAGGTGCGCGAAGCGCACGAGGTGCCGCGAGATGCCCTTGGGCAGCGCGGCGATGTTCTCGCTCGGCCAGGCCTCGAGTGGGAGGTCCCACGGGAGGTCGAGCAGTGCGGGGTCGGTCATCGCCGACGTGATCGAGAGAGTGCCGCTCATCATGGACAGCGTACCGGGGAACGACGAAGCCGGCCGGGCCGAGGGCCCGACCGGCTTCGTGGACGACCGGAGTCGATCAGCTGGCGACCGCCTCCTTGAGCAGGCGCTCGCCCGACTCGGCGTCGAAGACGTGCACGTGCTTCGGGGTCGGGAGCAGGTAGACCGTGTCGCCCGCGAACGGGTGGTTGCGGCCGTCGACGCGCGCGACGATGTCGGTGCGCTTGCCCTCGATCTCGGAGTGGCCGTAGAGGTAGCCGTCGGCGCCGAGCTCCTCGACGAGGTCGACCTTCACCTCGAGGCCCTGACCCGGGGTCGTGGAGACCTCGATGTCCTCGGGGCGCACACCCACGGTCACGACCGAGCCGGAGGCCGAGTCGAGTGCCTCGCGGTCGACCGGGACGACCGACGAACCGAACTTGACGCCGCCGTCGGCGACGTCGGCGTGGAAGAGGTTCATCGCCGGCGAGCCGATGAAGCCCGCGACGAAGACGTTCGACGGCCGCTCGTAGAGCTCGCGCGGCGTGCCGACCTGCTGCAGAACGCCGTCCTTCAGCACCGCGATGCGGTCGCCCATGGTGAGGGCCTCGGTCTGGTCGTGCGTGACGTAGACCGTGGTGACGCCGAGGCGGCGCTGCAGCGAGGCGATCTGGGTGCGGGTCTGGACGCGGAGCTTGGCGTCGAGGTTCGACAGCGGCTCGTCCATGAGGAACACCTGCGGCTGGCGCACGATCGCGCGGCCCATGGCGACGCGCTGGCGCTGGCCGCCCGAGAGCGCCTTCGGCTTGCGGTTGAGGTACGGCTCGAGGTCGAGCAGCTTCGCGGCCTCGAGGACCCGCGCTGCACGCTCCTCCTTGCCGACGCCCGCGATCTTGAGCGCGAAGCCCATGTTCTCGGCGACGGTCATGTGCGGGTACAGCGCGTAGTTCTGGAAGACCATCGCGATGTCGCGGTCCTTCGGCGGCACGTCGGTGACGTTGCGGTCGCCGATGAAGATGTTGCCCTCGTTGACCTCTTCGAGGCCCGCCAGCATGCGGAGCGAGGTGGACTTGCCGCAGCCCGAGGGACCGACGAGGACGAGGAACTCGCCGTCTGCGATCTCGAGGTCGAGCTGGTCGACGGCGGGACGGGTGCCACCGGGGTACAGGCGGGTGGCCTTGTCGAACGTGACTGACGCCATGGTTCTGTTCTCCTTCACCGGCAGGTACGTGCCGGACGATCCGTTGTGAATGGAAACGTCGACTTCGATGTCGACGCCCACCCAGTATGCCATGGGTTCGCCGAGCGGCCGATTCCGCGGCATCGGCCGTGACCGGTCGGGGCGTGCCGAGCGGATGCCGCGTCCAGCCCGCGTCCGGGCGTCGTTTGGACGATTCCCAGTGATCGCTCCTACACTCTTCGGTGCGTGCGCCTGCATGCGCGCGCGCCCCCACAGCGACCCGGAGTAGACCCCACGATGAGCACTGGCGGATCAGAGCCACGCCCCACCCGCAACCAACGCCGCGAGGCGGCCCGCGAGAAGGCCCGCGTCCTCCGTGAGGAGCAGCGCAAGCGCGATCGCCGCAACAGGTTCCTCATCCAGGGCGGCGTGGTCCTCGCGATCGTGGCGGTCGCCGCGCTGATCGGCGGCCTGATCTTCAACAGCATCCGTCCGGAGGGCCCCGGCCCGCAGAACATGGCGAGCGACGGGATCCTCCTCGTCGGCGGCGAGAACGGCATCGAGGCCGTCGAGACCCCGGCGATCCCGGCGGGCGGCCAGCCGACCCCGACGGTGCCCGACGAGAGCGGCACCGTCGCGAACATCGTCGTCTACATCGACTACCTGTGCCCGTTCTGCGGCCAGTTCGAGACGACGAACTCCGAGACGATGCGCACGATGGTCGAGCAGGGCGCCGCGACGCTCGAGATCCACCCGATCGCCATCCTGACGAACAAGTCCGCCGGCACGCAGTACTCGCTCCGCGCCGCGAACGCCGCCGCGTGCGTGGCGGAGGAGTCGCCCGAGGCGTTCTTCGACTTCAACGCGCTCATGTTCGAGAACCAGCCCGAGGAGCTCACCGCGGGCCTCACGAACGACGAGATCAAGGACCTCGCGGCGGAGGCGGGGGCGGCCGCGTCGGTCGACTCCTGCATCGACGACACCCGCTTCAAGAGCTGGGTGCAGGATGCCACGGAGCGCGCGCTCACCGAGCCGATCCCGAACTCCGACCTCGAGTCGGTGACCGGCACGCCCACCGTGCTCGTGAACGGCAAGCAGTACGTCGGCTCCCTCGAGGACCCCGCCGAGTTCCAGGCGTTCGTCCTCCAGGCCACCGGCGAGAGCTACTCGGAGTCCGAGGCGACGCCGACCCCGACGCCCACGCCCGACGCGGGCTGACCCCGATCGCGACCTCGACAGCCCGGCCGATCGGCCGGGCCGTCGCCGTGCGTGCCCGGCCGTCGCCGTGCGTGCCCGGCCGTCGCCGTGCGTGCCCGGCCGGCGCCTCGGTAGGATGGCAGGGTTCCATGCCGGCTTGGCGCAATTGGTAGCGCACCGCTCTTGTAAAGCGGTGGTTACGGGTTCGAGTCCCGTAGCCGGCTCGATGTCGACGTCCTCCGGTCCTCCGAGGCCGGCTCCGGCGGTGCCCTCGCACGGCGCTCCGGGCGGCCCGGAGCACGCCCACCACCACGCCCACGCCGAGCCCTCCCGGATGCCGATGTGGGTCGCCATCGCGCTCACGATCGTCTCGGGCGGCTTCGTCGCCCTGCAGTCCCGCGTCAACGGCGAGCTCTCGCGCGAGCTCGACGACTTCGCGGTCGCGGCGGCGATCTCGTTCGGCTCGGGGCTCGTGATCCTGTCGCTGCTCGCGGTGCTGTGGCCGGCGGGCCGGCGGGGCCTCGCTCGACTCCGCACCGCGGTGCGCGCACGGCGGCTCGCGTGGTGGATGCTGCTCGGCGGCGTCGCCGGTGCGTGGTTCGTCGCCACCCAGGGTCTCGCGGCCGGGGTCCTGGGCGTGGCGCTCTTCACCGTCGCCATCGTCGCCGGCCAGACCCTCGGCGGCGTCGTGTTCGACGCGATCGGGCTCGGCCCGGGCGGTCGGCGTCCGCTCAGCCCCACTCGCATCGCCGGCGCGGTGCTGGCGCTCGTCGCGATCGGCTGGGCGGTGTCCGCCCAGGTCGCCGAGGCCGTCCCGCTCTGGCTCATGCTGCTGCCCTTCTCGGCCGGGGTCGGCGCATCCTGGCAGCAGGCGATGAACGGTCGCGTGCGCACCGCGTCCGCGAGCGCGCTCGCGGCCACGTTCACGAACTTCCTCGTCGGCACGATCGTGCTCGTCGTCGTGATGCTCGTGCACGCGGCATCCGTCGGCTGGCCGAACTCGTTCCCGACGGCGCCGTGGCTCTACGCCGGCGGCGCGATCGGGTGCGTGTTCATCGCCGCCCAGGCGGTGCTCGTGCGGCGCGTGGGCGTGCTCGTGCTCGCGCTCGGCCTCGTCGCCGGCCAGCTCGCCGTCGCGCTGGCCCTCGACCTGCTGCTGCCCACGTCGGCACGGCCGGTGGGTTTCGCGACCGTCGGCGGCACCGTGCTCGCGCTCGTGGCGGTGGCGCTCGCGAGCATCCGCTGGCGCCCCGCGCGGCACCTCGCGGCGGAGGTTCCGGCGATGCCGGGCGCGCAGCCCGGCGACGTCAGTCGAGCGCCGTGAAGCGGTCGGCCGCGCGGGTCCCGATGCGGCGCTGCGGCCGGTCGGCCGCGCTGCGGCCGCCCACGTAGAGCCAGCCGAGCAGGTGCTCGCCATCGCCCAGCCCGTGCATGCGGGCGACGGCCGGATGCCGCGTGAACGGCCCGGTGCGCCACATGACGCCCCACCCCGCGTCGTCGAGCAGCAGGGCGAGCGTATGGCCGACGCCGGCGGCGCACGCCTCCTGCTCCCATGCGGGCACCTTCGGGTGCGGACGCACGGCCGCGACGAGCGCGATGAGCAGGGGAGCGCGGAGCGGCTTGCCCGCGAGCTTCTCCGCGGCGGAGCCCTCGGATCCGGACGCCTCCACGAGGGCCTCCCCGAGTCGAACCCGGGCATCGCCGCGCAGCGCGATCACGCGCCACGGCGCCAGGGCTGCGTGGTCGGCGACGGTCGAGGCGGCCTGGACGAGGTCGAGCAGCTCGGCGTCGGTCGGCGCGGCATCCGTCACCTTCGGCCAGGACCGACGCGCGAGGACCGCGTCCCGGGCGGCGCCCACGATCAGGGCTCGGGGGTGAAGTCGAGCGCGATCGAGTTCATGCAGTACCGGTCGCCCGTGGGGGTGCCGAAGCCATCGGGGAAGACGTGGCCGAGGTGGGAGCCGCAGTTCGCGCACCGCACCTCCGTGCGCACCATCCCGAGCGAGGTGTCCTCGATGAGCTCGACCGCCTCGGGGCGCACGGACTCGTAGAAGCTCGGCCAGCCGCAGCCGGAGTCGAACTTCGTGCCCGACTTGAAGAGCTCGCTGCCGCATGCGGCGCACGCGTAGACGCCCGCGCGTTCCTCGTCGAGGAGCTCGCCCGTCCACGGGCGCTCGGTCGCGGCCTCGCGCAGCACCGCGTACTGCTCGTCGTCGAGGGCTGCGCGCCACTCGTCGTCGGACTTGTTCACCTGGTACGCCATGCGGTCTCCTCGGGTTCGGCCGGCCGTCTTCCATCGTCGCAGCTTTGCGGGACGTCGAGTGCAACGTGTCCCGGTGCGACGCTGTTCCCGGCCGGCGGCCGGCCGGCCCGTCGGCGTCGATGCGGGCCGGATCGGCGCGAGGCCGCTCACGTTCGGGCCGCGCCGTCGCGTGGGGCGGGCTCGCGGCATCCGCTCTCTAGGATGTGGTCGACGGCGGACGCAGAGGAACGAGGTGAGATGGACGCGGACGGTCTGGACGAGGCGCAGCGCGCGATCCTCGCCTTCGAATCGCGGTCGTGGCGCGACCCCGCTCGCAAGGCCGACGCGATCCGCGAGGAACTCGGACTCTCCGCCGCCCGGTACTATCGCCTCCTCGGCACGCTCGTCGACTCGCCGGCCGCCCTGCGGTTCGACCCGATGCTCATCGGTCGCCTGCAGCGGCAGCGCGACGCACGTGCGCAGTCGCGCGCGCGCCGAACCATCCCGACCGCCCGGCCGCTCGCCTGAGCGCCCCGACCGACTGGACCACAGGTGCAGAAGTTCCCCCGCGACCGGTTCGACTCGATCCCGCACGGCATGGACCGGGTCGGCGCGCACCGCGCTCCCGCGCGTCGCGGACGGCGCTGGGTGGCCTTCGCATGGGCGGCGCTCGCGACCGTCGTGCTCGCGGGTGCCGGCATCGCCGCCGTCGCCGCCTACAACCAGCGGCTCGACTTCGACGACACGGTGCTTCCGACGGCACCGGCCTCGGCCGTGCCGACGGCCGAGCCGACGCTCGCCCCGGACGTGACCGTCGCGGTCCTGAACGGCACCTCGACGACCGGGCTCGCCGCCCGGGCGGGCGAGACGCTCACGGCGGCCGGTGTCCCCGTCGGGATCACCACGAACGCCGACCGCAACGACATCGAGCAGACCGTCGTCTACTACGCCTCGGCCGACCTCGAAGGTGCGGCACGCGGCGTCGCCCAGCAGCTCCCCGAGGCCGAGGTGAGGCTGTCGGAGGAGTTCGGCGAGGAGGGCATGCAGCTCGTCGTGGTCCTCGGTGCGGACTACGCGGACGCGGTCGCCGAATGAGCCGGTGACCGAATCGTTGCCATTCTGCGACCAATCGTTGCGTTCGAAGTCTTGTGCACGGCCGCCGCGCCGTGAGTATCTAGAAACGGCCGCTCGAAACACCCGTGTGAGCACCCGGCGCCGGTCCCCGTCGTCGACGTCGGCACGACGACGGCCCGGTACAGCCGACGGCACGTGCTGACTTCGATACACGGCAACATGGGAGCAACGCATGGCGAACGGAACCGTGAAGTGGTTCAACGCTGAAAAGGGATACGGATTCATCACCGTCGACGGTGGGGGCCAGGACGTCTTCGTCCACTACTCCGCCATCGACATGTCCGGCTACAAGGTCCTCGAGGAGGGCCAGCAGGTCACCTTCGAGGTGGGCTCCGGCTCGAAGGGCCCGCAGGCCGAGGCGGTCCGCCCCGCCTGAGTTCGATTCTTCGGAAGCGCCGCCGGATGCCCCCGGCGGCGCTTCCGCATGTCCGCGCGCCGCGAACCGACGTCACGCTCGCTTGCACTCGACGCAGGCGAGTGCCAGAATCGGTTTAGCACTCACTCGTTTCGAGTGCCAACCCACGGTTCTTAGACGTCCGGGAAGGGACGAGAGACACACATGGCAAAGATCATTGCTTTCGATGAGGAGGCCCGTCGCGGCCTCGAGCGTGGCCTCAACACGCTCGCCGACGCGGTCAAGGTGACCCTCGGCCCGCGCGGCCGCAACGTCGTGCTCGAGAAGAAGTGGGGCGCCCCCACGATCACGAACGACGGCGTGTCGATCGCCAAGGAGATCGAGCTCGACGACCCGTACGAGAAGATCGGTGCGGAGCTCGTCAAGGAGGTCGCGAAGAAGACCGACGACGTCGCCGGTGACGGCACCACGACCTCGGTCGTGCTCGCCCAGGCGCTCGTGCGCGAGGGCCTCCGCAACGTGGCCGCCGGTGCCGACCCCATCTCGCTGAAGCGCGGCATCGAGAAGGCCGTCTCGGCCGTCTCGGAGGAGCTCCTCGCCGCCGCCAAGGAGGTCGAGACCAAGGACGAGATCGCCGCGACCGCGTCCATCTCGGCCGCAGACCCGCAGATCGGCGAGATCATCGCCGAGGCGATCGACAAGGTCGGCAAGGAGGGCGTCGTCACCGTCGAGGAGTCGAACACCTTCGGCACCGAGCTCGAGCTGACCGAGGGCATGCGCTTCGACAAGGGCTACCTGTCGGCGTACTTCGTCACCGACCCGGAGCGCCAGGAGGCGGTCTTCGAGGACCCGTACATCCTCATCGCCAACCAGAAGATCTCGAACATCAAGGACCTGCTCCCGATCGTCGACAAGGTGATCCAGTCGGGCAAGCAGCTCCTGATCATCGCCGAGGACGTCGACGGCGAGGCCCTGGCCACGCTCGTCGTGAACAAGATCCGCGGCATCTTCAAGTCGGTCGCCGTCAAGGCGCCGGGCTTCGGCGACCGCCGCAAGGCCCAGCTCCAGGACATCGCGATCCTCACCGGCGGCCAGGTCATCTCCGAGGAGGTCGGCCTCAAGCTCGAGAACGCGACCCTCGACCTGCTCGGCCAGGCCCGCAAGGTCGTCATCACCAAGGACGAGACGACCATCGTCGAGGGCGCGGGCGACCCCGACCAGATCGCCGGCCGCGTGGCCCAGATCCGTTCGGAGATCGAGAACACCGACTCGGACTACGACCGCGAGAAGCTGCAGGAGCGCCTCGCCAAGCTCGCCGGCGGCGTCGCCGTCATCAAGGCGGGCGCGGCCACCGAGGTCGAGCTCAAGGAGCGCAAGCACCGCATCGAGGACGCCGTCCGCAACGCGAAGGCCGCCGTCGAGGAGGGCATCGTCGCCGGTGGTGGCGTCGCGCTCATCCAGGCCGGCAAGGTCGCGTTCGGCAAGCTCGAGCTCGTGGGCGACGAGGCGACCGGTGCGAACATCGTCAAGGTCGCCATCGAGGCTCCGCTCAAGCAGATCGCCCTCAACGCCGGCCTCGAGCCGGGCGTCGTGGCGAACAAGGTCTCGGAGCTCCCCGCGGGCCACGGCCTGAACGCCGCGACCGGCGAGTACGGCGACCTGCTCGCGCAGGGCATCATCGACCCCGCCAAGGTGACCCGCTCGGCGCTGCAGAACGCCGCGTCGATCGCCGGCCTCTTCCTCACCACCGAGGCCGTCGTCGCCGACAAGCCGGAGAAGGTCGCTGCCGCTCCCGCCGACCCGACGGGCGGCATGGACTTCTAGTCCTCCCGCGGATCCCGATCCGCACCGCGGCATCCGCCGCACCACGCGCGAAGGGCGCCTCCTCCGGGAGGCGCCCTTCGTCGTGTCCGGGCGAGCCGCGAGCAGGCCGCCCGGCGGCTCACCGCACGAACAGGCGCGCGTTCGACTGCTCGGCATCGGCGTAGTGCATCGCGGCGGCCCCGAGCGCCTGGTTCAGCCCGGCGAGGCTCTGCTCGACGTGCTGCTGCGTCACCCGCCAGTCGGCGACCGCGGCCTGGAACGCCGACGACGCCTGGCCCGACCAGGAGCCCTGCAGCCCGGTGAGTTGAGCGAGGAGCGCTGCCACCTCGGACTGGATGCGCCCGATCGTCGCCTGCATGCCCTGCGTCGCGGCGTGCACCTGCTCGCTGTCGACCTGGTACCTCGTCATGGTCTTCCTCTCGTCGTGGTGCTGCGACCGTAGCTACGTGTCGCGCGGTCACGCCGCGGTGTCTCGCGAACCGGCGGCGCGCGCGACTTCCGCGCGCGTGTGGAGGACGAGCGCGGGAGGACGAGCGGGTGGAGGTCGGGCGGCCGAGCGCGGGTGTGGTTCAGGCGTGGGCGACGGACTGCGGCGCCGCGCTCGATCCCGCGAGGGGGAGCGCCACGCGGAACGTTGCTCCACCGCCCGGCGTCTCGACGACGTCGACGTGGCCGTTGTGCGCCGAGACGATCGACGAGACGATCGCGAGTCCGAGGCCGGATCCGCCCGTCTCCCGGGTGCGGGAGGTGTCGGCGCGCCAGAACCGCTGGAAGATCTTCTCGCGGATCTGGGGCGGGATGCCCTCGCCGTGGTCCACGATCTCGAGGAGCGCCCGCTCGGCGTCGTCATCGACCGAAACGCGGATCTCGATCGGGCTCTCGACGGGCGTGAAGCGGACCGCGTTGCCCATCAGGTTGGTGATCACCTGGCGGATCTTGTTCTCCTCGGCGAGCACGGTCGCCCGGCGCACCGGGACGACCGCTGCCGGGGCCTCGGCGGGAGCCGTCGTCACGGAGGCATCCGCGGCGACATCCGCCGCGACGGTCGCGCGCGCGGACCCGCCTCGACCCGTCCGTGCCGTCGCGCCGCCGCGACCGCTACGGCGGCCTCCTCGCGGCGTGGCGGCGTCGTCGGCCGGCTCGTTCGCGCGACGTCCGCGCAGGCGGGCGAGGGTCGCCCCGGCGAACGCCATGGGGCCCGACGAACGCGCCGCCGTCGCGTCGAGGTCGACCTCGACGTCGGCGGGGACCACCTCCGTCGAGCCGGTGGCGATCGCCTCGGGTGCGATGACGGTCACGGTGCGCCCCGGGTTCGCCGCCATGGCGTCGAGCGCGGCGTCGCGTGCGAGCGGCACGAGGTCGACCTCGGCGAGGTCGAGCGGCTTCGCCTCGTCGAGACGGGCGAGGGCGAGGAGGTCTTCGACGAGGCCACCCATGCGGATGGCCTCCTTCTCGATGCGGTCCATCGCCTGGGCGACGTCCTCCGGGTTCTGCAGGGCGCCCATGCGGTACAGCTCGGCGTAGCCGCGCACCGAGACCAGCGGGGTGCGGAGCTCGTGCGAGGCGTCCCCGACGAAGCGGCGCATCTGGTCGATCGTGCGCGCGCGGTCGCGGAACGC
This sequence comes from Agromyces bracchium, assembly GCF_009709675.1. Classification (GTDB taxonomy): domain Bacteria; phylum Actinomycetota; class Actinomycetes; order Actinomycetales; family Microbacteriaceae; genus Agromyces; species Agromyces bracchium. The sequence continues at coordinate 53,053 of NZ_WMLB01000043.1, read as the reverse complement.
CCGGTCGATGCGGTTCAGCATCGTGTTGAGCGAACGGTTCAGGCGCCCGACCTCGGTGTTCGGCGTCGCGCCGCCGAGCCGCTGGCTGAAGTCGCCGTCGGCGATCGCGGCGGCCGTGGCCTCGACCTCGCGGAGCGGAGTGAACGTGGTGGTGACGAGCATGCGGGTGAGCAGCGCGCCGACGAGCACCACGCCGATGCCGAAGCCGAGGAAGATCGTGAGGTACGCGGCGAGCAGCCGCTCGGTGTCCTGCGAGGAGATCGCGATGATGATCGGGGCGAGGTTGCCCTGCTCGTCGGCGTACATGACGGCGTACACGCCGCGGAACGTGAGGTCGCCGTTGGCGTCGGGGAGGGAGAAGACGCGGTACCCGCCGCCGGCGTTCTGGGCGTAGACATCCGCCTGCGTCAGCTGCTTGGGGATGAGCGGGAACGCCCCGGGTTCGCGTGCGCCCCAGTTGTGGTCGACGAACATGCCCGTGTTCGCGTCGTAGATCGCGACGAACACGTCGTCGGAGGCGTTGAAGTCGAACGCACCCTCGGATCCAGACGAGCCGCCGTCACCGCGCGTGAGGTACTCGGAGATCCTGCTGGACGCGATCGACTCGAGCTTCGCCTCGAGCTGCGACTCGACGTACGAGCGCAGCATCGCCGCCGTGCCGATGCCGGAGACCAGGAGGCCGAGCGTCAGCATGAGGACGGTGACGCCCGTGATCTTGGTCCGGAGCGAGATCCGGCTCCAACGGTCGGCGAGGGTCTGGTGCATGGCGGGCCGAGTCTACGGATCCTCCCTGTACCGGGCCTGTACTACGACTTCGACTTCAGCATGTACCCGAAGCCGCGCTTGGTCTGGATGAGCGGCTCGGAGGAGTGCTGGTCGAGCTTGCGGCGCAGGTACGAGATGTAGCTCTCGACGATGCCCGCGTCGCCGTTGAAGTCGTACTCCCAGACGTGGTCGAGGATCTGGGCCTTCGACAGCACCCGGTTCGGATTCAGCATCAGGTAGCGCAGCAGCTTGAACTCGGTGGGGGAGAGCTCGACGGGCACGTCGCCCACGAGCACCTCGTGCGTGTCCTGGTCCATCGTGAGCTCGCCGGTGCGGATCACCGCGTCCTCCTCGGCGTGCATCGTGCGGCGCAGGATGGCGCGGATGCGAGCGACGATCTCGTCGAGGCTGAAGGGCTTCGTGACGTAGTCGTCGCCGCCGACCGTGAGGCCGGTGATCTTGTCCTCCGTGTCGTCCTTCGCGGTGAGGAAGAGGATCGGCGCCGTGTACCCGGCCGACCGGAGGCGCTTGGTGACGCCGAAGCCGTTCATGTCGGGCAGCATGACGTCGAGGATGATCAGGTCGGGTTCCTCCTCGAGCACGGCCGAGATGGTCTGCGCGCCGTTGGCCACCGCGCGCACCGCGAAGCCCGCGAACCGGAGGCTCGTCGTCAGGAGGTCGCGGATGTTGGGCTCGTCGTCGACGATGAGGATGCGAGGTCCGTCACTCATGCAACGATTCTGCTGCGCGTGGGCTGAATCTTGGCTGGGAATTGCTCGAATGCGATGCGAGCGGATGCCATGAGCCTTCGACGCACGCGGGAGGCCGTGCAAGACTCGCGACATGGCACGCGAACGGGTGGTGATCGTCGGCGGGGGCCTCACGGCGGCGCGAGCGGCCGAGTCGATGCGCGAGCACGGGTCGGCCGACGAGATCGTGGTGGTGACCGAGGAGCGCCGCCGCCCGTACGAACGGCCCCCGCTCTCGAAGGGGTACCTCGCGGGCGATGACCCGTCGAGCGCCATTTACCCGCTGGATGCCGCGTGGTACCGCGACCACGACGTCGAACTCCGGCTCGGCGTGCGTGCGACCGCACTCGACGCCGATGCGCGGACGCTCGAGACCGACGCGGGCGACCTCGCCTGGGACCGCCTGCTGATCGCGACCGGCGCATCGCCACGGCGCTTCGACGGACCCGGTGCGGGTCTCCGCGGCATCCACCATCTGCGGTCGCTGCCCGACGCCACGCACCTGCGCACCGCGCTCCGTGCCGGCGACCGGCGCGTCGTGGTCATCGGTTCGAGCTGGATCGGCCTCGAGGTGGCGGCCGCGGCACGCGGGTACGGCGACGCCGTCACGGTGCTGGGGCGGAGCGAGGCGCCGCTCGTCGGCGCGGTCGGGCGCGAGCTCGGCGGCATGTTCGCCGAACTCCACCGCGAGCACGGCGTCGAGGTGCGCACCGAGGTCGCGGTGTCGGCGATCGCCGGCGAGCGGGGCCGCGTGCGCGGCGTCGTCCTCTCGACCGGCGAGGAGGTGCCGGCCGACCTCGTGGTCGTCGGCATCGGGGCGACGCCGAACGTCGGGCTCGCGACATCCGCTCGCCTCACGGTCGACGACGGCATCGCGACGGATGCCTCGTTCCGCACGAGCGCGGACGGCGTGTACGCCGCGGGCGACGTCGCGAACGTGTTCAACCCGACGCTCGGCCACCGGCTGCGCGTCGAGCATTGGGCGAACGCCGACGCGAGCGGGCGCGCCGTCGGGCGCGTGCTCGCCGGCGAGCCGCTCGAGTACGACGAGATCCCGTACTTCTACACCGACCAGTACGACCTCGGCATGGAGTACTCGGGATACGGCGAGCTCGCGGAGCGCGCCGACCTCGTCGTGCGCGGCGACCTCGCGGCCCGCGAGTGCATCGCGTTCTGGGTCCTCGACGGGCGGGTCGTGGCGGGAATGAACGTCAACGTGTGGGACGTGAACGACGAGGTGCAGCGGCTCATCCGCGACCGCGTCGCGGTCGACCCCGCGGTGCTCGCCGACCCCGCGGTGCCCCTTGGCGGAATCGGCGCCGCGTGAGCGGGATGGTCCGCCGCATCGGCCCGCGCGAGTTCGACTTCGCCCGGCAGGTCGCGGTCATGGCGATCGTGAACCGCACGCCCGACTCGTTCTACGACCGGGGCGCGACCTTCGCGCTCGACCGCGCGGTCGAGGCGGCGCAGGCCGCGGTGGCCGACGGTGCGGACTGGGTCGACATCGGCGGCGCGAAGTTCGCTCCGGGGCCGCCGATCCCGGTCGAGGAGGAGGCGGATCGCGTGGTGCCCGTCGTCGCCGCGCTCGCCGGATCGGGCGCCGTCGTCTCGGTCGACACGTTCCACCCCGAGGTGGCGCGTCGGGCGATCGCGGCGGGCGCGCACGTGATCAACGACACCACCGGCATCCACGACCCGGTCATGGCCGACGTCGTCGCCGACAGCGACGCGACGATCGTGATCACGCACAGCCTCGCCGCGCCGCGCCGGCCGCACCCGATGCCGGAGTACGGCGACGTCGTCGCCGAGGTCGCCGCGTTCCTCCGCGAACGCATCGACCTCGCCCGCGCCCACGGCGTGCCCGACGAACGCATCGTCATCGATCCCGGGCACGACCTGAACAAGAACACGCTGCACTCGCTCGAGCTGACACGGCGCCTCGGCGAGATCGCCGAGATCGGGCCGCCGCTGCTCGTCGCCCTCTCGAACAAGGACTTCGTGGGCGAGAGCCTCGGGCGCCGCGACCGGCGCGACCGGCTCGCCGGGTCGCTCGCGGCGGCCGTGTACTGCATCGACCGAGGGGCGCGCATCGTGCGCGTGCACAACGTGCGCGAGACGGTCGACGCCGTCCGGATGGTCGAGGCGATCGAGGGATGGCGCGAGCCGGCGTTCCTCGAGCACAACCTGCGGCCGGGCGGTGCGTCGTGACCGCCGGCACCACGGCAGCGGACCGGGGGCCGTTCGACGCGGATCGGATGCACGCCGCCTACGCCGTCGACGTCGTCGACTCGGGCGGCGCCGACGCGGTCTTCTGCCGGGTCAACATGGTCGAGAGCCTCGACGGCGCGGCGAGGCTCGCCGGGCGCAGCGGCGGCCTCGGCGACGACGAGGACCAGCGGCTCATGTCGGTGCTCCGGTCGCACGCCGACGTCGTGCTCGTCGGCTCGGGCACGGTCCGCGCAGAGGGCTACGGCGGTGCCGCGGTCGTCGAGGCGGATGCCGCGTGGCGGGCGGCGCGCGGACGCGACCCGCAGCCACGGTTCGCCGTGGTCTCGTCGGGGCTCGAGCTGGAGCCGGAGCATCCGTTCTTCGCCGATGCCGTCTCGCGGCCGCTCGTCGTCACGAGCGCAGCTGCACCGCCCGACCGGCGGGAGGCGCTCGACGGCGTCGCCGACGTGATCGTCGCGGGCGACCGGCGCGTCGACCTCGCCGCGGCCTTCGCCGAGTTCGGACGGCGGGGCCTCCGCTCGATCCTCTCGGAGGGCGGGCCCGGCCTGCTCGGGGCGCTTGCCGAGGACGACCTCGTCGACGAGCTGTGCGTGACGCTCAGCCCGGTGCTCGTCGGCGGCGCCGCCCCGCGCATCTCGGAGTCGGCGACCGAGCGTCCGCGCGCGATGCGGCTCGTGCACGCGATCCCGGGCGAGCGCATGCTGTTCCTCCGCTATTCGCGGCGATGAGCGCTCCGATCTTCAACGCATTGACACGCTCCGACGACGACGCCTAGCCTCTGCGTGCGGTGCGCGACGCGCCCGCCCGATGACGAGGAAGAGGTGGTGGGGTGAGCGTCGACGCCGCCGACCGGACCCGGCCCGCAGAGTGCCCCGAGTCGGAGGCGCGCGTGAACGTCTGGGCGACGCCCGCATTCTGGTGGCGCGTGGGGATCGTGCTCGTGGTGCTCTGGGGACTCGTCGCGGGCGAGCGCCGCCTGGCGTACTTCACGACGCAGAGCAACGTCATCGTCTTCGCGTACTTCGCGGGCGCGCTCTACTGGATGGTGCGGCGCGGGCGCGCTGCGCCCCCGGCGCCGATCCTGCGCGGCGGGGTGACCACCTGGATCCTCACGACGATGGTCGTCTCGCACGTCCTGCTCAACCACTTCGAGAACCCGATCCCGGGTCTCTTCGTCGCGGACCCGACCGACCAGCTCGCCAATCGGGCGATCTTCGCGATGCACTACGTCGTGCCGCTCATGGTGCTCGTCGACTGGGTCGCGTTCGGGCCGCACCGCGTGGTGCGGTGGCGGGATGCCGCGTGGTGGCTCGCCTACCCGGCCGTGTACGGGCTCCTCTTCCTCTGGCGCGCGCTGGCGCTGCCCGAGGTGCCCGACCGGTTCCCGTACCCGTTCCTCGACACCGATGCGCTCGGCGCGCTCGGCTCGCTGCTCGAGATGCTCCGGGTCGTCGCGTACATCGCGGTGCTCGGGCTCGTCGTGATGGCGCTCGACCGGCTCGCCTGGTGGGTCGGCACGCGGCTTCGCCGCGCGCGGCCCGTCGCCGAGGCATCCGTCTGAACGCGGCTCAGGCGGCCTCGAGGGCGTGCGCGTCGAGGATCGTGTAGCTGTAACCCTGCTCGGCGAGGAACCGCTGGCGGTTCAGCGCGAAGTCCTGGTCGACCGTGTCGCGCGCGACGAGCGTGTAGAAGTTCGCCGACAGTCCGGACTCCTTCGGACGCAGGAGGCGGCCGAGGCGCTGCGCCTCCTCCTGACGTGAGCCGAACGAACCCGAGACCTGGATCGCGACCGTCGCCTCCGGCAGGTCGACCGAGAAGTTCGCGACCTTCGACACCACCAGCACCGGTGTCGCGCCCTCGCGGAACTCCTGGAAGAGCCGCTCCCGCTCGTCGACGGGGGTGGCGCCGGTCAGCTGCGGCGCGCCGAGCGCTTCCGCGAGCTCGTCGATCTGGTCGAGGTACTGGCCGATGACGAGGATGCGCTCGCCCGCGTGCCTGGCCACGAGCTCCTTCACGACGCCGAGCTTCGCGGGTGCGGTCGCGGCGAGGCGATAGCGCTCGTCGTCGGCGGATGCCGCGTACGCGAGCCGCTCGGACTGCGGCAGGTCGATGCGCACCTCGTAGCAGGCGGCGGGCGAGATGAAGCCCTGGGCCTCGATCTCCTTCCACGGCGCGTCGAACCGCTTGGGGCCGATGAGCGAGAAGACGTCGCCCTCGCGGCCGTCCTCGCGCACGAGCGTCGCGGTGAGGCCGAGCCGGCGGCGGGCCTGCAGCTCCGCGGTGAGCTTGAAGACGGGTGCGGGCAGCAGGTGCACCTCGTCGTAGACCACCAGGCCCCAGTCGAGTGCGTCGAGCAGCGCCAGGTGGGCGTACTCGCCCTTCCGCTTCGCGGTCAGGATCTGGTACGTGGCGATCGTGACCGGCTTGACCTCCTTGGTCTGGCCGGAGTACTCGCCGATCTCCTCGGCGGTGAGGCTCGTGCGGCGCAGGAGCTCGTCTCGCCACTGGCGCGCGCTCACGGTGTTCGTCACGAGGATCAGCGTGGTGGTCTTCGCGGTGGCCATCGCGCCCGCGCCCACGAGCGTCTTGCCCGCGCCGCACGGCAGGACGACCACGCCCGAGCCGCACTCGAAGAAGTTGTCGACGGCCTTCTGCTGGTAGTCGCGCAGGTGCCAGCCGTCCTGTTCGAGGTCGATCTCGTGCGGCGTGCCCGGGGTGTAGCCGGCGAGGTCCTCGGCCGGCCAGCCGAGCTTCACGAGCTCCTGCTTCAACGCGCCGCGCGCCCACGCCTCGACGAGGAAGCTCGTGTCGTCGATGCGCTCGGTGAGCAGCGGTGAGACGCGCTTCGCGCCCGCGACCTCGGTCAGCACGGCGAGGTCGTCGCTGCGCAGTCGCAGCTCGCCGTCGTCGGTGCGGTCGACCACGAGCCGGCCATAGCGGTCGACGGTCTCGCGCATGTCGACGGCGACGGTCTGCGGGACCGGGAACTTCGCGTAGCGCTCGAGCGTGCCGAGCATGTCGTCGGCCGTGTGCCCCGCCGCACGCGCGTTCCACAGGCCGAGCCGCGTGATGCGGTACGTGTGGATGTGCTCGGGTGCGCGCTCGAGCTCGGCGAAGATGGCGAGGTCGTGCCGAGCATCCTCGGCGAGCGGGTTCGCCACCTCGAGGAGCACGGTGCGATCGCTCTGGACGATCAGGGGGCCGTCTGACATAGCGGACCAGTCTATCTGGGATTCCCGAGGGCGGGGCCGAGGGCGACGGATGCCACGGCGTGGCGGGCCCGGCGCGGCGTCCGCGCCCGGCTCGCCGTCGACGTCCGTCGCTTCGCGTCAGCTCCCCGCCGGAGCCGGCGCAACCGCTGCGATGGCGGAGATCGGCAGCGTCCGCTCGATGTCGGACTTGCGGTCGCGCGCGCGGAGCCGCCCGTTCGCGACGCTCGCCGGGGCGAGCAGGTAGTCGGCCGTGTCGCCGCCCGGCATCCGCACCGTCACCGTGAGGGTCTCCTTCGCGCGGGCGGCGGCTTCGAGCTGGCGCGCGAGCCAGGCCTGCTCCGTCCCGCCCTCGGCATCGGCCTCGGCGAGTCGGTCGAGCAGGGCCTCCAGCGGGTCGGTGCGCGGGGCCGGCGCCGGCGCGTGCCCGACGTGATGCCGGCGCAGGCGCACGATGCGCCCTTCCGCGTCCTCCGCGGCGACCGGGTAGCGCGCGTCGCTCAGGCCCCAGAACACCACGTCGGGCGTGAAGCGGGACAGCAGGCGGTGCGCGCCGTCCTGTCGGAGCCCGAGCGAGGAGAGGGACTGGTCGACGAGGAGCGTGCCGATGAGCTGGGGGTCCTCGGATCGCACCGATGCCCGCGCGGGCGCCTCGGACGGATCGGCGGCACCGACCCGGACGGCGCCGAACCGCGCCGCGGACTCGCTCAGCAGGTAGGCGAGCGGCTGGGGGATGCCGGTCAGCGAGATCTCCTCGAGGAAGGCGCGGATCCCCTCCTCGCTGTCTCCCGCGGCGAGGGCGCGGTTGACGGATGCCGCGGTCACGCGGTAGCTCGACGCGAGGTCGCGACCCTCGACCTCGGCGAAGGCCCGCAGCCGGGCGTCGAGGGAGGGCTCGAGCGGGCCGGGGGAGACGATCGTCAGGTCGTGCTGCACGTAGACCTTGTCGACCTGTTGCGGGAAGTGCCGGGAGAGGCGCTCGGCAGCGCCTGCGAGGTCGCCGGAGAGCACGAGGGACGCCGTCTCGAGGGGCTCGCCCGCGACCGCGAGGCCGAGCGCCTCGGCGTCCTCCAGCAGCCGGTCCATGCCGTCGCGGAGCCACGCGCCCCCGCCGGGGTAGTACCAGGCGACGTCGTCCCGGATGGACGAGGAGCTCAGGGCCTCGCTGCGCCGGACGACGAGGTCGCGCAGCGGGGCGGGGATGCGGGCCCGCCAGGCCTCAGCGAGCCGGGTCCACCGGGACCCCGTGCCGAGCATGATCCACTCCGCGCCCGCATCGGACTCGAGCCACACCGGGCCGTCGCGGACGATCAGCCCCGCCTCGGTCGCGCGGCGCACGAGACGCGGGAACTCGTCGAGCTCGACCCCGGCGGCCTCGGCGAGTCGCTTGGCATCGGGCAGCGCGAAGCCGCCCTTCGCGAGTTCGCGGGCCGGCTGCACGGCGAGTCCGGAGAGCAGCTCGGCCGTCGCGGCGACGGTGCTGTGCGCCGTCTCGGCGGCCCGCCGGTCGAGCAGGCCCGTGTCGGGGCGCTCACCTGGCACGGCGACCGGCGGGGCGTGCGCGGCGAGGGACTCGAGGCTCGGCAGGTCGTCGTCGAGCCGCGTGCCCAACCGGGCGGCGATCTCGGTCGGCACGTGGATCCGGGTGCCGTCGCGCAGCACCAGGAGACGCGCCTCGAGGCGCTCGAGCACCGCGCCCGGGTCGTGGACCAGGGCGTCGGCGAGGTCGTCGGCACCGAGTCGGCGGAGTTCGCCGGCGAGTCGGTCGAGGTCGGTCCAGCCCGCGTCGTCGGAGGTCTCCGCGGCGGCGGCGAGGACAGCGAGCGACGGCCGCTCGAGCCGGTCGACGGCGTGATCGATGGAGTCGGCGGCGGTGAGGGCTTCGGCGAGGTCGAAGAGATCGCGGACGCTCGAGTGATCGAGTTCGCGAACGGCCAGCGCGGCCGCGAGGCGCTCGCGCGGAATCGCGCGGAGGCTCGCGGCGAGCACCAGCATGGCCGTCAGTCCGTGCCCTGCCGGGACTCCCGCGAGCGTCGCAGGCCGTTGACGATGAGGAGTGCCACCAGCAGGACGAAGCCGATGGGCAGCCCGATGAGGGGGAGCACGAGCACGAACGGCCAGATCCCCTCGCTGAACCCGTCGTCGGCGCCGACCCCCGCGAGCGTGCCGATCATGACCGCGAAGAACGCGATGATCGAGAGCCCGACGGTCGCGGCCACCATGTAGGCGAGGATGCGCTCGAGACGATGATCGGTGATCGGGCCCTGATTGCTCACCGTCCCAGAATAGGCCCCACGGCGGTTCCGATGGGTGCCGGACCGTAGACTGGGGGCCGACGTCGCCGCGGTTTCCGGCGCGCCCACCGAGACAGCGGGAGTTCCATCGATGCCCACCGGCAAGGTCAAGTTCTACGACGAGGAGAAGGGGTTCGGCTTCATCAGCGGCGATGACGGCCAGGAGGTCTTCCTCCACGCCTCCGCGCTTCCCGCCGGCGCGACCGTGCGCTCGGGCACCCGGCTCGAGTTCGGGATCGCACAGGGCAAGCGCGGCGCCCAGGCGCTGTCGGTCCGCGTCCTCGACGCCCCGCCCAGCCTCGCGCGCATGCACCGCAAGCCGGCCGACGACATGGCGGTCATCGTCGAGGACCTCGTGAAGCTCCTCGACGGGATCGGCGCGAACCTGAAGCGCGGCCGCTACCCCGACAACGCGCACAGCCGGAAGATCGCGGCCCTCCTGCGCAAGGTTGCGGACGAGCTGGATGCCTGACGAGGAGTTCCCCGGCGATTCGGCCGAGGCGACCGAGGCGTCCGAACCGGGCGAGGTCGAGGCATCCGACCGCGCCGGGATCACCGAGGAGCGGGCTCCGATCGTCGCCGACGAGGTGCTGCTCGCCGCGGTGGACCTCGCGCGTGGCGCGCTGCTCGAGGTCACCGCGCCGCAGACGGTCGGCTCCGTGATCGGCCACGTGGCCAACGACGACCACGTGCTCTCGCTGCACTTCGCCGCCGACCTGCCCGGGTACCCCGGGTGGCACTGGTCGGTCACCCTCGCCAGGGTCGAGGGGGCGGACCCGACCGTGCTCGAGACCGAGCTGCTCCCGGGCGAGCGGGCGCTCCTCGCGCCAGAGTGGGTGCCGTGGTCCGAACGGCTCGCCGAGTACCGGGCGGCCCAGCTCGCGGCCGCCGCCGAGGCCGAGCCGGTCGACGACGAGTCCGACGAGGCCGATGGAGTCGACGACGGGGCCGAGGACGACGAGCTCGAGGACGACGGCCCCGCCGACGCCGACGACGACTTCGGCGACGAGGACGCGGGTGACGACGTCTTCGACGGCATCGACATCGACGCGCTCGACGCATCCGGCGGGTCCGGAGGCGACGGCGCCGATGACGAGGATGCCGCGGACGTCGGTGACGACCGCGCGGCGGACGACGACGACGAGGACGACCGAGACGACGAGGGAACCGGGGACGAGCACCCGACGGACGAGTCGGACTGAGCCGTCCGGTCCGCGTTCAGGGGGCGGGCGGTCCGTCCGGACCCTGACGATCACGGCGACGTCGCAGCTGCACGACGACGAGCCCGACGAGGCCGAGACCGACCCCGATCGCGGCGGCGGCGACGAACCATCCGAACCCCGCATCGGCGAGTGAGCCGGAGAACGCCAGCGCGAAGCCGAGCGCGATGATCCAGCCGATGGTCCCGGCGAGCAGCGCCTTGCGCGCGTCCGCCCGGACCGGCTCCGGATCCGGACGCCGCTCGGACTCGGAGAGCCACAGCCGCATGGCCGTCACCCTATCCGCTCTGGGCGAGCACCCAGTCCAGCGACGCGGTCAGCGCGCGCACGTCGTCGGGCTCGATCGCGGTGAAGGTCGCGACGCGGAGCTGGTTGCGGCCGAGCTTGCGGTACGGCTCGGTGTCGACGATGCCGTTGGCCCGGAGCGTCTTCGCGAGCGCGGCGGCATCCGTCGACCCGTCGAAGTCGATCGTGACGACGACCTGCGAGCGGTGCTCGGGGTCGGCGACGAACGGCGTCGCCGCGGGAGTCCGCGAAGCCCAGTCGTAGAGGATGCCGGAGGACTCGCGCGTGCGCGCGTCGGCCCAGGCGAGGCCGCCCGACGCGTTCATCCACTCGAGCTGGTCCTCGAGGAGCAGGAGCGTCGCGAGCGCGGGCGTGTTGAGCGTCTGGTCGAGGCGCGAGTTGTCGACCGCGTTCTTCAGCGAAAGGAAGTCGGGGATGTAGCGGTCGGATGCCGCGATCCGCTCGATCCGCTCGATGGCGGCCGGTGACATGATCGCGAACCAGAGTCCGCCGTCGGAGGCGAAGTTCTTCTGGGGTGCGAAGTAGAGGACGTCGAACTCCGCCGGGTCGGCGGCGGCACCGCCCGCTGCACTCGTGGCGTCGATCACCGTGAGCGCGTCGTCGTCGCCGTGCACCCGGCGGACGGGCGCCTGGACGCCGGTCGAGGTCTCGTTCTGCGGCCAGCCGTAGACGTCGACGCCCTCGAGCGGGGCGGCGTCGACCCGGGAGCCGGGGTCGGCCTTCCGGACGTCGGGCGCCTCGAGCCACGGCGCGGCGGCGGCCTTGGCGAACTTCGCGCCGAACTCGCCGAAGGAGCAGAGCTGCGCGCGCCGCTCGATGAGGCCGAAGGCCGCGGCATCCCAGAACGCGGTCGAACCGCCGTTGCCGAGGACGACCTCGTAGCCGTCGGGAAGGCCGTAGAGGTCGGCGATGCCCTGTCGGACGCGGCCGACGAGCTGCTTGACCGGCGCCTGCCGGTGCGAGGTGCCGAGCAGGCGCGGCCCGACCTCGGCGAGGTGCGCGAGCTGCTCGGGTCGCACCTTCGACGGGCCGCAACCGAAACGGCCGTCGGTGGGCAGGAGCGACGAGGGGATCACGAGCTCAGGCATGGTCCGATCCTAGACGCGGCGCATTCGCCATGGCGGCGGATGACGCCGTCCCCGTCGTTCGTCGTGTCCACCCGATGGGCTCGGCGGCATGTCGGCTGCGGCCAGTAGTCTGTTCTGATGCACGAGGCGCCCGACGGCCGAGGGGGAGCGAATTGACCGACCTCATCGACACGACCGAGATGTACCTGCGCACCATCCTCGACCTCGAGGAGGAGGGCATCGTGCCGCTCCGCGCCCGCATCTCCGAGCGCATCGGGCACTCCGGTCCCACCGTGTCGCAGACGGTCGCGCGGATGGAGCGCGACGGCCTCGTCGTGGTCTCCGGCGACCGGCACCTCGAGCTCACGGCCGACGGCCGCCAGAAGGCCGTGCACGTCATGCGCAAGCACCGACTCGCCGAGCGCCTGCTCGCCGACGTGATCGGCCTCGACTGGGAGTACGTCCATGAAGAGGCGTGCCGCTGGGAGCACGTGATGAGCGAGCACGTCGAGCGTCGCCTCGTCGAGATCCTCGGCCAGCCCACGCACTCGCCCTACGGCAATCCGATCCCCGGGCTGGAGGAGCTGGGCGCCCCGCCCGCCGCGCCGTTCATGCAGGGCGTGCGCAACGTGCTCACGGCCCTCGACGAGGGCGGCGGTTCGGCCGAGGGCGTGATCCGCCGACTCGCCGAGCCCGCGCAGTTCGAGCCGGAGCTGCTGGCGCGGCTCAAGGCGGCCGGCGTGCTTCCCGGCACCCGGGTGACGCTGCGTCGCGACGGGGCCTCCGTGGCGGTCTCGGTCGAGGGTCGCGACGACTCGCTCGAGCTGCCGTCCGAGCTGGCCGGTCACCTCTTCATCGGGGATTGATCCGGACGGTCCCGTGCGGGCGGGGTGCCCGGCGCGCGTCGCGTTCGGATCCGGCATCGGCGACCGTCGCAGGGCGCGGAATCCGGCGCTCCGTGATCGAAATGTGACAATCGACGACCTCTCGCGTATTCTCGATCGAGTCCGCCGGCGACAAGCCAGCCGGAGGAACAGGGTCGAGACGCCTCCCGCGCTCACCGCTCGGCCCCGATACCCGTGACGCGCCCCCAAGCGCACAGGTGAGACGGAGCTTCGGCCTCGTGGGGCGGAGGACACGTTTTGGCTCGATTCCCCCGGCGCCGCTCCGGCGCGACCACCGCCCCCAAGCCCAGGACCGGAACCGCACTCGTGCGTCGCGCGACTCCGGCGGCGCCCGCGGCGACGCCCGACGTCGCAGCGGAGGCGAAGCTCCAGAAGGACTCGCTGGGTCGCCGGCTCCGCCGCGGCAGCGCCAAGAACGTGATGGTGATGTCCGTCGCGGCCGGCCTGGTCGGCACGCTCGCGATCCCCGCCTACGCGTTCGCGCCCGGCACCGACGGCATCCAGTTCGGCGCCACCGCGAGCACCCAGCTGACCAAGGCGGCCCCGCAGGACGTCGAGGTCGCCGAGGACGTCATCGCGGCGCCCATCTCGGAGGACGGCTACGACGCCGTCTCGGGCGAGGAGATCCGCGCGGCCGAGGAGGCGCAGCGCGCGGCCGAGGAGGCCGCCGCCGCCGAGGCCGCACGTCAGGCCGCCGCCGAGCAGATGACCTCCTACGCCGCGGCCGCGAGCGAGTACACCCCGGCCGCCGTCTACGGTTCGGCGGATCCGGCCAGCGTGTTCGCCGTCGCCCAGCAGTACCTCGGCGTCCCGTACGTCTACGGCGGCGCGACGCCGGCCGGGTTCGACTGCTCCGGCCTCGTGCAGTACGTCTACGCGCAGTTCGGCATCAGCCTCCCGCACTCGTCCTCCGCGCAGGGTGCCGCCGGCACGCAGATCCCCGTCTCCGAGGCGGTTCCCGGCGACCTCGTCGTCATGAGCGGCCACATCGGCTTCTACGCCGGCAACGGCATGATCCTCCACGCGCCGTACGAGGGCACGGTCGTGCGGACCCAGCCGATCTGGACGAGCGACTACTGGATCGTGCGGATCTGACGTGTGAACAGCGTGTGAAGCGTGTCGCGAGTGGCGTGCCGGGAGGACCCGGCACGCCATTCGTGTCGTAGCCTTGACCCTGACGATTCCGAATACCGGGTAGGGGAAGTCCGATGGTCGGTCCGCGCAGCAGCACCCATTCCGCGGGTGCGCGCGTGCTCTTCGACCAGCGGCGCAGTAGTCAGCCGAGTCGCGACCGCGCCGGGATGCCGACGGGCACTGTCTTCACGACGGTGCCCGTTTCGCGTCTCCGGGGCGGTTCCGCGCACCCCGCGGCATCCGGATCGTCCTTCCCTTCACGCGGCTGGAAGCCATCCAGCACCGATCGAAAGGCACCCCATGCGCACCCTCGTGCTCAACGCCGGATATGAGCCCCTCGCGGTCGTCTCGTTCAAGCGCGCCCTCCTGCTCGTCATGAACGAGAAGGCCACCGTGATCCTGCACGACGAGGGGAATCCGGTCCACGGCACGACCGGCGACTGGGTCCGACCCAGCGTCATCCTCCTCACGAGATACGTGCGGACTCCGCGCGTGCACCAGGTGCCGGTCAGCCGTCGCGGCGTCCTGCGCCGCGACGAGCACCGCTGCGCCTACTGCGGCAAGTCGGCCGGGACGATCGACCACGTGCTGCCGCGTTCGCGCGGTGGACGCGACACGTGGGAGAACCTCGTCGCCTGCTGCCTGCGGTGCAACAACGCCAAGGGCGACCACACGCCCGCCGAGATGGGCTGGACGCTGCGGATCACGCCGCGCATGCCGCACGGGCGCGGGTGGGTGGTGCGCGGGTTCGAGCGCCCGCTGCCGCAGTGGAGCGACTTCCTGGAACGTGCAGCCTGAGCCTCGGCTCGGCGCGCCGGTGCGGCGCATCGTGACAAGCGCTCGGGCGGTGCCCTAGGGTGGTACGAGTCCGGAGCACCCCCGGCTCCGGCAGACCCGCAACGCCCCGCCACCGCCTCCCCCGAGCCGGTGCCGGACCGGAGGTTCCACATCCTTGTACGGTGACGACGCGCACGGCCAGCCCCCGACCATGCGGCCCCGACGGCACTCGGCCCTGCCCGCAGACGGCACCGTCGGCTGGGCGCCCGATTCCCGTCGTGCTGGACCGCATCCGGATTCCGTGACGCATCCGGATGCCGCGTCCGGGCCGCCCGCGACAGGTCGCCGCACCGATCGCCGGCGTCCGACCGACGGGATGGTCGGTGGGGAGGGTGCGGCGCTCCGCGACCGCTCGGCCCTGCGGGAGACCGGAGCAGCTCCGGTACGGCCGCTCGCGCCCGGGCACGAGCGGTCCGCGAGGCCGGACCTCGAGCGGTCCGCGAGGCCGAACCCCGACCGGTCCGCGAGGCCGGACCTCGACCGGTCCGCGAGGCCGGACCTCGACCGGTCCGCGAGGCCGAACCCCGACCGGCCCGCGAGGCCGAACCCCGACCGGCCCGCGAGGCCGAACCTCGACCGGTCCGCGAGGCCGGCACCCGACCGGCCCGCGCGGCCGGCACCCGACCGGCCCGCGAGGCCGGCATTCGACCAGCCCCTGGCGTCCGCTCGGCCCGTCCGCCCTGCGGGCTCCGGCGGCGCCCCCGGCCACCGTCCGCCGATGCCGAACCCGGCGTCGCGACCGCCCGTCGAACGAGCCGCCGCTCCGGTCGCGGGGCGCCCGCCGTTCCCCGACGCCGTCGCGGTGCCGGCTGCGTCCCACGCCGACCCCGCCGGGATCCCGGCCGTCGCCACGGTCGACGCTCGTGCAACGGGCGCCTCGTCGGTGGCCGTCGCCGCTGCAGCCGGCGAGGCATCCTCGTCGGTGATGCCGACCATGGGCCGTCGTCGAGCCGCCGTCCGGACCATCGCCGCACGTGCCGTGAGGCCGTCCGCTCCCGTGGGCGCTCGCGATTCGCGCCCCGTCTCGCGTCGCAACGGCCCGATGCGCGTCGCGGCCACCGTCCTCCTCGTTCCGGCGCTCGTCGGCACCGTGGCCCTGCCGGCGTACGCGTTCCTTCCGGGCGGCCACCTGCCGGGCGGCGCGCCGACCAAGTTCAGCCTGTCGATCGCCGAGGCCCAGGGGCTCGAGGTCTCCGACCTCGCCGCCGGCGCCGCCGTGTCGAGCGACAGCTTCTCCGTCACGACGAAGGAGGAGATCGACGCGGCGGCGGCCGAGGCCGAGCGCGCGGCCTGGGAGGCCGAGCTGGCCTCCCGCGGAACGGGCGAGTACGCGATCGTCGCCCAGCAGGCCGAGGGCGACGACTACCCGTGGTGGTACGAGACGCCCGACGACTACGGCGGCGGGCTCTCCCCGCTGCGCTACTACTACCGCGAGTGCGTCGACTTCGTGGCCTGGCGCCTCAACCGCGACGCCGGCGTGACCGGCGCACCGTGGAAGTGGGACTGGAGCAACCTCGCCTCGGGCAGCGCCTGGATGTGGGCCGACGAGTGGGCCGCCAAGGGCTGGCCGTCGAGCAGCGAGCCCGTGGTCGGTGCGGTCGCGTGGTTCCCGTACAACCACGTCGCCTACGTGCAGTCGGTCAACGGCGACGGCACGGTCACGATCGAGGAGTACAACTGGAACTCCGACCACTCGTACCACGTGCGGACGATCCCGGTCGGCGAGGCGCTGTACCTGTACCCGCCCGCCTGATCGAGCCCGTCGTGGGCGCCGTTGGGTGACATCATGGCGAAACGTCCGGCCGAAGTTGGACGTTCCGGACAATGACCGGGTCGAGTCGCCGACGGTAGCCTGAGATCCCCCGCCAGAGTAGCGAAGCAAGGTGACCGCGATGACGCAGCCCTCAGACGACAACCGGTTCGACGAGAACGGGTTCGTCGACGAGCTCGCCCCGTCGACGTCGGCGATCGTGGTGCTCGGCTACAACTGAGCCCTCCGTCCCCTCCGGTTCAGAGCGCGCCCGGCGGTCGGGCCGTTCCCTGTGCCCGCTAGACTCGACCGGTCAGCCTCTGTAGCTCAATGGAAGAGCAGCTCCGTCCTAAGGAGAGGGTTGGGGGTTCGAGTCCCTCCAGGGGCACCTCGGCGGATGCCGCATCCGGATCGCTCCCGTAGCCCGGCGTCGCACGGGTTCACGCACCCGGTCGGGGCGGGTAGCGTGAGGCGGGTGAGCACCCCGATCGATCCCACCGCCACCGCCGCCTGGTCCGAGCTCGAGGCTCTCCGCGACGCGTTCGAACCCGACCTCCGAGCCTGGTTCGCCGCCGATCCGGGTCGTGTCGAACGACTGAGCCTGCCGCTGGCCGACCTGCACGTCGACCTGTCGAAGAACCTCGTCACCGACGAGATCGTCGCCTCGCTCGTGCGTCTCGCCGAGGAGATCGGGGTCGCCGAGCGGTACGCCGCGATGCTCGCGGGCGAGCACATCAACACCACCGAGGACCGCGCGGTGCTGCACACCGCCCTGCGTCGCCCGAAGGGCGCCGAGCCCGCACTCGCCGTCGACGGACAAGACGTCGACCACGACGTGCACGAGGTGCTCGATCGCGTCGCCGCGTTCGCCGACCGGGTCCGGTCGGGCGACTGGCTCGGGGTGACGGGCAAGCGCGTGACCGACGTCGTGAACATCGGCATCGGCGGGTCCGACCTCGGCCCGGTCATGGTCTCGGAGGCGCTGAAGCCCTACGCCGACGCCGGCATCCGCGCGCACTTCGTCTCGAACATCGACCCGACCGACCTCGCGCAGAAGACGGCCGGCCTCGACCCCGAGACGACGCTCTTCATCGTCGCGTCGAAGACCTTCACGACCCTCGAGACGCTCACGAACGCGCGCCTCGCGCGCGACTGGCTGTGGGCCGGGCTCGGGGCGGCGGGCGCGATCGGCGCCGACGAGGCATCCCGCACCGACGCCGTCGCCCATCACTTCGTCGCCGTCTCGACGGCGCTCGACCGGGTGGCCGAGTTCGGCATCGACCCGCAGAACGCGTTCGGCTTCTGGGACTGGGTCGGCGGCCGGTACTCGGTCGACTCGGCGATCGGCCTGTCGCTGGCGATCGAGCTCGGGCCCGAGGCGTTCCGCGAGCTGCTGGCGGGCTTCCACGCCGTCGACGAGCACGTGCGCACGACGCCGCTCGAGCGCAACGTGCCGGTGCTGATGGGCCTGCTGAACGTCTGGTACTCGAACTTCCTCGGATCGCAGTCGCATGCCGTCCTGCCGTACGCGCAGCAGCTGCACCGCTTCGCCGCGTACCTGCAGCAGCTCACGATGGAGTCGAACGGCAAGTCCGTCCGGTGGGACGGGTCGCCGGTGACGACCACGACGGGCGAGGTGTTCTGGGGCGAGCCCGGCACCAACGGCCAGCACGCGTTCTACCAGCTGATCCACCAGGGCACCCGGCTGATCCCCGCCGACTTCATCGCGTTCGTGAACCCCGCGTATCCGCTGACCGACGGCGGCCGCGACGTGCACGGGCTCTTCCTCGCGAACTTCCTCGCGCAGACCAAGGCGCTCGCATTCGGCAAGACCGCTGAGGAGGTCGAGGCGGAGGGCACGACGGGCGCGCTCGTCGCTGCGCGCACGTTCGCCGGCAACCGCCCGACGACGTCGATCTTCGCGCCGTCGCTCACCCCGTCGGTGCTCGGCCAGCTCATCGCGCTCTACGAGCACATCACGTTCACGCAGGGCGTGATCTGGGGCATCAACTCGTTCGACCAGTGGGGCGTCGAGCTCGGCAAGCAGCTCGCGCTCCAGATCGCCCCGGCGATCGAGGGCGACGAGGCGGCGACGGCGGCACAGGATGCCTCGACCCGCGCGCTGCTCGAGTACTACCGCGCGCACCGCCGGGCCTGAGCGCCGAGCGCGACCGGCCGGCGGACGGTCCGGCGGCATGAGGGCAACCCCTGTTCCACGGGCCGCCTCGGCGTTACGCTGTGCGTCAGGTTGGCAGCGCCGGAGGTGGACGTGGGGAAGTTGACGTACGACTCGACCCTCGGGGTGGACTTCGACGATCGCGTGCTCGCCCATCTGCAGCTCGTGATCGGCGCGAAGCTCCGCCGGGGCGAGTCCTTCTACTTCAGTTGGCGGGATGATCCCGCGATCGGCGACGGTCGGAGCACGCTCTGGATGCACCCGCGGATCCCGCTCGTCTTCAAGTACGCGGGCGGTCGTCAGCCCTCGATCAATCGCGCCTGGGTCGACGCGCTCATGGCGACGGCGAACTCGCCGGGCGGCCTCGTGCTCGTTCCCGAACCCGAGGCGAGGAACGCCGATGCGAACGGGGGCCACGAGTCGTGAAGCGCGTGAACATCATGTACGGCGGGGCGCAGTACTCCGTCGGCGAGGCCGACGTCGAGGCGATCAAGGAGGCGATCGAGCGCGCGCACGAGCGCGGGCTGGCCGATTGGATCACCGTGAACTTCGGCGAGGGCCGGCCGCAGCCGGCGCAACTGCTCGTGGGCCCCGGCATCCCGATCAGCATCGTCCCGATCCCGGCCGACGACCCGCTCCCCGGCGAGGGCGAGGGCGAGCCCAAGGGCGAGGGCGGCCGCGAGCGGGCGCGCGAAGGCGGCGGCGAATCGCCCGACCTCGTCGGCTGAGCCTCGGGGAGCCCGCGCCGAGGGCGCGTCACCTGATCGGCGGCCACTCCAGGTCGTCGGTGTCGCCGTCGTCCGACCCGTCCTCGGACTCCCCGACGACGGGCCGGATCGACGAGAGCGCCGTCGTCGCGGCGCGGAGACGCGACACGAGGTCCTCGTCGACGAGTTCGTCGAGGTCGGTCTCCACCGGTTCGGTGAGGAGTTGGCTCGCCGGCCCGATCAGCAGGTGCGCGCGTGCGGTCGACCCGTCGCCCGCACGGATGGGGATGTCGATGGATGCCGCGGACCGACGCGACGCGAGCGCGGCCGCGTAGTCGACGATCGCGTCGGCGATCGCACTCCCGGTGAGCAGCTCACCGCCTGCGTAGTGGATCCGGTCCATACCTGCTGGTCTATCGGCCCGGATCGGATCGTCTCAACCGCTTGCGTTCGCGGGCGCGACGTGGTCTCATCCGGACACCATCCTCAGGTCCAGTCGGTGGCGTGCGTCCACCCTGCGAGGTAGGCGCGTTCGTTCTGGTCGAGCCGGACTCCCGAGCGCGGCATCGGCCGATCGTCGAGCTCGCACAGTTCGAGGATGCGCCGGACGACCGCGGCGCGGAGCGGTGCGGTCGGATGCTCGAGGATCTCGCGCTGCAGCGGCGCCTCGAGCATCGGCCACCAGACGCCGATGGACGGCAGCAGGCGACGCTGGTGGTCGGTCTCGTGGTCGGGCCGGTCGATCACGGAGCTCATTGCGCGCGCTCCTCGATGATCCGCCCGTCATCGTCGCGGACCGCGA
Organism: Agromyces bracchium; assembly: GCF_009709675.1. Taxonomy (GTDB): domain Bacteria; phylum Actinomycetota; class Actinomycetes; order Actinomycetales; family Microbacteriaceae; genus Agromyces; species Agromyces bracchium. The sequence continues at coordinate 32,903 of NZ_WMLB01000043.1, read as the reverse complement.
CGCGTTCGTCGGCGTCGGCGTCCTCCTGCGCCCGTGCCCGTCGCTCGACCTCGTCGACCGCGGCATCGGCGACGAGATCCTCCTCCGATCGGTCGCCCTGCGGTCTGTGTCCCTCCGATTCGGACATGGTTCCACTCACCCCTCCGGTGGTCCGTGCGCCCCGAACGCGATCCCCGTCGACGAGGCTACGCCGAGCGGTCCGTCGGCGGCAGGCCCTTGATCGCCCGTGGGGGTGGTGCTACCCGAGCGGATGCCGCGGCTCGCCGGCGCCCGGGTGCGCATGTCGGGGGAGCGGAGCATGATGGGCGGATGGACCTGCCGGTGATGCCGCCCGTCAAGCCGATGCTCGCGAAGTCGGTGAAGGGCATCCCCGACGTCGGGCACGTCGAGCCCAAGTGGGACGGCTTCCGCACGATCGTCTTCCGCGACGGCGACGAGGTCGAACTCGGCAGCCGCAACGAGCGGCCGATGACGCGGTACTTCCCAGAGCTCGTCGAGGCGCTCAAGCGGCACCTCCCCGAGCGGTGCGTCGTCGACGGAGAGATCGTGCTCGTGACCGATGGCCGGCTCGACTTCGACGCGCTCCAGCAGCGCATCCACCCGGCGGCGAGCCGGGTGAAGCTGCTGGCCGAGCAGACGCCGGCCTCGTTCGTCGCATTCGACCTCCTCGCGCTCGGCGACGACGACCTCACGGCTCGGCCGTTCGCCGAACGGCGCGCCCTCCTCGTCGAGGCGCTCGCCGCGGCATCCGACCCGGTCTTCGCGACGCCGGCCACGGCCGACCTCGCCGAGGCCGAGGACTGGTTCGCCCGGTTCGAGGGGGCCGGGCTCGACGGGGTGGTCGCGAAGCCCCTCGACGGCACGTACCAGCCCGACAAGCGGACGATGTTCAAGGTCAAGCACGAGCGCACCGCCGACTGCGTGATCGCGGGGTACCGCTGGCACAAGACGGGCGGGATCATCGGCTCGCTGCTGCTCGGGCTGTACGGCGACGACGGGCGCCTGCATCACGTCGGCGTCGCGGCGTCGTTCCCGATGGCGAAGCGGCGCGAGCTCGTCGAGACCCTGGCGCCGTACGTCGAGGAGGACCTGTCGCGGCATCCGTGGGGGGAGTGGGCCGACCAGGATCCCCATCGCAGCGGCCGGATGCCGGGCGCGGTGAGTCGGTGGAGCGCGGGCAAGGACCTCTCGTTCGTGCCGCTGCGCCCGGAGCTGGTCGTCGAGGTGGCGTACGACCACATGGAGGGCGACCGGTTCCGGCACACGGCGCAGTTCCGGCGCTGGCGCCCAGACCGCGAGCCCGCGAGCTGCACCTACGAGCAGCTCGAGTCGCCCGACGGGCTCGACCTCGCCGAGATCCTGCCCGTGACGCGCTGACGCGGGGGCGTGGCATCCGTCGCGGAGCGTGCGGTCAGAGGACTGCGCGAAGGCCCGCCGAGTCGGCGGTGTGGTGCTCGAAGACGAGGTTCGTCTCGGTGAGGGCGACGGCCGGGTTCGCCGAGAGGTTCTTCAGGACGAACTGGCGGACGTGCTCGCTGTCGCGCACGCGCACGTGGATGAGGAAGTCCTCGCTGCCGCCGAGGAAGAAGAGCTGCGCGACCTCGGGCTCGCGCCGGAGGTCGTCGGAGATCTGCTCCATGAGGTGACGCGCGCCGGGGCGGATCCGGACCGAGACGAGCGCCTGGAGCGTGAAGCCGAGCGCCGCGGGGTTGATCTCCGCCGTGTAGCGCGTGATGACGCCGCGCTCGCGCAGCGAGCGCACCCGTGCGAGGCAGGTCGACGGCGAGACGCCGACTTCGCGCGCGAGATCGACGTTCGGGATGCGGGCGTTCTCGTGCAGGAGCGCGATGATCTGCCGGTCGATGTCGTCGAGGACGACTCGGGAGGGTTCGCTGAACTTCGGCAGATCGGTCACGGCGGGGCTCCTGTACGAACATTCGAGACGGATGCCGTGAGTCTACCGAACATCATGCGGAACCACTTCACAAACAACGAACATGCGGCGACCATGGAAGCAACCATCCACACAGCATTCGGAGCGACCACCATGCACGTCGGCGTGCCTGCAGAGATCAAGAACAACGAATTCCGCGTCGCCATGACGCCGGCGGGAGCGAACGCGCTCTCGCTGCGCGGCCACCGCGTCGACATCCAGGCGGGTGCCGGCGAGGGTGCGGGCTACCACGACGACGAGTACCGCGCCGCAGGCGCGAACATCGTCGCGACCGCCGAGGAGGCGTGGGCGGCCGAGCTCGTGCTGAAGGTCAAGGAGCCCATTGAGCAGGAGTACCGGTTCCTGCGCGCCGACCTCACGCTGTTCACCTACCTCCACCTCGCGGCCGACCCGCCGCTGACCCGCGCGATCCTCGATTCGGGCGTGACCGCGATCGCCTACGAGACCGTGCAGCTCGCCGACCGGTCGCTGCCGCTGCTGACCCCGATGAGCGAGGTGGCCGGCCGGCTCGCCCCGCAGGTCGGCGCGTCGTCGCTGCACGCGTCGAAGGGCGGCCGCGGCGTGCTCCTGGCCGGCGTGCCCGGCACGGCCCCGGCGAAGGTGCTCGTCATCGGCGGCGGCGTCGCCGGCGAGCAGGCCGCGGCGACCGCGATGGGCATGGGTGCCGATGTCACCGTCATGGACATCTCGCTGCCCAAGCTCCGCGAGATCGACGCCCGCTACGAGCACCGGGTCAAGACCCTCGCCTCCTCGCCCTACGAGACCGCCCGCCAGGTCCGTGACGCCGACCTCGTGATCGGCGCGGTCCTCGTCCCGGGTGCGGCGGCGCCGAAGGTCGTCACCGACGAGATGGTCGCCACCATGAAGCGCGGCGCCGTGCTCGTCGACATCGCGATCGACCAGGGCGGCTGCTTCGAGGGCTCGCGCGCGACGACCCACGCCGACCCGACGTACCAGGTGCACGACGCGATCTACTACTGCGTCGCGAACATGCCCGGCGCGGTCCCCGCGACCTCGACGCCGGCACTCACCAACGCCACGCTGCCGTACGCGCTGAAGATCGCGGACCTCGGCTGGGAGGCCGCGCTCGCCGCGGACCCGGCCCTCGCCAAGGGACTCAACGCCACGGCCGGCAAGCTGACCAACGAGGGCGTCGCCAAGGCGCACGGACTCGAGCTGTCCTCCCTCGTCTGAACGCCGGGGTGCCCCACCAGGCGCTCCGTGAGCACACGACGGCCGCCGTCCCGATTCGAATCGGGCGGCGGCCGTCGTGGCGTCTGCCGGCGTGTCAGGAGAGCCGGTGTCTCCGGAGTGCCGGCGTATCAGGAGAGCGAGAGGAACAGCTTCTCGAGCTCGTCGAAGTCGAGCCGCTCGCCGGAGCCGTCGACCTTGCCGTCGGGGTCGGCGGCGCAGTCGCGCATCGCGGTCGAGATGACCGCGAAGCCCGCGCGGTCGAGCGCACTCGACACCGCCGCGAGCTGGTTCACGACGGTGCGGCAGTCGGCGCCCGACTCGACGGCGTCGATCACGGCGTTCAGCTGGCCGCGGGCGCGCTTCAGGCGGTTGGCGATGCGGCGCTGGGCGTCTGCGGTCGACTCGGTCGCCACGTTCGCGGTCATTCGGCACCTCCGATGGTGAGGGGGAGTCCGGAGCGGTACCACTCGGTGATGCCGCCCGAGATGTTCACGGCGTCGACGCCCTGCGTCGTCAGGTACTCGGTCGCCTGCGCGCTCCGGCCGCCGGCGTGGCACATCACGTAGACGGTGCGGTCGCGGGGCACCTCGTCGAGGCGTTCGACGAGCGTTCCGAGCGGGATGTGGTGGGCGTCCTCGAGGCGGGCCTGTTCGAGCTCGTGACCCTCGCGGACGTCGAGGATCCACGCGTCGGCGACGGCGTGGGCCTCGTTGGGGGAGATCGACTTCATCTGCTGCTCCTCGTACGCTGGTGTGCCAGGGAAAGCATACCCCCATGGTATCAATACCCGGCGGGTATCGAAATCCTGCGGAGTGCGGCGATGCTCCGGAGGATCGCCGCACTCGGCCGTATGGTGTCGATGTGCAACGGCTCGATCGGAACGACGGGGACGAGTTCCCCGACGACGGCACCGAGACCCCTGCCGCCGAGCGTGCCGGGTCGACGGTTCCCGAACGCGACCCCGCGACACCGCACGCGGTGACGATCGGCGATCCCTCGGTCGTCGCGGGCAACATCGCCGAGCCGAGCTGGCGGCGCTGGCACGCGGAGCTCCGCGACCTCGGCGGACGTTCCCCGCTGGTTCACTTCGACGATGCGCCGCGAACGCGCATCGAACTCTCGACGACCCACCCGGGCGGGTTGCCGCAGTTCATCACGGGCAAGTCCACGCTCCTCTCGAGCCTCATCCGCGACGAGCTGGCCCTGCGCAACGCGCGTCTCGCGGCGGCCGAGATCACGCAGAAGGGCGTCGAACTCCGATCCGTCCGCGGCATCGAGTCGGTGCACCTCGCCATCGGCCTCGCGTCGTGGCAGTCCGCTGGCGAGGACTTCCTCGCGCCCGTACTGCTCCGGCCGCTCGCCATCCGCCGTTACGGCCGCGACTTCGAACTCAAGCTCAAGGGCCAGCCCTTCCTCAACCCCGCACTGGCTCGCGAACTGCACGAGCGCTTCCAGATCACCCTCGACGCCGACGCGTTCGTCGCGCTCGCGATCACGAACGGCGTCTTCAAGCCGCAGCCCGTGATCGATCGGCTGCGCGGCCTGACCTCGCACCTGCCGTACTTCCACGTCGCTCCACGTCTCGTGGTCTCCTCGTTCGCCGAGGTCGGGCCGGCGATGGGGGCGGATGCCTCGCGGCTCGAGCATCCCGTCATCGACGCGATCGCCGGCAATCCGAACGCCCGTGCCGCCGTGTCCCGCCAGGCCGAGGCGCCGAGCATCGTCCCGCAGGACGAGCGGCCGCCCTCGACCGACCGGCTGCTGCTCGACGCCGACCCGGAGCAGGAGCAGGTGATCGCCCGGATCGAGCAGGGCGACTCGATCGTCGTGAAGACCCTTCCGGGGACCGGCGGAACGCAGACCATCGTGAACGCGATCGGGGCACTCGTGGCCAACGAGCGGCGCGTCCTCGTCGTGGGCGGCCGACGCGCCAGCCTCGACGGCATCGCGCATCGACTCGGCCAGGTCGGCCTCGGCGGGCTGGCCGTTGGCACCGATCGCCTCCGCCGCGACCTCATCCAGTCGATCACCCGGAACGAGAAGGCCGAGCAGCCGCGCATCGCCGACATCGACGACGCGCTCGTGCGCCTGCGCCGTGTGCTGCTCGACTACCGGCACGCGCTCACCCGCCACGACGGCGAACTCGGGGTCTCGGTGCTGGATGCGCTCACCGCGCTCGCCGGACTCGCCTCGATGCCCGAGCCGCCCGACACCACCGCGCGGCTCGACCGCGGCTCGCTCGTCGCGCTCGCCGCGGGCCGCGACGCGGTCGCGGCCGACCTCGTCCGCGCCGCGACGCTCGGCGAGTTCCGCTACGGCCCGGGCGACTCGCCCTGGTACGGCGCCGACTTCGCCACCTCCGAGGAGGCGACCGCCGCCCACGAGCTCGCCAAGCGGCTGAGCGCGACCGACGTGCCGCGCCTCCTGGACCGCGCTCGCGCGCTGATCGCGCAGACCCGCCTGCGTCAGTTCGAGTCGGTCGCCGAGCTCGGCGTCTTCCTCCGACTGCTGCACGACGTCCGCGACACGCTCGACAAGTTCCTGCCGTCGGTCTACGACCGTCCGCTCGGCGAACTCATCGCGGCGACGGCGCCGCGCCGCGAGACCGGCATGTCGGGCGCGAACCGCCGACGCCTCAAGCGCCTCGCGCTCGAGTACGTGCGCCCCGGGGTGCACGTCGGCGACCTGAACGCGTCGCTCCGCGGCATCCAGCAGCAGCGCACGCTCTGGCACCGGTACTCGGAGGCGGGCGCCGTGCCGAGCGTGCCCGTCGGGCTCGACGACGTGCACGTGGCGTACCACACGGTCGCCGCCGACCTGCAGGAACTCGACGCGCCGCTCGGCCTGGCCGGAACGCCCAAGCGGCTCGGCGCTCGCCCGCTGCGCGACCTCGAGGCCACCCTCGTCGGCCTCGCCGCGGAGTCCGAGGTGCTGCTCAACCTGCAGGAGCGGACGGCGCTGCTCCAGAAGCTCCGCGGGCTCGGGCTCGACCCGCTGCTCGTCGACCTGGCCAAGCGTCACGTCCCCGAGCAGCAGGTCGCCTCCGAGCTCGAGCTCGCCTGGTGGCAGTCGGTGTTCGAGATCGTGCTCGCGGGCGACCCCGCGCTCCTCGGGGCGAACACGAGCGTGCTCGACCGGCTCGAATCCGACTTCCGGCTCGTCGACGACGCGCACGCCTCGGCGGCCGGGCCGCTTCTCGCGTGGCGCCTCGCCGAGGCCTGGCGGGTCGCGCTGGTCGACCAGCCCGACGAGGCCGAACGACTGCGGCGGATGCTCCGCGGCGACCGCGTCCGTCCGGAGCGGCTGCACCGCGAGGCGCCCCACCTGTTCCGGCTGCTCGCTCCCGTCTGGCTCGCGTCGCCGTACGAGGTGCCCGAGATCGACGACGCGATCCGGTTCGACACGGTGCTCCTCGTGGATGCGGGCGCGACGACCATCGCCGAGAACCTGGGTGCGATCCGCCGCGCGACCCAGGTCGTCGCCTTCGGCGACCCGGTCACGCAGACGCCCACTCGGTTCGAGCTCGCGATCCGGGCCGATGCCGACGAGCGTCCGCGTGCCGAGCACGGCGTCGACGCGCTGCACGCCGACTCGGCGCTCGCGCGCCTCGCCGACCTGCTGCCGACCATGACCCTCACGCGCAGCTACCGCGCCGGCGGCGAGGATCTGGCCGAGCTCGTCAACCGCCGGTTCTACGGCGGGCGCATCGTGTCGATGCCGTGGGCGGGCAGCTTCCTCGGCCACGGCAGCCTCGGACTGCACTACGTTCGCGGCAACGGGCTGCCCGATCCCGTGACCGGCACGGTCGAGAGCCTCGACGCCGAGGTCGCGAAGGTCGTCGAGCTCGTGATGGAGCACGCGGTGAAGCGGCCGCGCGAGTCGCTTATGGTCATCACTGCGAGCGCGCGGCACGCGGCCCGCGTGCACCAGGCGGTGCTCGCCGCGTTCGCCAAGCGCAGCGACCTGTCCGACTTCATCCTGCGCGACCGCGCCGAGCCGTTCACGGTGCTCACGCTCGAGCAGGCGGTGGCGCAGAGCCGCGATCGCGTCGTGTTCTCGATCGGCTACGGCCGCACGCCGCACGGCCGGCTGCTGTCCAACTTCGGCGCGCTCGGCGAGCCCGGCGGCGAGCGGTTGCTCGCGGTCGCCATGACGCGCGCGCGTCGCTCGATGGACATCGTCTCGGCCTTCCGCCCGGAGGACATCGACGAGGATCGCCAGCGCCACGGCGTCGTCGCGCTCGCGAGCGTGCTCTCGCACACCGAGGAGCAGAAGGACGCGGTCCGCGACCGCGGTCGCGGGGACCCCATGCTGGTCGACCTCGCGACGCGGCTCGAGCGCCGCGGCATCCGCGTGAGCGTGGGCCACCGCGACACGCTCTCGCTCGCGGCGTCGCACGCGGGGAGGGCGGTCGTCGTCGAGACCGACCAGGCGCTCGTCGGGCAGAGCCTTCGCGAGTCGCTCCGGCTCCGGCCCGACGTGCTGCGCCGACTCGGATGGCACTACCTGCGCGTGCACAGCTTCGAGCTCTTCGGCGACCCCGAGGCGGTCGCCGAGCGCGTCGCCTCGCTGCTCGGTCGGGGAACCCCGGCGGTCGAGGAGGCCGAGACCGCGTGACGGGCCCGTCCCATGACGACGACGGCGAGGCGGATGGCCCGCCCCCGCGTCAACGCGTCGAGCGCGCGCGCGGCGCGCGTCGCGCACGTCTGACCCCCGCGCCGGGCACGGATCCCGCGCCGGAGTCGGCCGTGCCGGGCGCCCACGACGAGCGCGAGGGCGGGCCGGCGCCGAAGGCGCGTCCCGAGGACGACCGGATCACGCGCGAGCGCCCGCCGCACTGGTGAGACGACGGAGGCGCCCGCCGAGCGAGGTCGACGCGCGCCCGGGTCGGGTGCGAGGCGCGGCTAGTCGGCCCGGTGGGATCCGGACTGACCCTGTCGCTCCGCGGCGAGCAGGTCGCGGATCTCGGCGAGCACGGTGAGCTCGGTCTCGGGGTCCTCGGCCTTCGGCTCGCCGGCCTGCCGACGGGCCTCCGCGCGCTCCTTGAGGACGTTCATCGGCATGACGAAGACGAAGTACACGACCGCGGCGACGATGAGGAAGGTGAGGATCGCGCCGAGCACGGCGCCGAACTTCACCTCGGCGACACTGCCGTCCATCGTGGGGATCTCCCACACGAACGCGGAGTCGAGGCTGTCGGCGCGGAACAGCGCACCGATCAGCGGGTTGAACAGGTTGTTCACGATCGAGTTGACGACCGCCGTGAACGCGGCGCCGATGACGACCGCGACCGCGAGGTCGATGACGTTCCCCCTGAGGATGAACTCCTTGAATCCCTTGAGCACTCGGGCCCCCTTCGCTTCCGTTCCGGTGTGCGTGGACAGGACGTCGACCTACGCGGCGGTCGACGAGGAGCTCGTCGTCGAGCTCGAGGATGCGGTGGACGAGGACGACCCGGACGAGGCCGACTCGGACGAGGACGAGGACCCGCCGGTGCCCGACTCCGAGCCGGGGCCCCCCTTCGCGCCCTTCGAGCCCGACTCGCGCGAATCGGTGCGGTAGAAGCCCGAGCCGTTGAAGGTCACGCCGACCGTGCCGTAGAGCTTGCGCAGCCGACCGGAGCAGGCCGGGCACTCGGTCAGGGAGTCGTCGGTGAAGGCCTGCTGGATGTCGAAGGCCTCGCCGCACTCGGTGCAGCGGTAGGAATAGGTGGGCATGGTGATCTCTCGATGTCCGTCGGTGGAGGTCGGGTACGCGGCGCGAGGTCAGAACGCGACGATCCGCGTGGGGGTCACGACGCCGTTCACCGGCTGGTCGTGCACCTCTCGCGGCACCTCCTCGACGAACTCGCCGTCGAAGACGATGGCGTACACCGGAGGACATTTTCCCATCGAACCGAGGGTCTTGTCGAAATACCCGCGCCCCCAGCCGAGACGCATGCCCGTGGCATCCACCGCCGCAGCCGGGACGAGGATCAGGTCGACGTCGTTGATCGCCATCGGGCCGAGGAGCTCGCCGACGGCCTCCGGCATGCCGTGCAGCCCGGTCACCTCGTCCTCCTCCTCGCCGACGGTCCAGTCGAGCAGGCCGTCCTCCCTCGTGATCGGGAAGAGGACGCGGATGCCCCTCGCCTCCGCCCAGTTCACGAACGGGCGCGTGTCGGGCTCGGTCGGCATCGAGAGGTAGCACGAGATCGACGCCGCCTCGGTGGAGCCCACGAGCTCCTGCAGGCGGGAGGTGAAGCCCTCGGTCGCCAGTTCTCGTTCGTGCGCGGGCATGTTCCGGCGGCGCTCGCGGAGCTCGGCGCGGAGGATCCGCTTGACCACGGTCGGATCGTCGGGCATGGCAGCCATCCTAGGACGATGCATCCGTCCGAGGCCGATGCCGTACGGCTACGCTGAAGCCCATGACTGAACGGATCACGAAGGCCGTCATCCCCGCTGCCGGCCTGGGAACGCGCTTCCTGCCCGCGACCAAGGCGATGCCGAAGGAGATGCTGCCGGTCGTCGACAAGCCCGCCATCCAGTACGTGGTCGAGGAGGCCGTCGGCGCGGGCCTCACCGACGTGCTCATGATCACCGGCCGCAACAAGAACGCGCTCGAGAACCACTTCGACCGGGTCGCCGAGCTCGAGTACACGCTCGAGCAGAAGGGCGACACGGCCAAGCTGCAGAAAGTCAACGAGTCGACCGAGCTCGCGCAGATGCACTACGTCCGCCAGGGCGACCCGAAGGGCCTCGGCCACGCGGTGATGCGCGCCGAGATGCACGTGGGCGACGAGCCGTTCGCGGTGCTGCTCGGCGACGACATCATCGACGAACGCGACGTGCTGCTCACGCGCATGCTCGACGAGCAGGTCGCCCGCGACGCGAGCATCGTGGCCCTCCTCGAGGTCGACCCCGACAGCATCCACCTGTACGGCGCCGCCGAGATCGAGGAGACCGACGACCCCGACGTCGTCCGGATCACCGGCCTCGTCGAGAAGCCCGCGAAGGAGGTCGCCCCCTCGAACTACGCCGTCATCGGCCGCTACGTACTGAAGCCCGAGGTGTTCGAGGTGCTGCACCGCACCGAGCCCGGCAAGGGCGGCGAGATCCAGCTCACCGATGCGCTCATGGAGATGGCGGGCGACGTCGAGAGAACGGGCGGCGTGTACGGCGTCGTCTTCCGGGGTCGTCGCTACGACACCGGCGACAAGCTCGACTACATCAAGGCCGTCGTCCAGCTCGCCTCCGATCGCGACGACCTCGGCGCCGACCTGCGGGCCTGGCTCGTCGAGTTCGCCGCCGGTCTCGAACGAGGCTGACGTGCCGGTGGCATCCGTTCCGACCCTCGTCGACGGGTCGCTGACGCTCCGTCCGATCCGGGTGCGAGACGCGCGCCAGCTCGAACGGGTGCTGCTCGACAATCGCGCGTGGCTGCGGCGCTGGGAGGCGACCTACCCCGGCGGGGGCACGGTCATCGACGCGCGTGCGAGCATCCGCAACCTGAACGCCCACGCACGCGCCGGCACGGCGCTCCCGTTCGTCATCGAATGGGAGGAGGAGCTCGTCGGGCAGCTGAACGTCTCCTCGATCACGCACGGGTCGCTCGCGTCGGCATCCATCGGGTACTGGGTCGCGAAGGAGGTCGCCGGCCGCGGCATCACCCCGACCGCGGTCGCCCTCGCGACCGACCACTGCTTCCGCACGCTGCGCCTGCACCGCATGGAGATCTGCATCCGCCCGGAGAACGGGCCGTCGCTCCGGGTCGTCGAGAAGCTCGGCTTCCGCTACGAGGGGCTGCGCCGCCGATTCATCCACATCGACGGCGACTGGCGCGACCACTTCGCGTTCGCGCTCGTCGCCGAGGAGGTGCCCGGCGGGGTGCTCCGTCGCTGGCGGGAGGGTCGCGCGCCGACGGACGCCGCCGCGATCCCCGAGGCCGACCGCGAGGCCGCGCGCACCCCCCTTCGGGTGGGGGATCGCTGACACGCCCCACGGCGAGCGGGATCGCCGGCGCCCGGTGACCTAGCGTGGTGCCATGGATCCGATCGGCGGTGGCGTGCTCGTGGCGGTCGCCGCGACGCTCTGGATCGCCTATCTGCTCCCGAGCTGGCTCCGCCGGCGACAGTACCTCGCCACCGAGCGCAACGCGGTGCGCCTGCAGCAGACCCTGCGGATCCTCGCCGAGACGGCCGAGGCGCCGGAGGAGGTCCGCACGGGCGTGACCGCGCGCGAGGTCGCCGCGCAGGAACGGATCCTCCACGAACACGAGCTCGCCTCGCGCCTCGAGGCGCAGGCCGCCGAGAACCTCGCGATCGCCGAGCGCATCGCCGCCGAGGAGGCCGCCGCCGCCGCCGAACGCGAGGTCGCGGCGCAGGCGGAGCGGGCGGCGGCCGCCGAGCGCGCGGCGGCCGCACGGCGCACCGCCGCGCTCGCGGCCGAGGCGGATGCCGCGGCTCGTCACGGGACGACGGCGCCCGCCGCTGCCGACGCCCGCGCCGCCCGCCGCGGACGGCGTCGCCGTCGCGCGATGTGCTCGCTGCTGCTCCTGGCCTCGCTGGTCGCGCTCGTCGTCGGCCTCGTCGTGCTCGCCCTGGGTGGCACGGGCCTGGTCACCCTCGCCGGCGGCCTGGGCATCGTCGCGGCCATGAGCGGCCTCGCGGTGCTCGCCCGCCGCCGGCCGATCCCGGTCGTCGCGGCGCCCGTCGCGGTGCCCGTCTCCGAGCCCTTCGAGCCCATCGACGTCGAGGAGGCCGACCCCTCCGAGGGAGCCGGCTGGACGCCGCAGCCGCTGCCGAAGCCGCTCCACCTCTCGCGCGGCACGATCGCGGCGAGCGTCATGGCCTCGATCGCCGAAGCCGAGCAGCTCAAGCGCGCCGCGACGGAGGCCGAGTTCGCCGAGCGCGCCGAGCGGATGGAACGGCAGGTTCCCGTGCTCCGGCCGACCGCGGCATCCGTCGAGGACGCACCGACCCAGGCGGCCGGCGACGCGGAGGCGCACCGCCGGGCCGGTTCGGCGTCCGAACCCGCCAACCCGTACGCGCGCATGGGCATCGTCGACGGTGCCGAACCGGGCATGGGCGACCTCGACCAGGTGCTGCGGCGCCGTCGCACCGCCGTCTGATCGGGTGGTCCGGACCACCCTTCGGAGGATGGTAGAGTCGTTCACGGCTCGGGCCCATGGCGCAGTTGGTAGCGCGTCTCGTTCGCAATGAGAAGGTCGGGGGTTCGAATCCCCCTGGGTCCACCAACCTGATGAAAGCCCCCGGAATCCGATCGGATCCCGGGGGCTTCGTCGTCCGCTCGTACGCTGGAGCCATGAGCGACGCGATCGACCCCGACCGCATGGGCGCCGACCGGATCGACCGGGCCGTCGAGCACGCCCTGACCCGGCGCAAGGACTACGGCGAAGAGCGCCTCGACGAGGCGGCGCTCGCCGCCGACCCGTTCGTGCAGTTCGACCGCTGGCTCGCCGAGGCCGACGAGCGCGACGTGTACGAGCCGAACGCGATGGTGCTCGGCACGGTCGGCGCAGGCGGCACGCCGTCGAGCCGGACCGTGCTGCTGCGTGGCGTCGACGATCGCGGGTTCGTGTTCTACACCGACCGCTCGTCGCGCAAGGGGCGGGCGCTCGCGGCGTCCCCGACCGCGACGCTGCTCTTCCCGTGGTACCTGATCCACCGGCAGGTCATCGTCACGGGCGTCGTCGATCCGGTCCCCGACGAGGAGTCCGACGCGTACTGGGCGACCCGCCCGTACGGGTCGCGCATCGCCGCGACCGCGAGCCGCCAGTCGCAGCCCATCGGTTCGCGAGCCGAGCTCGAGGAGCGCGTGCGCGAGCTCGAGGAGGAGTACGCGGGCGTCGACGACATCCGTCGGCCGGATCGGTGGGGCGGCTACCGGCTGCGCCCGTGGCGGATCGAGTTCTGGCAGGGGCGGACCTCTCGGCTGCACGACCGGATCGTGTTCGACCGCGATCCGGAGGCCGCGGCGGGGTCGCCGTGGCGGATCGGCCGTCTCCAGCCGTAGGACGTATCCGGTCGCGGCGATCGGCCCGAGGCGACGGCGCCGCGGGCCGGTGCCTGCGACGCGCAGGCGTAGGCTGGAGCGGATGTCGCAACCCCCGGTGCCTCCCGTTCGCGAGGCGAACGATCACCGCTGGCGCGCCTACTGGGTGTGCGTCGGCGTCGCCGCACTGACGATCATGGACCTGACCAAGGTCAACGTCGCACTGCCGTCGATCGAGGAGGCGCTCGGGGCCGGGCCGACCGAGCTCGGCCTGCTCGTCTCGGGCTTCGTGCTCGCGTTCGGGCTCACGCTCGTGCCCGCGGGACGACTCGGCGACCAGGGCTCGCGCAAGACGATGTTCATCGTCGGTCTCAGCCTGTTCGCGCTGACGAGCCTCGTCTGCGCGATCGCGCCGAGCGCGCCCGTGCTCCTCGCCGGCCGCCTGCTGCAGGGCGTGGCCGCCGGCATCCAGATGCCGCAGGTGCTCGGCATGGTGCAGCAGCTCTTCCAGGGCGCCGAGCGCGGGGCGGCCTTCGGCCTCTTCGGCGCGACGATCGGCATCGCGACGGCGTTCGGCCCGACGCTCGGCGGTCTCGCGATCGCGATCGGCGGGCCCGACGACGGATGGCGCGGGATCTTCTGGATGAACGTGCCCCTCGCGCTCATCGCCATCGCGTTCGCCGCGCGCCTGCTGCCCGGACGGCCGCCCGGCGATGCCCGGCGGATCTCGCTCGACCCCGTCGGGGTCGTGATCTTCGGGGTCGTCGTCGCGTCGCTCATGTGGCCGTTCCTGCTCACCACGGGTTCGCCCGACGACGACCCGGCGCGGTGGTGGACGCTCGTCGTCTTCGCGGTCGCGCTCGGCGCGTTCCTCTGGTGGGAGCGGCGGTACGCGGCATCCGGCCGTGCCCCGCTCGTGCCCCTCGACCTGTTCTCGCTCCGCTCGTACCGCAACGGCACGCTGCTCGCGACCGTGTACTTCGCGGCGATGCCGGCGTCGTTCCTGCTGACGACGCTGTACCTGCAGCAGGGGCTCGGTCTCGAGCCGGTCTTCGCCGGCATGGTGACGATCGGCTTCGCGCTCACGAGCGCCTACACGTCGTGGCTCGGCGGGCGGCTCGTGAACCGCGTCGGGCGCCCGCTCGTGGTCGGGGGCCTGGTCCTGCTGCTCATCGGGTTCGGCCTGCTCGTGCTGGTCGCCGTGGCCACGCCGCCCGAGCTCACGCCGTGGCTCATGGCCGCCGTGATGCTGGTCGGCGGGGCGGGCGGCGGGCTCGTCATCGCGCCGAACCAGGTGCTCGCGCTCGCCGACATCCCGGTGCAGCGAGGCGGGCTCGCGGGGTCGGTGGGGCAGCTCGGCCAGCGCATCGGCACGGCGATCGGCACCGCCGTCGCGCTCTCGCTGTTCTACTCGACGGTGTACCGCGAGCAGGGTGCCGAGCCCCGCATCGACGTGTTCCACCAGGCGTACGCGGTCGGCATCGCGGCCGTGGGGGCGCTCCTCGTCGTCGCGCTCGTCGTCGGCCTCGTCGACCTCCGGCAGCGCCTCGGCGGCACGCGCCGCGAGCGCGAGCGTGAGCGTGAGCGTGAGCGTGAGGTCGAGCGTGAGCGCGAGCGCGAGTCCTCCGACGGTGACACGCAGGCCCGGCCCCTGATCGACCCGGAGAGCGACGGGCCCGTCTCGGCCTGAGCGTGCCATCGGGGACCGTGCCGGCGCGTCAGCCGGCCGGCGCGCGCGCGGTCAGGCGGCCACGGCGCGCTCGGCCTCGAGCAGTCGGGCGAGTTCCCGCGCCGAGAGCTCCCGCCCGAACGCCGGGTGGCCCGGCTCGAGCGCGCGACCGTTCGCGAGCACGCCGCCGTCGACCGGGTCGAAGCCGAGGTCGTCGATGATGCGCGCGACCGCCGCGCGCGCATCGGCGTCGTCGCCCACGACCGCGATCGCGCGTCGGAGGGGCGAGCCCGACGGCATGGGGTCGTCCTCCATGTCGTGGTAGCCGAGGTGGTTGAGGGACTTCACGACGCGGGCCGCGGGGTTCAGCGCCGCGTGGATCTCGCTCGTGGTGCGCTCGTCGGCG
Source organism: Agromyces bracchium (assembly GCF_009709675.1). Lineage (GTDB taxonomy): Bacteria > Actinomycetota > Actinomycetes > Actinomycetales > Microbacteriaceae > Agromyces > Agromyces bracchium. The sequence goes on along the minus strand of NZ_WMLB01000043.1, from coordinate 17,688 downwards.
TCGACGTCGGGGATGTGCCCGTCGACCGGCGGCCAGTAGTTCGTGGCATCCACCACGACCTTGCCGTCGAACGCGCTCCACGGCACGGTCGGCGCCTTGCCGAACGGCACCGCGACGACGATCACGTCGGAGTCCGCGGCGAGGCGGTCGCCGTCGGCCACGCGGGCCCCTGGCGCGACCACCGAGACGAGGAGTTCGAGCGCCGTCTGACGGGGTGAGCCGGTGAGCGCGACCTCGTAGCCCGCATCGACGAGCAGGCGCGCGAGCGCGGTGCCCACCTTGCCGGCGCCGAAGATGCCGATCGTCGGTCGTTCCGCCACGCGCTCCTCCATTCCCGCCCGGCCGCCGGGCGCGCCGACGCGATGTCGGCCGTCCGGCGCCGTCTCCATCGTGAACGCGCCCGCCGGGACGGGCATTCCCGGAGCCCCACGGAATAGTCTCTCAGCAGACGGGGTTCCGATCAGGTGCATGCACGTGCATCGATCACACGACGGGAGCAGCGGATGGCGCGCAACCACGAATTCGGACTCGACACCTTCGGCGACGTGACCCTCGGCCCGGACGGCGAGCCGCTGCCGCAGGCGCAGGTCCTCCGCAACGTCGTCGAGGAGGCCGAACTCGCCGATCGCCTCGGCCTCGACTTCTTCGGCGTGGGGGAGCACCACCGGCACGAGTTCGCGATCTCGGCGCCCGAGGTCGTGCTCGCGGCCATCGCCGGCCGCACCGAGCGCATCCACCTCGGCTCGGCCGTCACGGTCCTGAGCTCGGACGACCCCGTGCGCGTCTACCAGCGCTTCGCGACGCTCGACGCCGTCTCGGGCGGACGTGCGGAGGTCATCCTCGGCCGCGGCTCCTTCATCGAGTCCTTCCCGCTGTTCGGCTACGACCTCAGCCAGTACCAGGACCTGTTCGAGGAGAAGCTCAACCTGTTCTCGGCCCTGCTGCCGCAGGAGCCGGTGACCTGGACCGGCAAGCTGCGCTCGTCGCTGACCGACCAGGAGGTCTTCCCGAAGGTCGAGCACGGCAGCCTGCGCACGTGGGTCGGGGTCGGCGGCAGCCCGGAATCCGTCGTCCGTGCGGCGCACTACGGCCTGCCGCTGGTGCTCGCCATCATCGGGGGCAGTCCGGCACGATTCGCCCCGCTCGCCGACCTCTACCGGAAGGCGCTCGCGCAGTTCGGCCACGAGTCGCAGCCGATCGCGGTGCACTCCCCGGGCATCGTCGCCGACAGCGACGAGCAGGCGCTCGAGACGCTGTGGCCGCACTACGAGGTCATCATGAATCGCATCGGGCGCGAGCGCGGCTGGGGTGCGGTCACCCGCGAGCACTTCGAGGGCGAGGCGAGCCCGAACGGTGCGCTCTACGCGGGTTCGCCCGAGACCGTCGCGCAGAAGATCGCCGCAACGCTGCGCGCTCTCGGCGCGCAGCGCTTCGACCTGAAGTACTCCAACGGCACGCTGCCGCACGAGGCGATGCTCCGCACGATCGAGCTCTACGCGACCGAGGTGGTCCCGCGAGTGCGGGAACTGCTCGCCGCCGACGAGGCGGATGCCACGGGCGAGACGGATGCCGCAGGCGACGCCGACGCGACCCCGGCGACGCCCGGCGCCTGACCGGGGCAGCTCCCGGCGCCTGACCGGGGTCGACTACGGCTTCGCCGCGGACAGCCCGGCGCGCTTCGCGGCCGACCGACGTCGCACCGCGGTGCGGAACCACTCGGCATCCGGCAACCGGGCCAGGAAGCTGCCCGCCAGGATCGTGATCAGCACGTAGCCGGTGGCGAGCGGCGCGAGCGCGGGCTCGATGCCCGAGCCGACCGCGAGCCCGGCGATGACGATCGAGAACTCCCCGCGCGGGGCGAGCACGAGCCCGGCGCGCCACTGGCCGAGCGTGCCCACTCCGGCGCGCCGTGCGGCGTACGCGCCCGAGATGAGCTTGGTGAGGATCGTCAGGGCCGCGAGCGCGGCGGCCGGCAGCAGCATCGAGAGGATCGCCGACGAGTCGGTCGCGAGCCCGAAGAAGACGAAGAAGATCGCTGCGAACAGGTCTCGAAGGGGCGTGAGCACGGCGCTCGCGTTCGCCGCCACCCGACCCGAGAGCGCGATGCCGACGAGGAAGGCGCCGACCGCGGCCGAGACGCTGACCTCGGCGGCGAGCCCGGCGACGAGCATGACGAGTCCGAGCACCCCGAGCAGCAGCGGCTCGGCGTGCTCGGCGGGGAAGAAGCGGGAGATCACGTGGCCGTGGCGGAGCGCCAGGAAGAGGATGACGACCACGATCGTGACGGCGATCGCGACGCCGATCGCGCCCTGGACGAGGCTCGCGCCGACGACCAGCGCCGACAGCACCGGCAGGTAGAACGCCATGGCGAGGTCCTCCATGACGAGGATGGCCAGCACCCCGGGCGTCTCGCGGTTGGAGAGCCGCCCGAGGTCGCGCAGGAGCTTCGCGATGACGCCAGACGACGAGACCCACGTGACGCCCGCGAGGGCGACGGCCGCGATGGGCCCCCAACCGAGCAGGAGCGCGAACGCCGCGCCGGGCAGGGCGTTCATCAGGGCGTCGAGGATCCCGGCGCGCCGCGAGGACCGCAGGCCGATGACGAGCTCCTCGGCGGTGTACTCGAGGCCCAGCAGCGCGAGCAGCAGGATGACGCCGATCTCGGCGCCGGTGGCGAAGAACTCCTCGCTCGCGTCGAAGGGGAGCAGGCCGCCGTTGCCGAAGGCGAGTCCGAGCAGCAGGTAGAACGGGATCGGGGAGAGGCCGATGCGGATGGCGAGGCGCCCCAGGAGGCTCATGGCGAGGAGCAGCGCGCCGACTTCGATGAGGAGCAGCGTGGTCTCGTGCATCGGGCCCCCGGGGTCAGTCGGGGCCGTTGGCGAGCAGTCGGGCCAGTCCGTCGAGTCCGTCGCGCGTTCCGACGGCCACGATCACGTCGCCGGCGCGCAGCACGTCTGCGGGGGTCGGCGACGGGATCACCTCGCCGTCGCGCATGATCGCCACGATCGACGAGTGCGTCCGGGTGCGCGCCTTGGTGTCGCCGAGGGGGTGGTTCAGGTAGGGCGAGTCCGTCGGCAGGGCGATCTGCTCGGTGAACAGCCCGGTCGTCAGGTCGGAGAGGCTGGTGAGCCGGGCGAGCATGACGGAGGCGCCGAGCACGTCGGCGAGGGCTGCGGCCTCGTCGTCGCTCAGCGGAATGGTGTCGCGGCACTCGTCGGGGTCGTCCTCGTCGAAGACCCCGAGATCGCGCTCGCCGTCCCGGTGCGACACCACGCTGATCCGCCGGCCGCTCTCGGTCACGAGGTCGTGGCGGAAGCCGATCCCGGGCAGGTCGACCTTCTCGATGCGAATTCCCACGTCCGCCATGCTAGACCCGTCCGGGGACGTCCGGTCCGAGGAACGCTCAGGATTCAGCGGTGCGCATTCCCGTTTCGGGATCCGTCGGCTCATCGCCGAGCCGGCGCCGTTTCACGCGGATGCGGCGGCGCGCGTCGTCATCTCGAGCACCGGCGTGCCGCCGTCGTCCTCGACGGTGAACGAGACGCGGACCGCACCCAGCTCGCCGAGCGAGTCGACGTGCGTGCCGCCGCACGGGATCCGCGCGGAGGCGTGCGGGAGTTCGCACACCCACGTGCGGCGGTCGGTGAGGTCGTCGCCCACGCGTTCGATGCGGACCCTCGCGTCGGCGCCGACCCATTCGGCGAGCGTCGCGTCGACGGATGCCGCGAGCTCGCCGAGGCCGTCGGCGAGCCCGGTCGCGTCGAAGCCGGCCCGGCGCAGCGACTTGTTCAGTCGGTAGCGATCGACCGACGCCGACGGCTGGATCTGCGACGACGCGATCGCGATGCCGTCGAAGTCGGGGGAGCCGAGTGCATCCTCGCGCGCGGCCTTCGACCAGCGGCCCGCGAGCGCGCGGTTCAGGGCGAGCGAGGCCGCATGGCACGCGGTGTGGCCGATCGAGAGCGCTCGACGGGTCGCGGCATCCGCCTCGAGCTCGACCTCGTCGCCCTCGTGGACGTCGGCGTCGGCGTCGAGGAGGTGCGCGACGAGGAAGGACCAGCCCTCGGTGCCGGGACGCACGGGGAGCGCGCCGACGTGCAGTTCGCCGCCGTCGGTCGCGGCGACCACCGCATCGCGGATCGCGTACTCTCGAGCGCCGAGGCGGAGCACGCCCGCGTCGGCGGGCTGGTCGGGCCAGGCGGCATCGACGGGGTGGACGCTCGTCCGGTCGGTGATCACGGCGAGGCGGTCGCCGTGCGGTGCGACCGCGAGGACGCGGGCCTCGGCGCGCAGGTCGCCGGCCGGATAGGTGACGATCGTGTCGGTGTCGGGCAGCCCCATCAGACGCCGGACTCGCGCCGGCCGAGGACGTTGAACGGGATGGCGAGCGAGAGCGACACGAGCACGATGCCGCCGAAGAAGACGGGCGCCTCGAAGCCGACCACCACGTCGGCGATGCTGAACACCCACATTCCGAGTACGAACAGCGCCATGGCGATGAGGAACGGGAACACGCTCACGAGGGACCTCCTTCGGACGCGGCGGACCGCCGCGGCGCCAGTCTAGCCATGGGACGGGGTCCCGCGCGGGGCCCTCAGTCCTGCACAGGTCCGAGCCAGGCGTTCGCGATCGTGTTCAGCGCGGCATCGTCGCTCGAGGGGTGGAAGACGCCCGCGAGCACGTCGCGCTGGAGTCGCCCGAGCTCGTTCCCGGCGAAGTAGGTCGCGCCGCCGGCGACCCGGACGGCGGCGTCCACGACCTCGCGCGCCGTCTGCACGGTCCGCACCTTCACGCCCGAGAGCTTGGCGAACCAGAAGGCGCCGTGGTCGGTGCCGTCGGCGACATCGTCCGCGAGTGCGACGAGCTGGGGCGCGACGGCGTCGAGTGCGAGTGCGGCCTCGGCGATGCGCCGGCGCACCGCGGGATCCTCGGATCGGGGCAGGCCGGTGCGAGCCGACGTGCGCGAGCGGGCGGCGTCGACCGCGATCGCCAGCGCCCGCTCGGCGAGGCCCGCGTAGACGGCGCTCAGGAACAGCTCGAAGCACGCGAAGATCGCGAAGACGAACGGGTCGGGGTTCGGACCGGGGTCGAGTCGCCGCACGATCCGGTCGGATGCCGCGACCGCGCCGTCGAGCACCGTGGTGCGGCTCTGGGTGGCGCGCATGCCGATCGTGTCCCAGTCGTCGAGGGTGCGCACGTCGGGGTCCTCGCGGTCGATGAAGCCGTACACGAGCTTCGGGCCGTCCACCGACGCCGTGTCGAGCCCGTGCACCCCGAGCCGCGTCCACGCGGGCGAGAGCGAGGTGAAGATCTTCCGGCCCGTGTACCGGACGCTCCCGTCGGGCTGCGGATCGGCGACGGTGCCCGAGCCGAACAGCATGAGGTCGTTCCCGGCCTCGCTGATCCCGAACGCGAAGACCTCGCCGGCGGCCGCCTCGGACAGCACGAAGTCGAGCGCGTCGTCGCCGCGGTCGTGCAGGAGGCGCGCGACGCCGGTCCAGACCAGGTGCATGTTCACGCCGAGGGCGGTCGCGGGGGCCGCGGTCGCGAGCCGCGACTGCGCGCGCACGACGTCGGCGAGGCTCCAGCCGAGGCCGCCGAGATCGGCGGGCACGAGTGCCCCGAGGTAGCCCAGGTCCGCGAGCTCGGCGAGGTCCTCGGCGAAGAACGCGTTCTCGCGGTCGTAGCCGGCCGCGCGTTCGCGGAACCGGGTGAGCAGGTCGTCGTCGAGCAGGGTTCCCGGGGTCGTGTCGGCGGTCACGGCGCCAGCCTACGCCGGGCGGTCGGCACCCGTGTCGGACCCCTGCGGGGCGCCGGTCGCGCCCGGCGACGCCGCGGCGTCCCCCGTACCTGTCGCCCTGCCGCCCCCGCGCGGCCCGCGCCCGCCGCGGGTCGCGAGCACGATGATCCCGACCACGATCGCGGCGATCACCGCGAGCAGCGCGAGCCACGGCAGCATGACGCCGATCACCACGAGCAGGCCCGAGACGAACCCGACCAGCCCGTTCCATCCGGCGACGACGCCGCTCCAGAAGTCGTTCGGGCCGGCCTCGGGCGCGAGGCCCTCCGACAGCAGCTCGACCGTGAGCGTCGAGTAGTCGACCTGGTCGACGAGGGCGTCGCGCTGGGCCGTGAGCGCGTCGAGCTCCGATTGGCGGGTGGTGAGCTCGGACTCGATCGCGATGAGGTCGCCGACGTCGTCGGCCTGCGCGATCAGCGTGCGGAGCCGATCGACCGAGGTGCGCAGCGACTCGATCCTCGAGTCGAGGTCCCGACGCTGCTGGCTCACGTCGGTGGAGTCGAGCTGGACCGAGTCGACCTCGCCGAGCTCCCTGAGATCGGCGAGCACGTCGTCGAAGCGGTCGGCGGGGATCCGCACGACGAGCGTCGCCCGCGCCTGCTGGGTCTCGGTGCCGGGGGTCTCGTTGCGGCTGTCGATGCGTCCGCCGGCGGCGTCCACCAGCGCGGCGACCTCGGCGGCCGAGTCGATGGGGTCGTCGACGGTGATCGCCATCCAGCCGGTCTTGATGACGTCCTGGTCCTCCTCGATCGAGCCGGCCTGCTCGTCCTCCGTGAACGGCTCCTCGTCGCGCGGCGCGACGGCGCCTCCGTCGGCGGGTGCCTCCATCCCGACGTCGGGCTCCGACGTCCCGCTGTCGGAGCCCCCCGAGGCCATGCTGCAGCCCGTGAGGAGGAGCGCGGAGAAGGCGATGAGCCCTGCGATTCGGATCCCTCGGCTGGTCATGCGGTCACCGTAGCCCCGCGGCGGGATCCGATGTCTGGACGCCGGCTGCAAGTCGGATCACGATCCGGTTGCGGCGCGCTGTGAGCGATCGGCCCCGGTCGGCGGATGCCGCGCCCCGCGCGCCCGTCAGTCGGAATCGGGGTCCCGGCCCGTGCGCTCGCCGGACTCGAGCGTCGCGATGGCCGCGACATCCGCGTCGTCGAGCTCGAATGAGAACACGTCGAGGTTCTCGGCGATGCGCTCCGGGCTGGAGGCCTTCGGGATCACGATCGTGCCTTGCGCGACGTGCCACGCGAGCACCACCTGCGCGACCGAGCGGCCGTGCTTCGCGGCGATCGGCTCGAGCACGGGGTCGCCGAGGAGGCGACCGCGGGCCAGCGGCGACCAGGCCTCGGTGCGGATGCCCGCCCCCTCGTGGAACGCGCGGAGTTCGCGCTGCGGCAGCCACGGGTGCAGTTCCACCTGGTTCACCACGGGCGCGACGCCGGTCTCGCCGATGATGCGCTCGAGGTGGTGCGCGTGGAAGTTCGAGACGCCGATCGAGGTCGTCCGGCCTTCGTCGCGGAGGCGAACGAGCGCCCGCCAGGTGTCGACGTACCGGTCGCGCGACGGCACCGGCCAGTGGATGAGGAAGAGGTCGAGCCGGTCGAGCCCGAAGCGCTCCATCGCCGCATCGAACGCGCGGAGCGTCTCGTCATAGCCGTGGTCGTCGTTCCAGACCTTGCTCGTGACGAAGAGCTCCTCGCGGGGCAGGCCGGACTCGCGCACGGCGACGCCGGCCTCGGCCTCGTTGCCGTAGAGGGCCGCGGTGTCGAGGTGCCGGTAGCCGAGCTCGATCGCAGTGAGCGCGAGCCGCGCGGCATCCGCCGCCGGCACCTTGTACATGCCGTAGCCGACCTGCGGGATCGCGCGGCCGTCGGCGAGGGGGATCATGGGTGCGAGGGGCGGATGCGGCATCCGTTCGCCTTTCGTCTCTGGATCGCGTCGGCGTCGAGCCACGTCAGCTCGGCGTGATCGTGACCGGTTCGGTGTCGGGGATCGGGCTCGCGTCGCGACCTCGCAGGTCGGGATGCCACCGGCGAGCGAGCGCCGGCACGACGAAGCCGAGGAAGGCGAGCACGGTCGCCGCCCAGAACGCGCCGACCGCGTCGAAGCCGTCGATGAGGAAGCCCGCGAGCGCCGAGCCGAGCGCGGCGCCGATGAGCTGGCCCGTGCCGACCCATCCGTACGCCTCGGCGGTGTCGGAGAACTTCACGCTCGCCGAGACGATCGCGAAGAGCACCGCGAGGGCCGGCGCGATGCCGATGCCCGCGATGAAGAGGGTGAGCGCGAGCCACCAGAAGTCCATCGAGAAGGCGGCGAGCGCCGTGCCGACGAACACGATGAACATGCGGCGGGCCGTCGACCACGGGCCGATCGGGACGTGCCCGAGGCCGAGGCCGCCGGCGAGGCTGCCGATCGAGAAGATCGCGAGCACGATGCCGGCCTCGGCGCCGTCGTGGCCGAACGCCGCGACCACGCCGGCCTCGATGGCGGCGCACGCGCCGATGAGGAGGAAGCCGACGATCGTCGCGAGCATGACGGGCGGGCGCGTGAGCACCTTGCCGAACGCGCGCTTCGAGCGGGGGATGCGCACGCGCCCGAGTTCGGGCGAGGAGATGAACCAGATGCCGCCGACGACCATGAGCGCCGCGGCGAGCAGGATGCCCCAGACCGTGCCGATCTGCGTCGAGACGAAGGTCGTGACGACCGGGCCGACGACCCAGATGATCTCCTGCGCGGAGGCGTCGAGCGAGAACAGCGGGGTCAGCTGCCGGGAGTTGACCATCTTCGGGTAGATCGTGCGGACGGCCGGCTGCACGGGCGGCGTCGAGAGCCCGCACACGAAGCCGATCGCCATGTAGAGCGGCACCGTGAGCGGCAGCACGCCGATGGCGACGACGGATGCCACGCACACGACGAGCGTCGTGATGAGCACGGGTCGCATGCCGAACCGGCCCATGAGCCGGCTGGTCAGGGGGCCGGCGATGGCCTGCCCGATCGAGGTGGCGGCGAGCACCAGGCCGGCCGCGCCGTACGAGCCGGTCTGCTGCTCGACGTGCAGCAGGAAGGCGAGCGAGAGCATGCCGGAGGGGAATCGTGCGGTCAGCTGGGCGGCGATGATGCGCGCGACGCCCTTGGTCCTGAGGAGATCTGTGTAGCCGGCCACGGTGGCTCGATCCTATCGACGCGGATGCCGCCCGCCCGTGCAGCTCGATCGCATCAGTCCTTCCATATATAACTACAGAATGATAGGATGACGCCGTGCACGCGTTCGATGTCCTGGGCGACCCTGTGCGCCGCCGCATCCTCGACCTCCTCGCCGACGGCGAGCGTCCGGCGGGCTCGGTGGTCGACGTCGTCGCGGGGGAGTTCGGCATCACGCAGCCGGCCGTGTCGCGTCACCTGCGGATCCTGCGCGAGCACGGGTTCGCGACCGTCCGTGCCGACGGCGCTCGCCGGATCTACGCGCTCGAGCGCACCGGGCTCGACGAGGCGGGCGCGCAGCTCGAGCGCTACCGCCGGCTCTGGCCGCAGCGGCTCGACGCGCTGCACACCGAGATCGCGCGCGGCGTGCGCGCCCGACGGAAGGACGCATGATGGCCGTGACCGGAGAGATCCACGCCGACGAGCCCGGCTTCCGGCTCTCGTTCGACGAGGTCTACGACACCGACCCCGACGACCTGTGGGAGGCGGTCACCACGCCCGAGCGACTCGCGCGCTGGATGGCCGCGTACCGCGGCGACTTCCGGCCGGGCGGGCGCTGGCAGGCGCTCACGCGCGACGGCGAGGTCTACTGCGACGGCGAGGTCGTCTCGTGCGACCGGCCCAACGGCTTCACGACGACCTGGACCGTGGTCGGCGAGGCGCCGACCCTGCTGACCGTGCGCCTCGAGCCACAGGGGGCGCGCACGCGACTCAGCCTGCAGCACGAGCACGTGACACGGCCCGACTACGGGCCCGGCTGGCACACCTACCTCGAGAGCCTCGCCTGGCACCTCGCCGACCCGGCCGCCCCGAAGGACCGCGCCCGGTGGGACGCCCGGTTCGAGGAGCTCGAGCCGGGTTACGCCGCGCGGCTCGCCGCGCTCACTCGGTGAGCGCCTTGACCACGCGCTTGACCGAGACGGTCTCGGCCGTGCGCAGCTCCTGGGCGAAGAGGCCGACTCGGAGCTCCTCGAGCATCCACCTGACCCGCACGAGCCGTGCATCGGCCTCGGCGGCGATCGGGAACGTGCCGCCGGCCTTCTCGTAGGCCGTGCGGGCCTGGTCGAACTCGGTCAGCACCTGGCGGTCACGGCCCGGGTTCTCCTGCATCCGGCGCACCCGGACGGTGATCGCCTCGAGGTAGCGCGGCAGGTGCCGCAGCCGTTCGAGCCCGGTGGTCGACACGAAACCGGATGGCACGAGCGCCTCGAGCTGCGACCGGGCGTCGGCGAGCGCCGACATGAGCTGCAGGCTCGACGCCTTCGAGATCGCCCGGTCGGCGTCGCGGGCCGCGACGAGGATCCTCGACACCAGGGCCACCGTCTCGAACATCCGATCCATGACGTTCGCCGAGACCGCGTCGCGCGCGGCCTCGAACTCGGCGCGCGTGCGCACGAGCCCGTCGGCGTGCCGCTCGCGCAGTTCGGCGTCGACCACCGCGGCGAGGCAGTCGTCGAGCAGCGCGCGCGGGCCGGCGTAGGCGCTCGAGGCCAGCGCGAGCTTCTCCTGGTTCGACAGGTGCTCCTGCACGTACGCCACCGGCGTCGGCGTCGCGAGGATCAGCAGGCGACGGATGCCGCGGCGCGACGCGCGATCACGCTCGTCGTCGGTCGCGACCAGCCGCAGTGCCACGGACGATCCCTCGTCGACGAGCGCGGGATACGCACGCACGACGTTGCCGGCCTGGCGGGTGTCGACGTGGGCGGGCAGGTCGTCCCAGTCCCAGGTCGTGAGGCCGGTGCGCTCGGCGAAGGTCGGGCCGGAGGTGCCGCCGGGCACCCCGCCTCGGCGACCGCGACGGGACGGGCCGACGCCGTCGCGGCCCGCGGAATCCGTGCCGGTCGCCGACCCGCCCGAAGCCGAGCCCGCGGCATCCGCCCCACCCTGGCCGCGGCGGGTGGGCGCATCGGCGAACGTCGAGGCGACCGCCCGGCCCGCGCGCTCGGCGAGGCGCGCCTGCAGCGCGGCGAGGTCCTTGTCGTCGCCCGCGGCCCGCCCGCGCTCGTCGACCGCCCGGAACGTCACGCGAAGGTGCGGCGGCACCCGCTCGAGGTCGAAGTCGTCGGCCGTCACGGGCGCGTAGGTGAGGCGCTTGATGACGCCGGCCACGGTCTCGGCGAACGGGGCTCGCGCCTCGCCCGTCTCGGGCCCGTCGGGCAGCTCGGCCGCGATCTTCGCCGCCCACTCCGCTGCGGGCACGACCTGGCGGCGCAGCACCTTGGGGAGCGTCCGCAGCATCGCGGTGATGAGGTCGTCGCGGAAGCCCGGAACCTGCCAGTCGAAGCCCGTCGGCTCGAGTCGCGGCAGCAGCACGAGCGGCACCTGCACGGTCACGCCGTCGTCGTCGGCGCCGGGCTCGAACCGGTAGCGGAGCGTGAGGGTCTGGTCGCCCTGCCGCCACCGATCGGGCAGTCCGCCGTCGGACGAGACCTCGTCCTCGCCGAGGAGGTCGGTGCGCGTCATCGTGAGCAGGTCGGGGTGCGCCCGATGCTCGCCCCGCCACCACCGCTCGAACGCGCGCGCGTCCGTGGCCTCCGCCGGCAGTCGCTGCTCGTAGAAGGCGACCACGGCCTCGTCGCCCGCGAGCACGTCGCGGCGACGAGTCCGCTCCTCGAGCTCGCCGAGTTCGCGACGCAGCTCGCGATTGCGTCGCACGAACGCGAACACCCGCGTGTCGAGCCGGTTCCAGTCCCAGTCCTCCTCGACGAGCGCATGGCGGATGAACAGCTCGCGCGCGAGCGCGGCATCGACCCGGGCCAGCTGGATGCGGCGCTTCGGGATGATCGGGACGCCGAACAGCAGCACCTTCTCGTCGGCGACGGCCGAGCCCTGCCGGCGCTCCCAGCGCGGCGAGGAATACGAGCGCTTCGCGAGGGGGCCGGCGAGCTGCTCGGCCCAGGCCGGATCGATCGCCGCGGCGGTTCGTGCGAACAGGCGACTCGTCTCGACGAGCTCGGCCGCCATGATCGCGGCCGGCGGCTTCTTCGCGAGGGCCGAGCCCGGGAACACCACGAAGCGCGTAGTGCGCGCCCCCGCGAACTCGGCCTGCTGGCGCCGTCCGCGGCGCTCGGCCTCGCGCTGGGTCCCCGCGCCGCCCCGGCCGCTCGAGGTGCGGCTGTCGTCGCGGATGCCGATCTGCGAGAGCAGCCCGGCGAGCAGCGACCGATGGATGCCGTCGGGGTTCGGCGCGCCCGCCGCGCTCGCCACGTGGAGGCCGAGCGGCTTCGCGAGCCGCACCAGCTGGCGGTAGAGGTCCTGCCACTCGCGCACGCGCAGGTAGTTGAGGTACTCGGTGCGGCACATGCGGCGGAACGCGCTGCCCGACAGCTCGCGCTGCTGCTCCTCGAGGTGGTTCCAGAGGTTCAGCAGTGTCAGGAAGTCGCTCGTCGGGTCGACGAACCGCCGGTGCATCTCGTCGGCCTGCTCGCGCCGCTCGAGCGGGCGCTCGCGCGGGTCCTGGATCGTGAGTCCCGCGACGATCGCGAGCACCTCGCGGCTCACGCCCTGCGCCTTCGACTCGAGCACCATGCGCGCGAACCTCGGCTCGATCGGCAGGCGGGCCAGCTGGCGACCGATGCGGGTCAGCTGCGGCCCGGCCGCGGCATCCGCCTCGTCGATCGCGCCGAGCTCGCGGAGCAGGTCGACGCCGTCGCGGATGCCTCGGGCGTCGGGCGGGGTCAGGAACGGGAAGTCCTCGACCGCGCCGAGCCCGAGCGAGGCCATCTGGAGGATGACGGCCGCGAGGTTCGTGCGCAGGACCTCGGGGTCGGTGAACTCCGATCGCTTCTCGAAGTCGTCCTCGGAGTAGAGGCGGATGGCGATGCCGTCGCTCGTGCGGCCGGAACGGCCCGAGCGCTGGTTCGCCGAGGCCTGCGAGATCGGCTCGATCGGAAGGCGCTGCACCTTCGACCGCGCCGAGTACCGGCTGATCCGCGCGGTGCCGGCGTCGACGACGTACCGGATGCCGGGGACCGTGAGGCTCGTCTCGGCGACGTTCGTCGCGAGCACCACGCGTCGCCGCAGTCCCGCGACCTTCGACGGTTCGAACACGCGGTGCTGGTCGGCCGACGACAACCGGCCGTAGAGGGGGAGCACCTCGGTCACGTCGGCCGCCCCGCGACGCGCGGCGTGGGCGCGCACGGCGACCTCGGCGTCGCGGATCTCGCTCTCGCCGGAGAGGAACACGAGGACGTCGCCGGATGCCTCGCGCCCGAGTTCGTCGAGCGCGTCGAGGATGCCCTGCTGCACGTCGCGGTCCTCGGCCGCCGCGCCCTCGTCGTCGTCCTCGCCCTGGCCCGATCCCGCGGACTCCGCGACGAGCGGGCGGTACCGGACCTCGACCGGGTAGGTGCGCCCGGACACCTCGATGATCGGGGCAGGCGTGCCCGAGCCATCCGCGAAGTGCGCCGCGAAGCTCTCGGGGTCGATCGTCGCGCTCGTGATGATCACGCGCAGGTCCGGCCGGCGGGGGAGCAGGCGTTTCAGGTACCCGAGCAGGAAGTCGATGTTGAGGCTGCGCTCGTGCGCCTCGTCGATGATGATCGTGTCGTACCGGCGCAGGTCGCGGTCGCGATGGATCTCGTTCAGCAGGATGCCGTCGGTCATCACCTTGATCCGCGTGGCCTCGCTCGCGCGATCGGTGAATCGCACCTGGTAGCCCACGAGGTCGCCGAGCTCGACGCCGAGCTCCTCGGAGACCCGCTCGGCGATCGTGCGCGCCGCGATGCGGCGCGGCTGCGTGTGCGCGATCGACTCGCGCCCCAGCTCGAGGCAGATCTTGGGCAGCTGGGTCGTCTTGCCCGAGCCGGTCGCGCCGGCGACGATGACGACCTGGTGGTCGCGGATGGCGCGCGCGATGTCGTCACGTCGACCGCTGACCGGCAGGTCGGCCGGGTACGTGATCGTGGCGGGGACGGGCGCGGGCATAGCCCTCCATCCTAGCCGCGCCTCGCACGGGCAGGCGCGGGGCCGGAGGTCTCGATCCCTCCGGCCGCGCCGGTCTCGGGTCGCTCAGGCGGCGGGCTCGGCGGCGGGTGGGACGTGGTGGTTGCCCCGGACGCGGTCTTCGGGATCCCATGCCGCCTTCACCGCGCGCAGCCGCTGCCAGGTCGCGTCGTCGAAGAACCGGCTCGCATCGACCGGGTGCTCGACGAGGTTCGGGTACTCGCCGACGGTCTGCGGTTCGAGGACGTCGTCGAGCGCGCCGAGCCCGGCGGCCACCGCGGCGTCGGACGCGGCATCCATCGGCACGCCGAGCCCGAACACGAGGATCTCGCCGTCGATCGTCGCTCGGGCGCCCGCGTCGGCCGGTCGCCGGCCGAATGCGCCGCCGATGTGGCGGATCTGGAGCATCGCGAGCGATCCGCCGGTTCCCGCGATCTCGGCCACCGCATCGATCGTCTCGTCCGGGAGGCCGTCGAGCAGCGCGGTCGTCGAGCGATAGGGCAGCGGCGACTCCGGGTCCATGGCGAGCGTCCCGAGGGCGATCGGCTCCTGCGTGCCGAGCGTGTCCATCGCCGGACCCAGGTCCTGGATCGGACGCAGCAGCCGCCGTGCCTCCTCCTCGCCGCCCAGGTGCGCCGCCATCACGATCGCGAACGACCGACCGCGGACGACCTCGGGCACGTCGGGCGTCGGAGGGAAGTGGATGACGGTGACCCAGGTCGTGAGTTCCTCGGGGAACGTCGGCAGGAGGGGCGTCCAGGTGCGGAGCACCTCGGCGGTTCGATCGACGGGGAAGAAGAAGGATCCGGCCGTGAGTTCGGGCACGTCGACGACCTCGAACTCGATCGCCGTGACGACGCCGTAGTTGCCGCCGCCGCCGCGAAGCGCCCAGAAGAGGTCGGCGTGGTGTTCGGCGTCCGTGCGGACGAGCGCACCCTCGGCGGTGACGAGTTCGATCGCTCGGACGGCGTTGGCCTGCAGCCCGTGGCGCCGGGTGAGCCATCCGATGCCGCCGCCCATCGAGTACCCCGCGATGCCGACGTCGAGCGAGGAGCCGTGCAGTCCGGCGAGCCCGCGCTCGGAGAGCATCGGCGCGACGTGCTCCCACTTGGCTGCGGCCCCGACCCGGACGCGCCGCGCGACGTGGTCGATCTCGACGTCCGTCATGCGCGACGTGTTCACGAGCATGGCTCCCGCGAGCGTGTCGCGTGACGATGCGCCGTGGCCGGTGCCCTGCGCCGCGAGCCGGAGACCGGCGTTCCTGGCGAGTGCGACGGCCTGGGCGACCTCCTCCGCATCGCGCGGGAGCGCGATGAGCTCCGGCCGCTGGTCGTCGAGCAGGTTGAACGTGGCGCGAGCCTCGTCCCAGCCGTCGTCCTCCGGTGAGAGGACGGTGCACGTCGCGTCGGCGGTGTCGATCGTGGTCATCGGGGTGCTGCCTTTCGGAGAACATGGGTGTGCAACGAAACAAACGGTACGACCGTTGCCGGTGCCGTGTCAATTGATCGAACAGATATGTGCGTAGAATTCAGGGGTGGCACGGAGATACGAGCAGAAGGCACGCGCGGAGCAGCAGGAGCAGACCCGGCGACGCATCGTCGAGGCGGCGCTCGAGTTGCACCGCACTGTCGGCCCCGCGGAGAGCTCGTTCAGCGCCGTCGCCGAGCGGGCCGGCGTGCAGCGGAGCACGTTGTACCGGCATTTCGCCGACGATCGCGCCCTCTTCCTGGCCTGCTCCGGCCTGCACCTCGATCGGCACCCGTTCCCCGACGCCACGCCGTGGCGCGACATCCGCTCGCCCGAGGCACGCGCCCGATCGGGCCTCTCCGCCGTGTACGGGTTCTGGGCGGAGAACGAGTCGCTCATCGCCAACGTCCTGCGCGACGGCGAACGCGACGCCGTGCTGCACGAGGTGAACGAGTTCCGGATGTCAGGGCCCCTGCGCCTCGCCCGTGACGCGCTCGTCGAGGCATGGCCCGAGCGCCTTCGCACCCCGGCGCTCGTCGCGGCTGCCGCGCTCGCCGTCGACTTCCGGACCTGGCAGACACTGGTCCGGCGAAGCGGGCTCGACCAGGCCGATGCCGTGGCGCTCATGGCCTCGAGCCTCGTGCACGCCGCCGAGCGCGGCACCGGCTCCGCCGCAGCAGCCTGATCCGGGGGCTCGCGCCCATCCCGTCCGGCGCGCCCTCGCCTTCGGGGGCGCGGTCGCGCCGCCGCCGCGCTCATGTTCGAGCTGTTCGCGGCCCGCGAACCCCGGATGCCTCGCGCCTCCCCGACGTGTTGCATGTCGGTATGACCCAGATTCCGACCAACCCGGTCCCTCGCGTGCAACTGAACGACGGCCACTCGATCCCGCAGCTCGGCTTCGGGGTGTTCAAGGTCGACCCGGCGGAGACCGAGCGCATCGTCACCGACGCGCTCGAGGTCGGGTACCGGCACCTCGACACCGCGCGCATCTACGGCAACGAGGAGGGCGTCGGGCGCGCGGTCGCGGCCTCCGGCCTGCCGCGCGAGGAGCTGTACGTGACGACCAAGCTCTGGAACGACGACCAGGGCACGCAGTCGGCGTTCGACGCATTCGAGGGGAGCCTCGACCGGCTCGGGCTCGAGTACGTCGACCTCTACCTGATCCACTGGCCCGTCCCCGCACAGGACCGCTACGTCGAATCGTGGCGGGCGCTCGAGCAGATCCGCGAGTCGGGTCGTGCCCGATCGATCGGCGTCTCGAACTTCATGGTGCCGCACCTGCGGCGCCTCCTCGATGAGACCGACGTGGTGCCGGCCGTCGACCAGATCGAGCTCCACCCGGCGCACCAGCAGCCCGAGACGACCGAGTTCGCAGCCGAGCACGGCATCGCGATCGAGTCGTGGGGTCCGCTCGGGCAGGGCAAGTACCCGCTCCTCGAGCTGCCCGAGGTCACCGACGCGGCAGCGGCGCACGGGAAGACGCCGGCGCAGGTCGTCATCCGCTGGCACCTGCAGCGCGGCTTCATCGTGTTCCCGAAGTCGAATCGGCGCGAGCGGATGGCCGAGAACTTCGACGTCTTCGACTTCGCGCTCTCCGACGGCGAGATGGATCGCATCACGGCGGTCGAGCGCGTCGGTCGCCTCGGTCCCGACCCGCAGCGGTTCGGCTGAGCGATCCCGCGGCTGATCGGGGGTTCGACCGGGTGGTCGAACCCCCGATGGGGGCGGGCGGATGCCGCGACACGCGCGGGATCCGAGACCGATTTGTGATCGGGGGGCAGCGCTGCATATGGTTGTACCCGTCGCCGCGGCGGCCGGGAGCGAACGCCCCTGGCGAAGCGGTCAGGTCTTAGCCAAACAGCCTCGAAGGCGCTCCATTGCGACTCGGTTGCTTCAAGCCTAAGATGACGATTCCATACCTCCTCGAACTCGACGACCTCAGGGCTGTCGGGCGATCGGAACCGTGAGTCCGGCTCAGCCGGATGGATCGGATCCGCAGGAGCGCGTGGTACAGTAGGGAAGTTGCCCTGAGGGCAGGCCGTGAGGCTGGAACTCGGGTGCGTCCGTTCCTTGAGAACTCAACAGCGTGCACTATGTTCAATGCCAATTTTTGAATCCCGTGTTCTCACTTTTTTGGTGGGGATGGGTTTCCTTTGATTGATGGACAATTTGATTTTTTGAAGTCAGTTGTTTCTCTGTCAGTGATTGAACTTGACCTTCTCCTTTTTGGGGTTGGTTGAACCATTTTTTTTGGAGAGTTTGATCCTGGCTCAGGACGAACGCTG
>NZ_WMLB01000042.1 GCF_009709675.1 Agromyces bracchium | reverse complement strand
AGCGGTCAGCGGTCAGCGGTCAGCGGTCAGCGCCCGGCGCCCCGCCCACCGCTCAGTCCGATTCCTCCTGCGCCTCCTCCGGCTCGTACTGCGCCATGATCCCGTCGACGGTCGCCGAGGCCTCGACCGCGCTCGGCGTGTAGCCGAGGACGACGGGCAGGAACCGGTCGGACGTCAGCGCCTGGAGCCGGAGGTCGCTCCTGGCCACCACGGTCGCCATCCGCCCGGTCGGCCGCATGAGCGCGATCTCCCCGAAGCCCTCGCCCGGGCCGAGGTCGGCGACGACGCGTCCGTCACGGACCACGTCGACCTCGCCGGACTCGATGACGTAGTACCGGTCGCCGACGTCGCCCTGGGCGAACACCACGGCCCCGGATGGCACGGACACGGGCTCGAGCCCTCGCGCGAGCCGCTCGACGGAGGGCAGGGGCAGCATGCAGAGCATGTCGACGCGGCGCAGCAGCCCGATCTCCCGATCGAGGGCGGCCACGACGCGGTCGAGCCGGCGAAGCCGCCACCACGAGGCCGCCGCGAGCACCGGGCAGAGGAGCCCGATCGCCACGAGCGCGGGCTGGATGCCGAACCATCCGATCAGCGCCGACGCGACGACGCCGCCGATGCCGACGAAGATCGCGACCGTGCTCTCGAGCACGCCGAACACGCGCGCGAGCACCTCGTCGGGCGCGATCCGGCCGATGAGAGTGAACCCTGTGATGTCGATGAGGGCGTTGCCGACGCCCACGAACGACAGCAGCACGAGGGCGACGGCCTGCTCGGGGAAGACGCCGACGAGCGCGATCGGGAGGCCCCAGAGCGCCACGCCGACGGCGAACCAGGCGCCGAGTCGACCCGTGCCGATGAGCAGCGAGGCCCCCAGCGAGCCGAGCACCGCCCCGACGCCGACCGAGGTCATGAGCGCGCCGACCCCGGGCTCGCCGGTGCCGATGAGCTCGATCGCGACGACCACCGAGAGCACGGTCAGCGCCCCGCGCGTGAGGGACTGCGCCGCCGCGAGGCCGAGGATCAGGACGAGGTCCCGATCGCGTCCGGCCGCGCGCAGGCCCTCGACGGCCTCCCGGCCGATGTTCGGCCGCTCGGGCGCCGACGGGCGCGGCGGGGCGTCGTAGCGCAGTCCGACGAGCAGCGCGGCGGCCGCGAACGACGCACCGGCCGCCACGGCGAACACGACGTCGACGCCGGTGAACTGGAGCAGCACCGCGGCCAGCAGCGGCCCGGCGACGGTCGCCGCCGAGTCGAGCAGTCCGCGCACCATGTTGGCGCTCGCGAGCTCGTAGCCCGTGCGGCAGAGCGACGGCAGGAGCGCGGAGTGCGCCGGACGGTACAGCGTCGCCGCGATCGTCGACACCACGGCGAGCGCGTAGATGAGCGCCGCGGGCCCCGCGACCGCGACGACCACGCCCGCGCCCGCCGTCGCGACGCCGCGCACGACCGACACGAGGATGAGGACCCGTTCCCTGCGCCCGCGATCGGCGATCGGCGAGAGCAGCGGTGCGAGGAGCGCGGACGGCAGCATGCGCAGCAGCCCGACGAGCCCGACGGCCGCAGCACCGCCGTCGCGGTACGCGACGATCCCGAGCGCGACCGTGAACGCCCACTCCGCCGTCCACGCGCCGAGGAAGCTGAGCTGCGCGCGGCGCAGGTCGTGGTTCCACCAGTTGCTGGCGAACGCGGCGCCCGCGTCCCGCAGCTTCGTCCGGCGCCCGTGTTCAGCCATGGACGACTCCGTCGGCGGACCGGTCGGTGCCTCAGCTGTAGACGTGGGGCGCGAGGATCGCGACGTCCCGCAGGTTGCGGTACCGCTCGGCGAAGTCGAGCCCGTAGCCGACGACGAACTGGTTCGGGATGTCGAAGCCGAGGTACTTCACGTCGATCTCGACCTTCGCGGCATCCGGCTTGCGCAGCAGCGCGCAGATCTCGATCGAGGCGGCACCGCGCGAGGCGAGGTTGCCGAGCAGCCAGCTGAGGGTGAGTCCCGAGTCGATGATGTCCTCGACGATGAGCACGTCGCGGCCCGACAGGTCGGTGTCGAGGTCCTTCAGGATCTTCACGACACCGGACGACTCGGTGCCCATGCCGTACGACGAGACCGCCATCCAGTCCATGGTCACGTGCGGCCTCAGTTCGCGCGCGAGGTCGGCCATCACCATGACCGCGCCCTTGAGGACGCCGACGAGCAGCAGGTCGCGCCCCTCGTAGTCGGCCTCGATGCGACGGGCGAGCTCGGCGAGCTTGTCGCGGATCTGCTGCTCGGTCACGAGCACTTCCGTCAGGTCGGCGTCGATCTCGCGCGAATCCATCCCGAGCTCCTCCTGCGTGCGTCTGGGCGAACGGATGCCACGAGCCTACGCCGCGGCTCAGTGGTCGTGCGGCAGCACCTCGGTCGAGCCCGTCGTGGAGAGCACGACGTGCGCGCCGGCGCGGGTGGCGCGGATGCCGCGGGGCAGGTCGATCGGCCCCTGCCCGTGCCAGTCGGTGACGAGCCGGGCGACCTCGAGGGTCTGGGAACGGCTCAGCGAGACGCCGAACTCGCTGTCGACGACGTGCCGGATGATCCGCTGCCGCAGCGCGGCGGGGTTCGCGGCGAGCGCGGCCGCCGAGATCGCGATGCCCGCCTCGGCGGGCTCGCAGATCTCCTCGATGAACTCCTCGATCTGGTCGGCGAACGCCTGCTCGTCTTCCCGCAGCTGCTCGGCGGTGCGCGCGAGCGCCTCGGCGACCCCGGGGCCGAGCTCGGCCTCGAGCACGGGCAGCACGCGTTCGCGCACGCGCACGCGTGCGTACGCGGGGTCGAGGTTGTGCGGGTCGTCCCACGGCTCGAGGCCCGCGTCGAGGCACGCCTGCCGGGTGGTCGCGCGGCGGATGCCGAGGAGCGGCCGCGCATAGCGCCCCGAGCGGGCGGCCATGCCGCCGAGGCTCGCCGACCCCGACCCGCGCGCGAGCCCGAGCAGCACCGTCTCGGCCTGGTCGTCGAGCGTGTGGCCGAGGAGCACCACCTCGGCCCCGGTCGCGCGTGCGGCGGCGTCGAGCGCGGCGTACCGGGCGGCGCGTGCGGCGCCCTCGGGACCGGCGCCACCCGGTGCGGCGCCTGCGTCGACCCGCTCGACGAGCACCGGGTCGAGCCCGAGGTCGCGAGCGACGGATGCCGCGGCATCCGCCTGCTCGGACGAACCCGGCTGCAGCCCGTGGTCGACGACGATCGCGCCGGCGCGCCATCCGCCCTTCGGCGCCTCGAACGCCGCGGCCGCGGCCAGTGCGAGCGAATCGGGACCGCCCGAGAGCGCGACGAGGAGCAGCGGTGGTCGAGTCGCCGCCCGCGGCGTATCGAGACCGCGCGAGACGAGCACCCCGCGCACCGCGCGTCGCACGTCGGCGATCGGCGGCGTCAGGCGGGGACGGCGCTCGGAGGGCATCACGTAACCTTATTCCGTCGCAAGCGGCGCCCATCGGGCGCGCGTCGACGCCGGAGCCGTCACGGCCCGCGAGACCTTCCAGACTCCACCATCCGAAACGAGGAGAGCACATGGGCGAGTACGCCGCCGTCATCGAGATCCCCAAGGGGAGCCGCAACAAGTACGAGGTCGACCACGAGACCGGTCGGGTCTTCCTCGACCGCGTGCTCTACACGAACTTCGTGTACCCGACCGACTACGGCTTCTTCGAGAACACGCTCGGCGACGACGGCGACCCGCTGGACGTGCTCGTGCTCACCCAGTACCCGCTCTTCCCGGGCGTGGGCGTGAAGGTGCGCCCGGTGGGCGTCTTCAACATGGTCGATGACGGCGGCGGCGACGCCAAGGTCCTCGCGGTGCCCGCCGGCGACCCGCGCTGGGACTACATCCAGGACGTCGACGACATCCCCGAGTACACGCGCAAGGAGATCGAGCACTTCTTCGAGCACTACAAGGACCTCGAGCCCGGCAAGTGGGTCAAGACCGAGGGCTGGGCGAACGCCGCCGAGGCCGAGGCGCTCATCGCGAAGGCGATCGAGGCCTACCCGGGTCACTGATTCCGAGCGGATGCCGCGGCATCCGCCTGCGCGCATCGAGGGGGCGAGCCTGACGGCTCGCCCCCTCCTCGCGTCTCCGCCCTCGGCGGACGGTCGCCCGGCTCAGCCGAGGTAGATGCCGCGCGCCGCCATGAACGGAACCGGGTCGATGCGGCTCCAGCCGCTGTACACCTCGAAGTGCAGGTGGCAGCCGGTGGACGCACCCGTGGTGCCGCTCGAGGCGATCACCTGGCCGGAACTCACCCGCGCCCCGTAGCCGACGAACAGCCCGCCCGGGCGGATGTGGGCGTAGCCGGTGGAGATGCCGCCGCCGTGGTCGATCTTGATGAAGTTGCCGTAGCTGCCCGACCATCCCGCGTAGACGACCGTTCCGGCGTTCGCCGCGTAGATCGGTGCCGAGCACCCGGTCGCGAGGTCGGTCGCGTAGTGGAAGGAGTTCGAGCAGTAGCCGCCGCTGCAGATCACCTGGCGCGGGCCGTAGCTGCCCGAGATCCAGCCGTAGGCGGGCTTGGACCAGCCGGAGGACACCGTCTGGCCGCCACCACCACCGCCGCCACCGCCGCCGCCTCCCGCGGCCGCTGCGGCTGCCGCTGCGGCTGCTGCAGCCGCCGCCGCCGCCGCGGCGGCTGCGGCGCGCCGCCGGCGCTCCTCCTCTTCCTTCCGCTTCCGCTCGCCCTCCTGGTAGGCGGCAGCGGTCTTCGCCTCCTTGTCCTTGAGGAACTTGAGCTGCTGGTCGAGCTCGATCTTCTTCTCCTCGGACTCGGCGAGGGCCTGCTCGGCTGCGGCCTGCGCGGCCTGCGCGGCGGCGAGCGCCTGCTCGGCCGCGACGCGGAGCTTCTCGCGCTCGGCACGCGCCACCTCGGCCTGGTCGGCGAGCGACTGGGCCGTGTTGCCGGCCTCCTTCGCCTGCTCGTAGATGTCGGCGGTGCGCTCGACGAGCTTCTCCATCGAGCCGAGCTTGGCGAGCAGCTCGTCGGTGCGCGCGGCGTCGCCCGCATCGAACATCAGGCTGACGCCCAGGTCGGACCCACCGGTCCGGTAGAGCTGCGCGGCGAGCTGCCCGGCGTTCTTCTCGGCGGCCTCGGCCTCGGCCTTCGCCTCGTCGGCCTGCGCCTGGATCTCATCGGCGCGCCGCACGGCGTCGTCGTACTCCTGCTGCGCGACGAGGAGTTCCTCCGTGCGGCGCTGCGCCTCGGCGCGGGCCGCCTCGACGTTCGCCTCGAGGTCGGCGATCAGCCCGATGATCTCGTCGACCGCCTGCGCCGCGGCCTTCGTGTTCGCCTTCGCCTTCTGCACTTCCTCCCACGTGGGGTAGTCGGCGGCGGTCGCGGCGATCGGGTTCGCCACCACGCCCGCGGCGGCCGCGAACACGATCACGAGGGCGCCCGCGAGCGCACGCATGCGCGGCCCCCAGGGGGCTCGACGTCCTGCGGTTCGCGACATGACTCCCCATCCGCACGGGCCGTCCGGACCGCGCTCGCGTACCCGCCGGGCGGGCAGTGGCCCTGTCACACTAGGTTCGGATCGACCGCGGATCGGGCATTTCCGCCGCGCGTGGCGTGTCTTGCCCGCCTCGTTTTGGAATCTGGGCGAGGTATGCGTATGCTTTCTTCTCGGCGGTCGAGCCCCCGGGCGAGACCTTCCGGCCCCATCGTTTAGCGGCCTAGGACACCGCCCTTTCACGGCGGCAGCACGGGTTCGAATCCCGTTGGGGTCACCCAGCGATGGGTTTACAATTGAACAGCTTCTTTACGAGGCCCTGTGGCGCAGTTGGTTAGCGTGCCGCCCTGTCACGGCGGAGGTCGCGGGTTCAAGTCCCGTCAGGGTCGCTCAGGCGACAAGCCCTTTCCCTTTCGAGAGAAGGGGCTTTCTCCTTATCATCGAGGTGTTCCACACCCCGAGGCTCTGTAGCTCAGTTGGTAGAGCGTTCGACTGAAAATCGAAAGGTCACCGGATCGATGCCGGTCGGAGCCACAAGTGAAACCCCCGGGCGACCGGGGGTTTCGTCGTTTCACGAGGCGATTGAGCCAGGGCCTGCGGTGAGCGTGTGCCATTGTTGTGCCATTAACGTCGGGCCGGGGCATCCTCGTGTGCCATGCCAGAGTCGCCGCTGGGCTTGAGACCGTCGGCTCTGATGGCCTCGTTGAGTGCGGCGCCGGCGCGCAGCGCGACTCCCTCGCGGGCGCGTGAGTAGCGCTCGGTGACCTGGAGGCTCGAGTGACCGAGCGTGGCTTGCACGTCGGGTGCAGTCGCGCCGGCGTCGAAGAGGATCGTTGCGAACGTGTGGCGCAGGTCGTGGATGCGGAGGTCGGGTTTGCCGATCGCGACCCGCAGCTCATCCCAGTCGACGGCTCGGCGCACGTTGTGGCTCGTGAGGCGTCCGCCGTCGGCCCCGTCGAAGAGCAGGTCGCTCGCTCGCTTCCCGCGTGCTGCAGCCTCGGCATACGGACGCAGCGCGTCGATCAGCGGGACGTCCCGCGACTTGTGACTCTTCGGCGATTGCTCGATGAGCTCGCCACGCATGCCCGGGCTCAGCGACCGACTGACACGGATGACACCGCGGCTGAAGTCGACGTCGCCGACCCGAAGAGCGGTGGCCTCCCCCGCTCGCATGCCGGTGTACACCAGCGCCGCGAGGTAGCGGCGGTAGACGCCATCGGGCACCAACTCGAGCATGATGCGGATCTGGTCGAAGGTCAGCGCTCGTGAGACCGGCGAAATCGACTCGCGCATGCTCGGCCGCTTCACCTCGCGCGCCGGGTTGTAGTCGATGAACCGAGAGCGGCGGGCACCGTCGAGCAGCCGTGAGAGCATCGCAAGAGCATCGTTCTTGGCGGATGCCCCGCCCGACCACGCGACCATCGCCGACTCGATCATCGGCGAGGTGATGTCCTCGAGCCGATGGCGGCCGAGGCTCGGCTTCACGCGAATTCGCCAGGCGACGCCGTAGCTGCGGGCCGTAGCCGGTCGGATGGAGGCCTCGATCGCCGGCCAGTACTTCTGGCCGCTGCGCGGGAGTCGCTGCGTGACCTGGATACCGGCATCGCACCGAGGAGGCGGTCGGAAGCGGACGTGAGCCGATGAGGAACGTGTCCTGCGCGATCCCTGCCGCGACCGGATCGTGAGGGGCCCATCGGGACACGGCGACGACCCCTTCACCATTTCCTCGGAGATCACTTCCGCGTGTTTGGATAGATGTCGGTGCCGCCCGATAGCTTTCCCGCATGACCGGGACCGAGATACTTCAGACATCGCTAGCTGTGCTCTCGTTGCCCACACTCGCGGCCGCCGCTGCATGGCTCGGGCGTCGATTCAGCAAAGAATCTCGCCTCCTCATCCGTGTAGAACGGCTGGCAGCCATCTTCCCTAACCTTCCCGAGGGCAAGACTCGAGACGAGTTCGCGAAGCGGGTTTCTGAGGCAGGCGCTGAACTCAATGCGCGGCTTGATCCGATCTTCAGGCAAGAGCGTCGTCGAAAGCGAAGAGTAATTGTTGGCGTCGTGGTGGCGACCGGGTTCACCGTTCTCGTTTTCCCAGGTCTAGAGATGATCAACTCAGGGTGGAGCACTGCCGTAAGCGTCGCGATCGGAGGCGTTGCGGTTGGTGCCTTCTTCCTGATCGAGCGTGACACTCATCGACAGCGCGAGGCCATCAAGGCCGAACAAGACCGCGAGCTCGCCGGCGAGCAACTCGCACCCGTGCTCTGACGGCGGCGACACCGGCCTCGATGAGATACGGCAGCGGCGCAGGGATGCGCTAACCGGCCTTGCGGATGCTCGCGGAGGTTCGGCCGGAACACGCGACAGCTCAGGCGAGTCCTTCCTGTCCATCGAGTTCCATCCTTGCTTGGAAAACGGAACGAAAGTCAGGGCGATTCATCCTGCTCGCCACGCAAGGTACGTGCGACCGCCCGGCAAGTCTGCAGACGCTACGGGCGAGCCGATACGAGCCGGCCCGACGATGGGCGTACGCTCGCCGGTATTGAGCTCGTGCTCGGCCTCGCACTCGCCGTCGCCGTCGCCGTCGTGCTCATCGTGCACGCGCTCGCGCTCGACCTCGGAGCTGCATGCGCAAAGGAAGAATCGTCCCCGTCACCGAAGTGACGGGGGTTGTGGCGAGAGCCGGCGCTCGTGGTCGCCCTGGCCGGCCTCAAACCCGTCGAGCTACCGCGCGCAATCGGCCATCAGCCGCATCAGCGCTGTGGCGTCGTCGGTCATGAACAACTCGTCGAGCGCGAGGTTCTGCTCGTAGAGCCGGCTGTACGGGATCGAGACGGCGTCGAAGCCGTGGCTCATGAGCTCGCCGGAGGCCATGAGTTTCGCGGTGCGCTTGTTACCGTCGAAATAGAGCTGGTGGCGGATCGCCGACGCGGCGTACACCAGCGCTCGCACACGCGGGTCGGGCTCGCCATCCAAGTAGTCAAGGAGGTCCGTGTACGCCTGGCGCAGCAGTTCGCCGCCCTCGCCGTGATCACGGCCGCCGACGATGCCGCCCGTCGAGAGCTGCAC
Source organism: Agromyces bracchium (assembly GCF_009709675.1). GTDB lineage: Bacteria > Actinomycetota > Actinomycetes > Actinomycetales > Microbacteriaceae > Agromyces > Agromyces bracchium. The sequence goes on along the minus strand of NZ_WMLB01000042.1, from coordinate 162,045 downwards.
CGAGCCACCACCGGTGGCTGACCCCTCGCCACGGAACTGGCCAGCGTCGAGCGCCTCGTGGACCGCGAGCTTCGAATGCAGCCGATCGGACACCCTCTTCGACAGCGAGAAATTTCTTCGCTCGATGAAGAGATCAAGCTCGTTGAAGCCCTCGTTCAGCGCGAGGATCTGGTCCTGATCATCGAGGGGCTTACCGTGGACAGTCACACCTTCAAGGAGCGTGCGCACCTCGGGCAGCGTGAAGGTGTTGCCCTCGAGTCGAGCTGCGTCCCAGATGAAGTCGGTCATGCGGCTGCGAAACCGCGCGCGGGCACGCTCGACGTCGCCGCCATCACCGATCACGGAGAGGTCGACGCTGTCGATTTCCCAGGTGATGCCGGTCAGTCGCCGCTGCTCTTCGCGGATCGCCGCGGTTACCAGAGCGGGCCGAAGACGCGCAGAGCCGCTCACGGGGAACTGACGCCCTGGCGGTTGGCGATACTCGTCGGCACCGACACCCCAACTCCCGCTCGTGCCCATTACTCACCACCCCCGTGCCAGGTCAAGGGCGGCGGTACCGAGTTCGCCACCGACGCCGAGGCTGTCAATGACGGCCTGAACCGGGGATACGAGGGGGGCGCCCACGAGTTCACCTGTCCCGATGAGTTGGTGGGGCGCCAGCGGTGCGATGATCACGGTGGCGGCTCGCACGGTGCTGACCTTCCGATGCGTCTCGGTGAGGAATTGGCCGAACTGCTTCGGCAGCGACGTCCAAATGACGGCGGGAAGGGCTTTTCCGCGCGGCGAAGCGACCTCTAGATCGAAGACCGAGACAGGATGGACGGCGCCGAGCGCCTCTAGTGCCGGCCAACCGGAGAACGCCCACTGGTGGCGGAACCTCGGGGCCGCATCCGCGGCATTGCGGTAGAGCTCGGACGCGGCCATCGCGGCCGACATGAGCCGATCTAGGTCGTTGCGGCCGCTCAGCATTAGCGCGCCGGGGGCGTGCTGGGGCGCCGCGAGATGGGCAGCTTCCACGGCGACGGCCAGAGGTTCCCTTACGCGAAGCCCATCGACCGGTGCGTGTCGCTTCCGACCCGTCATCGTGCTGGTCGTCCCAGCATCCGCGTATCGCTGCAGGCGCTCCGACCACTTGGGCAGCGCAGCCAACTCAGCGTCGAGGTCGATCCCAAGCACTGAGAAGAGTCGCTCCCGGTCATCATTGGTGACGTCGAGGTCCCCGAGCATCTGCCGCGCCGCCGCTGCAGCGGCCGGTTCGTAGGCAGCGCGCAGCACCACATCGATGTCGTAGCCACACGCGAGCGCGAGCTCGCGGAGCGTTTCTAGGCGAGCCCTGCTCTGGTCATCCCGAATCGACCACTCGGTGTTCCGGGAGATGCCTGCTCGTTGGGCGAGCTCGTACCGTGGCAGGGGTGGCGACTCAAGCAGCGTGGCCAGTGTAAGCGCCATGATCGGTGTCCTTTCTATAGGACATCGTATCAGCCATGTCCTGTACATCAGACAGAGACCGGTCGCGTCCTTGATACAGGACGTGGCGCCAGCAGTGTCCTGTATGGCGGACATGCGCTGACCGCGTCCTTTGTTTAGGACATGGGGCAATGTTCCTAGCGACCGTCGACCCGATGAGTCGATGCACTGAACCACTCCGTGCGGGCTCAGCGAGGTGGCTCTGATTGCTGGCGCTAAATGGCGGCCTTCGCATCGCATGCTGAGGCGCGGGCCCGCGCGTACGGCGCCGGCGCTGCCCGGGATGCCGGCAAGGGCGCCATCCCCTGACCTGACTAGCTTGCCTCGCGTCTCTGAGCACGCACGATCCCTATGCGAGCCGTCGCGACCGATAGTTCGCCCGATCCTGCTTTACGGATCGGAAGAACTGATTCGACGTAGGCAACCACAGCAGGATCACCGCGACGAGCTCTACGAGACCGGTCGCCACGAAGACGGGGTCTGGCGCCGAAACGAACTGCGCGATGACACCCAAGCCGAACAGCACGGTTATCCACATCCGAGCCCAATTCGCCCCGCGCAGCACCCTGACCGCGAAGAACACTGAGAGCAGCACGCCTGCACTGTTCAGCGCGAGCCCTGTGACTGCGGTGGTCATGGCGCCCTCAGGAGTGACCTCGAGTTGCACCCCGTTGTGCTCGAACGGCCCGACCGAGTCCGCGACGTAGGCGTCCCAGTCGAAGAAGAGCAGCGTGGTAGCCAGGAGAAGGAAACCGAAGGCCGCCAGCCCCAACTCAAGGTAGGCGGCAACTCGAACGGGCATCGGCACGGCCCGAGTGAATTGGAAACGCGGGGCTGGCAGAGGGCGCACCAGTTCCCGACCGAATGTCGCCTTCCCGAGTCCTGGCATGCGCAAGAGCGTAGTCGGACCTGAGCGCTCGCGGCCGCAAGCATGATCACGCAGCGGGAAGGCGGCGCGGACGGAGTTCGGCGTGCGACAAGGTACGGTTCAGGGCATGGCATCTGGGGTCGATCGCGACAATCTCGAGCCCAGCGCGAATGCAGCGGGTTGGTATGAGGACCCCGAAGCGCCCGACCTGGAGCGCTGGTGGGACGGCAACGAATGGTCTGATACGGAGTTCCGACCCAAGCCCGAGGACTCCGAGCTTGTGGCGTACTTGAAGAGCTACCGGGACCTCGATCCGACGTCTCCCACGAACTACTTGGCGGTGTCGGCGCTGGTCCAGGCGACGATCGCCCTCGCGGCGGCGGCAGCGTGCTTGGCCATCGCGATTGCCCTGCCCGCCGCGCTGGCGACGCTCGTCGGCTCGACGCTCTTGATCGCGACGGCAGGGATCGTTGTCCTGGTTGGAGTCTGGTCCACCGGTCTTGGGATCATCGCCTTCCGCAATGCGCGCCGGAACCAGGACCGGCGTCTGCGGCATGCCGTGGGCGCGATCGTCATCGCGGCGGCCGCAGTCCTGGGTGCGGTCACACTGCTGATCGTGCAGGCACCCGCCTGGTGGGCAGACTCCGGCCTCGCCACGTGAAGGCGGTCCGGACGCGAGACGACGCGGGGACCTCGGGTAGCTACTCGACGCGACCAGGATCCCCCAGTGGGTGCGAGTTTGAGACGGTTCCCGTTGGCCGGACATCCTTCAGTAGGTGATCCGACGGGAGTGGCATGGCTGACGATGCGGAGCTGTTGAGGCGGGCGGGCGAGGGCGACACGCGCGCGCTTTCGGCGCTGTACGAGCAGTACTGCCGAGTGGTGTTCGCGCGCGCCTTCCTCGAGACGGGTTCGCGTGCCGACGCGGAAGAGCTCATGCAGGACGTGTTCCTGCTGCTGTGGAAGAAGCGCCGGAAGATCCAGGTCGCGGGCACCTCGGCGCTGCCCTGGCTGCTGGTGTGCACCCGGCACCTGTCCGCCAACCGCCGCCGACACAATTACCGGCGCAGGACCCAGAGCCTGCCCACCGACCTGCAGAGCGGAACGGACTCCGAACCCGAGGCCAACGCGGTTCGCGCCCAGCTCATGGCGCGCATTGATGCGTCGGTCGCCCGCCTCGAGCCGATCGACCAAGAGATCCTGCGCCTGTGCGCGGTTGACGGCCTCACCTACCAAGATGCCGCCGATGCGCTCGGCATCAGCCACGGCTCCGTCCGCAATCGGCTCGGCCGGGCGCGGGCGCTGCTACGAGCGGATGCCGCGGCCTACACGGAAGGGGGAAGCTGATGCGATCCATCGAACCGACCGAACAGGACTACGCCGCACTCGAGCGAACGCTGCTCGCACGCGCAGCGGCAGAGGATCGGCGACGCACACTCCAGCGGCGGGTGACGATCATCGGAGCGATCGGGCTGGTGGGTGTCGCCGGGATGGGAGCCGCCTGGGCTGTGCTGGCGAACCCCGTGCTCAGAGACAACGCCGCCTACTGTTACAGCGAACCAGATCCGAACTCCGCGTTCGTCACTGCCGGGGCACCTGCCGCCGAAGCACCCGATGGCACCATCCGACTGCAGGAAGCGGACGCGCTCGACATGTGCGCGGCCGTGTGGCGGATCGGCGCCGTCGGCCCACACGCCACCCAACCGCCCGTCGACGGGATCGAGTACGAGATCCCACCGCTCGAGGCATGTCTGCGCTTGGACGGCGTGACCGCGGTGTTCCCGAACGAGCAGCGCGAAGCTCACGAGCCGTTCTGCCGGCGACTCGGCCTCGCCCCGAACGACTGAAGAGGAGTCAGCACGTGGATGATCCCGCTGCAGCGTCGCTCGAGTCTCAACCACGAGTGCCGGTCCCGGTCGACCTCACCGCCTACCTGCCGGACCCCGCCGACGAACCCAGCTGCTGACGCGTCACGCGCCCGACAACCGTTCCGCCGGCGACGCTCGAGTGACCGTCTACAGGGCCATCAATCGCGCCGCGCCCGCCGGCTGGGTGCGGGATCCCTCGGCCGTTCGAGGGCAACAAGGAGCGACAATGGAGCACAGCCATTTGGCGCCAACAATCACACGGAGATCGCACGAGCTGACTCTCGCCTCGAGCTGATTCTGTGCCATTAACGTGCCATTAGGTGCGCGAAAACGAACTGAAACCAACTGTGACCGTTTCGAAGAATCCCTGATCAAAGCGATATCTCACCAACAAGAACTGAGTGAAAACCGCCCAGGCTCACTGAAAATCGAAAGGTCACCGGATCGATGCCGGTCGGAGCCACATCGAAATGAAGACCCCCGGTTCGCCGGGGGTTTTCGCGTTTGCAGGAGATGCGTCCTGGATGGCCGGCCGCCAGAACCACTTCGTCCCGCGGGATGGGCGGGCGTCCGGCGAGGTCGCACTCCCGCCCCGATCCGAGCAGGCCGAAGGTCTCGCGCGGCGCGCGAGCGCCGGTGGTAGCGTCTGGCGCGCACGCACGTCCGCGTCGCCGGGCCGCGCTCTCCGAGGAGGCACGATGCGCATCACCGACCTCGAGCCGTTCAAGAACGTCCCGTTCTACCTGTGGGTGAAGGACGAGACAGGCACCTACCTCTGGGGCAGCGAGCGGATGGATCGCTTCGCGGGAGGTTCGGTGCAGGGTAGGACCGACGCCGACTTCGGTCCGGCCGCGGAATCACCGGAAACGGCAGCGACCCTGCAGGCGAACGATTGGCACGTACTCGACAGCGGCGAGCCGTTGTACACGCACGAGCAGATCGAGGGCGCTGGTGACGTGAGCGTGTGCAAGTGGCCCGGCGAGCTCGACGGCGAGCGAGTCACCTTCGGGATCTCGTTCGCGGTCCCCCGCGACTGAGCGATCGGCGTCTGCGGATCCCGCGGCGAGCCGCTCACAGCGACGGGGCCCGGCGCAGCGCGCCGGGCCCCGTCGGAAGGCGGATGTCAGTCGAAGAACTCGTTCGCCCTGCGGGTCCACAGCAGGCCGAGACCGATCAGGGCGATGATGCCCTGGATGAGCGGTCCCCAGAACCCGTTCCCGAAGGTGAACACGCCGTAGACGGCGATCGCCGCGTTCAGCACGAAGACGACGGTCATGATGATGCGCGACGTGTTGCTGCCGCGGAACAGCCCGAGGCTGACGGCGATGGTGACGGCTCCGATCACGATGGTCAGCCACGCGGGCAAGGAGCCGAAGCCGTCGCCGAAGAGGTGGATGATGCCGCTGATGATCGCGATCGCACCGTTGAGCCATGCGAGCACGGCGACGAGCGTGACGCCGCCGGGACGTTGACCTGCCATTGTTGCGCTCCTTTGCGAGGGATTGCCGCGATGGGCACCGCGGCTGCGCCACATGTTAGGGCGATGCACAGCCCGCGCGGCGGCGCGGCGCGGCGCGCCACGCCGCGGAGGTCGTGGGGCGCTGGCCGGCCGAGACCTCGGCGCCACGCTGATTCAGATCGGCGATGAGCCTACGAGTTGGAGGAGCGCTGCGGGTTGACCCGCTTGATCCACTCGATCAGGTCGAAGCTCGAGCGCGTCTGGAGCCACACCCGGCCGGGGCCGGTGAAGTCGGTGACGAGGCCTTCGCCGCCGAGGATCGTCGACTTCCAGCTGCCCGCCTTCCGAACCGCATACTGGACGGTCTCGTCGAAGGCGACGACGTGTCCGGTGTCGAGCGTCATCGTCTCGCCTGCGGCGAGGACCGCAGGCACGATCGCTCCGTAGGTCGAGAGCAGCAGGTCGCCCGTTCCGGTGCAGCGAAGCAGGATCAGCCCCTCCCCGCTGAAGAACGACTTGCCGCCGCCCCACTTCGAGTCGACGTCGATCGTCGGGTCGGATGCGGCCCAGGAGCCCGACTGGACGAGCAGCGCGGTCCCCCCGTCCAGCGCGACCTTCGTCATGTCGCCGGGCAGGGTGGCGGCGACGCCGACCTGGCCGCCGCTGCCCGAGTGGAAGTCGTTGACGAAGAAGCTCTCGCCGCCGAGGCTGCGCCGCAGGCCCTTGAGGAAGCCGCCCTGCGTCGACGTCTCGATCTGGACGTCCCCGCGGGTCATCGCCATGGCCCCGGCCTCGACCCGCACGGACCCGCCCGGCGGCAGCGTCACGGTGCCCATCGCGAAGGCCGGTCCTGAAGAGATATCCACGTCCATGCGTTCCCCCGAATGCTCGTCACGTTCGCCTGCGCCACACCCTACTGGTACCGGACTCTGCCGTCCGCTACCGTGGCCGGTAATCGGGCTGCCCGGCGGTTCTGACGGAAGGATTCCCCCGCATGTTCTTCTGGTCGATGGTCGTGCTGTCCGCGGCATCCGGGATCTTCGCGATCATCTGGTACGCCCGCCACGACCGACCGGTGTGGCGGAGCATGGGCATCACCATCACCAGGTGGACGCCGCTCGACATCCCCGTCGGCCTCGTCATCCCGTTCGTCGCGATCACGCTGGTGTTCCTCGCCGAGCGCCTGCTCGGCGCGATCGAGGTCTCGGGCGCCGACACGGATTGGTCCTCGATCGGCGGCGTGCTCGGCGAGATCGCCGGGTTCGCGCTCTTCGAGGAGATCATGTTCCGCGTGCTGCTGCTCAGCGGCGCGATCATCCTGCTGCGAAAGGTGCCCGCGGGGCGGTGGATCGCGATCGCGGCGACCGCGCTGCTCTTCGGTGCCGTCCACCTCACCAACGAGAACGCGACGCTCATCGGCGCCTTCGGCACCGCGCTCGGCGGCGTCATCTACGGCGTCGCGTTCGTGGCCACCCGATCGATCTGGCTGCCGCTGTTCCTGCACATCTCGTGGAACCTCAGCCAGGCACTGTGGGGTTTCCCGGTCAGCGGCAACACGCAATGGCCCGGATGGCTCACCTCCGAGTCGATCGGCAACGAACTCCTCAACGGCGGCGCCTACGGGCCCGAGGGCGGCATCCCCGGCATGCTCTCCCGCGTCCTCATCGTCGCGCTCGTCCTCGTCTACGTGAAGCTGATCTGGCGAGACGGCAGTGCCGCCACGCTCGTCTACGCACCCGACCCCGAGAAGCGCGATCGCATCCCCGTCGCGGGAGACGAGCACGCGACCGCACCGTCGCCGTCCCAGACCCCCTGAAGCGTCGCAACGACAAGGAGCCCCGATGTCGATCCGTACCCTCGCCTTCGTCCAGGACGCTGCCGCAGGCAAGCGCGTCACGCGATGGTGGCTCGCCTACCTCCTCGTCCTCTTCGTCGGGATCTTCGTCATCCAAGCCATATCGGCCGCAGCCCTGAGCAGGCAGTGGCCGGTCGACGAGGGCTCCGCCGCCGCACAACTGCACGAGGCCATCGGATTCGCGGCGCTGCTCGGCGCCATCTTGCTCTGGGTCTGGCTGTTCGAACGTCGCAACCCCAAGACCCTGGGTCTTCGCCGACCGGGCAGGGGTCTCGTCGTCATGCTGATCGGCATCGTCGGTGGCATCCTGCTCCAGTCGATCCCGATCGGCTTCCTGCTGCTCACCGGCAACCTCGAACCGGTCGACGGGCCCACCGGCGGCGCCTCAGGTGGCGGCGCGATCCCGCTCCTCGTGCTCATCGTGGTGTTCGTCACCGTGCAGGCCGGCACGGAGGAAGTGGCGACCCGCGGATTCCTGCTCCAGAACTCCGCGTACCAGCTCCCCGGCTGGCTCGCGGTGCTCCTTCCCGCCCTGCTCTTCACAGTGGTGCACTTCGCGTTCGACCCGCTGCCGTTCGCGACGATCCTCCTCTGGGCCCTGTTCGCGTCGTTCGTCGTGCTCCGGCTCGGCTCGCTGTGGCTCGTGATCGGCATCCACACCGGCTGGAACTTCGCGATGGGCAACCTGTACGGCATCTCCGTCAGCGGCCTCCCGGCGCACTCGAACTCGTTCACCTACCTCGCCCCGACCCCCGGCGCGCCCGACTGGCTCACCGGAGGCGAGTTCGGCACCGAAGCGGGCGTGCCCGCGGTGCTCGTGCTGGCACTGTCCACCCTGATCGCGTTCCTCGCGTTCCGCACCGCGCAGAAGCAGCGGGGACGCGGCGAAGGCCAGACCGAGACCGCGCCTGCCCGCTCGCACTGACGGCGGCGGCAGTCGTCGTCAGTTCATGCGGGTGCAGCGGACTTCGCACCCGCCGATCGTGACGACATCCCGAATGCGTCAGTCGCTCGCGGCGACGCCAGCCACCGCGGCCCGGTTGGTGTCGTACACGGCGACGCCGTCGAGCAGGCCGAACCCGTCGAGCAGACGTCGGACGTACGGATGGACGCGGCTGTACGCGAGCGTGACGTCGTGCTCGCCGAGCCAGCGTTGCACGCCCCGAAGCGACTCGGCGCCCGTGACATCCAGGTCGGTGATCGCCTCGCAGTCGAGGACGAGATGGCGCACGGGGGTCGCAGCATGCTCGACCGCGGCCTTCGCGGCATCCGAGAACGACGACGCGTTGGCGAAGAACAGGGGGGCTCCGAGGCGGACGACAACCACGCCGGGCGCGGTCACCGCCCCCGCCGGTGCGGGGTCGAGCAGCGAGTCCGTCGGGTGGTCGTCCTCGGCGAGGACGTCGAGCGAGGGGCGCGCGGCCCGGCGCGCGAGGTTCACCAGCGCGAGCACGAACGCGACGAGGATGCCGGGGATCGCCCCGACGAACAGGGTGACGGCGAAGCACACGATGGCGATCGCGAACTCGAACCGGGCGGAGCGCCAGAGCCCGGCGAACTCCCGCAGGCCGAGCAGGGGAACGACCGCGACCGCGACGACCGCGCCGATCGCCGGCGACGGGATGTCGGCCAGCAACGCCGTGCCGAACACCAGCAGCAGCAGGGTGCCGACCGCCGCCACCACCGCGGGAAGCTGCGTCCGCGAACCGGCGAGGTCCATCGCCGCGGTCCGGGACGCGGATGCCCCGACGACGTACCCGCCGGTCGCGCCGGCGGCGAGATTGCCGAGGCCGAACGCAAGCAGGTCGCGGTTCGGCCCGTCGCGGTAGCCGTGCCGCTCCGCGTAGGCGCGCGCCACGAGCAGCCCCTCGGCGATCGTGACCAGCACGAGCGCGAGCGCCGAGGGCACCAGCGCGACCCAGGTCGTCCAGTCGAGCACCGGCCACGTCAGGGTCGGCGGGCCTGCGGGCACCTCGCCGAGCACGTCGACGCCGGCTCCGTCGAGATCGAGCAGCACCACGGCGATCGTCGACGTGACGAGCACGACGAGCGCCCACGGCACGAGGCGCGCCACCCGGCGGCCGACCACCAGGATGAGGATCGACACGACCGCGATCCCGACCGACCAGGCATCCGTCTCAACGAGGTTCGCGCCGAGCTCGGCGAGCTTCTCGACGAACTCCTTGCTCGAGTCGATCGAGACCCCCAGCATCTTCGCGACCTGGCTGACCAGGATGTCCAGCGCCAGTCCGGCGATGAACCCGACGAGCACCGGCTTCGACAGGAAGCTCGCCAGGAACCCGAGCTTGAACACCGCGCACAGGATGAACACGACGGCGCAGATGATCGCCTGCGCGAGCGCCATCGTCGCGTAGTCCGCGTCGCCCGCGAGCGCGAGTCCGCCGATCGATGACGCGACCAGGGCGGATGCCGCGGCATCCGGTGACGCGACCAGCTGGCGCGACGACGCGACCAGGGCGAACACGATCGCCGGGACCACCAACGCGTAGAGCCCGGCCGTCGGCGGCAGGCCCGCGATCTGCGCGTACCCGATGTTCAACGGCACCGCGATCGCGAGCAGCGTCACCCCCGCGCCGACCTCACCGGCGACGTTGCGACGCGTCAGGCCGGCGAAGGGCCGAGACATCCGTCGCCGTCGCCCACTGACCTGCGCCTGACCCTCGGGCGTCGTCGCGTGCGAGTCCTCCCCCATGCGAACTCCTCCCCTCCGCCGCCGTGCGGCTCAGGCGCGGACGATGGCGGGCGGGTTCCAGGATCCGTCGAGGATCGCGTCGTCGGGCCAGTACGCGCGGAGGTAGAGCGTGAACTCGTCATCGGGCGCGGGCAGCCAGTTCGCGAGCGTCGCCGGGTCGGCGGGCGCGGCGCCACCGACGGTGATGGTGAGCGAGCCGTCGGCGTCGAATGTCAGGTCCTGGTTCTTCGTGCCGAGCGAGTACCGGTCCAGGTCGTTCGGGTGGAAGAAGTGGTGACGGTTGTAGACCGTGAGCGACCAGAATCCGCGCACGGGAGGGAGCTGGTCCGCGTCGAACCTGACCCTGTACCCGTGGGCCCCGTGCAGGCGCCGCCCATCGGCGTCGAGGTCCTGGTAGAAGTACGAGGTCTCATTCGGCGTGTTGACGAAGATGTTCGACTTCCCGACCGCGGTGCGCAGGAGGTACTCGGTGCCGAATCGCGCCCCCGAACGTTGCGTGGTCCAGTTGTGGTCGACGGGGATGCCGTAGTTGCGGAACTCGAACAGCTCCTTCACCGTCACGTCGGCGTCGAGCGCGGCCTGCCCGAGCGCCGCCGCGATCTCGGGATCGCGGGCTGCACCCTCGAGCACCGTCCGGAACCAGGCGTAGAGCGATTCCTCGCCCGGGAGGGGCGGGATCTCGTCGAGCACAGCCGGGAACACGTCGAAGAACGTGTTCGGATCGACCCACTGGGTCTCCTCCTGGTCGCCGGTCGCATCGGCGTTGCCGAAGGTCGGCACGTTCGCCCAGTCGGTCACCTTCATCGTGCCGTCGAACTTCTCGAGCGGATAGACGCTGATCCGGTTGACCACCGGCGCGACCGCGGCCCGGTCCTCCGCCGTGTCGTCGAGGAACACCCGCGGGATGACGATCCCGATCCGCGTGTCGTACCGGAACACACCTGCGATCCCCTCGGGGACCTCGCCGTCCCAATCCTCATGGGCGAGGAGGTAGTGCCCGGGCTTCGTGCCGTACATCTTGCCGAGCTCGACGAACGAATCGGTGCGCTGGTTCACGATCTGGTAGACCCAGAACCGGTCGCCGAAGTCGGGCACCTGCACGACCGCCGGTCCGCGCTCGGCGTCGAGCGCACCGAAGCCGTACACGACGTCCTGGTTCGGGCAGGCGACCACGCGCTCCTCCGGGCGGATGTAGTCGTGCAGCATGCCGATGTGGTTCGGCGGCCCCGCGGGGACGATCCCCACCAGCAGACCCGGCTCAGGAACCTGCTCCATGATGCTCAGTCGGTTGTGCATGTTGACGAGGGGCCAACCCCAGAGGTAGGCGGCCCTCCCGACCTCGGCCGCGTACGCCGTCGTGATCCTCTGTCCAGCCTGCTCCGCCACGAATCCCCCATCCGCCAGGCCGCCCGCGACCTCGCGAGCCGTCACCCCTTCCGGAGTCTATGGTCCGGTCGACGAGGATGACCACCTCGCTGCGCGTCCTTCGATGGGGGATTGCCCGGATGGTTCGTGTACCGTCCTCTCGGCACGGCGCCGAAGACCGCCGGGACCGGCCGAACGGCCGGCCCGACGGGCCTCGGTCAGGCGACCGCGTACTTCGCCGGCTCGGCGTCGAAGATCGGGCCGCAGGCGGCGCAGCAGAACCAGTAGCGCTGGCCCTCGTGGTCGCGGAACAGGCCGGCCTGCTCCGCATCGGCCTTCACGACCGTGCTCCCGGGCATGACCGGGCACTCGGCCAGGTCATCGCCATCGCGGAGCAGGTCGGTCGCCTCGGCCGGCTTGACGGCGTGGCCGCGGGCGTCGCCGGTGCTGCAACAGTGTGCACTCATGGGTGGTGTCCTTTCAGGTCGCGTGGATCACGCGGTTTCGAGTTCCCGCGCCGGTGCGGTCGCGGTGGTGGTGGCGCGCGGGGCGCCGGTGGTCCGCGAGCGGAAGGTCCGCAGGCGGAGGCTGTTGCTGACGACGAAGACGCTGGAGAACGCCATCGCCGCGCCGGCGAGCATCGGGTTGAGCAACCCCAGCGCGGCGAGCGGGATCGCGGCCACGTTGTAGGCGAAGGCCCAGAACAGGTTCGTCTTGATCGTCCCGAGGGTGCGGCGCGACAGCCGGATGGCGTCGCCGACGGCTCGGAGGTCGCCGCGGACCAGCGTGATGTCCGCGGCCTCGATCGCCGCGTCGGTGCCGGTGCCCATGGCCAGGCCGAGGTCGGCCTGCGCGAGGGCCGCGGCATCGTTGACGCCGTCGCCGACCATCGCGACGACCTTGCCCGATGCCTGCAGGTCGCGGACCACCGCGACCTTGTCGGCCGGCAGGACGTCGGCGATGACCTCGTCGATCCCGACCTCGTCGGCGACGTGCCGCGCGACCGTGGCGTTGTCGCCGGTCAGCAGCACCGGCGTGAGGCCGAGGCGGCGCAGCTCCGCGATCGCGTCGCGGCTGGAGTCCTTGACGCGATCGGCGACGACGAGCACGCCGCGCGCGACGCCGTCCCAGGCGACCAGCACCGCCGTCTGCCCCGCGGACTCCGCCTCGGCCTTCGCCTCGCGGAGTTCCTCGGGGACCTCGACGGCCCAATCGGCGAGCAGCGACTCGCGGCCGACCACCGTCAGGTGCCCGTCGACGATCCCATGGACGCCGCGGCCCTCGTGGTTCTCGAACGACTCGACGGTTGCGAGCTCGCCGACCCGGGCCGTGGCGCCGGCGGCGATCGCCTGCGCGATGGGGTGCTCCGACGCATCCTCGAGGGCTCCCGCGATGCGGAGCACGTCGACCTCGGTCTCGCCTGCCGCCGCGTGCACGGCGAGCAGGGTCATCCGCCCGGTCGTCACGGTGCCGGTCTTGTCGAGCACCACGGTGTCGACCTTCCGGGTCGACTCGAGCACCTCGGGCCCCTTGATCAGGATGCCGAGCTGCGCACCGCGACCCGTGCCGACGAGCAGCGCCGTCGGAGTGGCGAGGCCGAGCGCGCAGGGGCACGCGATGATCAGCACCGCCACGGCCGCGGTGAACGCGGCGGCCGCGGGGAATCCGGCGCCGAGCCAGACGCCGAGCGTTGCGGCGGTCAGGGCGAGCACGATCGGGACGAACACCCCGGAGATCCGGTCGGCCAGGCGCTGGACCTGTGCCTTGCCGGACTGGGCGTCCTCGACGAGCTTCGCCATCTGCGCGAGCTGGGTGTCGGAGCCCACGCGCGTGGCGCGCACGACGAGTCGGCCCCCGGCGTTGACGGTCGCTCCGACCACCGGGTCGCCCACGGTCACCTCGATCGGCACCGACTCCCCGGTGAGCATCGACTGGTCGACGGCGCTGCGGCCGTCGACGATCACGCCGTCGGTCGCGATCTTCTCGCCCGGGCGCACGACGAACTCGTCGCCGACGCTGAGGCGCTCGATCGGGATCCTCTCCTCGCAGCCGTCCTTCACCACTGCGACGTCCTTCGCTCCGAGCTGGAGCAGGGCGCGCAGGGCGGCGCCGGCGGTGCGCTTGGACCGCTTCTCGAAGTACCGGCCGGCGAGGACGAACATGGTCACGCCGGCGGCGACCTCGAGGTAGATGTTCGCGGCGCCGTCGGTCGGCGCCACGGTCAGCTCGAACGGGTGGGTCATGCCGGGCGTGCCCGCGGTGCCGAAGAACAGGGCGTACACCGACCACAGCAGCGCCGCGGACGTGCCCACCGAGACCAGCGTGTCCATCGTCGCGGCGCCGTGTCGCAGGTTCACCGCGGCCGCCCGGTGGAACGGCCAGGCCGCCCAGACGATGACGGGGCCGGCGAGGGCCAGCGACAGCCACTGCCAGTACGGGACCTGCAGGAGCGGGATCATCGCCATCAGGATGACGGGGACGGAGAGCACGACCGACCCGATCAGCCGGTGCCGGAGCGTGCGCAGCTCGCCGTCCTCGGCCTCGTCGGCACCGTCGGCGTCGGCGCGCTCCGCAGTCGGCGGCGTCGGGGCTTCGGCGGTGTAGCCGGTCTTCCGGATCTCCGCGATCACGGCGTCGGTGGTGAAGCCGGGCGGGACCTCGACGCGGGCCTTCTCTGTGGCGTAGTTGACGGTCGCGCTGACGCCGTCGAGCTTGTTGAGCTTGCGTTCGATCCGCATCGCGCAGGATGCGCAGGTCATTCCGCCGATGTCGAGTTCGATCACGTCGGTCGACGGTGGCGCCTGCTGGGTGCTGTCGTTCATCTGTGATTCCTTTCGTCGGTCACGTCGTCTCAGTGACCGTCGGCGTGCTCGCCGCCGTCGCCGTCGCCGTCGCCGTGTGCAGCCGACTCCGCAGCGGCGAGCGCAGCGTCGACGGCGAAGGCGGCGGTGTGCACCTGCCCGTCGACCTTGAAGTCGACGTACAGCAGGTAGTCGCCCTCGGTGGGCGGGGTGGCGGCGAAGCGGATGTCGGGACCGAGGTCGGATGCCCCGGCGGTCTCGGCCTCGTCGAGGGGGTGAGCGTGGAGGTACCCGAGATCGCCCGCCCGGAGCATGACCAGATGTCCTGCAGCTCCGAGGTAGGGCTCGATCGTGGTCACGGGGCGTCCGTCCCGTCGCACGGTGAACTCGAGCTCTGCCTCCGCACCGGCGGCGAGGTCGCCCGTGAGCTCGACCGTGAACGGTCCGGCCTCGGCGACCCGGGAGCCCGGCGCGGGCGCGTCGGTCGGGGCAACGAGGCCGTTCACGCTCGCAGTGGTCGTGAGCGTGAGCGTCTCGTCGTGTCCGGTCGGACGGAAGTCCGCGAAGAGACGGTACGTTCCCGCGGCCTCCCATTCCCAGGGGATGCTCCAGTGCCCGTCGTCCTCGAGCTCGGGGTGCACGTGGCGGAACTGCGCCCCGTCGGAGCGCACCACGATCAGGTGCAGGGGCCGTTCGTGGGTCTCGTCGAAGTCCGTCAGCGCGTCGCCCTCCGAGTCGAGGATGCGGAAGTGCAGTGACTCGGCGCTGCCCGCCTCTGCGGGCGCGTGCAGGTCGGCCAGGCGGTATCCGTCGGCCTCGATCGACAGGCCGGGGACCTCGTGCGGCATGGGCTCCGCCTCCCCCTCGGGCGCATCGTGCGCCCCGCCATGCGACTGCGCCTGGTCCTCGCTCTGCTCCGCCCATGCGGCGACGCGGTCGGGCGGCACGATCAGGGGGCCTGCGGCGATCGCGAGGCCGAAGACGCCCGCGACGCCCGCGCCGAAGAGTCCGAGACGGAGGGCGGGACTCACCTCACCGCGGCTGCGCGACATAGCCGGCCTCCTGAACGGCATCGATCACGGCCCGGTGGCCCAGGGGATATACGCTCATCGCCCATCCTTTCGATACGGGGTAGGGGTATTGAGGCATGCTGGACAACCATATACCCCACCCGGGTATTCCGCACACGGAGGTGGACATGTCTTCAGAACACGCAGTGATCGTCGGGGCCGGCGCCGCCGGCTGGTCCGCAGCAGACACGCTGGTCCGGTCGGGCTGGCCGGGCCGGGTGACGATCGTCGACCCCGCGGGGGCGACGAACCGCACGCTCGTGAACAAGGGCGTGCTCACCGGGCTCCTGACCCGGGAGCAGCTGAGCCGACCGGTCCCGACGGGAACCGACCTGCTGCAGGACGAGGTCGAGGCGATCGAGGAGGACGGGACGGTGCAGCTGCGCTCCGGCGGCCGGCTCGCACCCGACGCCGTCGTGATCGCGTCCGGCAGCGTGCCGCGCCCGGCGTCGTTCGAAGCGGATGCCGGCACTCCGCGCTCGCGGATCCTGCCCCTCCACTCGGCTGACGACGCGGAACGAGTCCGACGCCTCCTCCCGCAGGGCGGAGGACGCGTCGTGATCCTCGGCGCCGGCCTCGTCGGCTCGGAGACCGCGTCGCTGCTCGCCGACGCCGGCGTCGGCGTGACGCTCGTCGCCCGGTCGTCGCTGCCCCTCCGCGACCAGCTCGGCCCGGCCGTCGCATCCGAACTGCTCAGGCGCCATCGCGACCGCATCCGGGTCCGCACCGGGCGCAGCGTCGCGCGCGCCACGACGCGGTCGAGCTCGGCCGTCATCGAACTCTCCGACGGCGAGACCCTCGAGGCCGACGCCGCCATCGTGGCGCACGGCACGCTCGCGCATCGCCCGGCATCCGGCTCCGACCAGGGCGCGATCACCGTCGACGCCCGACTGCGGACCGGGCTCCGCGGGGTCTACGCCGCCGGCAGCGTCGCCTCGATCCTCGCGCGCGGCACCGCCATCCGCGTCGACCACTGGGATGATGCGGCAGCCCAGGGGGCCCACGCCGCCCGCTCGATCCTGCACGACCTCCTCGGCGGGGCGGATCCCGGCGACTACGGATTCGACTCGGGGTTCTCCAGCCGGATCCACGGTTCGATGCTCACCGCCTGGGGCGTGGCCACCGATCGAACGGAGTGGTCGCGACACGTCGAAGGGGCGGCCGTGGGCGTCGGGCGCCACCTCGGACGCGTCACCGCGGTCGCGGGCCTCGACGCCCCGCTCGTCGTGCGCGATCTCGCGACGTCGGCGAGCCGAG
This sequence comes from Agromyces bracchium, assembly GCF_009709675.1. Classification (GTDB taxonomy): domain Bacteria; phylum Actinomycetota; class Actinomycetes; order Actinomycetales; family Microbacteriaceae; genus Agromyces; species Agromyces bracchium. Next base: position 145,322 of record NZ_WMLB01000042.1, on the reverse strand, counting down.
ACCTGCGCGACCCGATGTCGCTGTACCCCACAGGGGTATAATCTCTCGTGCTGGCGCCGACGAACGGCGATCCGCCGTTCGCCTGGCGATGCGGAAGGGCGAGACGATGGACGAGCGCGCGCGGAATCACCCGAAGTCGACGACTCCGGCCGGGCACGAACACGACGAGCACGGCGGCCACGCCCACCACCACGAGGCGGATGCCGCGAGTCCCGCGATGCAGATGCACGGGTCGCACGGCGATCACGACGCACACGGCGAGCGCGACGACTCCGAGCACGCAGGGCATGCCGGCCACGCCGGCCACGCCGAGCACGACGCACACGCCGGCCATGCCGGTCACGCCGAGCACGACGCGCACGCCGAGCACGCCGGACACAACGCGCACGCCGGACACGGCGGCCACGCCGGCCACGGCGACCACGTCGGGCAGTTCCGCAGGCTGTTCTGGATCAACCTCGTGCTCGCCGTCCCCGTCGTCGGCTTCTCCGCGATGTTCGCCATGATCATCGGCTACGACCTGCCGGAGCAGGCCTGGGTCGGGTGGATCTCGCCGGTGCTCGGCACCGTCATGTACGTCTGGGGCGGACGTCCCTTCCTCACGGGCGCGGTCAGCGAGCTCCGGGCGCTGAAGCCGGGCATGATGCTCCTCATCGGGCTCGCCATCACGGTGGCGTTCATCGCGAGCTGGGGCGCGACCCTCGGGCTGCTCGACCACGAGCTGGACTTCTGGTGGGAGCTCGCCCTCCTCATCGTGATCATGCTCCTCGGGCACTGGCTCGAGATGCGCTCGCTCGCCCAGACGACCTCCGCGCTCGACTCGCTCGCCGCACTGCTGCCCGACGAGGCCGAGCGCGTCGAGGGCGACGCGACCGTCACGGTCGACCCCTCCGAACTCCGGGTCGGCGACGTCGTCGTCGTCCGCCCCGGCGGACGCGTGCCCGCCGACGGCGTGGTCGTCGCGGGTTCGGCGAGCATGGATGAATCCATGATCACCGGCGAGTCGAAGACCGTCCGCCGGAGCGACGGCGACCATGTCGTCGCCGGCACGGTCGCCACCGACTCGGGGATCCGGATCGAGATCTCCGCCGTCGGCGAGGACACGGCGCTCGCCGGCATCCGCCGTCTCGTCGAGGACGCGCAGAACTCGTCCTCGCGCGCCCAGCGGATCGCGGACCGGGCCGCCGCCTGGCTGTTCTGGTTCGCGCTCGGCGCAGCCGTGATCACGGCGACCATCTGGAGCCTGCTCGGCCTGCCCGATGAAGCGGTGGTCCGCACGATCACCGTCCTCGTGATCGCGTGTCCGCACGCGCTGGGCCTCGCGATCCCGCTCGTCGTCTCCATCGCCACGGAGCGTGCCGCGCGCGGCGGCGTGCTGATCAAGGACCGGCTCGCGCTCGAGAGCATGCGCACCGTGACGAGCGTCCTCTTCGACAAGACCGGCACCCTCACCAAGGGGCAGCCGGCGGTCATCGCGATCGAGCCGGCCGCGGGCCGCGACCCCGAGCAGGTGCTCTCGCTGGCGGCCTCCGCCGAGATGGATTCCGAGCACCCGCTCGCCCGCGCCATCGTCGGCTCCGCGACCGAGCGCGGCCTCGATCCGGCCATCGCGACCGACTTCGAATCCGCTCCGGCCGTGGGCGTCACCGCGCGCGTCGACGGCGACACGATCCGCGTCGGCGGGCCGCACCTGCTCGCCGAGGAGGGCGTCGACGAGCTCGCCGTCGCCGACGAGTGGCGCGCCGACGGCGCGATCATCCTGCACGTGGTCGAGAACGGGTCGGTGATCGGCGCCCTGAAGCTCGCGGACGCGATCCGCGACGAGTCCCGCGACGCGGTCGACGCGCTGCACGAGCTGAGCCTGGAGGTCGTCATGATCACCGGCGATGCCGACGCGGTCGCCCGGTCCGTGGCATCCGAGCTCGGCATCGATCGGTACTTCGCCGGCGTGCGACCCGAGGACAAGTCCGCGAAGGTCCAGGAGCTGCAGCGCGAGGGCCGGAAAGTCGCGATGGTCGGAGACGGCGTGAACGATGCTCCCGCGCTCGCGCAGGCCGACGTCGGCATCGCGATCGGTGCCGGTACGGATGTCGCGATCGCCTCGGCCGGCGTCATCCTCGCCAGCGACGACCCGCGTTCGGTGCTCTCGGTGATCGAGCTCTCGCGGGCGAGCTACCGCAAGATGAAGCAGAACCTGTGGTGGGCGGCCGGGTACAACCTCATCTCGGTGCCGCTCGCCGCCGGCGTGCTCGCCCCGATCGGGTTCGTGCTGCCGATGTCGGTCGGCGCCATCCTGATGTCGCTCTCGACCATCATCGTCGCCGGCAACGCGCAGCTGCTCCGCCGCCTCGACCTCCGCCCCGAGGCGAGCGCCCGCGAGCTCCTCGGCGAGCGCGCGACCCGCGTCGCCGACGAGCCGGTCCACGCGCACCACTGAACGCGACGGAGGCGCGGGCCCAACGGCCCGCGCCTCCCCCGCTCCCGGTTCGGAGGTCAGGCGTCCACCGGGACCTGCTCGTCGCTCGCGGACTCGGCCTCGCCCGCCCGCTTCGCCGCGCGAAGCGTGACGGCGGCGATGAGCCCGCCGACGACCGCGATGGCCGCGGCCCCGATGAAGGCGGCCGAGTACCCCGCCGTCAGCGCCACGGGACCGGTGCCGGTCCCGACCACGGCCGAGCTGAGCGCGGTCACGGCGGCGAGGCCCACCGCGGAGCCGATCTGGTAGCTCGTGTTCACGAGCCCCGACGCGACACCGGTCTCCTCGGGCCGGGCCACGCCGATCGCGGTGCCGAGCGACGGGATGAACGCGAGCGCCATGCCGAACGCGGCGACCAGCGACGCGGGGAGCACGTCCGCCACGTAGTTGCCGTCGGGCCGGACGAACCCGAGCCACACGAGCCCGGCGGCGAGGAACGCGAACCCGACGATGATGAGCGTCTTCGAGCCGAAACGCGCCAGCAGGCGCGGTGCGACCATCGTCATGCCGAGCACGATGAGCACGGTCATCGGCAGGAGTGCCGCGCCGGCCGCGAAGGAGCCCGCGCCGAGGACCTGCTGCAGGTAGAGGTTCAGGAAGAACCACATCGGCACCCACGCGGCGCCGAGCAGCAGCTGCGCGGTGTTCGCGGCGCCGAGCTGCGGCGTGCGGAAGATCCCGAGGCGCAGCAGCGGCTGCCGGGAGGCGCGCTGGACGATGAAGAACAGGCCGAGCAGGACCACGCCGGCCGCCAGCGCGACGAGCACCTCGAGCGAGGCCCAGCCGGCCTCGGGGGCGCGGACGATGCCGTAGACCAGGGCGGCGAGACCGGCCGTGCCGGTCACGGCGCCGAGCACGTCGACGGAACCGCGTTGCCCGGTGACGCGCGGGAGCGCGCCCGGGGCGAGGAACATGACCGCGAGGGCGATCGGCACGGTGATGTAGAACACCCAGGGCCAGCTCGCGTACTCGGTGAGCACGCCGCCGAGGAAGACGCCGGCGGTGCCGCCGATCGGAGCCGCGGCGCCGTAGACCGCGAACGCCTTCGGCAGCTGCGGCGTTCCACCGAACAGCGCCATCAGCAGGCTCAACGCCGCCGGGGCGATCAGTGCGGCACCGGCACCCTGCACGGCACGCCCGGTGATCTCGAGGCCGACGCCGTTCGCGGCACCCGCGAGCACCGAGCCGAGCGCGAGGATGCCCCATCCGGCCAGGAACACCCGGCGCGCGCCGAACAGGTCGGAGAGCCGGCCGCCGAGCAGGAGCAGGCCGCCGAACGCGACCACGTAGGCGTTGAACACCCAGGACAGGGACTCCGGCGTGAAGCCGAGCTCGGCCTGCATCTCCGGGAGGGCCACGCCGATGATCGACGTGTCCATGATGACGACGAATTGGGCGGCGGCGATGAGCGCGAGCCCGAGCCATCGGCGCCGTGCCGTGGCCGCTGGTGGTTGGGACATGATCGTTTCTCCTTCCGGGGTCACGTACCCCTCTGGGGTATCTAACCACATACCCCCATGGGGTATTTCCGACTGCGTCGTCGACGCATGGTCGGGACCCACGTCCCTTGCGTCGGGCGCGCCCAGCACGATTGGCTGGGCGGGTCGCCTCGCGACGCGCGAGGGGGGAAGGGGGAGCCCGATGAGCCGCACCGACACCGCCGCAGAGACCGATTGGAAGCCGCCCTGGTACCTGCGGCTGCTGAAGATCGCGACATGGATCCTCTACGTCTGGGTGCTCATCGGCGTCATCGCGCTCTCGCTGCGCGTGTTCCTGCTCCTCTTCGCCGCGAATCCCGATGCCGGATTCGCGGCGTTCGTGTATCGCGTCTCCGACGCGTACCTGCATCCCTTCCGCGACATCTTCCCGACGCGCGACCTCTCCGACGGCGGGTACCTCGATGTCTCGGCGCTCTTCGCGATCATCATCTACGCCCTGATCGCGGGCGGCATCGGCGCCGGCGTCGCCGCGATCAGCCGGCGGATCGAGCGGTCCGAGCGGCAGCACCGCGAGGAGATGGACCGGATGGCCCGAGCCCACCTGGCGGAGCAGGCGCAGCGCGCGCAGCTCGCGGAGCAGGCGCAGCGCGCGCAGGGCGTCGGCACGACGCCGTCGGGCGCGCAGGCCATCGTCGGCGGATACCCTCACGGGCAGGTCCCGACCGGCGGTGCGGGCTATCCGCCGCCCGGCGCGACGCCCGGCTCACCGCCGAACGGCCCCGCGACGCCGCCGGGTTCGGTGCCGCCGTACTGAGCGCGACGCCGGCCGCACCGACCGCAGGATCCCTCGCCTACACGCGCGCGAGCGCCTCGATGTCCTCGAGGAACGCCGCCGTCGTCTCCGCCGAGACCGTCGTGCGCGTGCCGGCGATCGCCTCGAGGTAGTCCTCGGTCGTCGGCCCGGGGCGTTCGGCCGCGGCATCCGCCCCACCCGAGAGCGCGGCCTCGAACGCGCGCTGCGACGCGCTGCGCGCGGCGAACTCGATGTCGGCGGGCGAGAACCCGGCCGTGCGCTCGACGAGCACGCCGAGGTCGACGTCGTCGGCCACCGTCTCCGGCACGTAGCGCTGCCAGATCGCCGTGCGGGCCGTCTCGTCGGGCAGGCCGATCGGGATGACGTAGTCGAAGCGGCCGTGCCGGAGGAAGGCACTGTCGAGCGCGCGGATGAAGTTCGTGGCGCACACGAGCAGCCGGCCGGGCTGCTCGCGGAAGGCCGGGATGATCTTCAGCAGCTCGTTCGTGACGCCCTGCAGCGGCGAGGGCGGTTCGCCCGAGCGTTGCGCCGCGATCTCCTCGACCTCGTCGATGAACACGACCGCGTGCTCGAGCTCGGCGATCTTGGTGAAGGTCTCGCGAAGCGCCCCGGCCAGCCCGCCCGGATCGGCCGCGAGCCGCGACGGGAACACCTCGACGAACGACCACTCCAGGCGTGAGGCGATGGCCTTCGCAAAGGTCGTCTTGCCCGTGCCGGGCGGTCCGAACAGCACCACCGCGCGCGGCGGCACCACGCCGAAGCGCTCGGCGAGGTCGGGCTCGGCGAGCGGCATCACGAGACGCTGCTCGAGGATCTCCTTCTCGCGCCGCATGCCGGCGACGCCCTCCCACAGGTCGCGCGGCAGGATGCGACCGCCGAGCTCGGCGAGCGAGCTGAGCTCCTCGCGCTGCACCGGGATGCGCCGCTCGTAGTAGCGGAGATGCTGCCGGAGTTCGAAGCCCTGGCGGCGGAACGCATCGACCCGCGTCTCCTCCGCCTCGGGCACGAGCGCCGACAGCTTGCCGAGGCCGTGCGGCTCCATCTTCTTCTCGAGGGCGGCGAGCAGCGCCGTGCCGATCCCGCGCCCGCGCCACTCCGGCGTCGTCGCGAGGAAGACGATCCAGCCCTGGTTGTGGGCCGCCCGGCCCACGACCGCACCGACGACCTCCTCGCCGTGCACGGCGACCAGCGCGTCGTCCTTCTCGCACGAGGCGAGCACCTCGCTCAGCCCGTAGACGGGCTCGATCGGCGAGTCCGTCGCGTGCTCCCAGAGATGGAGGATGCCGTCGAGGTCATCCCGATGGAACTCCCGAATCCGCCATCCGGTCATCCGCCGCCCCTCCCGCCGATGCGTCGCCGGCGTCGTCGCCGTCCCGCCAGCGTACGGCGACGCCGCTCGGCGGCGGAATCCGGTGACGCCGCGGGTCCGATCACCCGACCCGGACCCGATCGCCACGGACGACCACCGACAGGTCGGCGCCCGACGGGTCGCCGACGAGACGGTCGGATGCCCGGATGACCGGCACGCCGCCGATGCTCACCCGGCGCGAGCCGCCGGTGGCGTGCGCGGTGACGCATCCGCCGGGGCCCTCGCCGCGGCATCCGCTCACCGCCCATCGGGTCGCGACCGTGACCGCTGCAAGACCTTCCACTCGCACGCGCGCCTCCGCTCCGAGCGGCGCGGCGATTCCGCCGTGCGGGCAGCGCACCGTCGTCCCGGCGTCGATGATCGGATCGGTCACGGGCGCCGCCTCAGGTGACCGTCAGGCCGCCGCGGTTGACGTCGACGGACGGGCCGGAGAGCGTGATGATCGCCCCTCGACCGGTGTCGATGGCGATCCCGCTCTCGGAGAGCGTGACGACGGCGCCGGTCGACGTGGTGATGCGGAGGTCGCCGGGTCGGAGTCCGTGTGCGTCCGCCGGGTCGAACCATCCGCCCACCCAGATCGGGAAGGCCGGATCGCCGCCCTCGAACTCCACCCACACGTGCGCGCCGACGGATGGGATCCAGGCGAGGCCGCCGGCACCTGTCGCCGCCGGCAGGCACGGCAGCGCCCACGCCGTCTCGGCCTCGCCGAGGACCGCCGGCACGGCGACTTGGATCCGCCCCATCACCTGCGGATCGGTCGCGTCGACGCAGGTGCCCCGGTACTTCCCCCAGTAGGGCCCGCCCACTCGGTCCCCCGCCTCCGCCGGCCGAGCCGCCGTCATCCCGGCCGCACGATCAGCGGATCGGCCTCGAGCGGCGGGACCTGCTCCTCGATGGCGTCGTTCACCGCCTGCTCGATGTCCATGGAGTCGTTGACCCGGCCGACGAGCCGCTTCGCGACGGCGGCGGCGAACGCCTGGGCGTCGAACGGCGGTGAGCTCGGCGAGAGCTTCTGCAGGTACTGCCGGATGATGCTCACTTGGCCCTTGGTGATGTCGCCGATATCGCCCGAGCGGAACTTCTGCAGGAGCAGCAGGTCGGCCGGGTTGCTGATCTTCACCCAGCGGCCCGAGTCGGAGAGCGCGTACAGCGCGTTGTCGCCGGGGTCGGTCGGGTTCACGATGCGGAAGGTCATGTCGTCGTCCCTTTCATCGTCGGGCCTCGGACGCCCGAGGGTGTCCACCCCGGCCAGCGTCTCCGAGCCCCACTTCATCGACCATCCGCGATAGCTCGGCTGGTCGTAGTCGGCGAACGTGATCGTCCCGATCGCGGTGCCGAAGTTGTCCACGCGGGAGGAGGCCATGAGCAGGGTGTGGTTCCCGCCGCCGATGTCGATGGCGGTGTGCCCGCACTCGACGCCGTCGATGAACACGCCGGCCCAGTAGTGGATCGCCCCGCGGGGCGCCGTCCGCCAGTCGGGATGGAGCGTCCCGGAGTTCGAACCCGCCTCCAGGGCGGTTCCGAACGACCGGCCGAAACCGCCCGCCCAGAACACCAGCGCGGCGCACCACCCCGCCCACGACGAATCAACCTGCCCGACGTCCTTCGTCGGGTGATCCCGCGCGAACCGGATCGCCTGATCGACGGTGTTCGGCATGCCTTCCCCCGACTGCCGTGGCGCGGAATGCCCCGGTCCCCCGAACCGGCTTCCGCTCCGCCCGGCGCGATGCTACTCCGGTGTCGACAGCGCGGCAATCGCACGCCGCCTGGCGATACGATCCGTTCACGAGGGGCGACGGGGCGAGGGGGCACGATGACCCGCTGGTACGTGATCACGGGCGGCCCGAGTTCGGGCAAGACGACCACGGTCGACCTGCTGCGGCAGCGCGGCTACCGCACCACGATCGAGGAGAGCCGGCACTACATCGACCTCCAGCGGCTCGGCGGGCACTCGGTCGAGGAGACCAGGTCCCGGCAGGAGGACTTCCAGCGGAACGTGCTCGCCCTGCAACTGGCGCAGGAGGCCGAGCTGGACCCCGAGGAGGTCGTCTTCCTCGACCGGGCGATCCCCGACTCGCTCGCCTACTACCGGCTGCTCGGCCTCGAGCCCGACCCCGCCCTGCTCGAGGCGCTCGTGCACGTGCGCTACCGCAAGGTCTTCGTGATGGACCTGCTGCCGCTCCACCGCGACTACGCCAGGACCGAGGATGCCACGGACCAGCGCCGCATCCACGACCTCCTGATGGAGGTCTACCTGTCGCTGCCGATGCCCGTCGTCAGCGTCCCGGTGCTGCCCGCGGAGGACCGCGTCGAGTTCATCCTCACGCGGCTGTAGCGCCGATGCGGTGGCGCGCCCCGACGGTCTCGGAGGGCAGCTCCCCGAACGCACGGGCGTACGTCTCGGCGAATCGCGACAGGTGCACGAACCCCCAGCGGTGCGCGACGGCGGCGATGCCCTGCTCGGGCGGCGCGAAGCGCAGTTCGTCGCGCACACCGGCGAGCCGGATGCCGCGGAGGTGCTCGGACGGCGACTGCCCGAGCTCGGCCGCGAACGCGGTGTGCAGGCCGCGCGCCGAGATGTGCACGGCCTCGGCGACGCCCTGCACCGTGATCGGCTCGGACGCGTAGGCGTGCATGTGGTCGAGCGCGGCGCGGACGATCGCGGAGCGCGGGCCGAGCGGCATCCGTCGACCGTCGAGGTCGAGCTTGACGACCTGGAATGCGTAGAGGTAGGCGACCGCGAGCCGGTTGAACGCCGCCGCCGCGACGACCGGCTCGGCGAACGCGTCGGGCGCGTCCAGCATGGCCGAGCGCACGCGATGCGCGATGCGCTCGAAGTGCCGGCCGAGGTCGGCGCTGCGCGGCGCGACGTCGATGAAGGCGGTCTCGATCTCGGCATCGCCGGTGATCGCGCGGGCGACCGCGGCGACGCCGCCCCGGTCGAGCATGATCGCCCGGGCGGCGACCGTCTCCCAGCGGGCGGCGAGGCTCTCGGGCGACTGCAGGTACGGCAGGGAGGTGTCCACGGGCGTGCGTCCGTGCCGTAGTTCGAAGCCGCGGCCCTTGGCCGAGATGACCACGAGGTCGTCGGAGCCGGCGACGGTCGCCGCGGGCGCGGAGAACGCGTACTCGATGACCGTGAACGACGGCGCGGCGTCGAACCGCAGGCGGACCCGGAATTCGGCGGGATCGGCGCGCCCGAAGGCGAGACGGGGCACCATCGGCTCGAATGCGCGACAGGCCGCTTCCGGGTCGCGCGTGTCGAACGCCGACCGGGTGAGTCCGGCCATGGAACTCCCTTATACCCGGCGTGGGGGATGCCGGGTTCGGCAAGTGTACGTGGCCGCACGCCGAACGCCTATCCGGATTCGGAAGAGCGCAGGGGAACGCGCTCGATGCCCCGGTCCGTGCGCGTACGGTTCGAAGTGTGGGCGGTGCTTGATCCAGCGGAGGGGGACCGCGAAGAACAGCACCGCCCGCGAACCTCGCCCGCACCGTCGGAAGGAGTCCGGCCGAGATGGGTTCACTCGTCTACGACAGCCGCATGTCGATCCCCATGGACGACCGCACGCTCGCGCACCTCCAGGTCGTGATCCTCGCCAAGCTCCGGCGTCGGGAGTCGTTCGGCTTCAGCGGGACGGTCGACGGGCGCGAGGTCAGCCTCTGGCTCGGCCCGTCGGTGGCGCTGGAATTCCGCTACGCCGACCGTCGCCGACCCCCGATGAACCGGGCGTGGCTCGAACTGCTGGCGGATGTCGCGGCCTCGCGCGACGGGCTCGTGATCGCGCCCGAACCGGAGGCGACCGAGGTGCCCGCCCCGCGGCCGATCCCGCGCACGCCGGCGCGGCCGAGGACGCCGGCGCGGCCGCGACCGGCCCCGCTGCCCGACGTCGCCTGACCGGAGTCCGCCGCTACAGCTCGACGACCGTCATGCCCGACCCCGCTCCCCCTGCGCGGCCCATGGCCGCCAGGGCCTCGGGCACGGCGTCGAGGGTGATCGTGCGGCCGACGAGCTCGATCGGGCGGAACGCCTCCGATGCGACTGCGCCCAGCATGTCCGGGTACTCGTGCGCGGCCATGCCGTGGCTGCCGAGGATCTCGAGCTCACCGTCGATGACCGCGTCCATCGGCATGGCGGCGGTCGCGTCGTCGGCGAGCATGAGCCCGATCTGCACGTGCCGACCGCGCTTCTTCAGGCTCCGGACCGAGGCGAACGACGTCGCGGGGCTGCCGAACGCGTCGACCGACAGGTCGACCCCGCCACCGCTCGCCTCGCGCACCCGTTCGGCTGCACCGTCGCCGCCCCGGATCGGGGTCGCGCCGAGCTCGGCCGCTGCGGCGAGCGCGGCGTCGGAGACGTCCACGCCGTAGACCAGGACGCCGGCCGCGACGGCGATCATGATCGCGGAGAGGCCGACGCCGCCGCATCCGTGCACCGCCACCTGCTCGCCGGGGTGCAGGCGCCCGCGCGTGATGATCGCGCGGTAGGCGGTCGCGAACCGGCAGCCGAGCGATGCCGCCTCGACGAACCCGAGCGAGTCCGGCAGGCGGATGAGGTTCAGCGCGGCCTCGTCGACGACGACGTACTCGGCGAACGACCCCCAGTGCGTGAAGCCGGGCTGGCGCTGCGCGTCGCACACCTGCTCGTTGCCCGCGAGGCACTCGGCGCAGCGGCCGCATGCGCAGATGAACGGCGCGGTCACGCGGTCGCCGACGGCCCAGCCCGAGTCGTCCGCCACCTCGGAGCCGAGTTCGGCGATCTCGCCCGCGAACTCGTGCCCCGGCACGTGCGGCAGGGCGATCCCGGCGTCGTGGCCCATCCAGCCGTGCCAGTCGCTGCGGCACAGCCCGGTCGCGCGCACGCGCACGACGGCGCCGCGCGGCGGGCAGGCCGGGCGGTCGACCTCGACGAGCTCGGGTTCGTCGCCGAATCCGCGGTACATGACGGCGCGCACAGGTCCTCCTCCGGATGGTGGCCGCCCGCCGGCGTTTGCGGCACCGTGCGCCGGGTCGCGCGCCCCCTCGGCGATGACGTGACGGATGCCGCGGCGAGGCGACCCACGGAATCCTATCGGGAGGGACGGCTCGGGAGGCCCCCGCACGATCCCAGACTTCCCTGACGCTTCGGATTGTGTAACAATCTTCGCCATGCGCTCCGTCCTGCTCGTCCTCGCCGCCGCGGTCTGCTTCGGCACGACCGGCACCGCGCAGGCGCTCGGGCCCGACGCGGATCCGCTCTCCGTCGGCGCGGCGCGCATCCTCATCGGCGGAGGCGCCCTCGCCGCGGTGGCGCTCGCCCTGCACGTCGCCGGACGCCGGAGCGGCGCGACCGGGACATCCGTCGCCTCAGCGTCCGGCGGCCGCGCGCCGCGCGGGCCCGCGTGGGTCGCGGTCGCCGTCGGCGCGGCGGGCGTGCTCGCCTACCAGCCCGCGTTCTTCGCGGGGACCGCGACGAACGGCGTTGCGGTCGGCACGGTCGTCGCACTCGGCTCGGCCCCGGTCCTCACGGGCCTCCTCGACTGGGCGCTGCGACGTCGGTTCCCCGGCCGGACCTGGATCGTCGCGACCGCGCTCGCGACGATCGGCGTCGCGGTGCTCGCGTCGGCGAGCGGCGCCGGCCCGAGCGCCGTCGATCCCCTCGGGGTCGCGGCATCCGTCGGCGCCGGCGCCTCGTACGCCGTCTACACGCTCGCGGGCAAGTCGCTGCTCGACCGCGGATGGACGTCGGCGGCGAGCATGGGCGCGATGTTCGGCGTCGCCGCGGCGGCGAGCCTCCCGGTGCTGCTCGCGACCGACACCGGATGGCTCGCGACGCCCGAGGGGCTCGCGATGGCGCTCTGGCTCGGTCTCGTGACGACGACGGCGGCGTACCTCCTCTTCGGCGCAGGCCTGAAGCGACTCACGCCAGCGACCGTGTCGACGCTGACCCTCGCCGAGCCGCTCACGGCGACCCTCCTCGGGGTGCTCCTGCTGCAGGAACGCCTGCCCGCGACGGCCGTCCTCGGCCTCGCCGTGCTGGCGTCCGGCATCGTGCTCCTCGCCGCGTCGAGCAGTCGACGGATGCCGCGGCGCGCCGTTCCGCGGACCGACGCCGTCCGGCCTCCGAGCGTCCCCGTCGACGTCGGAGGCACCCCGTAGCGTTCAGGGCATGGACGTCATCCTCATCCCCGGTTTCTGGCTCGATGCGAGTTCGTGGAGCGAGGTGACCCCGGCCCTCGACGAGGGCGGTCACCGCGTCCACGCCGTCACCCTCCCGGGGCTCGAGGGGCCCGACGCGACCCGAGCCGGCATCGGGCTCGCCGACCACGTCGCGGCGGTGACCCGCCTGGTCGACGGGCTCGACGGGCGGGTCGTGCTCGTCGGCCACTCGGGCGGCGGCACGGTCGCGCAGGCCGTCGCCGACGCGCGACCCGATCGCATCGCCCGGGTCGTCTACGTCGACGCGGCGCCCATGGGCGACGGCGACGCCATCAACACCGAACTGCCGGTCGTCGGCGACGAGATCCCGTTGCCCGAGTGGTCGCTGTTCGGCGAGGGCATGCTCGCCGGCCTCGACGACGACCTGCGCCGACGGTTCCGCGAGCGGGCGATCCCCGAGCCGGCCGCGGTCGCGACCGACCCGCTGCGCCTCACCGACGAGCGCCGACTCGACGTGCCGACGACCGTCATCACGTGCGAGTACCCCAGCTCGCAGATCCAGGAGTGGATCGCGGGCGGCGCGCCGTTCGTGCGCGAGCTCGCCTCGATGCGGCAGGTCGACTACGTCGACCTGCCGACGGGGCACTGGCCCCAGTTCACACGACCGGCCGAACTCGGCCGGGCGATCGCCCAGGCGATCGCCCGCTGAGCGAGGCTCGACCGTCAGGCGCGCGTCCCGGCTTCCACGCCCCGCGTGAAGCCTGCGAGGTGCGTGGGGTACGTCTCGAGCTCCAGACCGAACTCAAGGTCGTACGTCAGCATCGCATCGGGCGGGGTACCGCACGCGATGCGCTGCGCGCCGTCGACCTCCAGTTCGTCCCAGGCCGCGGAGAGGTGATCCGCGATCACCGCCATATGGGTCGCCATCGAGTCGGCGTCGGGATGCACCTGCACGATGAACACCCGCTGCCTCGATTCGTCGAGGAAGAAGTGGAACGCGCTGAGCTGTGGTTCCCGTTCCTCGACCAGTTCGGCGATCTCGCGGACGCGCCTGCGAGCGGCGTCGAGCAGGCCCGGCTTGACCTGATAGCTCGCGATGTAGATGAACGGCTCGTTCATGGTTTCTCATCCCTCCGGTGCAACGGCCCGCCGATTCGGGCTCGATGCGACCCTCGCGCGAGGGTGCGTTCACGTCATCGGCAGTTGGGGCCATTCGGCGCACGGTGCTGTGGGTAGACCTACCCACTGCGGCCGCGGGATGCCAGACTGAGCGCGTGGAGGGCACCTCGGTGTCTCGAGCACGTGCATTGCACTCGCAGGCACGCTGGCCTGACGCGTGCGAGCTGTTCCTCATCGCCGACCACGAGGCCCCACTGGCCGTCGAGGACCTCGACCTGCTCGGCGAGGCGGCGCAGATGTGCGGACGCCATGACGACGCCGTGATGGCGTTGGAGCGTGGATTCACCATCCGGGCCGCCGCCGGTGAGCTCGACCGCGCGGCGGCCGCGGCGTTCTGGTTGTTCACCGAGTTCCTGTATGGCGGTGAGATGGCCCGGGCGAGCGGATGGGTCGCCCGGGTGCGGAATCTGACGGACGAACTGTACGCCGGCGAACCGGGCTGGCTCCGAGTGCTCGACGCCTACCGCGGACTGGCCGAGGAGCGGTACGTCGAGGCGCGGATGCTCTTGACCGAGGCTGTCACGCAGGGGAAGGAGGGGCACGACGTCGACCTCGTGACGTACGGGACGATGCTCACCGGTCGATCCCTGCTGAAGGAGGGCCAGATCGTCGCCGGGCTCGACGCGCTCGACGAAGCGATGCTGCGAGTCACCTCAGGCCAGACGTCGCCGCGAGCGACCAGCAACCTCTACTGCAGCGGGATCGGTACCTGCGAGGAGGAGGCGCTCGACCTCGCCCGCGCCGGCGAGTGGGCACTGTCCCTCGAAAGATGGATGGCCGAGCTTCCACCGTCGCCGCCGGGCGTGTTCCTCGACAACTGCCGGGTGTACCGCGCCGTTCTCCTTCGTCGTCGCGGTGAGGTCCGCCGAGCACTTGCCGAACTGGACGAAGCCGCTCGCGATCTCGCTGATGGCAACGGCGTCCGAGTCGCAGGCCATGCGTGGTACGAGCTGGGCGAGACGCACCGCCTGCTCGGCGACGACGATGCCGCGGAGTCGGCGTACCGGCGCGCTGTCGCACTCGGGAAGAACGTCCAACCCGGCCTCGCGCTGCTCCGGCTCCGGCAGGGTGACTCGACCCGGGCCGAGGCCGGAATTCGCAGAGCCCTGGCCGAGGCGATGCGTATTCCGGACCGAGCACACCTGCTCCCTGCTGGCGTCGAAGTCCTGCTCGCCGCGGGAGCCACGGACGACGCTCGGATCTGGGCCGCCGAACTCGAAGACGTCGCCGAATCGATGGGTTCCTCGGCGATCCGCGCGGAGCGCGACCTGACGCTCGGAGTACTGGCCCTGTCGGACGACGACCCGGCCGCAGCGCTGCGACTCCTGCGGCGGGCCTCCGAGACGTGGCGTGCCCTCGCCGCCCCCTACGACGTCGCGCGCACGGGCGTGCTCATCGCGCGCGCCTGCCGGGCGCTGGACGACGAAGAGGGTGCGGCGCTCGAGCTCGAAATGGCGGCGAACCTGTTCGCGAGTCTCGGAGCGGTCAACGAACTCGGCCTCGCCCGACACCTGCTCGGGGAGCCCGACGAGCCGACGCATGGTCTCTCGGCGCGGGAACTCGAGGTGCTCACCCTGGTCGTGCAGGGTCTGACCAATCGCGCGATCGCCGAGAAGCTCTTCCTGAGCGAGCGCACCGTGCACCGTCATCTCGCCAACGTCTTCCACAAACTCGGCGTCGGCTCCCGCACGGAGGCGGCGACCTACGCGCTCCAGCACCGTTTCATCGGATGACGCGACGGTCTCGCCGACGGCCCGCAGTTCGTACGCGATCTCGCGTCGATGCACGACGTCGACTACGTCGACCTGCCGAGGAAGTCGGCGACAGCGCTCGAGATCTCGTCGCGCACGGTCTCGCGGTCCGCGGTCGCGACGCCGTCTCCGGCCTGCGGACCGTAGTCGCCGAAGGCGGCGTGGTTCGCTCCCTCGATGAGTGCCGTCGAGGCGTCGGCCGGCAGCAGGTGGGCGGCGCTCGCGACCTTCTCGGGCGTGCTCAGCCCGTCGAACTCGCCGACGAGCGAGAGCACTTCGAGGTCGGTGCCCGACAGGTCGCTCGCGCAGTAGCTGCCGAAGAGCACCATGCCGACGACGTCGGTGGTCTCGCCGTTCACTGCGGCCTCTGCGAGCTGGCACGAGCGCACCCCGCCGAGCGAGTGGCCGCCGACGAGCCACCGCGAGACATCCGGTGCCTCGGCGGTGAACGCCTCGAGGGGTCGCGTGTCGAAGAATGCGAGGTTGAGCGTCGGGTGAGTGACCACGATCGTGATCCCGGTCTCCTCGACGATGCCGCTGAGCTTGTAGAGGTACGCGCTCGGCTCGACCCTGGCCCCCGGGATGAACACGAGCCCGAGATCGGCGCCGCCACCGGCCGGCTCGATAAGGAACCCGTCATCGGTGGAGCTGATCGCCAGGTCGGGCGAACGCCACGCGTCGAGCGACGGCTCGCGTTCGCCCGCGTACACGGTGTGCGCCCAGACGAGGAAGACGACCACCGCGATGGCGACGGCACCGAGCACGCCCAGCCCGATGGCACCTGCGCGACGCATCAGAGCTGGGATCCGTCGACCTGGAACGTGTTGCAGGCGCCGACGCCCTCGTCGTAGCCGGTCGCGAACCAGCGCACGCGCTGCTCGCTCGTGCCGTGCGAGAACGTGTGCGGCGTGACCTGCCCCTGGGTCGCCTCCTGGATCCGGTCGTCACCGACTGCCGCGGCCGCGTCGATGGCCTGCTGGTACTCGTCGCGGGTGATGGGCTGGAGGAACGTCTCGCCGTTCGCGTCCTCGGTCGTCGCTGCGGCGCCCGCCCACGCGCCGGCGAAGCAGTCGGCCTGCAGCTCGACACGGACGGCGTTCGAGGTCGGGCCGGTCTGCCCGTCGCGCGTGGAGTCGAGCACGCCGGCGATGTTCTGGATGTGGTGGCCGTACTCGTGCGCGACGACGTACATCTCGGCGAGCGGGCCGCCCTCCGCCCCGAACTGCTGCTCCAGCTGGTCGTAGAACGTGGTGTCGATGTAGATCGTCTGGTCGGGCGGGCAGTAGAACGGCCCGGTCGCCGACGACGCGTTGCCGCATCCGGTCGCGACGGCGTCACTGAAGAGGATGAAGCCCTGCGGCCGCACGTAGTCGACGCCGATGCTCGACGACACCTCCGACCAATACGCATCGAGCGAGGCATCCGCCCCCTTCATGCGGCAGTCGATCTGCTCGTTGGCGTCCTGGCCGGACTGGCATTGCTCGAGCGTGGACTCCTCGCTCGTCGTGCCGCCGCCGGAGCCGCCGAGGAGCCCGGTCAGGTCGACGCCGAGGAACGAGCCGACCAGCACGAGTGCCAGGACGCCGAGCCCGCCGCCGACGGCGATGCCGGTGTTCCGTCCGCGGCGCGAGGTCCGTCCGCTGCCGATGTCGGCCTTCGGGTTGAACGTCATGGCACGAAACTACCGCGCCTGGTCGTCGGAGCCATCCGCCTTTCGTTCGTCTTCGTCGGGGGCTACGCTCGTGTGCCGGATCCGAGGTCAGTCGTCCTCGTCGTCCGCGTCGTCGTCGTCATCGTCCTCGTCGTCCGAGTCCTCGTCGTCCTCGTCGTCCGAGTCCTCGTCGTCCTCGTCGTCCGAGTCCTCGTCCTCGTCCTCGTCCTCGTCATCATCATCGTCGTCGTGCGACTCGTCGTCGTCATCGTCGTCCGACTCGTCGTCGTCATCGTCATCGTCATCGTCCGAGTCGCCATCATCCGGGCTGCCGTCGTCGTCTTCGACGTCCTCGTCGGAGTGCTCGCCGTCCACGTCGTCCGCGTCGTCCCCCGAGGGCTCGGGTTCAGGCTCGGACTCCGCCTCGGGCTCCTCACGTCCCTCTTCGTCGACGTCGTCATCCGCGCCGCCGGCATCATCCGCTCCGAGGAAGCCCTGCGTGGCGGCGGCGTCGGCCGCGAAGCGGTCCGTCGCGCCGATGAGCGCGTCGAGGATCCCCGGCTCGTCGAACGCGTGGCCGGCGTCGTCGATGATCCGGAAGTCGGCCTCGGGCCAGGCGCGGTGCAGGTCCCACGCCGTCATCACGGGCGTGCACATGTCGTAGCGGCCCTGGATGATGACGGCCGGGATGTCGCGCAGCCGGTGCGCGTCGCGAATGAGCTGGCCCTCCTCCCACCATCCGCCGTGCCGGAAGTAGTGGTTCTCGATGCGCGCGAATGCGGTGGCGTATTCGGGCGAGGTGAACCGCGCGATGGTGTCGGCCTGCGGCAGCAGCGTGATGGTCGACGACTCCCACCGCGACCAGGCGATCGCGGCCGGCTGGTGCACGGCCGGGTCGGGGTCGGTCAGCAGGCGGTGGTAGGCGTCGATGAGGTGGACGCGCTCGCCGATCGGCACGGGCGCGAGGAAGTCCTCCCAGAGGTCGGGGAAGATCGCGGACGCCCCGCCCTCGTAGAACCAGTCGAGCTCCTGGCGTCGCAGCGTGAAGATGCCACGCAGGATGATCTCGGTCACGCGCTCGGGGTGGGTCTCGGCGTAGGCGAGCGCGAGGGCGCTGCCCCACGACCCGCCGAGCACCTGCCAGCGATCGATGCCGAGGTGCGCGCGCAACCGCTCCATGTCGGCGATGAGGTGCCAGGTCGTGTTGGCCGACAGCACCGCGCCGGGTTCCGAGGCGTGCGGGATCGACAGGCCGCACCCGCGCTGGTCGAACAGCACGATCCGGTACTTCGCCGGGTCGAACAGGCGGCGGTGCGCCGGGTTCGTGCCGCCGCCGGGCCCGCCGTGGAGGAACACCACCGGCTTGCCGTCGCGGTTGCCCGAGACCTCCCAGTAGATGTGCTGACCGTCGCCGACGTCGAGCATGCCGGTCTCGAGCGGCTCGATCTCCGGATACAGTTCCCTCATCGTTCCCCCTTGTCCGCTCACGCTAGCGAACGAGCGGATGCCGCGCGCGCGGCGCGCCGCCGCGGCATCCGTGCTCGCAGGGTGTCGGTGCCTTCCCAGCGTCGCGGCCTAGCGTGCGCTCATGCGTCCGATCCCAGACCCGGTCGGCCCCGGCCAGGAGTCCGTGTGGGACTACCCGCGCCCGCCGCGTGCCGAGCCCCTCGACGCGCGCGTCGTGATCGAGTTCGGCGGCGAGCGTGTCGTCGACACCCGTGATGTCGTGCGGGTCCTCGAGACGAGTCATCCGCCGGTCTACTACCTGCCGATCGACGCGTTCGCCTCGGGCGCGCTGGTGCCGACCGCGGGGGCATCGTTCTGCGAGTTCAAGGGCGCGGCGAGGTACTTCGACGTGGTCGGCGGCGGCCGGATGGCGCACCGCGCCGCGTGGAACTACCCGTCGCCCTCGCCCGGCTTCGAAGGACTTCGCGACCGCGTCGCCGTGTACGCCGGGCCGATGGACGCCTGCACCGTCGACGGCGAGCGCGTGCTCCCCCAGCCCGGCGGCTTCTACGGCGGCTGGATCACCTCGATCGTCGCGGGTCCCGTGAAGGGCGCGCCGGGCACCATGGGCTGGTGACGCCCGCGGCGTAGGCTCGTGCCCATGAGCCGCAGCAGACCGGTCACGATCACCATCACCGGCGCCGGGGGGCAGATCGGCTACGCGCTGCTGTTCCGCATCGCCTCGGGCGCACTGCTCGGCCCCGACACCGCCGTGCGCCTGAACCTCCTCGAGATCCCGCAGGGCCTGCGCGCGGCGGAGGGCGCGGCGCTCGAGCTGCAGGACTCCGCGTTCCCGCTCCTCGCGCACGTGGAGGTGACGGCCGACCCGGCCGTCGCGTTCGAGGGCGCGAACGCCGCCCTCCTCGTCGGCGCCAGGCCGCGCACGGCGGGCATGGAGCGCGGCGACTTGCTCGAGGCGAACGGCGGCATCTTCGGCCCGCAGGGACGGGCGATCAACGACCACGCGGCCGACGACGTCCGCGTCGTGGTCGTCGGCAACCCGGCGAACACGAACGCCCTCATCGCCGCGTCGCACGCCCCGGACGTACCGAACGAGCGCTTCACGGCGCTCACGCGCCTCGACCACAACCGCGCGCTCGGGCAGCTCGCCGCCGCCGTGTCCACCCCGGTCGGCGGCATCCGGGGGGTCACCATCTGGGGCAACCACTCGGCGACGCAGTTCCCGGACGTCGCGCACGCGACCGCCGACGGCGACCCCGTGCCCGCCCTGCTCGCGGCCCGCCTGGGCGGAACGGATGCCGCCCACGAGTGGCTCGCCGACCACTTCATCCCGCGCGTGGCCCGGCGCGGGGCCGAGATCATCGAGGTGCGAGGTTCGTCGTCGGTCGCGTCGGCGGCGTCCGCGACGATCGACCACATGCGCAACTGGATGCTCGGCACCGGCGAACGCGGGCGCACGAGCGCGGCGATCTGGTCGAACGGCGAGTACGGCGTCGCCGAGGGCGTGATCTCGTCGTTCCCGGTCGTGGCGGAGGGCGGCGCGTGGTCGGTGGTCGAGGGCCTCGGCGTCGACGCGTTCGCGCGCGAGCGGATCGACGCGTCCGTCGCGGAGCTCGTCGACGAGCGCGAGGCCGTGCGGGCGCTCGGCCTGATCTGACGGCGACGGATGCCGCGGCCCGCCGCGAGGCATCCGTCGCCCTCTGCTCGAGCGATCGCGGCCGTCGCGACGTCACCGCCTACGCTGGCAGCATGCCCGCACGCGAACCGCTCTCACCCGCACGTCGACGCCAGCTGATCGTCGGCCTCGTCGTCGGGCTCATCATCGGACTCGTCGTGAGCCTCTGGACCGGGTTCTGGCTGTGGCTCGCCGCGGGACTCGCGGTCGGACTCGCCGCCGGGGCCATCATGAAGCCGCCCGGGGACGACGAGGGCTCGCAGCGCTCCACGCGCCGCTGACGCCGCCGCACACGACGACGGGCCGGGCGCTGCGCGCCCGGCCCGTCCGCGTTCCACCCGCCTACCGCTTGTGCTTCTCGGTCTTCTCCGGCGTCGGGAGCGTGCCCGCCGCGCGCTGGGCCGCATAGTGCGCTCGCGCCTCGTCCTGACGCGCCTGCTCGGCGCCCGACGCGATCGAGGCCCGCAGGTGCTCGGGCGCGAAGCCGAAGGCGTCGACGAGGTCGAGCGCGTACGGGCGGAGGCGCTCGACGAGACGGTCGATGTACGCGGTCACGGCCTGCGCACGCTGCGGCGAGAGGCGGCCGTGGATGAGGTACCACGAGAGGTGCTTCTCGAGGAGGCCGAGGCCGAAGAGGTCGCGGAGCCAGGTGAGGACCTGCTTCGTACCCGCGTCCTCGGTGCGGGCGATGCCGCGCGTGAACGCCTCCCACTGGAGCAGCTCGCCGTGGGCGCGGGCCGCCTCGATGAGCTCGTTCTGGTTGCGGTTGAAGAGCGCCGCCTGCTCGGCCTTCGACAGCTTGCGGGCGTCGCGGAGGCGACCCGCGATCTCGCTGATCATGGCCTCGACCCGGTCGGTGAGGAGCTCCCGCTGCGTCTCCTCGTCGCGGAGCTCGTGGACCGAACGCGCCGTCGAGCCGAAGTCGGCGACGGTCTGCGCGAGGCGACGCAGGCCCGTCCCGTGGTAGGCGCGGTCGGCCGCCTGTGCGACGACGTAGCGCGCCATCGCACCGGCATCCGCCTTCGCGAACTGCTTCGAGAAGTCGGTGAGCAGGCGCTTGGCGACCAACTGGAGGAGGACGTTGTTGTCGCCCTCGAACGTGACGTAGATGTCGAGGTCCTGGCGGAGCCCGACCAGGCGGTTCTCGGCGAGGAAGCCGGCGCCGCCGCAGGCCTCGCGGGCCTCCTGCAGCGTCTCCAGCGCGTGCCAGGTCGACAGCGGCTTCAGCGCCGCCGCGATGGTCTCGAGGTCCTGGCGGTCGTCGTCGGTGTCGGCCTCGCCCGAGAACACGGCGTCGAACTTGACGAGGAACTCGTCGTGCGCGAAGACCTGCGCGTACGTCGTCGCGAGCTTCGGCAGCAGGCGGCGCTGGTGGCGCTGGTAGTCGAGCAGCACCTCCTCGTCGGTGTCGCTGCCGGCGTTGAACTGGCGGCGCTGCGTGCCGTAGGTGATCGCGATCGCGAGCCCCATCGCGCTCCCGAGCGTCGCCGCGCCGTCGAGAGAGACGCGCCCCTGCACGAGCGTGCCGAGCATGGTGAAGAACCGGCGACCGGGGCTCGAGATCGGGCTCGAGTAGGTGCCATCGGCGGCCACGGAACCGTAGCGGTCGAGCAGGTCCTCGCGCGGCACGCGGACGTCGGTGAAGTGGAGGCGCCCGTTGTCGATGCCGTTGAGGCCGCCCTTCAGGCCGTCGTCCTCACCACCGATGCCGGGGAGGAACGCGCCGGTCTCGTCACGCAGCGGCACGTAGAACGCGTGCACGCCGTGGTTGACGCCCTTGGTGATGAGCTGGGCGAACACGACCGCGGCGATGCCGTGCAGCGCCGCGTTGCCGAGGTAGTCCTTCCAGGCGCCGCGGAACGGCGTGTCCAGGACGAACTCCTCGTTCTCGGGGTCGTAGGTCGCGGTGGTGCCGATGGCGGCGACGTCGGAGCCGTGGCCGGTCTCGGTCATGGCGAAGGCACCGGGCACCTCGAGGCTCATGATGCCGGGAAGGTACTTCTCGTGGTGCTTCTCGGTGCCGAGGTGCAGCACCGCCGCACCGAAGAGCCCCCACTGCACGCCCGACTTGATCTGCAGGCTGGGGTCGGCGAGCACGAGCTCCTCGAAGGCGGCGATGTTGCCGCCGTGGTCGTCCTCGCCGCCGAGTCCCTTCGGGAACGCCTTGTGCACGGCACCCGACTCGACGAGCAGCTTCAGCTGGCCGAGGACGCGTTCGCGGTGCTCGGCCATGGACTGCCCGTCGATGCGCTGGTACTCGGGCTGCGCCGCACGCTTGCGCGCGGCGAGTCGGGCCTCGGGCCAGGTGCCGAGGAGCTGGCGCGCGAGCGCATCGACGTCGACGACGGGCGCAGCGCTCGCGTCGATCGGGGTGTTCGCGGGAGTGACCGCCGCCGCGCGCTCCGGGGTGCCGGGGCGCTCGGCCGTGGGCGCAGGAGTGGCGTCGGTTCGGGATGCCGTGTCGACCATCGTCGGTTCGTCCTTCGTACGCGGGATAGGGCTTCTCTCACGGTACGGCGGACGCCGGGGCGCACCGAGAACTGCGTTCGTCGCCTACAAACGCCGGATCGCGGCATCCGAGCCCGGTTGGGGAACCCTACAAACCGACCGTCGTTCGCTCTTGGAACATCGACAAGGTTCCGCCCGGATCACGGCTCCGAGGGCTGATCGGGCGCCAGCCCGCGGAAGAAGCGGGTCGATTCGCCCGACCACAGCAGGAGGAGGATCGCGACCGCGATGAGGGCGCTCACGATCTCGTTGACGGCACTCGTCGGATTGAGGATCGCAGCACTCACCGAGGCGATGATGGAGAACACCTCGATGACCGTGATCGCGATGCGCGCCACGGAGTTGCCGCGCATGAGCCCGAACGCGACGATGGCGGCGATCGCGCCGAGGACGAGCGAGACCGAGCCCATGATCGCCCACGTCGAGCGCGTCGCGGCGTCGTCGCCCCCGATCGTCGCGAGCGTCAGCAGGAAGAAGCCCGCCACCAGGTCGAGCGCGGCGTTCACCCAGACGAGCGCGCCGACGACCGTCACCGCCGCAGGTCGGCGGACCCCCTCGATGCCCTGTCCACTCATGCGTCCTCCTCGTTTCGTCGTTCGGTCGTCACGGTCGTCGTCACGGTCGTCGTCACGGTCCTCGTCAGCGCGTGAAGAAGGCGCTCGCCTTCGGCGTCCAGAGCAGGATCACGACCACGGCGGAGATCGCCAGGCCGATCCACTCGCCGACGGGGATGCCGAGGTACGCGACCGCGAGGAACAGCGACCCGATGATCGAGATGACCTGGAGCACCGTCACGATCAGGCGAGCGGGTTGGCTGCCGCGCAGCAGGCCGCCCGCGAGCACCGCGGTGATCAGGCCGACGATGATCGACGCGATCGCGGCCGTGATGAGCTGCCCGGTCCCTCCGAAGCCGTCGACGACCTCGGGCACCGCGAGGAGGAAGAAGAGGACCACGCCGGAGATCATGTCGATCGCCCCGGCGATGAACGCCAGGACCCCGATGATCGTGATCGTGACCGGCCGGCTTCCCTGTGCTGTGGACATGCGCTCCCCCGAATCCGCGCCGCCGCCGTGACGGCTCCTGGCCCTGATGCTAGCGACGGCGGCGCTGCGAGCGCGAGGGTCGCGCCGCACGTGTCGTGAACGGGGCGGATGCCGCGGCTCGCGCTCTCCCGGTGCGACGGCGCTCGCGCGACCGCCCGCCCGAGGCGGATCGACGGCGCGCGGCTCAGCCTGCGTGCTCGGCCACGACCCGCACGAGGGCCTCGCCGTAGGCGTCGAGCTTCTTCGCGCCGATGCCCGTGATGCCGTCGAGGTCGGCGATGCCGGTGGGTCGGCGCACCGCGACCGCGCGGAGGGTGGCGTCGCCGAAGACGATGTAGGCGGGAACCCCCTGCTCACGGGCCTCGGAGGCGCGCCAGGCGCGCAGCGCCTCGAACAGCTCCGCATCGCGCGGCTCGAGCTCGGCCGCGGCCGGGGCCGCTGCCCGGCCCGAGCGCGAGGCACGCACCGCACGCTCGGGTTCGGTGCGGAACGAGACCTGTCGCGCGCCCGAGAGGACGGCGGCCGAGGCATCCGTCAGCGTCAGCACGCCGTACTCGCCGACCGTCTGCAGGAGGCCCTGCGCGAGCAGCTGGCGCACGACCCCCCGCCACTGCGCCTCGGAGAGGTCGTCGCCGATTCCCCACGTCGCGAGCGAGTCGTGGCCGTACTGCTCGACGCGTGCCGTGCGCTTGCCACGCAGGATGTCGACGAGGTGCCCGGCGCCGTACCGTTGCCCTCGTTCGCGCTGGAGGCGGACGATCGTGGACATGAGCTTCTGCGCGGCGACCGTGCCATCCCACGAGGCCGGAGGCTCGAGGCAGGTGTCGCAGTTGCCGCACGGCGCGCTCTGCTCGCCGAAGTACGCGAGGAGGTTCTGGCGACGGCACTGCACGGTCTCGCAGAGCGCGAGCATCGCGTCGAGGTGCGACGCGAGCCGGCGTCGGTGCGCGAGGTCGCCGGGGCTCTCGTCGATCATCCGGCGCTGCTGCACGACGTCCTGCAGTCCGTACGCGAGCCAGGTCGTCGACGGCAGGCCGTCGCGTCCCGCGCGGCCGGTCTCCTGGTAGTAGCCCTCGACCGACTTCGGCAGGTCGACGTGGGCGACGAACCGGACGTCGGGCTTGTCGATGCCCATGCCGAAGGCGATCGTGGCGACGACGACCACGCCGTCTTCGCGGAGGAAGCGCTCCTGCGTCCGGCGGCGCGTCTCGGCGTCGAGCCCGGCGTGGTACGGCATCGCATCGACGCCGTTCGCGGCGAGGAACGCGGCGAACTTCTCGGTGCTCGCGCGCGAGAGCGCGTAGACGATGCCGGCCACCGGGTGACCGTCGGCGTCGCGACCCTCGGTGCGGACGAAGTCGAGCAGCTGCCGTCGCACGTCGAGCTTCGGCGCGATGCGGTACTGGATGTTCGGCCGGTCGAAGCTCGAGACGAAATGACGTGCCTCGCCGAGCGAGAGCCGCGTCGTGATCTCGCGATGGGTCGCCTCGGTCGCGGTGGCGGTGAGCGCGATGCGCGGCACGTCGGGCCAGCGCTCGGCGAGCTCGGCGAGGGCCAGGTAGTCGGGGCGGAAGTCGTGCCCCCACTGCGCGACGCAGTGCGCCTCGTCGATCGCGAAGAGCGCGATCGTGCCGCGCTCGAGGAAGCGCTTCGTCTGCTCCGACCCGAGCCGCTCGGGCGCGACGTACAGCAGGTCGAGCTCGCCCGCGAGGTAGGCGCGCTCGACCGTGGCCCGTTCTGCGGGCGACTGGGACGAGTTGAGGTAGCCCGCACGCACGCCGTTGCGCACGAGCGCGTCGACCTGGTCGTGCATGAGCGCGAGGAGCGGCGAGACGACGACGCCGGTGCCCTCGCGCAGCAACGCCGGCACCTGGTAGCAGAGGCTCTTGCCGCCGCCCGTGGGCATGAGCACCACTGCGTCGCCGCCGGCCGCGACGTGCTCGATGATCGCGGCCTGCTCACCGCGGAACCCGTCGTAGCCGTAGACCGTGCGGAGGGCCTCGAGCGCCGTGCCGAAACGTGCCGGCGCGGCGGCCACGGCTCCGGCCGGCGGCATCCGCTCACCGTCGCCGGGACGACCGACCGCATCGACGGGAGGCGGGGGCGCCCACTCGTCGTCGGGCGGCGCGAGCTCGTCCGGGTCCCACGGGACCTCGTCGGCCCACGGGGGCGCGCCGGCGGGTTCGGGGTGCTCGCTCCAGGTCACCCGTCGACCCTACCCGGCGGTACGGACAGCCTCGGCGGCCATCGCACTCCGGGCCGCGCACGACTCACGGGGAGGACGGGTCGGGCGTGCGAGTCTCCTGTGAACCGTCGGCGCCGCCGCAGTCGCCACCTAGGCTCGCGTCCATGACCCGCATCGAGCAGGCGCGCATCCTCGTGGTCGGGGCCACCGGGGTGCTCGGAACGCTGATCGCCGAGCGCCTCGCCGAGCGGGGAGCTCGACTCGTGCTCCACGGCCGCGACGCGTCGCGGCTCGACGGGCGGGCGGGCGACGCGACGGTCGCGATCGACCTCACCGACGTAGACGCTCCCGAGGCGATTGTCGAGCGCGCCGTCGCGGCGCTCGGGGGACTCGACGCGATCGTCGTCGCCGCGGGGGTCGTCGGGTTCGACGGCGTGGCCGAGACGTCCGGGCAGGATCTCGAGACCATGTTCACCGTGAACGCCCTCGCCCCGATGCGCATCATCTCGGTGGCCCTGCCGAGCCTGCTGCAGTCGGCGGCCGAGGGGAACGAGCCGATGGTGCTCACGATCTCGGGCATCGTCTCGGAGCTCCCCACCGCCGGTCTCGCGAGCTACTCGGCCTCGAAGGCCGCGCTCGCGGCGTACGTCGCGGCCGCCGGCCGCGAACTCCGGCGCAGCGGCATCCGCCTGGTCGACGCCCGCCCCGGCCACACCGAGACCGGGCTCGCGGAGCGCCCGCTCTTCGGAACCCCGCCCCGCTTCCCGCGGGGGCACGACCCCGCAGCGGTCGCCGACCGGCTCGTGCGCGCGATCGAGGAGGGCGCGACCGCGCTGCCGCCCGACGCGTTCGCGGGCGCCTGAAACGGCGCCGACGCGCGTCGAACGGCAGCGCAGGCGTCAGCCGCGGGGCTCCGGCCCGTCGGAGGGGTCCGGCGCTTCGTCGGGGTCAGGCCCGTGCGAGGCCTCCGGCCCGTCGTCGGGATCAGGTCCGTCGGCAGGGTCCGTCGAGCCGCCCTGCGGCGAGTCACCGTCGGCCACGGCACCGCGCGACGTGCGGCGGACGAACAGGAACGCGACCGCGGCGGCGACGGCGACCGCCAGCACGCCGACTCCGATCCACACGAGGTCCTGAGCGACGCCGTTCGCGGAGGCATCGGCGTCTCCCCCCTCGTCGGAGTCGTCGGCCGCGGCCGTGGCGTCGGCGCACGGCGACTCGTCGGCTCCCTCGGCGATGGGCTCACCCTCGGCGGGTTCCCAATCGAAGTCGAAGTCGCCCGAGATCGGATGTCCGTCGGCCGAGACGACCCGCCAGACGACGGTGTACTCGCCCGGTTCGCCGAGTTCGGCCGCGACGCTCGCGACCGGCCCGTCGACGGTGGCGCACTGCGTGGCGTAGTGCCGGCCGTCGGGGCCGACGACGTCCATGGCCGCGGCGCCCTCCGCATCGAGCAGCGCGTCGTTGGTCTCGAGCCAGACGGTGCCCGGCTGCTCGGTGACCGCTTCCTCGCCGTCGGGCGAGATCGCGACCACCGTGTTGTGGGCGAACGCGGGCACGGCGGGCCCGGCCACCGCGGCCAGGGCGGCGAACGCCGCCCCGGCCACGGCGAGCTGGATGCTCCGGCGCGACATGAGCGTCAGGCCTTCTTCCCACGGCGCGCGAGGATCGCGACGGTGAGGCCGGCCGCCCCCACGGCGAGGCCGGCGATGCCGAGCACCCGGCCGACGACGTCCACAGAGCCCTGCGTGGCCGCGGTCTCCTCGGCCTCGTGCGCGTCGGCGTGCTCGTCCGACGCCTCCTCGGCGTCGGCGTCGCCGTGGCCGTGCGCGTCGTCCGTCGCCCCGGCGACCTCGATCGCCGGGGCGGGCATCTCGGGCTCCGCGCCGTCGGCGGCCGACTCACTCCAGTCGTTCTCCCCCTCGGCGCACGACTGCAGCACGGGGAACTCGAGGCGCTCGCCCGCGGCGTCCTCGGGCAGCAGGACCTGGACCTGGAAGGTCTCGCGGTAGCCGTCGGGCTGCGGCGTCGCGGCCGTGTACACGACCTGGCCGACGCGCTCGGCGACGACGTCGCCGTGCGCACCCTCGACCGGCTCGTCGAGCTCGACCATGACCTTCTCGACCTCCCAGCCGGGCTTCAGGGTCGGGGTCACCGACAGGATCGACTCGGGGATCTCGACGGTGTACGACGTGGTCGGCGAGCCGTCGCAGCCGTGCCCGGAGGCGAATTCGAGCACGGCGTACGAGCCGGCCGCGGTCGAACTCGGGGTCACGGAAACGTGGGCCTGCGCAGCGACGGGCGCGGCGAGGGCGAGCAGGGTGCCGGCGCCGAGGGCGGTTGCGGCGGCAGCGGTGGTGCGGGTGATGGATCGCATCGGTGTCTTCTTCTCCAACGGGGTGCGCGGACGCGCTGCCGTGATCGTCGGCAGTGGTTCGGCGCGTCGGCGCGAACGGATTCGGGGTCGTGACCGCTCAGGCGGCCGCGAGCGCGGTGGGTGGACCCCGATGCCGGAGTGAGGAGAGGACGAGGATGCCGAGACGGGGCGGGCCGTCGCGGCGGGAGACCGGCGGCCGAGCGTCGCCCCGCGCGGGCCGCGGCGCCCCGGCGACGGCGGCGACGAGCAGGCGGATGCCGCGCGCGAGCGCGCCGCCCACGGCGGCGACGGCGGCCGCCGACCGGCCGAGCACTGCGAGGAACGCGACGGTGAGCGCGGCGGCCGCCACGTGCGCCACGGGCATGGCCGCGTGGCCGTGGTCGACGGCGACGAACGCGTCGAGCGGGATGGTGGCGCCCGCGTGCAGTGCGTGCGAGTCCACGGTTGCCACGGCGCCGCCGGCTCCGGCCGTGCCGACCGAGTAGAGCAGGTGCAGGGCGGCCTGGGCGACGAGTGCGGCGACGGAGGCGCGCAGCAGCGGCATCCGCCCGCCGATGAGGAGCATCGCGACCGGGACCGAGAAGGCGAACGACAGGGCGAGCGCGACCGGGCCGGGCGGCGTGCCGCCGCCCACGGTGTGCGCGAGGGATGCGGCGAACACCGCGAACGCGGCGATGGCCGCGCCGCGCGCCGCGCGTGCACCCCGGGAAGTCACGCGAACAGCCTAACCGGCCCGGGGACGCCGGAACGGCCCCGGGCGATGCCCGGGGCCGTTCCCTGGTCGAGGCGACTCAGCTCACAGCGGGAGCGTGAACGAGCTCGACGTGCCGGTCGGCGTCGTGATGACGAAGCGCGAGTCCGCGGTCGCTGCCGCGGGGATCGCGAACGTCACCGACGCGCGGCCGATCTCGTCGAAGGTCGCCGGGTCCGGGAAGGACGGGTCGACCGCGACCGTCGTGATGTCGCCGCCCTCGAACGAGACCGTGACGGTGCCCGCCTTCGGCTCGGTCGTGCTGAAGTCGAGCGACGAGAGGGCGACCGTGGCCTGACCGCCCGCGACGCTCACGACGTCGACGCCGACCGCGCGCTGGGCGTAGTCGGGCGACACGGTGTCGAACGTCTCGAAGTAGTCGACCATGGCCTCGAGGTCGATCTTGCCGCTGTCGGCCTTGTTCACGCCGTCGCGGAAGGTGACGAAGTTGTCGCCGCCCGAGGCGAGGAACGAGTTGACGCCGACCGAGTACGTCGCCGCCGGGTTGAGCGCCATGCCGTCGAGGAAGATCTCGGTGATGTGGGAGCCCTGTGCGGCGGTCGGGTCGTACGTGTACGCGAGCCCCTCGTTGACGCCGAGCTTGAGGAACGGACGTGACGCGCCGGCAGGCTGCCACTGCTCCTCGAGGACGCCCTTGATCTGCGCACCGGTGAGGTCGAGCGTGACGAGCGTGTTCGCGAAGGACTGCACGTTCGCGGCCTCGCGGTAGGTCGTCTCGCCGGCGTTGATGTCGGCGCGGAGCCCGCCCGGGTTCATGAACGTGATGTCCACCTCGCGCGTCCCATCGGCTTCGAGGGCCCACAGCTGCACATCCGCCACGAGGTTGCCGAGCGTCGACTCGCCGCCGCGGTTCTCGACCAGCGCGGGCGCGCCGTTGACGATGCCCGGACGCTGCGCCCGGTTGAACGCCGCCGACGCGTCGCCGATCACCACGTTGCCGAGCTCGTTCGCGATCGCGGTGGCCTCGCTGACGATCGGCACGATCTCGGGGTCGGGCTCGTACAGCCATGCCGTCACGTTGTTGTTCGCGTCGAACGCGGTCGCCATCGTGTAGAGCGTGTTCTCCATCTTGGTGATGGACTTCGTCGCGCGGTCGTAGCTGATCTCCATGTTGCTGAACCGCTCGCCGTACTGGCCGCTCGAGATGACGGGGCGACCGTCGATCACGTGGTTGTACGGCAGGTGCGTGTGGCCCGAGACGATCGCGTCGATGTTGTCGTTCGCGTTCAGGACGATGTCGCCGAACCGACTGTTCGGGTCGGTCGCCGACTCGACGCTCGTCGTGGCGGCGCCCTCGTGCACGAGCATGATGACGATGTCGGCCTCGCCGTTGCCCTTCTTGCCGTCGCTGAGCTCGTCGGCGACGCGGTTCGCCGCGTCGACGGGGCTGCCGACCGTGATGTCCTCGATGCCCGACGGGCTCACGAGCGACGGGAGTTCGTCGGTGACCGCGCCGACGAAGCCGATGGTGACGCCCTGGAACTTCGCGAGCCAGTACTCGGGAAGCGCGACCTCGCCGGTGGCCTTGTCGTAGATGTTCGCGCCGAGGTACTCGAAGTCGGCGAGCGGCATCACGCGGTCGGTGAGGTCGGAGAAGCCCTTGTCGAACTCGTGGTTGCCCACGGAGCTGACGTCGAGGCCCGCGGCGTTGAGGGCCTCGATCGTGGGCACGTCGTCCTGGATGAAGGAGGTGAACGTCGATGCGCCGATCATGTCTCCGGCTGCGGCGAACACGGTGTTCGAGTTCTGGGCCCGGAAGTGGTCGACCGCGCTCGCGAGCCGGGCGATGCCCGCGGCGGTGCCCGACTGCTCGATGCGACCGTGGAAGTCGTTCACCGTGAAGAGGTTGATGTCGACCGAGCGGGCCTCCTGGCCCTTCGGGGACGGCGCGGCCTGGGCGGACAGCGCACCGCCGAGGGCGAGCGCGAGCACGGTGGCGCCGGCGAGCGCGCCGGCTGCCGCGCGCCGACGAGTGCGCGTGGCGGACGTGGCGCGGGACCGAGCCGCACCGGGGGAACGTTGCTGCATTGCGTGATCTCCTCTGCAAGGGACGGATGCGGGAGACCGGCCGTTGCGCTCCCCCGGCGTCGCACGTGACCGCCCCGGGTTCGGGCAGGCACTGATCCGACCCTATGGCGGGCCCTGCGCCGAGGGAAGGGACTTGACCCACTCGTCATGCGGCGTTCAACGAATCGGCCGATTTTGCTCGGATGAGCAACGGCTCATGCTCAGATGAGCAACGGTGGGCGGTCCCACCTAGGCTTGACGACGATGCTCACTGCGGTCCTCTCGCTCTCCGGCGCGATCGTCTACGGCGCGGCGGACTTCCTCGGCGGCCTCGCCGCACGTCGCCTGGGCGCGCTGCTCGCCACGGCCATCGCCTCCGTCGCGGGCCTCGTCACGATGCTCGCCGCACTGCCCGTGCTCGGCGGCACCTGGACCTCCGCCGACGTCGGCTGGGGCGCGCTCTCGGGCGTGATCGGCGCGGTGGCGATCGCCCTGCTCTACGCGTGCCTCGCGATCGGCCCGATGAGCATCCTCTCCCCGCTCACCGCACTGATGTCGGCGATCACGCCGATGCTGTGGGGCACGCTCGTGGGCGCCGAGCGCTTCGGACCGCTCGGCGTCTGGGGCATCGGCGTCGCGCTCGTCGCGGTCGTCCTCGTCGGCTTCGTGCCCGAGCGCGGCGCGGTGCGGCCGAGTGCGCGCGGCCTGCTGCTCGCCATCGGTTCCGGCCTCGCGATCGGCGCGTACTACATCGCGATCTCCCACACGACGGATGCCTCGGGCGTGGTGCCGCTCGTCGCCAACCGCGTCGTCGCGGCGACGGTCCTGTTCGCCGCGTTCGGTGCGCTGACCGTGTTCGCCGCGCTGCGCGCCCGATCCGCCGTGCTTGCGGTCGGGATCGCCCGATCGGGTGCGTCCGATGGCTCGAGCTCGGCCGCCGATCGCGCCGCGGCGACGGATGCCTCGGGGCCCGCGGGGTCCGGCGCGACGCGCGTCGGCGCGCTGCGGACGGCCCTCGCACTCGCGCTCGCGTGCGGCGTGGTCGACGCCACGGCGAACGTGCTCCTGCTCCTCGGCATCCGCGCCGGCGACCTCGCCGTGGCGGCGGTTCTCGGCGCGATGTACCCGGCGGGCACGATCCTTCTCGCCGCGATCGTGCTGCGCGAGCGCATCGCGCCCGTGCAGTGGGCCGGGCTCGCCCTCGCGCTCGCCGCCGCCGGTCTGCTCGCGCTGGCATGACGACGAGCGAGCGCCCGGCGCCGCACTGATCGGCGGCTCGCCGCACTCGGACGGCGACGCGCGCCCCACGGGGACGCGCCTCCCGGTGAGCCGGAGCCCGCCCGCGTCAGATCCGCACGACCTCGCTGATCCGCACGATGGCGGTGCCCTCCTCGGCCGACGCCTCGAGGTCGACCTCACCGCGGATCCGCCAGTCGTGGTGGCCCGCGGGGTCATCGATCACCTGCTCGACGCGCCAGGTGCCGCTCGCGGCATCCGTCTCATCGATCGTCACGAGCCGCGGCGAGCGCGCGGGCCCGCCCGTGAGGAGGTCGTCGTGCTCGTCGTAGTAGCGGTCGAGCACGTCGGGCCAGCCGACGTCGGGGTCGAGCTCGGCGAGCTCCTCGTCGCGCTCGAGCGCCGCCAGCTGCACCCGGCGGAAGAGCTCGTTGCGCACGAGCACCGTGAACGCGCGGCGGTTCGTGACGACCGACGGGGGCGCGGGCGGCACGACCGGCGCTTCGTCCTCGGGGAGGTGCGCGCTCGGGTCGACGAGCTCGGCCCACTCGTCGACGAGGCTCGAGTCGACCTGGCGCACGAGCTCGCCGAGCCACTCGATGAGGTCGAGGAGCTCCTCGTCCTTGTGCTCGTCGGGCACCGTCTGGCGGATGGCGCGGAACGCGTCGGACAGGTAGCGGAGCACGAGGCCCTCGCTGCGCTGCAGCTGGTAGTACGACACGTACTCGCCGAACGACATGCTTCGCTCGAACATGTCGCGCACGACCGACTTCGGGCTGAGCTCGAAGTCGCGCACCCACGGCTGGCTCGACGCGAAGGTCTCGAACGCGTGCGCGAGCAGCTCGTCGAGCGGCTTCGGCCAGGTGACCTCCTCGAGCAGCGCCATCCGCTCGTCGTACTCGATGCCGTCGGCCTTCATGGCCGCGACCGCCTCGCCGCGCGCCTTGTACTGCTGCTGGGAGAGGATGGGGCGGGGGTCGTCGAGCGTCGATTCGATGATCGACACGACGTCGAGGGAGTAGTGGCCGGTGCCCTGCTCGCTGGTCTTCGGGTCGAGCAGCTCGATCGCGGCGAGCGCGAACGGCGACAGCGGCTGGTTCAGCGCGAAGTTCGGCTGCAGGTCGACCATGAGCCTGAGCTCGACGCCGAGCCCGGCGCCGCCGCCCTCACTCAGGTGCGCGGTTTCGCGACCGGTGCGCGGCGATGCGGCCGCGCGCTCGTCGCGGATCCGCGCAGTCGTCGAGGTGGAGGAGCCGGAACCGCTCGCGGCGGGGAGGATCTCGACGACGTCCGCGTCGCGGAGCGTGCGGAGGATCCCGAGCGCGCGCCGTGCGAGCTCGTACTGCCGGGTCCGCGACTCGTGGTTGTCGAAGACGAGCGAGCGGATGCCGACGACGACGTCGCCGCCGCGACCGACGACGTTGATCAGCATCGCGGCCGTCAGCGTCAACTGCGGCACAAGGGGCTCGGGCTCGGCGTCGACGAGGCGCTCGAACGACCCCTCGCCCCACGTCACGAACCCGGCCTGCGGCTTCTTGCGGACGATCTTCTTGAGCTTCTTCGGGTCGTCGCCCGCCTTGCGGATCGCGGTCTCGTTCTCGATCTCGTGGTCGGGCGCGAGCACGACGACGGTGCCGGCGGTGTCGTAGCCGGCACGGCCCGCCCGCCCCGCGATCTGGTGGAATTCGCGCGCGGAGAGCTGCCGCATCCGCTGCCCGTCGTACTTCGACAACGCGGTGATGAGCACCGACCGGATGGGCACGTTGATGCCGACTCCGAGCGTGTCGGTGCCGCAGATGACGCGCAGCAGGCCGCGCTGCGCGAGCGTCTCGACGAGGCGCCGGTAGCGCGGCAGCATGCCCGCGTGGTGCACGCCGATGCCCGCGCGCACGAGCCGCGAGAGGATCTTGCCGAAGCCGGTCGTGAAGCGGAACCCGCCGATCGCCTCGGCGATCTCGTCGCGCTGCTCGCGCGTGACGACGCGGATCGAGGAGAGCGCCTGGGCGCGCTCCATGGCGGCGGCCTGCGAGAAGTGCACGATGTAGACGGGCGCCTGCTTCGTCTCGAGGAGCTCCTCGACGGTCTCCTGCACGGGCGTCTTCGCGTACGAGAAGTGCAGCGGAACAGGGCGCTCGACGCCGGTCACGCGCGCGGTCTCGCGAGCCGTGCGGCGGGCCAGGTCGTCGGCGATCGCGGTCACGTCGCCGAGCGTGGCCGACATCAGCACGAACTGCGCGTGCGGCAGCGTGATCAGCGGCACCTGCCACGCCCACCCGCGATCGGGGTCGCCGTAGTAGTGGAACTCGTCCATGACGACCTGGTCGACCGCGGCATCCGCCCCTTGGCGCAGCGCGAGGTTCGCGAGGATCTCGGCCGTGCAGCAGATGATCGGCGCGTCGGAGTTGACCGAGCTGTCGCCCGTGACCATGCCGACGTTCGACGCGCCGAAGATCTCGACGAGCTGGAAGAACTTCTCGCTCACGAGCGCCTTGATCGGCGCGGTGTAGTAGGTGCGGCCCCACGGCCGGCCCGCGTCGCGGTCGGCGGCGGTGCGGGCGACGGATGCCGCGTGCGCCGCGACCGCGACGAGCGACTTGCCCGTGCCCGTGGGCGTCGACAGGATCACGTTCGCGCCCGATACGAGCTCGATGACCGCCTCGTCCTGTGCGGGGTAGAGCGCGAAGCCGCGGCCGTCGGCCCAGTCGACGAACGCGTCGTACATGGCGTCGGGGTCGTACGGGCGCGGGGCGGCCTCGAGCAGGGTGGGGGTCATCCGTTCGAGTCTGCCGCATGGGGCGCGTCGGCGCCCGCTCGGCGTGCTCGTCGGGACGAGCTGTCACGCAGTGATTCGAGAAGTCGCCAGATGCAGGGTCGGACCGTGCATGAGTGACTTCTCGGTGCGGGGAGGCCCCGGACGTGTCGGCCGTCCCCCGACGCCGTGCGGGCGGCGCCTCCCCCAAGGCGCCGGCCGCACGGCCGGATCGGGGGGAGCCGGCCTGCGCGGCCCCTTCGGGTGGGGTTCCAGCGCGGCCGGCTCTCCGGTCGGCCCCGCGGTGACAGTTCCCCCTGCGTGTCCGCGGTGCGCGACCGGGATCAACGCTACGGACGGCGTGCGAGGCGGGCATCAGGGGTAGCCCTGAAGCTGCCGGTCCGGCCTGCGTCAGGACGGCGGCGGGGCCGTGGAGCCGCGCACGACGAGCTCGGTGCCGAGCAGCTGCTCCCCCGCGGCATCCGTCTCGTCGCCCTCGATTCGTCGCAGGAGCCGCTGCACCGACAGCTGGCCCGCGAGCACGAGCGGGGCGCGCACCGTGGTCAGCGCCGGCGAGATGAGCTCGCTGCCGAAGATGTCGTCGAAGCCGGCGACGCTCAGCGCATCGGGCACGACGACGCCGTTGCGTGCGGCCTCCTGCATGAAGCCGATCGCCATGAGGTCGTTGAACGCGAGGACCGCCGTCGCTCGCGACGCGAGCGCGCGACGGTAGGCGGCGACGCCGCCCTCGATCGTCGGCGGGTTCGGCCCGATCTCGACGAGGCCCAGCTCGAGGCGCTCGGCCTCGTCGAGGAGCGCCTCCCACCGCCGTTCGCTCACCCACGAGGTCGTGGGGCCGGAGAGGTACGCGAGCGACGTGTGGCCGAGACCGGCGAGATGGCCGACGAGTTCACGCACGCCCGTCGCGACATCCGGCAGCACGCTCGGCACGCCGTCGACGGCGCGGTTGATCAGGACGACCGGGGTGCGGCCGGCGATGTCGGTGATCCGCTCCGACGCGAGGCGCGTGGTCGCGAGGACGATGCCGTCGACCCCCGGCATGAGTCGGTCGACCACGGTCCCCTCGGCCTCACCCGACTCCTGCGACTCGGCCACGACGAGGGTGCATCCCGCGGCGCTCGCCGCCTGCTCGGCGCCTCGGACGATGCCGAAGATGACGGGGTTCGTGATGTCGGCGACGACGAGCGCGAGCGTGTTCGTGCGACCCGTCGGGAGCGCGCGCGCCATCGGGTTCATCCGGAAGTGCAACTGCTCGGCAGCGGCCCGGACGCGCGCCTCGGTCGCCGCGCTCACCCGACCGGGCTTGCCGAGCGCACGCGACACGGTCGACGGGTTCACCCCGGCGAGTTCGGCGACGTCGTAGATCGTCGCGGCGCCCCCCGGGCGCCGGCGCGCCCCGTTCGCCTGTGCCGAATCGCTCACATCTCCTCCGTCCGGGTCCCCGCGATCGTATCGACCCGGCTCACGCGCCCAGTCGCGCCACGGCCGCATCGACGATCTCGGGGACCGGCGCCGCGGCGTCGAGGGCGAAGCCGGGTTCGTCGGAGCCGAGCCCCTCGAGCGTCGCGAGCTGCGAGGCGAGCAGCGCCGGCGGCATGAAGTGTCCGACCCGCGCGCCCGCCCGATCGGCCAGTGCCGACTCGGTGAGGTCGAGGTGCACGAACCGCGTCGCGGGCGCCGTGGCGAGGATGCGCTCGCGGTAGGCGCGTCGGAGGGCCGAGCAGGCGATCACGACCCCACCGGCATCCGTCGCAGCCCCCTCGGCGAGCGCCGCGCCCACGACGTCGAGCCAGGGCCAGCGGTCGTCGTCGACGAGCGGCACGCCTGAGCGCATCTTCGCGACGTTCTCCTGCGGGTGCAGGTCGTCGCCGTCGATGAACGGCACCCCGAGGCGGTCGGCGAGTGCATGCCCGATCGTCGACTTCCCCGAGGCGGACACGCCCATCACGACCACCGGACCCACTGCAGCACTCACCATGTCACCAATCGTGCACCGTTCCGTCGAGGAGCCGGTTGTACGGCAGGTACGCCTGCTCGTACGGGTACTTCCCGGCCTCGTCGACGTTCAGTTCGACCCCCAGACCGGGCTTCTCCCCCGGGTGGAGGTAGCCGTCGGTCCAGGTGAAGGACTGCTCGAACACCTGGTCGGTCTTCGCGCCGTGCTGCATGTACTCCTGGATGCCGAAGTTGTGGATCGACAGGCCGAGGTGCATCGCGGCGGCCATGCCGACCGGCGAGATGTCCGTCGGGCCGTGCATGCCCGACTTCACCTGGTACATCGCCGCGTAGTCGAGCGTCTTCTTCAACGGCGAGATGCCGCCCATGTGCGTGACCGCACCGCGCACGTAGTCGATCTGCTGGTCGCGGATCAGGTCCTTGAAATCCCAGATCGTGTTGAAGATCTCGCCGATGGCGAGGGGCGTCGTCGTGTGCTGGCGCACCAGGCGCAGCGCCTCCTGGTTCTCCGCCGGCGTGCAGTCCTCGAGCCAGAACAGGTCGTACGGCTCGAGCGACTTGCCGAGCTTCGCCGCCTGGATCGGCGTCATCCGGTGGTGGCCGTCGTGCAGAAGCGGGAGGTCCGGGCCGAACTCGTTCCGCACCGCCTCGAACACGCCGGGCAAGTGGTTCAGGTACGCGCGGGTGTCCCAGTCCTCCTCGACCGGCTTCGCCCCGCGTCGCGCGGGCTCGTGGTCGTACCGCGCGGCGCCGCCGCCGGTGTCGGCCGACTGCGAGGCGATGCCGTAGATCGCCTTCAGCGTCGGCACGCCCGTCTGCACGCGGATGGCACGGTAGCCCTGCTCCTGGTGCGCCCTGATGGAGTCGAACAGTTCGGGCAGCTCCTTGCCGGAGGCGTGCCCGTACGCCATGAGCCCGTTGCGCGACGCGCCGCCCAGCAGCTGGTAGACCGGCATCCCGGCGGCCTTGCCCTTGATGTCCCAGAGCGCCATGTCGACGGCCGCGATCGAGGCCATCGTGACCGGACCGCGACGCCAGTAGGCGCTCCGGTAGAGGAACTGCCAGGTGTCCTCGATCCGGCTCGCGTCGCTGCCGACCAGCAACGGCACGACGTGCTCCTGCAGGTACGCCACGACCGCGAGCTCGCGGCCGTTCAGCGTCGCATCGCCGAGGCCGGTCAGGCCGTCGGCCGTCGTGAGCTTCAGCGTGACGAAGTTGCGGTCGGGGCTGGTGACGATGACCTCAGCCTTGTCGATGATCATGGGGTGCTACCTCCCGGGATGGCGGGGCGGGCGCGCGTCCCGGCGCGCCCGCCCCGCGGGCTTACTTGCGGAACCAGCGCCGCGGGCGCGGGTCGGTGGGGATCTCGTCGTTCGAGAACGCTGCGGTCGACAGCGAGACCGACTCCTCCACGTCCTCGCTCGTCACCGCGACGCCGGTCTCGGCGCTGCGACGCGCCGCGATCTCGGCGACCAGCTCAGCGTGGACGCGGTCGGTGAGCGGATAGGCGAGCATGATGAGCCCGGAGGCCAGCACGAAGACCGCCGGCACGAGAGCCGCACCGATGCGGATGCCCCACTCGGCGGACGTGCCGACGACCTCGGTACCGGCCACATACCCGCCGATGCCGATCGCGTACGCGGCGACCGCGCCGCCGACCGCCTGGCCGGCCTTGCGGGTGAACGAGAAGACCGCGTACGTGATGCCCTCGGCCCGGACACCCGTCTTCCACTCGCCGTACTCGACGGTGTCGGCCTCGATCGCCCAGACGAGCATTGCGACGAACATCACGCCTGGCATCATGACCAGCGTTCCGCCGAGTGCGACCCACTGGTCCGGTGCGAGGAACGTGACGGTGGCCCCCACGGCGGCGATGACGGTGCCTCCGATGTACGCGTTC
Source organism: Agromyces bracchium (assembly GCF_009709675.1). GTDB lineage: Bacteria > Actinomycetota > Actinomycetes > Actinomycetales > Microbacteriaceae > Agromyces > Agromyces bracchium. The sequence continues at coordinate 106,611 of NZ_WMLB01000042.1, read as the reverse complement.
CGCTTGCCGAAGCGACGGACGATCATCGGCACGAAGGGCGCCATGGCGAAGATCAGGAGCAGCTGGGCACCCGAGGTGACGGGCACCAGGTAGAGGGCGTCGAACACGTCGCGCATGAGGTAGATCTGCGCCGTCCCCGAGGAGATCATGCCCGAGAGCATGAGCAGCGAGCTGATGCACAGCAGCAGGAGCGGCTTGTTGCCCTTGAGCGTCGCCATGGACTGCCGGAAGGACACCCTCGGCACGGACCGGAAGACCCGCTCCTTCGTCGTGAAGAAGGTGAACAGGTAGAGCGCCATGCCGACGAAGACGAAGGCGATCGTGATCGTCGTGAAGATGCGCTGCAGGTCGTTCTCAGGCGTCAGCAGGGGCGAGACGAAGATCCCGAGGAGCGCGCCCGTGATCGCGGCGCCGAGCGTGCGCGCGGTCGCGAGCTTGGCGCGCTCGGCCGGCACCTGGGTCATGGCCGCGGCGAGCGAGCCGTAGGGGATGTTCACGAGCGTGTACGCGATGCCGAGCAGCGCGTAGGTGACGTAGGCGTAGAGCAGCATGCCGGTCTCGCCGATCTGCGGCACATGGAACGTGGCCACCGAGATGAGCAGGAGCGGCAGTGAGCCGAACAGGATGTAGGGGCGGAACTTGCCGAACCGCTTCGTGTACGTCTTGTCGACCAAGCGGCCGGCGATGACGTCGGTGAATGCATCGAAGATGCGCAGGACGAGGAACAGCGTGCCGACGGCCGCAGCCGAGATCCCGGCGACGTCCGTGTAGTAGATGAGCAGGAACATCGAGGCGAACGTGAACGTGAGGTTGTTCGCCATGTCTCCGGTGGCGTACCCGAAGTAGCCGAGCTTGGGCAGCTTGCCCAGTCTCGTGCCGGGCGCGGGGGTGGACGTCTCGTCCGGTGCTGAGGTGGTGGTCATCTCTCGGCTCCTTTGCCGGTGATCTGCGGTGGACAGGGTAGGTGAGGGATGGTGCGAGTCGCCCGGGATCGGGCGAGGCGGGCGCGCCGGCCGGCGCCGGCGCGCCCGACGGCTCAGGCTCGGCCGTCGCGGATGGCGGTCCAGCGCGTGCGCAGCGAGTGCGCGACGGCCTTCGGACGGCGGTCGCGGGTGAAGACGCCCTTCTTGTTGCCGTCGACCCGGAAGATGCCGACGGAGGTCTGGAAGTCGGCGAAGTTCCAGACCTGCTCGCCGACCATCGAGTCGACGCGGTCGAACACGCGGTGGTACATGTCGAGCAGGTTCGCCTGGAACTCCTCCGTCCACGGCTGGTCCCACACCGAGTGCAGGCCGGGCAGCGTGTCGGCGCCGTACTCGGTCATGATCATGGGCTTGCCATACATCTGCTCCCAGCCGCGGAGCTCGGCCTCGAGGTGCACCTCGGCCGTCGCGAGGTCGCCGGTGTCGACGTACCAGCCGTAGTAGCGGTTGATGCAGATGACGTCGGCGAACTTCGAGACGCGGCAGACGTTCGGCGGCGCCATCATCACGTTGACGAAGGTGACCGGGCGGGTCGGGTCGAGCTCGCGCGCGTACGCGAACAGCGGCTCGAAGTAGTCGTCGGTGCCCTCGGCCATGGTGTCGGGCTCGTTCGCGATCGACCACATCACGACCGAGGGGTGGTTCTTGTCGCGCGCGATGAGCTCGCGGATCTCCCTGCGGTGCGCCTCGGCCATCTTCGGCCCGAAGCCCTCCTCGCCGCTCGCGCCGCCGAAGGCGGACATGAGGTCGGCGATGCCGCCTGAGATGCGGCTGTTCAGGCCGACCGCAGCCGTCTCGTCGATCACGACGATGCCGTGACGGTCGGCGTAGTCCATGACCTCCTCGGCGTACGGGTAGTGGGAGGTGCGGAACGAGTTCGCGCCGATCCAGTCGATGAGTTCGAAGTCGTGCACCAGGAAGGCGTCGTCGTGGCCCTTGCCCTTGACCGCGATGTCCTCGTGCTTGCCGAAGCCGGTGAAGTAGAACGGCTCGCCGTTGATGAGGAACCGGTTCTCCCTCACCTCGACGGTGCGGACGCCGACGTGCAGCGCGTACTCGTCGACCACGGCGTCGCCCTCGACGAGCTCGACCGCGAGGTCGTAGAGGTAGGCCGCGCCGGGCTGCCAGAGGCGGACGTCGGGCACCTCGAGCGTGCCCTCGGCGCCGACGGCGGTCGCGACGACCGCGCCCTGCTCGTCGCGGAGCGTCGTGCGCACCGCTGCCTCGCCGCTGGTCTCGACGGCGTAGCCGACGAGGCCCGTCGAACCCTCGACGTCGGTCACGACCGTGACATCCGTCACCCGCGTCGCGGGCGCGCTGTACAGCTGGACCGACCGGTGGAGGCCTGCGTAGTTGTAGAAGTCGTGCATGTAGCCCTGCTGCTTCCGGCCACCGGGCAGTTCCTTCACCAGGCCGGGCGGGATCGTGTCGGGGGTCAGCACGTTGTTCACGCCGACAGTGAGGCGGAATTCGGCGCCCGCCGTGACGTGGTCGGTGATGTCGGCCTCGAACGGCAGGTAGCCGCCCTCGTGCCGGACGACCTCGACGTCGTCGACATAGACGACGCCCTCGTGCGTGGCGGCGTCGAAGCGCACGAAGACGCGCTCCCCGGCCCAGCCGCGCGGCACGCGCGCGGTGCGCTGGTACCAGACCCAGCCGACGTGGTCGCGGATCGCGCTGTCGGTGAAGAGGTCGTTGTAGCTCGCGGGCACGGGCGCCTCGAGCTTCGTCGCGAGCGGGCCCGCCCACGGCTCGCCGAGGTCGCCGGAGTCGACGGCGAACTTCCAGAGGCCGTTGAGCGAGACGAGCTCGCGGGTCGCGGTTGCCTTGGGCTTCAACATCTGAGGGGTCCTGCTTTCTGCGCGTCAGTGCGCGGTCGGGGGTTCAGGCGAGCGGCGCGGACTGCGCAGGCTCGAGGTCGGTTGCCGATGCGTTCGCGCCGGCGGCGCGGACGAGGTCGAGGAACGATACGGATGCCGCGAGGCGATCCGAGACGAGCGCGACGAGCGCGGCCACGGGGTCGACGGATGCCGCGGCGCGCGCGACCTCGTCGCCGCGCGCGTCGGGGGCCTCCGGGCGACCGGCCCGCGCGAGCACCCAGTCGATCCAGGCCGCGACGGCGCGGGCGCTCGCGGTCGGGACGCGGCCGGCGAGGAGCGTGCGCTCCGCGACCGCGGCGAACCGGAACTGGACCTTGACCGTCGACTCCGCCGCGATCTGGGCGAGGCGGTGCTCGATGCGAGGGTTCGCGAAGCGCTCGAGCAGCCGCGCCCGGTACTCCTCGTGCTCGACGCCGGCGGGCAGGACCGCGACGGCCTCGGACCAGAAGTCCTCGACGAGCGCGCGGCACGAGGCATCCGCCGTCGCATCGGCGACGGTCTCGAGCCCGCGCACGAGGCCGGCGAACGTGAGCAGGCTGTGCGCGCCGTTCAACAGCCAGAGCTTGCGGTGCTCCCACGGCTCGATGTCGTCGACGACGCGGGCTCCGGCATGCTCCCACGTCGGGCGCCCTGCCGGGAAGTCGCCCTCGAGCACCCAGTCGGCGAAGGGCTCGGTGACGACGGGGGCGAGGTCGGCCCAGCCCGCGGCCTCGAGCTCGGCCGGGTCGACCGTGACATGAGGCGTGATCCGGTCGACCGAGGTGCTGACGAACGAGGCCTGACCGCGGATCCAGGCGGCCAGCGCGGCGTCGACCCGGTCGGCGAGCGCCTCGGTGCCCGTACGGAGGAACGCGCCGTTGCCCGGGATGTTGTCGCACGACACGACGGCGATCGGGCCGGCGTCGGCGCGACGGCGGGCGTCGAGTGCGAGGAGGAGGCGGCCGATCGCGGTCTGCGGGGCACGAGCCGCGGCATCCGCCCGACGCAGCTCGACGAGGTCGGCGGCGAGCGCCACGTCGTCGGGGTCGGGCGTTCCGTCGGGGCGGAGCCGGTAGCCGCTCTCGGTGACGGTCAGCGTGATGACCGCGACGCGCGGGTCGGCGGCGAGTTCGACGAGCCGGGCGAGGTCGGAGCCCGAACGGGCCTCGGCGATGCTCGACACGACCTCGAGCCGGTCGCCGTCGGCGTCGCGCTCGACGAGCGTGTAGAGGCCGTCCTGTTCGGCGAGCGCCTCGGCCACCGCCGCGCTGCGGCCGGTGAACGCGGCGATCCCCCACTGCTCGGCATCGGCGGCGTGCGCCGTGTACCAGGCCTGGTGGGCGCGGAAGAAGTGGCCGATGCCGAGGTGGATGACTCGAACGGGCGGGGCGGCGGCGCCACCGCGGTTCAGCCGCGGAGTTGCGGCGCTCACAGCTTGAACACCTCCCGCGGGATCGCGTCGACGAGGTCGGCGGCGATCCGGTGCGCCGTCGGCAGGCTCACGCGGCCCTCGGCGACGAGTCGCGCGAGGAACGCCGCGTCGAGCCGGCGACTGGCGTCGTGACGAGCGGGGATCGAGAGGAAGGCGCGCGTGTCGTCGATGAAGCCGCTCGTGCGGTAGAAGCCGGCGGTCTCGGTGACGGCACTGCGGTAGCGCAGGATCGCGTCGGGCGCGTCGAGGAACCACCAAGGCGCACCGACGTACACGCTCGGATAGAAGCCGGCGAGAGGGGCCAGTTCGCGCGAGTACAGCGTCTCGTCGATCGCGAAGAGCACGAGGTGGAAGCCGGGCTCCATGCCGAACCGCTCGAGCAGCGGCCGGATGCTCTCGGTGTACTCGGTGCGAACGGGGATGTCGTGACCGCGGTCGGGCCCGTAGGCGCGGAACGTCTCGGTGTGGTGGTTGCGACGGACGCCGGGGTGGACGGTCATGACGAGGCCGTCGTCGACGCTCATGCGCGCCATCTGGAACAGCATGTGGCCGCGGAACCGGCGCGCGCCGGCGGAGTCGAGCCGGCCGGCCACGGCGTCGGCGAACAGCCGCTCCGCCTCGGCCGCGTCGAGGTCGAACGCGACCGGCTCGAGCACGCCGTGGTCGGCCGAGACGGCACCGTGCTCGACGAAGTGTGCCCGGCGACCGGCGAGGGCCGCGAGATACCCGACGAAGTCGGTCGAGCGCCCCGACTCGGCGAGCAGTCGTTCGATGCGGCCGGCGAACCCGTCGGCCTCGGGGTCGAGGTAGGCGTCCGGGCGGAAGGTCGGCAGGACTCGACCGGGGAAGCCGGGGTCGGCGGCCAGCGTGCGGTGGGCGGCGAGGTCGTCGAGCGGGTCGTCGGTCGTCGCGAGCACGTCGATCCGGAACCGTCGGAACAGCTCGCGCGGCGTGAAGGCGGGCTCGGCGAGCGTCACCGCGATGCGGTCGTAGGTGCGGTCGGCGTTGGCCGGCGCGAGCTCCTCGTCGATGCCGAACAGCTCGGCGAGCTCGTGGCGGATCCAGTACGCCGACGCGGTGCCCGCGAAGCGGTGCCAGTGCTCGGCGAGTCGTCGCCAGACGGCGCGCGCATCGGCCGGTCGACTCGGGTCGAGGCCCAGTTCGTCGAACTGGCAACCGGATGCCACGAGCAGCCGCGTCACGTAGTGGTCGTGCGTGATGAGCAGGTCGGTCGGGTCGGCGAAGGGGCGATCCGTCGCCAGCAGCGTCGGATCGACGTGCCCGTGCGGCGAGATGATCGGCGCCTCGGCGACGCCGGCGTACAGCTCGCGGGCGAGCTCCCGGGTGCGCGGCTCGGCCGGGAACAGTCGGTCCTGGTCGAGTGATGTCGTCGTCGGCATGACACCATGATGCGGGATTGGCAACCGGTTGTCAAGCGCCGACGGAATCCTGCAACGGGCGAGCCGCGCGCATCGACCACGTCGACTGAGGGATATGGACGACGGGGCTCAGTGCATCCGCGGGCGATCGGCGCTCGGAGGCCGGACGGTCGGCCGCACCACCGACCGCACATCGCCGCCCGCGACGAGCTCGACGATCGCTTCGACGGCCCGGAACACCCCCACGGCAAGCAGTTGCACGAGCAGCACCGGACCGAGGAGCGCCAGCGGATACGTGAGCGCGATCACCAGCCGGGCGAGCCCGCCCCACACGAGCGCGGCGAGCGCGGGCACGACCGCGAGGAGGAGCCAGATCGGATGCGCGAGGACGGCGAGCACGATCGCGGCCACGACCGCCGCGACGCCGAGCGCGACCTGGGCGAGCAGCAGCCAGCCGCGCCATCCGGCGTACGTGCGCTCGCGGTCGGCCGAGACCCACGCCCACATGAGCCGGGCGCGGAGGACCGGCACGCCCTGTTCGCGGAGCGCGCGGTGGAACACGTCGTCGTCCTCGCGGCGCTGCGCGAGCGCGGTCTCGCGATCGTCGAGCGCGGCCGCGGCGATCGACTGCGCATCGTGCAGGATCGCGGGCGCCGACTGCCGGCCGTAACTCGCGATGAGCCCCCAGAGCGACGTCGGCACCGATGCGAGGTCGGTGATGCCGACGGGCGGCGGCGCCTCCCCCGCCGCCGGCGCCCGGTAGCGTCGACCGGTCGACTCGTCGTCGTAGACGATCGGGGCACGCAGCGCGAAGCGGTAGCCGTCGCCCGGGCGTTGGGCGAGCGGCAGCTCGTCGAGGGGCGCGCCGTCCTCGCGCAGGAAGGGCATTCGGGTCTCCTCGCCTCGGGTGCGGCAGCGGTGCGTTGCACCATCCTGCCGCGTGCGACTGTCACCGCGATACCGGGGGCGGATGCCGCTGTCCGCCGATCCACGCCGACGACGCGGTGACGCGTACCGCGGCGCACTTTCGCCCTGCCGCGCCGCCGCGGCCCCCTCCTACCCCAGCAGCACCGACACGAGCAGGAGCACGGGCACCGAACCCACGGTCGTGACGAACACCGTGTCGCGCGCCACGACCTCGGCGGTCTCGTACCGCTGTGCGAAGTTGAACACGTTCTGTGCGGTCGGCAACGCCGCGAGCACCGTGACCGCGTAGAGGTCGATCCCGTCCAGCCCGAAGACGAACCCGCCCACGGCCCACGCGATCGCGGGCATCGCGGCGAGCTTCAGCGTCGCCGCGATCACGACGTCGCGCAGGCCCGTGCCCGGCTCGAGCAGCCGCGTGCCGTGCAGCGACAGCCCGTACGCGATCAACATGAGCGGCACGGCCGCCTGCCCGATGAGGTGGATCGGGTCCTGCACGATCGGGGGCAGCTCGAGCCCCGAGACCGACACCGCGACGCCGAGGAGCGAGCCGATGATGATCGGGTTCGTGAACGTCGAGCGCAGGATGCCGCCGACCGAGGTCCGGCCCTGGACGGTCGCGCCGAGCACCGCGAGCGCGATCGGCGCGAAGAGCAGCAGCTGCAGCAGCACGATGGGCGCCGAGTACGCCGCATTGCCGAGCAGGTACAGCGCGATCGGGATGCCGATGTTGTTGCCGTTGACGTACCCGCTGGCGAGCGCCCCGATCGTGGTGCGCGCGACGCCCCGCCGGAGCAGCAGCAGCGAGACGGCCGAGAACACGATCATCACCGAGACCGCGGCGATCGCCGAGACCGGGAGCAGCGCCGAGAACAGCGCGCGCACGTCGGCGGTCGAGAGCACCGAGAACAGCAGGAACGGCGAGAGCACGCTGAAGTTGAGGCGCGCGAGCACCGGGCGCGCGTTCGGTCCGAGCACGCCGGTGCGACCGGCGAGCCAGCCGACGAACACGGCGAGCGCGATGACCGCGAACCCGGTGAGGATGTCGATCACGCGTCACCGCCCGCCGGAGAGGCGGCGGCGGGGGAACCCGAGGGGAACGACGTCGATCCGTCCCGGGGGTTCCGCCCGGTCACCAACGGTGGTGCACCGAGGCGCGGATGTCGCGGTCGTACAGGTCGCGGACGGCCGCGTCGAACGAGTCCGGGAGCTCGAGCGAGCCCGCGGCCGCGTTCGCCCGCGCCTGCTCGGGGTTGCGGGCCCCGGGGATCACGGTCGAGACGCCGTCCTGCCGGGCGACCCACGCGAGCGCGACCTGCGCGGGCGTGGCATCCGGCGCCGCCTCGCGCGCGAGCGCTGAGAACTCGGATGCCGCGCGCACGCCGGTCGCGTAGTCGACGCCCGAGAACGTCTCGCCGACGTCGAACGACTCGCCGTGCCGGTTGTACGAGCGGTGGTCGTTCGCGGCGAACTCGGTGTCGAGCGTGTAGCGGCCGGAGAGCAGACCGCTCGCCAGCGGCACGCGCGCGATGATGCCGACGCCGTACTGCCGCGCGACGGGCAGCACCTCCTCGACCGGCTTCAGCCGGAAGGCGTTGAGGATGATCTGGACGGTGGCCACGTTCGGCCGCGCGATCGCGGCGAGCGCCTCGTCGACCTTCTCGACGCTGACCCCGTAGGCGGCGATCGCGCCCTCGGCGACGAGGGTGTCGAGCGCGTCGTACACGGCGTCGTCGGAGTAGACGGAGGTCGGCGGGCAGTGCAGCTGGACGAGGTCGAGCGTCTCGACGCCGAGGTTGCGGCGCGACCGGTCGGTCCAGGCGCGGAAGTGGTCGAGGACGTAGTTCTCGTGCTCCTGGGGCATCCGCCGCCCCATCTTCGTCGCGACGGTCACGCCGGCGCCCGGATTCGCCGCGAGCCAGCGCCCGATGAGCGTCTCGGAGCGGCCGTCGCCGTACACGTCGGCCGTGTCGAAGACCGTGACGCCGGCCTCGTGCGACGCATCGAGCACCGCGAGCGCGTCGGCCTCGTCGACCTCGCCCCAGTCGGCGCCGAGCTGCCAGGTGCCGAGTCCGATGACCGAGACGGTGCGGCCGGTGCGGCCGAGGGTTCGGGTCTGCATGAGTGTGCTCCTCCTCGACGGATGTCCCCGACCGAGCCTAGCCGCGGGGCCGCGGGACCGCGGCGTCAGGCGATCGGCACGGCCGGCCCGCTCACGACGATGCCGCCGGCCGCCGGGACGTCGACGACGAGCTCGCTCGGGCGCCCGACATGGCGGCCCTGCGAGATCACGACGCGCGCCGGCGGGGCGACGGCGCCGAGTTCGCGCAGGTAGCCGCCGACCGCCGCCGCAGCCGCCCCCGTCGCGGGATCCTCGACGATCGCGCCGACGGGGAAGATGTTGCGGGCCTCGAAGCGGAGGCCGCCGTCGGCGGCGTCGGCGAGCCGGTGCAGCACGGTGATCGTGGCCGGCCAGCCGTGCTCGTCCATCAGCGCGCGAGCGCGCGACGGGTCGAACGTGAAGTCGTCGAACGCCGAGGCGTCCGCGACCACCAGGATCGGGTGCCGGTTGCCGGCGAACGCGATGCGGGGCGGGTGTCGTTCGTCGAGCACGTCGGCGTCGAGCCCGACGAGGTCGAGCAGCTCGCCGAGGATCTCCGCCGGCATGGGCTCGACCCGGGGTTCGACGCTCGTGAACGAGGCGACGAGGCGCCCGTCGACCTCGGCGGTCTCCATGGCCACCTCGCCGACGGGGGTCGCGAAGCGGATGCGGCCCGGCCCCTCGCGTTCGGCGATCGCGACCGCCGTCGCGACGGTCGCGTGCCCGCAGAAGGGCACCTCGGCGACCGGCGAGAAGTACCGGATGGCGCGGACCCCGCCGTCGCCGCCGGTCACGAACGCCGTCTCGGCGTAGCCGACCTCGCCGGCGACGGCGAGCATCGCGGCATCGTCGAGTCCGGCGGCGCCCAGCACGATCCCGGCGGGGTTGCCCCCGTCGGTGTCGGTCGTGAAGGCGGCGTAGCGGAGGACATCGGGACGGGTCATGCCTCAATGCTCGCGCGCCGGCCGCCGATCCGTCGCGGTCCGATTCCGGACCGGTGGCCTGCACGCGCGTGGGTGGGTCGCGTCATCCCGTCGGGCCGTCGGCGCCCTGCTCGTCGCCGAAGCGGCCGCGCGCCTCGACCGGGATGAGCGGTCGCTCGCCGCGCGCCCGGATCTGCTGCACGGCCCAGGTGTTGCCGTCGGGGTCGGCGAATCCGAAGAAGGTGCCGCCGTCGCGCGGGTCGATGACCTGCACGGGGCCGGCGTCGACGCCCCGCGCGACGAGTTCGGCGCGCGCCGCCTCGGCGTCGGCGACGACGAGCTGCACGCCCTTCAGCGAGCCCGGCGCCATCTCGTTCTGCGCCGGCAGCGTGCCGATCACGATCGAGCAGCCGGAGCCGGTCGGCGTGAGCTGCGCGAACCGGTGCTCGCCGGCGTGCGTGTCGTGGTCGAGCGCGAAGCCGACCTTGTCTCGGTAGAACTCGATCGCGCGATCGATGTCGGCGACGGGGACGACGACGACCTCGAGGGTCCAGTCCATGGTCTCGCTCCTCTCGATGGGTTCGAGTCGGTCGACGGATGCCGCGGCTCAGCCGGCCAGCAGCGCGTCGAGCCGCTCGTAGCCCTCGGTGACGCCCTTCGCCATGCCGTGCTCGACCATGGCGTCGCGCGCCTCGAGGGTGGGGTAGACCGAGTGGCCGCGCAGGCGCGTGCGGCCGTCGCCCAGGTCTTCGAAGGTCATCGACTCGATGCTGACGACGTCGGGCGCGCCTTCGAACTCGAAGGTCTGCACGGCGAACTCGTTCTCGCGGACCGAGTGGAAGGTGCCGTTGAAGGCCCAGCGGCCGCCGTCGGGGTCGACGTGCACGTAGCGGTAGCCGCCCTGCGGCCGGAAGTCCCAGCGCTCGATCTGCATGTCGTAGCCGTTCGGGCCGAGCCACTGCCTGACCTTCTCGGGGTCGCGGTGGGCGTCGAAGACGGCCGCGACGGGCGCGTCGAAGACGCGCTCGATATCGACGTAGGGCAGGCCCTCGGGGGCCTCGATGGTGACCGGGTTGGTGGTCTCGGTGGTCATGGTGTCAGTCCTGTTCGGCGGATGCCGCGGCGTCGCCGCCGTCGGCGGAGGCGAGCAGCGCGTCGAGTCGACGGAAGCGCTGCTCGTGGATGAGGCGGTAGCGGTCGATCCACTCGGTGAGCGTCTCGAGCGCGGCCGCGTCGAGGTGCACGGGGCGACGCTGCGCGTCGCGGCTCCGGGTGACGAGCCCCGCGGACTCGAGGACCTGGATGTGCTTCGACACCGCCTGCGTGGTGATGTCGAACGGTTCGGCGAGTTCGGTCACGGTCGCCGGCCCACGGCTGAGCCGGGCGAGGATGCTGCGGCGCACCGGGTCGGCCAGCGCCATGAAGGCGCGGTCGAGCCGTTCGTCGGCGGCTGCGGCATCCATTATTCAACCAATCGCTTGATCAACTAGATGGTTGTTAACGTACGCCGGTCCATCCAGCACGTCAAGGGCTCTCGCGGATGTCACCCGCCGGGTGCATGATCGGCCTGCGGGACGGCACCGGCCCGCCCACGACGCAAGGAGACGCCATGTCCGTCACGCTCAACCCGTACCTCAGCTTCCGCGACCAGGCGCGCGAGGCGATGGAGTTCTACCAGTCCGTGCTGGGCGGCGGGCTGACCCTCAGCACGTTCGCCGACTTCGGCCAGGGCGACGAGGAGGCGGAGGCCGACAAGATCATGCACGGCCAGCTCACGGCCGGCCGGCTCACGCTCATGGGCGCCGACACCCCGAACGAAATGCCCTACGAGGCGGGCACCAACTTCGCGGTGTCCCTGAGCGGCGGGCCGGAGGACGAGGCGACGCTTCGCGGCTACTGGGAGGGCCTCGCCGAGGGCGGCAGGGTCGTCCTGCCGCTCGAGCCGTCGCCCTGGGGCGACGCCTTCGGCATGCTGAACGACAAGTTCGGCGTGCAGTGGATGGTGAACATCGGCCAGGCCGCGCCGACCGAGGGCTGAGCGCGCGCCGCGGTCGCGCGCGCCGCGGGAACGGCGAACGCCGGGCCGGAGCATGCTCCGACCCGGCGTCCGGGAGGTGCGGGCGGATTTGCCCGCGCGCGATCAGATCGCGCGGATGTTCTCGGCCTGGAGGCCCTTCTGGCCCTGGACCACGTCGAACTCGACGTTCTGGCCCTCCTCGAGCGAGCGGTAGCCGCTGCCCGTGATGGCGCTGAAGTGCGCGAAGACGTCGGGGCTCCCGTCGGAGGGAGCGATGAAGCCGAAGCCCTTTTCGGCGTTGAACCACTTGACGGTTCCGGTTGCCATGCTGCTGTGTCCTTCGTTCGATCGGGCCGAACGGTTCGGCCCGTCACGTTCGGCCGTGCGGCCGTCCGCAGGCCCGACGGCGGATGCCGACGGGCGGTGGTCCGAGGGGCCGGCCGTGCGTCGCACGCGCTGCCCTCGGTCTCGGGTCATGCCTGCGGAACGTGCCGCCTCCGGGCAATCGATCGTGATACGGGCGGGCGCCCGCGTATGTGGAGGAACTTCGAGCGTAGCGGATTCCCGCGCCACTGCACAGGAGCCCGGAGACCCGGCGTCACGCTCGCATGGGGACCGGTCCCCGTCCGATCGGGGCCGATGCCGCCGCTAGAGTGACCGGGTGCCGACCCCCGCACCCGAGCCCGAAGCATCCGCGCCCGCCCCCGCGGTCTGGCGACTCGCGCTCGTCGGCGTGCTCGGCGGGCTGCTCTCGGGTCTCTTCGGAGTCGGCGGCGGCATCATCATGGTCCCGCTCCTGATCCTGCTGGCGGGGATGGACCAGCGCCGTGCGTCTGCGACCTCGCTCGCCGCGATCGTCCCGACCGCGCTCGCGGGGTCGATCGCGTACCTCGTCAACGGCCAGGTCGACCTCGTCGCCGCCGCGCTCGTCGCGGTCGGGGGCATCGTCGGCGGATGGATCGGCGCGACCCTGCTCGCGAGGCTCCCGCTCGAGTGGCTGCGGTGGCTGTTCATCGCGATGCTGGTCGTGGTCGCGATCCGCCTCGCGTTCGGCACTCCGGAACGCGCGTCCGACCCGGTCCCGCTCGAGCCCGGTCCCGCGCTCGGGCTCGTCGCGCTCGGCCTCGTCGTCGGCATCGCGTCGGGCCTGTTCGGCGTCGGCGGCGGACTCATCATGGTGCCGGCGTTCATCACGGTCTTCGGCCTCGGCGACCTGATCGCCCGCGGCACCTCGCTCGTCGCGATGATCCCCACGGCCGTCAGCGGGTCGGTGAAGAACGTCCGCGGCGGTCTCGTCGACCTGCGCATCGCGCTCGTCGTGGGCGCCGCGGCGACGCTCGCGGCGCTGCCGGGGGTCGCGCTCGCGTTCCTCATCCCTCCGGCGGTGGGCGGATGGCTCTTCGCCGCGCTGCTCGTCGCGGCCGCCGCCCAGCTGTCCGTCCGGGCGGTCCGGGCCCGCCGCCGCGGAGCGGCGTGACCGCCGCAGTACCCGCGTCGGCCGGGTGGCATCCCGACCCGACCGAACCGCAGACGCTCAGGTACTGGGACGGCACCGGCTGGACGCCGCACACCGCGGCCGGCTCGCACGCCCCGAGCGCAGCCCTGACGGAGCCCGCCCTGCACCTCACGGCGCGACTGCCCGAGGCCGTCGCCGACCACACGACGCTCCCCCTGGCACCGGGCGCCGTCTCCGCCGGACATGCGGACGCCGCACGCCGCCTCGCGCTGGCCGGCGCCCTGGTCGCGGCGGTCTCCCTGTTCGTCGCGTGCACGGCGCTCGGCATCGCGCTCGCGAGCTGAGCCGCCCGTGTCGGAGGATCGACGCATGAGCGACGCATCCGCCCCTCGCCTCGACGCCGACCCGCGGCATCCGACCCTGACCTTCCGCCGGGCCGCGGTCGACGACCACGCCCGGGTGGTCGCGGCGATCGGCCCGTGGTGGGAGCGGCCGGGCACCGACCGGCTCGCACTGCTGCTCCCCCGGCTGTTCTTCCAGCACTTCGCCGACACGTCGACGATCGTCGAGGACGAGCGCGGCGAGCTGGCGGGCTTTCTCATCGGCTTCCGGTCGCAGTCGCAGCCGGAGGTCGCGTACATCCACTTCGTCGGCGTTCGCCCCGACCAGCGGCGCACCGGGCTCGCGCGCACCCTCTACGAGCGCTTCTTCGAGGCGATGCGGGCGAGCGGATGCCGCAGGGTCGACGCGATCACCGGGCCGCCGAACGTCCGCTCGCAGGACTTCCACCGCGCGATGGGCTTCGAGCTCACGGGCGACACGATCATCGACGGCGTGCCCGCATGGCGCGACTACGACGGGCCGGGCGAGCATCGCGTGGGGTTCACGCGGCCGCTGTGACGACGACGGCTCGCGCCACTCGCCGCACGCCGTCCGGGCGTCGATCGACTAGCAGAGGCATCCGCCCCTGACAAGGGCTGTGATCGATCGCCGGGGCGCACGTAGCGTGGCCGTCGACGTCGCACCCGAACGCGACGCACGATCGGAAGGGGGCCCCGAATGGGTGAGTCCGACAAGATCGGCAACAAGGCCGAGGAACTCAAGGGCAAGGCCAAGGAGGCCGCCGGCAAGGCGACCGACGACGAGCGCCTCGAAGCCGAGGGCCGCCGGGACCAGACCGCGGCCAACCTCAAGCAGGCCGGCGAGAACGTGAAGGACGCCTTCCGCTCGTAGCGGCCATGGACTGATGGGGCGTGCATCGCGGGGGTGCGCGTCCCATCATCATGTCCGGTCCGACGACGTCGGCCATCGTCGGCCACCGGCCCGGACCATTCCCTCCGATTCGATTCCGCCGTGAGCGATATCCGCCGCCCGACGGATGTCGGTGGCATCCGCTTGGATGCAGACTTGACGATGCGACTCGGGCGGCGACCCGAGCCCGGACGACGCGGCATCCCGCGTTCGCACACCCCGTTTGCACCTCGCCGCGGAGAATCATGCTCGGACGACTCCTCATCCGCTACCTGAAGCCCTACCGGTGGCTCATCGCCGGTGTGCTGCTGTTCCAGTTCATCTCGGTGCTCGCGACGCTCTATCTCCCGAGCCTCAACGCCGACATCATCGACGAGGGCGTCTCGAAGGGCGACACCGCGTTCATCTGGTCGACCGGCACGTTCATGCTCGCGATCTCGCTCGGGCAGATCGTCGCGGCGATCATCGCCACGTACTTCGCGGCCAAGGCGGCGATGCGCGTCGGCCGCGACATCCGCAACGACGTCTTCGACAAGGTGAGCGCGTTCAGCGAGCGCGAGGTCTCGCAGTACGGGCCGGGTTCGCTGATCACCCGCAACACCAACGACGTGCAGCAGGTGCAGATGCTCGCGATGACCGGTGCGACGATGCTCGTGAGCGCGCCGCTCATGGCCGTCGGCGGCATCATCATGGCGCTGCAGCAGGACGTCGGGCTGAGCTGGCTGATCTGGGTGTCGGTGCTCACGATCCTCGTGGTCGCCGGACTCGTCATCAGCCGGATGGTGCCGCTGTTCCGCAGCTACCAGAAGCGCCTCGACGCCGTGAACCGGATCCTGCGCGAGCAGCTGACCGGCATCCGGGTCGTGCGCGCGTTCGTGCGCGAGCCCATCGAGCAGGAGCGCTTCGAGGGCGCCAACCACGACATCATGGATGTCGGCCGCCGCGTCGGCACCCTGTTCATCACGCTGTTCCCGCTGTTCATGCTCGTGCTGAACCTCACTGTGATCGGCGTGATCTGGTTCGGCGCGACCGAGGTCGACGCCGGCAACGTGCAGGTCGGCACGCTGTTCGCGTTCATGCAGTACGTGGGCGTGATCCTCGGCGGCGTGCTCATGGCCGCCTTCACGACGATCATGATCCCGCGCGCGGCCGTCTCGGCCGAGCGCATCGGCGAGGTGCTCGCGACCGAGACCACGCTGCCGCGCCCCGAGCACCCGGTCGCCGAGTTCCCCGCACCCGGCACGGTCGAGTTCCGCGACGTCGCGTTCGCCTACCCCGGCGCCGAGCACGCGGTCGTCGAGGGCGTGTCGTTCCGCGCCGACCGCGGCGAGACCGTGGCGATCGTCGGCTCGACCGGCGCGGGCAAGACGACGCTCGTCTCCCTCCTGCCGCGCCTGTTCGACGTGACCGGCGGGGCGGTGCTCGTGAACGGCACCGACGTGCGCGAGGCCGACCTCGACGAGCTCTGGAAGACGATCGGACTCGTGCCGCAGCGGCCGTTCCTCTTCGCCGGCACCGTCGCGTCGAACCTGCGGTTCGGCCGCGAGGAGGCCACCGACGAGGAGCTCTGGCACGCCCTCGAGATCGCCCAGGGCCGCGACTTCGTCGCCGCGATGGAGGGTGGGCTCGACGCCCGCATCTCGCAGGGCGGCACCAACGTCTCGGGCGGGCAGCGCCAGCGGCTCGCGATCGCACGCGCGATCGTGCACCGACCCGAGATCCTCGTGTTCGACGACTCGTTCTCGGCGCTCGACCTCACGACCGACGCGAGGTTGAGGCAGGCGCTCTGGCGAGAGCTGCCCGAGGTGACCAAGGTCGTCGTCGCCCAGCGCGTCTCGACCATCACCGACGCCGACCGCATCGTCGTCCTCGAAGACGGCCGCGTCGTCGGCCTCGGCCGGCACGACGAACTCGTCGCGACCTGCCAGACCTACCGCGAGATCGTCGAATCCCAGCTCGGAGTGGAGACCCAGGCATGAGCCGCGACACCAGCACCCCCAAGGGCCGCGGCGGCCGGAGCCGGGCCGAGGCGGCGGCGCAGGAGGCGCAGCAGCCCACCCTCGAGCAGCTCGAGGAGCAGCAGCTCGCCGAGGAGGCGCGCATCAACTCCGGATCGTGGGATTCGGTGGCACCGGGCAAGGCCTCGGACTTCGGTCGCAGCTTCCGACGCATGCTCGGGCTCCTCGCACCGTGGAAGTGGTCGTTCGCGTTCGTCTCGCTCCTCGGCGCCATCGGCGTCGTGCTCACCGTGATCGCACCCAAGGTGCTCGGCGAGGCGACGAACGTCATCTTCGAGGGCTGGATCTCGCTGCAGCTGCCCGAGGGAGTGACCCAGCAGCAGGTCGTCGAGCAGCTGCGCGCAGCAGGCCAGGACGACCTCGCCAACATCGTGGGTGCCGCGACGCTGACGCCGGGCGAGGGCATCGACTTCGTGCGGCTCAGCCAGCTCGTCGTCATCGTGCTGCTGCTCTACGTGGTGGCGTCGATCCTGTCGTGGATCCAGGGCTACGTCATCAACGTGATCATGGTCCGCGCGATGTACGGCCTGCGCGAGCAGGTCGAGGCGAAGGTCCACCGCCTGCCGCTCAGCTACTTCGACCGCACTCAACGCGGCGAGCTCATCTCGCGCGTCACGAACGACATCGACAACATCACCCAGACGATGCAGCAGTCGCTCTCGAGCGCGTTGACGAGCATCCTCACCGTCATCGGCGTGCTCGTCATGATGTTCTCGATCTCGTGGCAGCTCTCGCTCGTCGCGCTCGTCGCGCTGCCCCTCATGGCCGTCATCTTCGGCGTCATCGGGCCGAAGTCGCAGGCGGCGTTCGGCATCCAGTGGCGCAAGGTCGGGCGCCTCAACGCGCGCGTCGAGGAGTCGTTCTCGGGCCACGCGCTCGTCAAGGTGTTCGGCCGCGAGCAGGACGCGAGCGAGAAGTTCCGCGCGGAGAACGAGGAGCTCTACGAGGCCGCATTCAAGGCGCAGTTCCTCGCCGGCATCATCATGCCGGGCATGATGTTCGTCGGGAACCTCACCTACGTCGGCATCGCGGTGCTCGGCGGGCTCATGGTCGCCGGCGGCCAGCTCCGGCTCGGCGACGTCCAGGCGTTCATCCAGTACTCGCAGCAGTTCACGCAGCCGCTCTCGCAGCTCGGCGGCATGGCCGCCGTGGTGCAGTCCGGCACGGCCTCGGCCGAGCGGGTGTTCGAACTGCTCGACGCCGACGAGGAGGAGGCCGACGCCGCCGACTCGCCCGCACCGGTCGACGGCCGCGGTGTCATCGAGTTCGACCACGTCTCGTTCTCGTACACCCCCGACCGCCCGCTCATCCGCGACCTGTCGTTCCGGGTCGAGCCGGGCCAGACCGTCGCCATCGTCGGCCCCACCGGCGCCGGCAAGACGACGCTCGTGAACCTCGTCATGCGGTTCTACGAGCTCGGCGGCGGCCGCATCCTCATCGACGGCCAGGACATCGCCGAGCTCACGCGCCACGACGTGCGCGCCCGCACCGGCATGGTGCTCCAGGACCCGTGGCTGTTCGGCGGCACGATCCGCGAGAACATCCGCTACGGCCGGCAGACCGCGACCGACGACGAGATCGTCGCCGCAGCGCGCGCGACCTACGTCGACCGGTTCGTGCACTCGCTGCCCGACGGGTACGACACGGTCCTCGACGAGGACGCCTCGAACGTCTCGGCCGGCGAGAAGCAGCTCATCACGATCGCGCGCGCCTTCGTCGCGCAGCCGAGCGTGCTGATCCTCGACGAGGCGACGAGCTCGGTCGACACGCGCACCGAGCTGCTGCTGCAGCACGCGATGGCGGCGCTTCGCGAGGGGCGCACGTCCTTCGTCATCGCGCACCGCCTCTCGACGATCCGCGACGCCGACCTCATCCTCGTGATGGAGCACGGCGACATCGTCGAACAGGGCACGCACGACGAGCTCATCGCGGCGAAGGGCGCCTACTACCGCCTCTACAACTCGCAGTTCGAGCAGGCGGCGTACGACGTCGACGCCGAACTCGCGATGGAGGCCGAGGCCTCGGTCGGCACGCCCGGCGAGGCGGCGCTCGGGTTCGACGGCGGCGCCGAGGAGGCGTCGGCCGACGCACCCGTGAACTGATCGACGCGCTCGGAGCCCGGGATCGGACGCAATCCGGCCCCGGGCTCCGTCGCGTCCGGCACCCGGCCGCAGGGTAGCCTCGAAGGGCCGTGACGATCCCCACCCCGCTCCCCATCGCCCCGACGTGGCGCCTGTGGCTGGTATGGGGTGTCGGGGTGACGGCCTACATCGTCTCGGTCACGAACCGCTCGTCGCTCTCGGCGGTCGGCGTCGACGCCGCGGTGCGGTTCGACGCCGACGCGTCCACGCTGTCGATGTTCGCCGTGATCCAGCTCGCGGTCTACGGCGGCATGCAGATCCCGGTGGGCCTCCTGCTCGACCGGTTCGGCGCGCGACCGATCATCACCGTGGGCATGGCCCTCATGGCGGTCGGCCAGCTCGTGCTCGCCTTCGCGCCCGACGTGGGCTGGGCGATCTTCGCCCGCATGCTGCTCGGCGCGGGCGACGCGGCGGTCTTCCCGAGCGTGCTCCGCGTGATCGCGGTCTGGTTCCCCGAGCGCCAGGCGCCGCTCATGGTCCAGGTGACGGGGCTCGTCGGGCAGTCGGGGCAGATCCTCGCGGTGCTGCCGCTCGCCGCCCTGCTGCACGCGACGAGCTGGACCATCGCGTTCGGTTCGCTCGCGGGCCTCGGCGCGCTGTTCACCGTGCTGACGTTCGCGGTGATCCGCAACCGACCACCGGGTCGCGTCGAGGACGTCTCGGTCGACACGGTCACGGGTGCCATCCACGTCGTCCGCTCGTCCGCCGACCTCCGACAGGGCTTCCGCGAGTCGTGGGCGCACCCGGGCACCCGGCTGGCGTTCTGGTCGCACTTCACGACCCCGTTCTCGGGCACCGCCTTCGTGCTGCTCTGGGGCTTCCCGTTCCTCACCGTCGGCGAGGGCCTCACGCCGGCGATGGCGTCGCTCCTGTTCACGGTCTACGTCGTCTTCGGCATCCTCGTCGGCCCAGTGATCGGGGCGCTCTCGATCCGCCATCCCACCAACCGCTCGCGCCTGCTCGTGCTCCCTGTGATCGGCATCCAGGTCGTCGCATGGCTCGCCGTGATCCTCTGGCCGGGGCCGGCGCCGCTCTGGCTGCTCTTCGCCCTCGCGTTCGCGATGAGCACCGGCGGCCCTGGATCGATGATCGGCTTCGACCACGCGCGCACCTTCAATCCGAGCCATCGCCTGAGCACCGCGACGGGCATCACGAACGTGGGCGGCTTCCTCGCGGCGCTCCTCGCCATCCTCCTGATCGGCATCGCGATGGACGCGCAGGGCGCGGGCACGCCCGCGACGTACACGCTCGACGCGTTCCGCATCGCGTTCCTGACGCAGCTGCCGCTGTGGGCGCTCGGCAGCCTGTTCATCGTCATCGAGCGACGTCGCACGCGCATCCACGTCGGCCTCGACGAGCCCCGATCGCGACGCCGCGACCGCGGCACCGACCGCCTGCCCTGACCGAGCCGGCGACGGATGACGTGCCCCGTCCGGGGGCGGCGGACGCGTGGCGCCTCGACGGTGCCCGCCCACGGCAATATCGTTCAGGCATGGACAGCGCGCTGGCCGCGATCGCCGCATGGATGCCCGAACAGCGCTGGTACGGCGGCAAGGGCCGGACCCCGGCGCTGCGGCGGATCGGCGCCTGGGAGCTGCCCGTCGCCGAGCCCGGCGTCCGCGCGATCTCGCTGCTGGTCATGGACGACGCCGCCGACCCGCCCGTGCTGTACCAAGTGCCGGTGGTCGAGCGGCCGACGGACGCGCCCGACGGCGAGGCCCACCTGATCGGCATGCTCGAGGACGGCACCCGCCTGTACGACGGCCCGCACGACCCGGCGTTCACCGACGGCCTGCTCGAGCTGATCCGGAGTGGTGGTCGCGCCGTCGCCCACGGCGCAGCGGCAATGGGGCACCCGGCGGTGCGCACGCCCGATGGTCGGCGCGTCGTGGCGGATGCCGCGGCGCCCGCGACTCGCGTCGCGGCGAGCGTCCTCGGCGGCGAGCAGTCGAACACGTCGATCGTGTTCCGGCCCGATGGTGCGCCGCCCGTGATCTGCAAGGTGTTCCGCCAGCTCCACCATGGCGACAACCCCGACGTCACCCTGCAGACCGCGCTCGGGATCGCCGGGTCCCCGCACATCCCCCCGGTCGTCGGCGACGTGCTCGGCGAGTGGGACGACGTCGGTCGTGCGGACGGCCGCGCCCACGGGCACCTGGCGTTCGCGCAGGAGTTCCTCCCGGGCGTGGAGGACGCGTGGCGCGTGGCACTGCTCTCCGCGGCATCCGCACGCGACTTCACGGCCGAGGCACGCGCGCTCGGCGTCGCCGTCTCGGAGGTGCACGCGTCGCTCGGCGCGAGCTTCGGGCGCGAGCCCGCCTCGCCCGACCTCATCGCCGCCATCGCGGCGGCCTGGCGCCGTCGGCTCGCGATCGCGGTGGCCGAGGTCCCGGCGCTCGAGCCGCTCCGCGATGCGATCGAGTCGTTCTACGCACGTGCAGAAGCCGGGGCATGGCCCGACCTCCAGCGCGTGCACGGCGACCTCCACCTCGGCCAGGTGATCCTCGCGCCCGACCGCGGCTGGTTCCTGCTCGACTTCGAGGGCGAGCCGATGCGCCCCATGGCCGAGCGCCGACGGCCCGACCTGCCCGTGCGGGACGTGGCCGGCATGCTCCGATCGTTCGACTACGTCGCGGGGGCGACCGAGCTCGGGCGCCCGGCGCGCGCCGCCGACGCACGCGCGTGGGCGGCATCCGCCCGGCAGGCCTTCATCGACGGGTACGTCGCCGCCTCAGGCATGGACCTCACCGTCTACCAGGACCTGCTCGCGGCGTTCGAGCTCGACAAGGCCGTGTACGAGGCGATCTACGAGACGCGCAACCGGCCCGACTGGGCGCCGATCCCGCTGCGCGCGATCGAGCACCTGCTCGAGACCGGCCCGCTGCAGGCCTCGCCGGAGGCGACGGATGCCCCGTCCGCGCCCTCCGGCGCGCCGGGCGCGTAGCCCGCCGCGAAACGCTGGGCGCGCCTCAGCGGATGCCGCGGGCCCAGAGCAGCAGGGGCGTGCGGTCGGCGTACTCGCGGTACTCGTCGCCGAACCGGTCGAGCAGTCGATGCTGCTCGAGGTGCGCCTTCACGACGAGCACGACCGCGAGGAGGACCCATACGACGATGAGCTCGATGCGGGCCCGCCAGATCACCCAGCCGGCCGTGGCGATGAGGAGCCCGACGTAGATCGGGTTGCGGGTGAGTCGGAAGACGCCGTCGGTCCGCAGCGTCGCACCCTCGCGCGGCGCCACCCAGGGCACGAGGTCGCGGCCGAGCGCGACCACGCCCGCGCCCGAGAGCACGAGCCCGGTGATGACGAGCAGCACGGCGAGCACGGTCGCCTGCTGCCCGGCCCAGAGCGGGGCGCCCGGCAGCAGCAGCAGCGCGAGCAGCACGAACTGGGCGACGACGAGCCAGTTCGCGCGGTCCCTCACCCCGACATCCTCTCGCGTCGGGCGAACGCCCGCCACGGAGGCTGCTCCGCCCGCCGCGGCGGGCGCCGATCAGGCGCGTTCGAGGATCGCCGCGACATCCACGCCCGGCGGCAGCGCGCCGTACATCGACCCGCCGTCGCCCTCGAGCCGCGACCGCACGAACGCGTCGGCGACGGCGCCCGGCGAGTGCTGCACGAGCAGCGACGCCTGGAGCACGAGCGCGAGCCGTTCGGTGAGCTCTCGCGCGCGAAGGGCGGCGGTCGCGGCATCCGCCCCGCTCACCTCGCCCACGACGGCGCGCGCCTCGGCGAGCGCGAGGTCGAATGCCGGATGCTCGCCCGCGGCCTCGCCGACGACGTCGAAGAAGGCCATGAACGACTCGGGTTCTCGCGCGAGCACGCGCAGCACGTCGAGCGCGATGACGTTGCCAGAGCCCTCCCAGATCGCGAGCAGCGGCTGCTCGCGGTAGCGGCGCGCGAGCGGGAAGGCCTCGGTGTAGCCGTTGCCGCCGAGGCATTCGAGCGCCTCGGCGGCGTGGTCGGGCCCGCGCTTGCAGACCTGGAACTTGGCGACCGCGGTCGCGAGCCGACGGAAGGCCTGCTCGGACTCGGTCGCGTCGACGTCGTACGCGCGGGCGAGCCGCATCGAGGTGAGCGTCGCCGCCTCCGACTCGAGGGCGAGGTCGGCGACGACCGCCGCCATCGCGGGCTGGTCGACGAGGAGGGAGCCGAATGCGCGGCGGTGGCGCACATGCCACGCGGCCTCGGCGACCGCCTGCCGCATGCCCGCGGCGGTGCCGATCACGCAGTCGAGCCGCGTCCGGGTGACCATCTGCACGATGGTCGCGACGCCGCGGCCCTCCTCGCCCACGAGCCAGCCGAGCGTGTCGTCGAGCTCGATCTCACTCGAGGCGTTCGACCGGTTGCCGAGCTTGTCCTTCAGCCGCTGGATGCGGAACACGTTGCGCGTGCCGTCGGGCAGCACGCGCGGCACGAAGAAGCACGACAGCCCGCCCGGCGCCTGCGCGAGCACGAGGAACGCGTCGCTCATGGGCGCGCTGCAGAACCACTTGTGGCCGGTCAGGCCGTATTCCGCGCCCCACTCCGAGCGGATGCCGCTGCCAGCGCGCGGCACGGCCCGGGTCGTGTTCGCGCGCACGTCGGACCCGCCCTGCTTCTCGGTCATCGCCATGCCGACGAGGGCGGAGGGCTTGGGCGCCGTGGCGGGCGCGCCGGGCCCGCCGGCGCCGCCACCGGTGCCGCCGGTGTCGTCGGCAACCGGGGAGCCGGCGCCGAGCCCGGGCTCGTACGCGCGGCTCAGCAGCCGCGGCATCCACTCGGCCTGCAACCCGGGGGCCGCGTGCTCGAGCGTCGCGACCGCGGCGTGCGTCATCGACACGGAGCACGCGTGCCCGGGCTCGACCTGCGCGAGCAGGAGGAATGCCGCGGCGCGGTCGGCGTTCGCGCCCGGACGCGGGTCGGCCCAGGCCGAGGTGTGCGCGCCGGCGGCGATCGCGGCGGCCATGATGCGGTGGTACGACTCGTCGTACTCGATCTCGTCGATCCGGTTCCCCCACCGGTCGTGCGTGACGAGTCGCGGCGGGTTCGTGTTCGCGAGCTCGGCATCGCGCTGGAAGTCGGCGCCGCCGACCAGTCGGCCGAGGTCGTGCAGCGCCGGCGGAGCGGCATCCGCTTCACTGCTCATGCCCGCGGGGAACGCCGGGGTCCCGCATCGGGCGACCGCCTCGACGAGCGGGACGTTCGCGGCGAACTCGTCGATGCCCTCGCGGGGCGGCGGCTGGTTCTGGACCTCGTGCGTGATCATCGTCGACCTCCGCCGTCCATTCTGCTGTGCCCCGTGCGCCGCGCCGCTAGGGTGTGGCCAGACGAGTTCGGCGAGGGGGTCCGGTGAGCATCGACACGCAGCCAGAGGCATCGCACGCGCAGCCGGCCGACGAGGAGGGCACCGCCTGGTGGTCGCTGCCGCCGGAGGAGGCGCTCGCCGAGGCGAGGAGCGACGGCTCGCGCGGGCTCGCCGCGCCGGAGGCGGCCTCGCGGCTCGCCGACGTCGGGCCGAACGCGCTCGTCAGCGCGCCGCCGCCGAACGCGTGGCGCATCGCCCTCATCCAGACCACGCAGCTGATGACCCTCATGCTCATCGCGGTCGCGATCGTGTCGCTCCTCATCGGGCAGGTCTCGACGGCGATCGTCGTGGGGATCCTCGTGCTCTACAACGTGGTCAGCGGCACGCGGCAGGAGCTGAAGGCGCGGCGCAGCGTCGACGCCCTCGCCAAGCTGCAGACCCCGCAGGCGCGCGTGGTGCGCGACGGGTCGATCCGGCAGGTCGACGCGACCGAGCTCGTGCCGGGCGACCTCGTCGACCTCGAGGCGGGCGACCTCGTCCCCGCCGACGGCCGGATCCTCCGGGCGGCGAACCTGGAGACCCAGGAATCCGCGCTGACGGGCGAGTCGCTGCCCATCGCGAAGAGCCCGACGCCGAACGACACCGGCACCGCGCTGGCCGATCGCACGTCGATGGTGTTCCAGAACACCTCGGTGACGCGCGGCACCGCGCGCATGCTCGTCGTCGAGACCGGCATGCGCACCCAGATGGGCCGCATCGCGTCGATGCTCACCGAGGTCGGCTCCGGCAAGTCGCCGCTGCAGCGCGAGTTGGACGGACTCACGAAGGTGCTCGGCATCATCGCGTGGGGCGCCGTGCTCGTCATCATCGTGATCGGCGCGGTGCGCGGTCAGAGCGTCACCGAACTGCTGTTCCTCGGCACCGCCGTCGCGATCTCCGCGATCCCGACCGGCCTGCCGGTCTTCGTGCAGAGCCTGCTCTCGTGGGGTGCGTCGAAGCTCGCCGACCAGCGCGCGATCGTCGCGTCGCTGAACGACGTGGAGACGCTCGGCGCGACGAGCGCGATCTGCTCCGACAAGACCGGCACGCTCACGATGAACGAGATGACCGTGCGCACGGCGTGGATGGGCGGCGACCACTTCCGCGTCACGGGCGAGGGGTACTCGTTCGACGGCCGCATGCTCGGCGCGACCGACGAACCGGTCGAGGCCGCGACGCTCGGCCTCGCGATCAGCCTGCCGAACGACGCGACCGTCTCGGCCGCCGGGGAGGTCGTGGGCGACCCGACCGAGGCCGCGCTCATCGTGCTCGGCGCGAAGCTCGGCATCGATGCGGATGCCGCGCGCCGGGACTATCCACGCCTGGCCGAGGTGCCGTTCGACTCCGACTACAAGTTCATGGCCACGCTGCAGCGGATGCCCGTGCGCGGCGAGCTGCGGCTCGTGCTGCTCGTGAAGGGCGCGCCCGACGTGGTGCTCGGCCGCTGCGCGACGATGCTCACGACCGAGCGCGAGCTCGTGCCCGTCGACGTCGACGCGGCGACCGCGGAGCTCGAGGACATGTCCGCGACGGGCCTGCGCACCCTCGCCTTCGCGGCCCGGTTCGTCGACGACGCCGACGAGGGCCGGGTCGCCGCCGACCCGATGTCGTGGGTGCAGGAGCTCGCCCTCATCGGGCTCGTGGGCATCGTCGATCCGCTCCGCCCCGAGGCGAAGGTCGCCGTCGAGGTCGCGGCGAGCGCCGGCATCGAGGTGCGCATGATCACGGGTGATCACGCGGTCACGGCGGGCGCGATCGGCCGCGAGCTGGGACTCGGCGCGGGCGCGGTGAGCGGTGCCGACCTGAAGGCCATGAGCGACGAGGAACTCACGCGACGCCTGCCCGACCTCCACGTGTTCGGCCGGGTCACGCCCGACGACAAGCTCCGGCTCGTCCGCCTTCTCCAGGCGCAGGGCGAGATCGTCGCGATGACGGGGGACGCGGTCAACGATGCGGCCGCCATCAAGCAGGCCGACGTCGGCGTCGCCATGGGGTCGGGGTCCGAGGTCACCAAGCAGGCGGCGAAGCTCGTGCTCACGGACGACAACTTCTCGACGCTCGTGCACGCGGTCGAGCTCGGCCGGATCGTCTACGCGAAGATCACCGCCTACCTGCGGTTCCAGATGACGCAGCTGATCAGCCTCATCCTGCTCTTCCTCGCGGCCAGCGCGTTCCAGATCGCCGACGGCGTCGCGCTGTTCCCCACGCAGGTGCTGTTCCTGAACTTCTTCGTCACGTTGTTCGCGGTGCTCGGCATCGCGGCCGACGCGGCGCCGCCCGCGACGATGCAGGAACCGCCGCGGAACCCGAAGCTCGGCATCGTGAACCCGCACTCGGTGGCCGAGTGGCTCGGCTACGGCGCGGTGATCTTCCTCGTCACGCTCGTGCCGCTGGTGCTCGGGCCCGACGTGCCGAGTGCGACCGAACCGACCGCGTCGATGACGATGGCGTACGTCGTGGTCGGGTTGGGGACGGTGCTGAGCGCCCTGCTCATGCGGCGCTCCCCCGAGTCGGGCCTCGTGCCGCCGATCGCGGCGATCTCGAAGTTCCTGGTGTGGCCGGTCGTCATCATCGTGCTCTCGACCGAGCTCGGCTTCCTGCAGCGGCTGCTCGGCACCGTCTCACTCACGGGATGGCAGTGGCTCGAGTGCATCGTGCTGCTGCTCTTCGTCGTGGTGGCGGTCGAGGGCGACAAGTGGATCCGGCGGCTGCGCGCAACCGAGCGGGAGCGGCTCGCGGCCGGGGACGTCGGGGCGCCCGCCGAGGTCAGCGCCGACCGCCGGCGTGGATGAGGCGGATGCCGGCCGCCGCGAGGTCGCGCATCGTCGGATCGGTGTGGTCCGCGTCGGTGACGACCCCGGCCACGCCCTCGATGGGAAGGACGCGGTACCGCGAGGCGGTGCCGACCTTCTCCTCGCTCGCGAGGACGTAGGTCTCGGCCGCGCGTGACGCGAGGGCGCGCTTCATCGCCGCCTCCTCCGGGTCGCCGGTGGTCAGCCCCTCGGTCGCGTGGACGCCGGTGACGCCGAGGAAGAAGAGGTCGGCGCTGACCCGGCTCGCCGCCTCGACCGCCGCCGCACCGCTCGCCACGGCGGAGTGCTTGAAGAGGCGTCCGCCGATGAGGAACACCTCTGCGGTGTGCTCGAGCAGCGCCGCAGCGATCGTCGGGCTGTGGGTGATGACCGTGCACTCGAGCGTCGTCGGCAGGGCGTCGACCATCGCCCGCGTCGTCGTGCCGCCGTCGAGGATCACGGTGGCGCCCGGCTCGATGAGCGCGACGGCCGCCGCGGCGACGCGCAGCTTGCTCTCGGGCGCCACCGACATGCGGCTCGCGTAGTCGGCGACCGCCGGCGATGCGGGAAGCGCACCGCCGTAGACGCGCACGGCGAGGCCCGCATGGTCGAGTTCGCGGAGGTCTCGTCTGATGCTGTCCTCCGAGAGGCCCAGTTCGGCGGCGATCTCCTTCGCGACGATGCGGCCGTCCCGGCGGAGCCGTTCGAGCAGCAGGTACTTGCGCGCGGCGGCGAGCATTCCGATTCCTTCCTGTTCTTGCACGTTTCTTCGCTATTATGCCCGACATGAACGCACCGATGCTGATCCTGATCGCCGGACCCTATGCCTCGGGCACGGGCGGCGACCCCGAGCTCATGGCACGCAACCTCGAACGACTCGAGGAAGCGGCCTGGCCCATCTTCCGAGCCGGCCACGTGCCGATGATCGGGGAGTGGGTCGCCCTCCCCGTGCTGTCGAGCGCCGGCGCGAGCGGGCCGACCGACCCGCTCGCGGCCGAGGTCATGTACCCGACCGCCGAGCGCCTGCTGCAGCACTGCGACGCGGTGCTCCGCCTTCCGGGCGAGTCCCGCGGCGCCGACCAGGACGTCGCGATCGCCCGCGAGCGCGGGATCCCCGTCTACCACTCACTCGACGAGGTCCCGGGCGCGACGTCGCACGGGTGACGCGGCGGCGCGCGGGCCGTCGCCGTCGCCGTCGCCCTCGCCGTCGCCGTCGCCCTCGCCGTCGCTGTCGCCGTCGAGCAGCGCGCGCAGCTCGGCGACGTCGAGTCGCGCCCCGGCGGATGCGTCGGCGTCGGCGTCGTCATCGAGCACGGATGCCGCGAGCTCGCCCTTCTTCGCCTTCAACTCCATGACCTTCTGCTCGATGGTGCCCGCGGCGACGAGCCGGTACACCATGACCTGCTTGTCCTGTCCGATGCGGTGGGCCCGATCGACCGCCTGCTCTTCGCTCGCGGGGTTCCACCACGGGTCCATGAGGAAGACGTAGTCGGCCTCGGTGAGGTTCAGCCCGAACCCGCCGGCCTTGAGGCTGATGCAGAAGACGGATGCCTCGCCCGCGCGGAAGCGCGCGACCTCCACGTCTCGGCGGCGCGCGGGCGTCGACCCGTCGAGGTGCGCGTAGGGCACGCCCGCGGCATCCAGCCGTTGGGCCACCCTGTCGAGGAAGGTCGTGAACTGGCTGAACACGAGCGCGCGATGGCCTTCGGCGAGCACGTCCTCGAGCTGCTCGAAGAGCGCGTCGAGCTTCGCGGACGGGATGCCGGCGTGCCGCGCGGCGTCGACGAGGCTCGCGTCGAGTGCCAGTAGGCGGAGCAGCGTGAGCGAACGGTAGACGATGAACCGCTGCCGGTCGAGGTCGTCGACGAGGCCCAGCAGCTTCTGCCGCTCGCGTTGCAGCACGACGTCGTAGAGCCGCCGGTGCTCCGGTGCGAGGTCGACCTCGAGCACCTGCTCCTGCTTGGGCGGCAGTTCAGGGGCGACGGCCTCCTTGGTGCGGCGCAGCATGAGCGGGCGGATGCGGCGGCGCAGCCGGTCGAGTCGCTCGCCGTTGCGGTCCTCCTCGATGGGCCGGCGGTAGCGCTCGTCGAAGGCGCGCCGTGAGGGGAACAGCCCGGGCGCGACGATCCGCAGGATCGACCAGAGCTCGCCGAGGTGGTTCTCGAGCGGCGTGCCGGTCACCGCGATGCGGAACGGGGCACGGATGCCTCGGGCGGCCTCGTGCACGCGCGTCGCCGCGTTCTTCACGAACTGCGCCTCGTCGAGGATCAGCCCGCCCCACTCGAGCTCGCCGAACTCCTCGGCCTCGAGCCGGAGGACGGCGTAGGTCGTGACGACGAGGTCTGCGTTCGCGACGACCTCGCCGAGCGACCGGCGTCGCTTCGCGGTCGTCGCGGTGACGGATGCCACGCGCAGCCCCGGCGTGAACCTCGCCGCTTCGCGCACCCAGTTCGAGGCGACCGAGGTGGGGGCGACGACGAGGAACGGGCGGGTCGGCACGTCCGGTCCGTCCGGTGGTCGAGTAGCCGGGGCCGAAGGTTCCGGCGTATCGAGACCCTGCGCGTGGGGAGGTCTCGATACGCGGCCAGCCTCGCCGGCTGCTACTCGACCACCGGGTGCGGCTTCGAGCGCGTGCTGCACGAGCGCGAGGCACTGCACGGTCTTGCCGAGGCCCATGTCGTCGGCGAGCACGCCGCCGAGCCGGTTGGCGTGGAGGAACGCGAGCCACCTGAACCCGTCGAGCTGGTACGGGCGGAGCGGCAGCGCGAGGCCCGCCGGAGGCGGGAGGTCGGGCACGTCGCCGTGCTCGAGCCCCGCGACCGTTGCACGCCACGCGAGCGCGGGCTCCGCGACATCCGCCAGGTCTTCGAAGTCGGCCCACAGGCTCGCGTGGCTGCGGTGGATGCGCACGCCCGTCTCCCACTCGTCGAGCGTGCCTGCCTCGTCGATGAGGTCGCGGAGCTCGTCGAAGACGGGCAGGTCGAGTGACAGGTAGGACTTGTCGACGAGGAGGAGGCGCTTGCGGCCCGTCGCGAGGGCGCGGAAGAGCGGCATGAACGGGACTTTCCGCCCCCCGACCGTCACGACGACCCCGAGGTCAAACCAGTCGCGCTTGCGGCTCTCGACGAGGGAGACCGCGAGCGCTGGCCGTTCGGTCGCCTCGCGGTAGTCGGGTCGCTCGCCGCGCGCGTCGATGCGGAACGGGCTGGGGCTCCGCTCGGCGAGCGCCTCGAGTCGCGGCATGCGCTCGACCGAGAACTCGGCCGCGTCGATGCCGCGGAGGAGTACGGCCTCGAACGGCACCCAGCCGAGCTCGTCGGCGACGCGCGCGACGAGGTCGTCGTCATACTCGGGGTCGGGATCGGCCTCCGGGTCGACGTCGCTCGTGCGGCCGTCTGCGCGTTCCCACCGCCAGGCGAGGCGCAGCACGTCGTCGGGCTCGTACCGGGCGTCGAGCACGAGGGTCGCCGGCGGCGTGGGCGGGAGCTCGAAGGTGGCGTCGCGGCTCGTGATCGCGAGCGTGCGGGCGAGCGGATGGACGTGCGCGGCGAGGAACTCGGGGACCTCGGCTGCGGGCACGCGGATCGGCTCGGGCGCGTCGAGGAGCGAGAGCTCGGCGGCGCGCAGCCCTGACGGCACGGGCGCGAGCTCGACGCGGCCGGCGTCGAGGTCGAATCGGTAGAGGCCGTGCGCGGCGATCGGGCGGATGCCGACCCCGCTGCTGCCGCCTGCGCGGCCGCTCGAGTCCGCGCCCGCGCCGCCGAGCGGTCGCGGCTCGCCGTCGAGCGTCAGCGTCGGCGCGAGCACCAGGTCGCCGTCGGCACGACTGGCGTCGAACCCGAGCGTCGCCGAGCCGTGCAGCACGACCTCGGGCGTGACGTCGGAGCCGACGAGCGCGATGCCGAGCCGGCCCGCCTCGACGAGGAGCGCCCAGAGCAGCGGGCTCTCGAACTCGTCGACCGTGATCCACTCGGAGCCGTAGACGTGCACCGACGGCGTCGTGCCCTTGAGCATCGCGAACTGCGCGAACCACCGCGACTGCGCCGGATCGACGCCCGCGGCGGAGGCCTGGTAGGCGATGTTCTGCCAGGTGAGGCCGTTCTTGACCCAGGCGCCGCGGGCGCCCTGCACGACCGGGCGGACGGCGAGCCGGTCGACGCCAGAGGCCCGCCGTGCGGGCTCGTCGCGCGGGCCCCGCCACTCGCCGTTCCGGCGCTGGGCCCGGCGGCGCAACTCGAACTGGAGCCCGAGCGGCCGGAGGTCGCCCGTGCCGCGGGCCGGGCCGCCATCCGTCGTCGTCTCATCGGCCACCGCGGCGGCGGTCGCGTCGAGGCCCGCCAAGGCGGCGCGCCAGTCGGGCGTGCGGTCGGCGGGCATGACGTCCATGCTCGCACGCACGTCCGACGATCGGTTCGCGCGCGAGCGCGGTCAGGTCGCGGGCCGCAACGGGCAGAAGACGACGGTGCGGGTCTCGTCGTCGGGCGTCCCGGGCGGACTCCAGTACTCCTCCCACATCATCGACTCGTCGAGCTCGCGACCGTGCAGCGCCATCGCGGCGGCGATCGCGTCGTACGCCTCGGAGACCCGGTCGTACGGGCCGAGGTGCGTCGTGGTGGCGACCTCGACCGCGGGCAGCACCTCGGGCACGACGTCGCCGTCGGCCGCGATCGGCGCGTCGACGACGAATCCCGCGCTCACGGTGACGGCACCCGTCGCCTGGTCCATCTCCGCGTAGCGCCCGACCGCCGGACCGTCGCCGAGGAGGCCTCGCGGTCCGAGCACAGCCGCGACGCGCTCGAACGCCGTCGCCATGAACGCGGGGATCTCCGCGAACGTCGTGCGCGACCGCACCACGGCGAGGTCGCGTCGCGGAGCCTCCACGATTCGGACGTCGTAGGTCATGGCGCGCTCCTCTCGCCGATGCTCGGCACCAGCCTCACCGCCGCGCGGCGTCGCGTCCGGGGCTTCGGTCCCGCGGCCTCGCCGGGAGCGCGACGGGTCGAGGCCCGACCGCGTGCGTCGGCTAGCGTGGCGGGATGCAGGTGACCCGGCTCCGCGTCTACCCGGTCAAGTCGTTCGCGGGTCGCGACGTGGCCTCGGCGGTCGTGCGCCCCTGGGGCCTCGAGGGCGACCGGCGGTGGGGCGTCGTCGAACCGGATGGCACGCCCGTGACCGCGCGCGAGCGCAACGCGCTGCTCGGGCTCACGGCCGAACCGCTCTCCGACGGCGGACTCCTCCTCGTCGGCGCCGGCGACGCGGAGCCGCTTCGCGTCGACCCGCCCGTCGACGCGACGCCGATCCCGGTCGGCCACTCGCGCCAGCGCGAGGCGATGCCCGCGGGCGACGAGGCCGATGCGTGGCTCAGCGAGCGCATGCGGATGCCGCTGCGGCTCGTCTGGCAGCCCGATCCGCTCCAGCGGCCCGTGAACCCCGCGCACGGCGGGCTGCCCGGTGAGGGGCTGAGCCTCGCCGACGCCGGACCGCTGCTCCTCGCGAGCGAGGCGTCGCTGGCGCAACTGAACGCGTGGACGCCCGATGACGTGCCGCCGCTCGACGTCGTCCGGTTCCGTCCGAACGTCGTCGTCGACGGCGACGAGCCGTTCGCCGAGGACGCGTGGCGGCGCGTGCGCATCGGCGGCGTGCGCTTCCGGTTCGGCGAGGTGTGCGACCGGTGCGTCATGACGACGATCGACCCCGACACCCTGGCGCGCGGGAAGGAGCCGATCCGCACCCTCGCGAGGCACCGCAAGTGGGACGGCGCGACGTGGTTCGGCGTCCGGCTGATCCCCGAGCTCGACGGCGACGCCGGTGCGCGCATCGCGGTCGGTGACGAGGTCGCGATCGACTGACCACCGCATCGAGCAGGAATCGAGAAGCGGTCCTCGACGCCGCCGCGTAGCGTGACGACCGGAGCCGAAACCGGCCCGACATCGTGGAGGAGGACATCATGGCCGAGAAGACCGAGGGACTGTCGGAGTTCGAGCGCGAGGCCGTCAAGGACCGCGCGAAGGAGCTGCGCGCCGAGGCGAAGGCGGGGAAGAACCGTGCCGCGGGCGAAAAGGTGATCCGCGAGGCGATCGACGCGATGGAGGGCGGCGACCGGGAGATCGGCGAGGGGTTCTACCGCGTCGTCTCGGAGGTCGCGCCGCAACTGGTGCCGAAGACGTTCTACGGCATGCCGGCGTTCGCAAACGGCGAGGGCAAGGTCGTCGTCTTCATGCAGCCGTCGGTCAAGTTCAAGGCGCGGTACTCGACCATCGGGTTCGAGGACCGCGCGAACCTCGACGACGGCGAGATGTGGCCGACGTCGTTCGCGGTGCTCACCTGGACGCCCGCGGTCGAGGCGCGACTCGCCGAGCTCGTCGCCGCTGCGGTCGGCTGAGACTGGAAATGGCGAATCCTCACCATGCTCGGCAGGCGCGGTGGTGGGACCGTGGTCGCATGACGACCCGATGAGGGAGGAAGCGATCATGAACAGCGAGAACACCGACATCGTCCGCCGGTTCTACGAGGCGTGGAGCAGGCAGGACCTCGAGACGGCGGCGAGCCTCGTCACGGAGGACTTCGTCGACAACTCGTCGTCCAGCCGCGGCCGCGACGGCGTGCGAGAGGAGGGCGCGTTCTGGTTCACGGCGTTCCCCGATGCAGAGGTCTCGATCGAGGAACTCCTCGCCGACGGGGACAAGGTGACCGTCCGCGTTCACGCGACGGCGACGCACCTCGGCGACTTCCTCGGCATCCCGGCCACGGGGCGGCGGGTCGACATGGACGAGATCGACATCTTCCGCGTGGAGGGCGGGCTGCTCGCCGAGTCCTGGGCGGTGCCCGACATCTTCGGCCTGATGAACCAGCTCGGCGCATTCGAGGCCGCGAGCGAGGAACCCGTGGGCTCGGCCTGAGCGGCGGTTCCCTCTCGCCGGATCGGCCGGATCAGCCGGATCGGAGCAGGTGCGCGTGCATCGCGGCTTCGGTCCGGCTTCGCACGCCGAGCTTCGCGAGCAGGTTGCTCACGTGATGGCCGGCCGTCGCCGGACTGATGAACAGGCGCTCGGCGATCTCGGCGTTGCTCAGCCCCTCGGCGACGAGCGAGAGCACCTCCTGCTCGCGCTTCGTGAGCGTGCCGACGCGCTTCGGCCCGACACGTCCCCGCCCGCCGAGCGACCGGGCGAACGCGTCCGCCGCATCGGCCTCGGTGACGAAGCCGGCGTGGTCGAGCGCCGCGGCTGCCGCGCGCGACTCGGCGACCGCCGAGTCAGGATCGCCCGAGGCGGCGAGCGCCTGCCCGAGCAGGACGCGGGCCCGTGCGGCGTCGAGCGGCCTGCCCATGCGGTCGTAGCGCTCGGCCGCGGCCCCGAGCGCGGCGAGCGCCGCCGACGAGTCGCCTCGCGCGAGCTCGACACGTCCGGTCCCGAGCTCGGCGAGCGCGCGGTGCGCTTCCTCGCCCGACTCCTCGGCGAGGCGCCGGAGGCGGGCCGCCGACGCCTCCGCGCCTGGGAGGTCGCGCCGCTCGACCTGCACGGGAATGAGCATCGCGCCGATCGGGATCGCGGCGATCGAATCGGGCCCGAGCTTCGCGAGCCGGCGATGCAGCACGGATGACGCGACGCCGGATTCGCCGCGAGCGAGGTGGATCGCGACCATCGCCCGGACCGATTCCGGCCGTGCCTCGATCCCCGTGACGAGCCGCTCCGCCTCCTCGAGCCGCCCCTGGGCGACGCGCAGCTCGGCGAGACGGGCCCGCGGGTCGACGCAGCGCGCGGCGTGGCCGCCCGCTTCGAGCCGTTCGATGGTCCAGGTCAGCCAGTGCTCGGCGCCGCTCGTGTCGCCGCGTGCGGCGAGGACGCCCGCACAGCACGAGCCGCAGAATCCCAGGAGGGTCGGGTGCGGCCGCAGCCGCAGGAACCGCTCGGCGACGCCGCCCCACTGCTCGAGCCGACGCCCGTCGAGCGTCTCCTCGCACGCCGCGACCATGTCGCAGCAGGTCTCGGCGAAGACCTCCGGCTCCTCGGCCTCCCCCGCCGACGCCGCGGCCATCGCCTCGTCGAGTCGCTCGATGCCCGCCGCGGAACGGCCGGAACGGACGAGACCGAGCCCGGACCTCGCGAGGGCGCGGATCTCGAGCGCCGCGTCGCCTCGCTCGCGGGCTGCGGCGAGGGCCGCGTCGGCGAGGTCCGCGATGCGGACGGGGTCGGTCTCGAGCGCGCTGCGTGCCAGGGCGAGCCGGCCCTGAACGGCGGCGGCGGAGCCTGCCGCCAGCCGCTCGGCGCGGCCGAGCCATCCGCGGCTGATCGCCTCACGACCCGGTGTCGCGGCGTGCTCGATCGCCAGCCAGGTCGCGATCCGCACGGCTTCGTCATCCCTGCCGGCTCTCCGGTACGCCGCGTAGGCGCGCGTGCGGGTCTCGACCGCGGCCGCGGTCTCGCCCAGCCACCACAGTGCCCGGCCGAGTCCGTCGAGCGCGTCGGCGCTCGGCCTCGACGCGAGCACGTCGGCGTACGCGTCCCGGGCGTCCTCCCAGCGCGCCTCCCGAACGGCCGTCGCGGCATCCTCCGCGCGGCGATCGATCTCGTCGCGGTCCACGGCCCCGGCCTCCTCACCTCGGACCGGCCGCATCCGGGTCGCCCGGGCCAGACCTGGTCCGCGTTCGGTCGCCGGCCACGGATGCCGCTGAGCGCGACGCTACGACGTCGCCGACGGCGCGGCAAGTCCTCGCGCGGGCGGCGACCCGTCGCGCCCGACCCGCCCGACGCGCCCGACGCGCCCGCCCAGGCGGCGCCTCCCAGATCGGCCATGTGCACGACGCTGCACATGACGGAATCGCGCACATCGCCCGAGCAGCGGTCAGCGCTCGACGATCGAATCGGCGTGCGCGGCGACCCACTCGACGAGCGGGAGCATCCGGTCCATGAGGTCGCGGCCGAGGTCGGTGAGCGCGTACTCGACTCTCGGCGGAACCTCCGGGTACGACGTGCGGGCGACGAGCCCATCGCCCTCGAGCGTGCGCAGCGTGGAGGCGAGCATCTTCTCGCTGATGCCCTCGACCTCGCGTCGCAGCTCGCCCCAGCGGAGGGTGCCGTCGGTGAGGGCGAGCAGCACGAGCACGCCCCACTTGCTCATGATGTGGTCGAGCACCACTCGCGTCGGGCACCCCTCGAGGAAGACCTCGCCAGAGGCGGCCCGGATCTGCGCAAGACTAACCACCATGTTGGTACCTTACGTGAAAGTGGGTACCTGCGGAAGGGAAGGTATGCGGCATCCGCTCGGTTGTGCCAGTCGAACCGACACCGTCGGAACCGATCGAACGGAGTTCCCCATGACCATCCTCGTCACCGCCGCCTCCGGCCACCTCGGCCGCCTCGTCATCGAGGCGCTGCTCGAGCACGGCGCCTCCCCCGCCGACGTGGTCGCCGCCGCGCGCGACACGTCCGCGGTCGCGGACCTCGCCGCCCGAGGCATCCGCACCGTCGAACTCGACTACGCACGCCCCGAGACCATCGCGCCGGCACTCGAGGGCGTCGACTCGATGCTGCTGATCTCGGGCACCGCGTTCGGCGAGCGCGTCGGCCAGCACCGCAACGTCATCGAAGCCGCGAAGGCGGCCGGCGTCGCCAAGCTCGCCTACACGAGCGGACCGAAGGCCGCCACGAGCGAGCTCGTCCTCATGCCCGAGCACCGAGGCACCGAGGAGGTCATCGCCGAGGTCGGCATCCCGGCCGTGATCCTCCGCAACAACTGGTACACCGAGAACTACGCGCAGGATGTCGCGGTCGCGGCCTCGACCGGCGTGATCGCCGCCGCGACGGGCTCGGGTCGGGTCGCATCAGCACCCCGCCGCGACTACGCCGAGGCCGCGGCCGTCGTCCTCCTCGAGGACGGCCACGTCGGGGAGGTGTACGAGCTCGGCGGCGACGAGCCGTGGACGTTCGCCGAGCTCGCGACCGCTGCATCCGAGGTGCTCGGCCGCGAGGTCGCGTTCGTCGACCAGAGCCCGGCCGAGCGCGTCGCCGCACTCGTCGCCGCCGGCCTCGACGAGGGCACCGCGACCTTCGTCGCGGCGATCGACGAGGGCATCGCGCGGGGCGACCTCGCGGAGTCGGACGGCACGCTCTCCCGACTCATCGGCCGGCCCACGACGCCGCTCGTCGAGGCCCTCCGCGACCTCCTCCAGGCGCAGCGCGCGGCCGCCTGAGCGCATTCGGCGATCCCGCGCGAGGTCGCACGAATCCACGTCCGATTCGAACCGGACCTGCGATTTGTGCGACCTCGCGTCTCGGGGCGGCGGATGCTGCGACATCCGCTTGCCCGATTCGTGAGGCTTCGTCAAGACCCCCGCAGGCTCTTCCCCCCGTCCGGGGGACGTGTTAGCGTCCCTCTCACTTGCCCGGGAATCCCGGGCGAATTCCCTGTTAGGAGCGCATGTGAAGCAACGCACGCGCGGATGGCTCGCTGTGACCGCAGCGAGCGCGACGATGGTCGCCGGGGCCGCCTTCGGCCCGGCCGCGATCGCCGCTCCCGCGAACGATTCCCCTACCGACTCGACCCGCGCGGCCGAAGCCCGACCCGACAACCGCCCCGGCCCGCTCACCGAGCGGCAGAACGAGCGCCGCAAGGCCGCGCAGGAGCTGATCCTCTCTGGACAGGCCTCGCCCGGCGAGGACGGCGTCGTCGAGGTCGCCGAGGACAAGTACTACGAGGCGGCGGTCAGCGGCAGCGGCCGCCTGTTCACGATCCTCGCCGAGTTCGGCGACCAGGGCAGCGGCAAGCTCGGCACGACGCCCGGTCCGCTGCACAACGAGATCGCCGAGCCCGACCGCACGGTGAACAACAGCACGCACTGGCGCGCCGACTTCGACACCGCCTACTACGACGACCTGTTCTTCGGTCCCGAGAACTCGATGGCCGACTTCTACTCGAAGCAGTCGTCGGGCAACTACACCGTCGAGGGCGAAGTCAGCGACTGGGTGAAGGTGCCCGGCAACGCTTCGACCTACGGCGACAACAGCGTCGAGGACTATGGCGGCGCCTGGCAGTTCATCGCCGACTCGGCCGACGCGTGGTACGCGTCGCGGGTCGCGGCGGGCGCGTCGGCCGAGGAGATCACGGCCGAGCTCGCGAGCTTCGACGTCTGGGACCGCTACGACTTCGACGGCGACGGGAACTTCGACGAGCCCGACGGCTACCTCGACCACTTCCAGGCCGTGCACGCCGGCGAGGGCGAGGACGCGGGCGGAGGCGCCCAGGGCGAGGACGCGATCTGGTCGCACCGCTGGTACGTCAACTCGACCGACTTCGGGCAGACCGGTCCGACGGTCGGCGACACGCAGGTGAAGTTCGGCGGCACCGAGATCGGCGACTCCGGCATCTGGATCGGCGACTACACGGTCGAGCCCGAGAACGGCGGCCTCGGCGTGTTCGCGCACGAGTACGCGCACGACCTCGGCCTGCCCGACTTCTACGACACCGCGGGCGGCGAGAACTCGACCGGGTTCTGGACCCTCATGTCCAGCGGCTCGTGGCTCGGCGACGGCGGCGAGGACATCGGCACGAAGCCGAACTACATGGGCCCGTGGGAGAAGCTCCAGCTCGGCTGGCTCGACTACGCGGTCGTGGACGAGGGGGCCGGCGACGCCGGCGAGTTCACGCTCAGCCCGGCGGCCCGCCAGGTCGCCGACCAGGAGCAGGCGCTCGTCGTCGACGTGCCCGACGCGGGCATCGAGAGCCAGTACACGGCGCCGAACTCCGGCTCCTACGCCTGGTGGACCGGCAGCGCCGACGACCTCAACACGACGCTGACCCGCACCCTCGACCTCACCGGCGTCTCGTCGGCGACGGTCACCGCCAAGGCGTGGTACGACATCGAGGCCGGCTACGACTACCTCTACGCCGAGTACTCGACGGACGGCGGCGCGAACTGGACCCAGGTCGGCAAGCCGCTCGACGGCTCGTCCAGCGGGCGCTGGTCGACGCTGCGCTACAGCGTCCCCGGCGGCAGCGAGGTGCAGTTCCGGTTCCGCTACCAGACCGACGGCGGCGTGCACTACGCCGGCGCGTTCCTCGACGACATCGTCATCAAGAACGGCGGCAGCACGCTGCTCACCGACGACGTCGAATCGGGCGACAACGGCTGGACCGCCGCGGGCGGCGGCTTCAAGCGCTCCACCGGCACCGAGACGAGCCAGGGCGACCGCTACTACCTCGTCGAGAACCGCACCTACGTCGACTACGACGCCACGCTCGAGCACGGCCCGTACCAGTTCGACCGCGGACTGACGCAGCCCGACCACGTCGAGCACTTCCCGTTCCAGGACGGCATGCTCGTGTGGGCGATCGACGAGGCGTACAGCGACAACAACACCATCGAGCACGAGGGCCATGGCCTCGCGCTCCCGGTGGACGCGAACCCGGTGAAGTTCACCTACGACGACGGCACCGGCCCGAGCAACCGCCGCCAGCCGTTCGACGCGACCTTCGGCCTGCAGACGATCGACGCGGTCACCCTGCACAAGGAGGTCCTGTCGGGCAAGGGCAAGGGCCAGTCCGTCGACTACGTCGGCGCCGTCGGCTCCGACGGGACGACGCAGCAGTCGCCGATGTTCACGGACGCCGACGAGGACGCGTTCTTCAGCTCGACGAACCCGCTCGGCGGCGTCATGGTCGCCGGCCACGGCGTCGAGGTCACCGTGACCTCGCAGAACACGGGCGGCACGATGACGGTCCACGTCGTCAACCCGTGAGCTGAACTCGCGCCCATCCGACGCGGATGACACGGCGGGCCCGTCCCCTCGGGGGCGGGCCCGCTTCGCGTGCGGGCGGGGCTCGCTTTCGCGTGCGGGCACGGCGGATGCCGCGACACGAGCGGTCGCGCCCGGCCGTGCCGCGGCATCCGTCACCGCCCGTCGTACGCTCGGCTGAGCACCGGCATCGCGCCCGGTCGAGCCGAGGAGCCGCCATGTCCCAGCCGCCGCCAGCGCAACCGTCGCCGGAGCAGGAGCCGGTCTACCCGCCCCCGCCCTCCGACGCACTCAACAGCATCGAGCACATGCGCGAGTCGGTGTTCCTGGATGGCCCGAAGCGCCGACGCAAGATCCAGCGATTCTGGATCCTGCTCTCGCTCTCGTCGGTGATCGCGGCGGCGGGCGTCGTCGGCGACTCGACGGCCACCGTCATCGGCGCGATGATCGTCGCCCCGATGATGCTGCCGATCCAGGGCACCATGCTCGCCACCGTGCTCGGCGACCGGCGGAACCTCACGCTGTCGCTGCTCATGATGATCGGCGGAGCGGCCGCGGCGATCGCGATCGGCTACGGCGTGGGCCTGCTCGCCGCGACCCCGATCACCGAGCAGACGAACTCGCAGGTCGCCGCCCGCGCGACCCCCGGCCTCATCGACCTGCTCGCGGCGCTCGCCACCGGCGCGGTCGGCTCGATCGCGCTCGTCCGCAAGGACATCTCCGACACGCTGCCCGGCGTCGCGATCGCGATCTCGCTCGTGCCGCCGCTCGTCGTGGTCGGCATCGCCGCCGAGTCGGGCGACTTCGGCAGCTCGATCGGCTCGCTCCTCCTCTTCATCGCGAACGTCGCGGCGATCCTCGGCACCGGCGTCGTGATCATGGCGATCTACCGGGTGCAGCGGTGGGGCCGCATCGGGCACGAGCCCCCGCCGCCCGGCGTGAAGGCCGTGAACCGCAAGCGATCGAACATCGCGATCGCGGGGATGCTCGTGCTCGTGGCGCTCCCGCTGAGCCTGTCGACCTGGGTCACGACCACGCTGAACACCCAGCAGTCGACGATCACGCAGGCCGCCGAGGCATGGGCGCTGACGAGCGACCTCGACGTGATCTCGGTCGACTACGTCTCGGCGCTGTCGTACCTCGTGCGCATCACCGGCGGCGACGAGGCACCGGATGTCGCGGACCTCACCGACCGGCTGACGTCGGCCGGCGTCGACCCGAGTACCGTCGAGGTCGAGTGGATCCCGTCGGTGCGGGTGAACGCCGGCGACTGAGCGGCCTGGTACGCGGCGCGCATCGCGCGCTCAGTGCGCGCTTCGCGGTCGGCCGAGGTGCGATCGTGCTCGCAGGCCGGCGCGTGCCGCGACGCGTCCGGCCTTGCGTGCCGCACGCTCGGCACGTGCGACGTCGCGCCGCTCCGCCCTGGTGCTGCGGCGCTCCGCGGCGAACTCGGCGTTGCGCTGGTCGTGCGCGGTCATCTGCTGTGCGAGGAAGCCGTGTGCGAGGTCCATGATCCCGATCCCTTCGTGGTCTGCGGTGGCTGACCACCTGCACAGAGACTCCTCGCTGAGGTGGGTCGGATGTATCGGGAGGGTGTCGTATCTTCGGGGGCTACGGCAGCTCAGGCCGGCCTGAGGTACCTCAGACCGCTCGCGCTCGTGTCCTCCACCTTCTCGACTCGCCCCGACGCACCCTCCCCACTCCGCCGCGAGTTCGCAGGACCAGACGTGCCATACCGGCCCTGCAGCACCCATCGCGCGGTTGATCCTGCGAACTCGTCCCAACCCCTGCCTCGCCCACTCCGCGTGCCCGGCCCCGCACCCCGGGTTCGCAGGACCACATGCGCCATGCCGGCCCTGGAGCACCGAGCGCGCCGCTGATCCTGCGAACGCACGCTCGGCGGAGCGCCCCGGCACGTGCGCCGCGAGCATTCTCTGACTAGAGTCAGAGATATGGACGACATCGCCAGGGTGCGGCGCTTCAACCGCACGGTCACGGAGCGGATCGGCGCGCTCGACGACGGCTACCTCGCTCGAGGCCGACCGCTCGGCCAGTCACGGCTGCTCTGGGAGATCGGGGCGACGAACGGGGGCGGCGCCGAGCTGCGCGCGCTGCGCGAACGGCTCGAGCTCGACTCGGGGTACCTCAGCCGCCAGCTTCGCGCGCTCGAGGGCGACGGGCTCGTCCACGTGGTGCCCGCGCCCGATGACTCACGCGTGCGGGTCGCCCGGCTCACCCCCGAGGGCGTCGAGGAGCACGCCGAGCTCGACCGGTCGTCCGACGCGCTCGTCGGCGGCATCCTGGACCCCCTCACCGAGCGGCAGCGCGAGCGCCTGCTCTCCGCGATGGACGAGGTCGAGCGACTCATGACCGCCTCGGCCGTCGAGGTTCGCGCCGTCGACCCGGCCGATGCAGCGGCGCGCGCGAGTGTCGCCGCCTACTTCACCGAGCTCGCGAGCCGCTTCGACCTCGGCTTCGATCCGGCGCACACCCGGCCGACGCCCGACGACGAGTTCCGTGAGCCGCACGGCACGTTCCTCGTCGCATTCCTGCACGGCGAGCCGGTCGGCTGCGTCGGCCTCAAGCTGCACGGCGCCGATCCCGCGGAGATCAAGCGGCTGTGGGTCGCAGCGAGCACCCGCGGGATGGGCCTCGGCGCGCGGCTGCTCCGCGAGATCGAGGCGGCCGCGGTGCGGCTCGGGGCGGCCGTGGTCCGGCTCGACACGAATCGCACGCTCACCGAGGCGATCGCGATGTACCGGTCGCACGGCTACGACGAGATCCCCGACTTCAACGGCGAGCCGTACGCCGACTTCTGGTTCGAGAAGCGGCTCGCGTAGCCGCGGCGGCGGCCATCGCCGCGGGGCTGGGGCGCGGTGCATGAAGATCCGGGTGGAAGGCCCGCCCGAGCAGGCATCGGCCGGATTCTCATGCTGCAGGAACGCGGCACTCGGGCCGCGCGGCGGTCGCGTGCGGCCCCCGATCCGTCGTGCATGAAGATCCGGGCGGAGGGCCCGCCCGAGCAGGCATCGGCCGGATTCTCATGCACGAGGATTCACGACAGGTACACGCCAGGTTCCCGCGGCGGCCCGATCGCGAGAGGATCGCGGCATGGGCGCGGAGAGCGTGCAGCACCTGGCCGAGGCGATCGAGCGGATGCCGCTCGTCGACCACCACGTTCACGGCATGCTGCCCGACCCGTCCGAGGCCGCCCTGCTCGCCGCGCTCACGCAGGCGGGCCACGCGGCGCCGCCCGCCGACGTGTTCGACAGCGCGCAGGGCTTCGCGCTGCGGCGGCACTGCGCGCCGATCCTCGGGCTCGCGCCGTTCGCGAGCCCAGCCGACTACCTCGCCGCGCGCCGCGCGCTCGAGGCCGACGAGGTCGCCCGCCGGCTCCTCCGGGCGTCCGGCATCGCCGCGTACCTCGTCGACGACGGGCATCGGCCCGACCTCCTGATGTCAGACGAGCGGATGGCGCGGCTCGCCGCCGCGCCGATCCACCGCGTCGCCCGGCTCGAGACCATCGCCGAGGCCGTGCTCGCGCAGTGCGCGTCGGGCGCTGAGTTCGTCGAGCGACTGGGGCCGGCGCTCGACGCGGCGGCCGCCGAGGCGGTCGCGTTCAAGACCGTCGCCGCGCACCGGTGCGGGCTCGAGCTCGACCCGGCGCGGCCGACGAACGTGGACGTGCGCTCGGCGGCCGACGCGTGGTTCGCCGAGTGGCGCGCGCACGAGGCATCCGTCGGCCCGGCCGGATCCGTCGACGACGCTCCGCACGGCGGCCACGCGGCATCCGTCGACGACGCGCCGCACGCCGGCCACGCGGCATCCGCTCGCCCTCGCCTCACCGACCCGACGATCACGCGCCATCTCATCTGGTGGGCGCTCGAGCGCGGCGCGGTGTTGCAGGTGCACGCCGGGTTCGGCGATGCCGACCTCGTGCTCGAGGGGTCGAATCCCGCTCGCATGCAGGCTCTCGTCGCGGCGACGGCGGGCACGGGCGGGCGCATCGCGTTCCTGCACTGCTACCCGTACGTGCGCGAGGCGGGCTGGCTCGCGCACGTGTTCCCGCACGTGTTCCTCGACGTCGGGCT
This sequence comes from Agromyces bracchium, assembly GCF_009709675.1. Lineage (GTDB taxonomy): Bacteria > Actinomycetota > Actinomycetes > Actinomycetales > Microbacteriaceae > Agromyces > Agromyces bracchium. The sequence goes on along the minus strand of NZ_WMLB01000042.1, from coordinate 63,189 downwards.
CGCGGTCGGCTTCCTCGGGGCGAACGCCGACTCGGTCGTGCGCGAGTCGCTCGACCTCGCGCCGTTCTCGCGCGTGCTGTTCTCGACCGACGCGTGGGGCGTGCCCGAGCGCGTGCTGCTCGGTGCACGCCTGTGGCGGGATGCCGCGGGGCGCGTGCTCGGCGGGTACGTCACCGCGCACGGCTGGCCGGTCGACGAGGCGACCCGCGTCGCCGAGGGCATCGCGTGGCGGAACGCCGAGCGGGTCTACCGGCGGCGGTTCGTGAGCCGGTGATCACGAGCGCGACCGTTGCAGGGCGACCGGCCGCGCCCTACGGGCCACCCCCGCCGCCGTCGCCTCCCCCACCACCGGCGTCGAACCCGCCGTAGTCGAGGCCCCCCATGCCCCCGCCGTCGAAGCCCCCACCGCCGGCCGCGTCGCCGTAGATCATCCCGCCGCCCGCGCGTCCGTCGCCGAAGTAGCCGAAGTCGGTCTTCAGCCGGTACTGGTCGATGAGCGGGACGCCGAAGCGTCCGTCGTCGCGGCCGCCGACCGTGATCGGCTGCACGAGGGCCGCGGCGGCCGCCTGCAGGCCGGACGCGACCCTGGCGGGCGTGGTCGGCTCGGTCGAGGCGTACCACGTGAGCTCGGCGCCGCGCCGGGCGAGCGACTCGGCGGCCCGCGCGATGACCTCGTCCAGGCCGAAGAGCACGGCCCACGGCAGCTCGGCACGGGCGACCGACGCATCGCGCAGGTCGGCGCTCGCCACCCTCTCGCGGAGGAGCTGCGCCCGCGAGCGCAACTCGAGCCCGGACGCGTTCAGGGGGATCCAACGGGGCAGCACGGCCCGGACGCCGAGCGAGACGACCGCGATGCCGAGCGCGGTCCAGGCGATCGAGTCATCCGCCCCCTGCCCCGTGAACTGCGCGAGGAACCCGAGCAGGATCCCGAAGACGCCGGCGAAGGACGCGAGACGGAGCCGCGCGCCCGGGCGCGGCTCGCGGTAGCGCTCGGCCGCCTCAACGAACCGGCGACGCGTCGCCCATTGCAGCGCGGCGTTGCGCTTCACGACGCGATCGACCGGTACGACGGCGCCGTGCGCGACGACCGACGCCGTCCCGGTGCTCCCTGGCTCGAACACGCCGATCACGAGGTCGGCCGGCACCTCCGACGGCGCGTCCGCCCGCGTCGACGGGAGGTCGGAGGAGTAGACGAGACGGATGCCGCGCGCCGACTCGAGCGGGTCCGGATCGGTCGTCGCCGACCGGCGGTCGTCGAACGTGATCGCGCCCTGGAGTGCGAGCTCGACGACGGCGGCAGCGAGCCAGCGATTGGAGGTGGAACCGGACACGAACGCGACGGGAAGCAGCCCGACGGTCTCCGGGTCGACGATCGACGGGTCCGCCGTGTCGCGCGGCTTCTGGAGCCAGGCGACGATGAGCGATCCGACCGCCGCGGCCGCGACGAGCGACGCCCCGAGGGCGATGATCGGCAGCAGAGCGAGCCCGAGCCCGCTCCCACCCGACGCAGCGAGGTCCATGTCAACGCTCCCGCCTCGGCGCGACCATGCGCCGCTGGTTCGCACGGTACTCCCTGCGGGCGCTCGGGCACCACGGGCCGTGACGGGGATCGGGCCCGAGGTCCTTCCGCGGCATCCGCCCCGCCCCTAGGCTGAGCCCGACCGTCAGTGGATCAGGGGGAACCAGGCGATGGCCGAACACGTGAACGTCGATGACTTCGCACGCGCCGAGACGAACCGCATGTTCGCGGCGCTCTCCGGACAGGCGGGCGGAACCGGGAAGTGGGTGCACAACCGCGTCCCGACGCCGCTCGAGAACCAGCCGGTGATCCGGCAGAACCGCGACACGCTGTACAGCATGGCGGTGATCGACGTCTCCGACGGCGCGAGCATCACGATCCCCGACGCCGGCGACCGCTACCTGTCGGTCATGGTCGTGAACCAGGACCACTACATCCCGGTCGTGCTGCGCGAGCCGGGCGAGCACCGCCTGCACGCCGACGAGCTCGGCACGCAGTGGGTCGTGGTCGTGCCGCGGCTGCTCGTGAACCCAGACGACGAGGCGGATGTCGCGGCCGTCAACGCCCTGCAGGACGCATTCGTGCTCGACGCGCCGGATGGCGGGCCGTTCCCGCTGCCCGAGTACGACGACACGTCGTTCACCGAGACCCGGAACGCGCTGCTCGCGCTCGCGCGCGGCGTCTCGGGCTTCGCCCGCGCGTTCGGCCGCGCCGACGAGGTCGACCCCGTGCACCACCTGCTCGGCACCGCCGCCGGCTGGGGCGGCCTGCCGTCGTCGGAAGCGTTCTACGTCAACGTCGAGCCGAAGCTGCCGGTCGGCGCGTACGCGTTGACGGTGCGCGACGTGCCCGTCGACGCGTTCTGGTCGGTGACGGTCTACAACGCGGACGGCTTCATGGAGGCGACCGACGGCCTCGTGAGCGTGAACTCCGTCACGGCGACCCCGAACGACGACGGCTCGACGACCGTGAACTTCGGCGGCCCCGACGACGGCCGGCCGAACCGCATCGGCCTCATGGACGGCTGGAACTACATCGTGCGGCTCTACCGCCCGCGCCCCGAGGTCGTCGACGGGACGTGGACGTTCCCCGAGGTCGCCCCGGCCTGAGCGCCGGCCCGCGGGTCGCACCCGCGGGTCGCGTCGCGCATGAGAATCCGCCCGGTGGCGCCGCCCAGGCGCGCATCGGGCGGATTCTCATGCGGCGGTGTGCAGAGCGGGAGCGCTCAGTCGTCGACGATCACGTACAGCTTGCGGACGTGCTCGTGCACGTCCCACACACCGCGCCATCCGCTCGGCATCACCAGGGTGTCGCCCGCGACGAGTGTCACGGGCGGCTCGCCGTCGACCTCGATCGTGACGCGCCCGGCGAGTAGCTGGCAGACCTCGGTGTAGCCGTCGCGGACCGCGGTGAAGCGGCCGGGCGTGCACTCCCAGTACCCGACGTCGAGGCCGGCGGCCGCCCAGATCGAGGCGCTCGCCTCGAGGAGGCCGTGGGTGAGCGCGGTCGGCTTGGGCGCGAGGGTGGGGAGATCGCGGTCGAGCGGGCGCAGCGAGGCGATGGTCGGCACGGCGGTCGGCGCCGGCGCCGGCACGGCGGATGCCGCGGCATCCGTTCGGTCCTTCGATTCAGGAGTCTCGGACATGGGTTCCCTTCTGAGTGGATCCGCGCATGAAGATCCGGCGATGGGGCCGCCACGCGGCCCCATCGCCGGATTCTCATGCGCACTGACCGACGCGGCGCCGCGCGGCAGCGGGTTCGGCGGGCGGGATGAGGTCTCAGCGGCCGGCGACGAAGCCGGCGACCTTCGCGATGGGCGAGGTCGTCGGGCGCCCGCGCAATTCGGCACGGTCGGCCGCGTGGTACGCGGTGTAGATCGACTGCACGGCGAGCCACCGGAGCGGCTCGACCTCCCAGCGCTTGGCGCGGTGGTTCACCCACGGCAGGCGAGTGAGCTCGGTGTCGCGGCCGAGCACGAGGTCGCGGAGCGTGCGCCCGGCGAGGTTCGTGGCGGTGACGCCCGTGCCGACGTAGCCGCCGGCCCAGCCGAGCCCGGTCGCCCGATCGAGGCCCACGGTCGCGGCCCAGTCGCGCGGAACGCCGAGCACTCCGGCCCAGGCGTGCTCGATCGCGGCATCCGTCGCCATCGGGAAGTACCGGCGCAGCAGTTCGGTGAGGCTCTCGATCGTGCGCGGCTGCGTCGCGCCGTCCACGTCGACGCGCGAGCCGTAGCGGTAGGGCACGCCGCGTCCGCCGAACGCGATGCGGTCGTCGGCGGTGCGCTGGGCGTACATGTAGACGTGCGCGAAGTCGCCGAGGGTCTCGCGGCCGTTCCAGCCGATCTCCTCCCAGACGGATGCCGCGAGCGGCTCGGTCACGATCATCGACGAGTTCATGGGAAGCCACGTGCGGTGTTCACCGCGCAGGTTCGGCGTGAAGCCCTCGGTCGCGCGGAGCACGTGCGCCGCGCGCACGGTGCCGTGCTCGGTACGTGCCTCGCCGGGCGCGATCTCGGTGACGCGCGTGCCCTCGTAGATGCTCACGCCGAGCCGCTCGACGGTCGCGGCGAGCCCGAGCGCGAGCTTCGCGGGGTGCACTCTGGCGCAGTGCGGATGCCACAGCCCGCCGAGTACGCCGGCCACGTTCACGCGAGCGGCGGTCTCGCGCGCGTCGAGTTCCTCGACGTCGGTCGCGGGCCACTCGCGCTCGGCCGCCGCCGCGGCGCGCAGGCGCGCGAGCTGAGCCGGCGCAGTGGCCACCTCGAGCTCGCCGCCCTTGTGGATGCCGGCGTCGATGCCCTCCGCGGCCGCGACCCGGATCACCTCGTCGACGCTCTCGTTCAGGGCGCGCTGCTGCGCGATCGCGGCGTCGCGTCCATGGCCCTTCGCGTACTGCTCGCGTCCGCCCGTGACCGAGTTGGTGAGCCATCCGCCGTTGCGGCCCGACGCGCCGAACCCGGCGAAGCGCTGCTCGAGCACCGCGATGCGCAGGTCGGGCTGGTCGCGCTTGAGGTAGTACGCCGTCCACAGCCCGGTGTAGCCGCCGCCGACGATCGCGACGTCGACCTCGAGGTCGCCCTGGAGCGGCGGGCGCTCGGCGGGCACGCCGACCTGCTGCATCCAGAACGAGATGCCGCCGTTGACGACTCCACGGCCGGCGACCCCGCCGTGCACGACCTCGCTGTTCGCGGCCACGCGCCCTCCATCTTTTTTCAAACAGTGTTTGACAACGCCTGCAGCGACGTTAGTGTGGGGCCAGTCGAGATGTCAACGAGCGGATGTCGCGGCACCCGCCCCGCGCTCGTACCGGCGTCGGGCCGAGACCCCGCACCCCAACGTGCGCCGCGCACCCCGCGGCATCCGCCCAGGCCGAAGGGAGCCGCCGTTGCCGGCCGAAGTCGACACCGCCGAACGCCTCGCCGAGATCGCGCGAGCCACCGTCACCGTCGCCCGGGAGCGCGGCACGCACGCGGTGACCCTGCGCGCGGTCGCCGAGCGACTCGGACGGTCCACCGCGTTCATCACACACTTCGTGCCGAGCCGCGCCGAGCTCATGGCGAACGCGCTCGAACTCGCCCGCTCCCGATGGGACGACGAGCGCCGCGACGAGCTCGGGGGGCTCCTCGGCGTCGAGCGGCTCGCGGCGCTCACTCGCTGGATGTGCACGTCGTCCCCCGAGGAATCGGTGTTCCGCAGCCTCTGGATCGAGGTCATCGCCGACGTCCGCGCCGGCCACGACCGCGCGTACCACCTGCTGCGGTCGGTGACGGATGCCACGTACGCCTCGTTCCTCGAGGGCGCCCGCGCCGCCGACCGCGCCGAGGCCGCTCGCATCGCCGACATCCTCTACCTCTACTGCCGCGGCTACGAGGTGAAGTCCGTCGAGGACCCGGAGGGCTGGCCCGACGACCGCGTGCAGCACTCGCTCGAACTGCTGCTGCGCGTGCTCGTCTTCGATCGGGCGGATGCCGCGACATCCGCCTGACGCGCGCTTCACGCCGCGCCGGGGCGCCGCGCCGCACCGCTGGACGCGAGTCCCGCGAAACGGCGGCACTGGTCGCCATTCGACGGGACTCGCGGGCGCCGGCCATGGTGCGCGCGAGCGACCTGATCGTCAACCCCCGTGCCGCGTCGCGGGTCGCCGCGTAGCCTGCCCGGACGATCGCGATCGTCGATCGTGGAAGGGACGAAGACATGACCGTGGCACGCGACATCATGAGCACCGACCCGACCTGCGTGAACGAGGACCAGAACCTCATCGAGGCGGCGCGGATCATGCGCGACCTCGACATCGGGTCGATGCCGATCTGCGGCAACGACTCGAGGCTGAAGGGCATGCTTACCGACCGCGACATCGTCGTGAAGTGCCTCGCCGAAGGTGCCGACCCGGGCCGCATGACCGCGGGAAGCCTCGCCGAGGGCACGCCCGTGACCGTCGGCGCCGACGACGACATCCGCGAGGCGCTGCAGATGATGCAGCACCATCAGATCCGCCGGCTGCCCGTCATCGACGGGCACGACCTCGTGGGGATCATCGCCCAGGCGGACATCGCCCGGACGCTGCCCGAGATCGCGACGGGCCGAACCGTCGAGGAGATCTCGGTCCCGTGACCGCGCGCGCAGCAGCGCGAAGCGGCGTTCGGCGGCGGGTGGGACCAGCCGTGCTCTGCTTGGCGCATGCCCCGAAGGGAAGGCCGCCTGAAACCCGGTGCTCCCGCTCTTGTCTCACGGCTCGGCCGGACGCGGGCCACACGCTACTCGCGTGTCGGCCCGCGCCGCGCGGGTCGAAGGTCCCGGCGTCGACTCGGCCGGGCCCGGATCACTCCGCGCCGAGCGCGCGGCGCGCGTGCCGGTACTTCTCGGCGAGGCGCTGCTGCTTGGCGAACTCCAGGCGGCGCAGCCGCCACGGCGCGGTGTTGTCGTCGATGTCGGCGAGCTTGACGCGCAACGCGACCGGGTGGCGCCGGATGCGCGCGTAGTACTCGTCGGGCGCGACCTCGGGTCGGCGGGTCAGGAGCTCGACGACGCCGACGATCTCGATCAGCACGCCGGCCTCGAACAGCTCGCGCGAGGTGAGCGGGGTGTCCTCGAGCACGTCGTGCAGCCACGCGGCCGCCGCAGCGATCGGGTCGGTCACCGGATCGAACCGCTCGGCGATGCGGCCCGGATGGTCGATGTACGGCGTGCCGCTCTTGTCGAGCTGCCCGCGGTGCGCGGCGAACGCGATGCCCTTCGCGAGCGCCACCTGCGCGACGGCGTCGAGCGGTGAGAGCGGTGCGGTCGAACGGTGAGCGGCCGGCGCGGGCGCCGGCAGCGGTTCCGGTCCCGGCGCTCGCAGCGGCTCGGCATCCGGCTTCACGTGGTCGACGGACTCGGTCCGGTCCAGAGGGAGGGGCGGGGGCCCGATCGGGTCGACGACGTGATCGACGGATGCCTCGGAGACGTCGCTCGACTCCGGATCCGCCGGAGCGCACGGGGGAACCGGCTCGAAGGTCGACCGACGCGGCCCCGGCACCCCGGGTTCGGACGCCCCGGGGACGGGTGCGGCCGGGTCATCCGCCCAGAGCAGGGCGATGCCGTCCGCGGGGTCGTCGGCCGCGGCATCCGCCCCCGATTCGGCCGGAACGACCGGTTCGACGCCCTGCGCCGCGGATGACGCGGCCTCGGCCGACGTCCCGTCGACACCCAGCCCGGGCGTCGCGGCGTCGTCGTGCTCGGGCGTCGCGACGTCGTCGTGCTCGGGCGTCGCGTCGAGGTCGTCCTCGGGCGCCGCTCCCGCCATGTCGTCGGTCGTCGCATCGGCCGCCTCCACCCCGGGCGGCGCGACGGACACGATCGCCATCGGGCGGGTCGCCTCGAGCGACGCCTTCCTCGCGGCGGCGACCTCGGCGATCGGGTCACGACCGTCGAGCGGTCGCACGAAGATCAGGGCGCCCTCGAGCTCGCGCAGTTCGTGCTCGCCGATCTCGAGCATCGAGCGCGAGCCGCTCTTGCGACGCTGCTCGAACGAGAGCTCGTCGACCTCGATGAAGTGGGAGCCGTCGCGCGAGCTGAAGTACCGGCGGCTCGCTCCGTCGGTGATGGCGACGATGACGGCCTCGTAGTCGCCGCTCGGCTGCAGCGAGCTCAGGAAGTACCGGCGCCGATCGGGGTCCTGGTGCTCGGGCGCGTCGAACGCGAGCGTCGCGGCCCGGCGGCGCGGCCGCCGCCCGGGGTGCGCGCTCGCGCGCATGGCCCAGCGGTCGCGCTCGAGCGCGCTGTCGTCGGCGGCCGGGGTCTCACCCGGGCGGCGACCGTCGGACTGCCGGTCGCCGGGCTCGCCGAAGTCGGGCATGGGCTCGTCATCGGCGGGGGCTCTCAACGGGGTGCTCCGAGGGGATCGGGGGCGTCGTCTCGGCGGAACTGCTGGGCGTCGCTGGGTCGGCGTTCGGGGGTGGTCGGCGGCGCGGGCTCGCGCGTACGCCGATCGTACGGCTTCGCCCGATTCTCCGCTGCCCCTCGCCCGCGATTCGGCGAACTCGTGCGAACGCCGCAGCGGGGCGGATGCCGCAGCATCCGCCCCGCCCATGCCGTTCACCCGCCGAAGCCCGCCGGGCGCGCCGCGTCAGCTCCCGCTGGAGGTGACCTCGGGCGTCACGACGTCGTCTGCCGCGGACCGCACCTCGACCTTGCGCGGCTTCGCGCGCTCGGACACCGGGATGATCACGCTCAGCACGCCGTTGTCGTAGTGCGCGCTGATGCCGGTGGTGTCGATGCCCTCGCCGAGGGTGAGCTGGCGCAGGAACGACCCGCTCGGCCGCTCGTGCACGAGCCAGCGGACGTTCTCGTCGTTGCGCAGGGTGCGCTCGGCGCGGATGGTCATCAGCTGGCCGTCGACGTCGATGTCGATCGAGCCGGGGTCGACCCCGGGCAGGTCGGCGGACAGGACGTAGTGGTCGCCGTCGCGGTGCAGGTCGATCGGCATCATCCGCGGCCCCCGGCTCGAATCGATCATGCTCGCCGCGAGACGGTCGAGGTCGCGGAACGGGTCCCAGCTCATTGCCATGAGCGTCTCCTCTCGTGAGATCTGGAGTTGAGTCACCTTGGCTCAACTTGTTCAGAGATTAGCACTCGACTCACGAGAGTGCTAAGACTTTGGGCCCGTCGTTCGCCGAGGGCGATCACGGCGGCGGCGCGCCCACCGGTCCGAGCTCTCGTGCATGAGGATCCGGGATTCGGGGCGCCTGGAGCGCCTCTGACCCGGATCCTCATGCATGTACCGCTTCCGACCAGCGGATGTCACATTCGAGCGCCCTGCGGGGTCGTATGTGTGAAGCCACTCACGAGGAGGCATCCATGCGCACCCCGGCTCCGAGCACCGAGATCGCCACCCGCGGCCACGACGGACCCGACGCCCGCCCCTCCGGCGCCCGTCCGGGCCGGCCATCCCTGACCGACCGGGTCGGCGAGCGGATGTCACGCGCCACCCTCTTCGGGCGGCGGCTCGGTGACATCCGCGCCGACCTCGCGCGCCGGCCGGTGCCGCAGCACTGGACGAACCTGTTCGGCGTGGTGACCGTCGCCTGCCTCGTGGTGCTCACCGTCACCGGCATCCTGCTCATGTTCTGGTACACGCCGTCGAGCGCGACCACCACGTACGACGGCGCGTACGCGCCGCTGCGCGGCGCCGAGGTCTCGCACGCGTTCGCGTCGACGATGCGGATCACGTTCGAGATCCCGGGCGGGCTGCTCGTCCGGCAGGCGCACCATTGGGCGGGGCTGCTGCTGCCCGCGGCGATCATCATGCAACTCGTGACGACGTTCTTCACCGGGGCGTTCCGGAAGCCGCGTCGCGGAATGTGGGTGCTGCTGTTCCTGATCTTCGTCGCGGCGCTTGCGGGCGGATGGAGCGGCTACGCGCTGCCCGACGACCTGCTCTCGGGCACGGGGCTGCGCATCACCGAGGGCATCGCGCTCGGCATCCCGGTCGTCGGCACGTGGCTGGCGTCGCTGCTCTTCGGCGGCTCTTTCCCCGGCGAGGTCATCGCGAACCTCTACCCGCTGCACGTCGTGATCGTGCCGGCGGTGCTGATCGGGCTCGTCGCGCTGCGCGCGTTCGCCGCGTGGCGGGTCGGGCCGGTGCAGTTCCCGGGCGCGGCAGGCGCGCGTGCGGAAGAGCATCGACCGTCGACCGGTGGGAGAAACGTATCCCCGGACCACCTTTCTCCCACCTCTGAAGCAGGAACTCCCTCTCCGAATCGTCTGGTCGGCGTGCCGCTGTGGCCGAACGCCGCGGCGCGCGCCGGCGGACTTCTCGCGCTCGTGACGGGCGTGCTCCTCGTCATCTCGGCGACGGTCACCGTGAACCCCATCTGGCTCTACGGCCCGGCCGACCCCGGCAACGCGGGCGCGGGCAGCCAACCCGACTGGTACACCGGGTTCCTCGACGGGGCGCTGCGGCTCGCGCCATCCGGGTGGGAGATCGTGCTCTTCGACCGCACCTGGACGCTCGCCCTGCTCGTGCCGCTCGCGGTCGTCACGGCGTTCCTGGTCGCGATCCTCGTCTACCCGTTCCTCGAGGCGTGGGCGACCGGCGACCGCCGCGAGCACCACCTGCTCGAGCGTCCGCGCACCACGCCCACGCGCACCGGCATCGGCGTGGCCGCGATCGTGTTCTACTGCACCTTGTGGGCGGCCGGCAGCGCCGACCTCATCGCCACGCAGTTCTCGGTGACGCTCGAGGGCGTGATCACGGCGCTGCAGGTGACGCTCCCGCTCGGCCCGGTCATCGGGTTCGCCGCGGCACGACGCGTGTGCCTCGGGCTGCAGCGGAAGGACCGCGACGCGGTGCTGCACGGCTACGAGACCGGACGCATCGTTCGCCTGCCCGGCGGCGAGTACGTCGAGGTGCACGCGCCGCTCTCCGCCGAGGCGCGGGCGCGCATCGAGCGGCCCGAGCCCCGCTTCCTGCTCGTCCTGCACCCGGATGAACGAGGCCGCCTCCCGCTCGCCCGGCGGCTCCAGGTGCGCCTGTCGCGCTGGTACCTCGCCGACAGCATCGACTCGGAGACGGGCGCGCGGATGGTGCCGGTCGGCGGCGCGGTTCGGCGGCCGTAGCCGGGGCGGCGCCGGGGCTCCTGTGCCAGCCACCGCCGCGCGAGTTCGCAGGACCAGGCGCACCATGGGTCCCGAGAGCCGGGGATGACGCAGCTCATCCTGCGAACGTGCGCACCCGCCGCCCCCGGGCGGGCCCTGCGGGCCGATCCGCCGAACGAGTTCGCAGGACCAGACGCACCATGGGTCCCGAGAGACGGGGATGACGCAGCTCATCCTGCGAACGTGCGCACCCGCCGCCGACCGCGCCCGTCCGGACGCGCGGCCGCCGCCCCGCGCCTCAGAACAGGCGCCGCTGCGCGACGACCTCCGCGCCCTCGAGCTCGAGCAGCCGCCGCTTGCGGTCGAGGCCGCCGGCGTAGCCGGTGAGCGAGCCATCGGCACCGACGACCCGATGGCAGGGCACGAGGATGCTGATCGGGTTCCGCCCGACGGCCCCGCCCACGCGCCTGGCGAGGTTCCGGTCGCCGAGTCGCAGCGCGAGCTCGCCGTACGTGACCGTCGACCCGTACGGGATCTCGCGCAGCATCCGCCACACCGCGTGCTGGAAGTCGTCGCCCGTCGGCGCGAGCGGCAGGTCGAAGCGGATGCGGCGTCCCGCGAGGTACTCGTCGAGCTCCGCGCCGAGCCGGCTGAACAGCTCGTCGCCGCGCGCGTCGACCTCGACCCCGAGCGCGTCGGCGGCGGGCGGATGCCAGTGGCCCGGGAAGTACAGCCCGGCCAGCCCGTCGGCGTCGGCGACCACGAGCAGGTCGCCGAGCGACGTGCGGAGCGTGGCGTGGCGGCGGGGCATGCGACGATTCTCGCGCGTCCGTGTTCCCGCAGCGCGCCATCCGTCGGCGGGAATCGGACCTGACGCTCCGCGGAGAGGCAACGGCGCGGCGCAGTCCAGCGCATGACAATCCGCCTGATGCGCCCGGGAGAGCGGCCATCCGCCGGATCCTCATGCAGCAGTTGCCGACGCGCCAGGAGACACGGTGCCGCTGGCCCGAGCAGCGCATGAGAATCCGCCCGATGCGCCCGTCAGGGCGCCCATCGGGCGGATCCTCATGCAGCAGGGTGCCGACGCGCGGTCGGCGGCGCCGCCTACTTCACCGTCACCTTCACCGGCTTCGACGCCGTCTCGCCGTTCGCGTTGGCGAACACGGCGACGATCGTGTGCACGCCGGGCGCGACATCCGTCAGCTGCACCGTCGCCGACTGGGCGTTCGGCGTGTCGGCGACGAGCGACCCCGAGCCCACGACCTCGCCGTCGAGCTCGAACCGGTACGACGTCGCGTTCGTGCCCCACCAGAGGTCGGCCGTCACGGTGAACGACGACTTCTTGCCGTTAGCGTTGTCGTGGCTGACGACGGGTATGCCGGGAGCGGCATCCGTCACCTGCACGGTCGTCGACGTCGTCGCCGTCGTGCCGATCGCGTTGATCAGCTCGCCCGTGTAGACGTACGTGCCGTTCGGCTTGCCCTCGACCGTGAGCCCCGTCGTCTGCGGAAGCCCACCCGAGGCGTCGAGCACGCGCGTCAGCACGAGCTCGCCGTTCTCGTAGAGCCGGAAGATGCTGCCCGGCGTGCCCGACCACAGGTTCATGACGACGTCGTAGTTCCCGTCGTGCAGGCCGTGCTCCCAGCCGCTCGTGTTCGACAGCGTGCCGCGGCCGGGGGCGGATGCCGCGCCCGTGTCGGGCACGACCAGCAGCGTCGACGAGGCCGACGACGCCAGTCCGGCGTGGTTCGTCGCCGTCACGACGACCTCCACCTCGCCCGCGAGGCCGAACTCCGCGAGGTCGACCGTCGCGTCGGGCGCGACCGCCTCGCCGCCGATCGTCACCGAGACCGAGCGGATGCCGCTCTCGGGGTCGTCGGCGGTGATCGCCAGCTGCAGCGGGTCGCTGTCCACGACCGTGCCGGACGGCAGTCCGTCGATGGCCGGAGCGGTCTCGTCGGGTGCCGGCGCGTTCGCATATGCGATCGACGGCATGGGCGGCTCCGCCATCCCCGCACCGATGAAGAACGACGGGTGCGGCGGCTGGTTGTACGACGTGTTCTGCCACGCGACGGCCTGCCGGTACTGCGAGTCGTGCATCAGCGTCGGGATGCGGTGCTCCGTGACATCCGTCGTCGTGTAAATGCGGAGGGCGTCACCGGACTGGTGCCGGACCACGAGCTCCTCGCGCCAGTCGCCGAACAGGTCGGCCTGGAGCATCGGGGTGCCCTTGGTCGTGTTGTTCGAGTACATGCCGTCGGCGCGCAGCAGCTCGACCTCGGTGTTCGTGGCCGGATCCCACTTCGAGATGGTCGGCACGCCCGCGCTGACCGCCTCGGAGTAGTCGTGGTCGGTGATCTCGCGAGTGAGGTCGCCGTCCCACCAGGTGACGAAGTTCGCCGCCGGGATGTCGGTCGCGATCTCCTCCCCGTCGGCCGTCTTCAGCGAGCCGACGGGCGAGTTCCACGCAGCGTCGCCGCCGACGCTCCACGCCTCGGCGCCCGGATGCGTCGGGTCGATGTCGGCGGCGGCGCCGCGGCCGGTGTCGCGGTTGCCGTTCGTCTGCCAGACGATCTCGCCCGTCTCGCCGTCGCGGAACGATGCGATGATGCCGCCGTTGCCGCTCGGCGACTCGTGCACGCCGAACACCTCCTGGCCCGGGCGTGCCGGGTCGAGGTCGCCGACGTGCAGCGCGTCGCCGTGGAACAGCCGCGTGTTGTAGAGCGGCGTGCCGTCGTCGTCGATCGTCATGGCGCCGAACACGACCTCGTCGAGGCCGTCGCGGTCGACGTCGGCGGTGACGAGCTGGTGGTTGCCCTGCCCCTCGTACGACGAGCCCGCTTCGTTCGAGTCGAAGGTCCAGCGCTCGACGAGCTCGCCGTCGCGGAAGTCCCACGCCACGAGCACCGAACGCGTGTAGTAGCCCCGCGTGAACAGCAGGCTCGGTCGCTCGCCGTCGAAGTACCCGACGCCCGCGAGGAACCGGTCGACGCGGTTGCCGTACGTGTCGCCCCACGAGCCGACGTTGCCGCGACCCGGCAGGTAGTCGACCGTGTCGAGCGCGGCGCCGGTCGCGCCGTCGAACACCGTGAGGTACTCGGGGCCGCTCAGCACATAGCCGCTCGAGTTGCGGTAGTCGGCTGCGGCGTCGCCGATCACGGTGCCCGTGCCGTCGACCGTGCCATCCGCCGTCTTGAAGCTCACCTCGGCGCGGCCGTCGCCGTCGAGGTCGAAGACCTGGAACTGCGTGTAGTGCGCACCGGCGCGGATGTTCACGCCGAGGTCCATGCGCCAGAGCTTCGTGCCGTCGAGCTCGATCGCGTCGAGGTAGACGTTGCCGGTGTAGCCCGACTGCGAGTTGTCCTTCGCGTTCGACGGGTACCACTGGAAGACGAGCTCGTACTCGCCGTCGCCGTCGAGGTCGCCGACGCTCGCGTCGCCGGGCGAGTAGGTGTACGCCTGTCCGGCGGGCGTCGTGCCGCCGGCGGGCCGGTCGAGCGGCACGTCGAGGAACTGGTCGCTCCACACGCCGAAGTCGTCGGTCACCGAGACCTCGCGGCCGTCGACGTCGACCGTCACGAGGTAGGTCGAGTCGGCCGTGCCGTCGGGGTCGACGAGGTTCGTCGCGCCCGTGACGGGCTCATCCGTGATCTGCTCGCCGTCGCGGTAGACCGTGAAGCCGAGGTCGCGGTCGTCGAGGCCGAGCAGGCGCCAGCCGACGTAGACGCCCTCGCCGTCGTCGAGCTCGACCGCGACCGGCGCGCGGTCGAGGTACTCGGCCTGGCGCACGAGCGTCGTCGCGACCTCGGTCGCGTGCGTCTCGGACGTCTCGGACGTGCCGCCCGCGTTCAGTGCGACCAGCCGGTACAGGTACGGCCGCGTCGTGAGCACGTCGGCGTCGGTGAACGTCGGCTCGTCGACGGTCGCGACCTGCTCGAACGGGATGTCCTCGCGCGTCGACCGGTACACCTTCCACAGCACCGCGTCACCCGGGTCGTTCCACGCGATGGTGAGCTCGTCGCGCGCGATCGCGGTCGTCTCGATGCCGGTCGGCGTCGCGGGCACCGCGACATCCGGGTCGACGACGGATGCCTCGATCGGCTCGCTCGGCCGCGAGACGCGCTGGCCCTTCACGGTCGCGACCGCGTACTCGTACGTCTCGCCGAGCGCGACGGTCTCATCGGTGAACGTGGTGGTCGCGCCATCCGCCACCCGGGCGAGCTCGGCGAGCTCGCCACCCGGCGCCGCGCGGAAGACGGCGTAGCCCGTGGCATCCGTCACGCCCTGCCAGTCGAGGGTGACCGAGAGGTCGCCGTCGGCGTCGATGGCGGATGCCGCGAGGCCCGCCGGCGCCGCGAGCGGCGTCTGGATGCGGATGCCGTTGATGCGGCCGTCGCCGCCAGGGACGCGGATGTTCAGCTGCCCGTCGGCGACCTCGATCGCCTCGAAGAACTGCTCGTGGATGGCGCCGCTCGACGTGCGTGGACCCGAGAACGCGGTGCCCTCGACGTCGAAGTTCGTGGTGTTGCCCGCGATGAGGTCGCCCGCCCAGGTCGTGACCTCGTAGGTGCCGTTCGGCACGTCGACCGCGAAGGCCTGCGTGTTGCCGATGGTGAAGTCGCGTGCCATGAGGTCGTCGCCGCCGCGGTCGCGGAATCCGTTGGAGGCGGGCGCGGTGGTGAAGCCGTAGCCGCGTTCGGCGGTGTAGGCGGTGCCGGGGTTGACGCCGGTCCAGCCGGCGGCGACCGGGGTGGACGGACCGCCGAAGTCGAAGGCGAGGTCGACCTCTCCTTCGGCCGCGGCGGCGGGTGTCGTGGTGAGGACGGCGCCGGCGACGAGTGCCGCGCCGGTGATCCCCGCGATGAGTGGCCGCGCGCGGCCACGTCGAACGTTCGGACCCACTGGATCTCCTTCGATCGGTGTCTAGGGTGTTCGCGTTCGCGGCGTCCGTGCTCGCCACGGTTCGTTGGGAAAGCGATTTCCCGCTGAATCGTGTCAATCCTCGCGCGCCGGGGGCGATGCCGTCAAGGGTCGCTGACTCCTGCCGCGTGTCGGCTGGCTCGGCACGCCTGCGCAGGTGCCCGGCCGAGGACTCCCCCGCATTCGCAGGACCAGCCGGCCGATAGGCCCCCCAGAGCCCCCACCCCGCAGCTCATCCTGTTTTCGCCGCCACACGGCCGACGCACGGCCGAGCCAGCGCCCCGCAGCACCATCGCATTCGCAGGACCAGCCGGCCGATGCGCCCCGCACAGCCCCCATCCCGCAGCTCATCCTGTTTTCGCCGCCGCCCGGCGGACGCACGGCCGAGCCAGCGCCCCGCAGCACCATCGCATTCGCAGGACCAGCCGGCCGATAGGCCCCCCAGAGCCGCCATCCCGCAGCTCATCCTGTTTTCGCCGCCGCCCGGCGGACGCACGACCGATCGGGGCCGCCATTCGCTGCTCGCCAGACCACCGCTGCCTCGCCCTCCGGGCCACCCCGGACCCGGCCTGCCCGCGGTCGGAGTAGCCTGCACCCGATCGGAGCGCGCCGCGGCGCGCCGGGCGCCGCGCGCCGCCTCCGCATGAGGGAACGGGGGCCCATCATGCTGTCATCACAGTTGTTCGCCGGCGACGCCCTGCTCGAGCTGATCGTGAGCGGTGCGCCCGACCGCATCTCGCAGACGCGGAACCGGTTCGATCCGGCCGTCGGCAAGGTGCAGCAGGCGCTGCTCCTGTGGCAGCCCGACGTGCTGCCGCTGCACGGCGCCGACGGCGAGTACGGCGACGAGACGGAGGCCGCGGTCGTCCGCTTCAAGGTCGAGGAACTCGGGGTCCCGAACCCGTTCCCCGACGTGGGGCCGCTCACCGTGCAGCGCCTCGACGCGATCGCGCTCGCGGCCGAGCAGCCGGCGCCCGCGACGGTGCGGGTGCGGCACGACATCTGGGCGCTGCAGCCGACGGCGGATGCCGCGTGGCATCCGTTCGTCGATGCGTACGAGCGGGCGGTGGCCGCCCTGCGCGACCCGGGCCAGGCGGCCCCGGCGCGCTGGGACTACCAGGCGGCGCTGCACGGCACGCCGTTCGCGACCGGCGACCCGCTCCTCGCGAACTGCCAGCACGGCACGTGGTACTTCCTGCCGTGGCACCGCATCTACCTCGCGCACTTCGAGCGGATCCTGATCGACGTGATCGCGGGCCTGCCCGAGGTCGACGACGATACGAAGGCGACCTGGGCGCTGCCCTACTGGAACTACCACCGGCCGGCGACGGCGTTCCTGCCGCATCCGTTCCGGACGCCGCTCCGGCCCGACGGCGCGCCGAACGCGTTGTTCGACCCGGCGCGTACGCTCGTCGACACGCTGATCGACCCGGCGTCGCTCGACACATCCGGATGGCTCGACCGCACGCTGCCCTTCAGCGGCGCGTTCAGCGCGGCCACGAACACGACGTTCGGCGGCGAGCGCACGCCAGCGACCCACCAGGCGGCGGGCGGCACCGGCCAGCTCGAGCGTTCGCCGCACAACGCGGTGCACAACGCCGTCGGCGGCAACATGCTGAACCCCGCGGTCGCGGGCCGCGACCCCGTCTTCTGGCTGCATCACGCCAACATCGACCGCCTCTGGGAGGTGTGGCGTGTGACCCAGGGCGTCGGCCGCGACGAGATCCGGCCCGCGTACCTGGACGAGCCGTTCCCCTTCCTCGAGCTCGACGGGGCCGTCGAGCCGTGGCATCCGTCGGACGTGGCAGACACCGCGCCGCTCGGGTACGCGTACGCCGACCTGTCGAAGCCCGCGCCGGTGTTCGTGCTCGGCGTGCTGCAGCCCGAGTGGGTCGACGCGCTCATGGGCGTGTTCGCGCCGGTGCCCGTGCCCGTCGGGCCGGGCGGCGCGCCGGTGCCGCCGGGGCCGCCCGAGCCGGTCGGCGGCGGCTTCGGCGTCGCCGAGGGCGAGGGCGGGGCGGATGCCGCGCCGCGGCGCCGCGCGCCCGACGCGGGTGGGCCCGTGGCGGGTGGGCCCGCCGGACCCCCCGCCGAGCCGCCGCGCGAGCCCGGCCGCGAACCCCTGCCCGAGCCGGAGCCGCGCCGCGTCGAACGCATCGGCGCACTCGACCGCACGCTGCGCCTGAGCGGCGGCGAATCGCCGACGTTCGAGCTTCCGCTCGACGCGCCCCCGCCGCCGGTTCGGCGCGAGCCGGCCGACCGCGGTCCGTTCGGCGTCGCGGAAGACGAGGAGGCGGGCCCTGCGGAGCCGCCCACGCGGTACTTCATCCGCGTCGAGCACGTTTCGGTCACGCGGAACTCCGACCGGATCTACTCGCTCTACCTCGACCCCGATGGCGACGACCCCGAGGCGGCGAGGTTCGTCGCGACGCTGCCGACCTTCGGCGCCGAGCGGGCCGACGAGCCCGACTCCGAGCACGGACTGTCGTTCACGTTCGAGATCACGGAGATCGTCGAGGACCTCATCGCGGCCGGCACCTGGAACCCGTCGGTCGCGCGCGTGACGCTCCGCCTCGGCGGCGAGGCCTCCGACCGGTCGCCCGACCCGGAGCTCTCGATCGGCAGCATCGACGTCTTCGCGGGGTGACGGATGTCGGGTCTCGACGTGAGGGCGATCGGCGCTGCCAGGCGCGGTGCCGGTGCAGCGCCGCGCGCGGCGGGCGCGACGGCCCGGTTCGGCGATGCGGCGCCGCGCGGTGTCGGCGCGCCCGGCGCTCGATCCCGCGCGCCGACGACTCCCCGCGCGCACGCGCCGTTCGGACGATTCGGCGCGGGTCTGCGCGCACTGCGGCGCGAGGAGCTCGCCGTGCTCGGCGTCGCCGCGACGGCGTGGATCGGGTGGTTCGCGATCGCGGTCGCGACGGATGCGACCTCCGGTTCGGGCGGAACGCCGGGTCACCGGCATCCGCCGCCCGGACTCGGCTCGCCGGTCGGCGCCGGCTCACCCCGCGCCGACGCGTCGACAGGTACCGGTGCGGATGCCGCGGCCTCGCCGCTCCCTGCCGCCGACGCGGCGGGCCTCGCCGAGGTCGCCCCGGCCCTCGCGATGTGGACCCTCATGGTCGCGGCGATGATGCTCCCGACGGTCCTGCCGCTCGTGCGGTACGTCGCCGACGTGAGCCGCCCGGCCCGGCGCGCGCCGATGGTCGCGACCTTCGTCGGCGCCTACCTGGCGGCATGGTCGGTCGTCGGCGCCGCGGTCGTCGGCGCCGCGCTCGTCGGCGCCGCCATCGCCACGACCGGTCTCGCAGCCAGGCCCGGTCTCGGGCCCGCGCCGCGGGCCGCCCTCGTCGTCATGATCGTCGCGGCCGCGCTCTGGGAACTCACCCCGGCCAAGCGCCACGCGCTCGCGCGCTGCTGCCGAACGGCACCGATCCGGCTTCGAGGTGCGGCGGCGTACGGCTCGGCCGCCGCGCTCGGCCTCCGGAACGCGGGAACGTGCGTGATCGCGTGCGGCCCGGCCATGGCGGTGCTGGCGCTGGCGGGACATCCGCTCGTCGCCACCGTCGTCGTCGCCGCGCTGCTCACGGGCGAGAAGCTCTGGCGCCGCGGAACGCAGCTCCGGGCGTGGGCGAGCGCGGCCGGGCTGCTGCTCGCCGCGGCCGCCGTCTTCGCATGAGCTCACGACGTCCGCGTCGCGGGGGCCGTGGCATCCGCTCGCCATGACCGTCGTACCACCTGCCGCCGCAGGGGTCGCGCTCGCCTCGCTTGACGAAGGCGAGTACGCAGGACGACACGAGTCAACCCGCGGCGGATTCACACGGCGGGCATCGCGCGGCTCATCCTGCGAACCCGCACAGCGGTCCGATCTGCGAGCGCCGCGCGTCATGGGGACTCATCCGAACCAGGTGGAGAAGTGAACGCGGAATACCTTTCCACCACGTTCGAGAACGGAACCATCGGGCGATCGGGCGCGGCCGCCACGCCGATCGCGCTGCCCGCGCTGCCGCGGCATCCGCCGATCGGACGGCGCAGGACCAAGTCCCCGTGATCACCTGACCGCGGCCTCCAGACTCGGAGACGGGGCGCCGCGTCGATGCCGGGCCCTCGATCCCACCGATCCACAGGAGGAACATCATGCGTGCAGCCGTCGTGACGGCGTTCGACCGGCCCGTCGACCTCGAGGACCGGCCGATCCCGGAGCCGGGACCCGGGCAGGTGCTCGTGCGCCTCGAGACGTGCGGGCTCTGCCACACCGACATCCACGCGATGCGCGGCGACTGGCCGGTGAAGCCCGGCCTGCCGTTCGTGCCGGGGCACGAGGGCGTCGGCATCGTCGAGAAGGTCGGCGAGGGCGTCACCTCGCGGTCGGTCGGCGAACGTGTCGCGATGCCGTGGCTCGGGCACGCCTGCGGCGAGTGCCGCTACTGCGTCTCGGGACGCGAGAACCTCTGCGAGGCACAGCAGAACACCGGGTATTCGATCGACGGCGGGTACGCCGAGTACGCGATCGCCGACGCGAAGTTCGCGTCGCCGGTGCCCGAGGGCGTCTCCGCCTTGGATGCCGCGCCGCTGACCTGCGCGGGCGTCACGACGTATGCGGCCGTGAAGAACGCCCGGGTCGTGCCCGGTGAGCGTGTCGCCGTATTCGGTGTCGGCGGTCTCGGCCACCTCGCGGTGCAGTACGCGCGGCTCGTCGGCGCCGAGGTCATCGCTGTCGACATCACCGAGGAGAAGCTCGACCTCGCCCGCGAACTCGGCGCCGACCACACCGTCGACGCGTCGAAGGTCGACCCGGTCGCGGCGATCGCCGAGGTCGGCGGGGCGGATGTCGCGATCGTCCTCGCCGTCGCGCCGCAGGTGTTCGACCAGGCGTTCTCCTCGCTGAACCGCGGCGGTCGGATGGTGCTCGTCTCGCTGCCCGCGGAGGGCACGCTCACCGTTCCCATCTTCGACACCGTGCTGAAGGGCATCTCGATCATCGGCTCGATCGTCGGCACCCGTCAGGATCTCGCCGAGGTGTTCGCGCTGCACGCGCTCGGGCGCACGCGCGTGGTCGCGGTGCCGCGGGACCTCGGCGACGTGAACACCGCCGTCGACGAGGTGCTGCACGGCGACGTTCCGGCCCGGCTGGTGTTCGAGTACGGCGCGAGCTGACCTCCTGCGCGCCGGGCCGTCTGCCGCGGTGCCCGGGGCGGTGCGTTCGCCGCCGCCCGTCCGCCGGACCGCGCAGTTCGCAGGATGAGACGTGCGATGACCTCCCGTGAAGCGAGATGACGGGGCTCATCCTGCGAACTCGCACCATCACGCCCCGCCGGGGCCCCGCTTGGGCCCGCCGGGCCGATCGGTTCGTAGGACGAGCGGTGCCATGGGTCTCGCTGGTGACCTCTGACGCAGCTCATCCTGCGTATTCCGGAACCCCGACAGTGGCAGATCGTTGAGTTCGCAGGGTGAGCCGTGCCACGGCCTCGCCGGGACCCGGGGTGACGCGGCTCATCCTGCGTACTCGCTACCGCCCGGCCGCGCGCCCGCCGTCCTGCTGCGTCGGCGCCTTCGCCTGAGCGGATGCCGCGGCATCCGCTCGCGCGCCGACCGGCGTGTGGCCGGGCGACGCCAGCCACTCGTCGAACGTGATCGTGGCGCGGTCGGCGTCCGCGCCGCCGCGCAGCACGCCCGACGCCGAGGCCCGCCCGTACGCCCCGGGCAGCGGGAACTCGACGATCGCACGGCTCACACCGTCGCGGGCGAACATGCGTCGCACCATCTCGACGAGCCGCTCCTCGCGCGGGCCCGTGAGGTCGCGCGCACGACCGACGGCGCCGCCCTCGGCGAGCGCGACGAGCCGTGCCCCGACCTCGCGCGCCGCCACCGACCGGTACCGCCCGACCGGAATCGGGGTGATCAGACGACCGAGCGAGAGCCGGGCCGTCACCTGCTCGGCGAACTCGTGGAACTGCGTCGCGCGCAGGATGGTGTGCGGCACCGGGCCGGACTCGATGAGGCGCTCCTGCGCGTGCTTGCCGGCGAAGTACGACGCCTCGACGCCGTCGATGCCGACGATCGACAGTGCGACGTGATGGCGCACGCCGGCGTCGCGCTCGGCGGCGAGCAGGTGCTCGGTGACCGCGGTGAAGAATGCGCGCGACCGCTTCGCCGCGGTGGTCTGCACGCTCGTCACGTCGATCACGGCGTCGATGCCGTCGAGCGCGGCAGCCAGTGTCGCACCCGCGGGTCCGGTGCCGCGCTCGAGGTCGTAACCGGCGCGGCGGGTGAGCGACAGGATGTCGTGCCCGCGGGCTTCCGCGGCGGCGACGGTATGGCGTCCGACGACACCGGTCGCCCCGGCGATAGCGATCCTCATCGGGTCACCTCCGTCGTGGGGGCGGCGATTCGGCCCGAGGGCGGGGCGGATGCCGCGGGGCCCGAGCCTCGGGCGTGCGGCGCGCGGCCCGCGGCATCCGCTCCGGTCGCGGCATCCGCTCGGCCCTGGTCGCGCCCCGGGATCAGCAGGAGGACGCCGAGCACGAGCGCGAACGTGAGGGACGTGATCGCGGCGATGTCGTCGGCGACGCCCTGGTGGCCGAGGTGCGTGACGTGGTAGCCGAGGTGCAAGGCACCGAAGGTCGTCCAGGCGAGGCCGAGGATGCGGAACACTACCGGGCTCCGCCAGACCAGCCCAGCGACGCTCGCGACGCCCAGCCCGAGGTAGAAGGCGCCGACGTCGCGGATGAGGTGCTCGTTGAAGGCTCCGTCGGTCGAGATCCAGGTGCCGAGGATGCCGGGGAAGGAGTCGTAGAAGGATCGGGGCGCGAAGAACGCCCATCCGCCGACGATGAGTGCAATGGCCGCCGATGCTGCGAGCGCGGCCGTGTGGATTCTGCTCATGCACACTCTGACGAAACAGCGGGCCGAAGTGTGACGAATCTCACGGTTCGGGGCGCTGTGTCGTCATGCTGGGTGGGAGGGAATGGGAATGACGATGACGGATGACCCGGAGCGCGACGCCCACGGCACCGACGCGCGAGAGGACGACGGCGACGGCGACCCGCGGGATGACGCCCGCGCCGAGCTCGCCGACGTGATCGACGAGCGACGCCGGCTGCTCGCGCTCGCGTACCGCATGCTCGGCACGACCGGCGAGGCAGAGGACGCCGTGCAGGAGACGTACGTGCGCTGGTATCGGATGTCGGATGCCGAGCGCGATGCGATCGCGAATCCCGCGGGCTGGTTGACCCGCGTCGCGGGGCGCGTGTGCCTCGATCTGCTCGGCACCGCGCGGGCGCGGCGCGAACGGTACGTCGGCCCGTGGCTGCCCGAGCCGCTGCCGGCCGGGTACTTCGCTGCGGGCTCCGGCGCGGCCGCGACATCCGCCCCCGCCGTTTCCGCCGGTGTCGCCGGCGGATCGGTCACCGCCCAGACGGACGCCGCACCCGACCCGCTCGACCGCGTGACCCTCGACGAGGCGGTGAGCAGCGCGCTGCTCGTCGTGCTCGAGGCCATGACGCCGCCGGAACGGGTGTCGTTCGTGCTGCACGACGTGTTCGCGGTGCCGTTTCCCGAGATCGCCGAGATCGTCGGCCGCTCCCCCGCCGCGGTGCGCCAACTCGCGACCTCGGCCCGGCGCCGCGTGGCCGCCGAGCGTTCCCGTCAGGTCTCGCGCGCTGAGCACGATGCCGTGGTCGCCGCGTTCGCCGCCGCCACGCAGGCGGGCGACCTCGCCGCCCTCACCCGCGTGCTCGACCCCGACGTGACGCTCCGCTCCGACGGCGGCGGCCTCGTCTCGGCGGCCCGCAAGCCCGTGTTCGGCGCCGAGAACGTGGCGCGGTTCCTGCTGGGCCTGCTCGCCAAGAACCCGGCCGACCGGGTCGAGCCGACGGCGACGACGGATGGCACGGGCTTCGCGGTGCTCCGCGACGGCGTGGTCATCGGCGTCGTCAACCTGAACGTCGTCGCCGGCCGCGTCGCCGACCTGTGGATCGTGATGAACCCGGAGAAGCTGGGGGCGTGGCGGGACTGAGGTGCTTCGGCTACCTCGGCCCTCAAAGCGAATGCGGGTCGCGCAGCGTCGAGACTCCGAGGTCCTCCTGGTCGGCGCGGAAGCGATCGAGATCGATCGAGGCAACCATGCGCGATCCCGCGTCGAACTCCGACCTCGACACGAAGGTGCGCTCAGAAAGGGGGATGAATCGCCCGATCGCGTGCCCATCCCGCGTCAGCATGATCGCCTCCCCGCGTTCCATCGCCTCCAGAACCCTGCCCGAGCTTCGGCGAAGCTCGCGTCCCTCGATCTCACCATGCGGCATGGTCGAAGAGTAACGCCACCGTGGCCTGCGCTCCAGAATCATCACGACCCCACCGCTCGCCGCACCACCACGCGATCGACGAGCCGCTCGACGATCGTGCCCTCGGGCAGCACGCCGGCGATCGCCACGAGGTTCCATGCCTGAGCGACCGCGTCGAACTCGCACGTGCACCCGAGTTTCCGCTTGAACCGGTGCGTGGCGTCGAGACAGTCGACGTACGCCGCGAAGTCGAGATCGGACATCGTTCGCACGACCGCGGTCGTCGTGACCCCGTCGCTCGTCATGCCGCGGAACGTGCGGCCGCAGTCGCACGAGCCGTACGGATGTCGCGCGCTGTAGGGGCACGCCTCGATCATGTGGACGAGCTCACCCTCGACGCACCGCATGACGTCGGTCGATCTCGTACCCTGGGCCTCGCCGGTCGCGACCAGCACCTTCATGTTCCACTCCGAGCCCGGCACGAGTTCACGAGTAAGTACGCCCCACGCTAGGCGGCCCCTCCGACATCGCCGGCCGAAGCGTCTACGTCGGAGCCTCGGCCACCGTGCCGACTCGGCCAGGCCGCCACCCGTTGACGCCCCGTCGAACCCCGACGAGGCTGACCCCATGGCCGACCCCACCCTCGCGAACTGGCGCCGCGTCGACGACTACCTCGCCGCGGCCCTGCTCGACGACGATCCCGCCCTGACCACCGCCCGCCGCGACTCCCTCGCCGCGGGCCTTCCCGCCATCGAGGTCACCCCACTCGCGGGCCGGCTCCTCGAGTTGCTCGCCCGCATGACGGGAGCCCGACGAGTGCTCGAGATCGGCACGCTGGGCGGCTATTCGACGATCCACCTGGCCCGTGGCATCGGGCCTGAGGGTCTCGTGGTGACGCTCGAGCTCGAGCAGCGGCATGCCGACGTGGCGCGCGCCAACCTCGAGCGAGCGGATGTCGCGGGCCGCGTCGAGATCATCGTCGGCCGCGCCGCCGACACGCTGCCGCACCTCGCCGAGCGGCTCGCCGAGCACGGACGCGCCGACGCCGCCGCCGACCCCTTCGACCTCGTCTTCATCGACGCCGACAAGGAGTCGAACGCGCTCTACCTCGACTGGGCGATCCGGCTGGGGCGCCCGGGCACGGTCATCGTCGTCGACAACATCGGCCGCGCGGGCGAGGTCGCCGAACCCGACAGCGTCGACCCGATGGTGGTCGGCACGCAGCGCGGCCTCGAACTGCTCGGCAGCGACCCGCGGGTGGATGCCACGGCGCTCCAGACCGTCGGCGCGAAGGGGTGGGACGGGCTCGCGATCGCCCTCATCCGGTAGGCGACGCGCGGGTGCGACTGCGAGTTCGCAGGATGACACGCCCGATCCATCCGCCCGCGCCCCCATCGCCCGGCTCGTCCTGCGAATTCGACCGAACGAGCACCCGCGGGGTGGACACCTTGCACGGACTCGACGCCGCCCGCCCGACCCCGTCCTACGCTGGCGGTGGAATCGACCGGGAGGGGTGGTGAGTTCCATGACTGCGACGAAGCAGTGGAGCGTCACCGTCGACATCGACGAGCAAGAAGACAGCACCTGGGCGCACGTCAGCCTGCGCACTCCGGCAGGGATGGACGTGACCGGCGACGGCCACGCGCAGCGCAATCCGCTCGATCCGAGCGTGCCCGAGATCGGCGACGAGCTCGCCGTGTCGCGCGCGCTGCGCAACCTCGCCGAGCGCATGCTGCACACCGCGGAGAAGGACATCCGCGGCGCGACCGGCCAGCCGGCGCACCTGCATCGATAGGTGCGAGCAGTCGCCGCCTGCGCCGATGAGGTGGCGATGACGGATGCCGCGGCGCGCCCGCGCACGCCCGGTCGACTCTGCTCCGACGCGGCGAGTCCGAGTGTGCTGCCGGCCGGCCGACGGTGTCGCGTTCGCTCATGTGCACGACCGTGCACATGACGAAACCGGCAACGGTCGGCCGGGACGTCGCGGGGCCATGCGGAGCCGCAGGACCTGCACGGGGCGGGGCGGCCCGCGGGGCGGCCCGGCGCGCCGCCCGGGCGGAGCCGCGGGACAGGCGCGGCGCCGGACGGAGTCGCGCCCGGGCCCACCCTCGCCGTCATACGCACGAAACATTCATCGGTTCTCGACGCAGTCCGCCGATCAAGGTGACCATTTCCGGCCGAATCGGTTAATTCCAGCGATTCTTTCGCCCTGATTTGGCAAAGTCGCACCCGAGCCGTGAGGCAACCTCGATTCACCGGCACCGATCCCGCCGGCCCCATCGCCTCACGACATCGAAAGGGAGTCCACCGTGACCACGAACATCCTCTGGCTCTCCGACCTCGGCCTCGACGACATCGGGAAGGTGGGCGGCAAGAACGCCTCGCTCGGTGAACTCATCCACAACCTCGGCGCCGCCGGCGTGAACGTCCCCGAGGGGTTCGCGACCACGGCCGACGCGTTCCGCAGCTTCCTCGCGCAGACCGGCCTCGAGGACCGGATCGCCGCAACGCTCCTCGGGCTCGACAGCTCCGACACGCTCGCCCTGGCCCGCGCCGGCCGCACCATCCGCGAGGACATCATCGCGACCCCGCTGCCCGACGACCTCGAGTCCGAGATCCGGGGCGCGTACGCGACCCTCACCGAGGGCGAGGACCCGGCCGACCCGGTCTCATGGGCCGTGCGCTCGAGCGCGACCGCGGAGGACCTCCCCGACGCATCCTTCGCCGGCCAGCAGGAGACGTTCCTCAACATCCGCGGCATCGACCAGATCCTCCAGGCCGTGCACGAGGTGTTCGCGTCGCTCTACAACGACCGCGCGATCTCGTACCGCGTGCACCACGGCTTCGCCCACCTCGACGTCGCGCTGTCGGTGGGCATCCAGCGGATGGTGCGCAGCGACCTCGCCTCGTCGGGCGTGATGTTCACCATCGACACCGAGTCGGGCTTCTCGAACGCGGTGCTCATCACGTCGGCGTACGGCCTCGGCGAGGGCGTGGTGCAGGGCGCCGTGAACCCCGACGAGTTCGTCGTCTACAAGCCGGCGCTGAACGCGGGCCGCCCCGCCATCCTGAAGCGCACGGTCGGCGAGAAGGCCACGAAGATGATCTACACGAAGTCGAAGCACGTCGGCCGCACGGTCGAGTTCGTGCCGGTCACGCCGCCCGAGGCGCGACGCTTCAGCCTGACCGACGCCGAGATCGAGGAGCTCGCCCGCTACGCGGTCAGCATCGAGAAGCACTACGGCCGGCCGATGGACATCGAGTGGGCGAAGGACGGCATCGACGGACGCCTCTACATCGTGCAGGCCCGCCCCGAGACGGTCGTCGCCCGTCGCACGGGGCGCACCGAGCGATTCGTCCTCGGCGAGCGCGGCACGGTCGTCACGGAGGGTCGCGCGATCGGGCACAAGATCGGCGCCGGCCCGGCGCGCGTGCTCTCCTCGATCGAGGACATGCACGAGTTCAACCCGGGCGACGTGCTCGTGGCCGACATGACCGACCCCGACTGGGAGCCGGTGATGAAGATGGCGTCGGCCATCATCACCAACCGCGGCGGCCGCACCTGTCACGCGGCGATCATCGCCCGCGAGCTCGGCGTGCCCGCCGTCGTCGGCACGGGCGATGCGACATCCGCCCTCATCGACGGCCAGCAGCTCACCGTCTCGTGCGGTGAGGGCGAGACCGGGTACGTCTACGAGGGCACGCTCGACTACTCGATCGAGTACACCGACCTCGGCGACCTGCCCGAGATCCCGACGTCGGTGATGATGAACGTCGGCACGCCCGAGCAGGCCTTCAACTTCGCGCAAACCCCGAACGACGGCATCGGCCTGGCCCGCCTCGAGTTCATCATCAACCGTCAGATCGGCATCCACCCGAAGGCACTGCTCGACGTCGACGACCAGGCGCCCGAGGTGGCAAAGGAGATCCGCAAGCGCATCGCGCCGTACGCTGGCGCGCGCGACTTCTTCGTCAAGCGCGTCGCCGAGGGCGTCTCGACGCTGGCGGCCGCGTTCGCTCCGGGCCCGGTGATCGTGCGGATGTCGGACTTCAAGTCGAACGAGTACGCCAACCTGGTCGGCGGCGACCGCTACGAGCCCGACGAGGAGAACCCGATGCTCGGCTTCCGCGGGGCGTCGCGGTACGTCTCGCCGGGCTTCCGGGAGTGCTTCGACCTCGAGTGCCAGGCCCTGAAGTTCGTCCGCGACGAGATGGGGCTGACGAACGTCAAGATCATGATCCCGTTCGTCCGCACGATCGCCGAGGCCGAGGCCGTCATCGCGGCGCTCGCCGAGAACGGGCTGGTCCGCGGGCAGAACGGCCTGCAGGTCGTGATGATGTGCGAGGTGCCGAGCAACGCGGTGCTCGCGCACGAGTTCCTCAACCACTTCGACGGCTTCTCGATCGGCTCGAACGACCTCACCCAGCTCACGCTCGGCGTCGACCGCGACTCGGCCGAGATGGCGCGCGTCTTCGACGAGCGCGACCCCGCGGTGCTGAAGATGCTGAGCATGGCGATCGAGGCGTGCGTCTCGCGCGGCAAGTACGTCGGCATCTGCGGCCAGGGCCCGAGCGATCACCCCGACTTCGCCGAATGGCTCATGTCGCAGGGCATCTCGTCGATCTCGCTCAACCCCGACACGGTCGTCGAGACCTGGCAGCGGCTGGGCCGGATGGAGGCCGCGAAGCGGGAAGCGGCGCTGGTCTGAGGGCGGCCAGCCCGAGCCCGGTCTCGGAGCGGCAGCGGATGCCTCGGGGCCGCGTCGGTGCGGACGCACTCGCGCGGCCCCAGCATCAGATGGTGATCGGACCGGGAATGAACGGGGTTCGCATCCGAATGACGAGATCGTTCATGCACGACACGAAGCGATGCGAGGTCACCGGCACCTCGGAGAGATACCACGTCGGCACCGCAGCGCCCGCCTCGATGAGCGAGCCCAACCGGACGATCGGACCCTCGATGTCGAACAGCACCGCCCACGGAGCAGTCGTTCGCCGTCAGCGACGGAAGCGACGTCGACGGATCGCAATGCACCTCGCATCGACTCGGCGCGAGTGCGAAGCAGCTTCCCGGTGGAGTTGAGCGGTTCCAGTGACTCGGTACTCGCCTCGTACGGGACGGATGCCGCCACGATTGTGACGACGGCGAGCACCAGCACGCCGGTCGCGGCCCCTGCCGCGACGGCGGCGCCCGCGAACATCGCGATCACGAGCGCGACGAGGCTGCCCGCGCCCGCGATGACTGTCAGGATGCGGCCGACGCGCGACGGCGCACCTCGAGGTGCGGGGTCGGCGCGACCGAAGTCCGCGCGATACCGCGCCATGCATCGCGCGGACGACTCCGCCAGTCGCTCCTCGAGCATCGACGTCCGGATGAGTTCGACCCGATCACCTCGACGCGGGACGCCGGCGAACAGCGCACCCAGGAGTTGCGTGCCCGGTTCCTGGGCCGATCGCAGAAGGTCGACCGCGCCCGAATCCCGCGTGCATTCGAGGAGGAGGTCAGCCGGATACGTTGCGTCGCCGGCACGAACGTGGGCCAACCGGCGATCGACGTGACGATCGGGCCCTCCCGAGCCATCCCGCTCAGCACCATCACCGCGCTCATGCGCCACCATCCCCGGCATCCGCCGGGATCACACGGATGCCGCCACGCTGCGCACGCTACGCCGACGACACCTGTGCCGCGAGTCCCTTGAGTCGGCGGGAGAACGGGCTCGTGGTCTCGCGGGGCAGCCACCCGGTCGGGGTCCGAATGTGCTCGGTTCCGCACAGGCCACCTCGTCCCGACTGACCACACGCGCACCTCAGCTCGTACCGTCGCCATCGTCGCCACCGAGGCCGAGGATGCCGTCGGCGAACCTCCACCCGCGCTCGGCGGTCACCGTCGCGGAGGTGGCTTCGACCGCGAGCGTATCCTCACGGTCGGGACCGGCCATCCGGAATGCCTTCGCGATCGTTGCGACATCCGCGATGAAGGTGGTCGGTGAGAATCCGCCATCCGCTCGATACCAGTCGGGAGTGGTGCCGGCCTCGTCCGCGTTCCGCGCGAAGCGGGAGATCACGGCGGGCCATCGGAACAGCACCGCCCACGGGAGGACGCGACTGCCGTCGGCCCGACGCTCGGAGTCTGCGACTGCGAGCGCACGAGGTGTCGCATTCTGGCGCAGTCGGAGGCCTTCGCTGTTCAGCGTGGCCCACCGCGGGACGACGTAGATCCAGCAGTACTAGGCGACTGAACCCATCACCAATGCCGCGGCTGCGACGAGTGCCTCCTCCGGCCGATTCGCACGTGAGAGTACCACCAGGCCGGCGATGAACGCGAGGAGGTCGAGCGCGAACAGGGCCCTGCGCCATCGCTTCGGCACCGTGTCGACGTACGAGCGCGCGGCCTCCCGCGCGCCGGATCGCCCGACCTTCGCAAGACGTGCACGTGTCGCCGCGCTCGGCGCACCGGCAGCCTGGACGCCGTGCGCGAGCCGATGGCCGAACAGCGCTCTCGCGACAGCCGCATCGTCGTCTCCGGCGAGCGCGGCCGCCTCCACGGCCGTCGGATCTCCGATGAGTTCGAACCTGATCCGGTCGTGGCCACCGCCGATGTCCGCGCTGGACACGTGGTGGATGACGATGATGCCTCGCTCCGCGATTCGGAGGATCGTGGCGGCGACCCACCAGTCCGAGACGGACCGGGTGACGAGCGCGACCGGGATGATGCCGGCCGCTTCCGGGTCTACGGTCGCATCCACGCTGTTCGTGATCGTTCCCGCGAGCCAGAGCCTCCTCACGATGACGGTACCGACGATGGTGAGCACACCCGCCAGAACGCCGACTTGGGCTGCCCCGAGCGCGAACGTGCTCCCTCCGGTTGCCGCCCCAAGAGTGGCTGCACCCGTTCCGACCACGACTACCCCGGCGATGACGCCTGTCATCCCGGCCGGGGCGATCCTCCGCCCCACGGCCAACAGGCTAGACCCGCCGGCGTCGCAATCGCGAGGCTCGCTCAGACCAGCTCACTGCGCCGGGTGCGACCGACCTCGGCGACTCGTTCGACCAGCGCTGCCGACGGCATCACCGCCCCCGAGAGGTACGAGTTGAGTCGCGTGCGACTCGTGCCGATGCGCGCCGCGAGGTCGCCCTGGCTCATGTCGGTCTCGAACGCGAGCATGCGGAGTCGTTCGATGACGCGCTGCTCGGGCGTCTGACGGGCCCCCTCGAGAGCGCTTCGGAGCAACTGCGCCGAACCTCGGGACTCGGCCAGTTCGAGGGCCTCTTCGAGGTCGGCCGCGACCGGGCCGTACGGAGCGACCCGGATCGCGAGGATGATCTTCCGCCAGTCGTCCACGCCGCCGCGGTCGATCGCGGCGAGCATGCCTTCGGCACCCCACCGGTCGACGGGGTCCTCCGGCGTCACCTCGAGGTTGCGGAATCGCAGGGCCATCTCACACCCCCTCCGATCGGTCGCCCGCCCGGACCGTGATGGCGGCAGCGAGCGCCTGGCATGCTGCCGTCACGTCGTTCCAGTCGTGCCAGCGCGGGTTCAGGCCTTTGTATCCGGCGAGCCGCCGCGTCGTGCTGGCGTCGCGCGGTGAGGGATCGGCGAGTTGACGCACGAGTTGGTCGCGCACCGGCCGTTCCGACGCGGGCTTCGTGTCATCCGCGTAGTAGGCATCGATGTCGGCGAGTACGTCTGCCGCGCGGTCGACCCCATACCGCGCAGTGAGCGCGGCGACGTCGAGGTAGTCGCGAGTCTGGTTGCGGCGCACGATGAGGAATCCCTTGACCCGGAGTGTCTCCGCGAGGGTCGGCACCGCGACGCTCCGGCCGGACGGCAGATCGACGCGCTGCGTCTCGAGCGGTCGGGTGCGGATCAATTGGCGGATGCCGGTCTCGATTCCGCCGAGTTCACCGAGGATGATCTTGCCCGGCACGAGCCGATTCGTCACGAAGCCGCCTTCGCGTTCGAGCGCGTCGAGCAGCACCTCGAAGCGGTCCCGCAGATCGGCGACCACGTGGTCGTGGTCATACGAAGCGCGATGCCGCGCGTAGCGCGCTGCCACCGAACCGCGAACGGTCACAGTGTCGGGCACGAGTTCCTGCAGTCGGGCCGCCGACTCGAGGACGAGCCGAAGGTCGGGGTGGATGTCCGCGAGTTCCGGCGACCCGCTGCTACGGTCTTCGCCGTCCATCCGAATTAGTGTATCTGATCCGATACATATCGTCATCGGGTGACGGCGATCGGCACGGTGTTCGCCCGCGCGTCCCTGCGCGTATCGCGTCGCTCAGCGCACGTCGCAATATGTACATATTTCTGTACATTTTGGCTACAATCGACCCGTGACCCCACGTCAGCTCGACGACCTCGCCGACAGCCCGGTCATGCCGGTCGCCGTGGCGCGCGCCGGCCTCTCGGGCCTGCTCCGCGAGTTCCGAGCTCGTGGCGCGGAAGCGCGCCCGGTCGTCATCGGGTCGCACCGAAAGCCCGAGGCGGTGCTCGTGCCGTTCGCAGCGCTCGGCACGCCCTCCTCCGCCGTCGAGCGCGCACCGGAACCCGTGCTCGACCTCCTCCACCGCCGCAAGCCGCTCATCGAGCGACTCGCCCGCGCGAATCGCATCCGCTCCGTGCAGGTGTTCGGCTCGGTGGCGCGCGGCGACGAGACCGAGGACAGCGACGTCGACCTCCTCGTCGATCCCGACCCCGATGCGTCGCTCTTCGATCTCGCCCAATTCGAGCTCGACCTGGAGTCGCTGCTCGACCGAGCGGTGGATGTCGTGTCGCGTCGCTCGCTCGACCCGAAGCGCGATCGTGCCGTGCTGGCCGAGGCCGTCGACCTGTGAGGCCGGCCGCCCGCATCGACCGCTGGCTCGACGACCTCAGCGCGACGCTCGAGACCGCCTCGACGCTGGTCGCGCGCGGTCGCGACGACTTCGGCCGCGACCCGGCGATCCCCCTGGCGTTCGAGGCCCTGTCGAATCGCGTCGGCGACCTCGCGAAGCGCCTGGTCTCCGCGGACCCGTCACGCTTCAGTGACCCACTCTGGTCGCAGGCCGCGCGCAACCGCGACTTCGTGGTGCACCACTACGACCGCGTCGACGCCGACGGGCTTTGGGTCACCGTGTCGCGCAGCTTCCCCGAGTTGGCAAGGCTCGTCGAGCGCATCCGCGCCTGATCGGCGCGGTGATCGCGGCATCCGGAATCAAATGTCGGGGACCATGTCGATCGACCCGCTCGTCGTTCGACGTCTGAAGTGAGGGCGACCTCCGCCCGCTCACGAGAGGACAGAGCGATGACCCAGTACTTCCTGACCATGCCCCGACGAGCCGACGATGGAGTCGATGCAGGCCATGGACCCGGCCGAGCTCGCGGCCGTGATGGCCGCGGTCGACGAGTTCAACACCGCGCTCGTCGAGTCTGGCGCGTTCCGGTTCGCCGGCGGACTGCACCCGCCGTCGACGGCGAAGACCGTGGATGCCTCGGGCGCCGAGCCGCGCGTGCTCGACGAGCCGTTCGTCGAAGCGCCGCTGTACGTCGGCGGCTTCTGGGTGATCGAGGCCACGAACGAGGCGACGGCCGTGGAGTGGGCGACGCGCGCCTCGCGGGCCCTGCAGACCCCGATCGAGGTGCGGGCCCTGCAAGGGGAGTCGGAGGCGTAGGCCGACCACCGCACCGCGTCGGATGCGGTCATGCGTTTCGGTCAAGTGCACGACCATGCACATGAGCCGGAACCATGGGCGTCCACCTCCGCGCCGTCGATCCCGAGCAAGGCCGGTTCACCTTCGCGCGGCATCGCTGGAAAGGAGTGTCCGCCACGCGCAGCCCAGGCGCAGTCAATGGCATGTGCGTTCCGCTGAATCCTTGTCCCGATCAGTGCAGAACGCACATGGTCACCCGGTCGGGCGGTGACTACTTTGAGTCCAACCAGTCCCCCCAAACTCGAAGGACGCTCATGTCTCGCATGGTTCACGCTGACGACTTCGCGCTGTCGCGCGTCACCCGCGGCGCACAGAAGCATTGGTTCGGCATCGCAGTGCAGCGCTTCGGGCAGGTCTCCGCACTCTCGCAGTTCCTGCTCGGCGCCACCCTCGGCTACAGCATGACCTTCGGCGAAGCCGCCCTCGCCCTCCTGCTCGGGTCGATCATCCTCGAGGTGATCATGTGCATCGTCGGCATCATCGGGCAGAAGGAGGGACTGAACACCGCCCTCCTGGCCCGCTGGACCGGGTTCGGGGAGATCGGCGCATCACTCGTCGGGCTCGCGATCGGCATCAGCCTCATCGGCTGGTTCGGCATCCAGTCGGCGATCTCGGCGGAGTCGCTCGACGTGCTCCTGCCGGGCGTCATGCCCATCTGGGCCTGGAGCCTCCTGTTCGGCCTCGCCGTGACCGCGATCGTGGCGTTCGGCTTCAAGGGCATGCAGTGGCTCGCGAACATCACGGTTCCGCTCTTCCTCATCCTCGTGGGCTGGTCGATCATCAGCGAGCTCGCGAACCACGACATCGTCGAGCTGCTGACCGGCCCCGCCCCGGGCCCGACCATGACCGTGTGGCAGGGCACCGGCATCGTCGCCGGCGGGCTCATCGTCGGCGCGATCATCACCGCCGACATGACGCGCTTCAACCGGTCGCGAGCGGATGTCGTCAAGCAGACGGTCGTCGGCGTGACCCTCGGCGAGTTCGTGATCGGACTGGCCGGCGTCCTGCTCGCCCACGCCGCGGCATCCGGCAACATCGTCGCGATCGTCACCTCGTCGATCGGCTTCGTCGGCCTGATCATCGTGATCACCGGCACCCTGAAGATCAACGACTGGAACCTGTACTCCTCCACGCTCGGCCTCGTGAACTTCATCTCGACGGCGTTCAACCGCAACCTGCACCGCGTGACCACCACGATCGTGCTCGGCGTGGTCGGATCGATCCTCGCCGCCGTCGGCATCCTGGGTCAGTTCACCGAGTTCCTCATCATCCTCGGCGTCGCGTTCCCGCCGATCGCGGGCATCATGGTGGCCGAGTACTTCATCGTGAAGCGCTGGCGCGGCGACCTCGACGCGACGCGCGAGGCGGGCTCCCTCCCGGCGTCCGCGCCGCGGATCGTGCCGGCGACGATCATCATCTGGGCGATCTCGGCCCTGGTCGGCTACTTCGTCACCTGGGGCATCCCGCCGGTGCTCTCGCTCATCACGTCGATGGTGCTCTACGTGATCGCCGGCAAGCTCGGCTGGGTCCGCGGCATCGGCTCGGCGCGCACCATCCAGGCCGAGGGATCCGGTGCGGCGGACGGCGGCACCGACGCGGCGCGTGCAGCGGACGCAGCCGACGCCACCGCGACCTCCACGTCCACCGCCACCACGCGCTGACCCGGCGGCACGCTGAACCCGGTCACCCCAACCAGACGAAACGGAAGCGACACCATCATGCACATCGGCATCGACGTCGGCGGCACCAACACCGATGCCGTCCTCATGGACGGCACCACCACCCTCGCAGGCGTGAAGCACTCGACCACACCGGATGTCACGACCGGCATCGTCCAGGCGATCGAGGACCTGCGCTCGATGCACCCGTTCGAGGGCGGGCAGATCGACGCGGTGATGATCGGCACGACGCACTTCATCAACGCGCTCGTGGAGGCCAAGCGGCTGGCCCCCACCGCGGCCCTGCGGCTCGGGCTGCCTGCGACGAAGGCGCTCCCGCCGCTCGTCGACTGGCCCGAGGCGCTCGCCCAGGCGATCAGCGCGAGGAGCTACCTCGCGCACGGCGGCTACGAGTTCGACGGCCGCCCGATCTCGCCCCTCGACCCCGACGAGCTCCGCGCGCATGCGGCCGACATGAAGGCCAACGGCATCCGCTCGGTCGCGATCTCATCGGTCTTCAGCCCGGTCAACCACGACCTCGAGGTCGAGGCGGGGCGCATCATCGCCGAGGAGCTCGGGCCGGACGTCGCGATCTCGCTCTCGCACGAGATCGGCCGCATCGGCCTGCTCGAGCGCGAGAACGCGACGATCATCAACGCGGCGCTCCGCGAGCTCGCGTCGGAGATCGTCGACGGCCTCACGGCCGCGGTCCGCAAGCAGGGCATCGACGCGCAGATCTTCCTCAGCCAGAACGACGGCACGCTGATGGACGAGGACTACGTGCGCCTCTACCCGGTGGCGACGTTCGCGTCGGGCCCGACGAACTCGATGCGGGGCGCCGCCATCACGAGCGGACTCGAGACGTGCGCCGTGGTCGATGTCGGCGGCACCACCGCCGACATCGGCCTGCTCATCAACGGGTTCCCCCGCGAGACCGCCAACGAGGTGAAGGTGGCGGGCATCCGCACGAACTTCCGTATGCCCGACGTGCTCTCGATCGGCATCGGCGGCGGCAGCATCGTCGACCCCGAGACCGGCGAGGTCGGGCCCGAGTCGGTCGGCTACCGGCTCACCACTGAGGCCCTCGTCTTCGGCGGCTCCACCCTGACGGCGACCGACATCGCGGTCGCCGCAGGCCGCGCCGAGGTCGGCGACCCGTCGAAGGTGGCGCACCTCGACCCCGCGCTCGTCTCGAAGGTGCTCGCGCGCATCGCCGAGCGCGTCGCCGAGGCGGTCGACCGCATGCGCACCTCGCCCGAGCCGATCCCCGTGGTCGCGGTCGGGGGCGGATCGATCCTCCTGCCCGAGCTGCTCCCGATGTTCGGCAAGGTGCACCGGCCCGAGAACTACGCCGTGGCGAACGCGATCGGCGCGTCCATCGCGCAGGTCGGCGGCGAGATCGACAAGGTCTACGCCATCGAGCCCGGCCGGCGCGAGGAGGCCCTCTCCGAGGTGCGCGCCGAGGCCGTCGACAAGGCCATCGCCGCGGGCGCCGCACCCCGATCGGTCGCGATCGTCGACTTCGACGAGGTCCCGATCCCCTACCTGCCGGGCAACGCCACGCGAATCCGGGTCAAGGCCGTCGGCGACCTCGACATGGCGGTGTGACGATGAGCTGGACGATCACTTCCGACGACATCCACGACCTCGCCCGCGGTGCGGCCGTCCTGGGCACCGGCGGAGGCGGCGACCCCTACATCGGTGCGCTGCTCGCCGCCCAAGCGCTCGCCGAGCACGGCGACGTGACCGTGGCCACCCTCGACGAGGTGCCGGCCGACGCGGTCGTGCTCACCGTCGCGATGATGGGCGCCCCGACCGTCATGGTCGAGAAGCTGCCGAGCCTCGACGAGGTGGTTGCGCCGGTGCACGCGCTCGGCACCCACCTCGGCCGACCGGTGACGCACATCGCGTGCGCCGAGGTCGGCGGCGTGAACTCGACGATCCCGATCGCGGCGGCCGCCGCGCTCGGCCTGCCGCTCATCGACGCCGACGGCATGGGCCGGGCGTTCCCCGAGCTCCAGATGGTGCTGCCCACCCTGTACGGCATCACGGCCTCGCCCCTCGCCTTCGGCGACGAGAAGGGCAACGTGGGCGTGCTGCAGACCGTCGACAACAGCTGGACGGAGCGCATCGCCCGGGTGGCCTGCGTCGAGATGGGCTGCTCGGTGATGATCTCCGGCTTCCCGATGTCGGGAGACCAGGCGCGCGCCGCACTGGTCCCCGGATCGCTCGCGCACTGCATCGAGATCGGGCGCGGCATCACCGCCGCACGCGCCGAGAAGGCCGACCCGGTCGAGCGCACGGTCGCCCTGCTCGGCGGCCGCGAGCTGTTCGCCGGCAAGGTCGTCGACGTCGAGCGCGGCACCACGGCCGGCTTCGCGCGCGGCCGGGCCCGCATCGAGGGGGCGGATGCCGCGCAGGCGCCATCCGCGATGACGCTCTCGTTCCAGAACGAGCACCTCATCGCCGAGGTCGACGGCCGCACCCTCGTGACCACGCCCGACCTCATCATCGTGCTCGAGCACGACTCGGGCCTGCCGATCACGACGGAGGCGCTTCGCTACGGCCAGCGGGTGCGGGTCATCAGCGCGCCGAGCGACGAGCGCTGGCACTCGCCCGAAGCCCTCGCCCTCGTCGGGCCGGAGTACTTCGGCTACGACCGGCCGGCCCATCGCTTCGACGGCACCGTCGACGCGGACCTCGAGGAGACGGCGGCATGAGCTGGCGACTGACGGCGGCCGACCTGCCCGATCTCGCGCGCGGCGCGACCCTGCTCGGCACGGGCGGCGGCGGCGACCCGTACATCGGCGAGATGCTCGTCGAGCGCGTGCTGGGCGGCGGGTCGATCACCATCCTCGACCCGGACGAATTGGCCGACGACCTCTTCGTCATCCCCACCGCGCAGATGGGGGCGCCGACGGTCATGGTCGAGAAGATCCCAGCCGGAACCGAGCCGACGCTGTCCCTGCGCATCCTCGAGGACCACCTCGGCCGACGAGCGGATGCCACGATGCCCATCGAGTGCGGCGGGATCAACTCGATGATCCCGCTCGTCGTCGCCGCGGAGACCGGCCTGCCGGTCGTCGACGCCGACGGCATGGGCCGGGCGTTCCCGGAGCTCTCGATGGAGACCTTCGCGGTCTACGGCGTGCACGGCTCGCCGCTCGCCCTCGCGGGCGAACGCGGCGAGCGCGTCATCATCGACACCGGTGACGACGACCGCCAGATGGAGTGGTTGGCCCGGGCCATCACGATCCGGCTCGGCGGCGTTGGCCACATCGCCGAGTACGCGATGTCCGGTGCCGACGTGCGGCGCACCGCGGTGCCGCGAACGATCTCGATGGCGCTGGCGCTCGGCCGCAGCATCCGCCTCGCTCGCGAGCAGCACCGCTCGCCGTTCGAGGCGATCGCCGAGACGCTGGCGCCGACGCTCTACTCGCACGTGCGCGAGCTCTTCGTCGGCAAGGTGACCGACGTCGAGCGACGCACGACCGACGGGTTCGCGAAGGGGCGCGCGGTGATCTCGCCGCTCGATCCCGCCGACGGCGGCACCTTCGAGATCTCGTTCCAGAACGAGAACCTCATCGCCCGTCGCGACGGCGAGGTCGTCGCGATCGTGCCCGACCTCATCTGCGTCGTCGACCACGAATCGGCCGAGCCCATCACGACGGAGGGGCTGCGCTACGGGCAGCGGGTGCGGGTGCTCGGCATCTCGACGCCCGAGATGATGCGCACCCCGGCGGCGCTCGCCGCGTTCGGCCCCACGGCCTTCGGGCTCTCCGAGCCCTTCGTTCCGGTCGAGCACGTTCCGGTCGAACGCATTCCGGTCGAGCACGTTCCGGTCGAGCGCTCAGCGGAGGCCGCCCGAGTCTAGGCTTCAGGCATGGCGAGGACCCTCGAGCTGGCGCAGTTGCCCGCGCTCGGCCGCGGGTTCTCGCTGCTCGGCTCGGGCGGGGGCGGCAGCACCACGATGCTCGAGCTGCTGCTCGCGGATCCCTCGCTCTGGCCGATCACCATCCACGACGTGCGCGACCTCGACCCGTCGCTGCCGTGCCTCGGCGGCGCGTTCGTCGGCTCCACGATGCTCCTCGGCGAACGCCTGGTCGGCGACGGCCCGTTCGACGAGCTCATCGCCGCTGCCGAGCGCTGGGTCGGCGAGCCGGCCGCCGCCGTGTGCTCGCTCGAGGGCGGCGGCATGAACGGCCTCACCCCGATGGTCGTGGCCGGCGAGCGCATGGTCCTCGACGCCGACCTCACCGGCCGGGCGGTCCCCGGCCTCGACCAGATGTCGCTCCTCGTCGACCAGGTGCCCGGGGTGATCGCGACCTGCGACACCGGAGCCGGCGGG
This sequence comes from Agromyces bracchium, assembly GCF_009709675.1. Lineage (GTDB taxonomy): Bacteria > Actinomycetota > Actinomycetes > Actinomycetales > Microbacteriaceae > Agromyces > Agromyces bracchium. The sequence continues at coordinate 23,698 of NZ_WMLB01000042.1, read as the reverse complement.
GTCATGCTCGTGGACGCCCGGCGACCGGTCGACCTCGAGACCCTCATCCGGTCGGCGATCGTGCAGGCCGGCGGGGTCGGCGGCACGGTGTTCGCCGGGTTCACGGTCGGCGACCTCGTCGAGCACGCCGTGCACGGCAGCACCGAGCGCGCCCTGCGCCTCGGCGAGGGCTACCTCGCCACGCGCTCCGCATCCCTGCCGGAGCTCGCCGCCGCGCTCCACGGTCGCGTGCTCGGCCAGGGCCGCATCACCGCGATCGAGCCCGACGCCCGCGATCCGCACGTGAACGCGGTCGACGTCGAGGGGATGCACGGCGAGGTGCACCGGATCGTCACCCGCTCCGAGACGCTCGCGTTCATGACCGACGGCCGGCTCGAGGCATCCGCCCCCTCGATCATCGTGACGCTCGACGCCGTCTCGCGCGACATCCTCGAGGTCACCGACCTGACCATGTCACGCAACGTCGCGGTGATCGAGCTCCCTGCACCCGGGTGGTGGTCGGCCGACCCCCGGCGCCTGCGACACGTCATGCCCTCGGTCTACGGGCTCGCCGGACTCGACGGGCTCGCCGGACTCGGCGGGCTGGCCGGGCTCGTGGGGCCGACCGGACTCGACGGTGCGGCATGACCGAGCGACTCGGCCTCGGCGCCCTGCTCGCCCACCCGGCGAACGGCGGCCTGCGCCTGATCGCCGGGCCGCCCGACGCCGGGTGGAGCGAGGTCGCCATCGAATCGACCGAGGCCGACCTGCCAGACGAGGGCGCCGACCGCCTCGCGATCCTCACCGCGCCGCCGCCCGATTCCCCATGGCAGCAGGACGCCCTCGTCCGCCGCACGCGGGACCGCGGCTACGCCGCCCTCGCACTGCCGCACGCCGACGGGTTCGGCACCGGCACCCGAACGCTCGCCGACCGGCTCGGGCTCGCGATCCTGCACGTCGACCGACCGATGGTGCTCGCGAAGGCGTGCTGGCACCTGCTCGAGGCGCGCGACGCCCTCAGCCTCGAGGTCGTGCGGAAGGTCGCCCAGTCGATCGAGTACCACGCCGAGGGCCTGCGCGACCTGCTGCGCAACCTCTCGGCGAACGTCGGCCACGGCATCGCGCTCGTCGACTCCGAGGGCGTGCTCTCCGAGGCGGGCGGACACCTCGATCCCGCCGTTCACGCCGCGGTCGACTTCGCGCCGTGGGTCGACATCGCCCGCACCGGCGACGGCGGCACGTTCGCGTCGGTCCGCGTCGACAGCCCGAGCCGGGAGGGGCTGCGCCTCGGATTCTTCGGCACGGGTCTCGGCGAGGCGCAGGTCAGCGCGCTCGCGGTGGCCGCGGAGGTGGCCATGCCGGCCGTCGCGGCCCGGATCCTCATCGACGAGGTCGCCGACGTGAACGACGCCTCGGTGTCGTCGGGCGTGCTGCGCGACTTCGTGGACCTGCGCGGAGCCCCCGAGGCGGACGTCGAGCGCCGGATGCTCGAGCGCGGCTGGCGCACGGCCGGGTACCACCTCGGGTTCCGCATCATCGGGCGCTCCCGTCTCGATGCGCTCCAGCTCCTGCGTTTCGTGACCGGACGGCTCGGCGACATCCCGGCCGACTCGCACGCCACGACGAGCGGCCGCGGCGTCAGCGGGTGGCTGACCTTCGTCGAACCGCCGACGCCGACCCAGGTCGAATCGCTCATCTCCGCACTGCGCGACCTCCACGTCGCGTGTCGCCGCTCGTTCAACGTGGCCACCGGCGTCGGGTCGCTCGAGAGCGGGTCGACGGGTCTCTTCACCACCCTGAACGAGGCGACGGATGCCGCGCGCGTCGCGATGGGCCGGTCGGCGACGGGCTGGTTCGTGCGGGTCGACGGCCTCGGGCTCGAGCAGCTGCTGCTGGCGTGGACCGACAACGACACGTTCGTGCCCGCGGCGCAGTCACTGCTCGCCCCGCTTCAGGAGGGCGGGGGCGAGTTGCTGACGACCCTCGCCGCCTACCTCGACCACGAGTCGGGCATCGCCCCGACCGCCGCCGCCCTCGGCCTGCACCGCAACACCGTCTCGAGCCGGATCCAGCGGGTGCAGGAACTCCTCGGGATCGACATGGACGACCCCGAGGCGCGGCTGGCACTGCACCTCGCCTGCCGGGTCGTGCGGCACTGAGGGCCGCGCACCGCGTCGGGTTGGTCGTGCGATTCCCTCATGTGCGCGACCGTGCACATGACGAAATCGGCAACGGTCGCGCGCGCGGGGCGGAGACTGATGCTCGAATCAAGCGCATGAGAATCCCGCCGATGTCACCCTGTGGGCGATCATCTGCAGGATTCTCACGCGGCATCCTCTGCCGAGGTTCACCCTCACCGCCCCAGCGTCTTGAACGCCTTCTCCGCGATCCGATCCAGCTGCTTCGCCGTCAACCGCCCGTCGAATGCCCGCGCCTCGCGCGCGATCGCCGCGACGAGCTCCCGTCGCCCGCGCACCGCGACGTCGCGCCAGTCCGGATCCACCGGCACCGGCCCCTTGCCCGGCACCCAGATGAGCCCGGGCGCATCGTTGATGATCCCGAAGAGGATGTAGACCCAGTACACGAACCGGTCGTCGATGCCCTTGAACCGGTCGTTCCACTCGATCCGCTCGCAGATCGCCTTCAGGTCGGGCATGACCCCGATGCGGTCGGTCGCCGGGTCGGCGCTCGGCGTGTTGAGCGACGACGACAGCCAGGTGCGCACGGTGCCCGGCGAGAACGGATGCCCCGAGCGCGCTCGCTGCCAGCTCTGCAGCAGCACCGCGGCGCCCGTGACGATCGGGCTGGCACCGGACGTTCCGCCGAACGACCCGGTGTAGGCCGTGGTCGAGGTGCCGGTCCATCCGTCGCCCGTGGTGTCGACGTTCTGGCCCCACGCGTAGCAGTCGATGCGGCTGCCGTGGTTCGAGAACGACAGGCGCGAGTGCGGCGCGGCGGATGCCCCGGCGCCGACCATGATCGCCCCGGAGTCGCGGTAGTCGGCGTCGCCGACCTTCAGCAGGTGCCGGCCGGAGGCATCCGCCCAGTCGTCGAGGTCGTTGCCGCCGTTGCCGGCCGCCTCGACGACCACGATGCCGACGTCGACCGCATCGCGGATGGCGTCGAACACCGCCTGCTCGACCTCGACCGGAAGGTACGTCGTCGACGACCCGGCCGCGGTGGTCTGCGCCTCGAGCAGCAGCACGTCGCCCGGCGACATCGCGTCGGCCGCCGAGATGATGGCCGCCGCGGTGCTGTACGTCGACGACGTGCGGAACTGCGACACCACCCGGGCGGATGCCTCGGGCGCGATGCCCACGCCGCCCTTCGCGTTGTCGACCGCGACGACCTCGCCGAGCACCGCCGTGCCGTGCCCGTGGTACGCCTGGCTCACGCCCGAGATGATCGTGATGCCGGCCGCCGCGAGGTCCTCGTGGTTCAGCGTCCACCCCTGCTCGAGGTCGACGAACCCGATGCCCGTGCCATCCGTCGCACCCCACGCCCACCGCGCGTCGATGCCGTCGGGCGCGGCATCCAGGTACCCCTGGTTCCCGCTGCGCGGGTCGTCGCCAGCATTCACCGGCGGCGGCGTCGGCGGCGGCGTCGGGCCGCCCTCGACGTAGGCGGTCTCGACGTCGTCGCGCGCGTCGAGTTCCTTGGCGAGCTCGGCAGCGGATGCCTCGTCCCGCACCGTGATCGCCGCATACCCGTCGAACCGGGCCCGCCGCCCGCGCCCGAGCCGCTCCTGCTCGTCGCGCCCCACCATCGGCTCGAGGTACGCCTCCGCGGCCACCCGATCCTGGTACTCCGCGATCACATCCCCGAGGTACGCGAACGCATCGACCATGTCGCGGCCGACGTCGTCCTCCCGCTCCCCCGCCCGCCGCTCACCCGGACGCTCCTTCAGCGCCCGCTCGCGCCGCGCCGCGTCGGTGACCTTCACGACCACCCGCCGCTGCACCTCCGGCGCCTCGACCGGGTCGAGTTCCTTGCCGTCGATCATGCCCATGATCCGCTCCCCTCCGTTCGGGATGGCGGTCGTGCGCGCGCGTGCGCTGGGCGCCGCGCGCGGGCGGCCGGCCACTTTCGATGGTTACGTGGGGATCATGCGCCGGGGTGCGGGCGGATGCATCGGGGTGGGCCCGGAGGCTATGACAACTGGGGGGCGGATGTCTCGGCCGGCCGCGACCGCATAGAGCCGTACCGATTGCCGCCACGCCATGCGCGTACGCTGCATTCTCGCCGTCGGGAGAAACTCACAGGTGTCGTTGATGAGGCGCTGATTGGCGCAGCTTTACCCGGCTCGGGTAGTCCGGGCAGAAGAGAGGGAATGTCCGCCTGATCAGCAACCGATGAGCCCGCGTCTTGCCGCAGCACGCGGCCCGCGCATTCCGAACCTACAAGTTCGCGAGGATCCAGGCCCGAACGCGTCATCGAACTCGAACCGACTCCGGGCACCAAACCACTGCAATATCACTGGCATCGCGGCTTCATGTCAGAGTGGAAGAACTGGCCGCCCCCTTTGGCTGTCCGGCCTGAGATCGGTGCCACACTGCTCACAGAAGTTGGCATCCCGTCTCTCATCAAAATTGCAGACGAAGCATGGATATGAGTCGAGATAGTTGGCGCTGGAGATGCGAGGAGCATGCGAGTCTTGTTGGTTCGCCGGGCGATTGTCGAGGCCACACCTCCAGCAGTACGTCGCTTCGCGCCTGCCATCTGCATGACATCGTGAGCAGGGGTAGAGATCGAGGTCGCTGTCGCCTGGCCCGGTCATAGCCGCCCCCTTGCTTGCCCAAGTGCGATGAGACGACAGTATCTCGATAGGACGGAGGAAGATAGAGCCATCAACCGGCCCATGCCCTAGCGGATGGCCGCGGCGATACCCGCGCCGCCCGAAAGCATGGGGCCGCCCCCAAGCGCACTCAACCGGCTCTCTCCGCAGGCTGGCAGGTCGCGAAGGAATCTGACCCCGGGTCGCTCGCTGCACACGACTGACTGATTCGCCACGTTGTGCGCCCCCGTAGCGTGCGACGAACCAGTCTCTGGTTAGGTTCGACCGGTTGGACCCCATCGCGGATATGCCCGAAGATCGGCCTTTGATCGCTCACGTCGTCAGTTTCACGCATATTCTCTATGAGGCCCGGACGCGCGTCATGTGATGCGCCTAGCCATCAGGACCGCACGATCCCACTTCGGTCCGAACTTCGCGGAGGCAGCAATTGACTTCGACCTGGCTCCCTTCTTCGTATCAAGCTCCACGGACTGAGCCGAAGAGTCAACGCCGACAATCTGTCGCACTTCTTTCCGGATACCGTCCCGGATCTGCACGCGATGCGCACCTACCAAGTCCGCGTCAGCGAGCACCGCCAGATCGAACGCCGCAATTGCGTCCTTGTATGCCTTCGATCGTAGCTTCGGATCGGCGATGGCAGCCTCCATGACCTTTGACTTCAAGCGGTTCAGCGTTGGGAACCTCCGATAGTCAGGCATTTCACCCGTCGCCTCAATCCGGAACACTAAGTAGTCGAAATCGACCGGCCGAGTCTTCCCATCCTTGTACTCAGCCATGAGCTGATCATTCTGATAAGGCAGCCACGGGCCAAAGTTCTCAGATTCATCGACGTTTACAACCGCATAGAGGCCAGTCTTGAGTACCCCAATGCCGCCATCCTCGGCGGCATCGAAGCCGTTCTGTACTCCAACGATGGGTCGAAGATCGCCGATGCCCAGCAGCGACTCCGCTCCTTCTTTGAGCGGCTCCACCATGTTGAGCGACTCACTCAGCGCTTTGCCGCCCAGCGCGTCACTGAATGATTCCAGCACGCCGACGAGATTGTCGAAGTAATCGTTCGCAACGGAAGCGACGAGACCAATCGCAACGTTCACCGTGCCGCCGATGTAGGGCGTCGGGCCAAGGATCTCTACGTTGCGAACGACGAGCGTCTTTTCGACGCCCTCGTCGGAGAGTTTGGACTTACCCGCCACAAACGGAATCGTGACCTTGTTCTCTCCCTCTCGCGACAACTCGACGAAAGGGTCTGGTGCACGCGTAGGTGACATCTGAGTTGGCTTGTCCTGCGGGACGGGCTTGAAGGATGTCATCGTGCCCGAGCCATGGCCGGGCACAGTTCAGGCGCTTCGCTCAGTCGCCGCCGAACTCCGACCATCCGAGATACAGCGTGCGGAGCTTAAGCGCTCGTGCGACGGTGTCGAGGTAGTCCTCGCTGGTGAGAAACCACTCGCGTCCCACCTCGCTGCGGTTCAGGCCCCGCCTCCGCGGGTTGCCGTGACCGGCTGCCTCGAGGAGATCGTGGAAGAGGCGTTCCGTCTCGGTGAGGCTGCCGGGCTCCTGGGCGTAGACGCGGAGCAGCGCGAGCGGCTCGGGCATGTGGGCACGGGCTCCGGAGGTGTGCTGCTGAATCCGCAGCGCGACGTCGTCGGCTCGACCGACCTTGATTAGCGTCGTTCCGCGAGCCGGGTCGACCGGGCTCTCCAGGTACCAGCCGTAGGAGAACGCGTAGATCCCCGACACCCCGCGCAGCTCGGCGAGCGTGAGCATCGCCTGCTTCTTCTCCTCCACGTCCGCGGCGGCCTCGGCAGGCGAGATCTCCTCATCCCTAGCGGCCCGTTCGACGGCGGCACGGTTAGCCTGCAGCAACTGCATCGCCCCCGGCGAGAGCTCGTCGCGCCCGCGCTTCACGAGGGAGTTCAGTGCGCTGATCGTCCCGCGCCGAAGGTGCGTGCCGCCGGGCACCCTGCCGGTCAGCGCAGCGGCGGCGTACGTGCGATACGTGTACACGAACCCCACGGTGGCGACGTCGAGGCGCTGCGCGATCTCCTCGGGGCTCAATCCCTCCTGGGACAGCCGATGGACGTCGCCGAGCCGGCCCTCGTTGGCGAGGATGAGATCCTCGATCTCCTGCTGCGGCGAGCGAGCCGGAACGGGCGGTTCCTCGTGCACGGCCTCGCCGAACACGTCGCTCACGGTGTCACCTGGTCCAGGCCGGGCAGGTTGCGGACGATCTCGACCGTTCGGACGCTCAACGCGGTGACCCGACCGATGAGGTCGAGGATGTAGCGGGGGTCGTCGTGTTCCTCGGCCCAGGCGTTCGGGTCGTTGACGATCCCGGAGGCCTTGTCGGTCTTGACCTGGTAGCGCTCGAGCACCCAGTCGATCGCGCTGCGCGAGCCGAGCATGTACTCGTGCGCCTCAAGTGGGATGCCCGTGATCGTGATGCCGGCGTTGTAGACGATGGTCGTCTTGTCGACGTTCTTGCCACTCTTGCCGTAGCGCATCTTCGCGACCCGATAGCGGTCGAAGTCGTGCGTCGGTTCGCCGGCGGACTTCCCCGATAGCTCCAGCGGATACGGGTCGACGGACTCGTAGTCGCGGTGCAGGGCGGCGAGCTCGGCGCCGGCCGCGGCGAACTCGCGGAACGCGGTGACCTTGGGGATGCGTGGGAGCATCTTCTTCAGATCAGCGGCGTACGTTTCGCGGTACTCGGGGCTGTGGAGCAGGCCGTAGAGGTAGTGGAAGATGTCGTCCTTCGTGACGTCGGCACCGAAGCTCGCCTGGTAGTCGACGAGAATCTCGTCGGTCACGTTGTCGATGCGGCGATACCCAGCGCCGTCGTCTTCGAGCCCGGCGAGCAGATCATCGGATGCCACTGGCTCGAAGTGGTATCGCGGGAAGAACTGGCCGCCCTTGCCGTAAATGTCGAGGCAGGGAATTGAGTCCATCGCGAGTGCAGCGAACTCACTCGCGGCATGCGTGCCGTTGAGGTAAAAGCCCCAGTTCTCCGTGTCCGCATCCGGGAAGAACTTGGGTTGCTGGGAACGCTCGTGGTTCATGTGCGCGTCGAAATAGAGGTTCTGCGCGCAGAAGGGTCGATAGACCGAGCGCCTAATCGAACTCTTGTCGAACTCTACGTGCCTTTCGCGCGCGAGATGGTTTCGCAGGCTTCGCGACCAGCTGACGCTCGCCGGGTCCTTCGTAACGAACCCCTCGACTGGTCTCGGCCGCCCCTCGGCAACCCATCGCCGCACTTCGGCGTTGTAGTTCGCGATCATGCGCTGTACATTCTCGCGAACCGCGTCGGCTGAGAAGCCGTACACCCAGCTGTCACGGTTCGACTGGAGCCCGGCGGAATATGCCTGGAGGAAGCGCGGCCTCAGCTGATCGGCCCTGTCCTTGGACGCGAGCAACGTGAATTCTGCGAAGGCTGCGTTGCGCTGGTTCACCCAGTCGCCGTGTTCGTTCGGGGTGAGTTCGGTCCACTCGACGGTGGCGTGGTCGACGGCCTCGGCGAGGATGTCGAGTTTCTGTTCGCGGGTGCGGTAGTCGCCGATGTCGTGGTAGAACAAGCGACCATGCTCGGCGGCCGACGGGTTCTTTACGAGCAGGTAGATCGCCACAGTGGTGCGGCTACCACCGCCAAACACGTTGCCTGCTTCCTTCTTGCGCAACTCGCCAGCGCCACGTGCATTGCCTCGGAGGTTGAAAACGTAGAGCGAGGAGAACTCGTCGACGAGGGTCTTGCGGAGGCCGTCGGCGGTGTTGCCGTCGATGAAGCCGCCGTTGGAGACATAGGCGACGACGCCCTGCTCGCCGATGCGGTCGCTGGCCCAGCGGATGGCGCGGATGTAGGAGTCGTAGAGGCTGTTTTTGTTCTGCGCGGTGGAGAGCTTCGCGTACGTCTGCTCGATCTTGTAGTCGAGCGTCTTGTACTTGAGGTTCTGGTTGTCATCGTTGCCGCTGGCCTGTCCAACGGAGTAGGGCGGGTTGCCGATGATGACGCGGATGTCGCGGTTCTTCTGAGCGATAACGCGTTCGTTGTTCTCGGGGAACACGCCGGCGGAGTCGAACTCGTCGTCGTCCTCGTTCATCTGGAAGGTGTCGGTGAGCACGATGCCAGGGAACGGCGCATAGTCCGGAGCATCCGACCCCGCGTGCTCGGCGAGGAGCGCATGGTAGGTCTCCTCGATGTTGACGGCGGCGACGTAGTACGCGAGCAGCACGATCTCGTTCGCATGCAGCTCGGTCAGATACTTGCGCGTCAGGTCGGCCGGGCTGATGAGCCCGGACTGCAGGAGGCGGACAACGAAGGTGCCGGTGCCGGTGAACGGGTCGAGGACGTGCACGCCCTCGCTGGAAAGTGTGGAGCCGAACTCGGCGCGGAGCGTCTGGTCGACGGAGTGGATGATGAAGTCGACGATCTCGTTCGGCGTGTAGACGATGCCGAGGCGATCGCTCGTGCCGGCGAACGCGGTGCGGAAGAACTTCTCGTAGAGCTCCTTGACGATCGTCTGCTTCGCGGCCGCGGTCGCGATGCCTTCGGCGCGCACGCGGACGGACTCGTAGAAGCCCTCGAGCTGCTCGGTCTCCTTCTCGAGGTGCGAGCCGGCGAGGGCATCCAGCATCCCCTGCATGACCTGCGCGACGGGGTTGTGCTCGCTGAAGCGGTAGGTGTCGAACAGCGCCTCGAACACCGGGCGGGTGATGAGGTGCTGTGCGAGCATCTCGATCGCGTCCGACTCGGTGATCGCCGGGTTGAGGTTGTCCTGCAGGCCCTTGAGGAACTTCTGGAACTTGGTCTTCAGCTCGGCGTCGCCGTCGTGGACCGCGGTGCGGATGCGGGTGATCTGAGAAGTCGCGATGCCGGCGACATCCTTCGCCCAGGTCTCCCAGTACTTCTTCGTGCCGACCTTGTCGACGATGCGGGCGAGGATCGCGTCGTGGTAGCGCTCGAGAGTGAGGGTCCAATCGATGTCGAGCTCGGTGTCGGTCGCCGCGGAATCGCCCTCACGTTCACGGTGATCGCTGGTGCCGCCCTGGCCGATCACGCCGACCTGCACGCGGGAATCCTCGCGACGGGTCAGGTCGAGCTTGTTCACCTCGGCGTCGAAGCGCTCGTCATGGGCCCGGAGCGCCTGCAGCACCTGCCAGACGACCTTGTACTTCTCGTTGTCGTCGAGGGCGGTCGCCGGATCCATGTCGGCGGGCACCCCGATCGGCAGGATGACGTACCCGTAGTTCTTGCCCTCAAGCTTGCGCATCACGCGTCCGACGGACTGCACCACGTCGACTTGCGAATTGCGTGGGTTGAGGAACATGACCGCGTCCAGCGCGGGCACGTCGACGCCCTCAGAGAGACAGCGGGCATTGGTGAGGATTCGGGCGGTGCTCGCGTCAGCCTCCTCCTTCAGCCAGTCGAGGCGGCGGTTGCGTTCGAGGATGTTGTAGGTGCCGTCAACATGGTCGACTTCGCAGTGCAGATAGGTTTGCGGGTCCGTAGTCCTTTCGTTGTTCTCGGCGGTTTCGGCCGCTTCCTCCTCCAGCGCTTCAATTTCGGCCTCGACGACCTGCTGGAACATCCGGGCAATCTTCTTGGATTCCTTGATGTTCGCCGCGAACGCGACCGCACGTCGCATCGGGTCAGGGTCAGCGGCGAACGCCTCGGGCAGGAGCGAACGCTTCGACAGCCCGTTCCAGCAGCCGACGATCTTCGCGGCATCCTCAAGCCGCAGCTCGTTCTTCTCGTCGGCCAGCAATCGCTGGAAACGGCCCGACACATGACCCTCGTTCACCGCAAGGACCAGCACCTTGTAGTCGGTGAGCAGACCCTTCGAAACTGCGTCGCCGAAACCGAGCCGGTGGAACTCCGGACCGTAGAGCGTTTCATCGTTCATATCGGCGAGCACGGCGTTCTTCTCGCCGGCCTTCGCCACGGCGGCGTCGGAAAAGATCCGCGGCGTCGCGGTCATGTAGAGCCGCTTCTGCGCGGCGAGGTAGCTCTGATCGTGCACCTTCACGAACGCCGACTCGTCGCCGCCCGCGATCGTCACTCCCGTGGTTCTGTGGGCTTCGTCGCAGACAATGAGATCGAACGCGGGCACCCCGAGCGACTGCGCTTCGGCGACCACGCCGATCGACTGGTACGTGGCGAACACCACGACGATGCCGTCCGCGTGCTTCGGGATCTTCGCGAACTGCGCCGCGAGCCTTCGGGCGTTCGTCGTCGCGGGATAGGCCAAGTCGATGATGGTGAGGTCCTCATCGAAGCCCTGACCAGCCTTACGCTTGCCGACCGAGACGTCTGAGCACACCGCGAATGCCCGGATCGGAACCTCGGACTCGGCCTTCCACTCCTTGAGCGTCTGCGAGAGCAACGCGATCGAAGGCACGAGGAAGAGCGCGGTGCCACCCGTGGGCACCACGCGCTCCGTCAGCTTCAGGCTCGTGAACGTCTTGCCAGTGCCGCACGCCATGATGAGCTTGCCGCGGTCATGCTCTGCGAAGCCCTCGAGCGCGTCGGCGATCGCGGCCTCCTGATGCGGCCGCGGCTGCTTCTTCGGCTTCAGCGACAGGCCGGTCTCGGGGATCTCGATTGTGATATGCGCGCCCCAGTCGATTGGGCTCGCATCGAGGTCTTGCACCCGGATCCGGGTGATGCCCAGCGCCTCTGCGTGAGCCTCGGCCGCTTGATTCCAGTTGTCCGTCGTCGAGATGAACATGCGGCGCGCGAACTCGCCATCCTTCGCCGACGCGGACACGAAACCGTCGAGGTGGGGCTTCGTCAGGTACGTGCCCTCGTCGTAGAACTTGCACTGGATGGCGGTGAGCTCACCCGTGAGCGCATCCTTCGCGACGAGGTCGATGCCCTCATCCTTCCGGCCGTTCCGCCCCGGGTACTCGCTCCACATCCAGACGTCGGAGTACGTCGTGGCGTACGTCGGATCAGTTTTCAGGTACGAACGCATCAGCCACTCAAAACGGGTGCCCTGATCTCGCTTATCGATCGCCGAGTCGCGAATGTAGGACAGGACGTCGCGGATACCGACGGGCACAGAACCTCCAGTGTTCGGGTATTACGAATCTAGCGATGGTCCGAGGGCCGGGGTAGCTGGGCACGTGCCCCGGACGAGGTTCGTCGAACATGCCGTCATTGAAGAGCGCGTGCTCGCGAGGCGCAGGAATCTGGGATGATGGGCTCGGGCTCGTCCCCGCGCGCCAAGCGACCCGATTCATCATCTCCGCCTACTTGAGCAGGTGCTGGGCCGCCGGGCCCGGCGACGCGCGGCATGAATCTCCCGCCCGGTCCCGCTGAACGCCACGCTGCCGCCTCCCGTCCAGGAGCAGCGGAATTAGACCATCCCGCATCCCGTGCTGTCGCGTCGATGTGGATCGCGCGGTCAGTGGACTCGACCAGACATGCCCCCAGTTCGAGGGACCCAGGGCAATTCGCTCTCCCGCCAACTATTCGCCCACTCGTAGCCTCGAAGGCGTCGCCTCCCCTACGAAGGACCAAAGATGCTCGACCTCACCGCTTGGATCGAGACCCGACTCGATTCCGATGACGCGCTCACCGACGATGTGCAGCTGCTCATCGTCGCGGCACTCGAGGGCGACGCGGCACTCGCTGACGTTGCGAACTACCAGCCACCTGCGCGACAGCGGGCCTTGGAGAACGACGCCCAGCCCGAGCCATCCGGCGCCTTTCTCAAGCAGATCCGTGTTCAGGGCTTCCGCGGCATCGGCGAGCAGGCTCAGCTCGACTTCCGCCCGACGCCCGGACTCACCGTCATCGCCGGGCGCAATGGGTCGGGCAAGAGCAGCTTCGCCGAAGCGCTGGAGTTTGCGCTGCTGGGAACCACTGCGCGATGGCAGGAGCGGCGCGGGGCAGCGTGGGATGGCGCGTGGCGGAACCTCCACGACGGTGACCCCGCGTCCATCGAAGTCACGCTCACCGAGGAGCACGTCGGTCAGACGAAGATCGGGGTGGCGTGGGAGGCCGAAGCGGCGCGCGACGCGCACACGACCTTCCTGCAGCGCCCCGGGCAGAAGCGAGAGGCCGGACTTGCCTCGCTCGGCTGGGATGCGCCGCTCGCCACATACCGCCCGCTCCTCACGTACGACGAGCTCGGCGCCATCCTGACCTCTGAGCCCAGCAAGCTCTACGACAAGCTCGCGAACGTGCTCGGGCTCGAGCAGCTGGCCGGCGCGGTCAAGCGGCTCGAAGCGCACGCCAAGCAGCTCAGCCTTCCCGAGAAGGAGGCGACTGACCGCAAGCGTTCGGCTGTCGGTGCTCTCGAGTCGATCGCCGACGACGATGAGCGCGCCCAGGCAGCCCGCGCCGCGCTCAGGAAGCGTGACCCTGACCTGGCCTCCCTTCGCGCGATCGCCACGGGAGTCTCGGAGTCGACGGACCGCTCGGGCGATCCGCTGCACGCAGTACTCGGGCTGCATCTCCCGTCATCCGGCGAGGTCAACGAAGCCGTCGCGCGGTTGCGCACGGCCACAGAGCAGGCCGCAATCGTGGGCGACGACGCATCCACCGCACTCGAGCTCCGGGTCAACCTGCTGACGACCGCGCTGAAGCTGCACGACCATGACGGCGACAGCCCGTGCCCGGTCTGCGCGGTCGGGCGAGTGGATGGCGAGTGGGCGGCGCTTGCTCGTTCCGAGATCGACGGCGCGGAGGTGAAGGTGGCCAACCTGCGCGCCGCAACCGACTCGCTTCGGCGAGCACGGACGGATGCCGAGCGCCTCGTGCAGGCCGTGCCCTCGGCGTTCGATCACCTCGACGTGGGCGAGCTCGGCGACCTCGCCGCCCTCGCGCGCGAGGCGTGGACCGAATGGGCGACCTTGCCTGCTTCGCACCTCGACCTGGCCGATCACCTCACCACGAGGCATCCGGATGTCGCGCTCGCGCTTGCCGAGCTGCAGCGCGCCGCCAAGCAGGTCGCCGATGCCCGCGATGACGAATGGGTGGCCGCCGCGACGCGGCTCAGCGCGTACGTCGAGGCGCAGGAACGCTGGAACGCCCAGAAGGTCGACGCGGCGAGCGCCAAGCACGCGGTCAAGTGGCTGAAGGACCACGACAGCGTCCTCAAGAACGAGCGGCTCGCGCCCATCGCGGTGCAGGCGAAGGAGATCTGGTCGTACCTCCGGCAGGAGAGCAACGTCGAGATCTCGAAGCTGAAGCTCGACAGCACGAACACCCGTCGACATGTCGTCATCGAGGCATCCGTCGACGATACCGACGCGGCCGGCCTCACGGTACTGAGCCAAGGCGAGCTCCACGCGCTCGCGCTTGCGCTCTTCCTGCCGCGGGCGACCCTGCCCGAGAGCCCGTTCCGCTTCGTCGTCCTCGACGACCCGGTGCAGGCGATGGACCCAGCGAAGGTCGATGGGCTGGTGCGCGTGCTCGGCAGGATCGCCGAGACTCGCCAGGTCATCGTGTTCTCGCACGACGACCGATTCGCCGCGGCCGTTCGCCGCGCGCACCTGAACGCCCAGATCCTCGAGGTCACGCGCGAGTCGGGCTCGCGCGTGAGGGTGGATGTCGCATTCGACCCGCCGCAGCGGTACCTGCGCGACGCGGCCGCCTTGGTGCGCGACGACGAGGTCCCTGACGACGTGCTGCGCAAGGTCCTTCCCGGCCTCCTGCGGTTCGCGGTCGAGGCACAGGCGCGAGACCGCTACTTCACTGAGGCGCTCAGCACCGGGACGCCGCACGCGGACATCGAGACGACCTGGACCGACACGAAGAAGACCTCGCAGCGCATCTCGCTCGCACTCTACGGTGAGGTTCGATCGCTTGACGGATGGATCGACAAGCGCTCGCACTACCGGAAGGCTGGGGTCGGGGTCGCCACGTCTGCTGCGCACTCGCAGCTGAACGGCGACCCGCGCAATGCGCTCGAGGCCGTCGGGCGGATCGTCGAAGATATCAGGAACGGCGTGAGATGAGCGCTGAGCTCGACTTGGCTCGCCGCGCGCTGAGCGGTGGCAACCGCGTGCGTTCCCACTCCCTGCGAGTGGCGTGCTGGATGTCGCGACTCGCCCTCGAACGTGCCGTCACGTCGCTTCTCGCAGAACGCGGAATGTCGGCACCTCGCGCAACGATGAGGTCGAAGCTGAGCGCACTCGAGGTGGCCTACCGAGACGTCGACCCGACGCTCGCGCAGCGAGCGGAATACGCGTGGTCACGGCTTTCGAACGCGTCGCACTACCACGCGTTTGAACTCACGCCGAGTGCGGCGGAGGTCAGTGGTCTCGTAGAACTGGTGTCAGGACTGGAGTCAGACGCCAACGGTGGAATGGGGAATCGACATGCCAAGACGGGTCCTGATGCAGCGTGATGGCTCGACCTTCGACCTCGTCGAAGTTCCGGCACCGAACGAGCATCATCTCCAGGAGGTGCTGAAGGCGCAGCCGCAGCTCGTGCCATCCGACGATCTCGGCATCGATGGCGACTTGCTCGTGGTCGGGCGTGAAACGGCGCTTGCGTCGGGCTACATCGACTTGCTTTGCCTGTCGAGGTCCGGTGACATCGTGCTGATCGAGTTCAAGACTGGGCCGCAGAACCCAGACTTTCGGCACGCTCTGGCGCAGCTCATCGACTACGGGTCCGACCTGTGGCGACTCACCGTGGAGGACTTCGATCGTGGCATCGTGCAGCGGTATCTCGCGGGCGGACATGTCGTGCCTTCGTTCCGTTCAGCAGGGACGCTCGATGAGGCGATCGCACTGACTGACTGGCAACTGACGCCCGAGGATCATGAAGCCCTGTTCGTACGACTGGCGGAGGTGCTCGATACCGGCGACTTCCATTACGTCGTTGCCGCGCAGCGGTTCACTCCCGCCATGCAGACAAGCCTCGAATACCTGAACGCCACGATGCGAGCTGGCCGGTTCTTCCTCGTTGAAGTCGTGCAGCTCCAGGGCGCGGAGCTGCTTGCCCACGCCGCGCAGGTCGTCGCGGCTCCTCCGAAGCGGACTGGCGCTGCAGCTCGGACGTCATCCGTCGGGCAAGCCGACGAATCGGCACTCCTCGCGTCATTCCCCGAGGGCGAGAGCCGAGAAGCAATGCGCGACCTGATCGCCGCGGTAACGTCGCTCGGGCTGGAGGTGAAGTGGCGCGACAAGGGCGCGTCGATCCGCTTCACCACCATCGACCGGAAGCAGCCGTTGTCGATCGGCTGGCTGCTGCCCGAGGGCAGCCATTGGTACGGCGCGAAGTTCGCCACGTTCGGCTTCGACTCCGCTTCGTTGGAGCAGACGCCGAGCGTCGACGCCGCGGTTCGGCGTTTCGCGGAGCGGCTCGCGCGCGTGCCCGGCGCAAGACCAGTTGGGACGAAGCTGAACGGCTATGTATTCGAGCCGTCCGTCCTGCCCGGCGCACTTCGAGAACTCGTCGGCGTACTCGAACGCCTCATGACCGAAATTGGTGGGGATGAGTGAGCTCATCATCGCGACCCACCTCGATCGATAGGTTCAGCATCGTGACGTCCGAGACCGAGAAGACCGAACTGCAAGTTGTCGCCGCCGCCATCCGAGATGGCGAAACCGTGCTCGCCTGCCGGCGTGCCGCGGGGAAGGCAGCGGCAGGGCAATGGGAATTCCCGGGCGGGAAGGTCGAGCCCGGCGAAGATCCCCGAGCCGCGCTCCGAAGAGAGCTGCTGGAAGAACTGACGGTTGAGGTTGAGATCGGTGACCTGGTTGATCGTTCGCGAACCGAAGTCGGCAACCTCATCATCGACCTCGCTACCTACGACGTGACTCTTGCGGGCTCGCGCCCCAAGACGAGCACCGATCACGACATGCTGACGTGGGTTCATTTTCGGGATCTCAGTAGCCTGGGCTGGGCGGCGCCGGATCTCCCTGCGGTTGCCGCAATCGTGGAACGGGCGGCTCTGTCATGACATCGTCAGAGGTGCCGCACGACGAACACACGGTCGCCGAGCGCATCCGAATGATGCATGGACTGTATGAGAGCCCATTGACCGCTCACCTTCGTCGTGAACTTGACAGGGTGCCCGCCTCAATGCAGCGGTTGTCGCGCGTTTCGGATGGAGATGCCACTGAGCTCCTTGCGCAGCACGTTGCGCGCGCAACACATCGCGCCCTGGTCGACCTGCACACTGCGGAAGATCGCGTGCGCGCCGTGAACCGGGTCCTTGAGGAACTCGGCGTAATGGACGAGCTTCTCGAACCGGATCTTCAGGTCCTTGAACGACTCGCCCCCGAGACCGGCCCAGGCGTGCTGACGTACCCCGATGTGCGTCCGGTCATTCCACTCGGAGAGACTGCACTCCTGACCAACGCACGAGATGAGCCTCAGCTCGGCCACGAACTTCGAGCCGAGATCGATACCTCGGACAACGTCGATCTGCTCTGCGCGTTCGTGAAGTGGCAGGGCCTGCGGTTGCTCGAAGATCCGCTTGGCCGACTGCGCGAGCGGGGCGGCCGGTTGAGGGTCGTGACCACGACCTACATCGGGGCCACCGACCCGCACGCCCTCCGGCGGCTCGTGGAGCAGTTTGGTGCCGAGATCAAGGTCCAGTACGACATCCGGCGGACCCGACTTCACGCAAAGGCGTGGCTCTTCGAACGGAACACCGGGTTCGACACGGCGTATGTCGGCTCATCCAATCTTTCGAAGGCTGCGTTGCTGGACGGGCTCGAGTGGAACGTCCGTCTCTCCGCTGTCGCGACATCCGCCCTGATCTCGAAGTTCCGCGCCACGTTCGGCAGCTACTGGGCTGACGAAACGTTCGAGCCCTATGAGCCGGATCGAGACGAGGCGAGGCTGAAGGATGCGCTCGCCGAAGCGTCCGGACGCCGACAGACTGACCGCGTCACGGTCTCGCTCTCCGGGCTTGACGTGCGCCCCTACCCTCACCAGACCGAGATGCTTGAGGCGCTCGATGCTGAACGGGAGACTCACGACCGCCACCGCAACCTTCTCGTCGCGGCGACAGGTACGGGCAAGACCGTCGTTGCAGCAATGGACTATCGCAACCTCCGGGCGAAGGCCGACGGGCAAGACCTCAGTCTGCTGTTCGTCGCGCATCGCGGTGAGATTCTGACGCAGGCAATTCGGACGTACCGTGAAGTGCTCTCGGACGGAAGCTTTGGCGAGGCCTTCTACGGCGGTGCGATGCCGAGCCGGTGGCGACACGTCTTTGCATCGGTGCAATCGCTGGCACGCCTCGATCTCAGGGCCATCCGTAGAGACGCCTACGACGTTGTCGTGATCGACGAGTTTCACCATGCTGCGGCCCCGACGTACCGACGACTGCTCGACCATCTGCAGCCCAAGGAGTTGCTCGGCCTCACTGCGACGCCGGAACGAGGCGATGGATTCGACGTGCGACAGTACTTCGGTGGGCGAAGCGCCCACGAGCTTCGCGTGTGGGATGCCCTCGATGCTGACCTCCTCGTGCCATTCCACTACTTCGGGATCGCGGACGAAACGGACCTCAGCCGCATCGAATGGAAGCGCGGCCGATACGACGAGTCACAGCTCAGCAATCTCTTCACCGGCAACGACGCGCGCGCGCGAATCATCCTGAACCAGGTGCGGGACAAGGTCGGAGACCTCGCCGCGATGCGCGCAATCGGATTTTGCGTCAGCGTCGAGCACGCGCGGTACATGGCGCGTGTCTTCCAGGATGCCGGCGTGCCGTCCAGCGCGCTGACCGGTGACACCCCTGCGGATGAGCGGGAATCGATCCTTCGACGACTGCGCGACGGAGACCTGAACGCAGTGTTCGCCGTCGACGTCCTCAACGAGGGGGTCGACATCCCGGAGGTCGACACCGTGTTGTTCCTTCGTCCGACCGAGAGCGCAACGGTGTTCATCCAGCAACTCGGTCGGGGGCTCCGTCATAGCGATGCCAAGCCGGTGCTGACGGCACTCGACTTCGTCGGAATGCATCGCAAGGAGTTCCGATTCGACAAGCGTTTCCGCGCACTCACTGGCGCGAGCCGAAGAGATATCCGGCAGCAGATCGAGTCTGGATTCCCTTTCCTCCCCGCCGGCTCGCAGATCGTGTTGGACCGTGTCAGCCGCGAAGTCGTGCTGCAGAGTGTCCGGAACCAACTCAGCCTGTCCACGCGTGAGCTCGTTTCCGAGGCGCGCAGCGCAGATACGGGTAGCCTTCGACACTTCCTCGAGATCAACGGGCTCGAGCTCAGCGACGTGCTTCGATCAGGGACGCCGACTCGGACGTGGACGACCATCAAGCGGGAAGCTGGCCTTCCAACTCCTCCGCCTGGGCCGGGCGAACCAGCTGTACTGAAGCGAGTACGGGCAGTCGCACATGTCGATGACCCCGAACGCGCAGACTCGTATTCGCGTCTCCTTCGCGGAACGCGCAACTACAGGCAGCTCACGGGCCTGCAACGCGCGCACGCGGCGATGCTCTTCTACGCCGTCTGGCCGAACGGGGGTGGTTTCGCAGACGTTGAAACTGGTCTCGCCTCGCTGCAACGGGAACCTGCAGCTTCGGCAGAGATGGCCGAAGTGGTGGAGCTCAGCATGGATCAGACTCCGCGACTGACCCGCGTCATTGACACATTGCCCGCTCTCCCCCTTCGCGTGCACGCGCAGTACCAGCGGGAAGAGATCCTCGCCGGACTCGGATGGGCGCGTTCGGGCCGAACGCCGAACAACTTCCGCGAAGGTGTGCTCTGGATCGAGGAACTCCAATCGGATGTGTTCTTCGTGACGCTCAGGAAGTCGGAGCGCGAGTACTCGGCGACGACCCTCTACCGCGACTTCGCGCTCAGTCCAACACTGTTTCATTGGGAGTCTCAGTCGACAACGTCGGTCGACTCAAAGACGGGGCAGAGGTATCTGCGTCACCGAGAGCTGGGCACGAACATCCTCATCTTCGTTCGCGAGGCGAAGGAGAACGATCTCGGAACGGCCCCCTATATCTTCCTGGGGCCAGCCGAGTACGTCTCGCACGAGGGTGAGCGGCCGATCGCGATCACGTGGCGCTTGAAGTACTCGATGCCGATGGAGTTGTTCCTCGCGGCGAGCGCGGTGGCAGCGTGAGCACATTTATTGGCGTGGACCTTGCCTGGGGCGAGGGCAACGAGCGTAAGGCGGCAAACGAGACCGGCCTCGTCATGATCGACGACGCGGGCATCGTTCTCGATGCGGGATGGGTTCGGGGCATCGATGCAGTTGTCTCGTGGCTCACGGCGCGAGCAACGTCCTCCAGTCTGATCGCCGTCGATGCGCCGCTGGTCGTATCCAATGCGACGGGGATGCGCGACTGCGAGAGAGAGGTCGGCCGGGCCTACGGTCGCTGGCAGGTGTCAGCGAATGCGACCAATCTTGGTCGGGGCTGGCAGGCCGGTATCTCGCTGCGCGATCGACTCGAAGAAGCTGGCTTTCGATACTGGAGCGGTCTCGGTGCCCGCGAACCGAGCTCAGCGACCTTCTTCGAGTGCTACCCGTACACGACGCTCGTCGGCGCGTCCGAGTTCGGCTATGACGATGAGCGCCCCAGGTACAAGCGCATGGTCTCGACAATGACGCCCGCGGAGCGTCGAGAGTTTCGCGCTCGCGAATGCGATGAGCTCATTCGACGTTTCGCTGGATTCAGAGACAGCGATCCGCCGATTGACCTCGCTTCACATACGTTGACACAGACGTTGCTCGACGAGCATTCACCACTCGCTGACATTCCGTATAAGCATCGTGAAGACCTTCTCGATGCCGCGATCGCCGCTTGGACCTCCGCGCTGTGGGGCCGTTTCGGCATGGAGCGTTGCCAAGTGCTGGGTGCTGGCTCCGAGCCGGATGATGAGGGCAGAGTCGCGACGATCATCGCCCCAGCGCGGCCGGAGCAGCGAAAGTCAGGCCGGCCGGGTGGGAAGCGGATCAGCCACCGAGTTCACTCCTCGATGGGGAGGACGGCAACGAGTAGCGCTTTGAAGCTGCACATCGACGCAGACCTCGGCCGAGTAGACACGCTTGAGATTCAGACTTCTACTGGCGAAGTCCTGTCCTTCCCTGTGAATGGCAAGCTGCATCTCCGATTGAATGACGACGGACGAACACTTCGCGCAGAGACCGGCGCCCTCACACCTCTCGCCACGGATAGCGGATGCGTTTGAGAGCCCTATTGCTCGACCCACATCCTCGGTCGGCGAACGTGCAGCACCACGACAACATGAGCCGACATCGTCTGCTCGGCGGCGCGGGTTCTCGACTATCTCAATGAGATCGTCCGACGATGCTCAACCATTCCAGCCGGCGAGCGATACGAGCGTGCCATCGCGAATGAAGAGTTGGGGGTAGTTCTTGGTCCGGCCATGGATCTGGAACGCCGTGATAGCCGAGCCGTCTGCCTTCGAGTAGCCCGCGCTCCGGTTCAGCCTGTCGGCGATCTCCGAAGTCGTCAACGGATGCCCCACCTCCTGCAACAGTTGCTCTATCGCTTCGTGCAATGCCTTGGACATCCGGAGGCCCTTTCTCGGTGCGGCGAGGGCGACCATATCTCCGATGCCTTCGTCCAGGAACGTGCAGTCGGAGCCTACATCTCGGCGAACTCTCGATCGAGAGCCGGACCCGCCCGTCTCCGAGCGTGAAATTGGGGTGGCAGTTGATGCGCTTCCACTCCTACACCGGCACGCGGACCCACTCCGGGACCTGACTAATTACCCTGTGCATTCAACTCCTCGCGGTTCAGGAACGCGAAGTGCTGCGTCCACGTGAGCTCCGCTATGTACCGCGTGAACTCCGGCATGCCGTCAACCGGCGTGCGGCGCCGCCCGCCGAATGCACCGCGATCTGGGGACAGCGAGATCTACCTCGAAGTGGCTACCGTGACCGAATGTCCCCTACGACACCGGACGCCGAGCGATCGCGCCGATCCGTCACACCACCGCCCGCACCGAAGGGCTGGTACGTCGACTGGGAAGCAGAGCAGTGGCGTTGGTGGTCCGGGACGTCGTGGACCGAGCACGTACACCCGCGTCATCCCGATGCGCTCGAGACGTATCTCCCAGAAGGCGCGACTGAGACCCGCCTGATGACGGACCTGCGGGGCCGACTCCCCGCGCAGGCCCTGCTCGAGCACCTCGCCGCATCGGACGCCGGTTCTGCCGGCGTTGCCCCACCCGTCGAGGAACTCCGCTCATGGCACACCGGCGCGGTCGGAGAGCGGCATATCGGATGGCTGCTGGGGCGGCTCGGCCCGGAGTGGACCGTGCTCCATTCCGTACCGGTGGGCACCGATGGGAGCGACATCGATCATGTGATCGTCGGTCCGCCAGGGGCGTTCACGATCAACACGAAGCACCATGCCGGCAAGTCGATCTGGGTTGCGGGCAACGTTCTGCAGGTCAACGGCGAGTACCAGCCCTACATCCGCAACGCCGTTCACGAGGCTCGGCGTGCCCAGCAGCTCCTGGCTCGGGAGAGCGGGCTGACGGTGGAGGTGACGGGAATCATCGTGCTCGTCGGCGCACGTCAGCTCACCGTCAAGCAGGAGCCTGACTCGAGCGACGTACGGATCCGAGTCGTTCGGGACTCTGAACTCCTCGGTGCGCTACAGCAACGCAGGGCGTATAGCGACGCTCAGGTGCAGCGCATCGTCGCAGCAGCCGTGCGGCCCCAGACGTGGAGCCCTCGCCGGCTCGTCGCTTCCGACCCGGTGGCATTGCTCACCGCGTTCTCCTTGCTCGAGAAGCGTCTGGAGCAGAGTCATACGACCAGCGGATCGCGGCGCCCTACCAAGCCGGCCGCAGCCGCTCGCGCGTCGCGCGCCACCGCACCGTCCTCCCGCACGACCAGCCGGCGCCGGAAGCTCTGGGTTGAACTCGTTCGGACCGCACTGCTCGTCGGCGCCGCGATCATCGGACTGAACTATGTCGTGAACACCCGCGGAGGCGGGCAGTGACATCCGAAGCCGAGGTTCCCAGCGCCGACGAATCGATCGCCGTGCTGCATCGATTACTCGGCATCTGGCACGCACGTGACGG
Source organism: Agromyces bracchium (assembly GCF_009709675.1). Taxonomy (GTDB): domain Bacteria; phylum Actinomycetota; class Actinomycetes; order Actinomycetales; family Microbacteriaceae; genus Agromyces; species Agromyces bracchium. Next base: position 927 of record NZ_WMLB01000042.1, on the reverse strand, counting down.
TGGCGCAGGCATCCCGTTGCTCGACGGAACCCCGATGCCCGGCATTGCGATCCACGTCCAAGTCGAGCACATCGCCGAACTGACCGCTTCGGTCATCGAGCTGATCCGCAGCAACATCTACCTGTCCACCGCGCCCCTGATCAGGCTCAGCCTCGAGTGCGCGGTCAACGCGGTGTGGTGGGCGTCGGACCCGACCGGCGTTCGCGCTTCGGTCCATGAGGCCGCTCGCCAAAGCCGCCATCTTGCGAGTGCGATGGCGCGCCTCCGACCGGACGCTCCCGCAGACACCGCCTCGATCGATCGGATCCTCAGCGCCAACGCGGACTTTGTGAAGACGGAGGCCCGCGTGTTCGAGCGTCGATGCAGGGCGATTCCTGATGGTCAGCGCCTCTACACGTATTACCGGATTCTTTCCGAGGCATCCCATGGCGGCGTGCCACTCCTGAACGAGTACTCCAGACAGGTCCCGGCGACGACGTCGAACCCTGAAGGCGTTGAGCTCGTCCAGCGGCCGCATTACGACCACCTCGAGTTCGCGCTCGGAACGCAGGTGATCAGCTTCGCGCTGGCGCTCGCTGCGTGGGATTCGGTGCTCCCGTCGCATCCGGATGAGGCTGAACTCTACGAACTCGCGGACTCGATCGGGCTCGGTGGGATGTTGCGGAGGGCGACCGGGAGAGCTGCGACTGCGTAGCGAGCCGGCGGGCAGTTCTGCTCGCCCACGTTCCGCTGCCGTGGGCGACGGAACGCCGCGACCCGCGCCCACCCGTCTCCGGGCGGGCGCGAGCCGCGGCATCCGTCACCTTCTGAGCGGTCACGAGCGACCCCGCTCAGTCCCCCTTCACGTTCACCACCTGCCGCAGCGTGTGCCGGACCCGCACGAGCGACGCGGCATCCGCCATCACCCGATCGATCGGCTTGTACGCC
>NZ_WMLB01000041.1 GCF_009709675.1 Agromyces bracchium | reverse complement strand
TCGAGACCCGCTCGTGCAGCGTCCGGTGGTCGAGTAGGACGCGAAGCGCCCGTATCGAGACCCCACCACGGCGCCCGGGAATCCCTCAGCGCGCCACGGGCTCGTACCGGCGCGGTGCGAACGCCTGCGCGACGAGCGCCCGGAGCGACTCGAGGTCGCCCGACGCGAAGCCCTGCGCACGCGCCTGGACGAGCACGTTGCCGATCGCGGTCGCCTCGACCGGTCCGGCGAGCACCGGCAGGCCCGACCGGTCGGCCGTCCGCTGGCAGAGCAGCTCGTTCAGCGACCCACCGCCGACGACGTGGATCGTCTCGACGTCCACGCCCGACAGCACCGACGCGCTGCGCACGGCGCCGGCGAACGCCTCGGCGAGGCTCTCGATGATCGACCTCGCGAACTCGGCGCGGTTCTGCGGGGCGGGGACGCCGTGCTCGGCACACCACTCGGCGATCCGGCCGGGAAGGTCTCCGGGCGGCATGAAGCGCGGGTCGTTCGCGTCGAAGACCGTGACGGGCGCGGTGACGGATGCCGCGGCCGCGAGCAGCTCGGGCAGGTCGATCGTGTCGCCGTCCCGCTCCCACCAGCGCACCGACTCCGACAGCAGCCAGAGCCCCATCACGTTGTGCAGGAACCGGACGCGCCCGTCGACGCCGCCCTCGTTCGTGAAGTTCGCCTCCCGCGCGGCATCCGTCGTCACCGGGCGCTCGAGCTCGACTCCGACGAGCCCCCAGGTGCCGCACGAGATGTACGCGGCCGATTCGGCCCGCATCGGCACCGCCACGACGGCCGACGCGGTGTCGTGCGACCCGACGGCGACCACCTCGATGCCGGCCGGCGCACCGAGGTCGTTCGCCACCTCCGGCCGCAGCGAGCCGACCGACGCGCCGGGTTCGACGAGCGGGGCGAAGACGGATGCCGGGAGCCCGAGCTCCGCGATGAGCGCGTCGTCCCACTCGCCGGTCGACACGTCGACGAGCCCGGTCGTCGACGCATTCGTGCGCTCGGAGAGCCTCGCGCCCGTGAGCTGGAACGCGATGAGGTCGGGGATCAGCAGGAGCGAATCGGCGAGGTCGAGCCATCCGCCCCGCTGCTCGGCGGCGAGCTGGTACAGCGTGTTGAACGGCAGGAACTGCAGCCCGTTGCGGCGGTACAGCTCGGCGAACGGAACCCGCGCGTGGACGCGTTCGACCGCGGCCTCGTTGCGCGCGTCGCGGTAGTGGAAGGGCTCGCCGATGAGGCGGTCGCCGCGGAGGAGGCCGTAGTCGACGGCCCACGAGTCCACGCCGATCGAGCGGACGCCGGGCTCGCGGCGGAACGCCTCGGCGAGGCCGTTCGCGAGGTCGCGGTAGAGGCCCGTGACGTCCCAGTGCAGCCCCGACGCCAGCCGTACGGGCCCGTTCGGGAACCGGGCGACGTGGTCGAGGTCGAGCCGCCCGGCCGACTGGTCGACGTGCCCGACGATGACCCGCCCGCTCGTCGCTCCGAGGTCGACCGCAGCGACCGCGCCCGCGGCGCTCATCGGGAACCCTCGGTGGTCGAGACGGCGCGCAGCGCGACGCTTCCGTCGGTCGAGTAGGCGCGCAGCGCCGTATCGAGACCCGCAGTCGCAACGGTCTCGATACGCGCCCGGCTGCGCCGGGTGCTACTCGACCACCGGTATCCGCTCATCGGAGGAACGCCGCCGCGACGCCCGAGTCGACCGGGATGTGCAGGCCCGTGGTGCGGCTGAGCTCGGGGCCGGTCAGCACGTACACGGCGTCGGCGACGTTCTCGGGGACGACCTCGCGCTTGAGGATGGTGCGGTTCGCGTAGAACTGGCCGAGGTCCTCCTCCTTCACGCCGTACGTCGCGGCGCGGTTCGCGCCCCAGCCGGCGGCGAAGATGCCCGAGCCGCGCACGACGCCGTCGGGGTTGATGCCGTTGACGCGCACGCCGTGCTCGCCGAGCTCGACCGCGAGCAGGCGCACCTGGTGGGCCTGGTCGGCCTTGGTGGCCGAGTAGGCGATGTTGTTCGGGCCGGCGAACACCGAGTTCTTCGACGAGATGTAGATGACGTCGCCGCCCATCCGCTGCTCGATGAGCGCCTTCGCGGCGGCCTTCGCGACGAGGAACGAACCCTTGGCCATGACGTCGTGCTGCAGGTCCCAGTCCTTCTCGGTGGTCTCGAGCAGCGGCTTCGACAGCGACAGGCCGGCGTTGTTCACGACGAGGTCGATGCCGCCGAACGCGAGCACGGTCGCATCGATCGCGGCCTGCACGCCCTCGGCGTCGGCGACGTTCGCGGCGACGCCGATCGCGACATCCGTGCCGCCCAGCTCGGCCGCGGCGGCCTGAGCCTTCTCGAGGTCGAGGTCGGCGACGACGACGCACGCGCCCTCGGCGGCGAGGCGGGTCGCGATGGCCTTGCCGATGCCGGATGCCGCGCCGGTCACGAACGCGATGCGTCCCTGGTGCGTCTTCGGCTTCGGCATCCGCTGCAGTTTCGCCTCTTCCAGCGCCCAGTACTCGATGCGGAACTTCTCGGCGTCGGAGATCGGGGTATAGGTCGAGAGCGCCTCGGCGCCGCGCATCACGTTGATCGCGTTGACGTAGAACTCGCCGGCGACGCGAGCGGTCTGCTTGTTCGCGCCGTAGCTGAACATGCCGACGCCCGGCACGAGCACGATGAGCGGGTCGGCGCCGCGAATGGCAGGGCTCTCGGATGTCGCGTGCGCGTCGTAGTACGCCTGGTAGTCGGCGCGGTACTCGGCGTGCAGTTCCTGCAGGCGGGCGAGCTGCTCCTCGACGCTCGCCGTGGCCGGCAGGTCGAGGATCATCGGCTTGACCTTGGTGCGGAGGAAGTGGTCGGGGCAGCTCGTGCCGAGCGCGGCGAGCTCGGGCGCACGCTCGGCGGCGAGGAAGTCGAGCACCACGTCGGAGTCGGTGTAGTGGCCGACCATCGGCTTGTCGGTCGAGGCGAGGCCGCGGATGGTCGGGGCGAGGGCCGCGGCGCGCGCGTGCCGCTCGGCCTCGGGGAGGGCCTCGAAGCCGGCGCGGACGCCGCCGAACGGCTCCGGCGCGCCGTTCGCCTCGATGTACGCGGCGGCGGTGTCGATGATCCACAGCGAGTTGGCCTCGGCCTCGTCGGAGGTGTCGCCCCAGGCGGTGATGCCGTGGCCGCCGAGGATGCACCCGATCGCGGCAGGGTTCGCGGCCTTGATCTCGGCGATGTCGAGGCCGAGTTGGAAGCCCGGGCGGCGCCACGGCACCCAGACCACCTTGTCGCCGAAGATCTTCGCCGTGAGCGTCTCGCCGTCGGCGGCCGTCGCGATCGCGATGCCCGAGTCGGGGTGCAGGTGGTCGACGTGCGCGGCGTCGACGAGGCCGTGCATGGCGGTGTCGATCGACGGCGCGGCGCCGCCCTTGCCGTGCAGGCAGTAGTCGAACGCGGCGACCATCTCGTCCTCGCGGTCGACGCCGGGGTAGGTGTTCACGAGCGCGCGCATGCGGTCGAGGCGCAGCACCGCGAGCCCGGCCTCCTTCAGCGTGCCGAGGTCGCCGCCCGAGCCCTTGACCCAGAGCAGCTCGACGGGCTCGCCCGTGACCGGGTCGGTCTCGGTGCCCTTGGCGGAGGTGTTGCCGCCGGCGTAGTTCGTGTTCTTCGGGTCGGCGCCGAGGCGGTTCGACCGCGCGATGAGGTCGGCAGCTGCCTGGTTCGTCATGAGGTGATTCCTTCGGTGGTGGAAACGGTGGTCGGAGTCGGAGGTCGAGTAGGACGCGAAGCGCCCGTGCCGTGCGGTGGTCGAGTAGGACGCGGAGCGCCCGTGCCGTGCGGTGGTCGAGTAGGACGCGGAGCGCCCGTATCGAGACCCGTCAGCCACGCCAGAACCCGCTCGACCGTGACGGATGCCGCGGGCTCGCCGGGCCGGTTCAGGTGCCCGTGCTCGGTGCCGGGTTCGGTCACGACCTCGTTCGGCACGCCGGCGGCGGCGAGGGTCGCGGCGAACGCCTCGCCCGACACGCGGAGCTCGTCGGCCTCGCCGTTCACCATGAGCACGGGCGGGAACCCGGCGAGGTCGGCGGCCGTCGCACGTCCGGGCACGGCCGGCAGCGGGGCATCCTCGACGGGCCCGCCGAGGTAGGCCTCGTACATCTCGCGCACGCGCGCCGGCCCGAAGCGGTCGGCGACCGGGTTCGCGTCGAGCATCGCCCGCAGCGCGGCATCCGGTGCCGGCTGGACGGCGAGCAGCGTCGGGTAGGCGAGGAACACGCCCGCGGGAAGCGGGGTGCGTTCCGCCGACAGGGCGTCGGGACCCGGTGCGGCCTCCACAGCCGCGCTCGGGAACCGGTCCGCCCCGCCGGCGGAGTCCGGAGTCGCGGGGATGCCGAGCGTGCGCAGCACGGCTCCCGCGGTGAGGTTGGCGCCGGCACTCGCGCCGCCGACCACGATGCGCGCCGGGTCGATGCCGAGCTCGTCGGCGTGCGCGGCGGTCCACGCCCAGGCGGCGAGCACGTCGTCGGAGCCGGCCGGGTAGCGCCCGGCCGCGTCGACCGCGAGCCGGTAGTCGATCGAGACGACGGCGACGCCGCGTGCGGTGAACGCCCGCGCGACCCAGTCGGCCTCGGGCATGTCGAGGTCGCCCGCGGCGAATCCGCCGCCGTGGGCCCAGACGAGCGCGGGCGTCGGGCGCGCGGCCGCGGCATCCGCCGGGTACACCCGGACGAGCCCGTCGGCCGCCGCGTACGGCGTCTGCTGCGTCATGGTCGAACTGCTCTTCCTGTGGCTGTCGTGACTGGATGCGTTTCGCGGTCTACCGGATACGTCGGTCAACGCTGGCGCGTCGCCCGACTCCTGCTCCGCCTTTCGTGAGGAGGCGTGTCGCTTCGCGCCACGCCGACCTCACGCGCCCCATCCCGCCTGCACGCCGCCGACGCGGTCGGCCGCGATCTGCGCGAGGTAGCCGGATGCCGCGAACGCCGCCATCGGGTCGGCCGCGAGGCCCCGCGTCTCGCGCCACTCGGCGAGGGCGGGGCGCACGTCGGTGTAGAAGGCGTCCATGAAGATGCGGTTCGCCTCGAGCACGTCGCCCGAGACCTGCGCGGCGCGGAGCGCGTCGGTGTCGACGAGCAGCGCTCGGGCGGTCATCTCCTGCACGTTCAGCACCGAGCGGATCTGGCCGGGGATCTTGTCCTCGACGTTGTGGCACTGGTCGAGCATGAACGCGACATCCGGGTGGTTGAGGCCGCCGCCGCGGGCCACCTCGTAGACGATGCGGAACAGCTGGAACGGGTCGGCCGCACCCACGATGAGGTCGTCGTCCGCGTAGAAGCGGCTGTTGAAGTCGAACGAACCGAGCTTTCCGAGGCGCAGCAGCTGCATGACGATGAACTCGATGTTCGTGCCGGGCGCGTGGTGGCCGGTGTCGAGGCAGACCATCGCCTTGTCGCCGAGCGCGGCGACCTGGGCGTAGCTCGTGCCCCAGTCCGGAACGTCGGTGTGGTAGAATGCCGGCTCGAAGAACTTGTACTCGAGCACGAGGCGCTGCTCGTCGCCGAGGCGGTCGTAGATCGTCTGGAGCGACTCCTGCAGGCGGTCCTGGCGGCCGCGGAGGTCGGCCTGGCCCGGGTAGTTCGACCCCTCGGCGAGCCAGATCTTGAGGTCGCGGCTGCCGGTCGCGTGCATGATCTCGATGCACTCGAAGTGGTGGTCGATCGCCTTCTGCCGCACTGCGGCGTCCTCGTGGGTCAGGGCGCCGAACTTGTAGTCGTCGTCCTGGAACGTGTTCGAGTTGATCGTGCCGAGCGAGACGCCGAGGCCCTCGGCGTGCGCGCGGAGGTCGTCGTAGTCGTCGACCTTGTCCCACGGGATGTGCAGCGCCACGGTCGGCGCGAGCTTCGTGTACGCGTTGACCTGCGCGGCGTCCGCGATCTTCTCGTACGGGTCGCGCGGCGTGCCGGGGGTGCCGAACACCTTGAAGCGGGTGCCGGAGTTGCCGAACGCCCAGCTCGGCAGTTCGATCGCCTGGAGCTCCAGCTGGTCGAGGACGGTCTGCGGAATGGTGCTCACTGTTCGCTGCTTTCTGTGCGGGTGGTGACGGATGCCGCGGGGCCGGCGCCTGCGCCGGGTGCGGTGGTCTCGGGGCCGGTGCGCCGACCGGTGGTGGCGGATGCCGCGGACCCTCCGTCGAGGGCGGCGAGCTGGTCCTCCAGGTGGAACACCTCGTGGAGGCGGGGGGCGCCCTGGTCGGGACGGGCGCCGTCGAGCGCGACGAAGAACTCGGCCATCTCGGCCTCCCACGGTGCGGTGCGGGGGTCGTTCGCGAGGGAGGCCTGGGCCGCGTCGTCGTCGTCGACCTCGTAGTAGCCGACGAGGAGGCCGTCGTCGCGGAGGAAGAGCGAGTAGTTGCGTCGACCGGATGACTCGATGGCCCGGAGCATGTCGGGCCAGACCGCGGCGTGCCGCTCGCGGTACTCGTCGAGGCGAGCGGGGTCGACCTGCAGCTGGAAGCAGACCCGCTGCGTGGTGCCAATGCTCATCGTCGAGCTCTCCGTTCGTCGTGAATCGTTTCAAAGCGTAGATCACGTTCGCGTGGCGCGCAAGCGGAAGACGTTTTCCCGCCGATTGCGCATGAGAATCCGGGTGACGTGGCGCCGGGGGCGCCCGTCACCCGGATTCTCATGTGCTCGGAGGGCGTCGCCTGCGGAGATCACGGCCCGCGCCTCGTAGACTCCGACGCGGAGGGGAGTCCGATGGCAGTCAGCGTGCGCGAGGTCGCGGCCGCGGCATCCGTCTCGGTCGGCACCGTCTCGAACGTGCTGAACCGGCCGGAGAAGGTCGCACCCGAGACGGTCGCGCGCGTGCTCGCGGCGATCGAGGAGCTCGGGTTCGTCCGCAACGACGCCGCCCGCCAGTTGCGCGCCGGTCGCAGCCGGTCGATAGGACTCGTCGTGCTCGACGTGCGCAACCCCTTCTTCACCGACGTCGCCCGCGGCGCCGAGGATCGCGCGGCCGAGGACGGCATGACGATCCTGCTCGGCAACAGCGACGACAACCCCGACCGCGAGCGCGCCTACCTCGACCTGTTCGAGGAGCAGCGCGTGCACGGCGTGCTGATCTCGCCCCGCTCCGACGACCTGCCGCGCCTCGAACGCGCGCGCTCGCGCGGCGTGCCCGTCGTGCTCGTCGACCGCGAGGCGCCCGAGCGCAGCTTCTCGTCGGTCGCCGTCGACGACGTCGTCGGCGGGGCGCTGGCCGTGCGGCACCTCGTCGAGTCCGGGCGCAGGCGCATCGCCTTCGTCGGCGGGCCGTCGTCGATCCGCCAGGTCGCCGACCGGCTCGAGGGCGCTCGACGTGCGGCCGCCGAGACGCCCGGCGTCACGCTCGAGGTCGTCGAGACCTCGGGCACCACCGTGCTCGAGGGGCGCGCGGCGGGCGAGGCGATCCGCGACCGGGCGCCCGAGCACCGGCCCGACGCGATCTTCTGCGCGAACGACCTGCTCGCCGTCGGCGTGCTGCAGGCGCTCATCATGCTCGGCGACGTGCGCGTGCCGCGCGACATCGCGCTCATCGGCTACGACGACATCGACTTCGCCCAGGCCGCGGTCGTGCCGCTCTCGTCGATCCGCCAGCCGGCCTGGCTCATCGGCTACACCGCGGTCGACCTGCTGCTCCGCGAGGCGCGCGACGGCGCCGACTTCGTGCCCGAGCAGGTGCAGTTCCAGCCCGAGCTCGTCGTGCGGGAGTCGACCGGGCACTGACATTGCGACCCGGGGGACCCCGGCGATCGGCGGTCGGGCGACGGATGCCGCGCGCTCGCGCCCACCCCGCGCGCTCGCGCGCACCCCGCGCGCTCGCGCGCACGCTGCCGCAGACGCTCCGGGCTGCTCCTGCTCGAGACGCGGTTCGGCCCTCCCGCGCCGAATGCGGGAGGGCCGAACGGTTCAGCTGCGGATCAGCGGAACAGGTGGGCGCCCAGGTGGTCGCCGACCTTCTCCGCCGCCTTCGGCGAGGCCTTCGCCGTGCCGTTCACGGACGACGTCGACATCGCGTAGGTGAGGACCGCGTGCGCGATGGCGTCGGCCATGTCGCCGAGTCCCTCCTGGTTGACGTTGCTGATCGTGCCCTGGTACTCGAGCGCACCGCCGTACGCCGCGTTCAGCGCGTCGTAGAGGGCGGCGTCCGCGCCGTCACCGACCGGGTCGAGGCTGTCGCACGCCTGGTGGTAGCAGGGGTCGTACGAGACCGGCTTCCCGCCGAACTCGGCGAGGCCGCCGTAGTCGGCGACCTGGTCGGCCGTCTTCGCGCCCTCGGCGCCCGTGAACAGGCCGCCCGCGGGGATGCCCGCCGTGATGAAGGCGTCGTAGTCGGAGCGTCCGTCGAACTCGGTCGGCTCCGACTCCTCGCCGATCGACTCGAAGAAGTCGGAGAACAGGTGCTCGATGTCGTCGCTGCCGCTCGGGCCCTTGATGCCGAACGCGTCGCCGTCGCCGTCGTAGACGAAGTTGGCGTAGTTCGGGGAGCCGACCATGTCGAAGTTCAGGTAGAGCTCGATGTTGTTCGCCTCCTTCTTCGGGAGCGAGTCGACGTAGTACTGCGAGCCGAGCAGGCCGGCCTCCTCGGCGCCCCACCAGGCGAAGCGCACGGCGTTGCGCGGCTGGATGCCGAGTTTGGCCATCTGCAGCGCGGTCTCGAGGATCGCGGCCGAGCCGGAGCCGTTGTCGTTGATGCCCGCACCGGCCGAGACCGAGTCGAGGTGCGCTCCGGCCATGACCACGCGGTCGGTGCGTCCGGTCGGCGTCTGCGCGATGAGGTTCTGCGTCGGCACGTCGAGCTCGATGAGGGTCTCGGTCTTGAGGTGCATGACGACCTCGCCGGCGGCGAGGAGCGACGCGAGTTCGTCGCCGATCGCGAAGGACGTGCCGACGACCGGGATGTCATCGCTGAACGCATCGCCGAGCGTCGCGTTGAGCGTCTCCTGGCGGCCCTCCTGGCCCTCGTTGAAGATGATGACGCCGGAGGCGCCCGCGACGGCCGCGTTGTGCGCCTTGACCGAGAAGTCGCACGTTCCGCGCTGGACGAGGGCGATGTTGCCCGAGGTGAAGCCGTCGAAGTCGGCTGCCTCGCAGCCGCTGTTCGACGAACTCGCGGTCGGTCCGGGCGGCAGCACGAGGTCGACGGCCTCGAGCGGCGCCGTGACGTCGCCGCTTCCCGAGTACTCGGCCGTGACGAAGTCCACGAACGGCACGTACACCTCGGTGTCGGGCGAGACCCGATCCATCTCGGGTTCGCTCAGCTCGGTGAACGAATTGAACCTGAAGTCTTGTCGCGTCGTGATGTAGCCCGCCGCATCGAGGACGCTCTCGATGTAGTCGATCGACGCGCCGTACCCCGGCGTTCCGCTCGCGCGGGTGCCGCCGTTGGCGTCGGCGATGGCCTGGAGCTCCTCCAGGTGCGCCATGATGCCGTCGGAGGTGACGGCGTCCTGCAGCGCGGTGGTGTTCGTCGGTACCGCGGCCTGTGCACCGGTCGCGGTCAGTGCGATCGCCGCGGTGGCGGCGACCGCGGCGAACGTGGCGTTCCGAGTTCTTCTTCGCACGGTCTCTCCCATGGGGGTGGTCGGAACCGGGGGCATGATGCCGTCCGGGTCGTCCGGGCACGCCGGAGAGCGGGAACCGGACGATGCCCACCCTTTCCCGACGTGCGTTCGAACGTCAAGGGGTGGATGCCGAACGCGCCCGATGCGCGCCGTACGCCGCGTGCTGACGGGCGGAAATCGGCGTCAGGCGCCGGATCGTTGCGTGAGTGGCCGGGTTCGAGAAGTCGTCGCCACCGCCCCCTGCGCCCGACGCGCCGTGTGTCGACGGTCGGGTGCATCGAGCGGCGCGGCATCGGGCACCTCGACCGACGTCGTCGGTGCGACCAGGTCGATCGGCGACGTGCTCGTGGTCGGCAGCTCGACGGGCCGCGTGAGCGGCACGGCGATGGCGGCCGTCGGCGCCTCCGCGTAGGCGAGCGCGAAGCGCGGCATCCGCCCCCCGATCGGATGGCGCACGACGCGCAGCCCGCGCGCCACGATCAGCCACCCGAGGCCGACGATCGCTGCGACGCCGGCCGCCACCGCGGCCACGCCGAGTGCCCACCGCGGACCCCACGCGTTCGCGACCGCGCCGACGATCGGGGCGCCGATCGGCGTGCCGCCCGAGAGGATCGCCATGTAGAGCGCCATGACGCGGCCGCGCAGCAGCGGGTCGGTCGTGGTCTGGACGTAGCCGTTCGCGGTCGTCAGCATCGTCACGACCGTGAACCCGATGAAGACGGTGGATGCCGCGAACAGCCAGTACGTCGGCATGACGGCGGACACCGCGGCCGCGATCCCGAAGAAGGCCACCGCGCCGATGATGACGCGGATGCGGGCGCGCTCGCGCTTGGCTGCGAGCAGCGCGCCGGTCAGCGATCCGATCGCGAGGATCGACGAGAGCAGGCCGTACTCGCCGGCGCCGCGGCCGAACTCGACCGCCATCGTCGAGGAGAAGATCGGGAAGTTCATGCCGAACGCGCCGACGAGGAACACCATCACGAACACGACGACGAGGTCGGGCCGGCCGGCGACGTAGCGGAAGCCCGCGACGAAGGCGCCGCGCTCGCGGGGGGCCCGCGGCATCCGTCGCAGGTTCGATCGCTTGAGCTTCGCGAGCGCGACGAGGACCGCGATGAACGTGACCGCGTTGATGACGAAGACCCAGCCGGTGCCGACGAGCACGATGAGCACGCCCGCGAGGGCCGGGCCGATCATGCGGGCCGCGTTGAACGACGCCGAGTTGAGGGCGACCGCGTTCGACATGTTCGACGACGAGACGAGGTCGGCCACGAAGGTCTGGCGCGCGGGGATGTCGACCGCGTTGACGATGCCGAGGAGGCCGGCGAAGACGTAGAGGTGCCAGAGTTCCGCGTGCCCGAGGATCAGTAGCAGGCCGAGGGCGAGCCCCAGCACCATCAGCGCCGACTGGGTGAACATCAGGATCTTCCGGCGCTCGAAGCGGTCGGCGATGAGGCCGGTCACGGGCACGAGCAGCAGCTGCGGCGCGAACTGCAGCGCCATCGTGATGCCGACCGCGAGCGCGTCGTTGTCGGTGAGCTCGGTGAGCACGACCCAGCTCTGGGCCGTGGCCTGCATCCACGCGCCGATGTTCGAGACGAGCGCGCCGATGAACCAGATGCGGTAGTCGACTGAGGCGAGGGAACGGAACATCGATCTCACTGGTCGGTGAGCCTCCTGAGGATGTCGGTGGCGGCGGCGAGCGTGTCGCGCTCGTCGGGGGAGAGGGTCGCGAACCGCTTGGCGAGCCAGGCGTCGCGGCGGCGTCGGGTCTCGCGGACGATCGCCTCGCCCTCGTCGGTCGTGCGGAGCAGGACCTTGCGGCCGTCGTCGGGCGAGCCCTCGCGGACCAGCAGTCCCGACTCGACGAGGCAGTTCACCGTTCGGTTCATCGACGGGGGAGTGACGCGCTCGAGCTCGGCCAGGCGGCCCGGCGTGAGCGGGCCCTCGCTCGCGGTCCAGGCGAGGGCCGAGTACTGGGTCGCGCTCAGCTCGGCGTCTGCGCGCTCCTGACGGATGCGACGGGCCAGGCGCATGACCGCGAGGCGGAGCTCGGTGCTCTGCTCGGCGAGGGGCGCGCGGCGGGCGCGCGCCGGGGCGGGCGCCTGGGCGATGGTGTCGGTCACATCGTTAGCATAACAAATTAGCGTGCCTAATGATTCCTTCGCGCAGACTGCCCGACCGCGGAGACGCCTCCGCTCGACACCTTCAGGGGGAAAAGAAGAACCGGACCACCTTTCTCCCACCTCCGCAATGTTCGATCCTTCGCCGCCCCGATCCCACGCGGCCCCGGCGCAGGCTGGGACCGACCGGGAACGTGGATCGGGCGCGGCGGTTGTCGTCAGCACTGGCGAGTGCTTGGGCCCCTGGCACCCGCCATTGCTGACGACATTCCCATCCGACCCCGGCGGACGCCGCGAGGTCGATTCCCGCCCGACGCGTGTCGGTAACCGGCCTGAAACACCCGACTGGAACCGTAGGCACATGGGAAGCCTCTTCGACGGGTACGCGGCGACGCGGTCGCGCAAGCGGAATCGCGCCCGACCGTGGGACGAGATGTTCCCGTCCGACGCCGTGACCGTGCGCGAGCCGTACCGCGAGCTCTACCCGGCGCTCGCCCGCATGACGCAGGACGAGCTGCGCGGCCGCACCGATGCGCTCGCGAGCAGTTACCTCGCGCAGGGCGTCACGTTCGACTTCGCGGGGGAGGAGCGGCCCTTCCCGCTCGACGCGGTCCCGCGCGTGATCGGCGCGGGCGAGTGGAACGTCGTCGAGGCGGGCGTCGCCCAGCGCGTGCGAGCGCTCGAGCGTTTCCTCGGCGACGTCTACGGCCGGCAGGACGTCGTCCGCGACGGCGTGATCCCCGCCGCGCTGATCAGCTCGTCGACGCACTACCACCGGCAGGCCGCCGGGATCGAGAGCGCGAACGGCGTGCGCATCCACGTCGCCGGCATCGACGTCATCCGCGACGAGCTCGGCGACTGGCGGGTCCTCGAGGACAACGTCCGCGTGCCGAGCGGCGTGAGCTACGTCATCTCGAACCGGCGCGTCATGGCGCAGACCCTGCCCGAGCTGTTCACCTCGATGCGGGTCCGCCCGGTCGGCGACTACCCGAACCGCCTCCTCCAGGCGCTCCGCGCGAGCGCGCCCGAGGGCGTCGACGACCCGACGGTCGTCGTGCTCACACCCGGCGTCTACAACTCGGCCTACTACGAGCACACGCTCCTCGCCCGGCTCATGGGCGTCGAGCTCGTCGAGGGCCGCGACCTGTTCTGCTCGGGCGGCCGCGTCTGGATGCGCACGACCGCCGGCCCGACGCGCGTCGACGTCATCTACCGCCGCGTCGACGACGAGTTCCTCGACCCGCAGCAGTTCCGCCCCGACTCGGTGCTCGGCGCCCCCGGGCTCATGCTCGCTGCCCGCCTCGGCCACGTCACGATCGCGAACGCGGTCGGCAACGGCGTCGCCGACGACAAGCTCGTCTACACCTACGTGCCCGACCTGATCAGGTACTACCTCGACGAAGAGCCGATCCTGCCGAACGTCGACACCTGGCGGCTCGAGGAGCCCGAGGCGCTCGCCGAAGTGCTCGACCGACTCGACGAGCTCGTCGTGAAGCCAGTCGACGGGTCGGGCGGCAAGGGCCTGGTGGTCGGGCCGGATGCCTCGAAGTCGACGCTCTCGGAACTGCGCGGTCGACTGCTGAAGGACCCGCGCGGCTGGATCGCCCAGCCGGTCGTGCAGCTCTCCACGCTCCCGACGCTCGTCGAGGATGGCATGCGCCCCCGCCATGCCGACCTGCGCCCCTTCGCGGTGAACGACGGCGAGGACGTCTGGGTGCTCCCCGGCGGGCTCACGCGCGTGGCCCTTCCCGAAGGTCAGCTCGTCGTGAACTCGAGCCAGGGCGGCGGGTCGAAGGACACCTGGGTGCTCGACGACTCCGTCACGACCGGCCCCATCGCGGGGCTCGTGCCGAGCCCGCGACCGGAGGGATTCGGCTCCGCCCACGGCGCCGGCGGGCGCGTCGGCACGATCGTCGCCGACCAGGCGACCGGCATCGCCGGCGCGCCCACCACCGCGACGGGGATCGCGAACGCCACGGCGACGGCGACCAGCCCGATCGCCGAGGTCGAGCAGGCCGCGCATCACCGCAGCCATCGGCCCGAGTCCTCGCCGCAGGACGAGGACGCCCCGATCCGCCAGCAACAACAGCAACAGCAACAGCAGCAGACCCGTTGGTCGAGTCGCACGCGAAGCGCGCCCACGCTCCGGTGGTCGAGTAGCACGCGAAGCGCGCGTATCGAGACCATTCCCCAGGGTCTCGATACGGTCGCTGCGCGGTCTACTCGACCACCGACGGGGACGGAGGCGAACCCATGCTGAGCCGCATCGCCGAGAGCCTCTTCTGGATCGGCCGCTACATCGAGCGGAGCGACGGCACCGCGCGCATCCTCGACGTGCACCTGCAGCTCCTCCTCGAGGATCCGTGGATCGACGAGGACTCGGCGTGCCGCGCGCTCCTCGCGGTCATGGGCAGCGAGCCCAACGAAGACGTCGCACTCGGTCCCTCGGATGTCATCGCGCTCCTCGCGGTCGACCCGCACCACCCGGCGTCCATCGCCCACTCGGTGACCGCGGCCCGCGAGAACGCGCGCCGCGCGCGAGAGATCGTCTCGACCGAGCTGTGGGAGGCGCTGAACCACACCTATGCGCGGATGCCCCGGCACGTGGCATCCGACAAGACCCACGAGTTCTTCCGCTGGGTGCGCGACCGGGCGGCGCTCGCGATCGGCGTCGTCGACTCGGCGTCGAGCCGCGACGAGGCGTGGCACTTCTTCAACCTCGGCCGCTCGATCGAGCGTGCGGACATGACCGCGCGCCTGCTCTCGACGCGCTCGCTCACCGAGGCGAGCGGGCCGAGCTGGACGACGATCCTCCGCAGCTGCGGCGGGTACGAGGCGTACCTCCGCAGCTACCGCGGCGTGCCCTCGACGCTCTCGGCGGCGGAGTTCCTGCTGCTCGACCGGCTGTTCCCGCGCTCGATCATCTCGAGCGTCATCCGCGCCGAGGAGTCGCTCCGCGAGATCGACCCGCGTGCGGGACGCGTCGGCGTGACCGACCAGGGGCAGCGGCTGCTCGGGCAGATCCGCTCCGAGCTCGAGTACCGGCCGATCGGCGACATCCTGTTCGACCTGGCCGGCAACATGGAACGCGTCCAGGAGGTCGTCTCGGCGGCGAGTGACGCGATACGGCAGCGCTACTTCCCGACGAGCGTCGTGCCGGTCTGGATCGGGGAGGTCTCGTGAGTCGGCTCCGCATCGTCCACCGCACCGGGTTCGCCTACGCCCAGGAGGCCACGGCGTCGTACAACGAGGCGCGGATGCTCCCGCACTCCGGCGGCGAGCAGTTCGTGCTGCACGCGAGCCTCGACATCCGCCCCGGTGCGACCCAGCACGCCTACCTCGACTACTGGGGCACGCGCGTCTCGACGTTCGAGGTGCTGACCCCGCATCGCGAGCTCTCGGTCACCGCCACGAGTGTCGTCGAGGTGCGGCCGCTGCCCGGCCGCGGGCCCGAGCCCACGTGGGAGCAGCTCGCCGAGATCCGCGCGTCGAGCGTGCCCTTCACCGAGTACACGACGCAGACGGATGCCACGGAGCCGCCGTCGGAGGTCGCCGCGCTCGCCGCGGAGATCGCCGCGGAGGGCATGCCGGTCGGCGAGACCGCGCTCGAGATCTCGCGCGCGATCGGCGATGCGGTGGAGTACGTGACGGGCGTGACCGCCGTGAACTCGACCGCGCGAGAGGCGTGGTCCGAGCGCAAGGGCGTCTGCCAGGACATCGCGCACCTCGCGGTCGGCGCGCTGCGCTCGGTCGGCATCCCGGCGAGGTATGCGTCGGGGTACCTGCATCCCGACCGGGAGGCGCCCGTCGGCGTCACCGTCACGGGCGAGTCGCACGCGTGGGTCGAGTGGTTCGCCGGAACCTGGCGCGGCTACGACCCGACCAACCTCGCCGAGGTCGGCGAGCTGCACGTGCTCGTGGGTCGCGGGCGCGACTACACCGACGTGGCCCCGCTCCGCGGGGTCTACGCGGGCCCGTCGTCGTCGGAGCTCTTCGTGTCGGTCGAGGTGACCCGCGAGTCCTGACCCGGATGACAGGATGAGCGCATGCCGACGTTCACCGACCCGCAGGGCGTGCGAATCCACTACGAGTCCTGGCGCGTGCCCGACCCGGTCGCGGTCGTGCAGCTCGTGCACGGCGTCGGCGAGCACATCGGGCGCTACGGCGCCCTCGTCGAGGCGCTGAACTCCGCTGGCTACTCGGTCTGGGCCGACGACCACCGCGGCCACGGGCAGACCGGGTTCGAGCAGCACGGCGGCGACCTCGACCGGATGGGCAAGCTCGGCCCGGGCGGGCTGCGCGCCGCGATCCACGACGTGCACCTCTTCACCGGCGTCATCCGCGAGACCGAGGGCGACGAGGTGCCGCTCGTACTGCTCGGTCACTCGTGGGGCTCGCTCATGTCGCAGATCCTGCTGGAGCGGCATCCGCACGACTGGGATGCCGTGGTGCTGACGGGCACGGCCTATCGCACGCCGATCCACATGAACTCGGGCGACCTGAACCGCCGTCATCGGCACCTCGGGACGACGGGTCTCGAGTGGCTCTCGCGCGACCCGGCGGTCGCCGAGGCGTTCGTCGCCGACCCGTACACGACCGGCGTGCCGCTGCAGCAGCTCTTCGGGCTCATCGAGGCCGCCCGCCTGCTCGGCCGGCCCGGCCGCAACCTCCCCGAGGAGCTGCCGCTGCTCATCATGGTCGGCTCCGACGACTCCCTCGGCGGCGAGAAGAGCGCGCTGAAGCTCGCGAACGCCTACGCCTCGCGCGCCGGGCTCGCCGACGTCACGCTCGTCGTCTACGAGGGCGCCCGCCACGAGGTCTTCAACGAGACCAACCAGGAGGAGGTCCGCGGCGACCTCATCCGGTGGCTCGACGACCGTTTCGCCGTCGACTGATCGATACCTTTCTCAGGAGTCTGCGGGCGTGTCGCCGCATCGTTCGGCGTTTCTTCCTGAGAAGCGCATCGGACGGCGGCCGCGGTCCTGAGAAACGAACCGGGCGGGCAGAGGTCGGCGACGGATGCCGCGTCAGCGCGCCGTCGGCAGGTTGAAGCCGATCAGCCGCGGCTGCATCCGCCCCTCGAGCAGCTCGAAGCGAACGGGCGTCAGCCCGCAGTTCTCGACCTCGGGGAACAGGTCGCGGTAGCGGTCGGGGTCGATGCCGAGCCAGTCGCACAGCAGCAGCCGCATGAGCGTGCCGTGCATCACGACGAGCACGCGGTCGCCCTGCCGCGACGCCGCCGAACCGCCGACCGTGCCGGGCCCGATGCCGAACTCGTCGACGAGCTCCCGCAGCGCGGGTTGCGCGCGCGCGATGCCCTCGACGCCGGCCTCGCCACCGGGCAGCGGCTGCCGCGCGGGATGCCGCTCGAACGCGGCCCACTCGGCCGGCATGCGCTCGGCGAGCTCGCCCGGCCCGAGGCCCTCGCCGGCTCCGAAGTCGATCTCGACGAGGCGCGGGTCGGTGCGCAGCTCGAGCTCCGCGGCATCCGCTGCGGGCTCTGCGGTGAGCCGCGCGCGGCTGAGCGTCGACGAGACGACGGCCGACAGGCGCGCGCGCGACGCCCACTCGGCGAGCTCGTCGGCCTGGGCGAGCCCATGGGCGGTGAGCTCGACGTCGGACGAGCCCGCGTAGCGGTGCTCGCCGTGCCACACGGTCTCGCCGTGTCGTGCCAGGTACAGGGTGGTCATCGCGGCGTCCCCCTCGCAGCCGAACGGATGCTCCGAGCCCGAGCCTACGCCCGGGGTGCGCGCCGCCGCGGCATCCGTAGGCTTGGGGGCATGCACGGTGAGTACAAGGTCCCCGGCGGCAAGCTCGTGGTCGTCGACTTCGACGTCGTCGACGGGGCGATCCGGAACGCGCGCGTCGCGGGCGACTTCTTCCTCGAACCCGACGAGGCGCTGGGCGACCTGAACCGGGCGCTCGACGGGCTGCCGGCGGCATCCGATGCCAAGCAGATCGCCGCGGCGATCACGAAGGGGCTCCGACCCGACGCGGTCATGCTCGGCTTCTCGGCCGAGGCGATCGCCGTGGCCGTCCGCCGGGCGATGACGAACGCGCGGACGTGGTCGGACTACGAGTGGGAGATCGTGCACGACGCGGCCGTGCCGCCGCGCGTGCACCTGGCGCTCGACGAGGTGCTCGCGACGCGCGTCGGCGAGGGGCGGCGGAAGCCGACCCTGCGGTTCTGGGAGTGGGAGGAGTCGGCCGTCGTGATCGGCTCGTTCCAGTCGGTGAAGAACGAGGTCGACCCGGATGGCGCGGCCCGCTACGGCTTCGACGTCGTGCGCCGCATCTCGGGCGGCGGCGCGATGATGATGGAGAAGGGCAACGTCGTCACCTACTCGCTGTACGTGCCGGCCGAGCTCGTGCAGGGCATGAGCTTCGCCGATTCGTACGCGTTCCTCGACGACTGGGTCCTGCAGGGGCTGCGCTCCCTCGGCATCGAGGCGACGTACCAGCCGCTCAACGACATCGCGAGCCCGGCCGGCAAGATCGGCGGCGCCGCGCAGAAGCGCCTCGGTTCGGGCGGCGTGCTGCACCACGTGACGATGGCGTACGACCTCGACAACGCCAAGATGCTCGAGGTGCTGCGCATCGGCCGCGAGAAGATCAGCGACAAGGGCATCGCGTCCGCGGCGAAGCGCGTCGACCCGCTGCGGTCGCAGACCGGGCTCTCTCGTGCCGAGATCATCGAGCGACTGAAGGAGACGTTCGCGGGGCTCTACGGCGCGACGCCCGGGGCGGTCACCGCCGACGAGCTCGCCGAGGCCGAGGCGCTCGTCGCCTCGAAGTTCGCGACGGAGGACTGGCTCCAGCGCGTGCCCTGACGCCGATCCCGTTCTCAGGAGTCGCGCCCGGATCGGTCCGGTTCTCAGGAGGACACGCCGTCGAATCCGGCGGCACGCCGAACAACTCCTGAGAAGAGTGCCCGCAGCGTGGCTGTGGAAGGGCTGAACGTGAGGGGGAGTCAGGGCGTCTACAATCGCCGGGTGGACTGGTGGCTGATCCTGATCATCGCCGGCGCGGTGATCGCGTTCGGCGTGGTCGCCGTGCGCAAGGGGTGGATCGACCTGTCCGACAAGACCAAGGCGGGCAAGCCCAGCGGGTCGGCGGTCATGATGATCGGCGACGAGGTCTTCGCACCGCGCAAGTACGAGGCGCAGGTCGAGGTCGACCGGCAGGCGCGGCTCCCCGTGCCCGCACCCGTTCCGGGCGACGGCGACAAGGGCATCGCGTTCGCGGCGGCCGACGCCGACGACGACGACCCCGACCGGTTCCGCGGTCGCATCCGGCTCGACGTCGAGCGCTGAGCGCGCCGTCGCCAGCGGACTGCCGAGGCAGACCGGCTCATCCGGTCGGCAGGCGGATGCCGCGACGCGCCGCTACGCGTCCGTGAGCGTCGCGCCCCACTCGCGTGCCCGCTCGAGCTCGCCGTCGGCGACGGGGCCCGAGTAGCCGTGCACGCCGAAGGTCTTCGGGGAGTCGACCGGGCGGAAGCCCTTCGCGACGAGCGCCTTCATCGCCTTCTTCGCGGCCGAGCCGGGCAGGCGCGGCTTGACGGTGCGCGTGTCGAACGTCGCGACCGCGACGGCCGACGTCGGCGCGGCGAGTTCGTCGATCCACTCGCGGATCCCGCGGGCGGGGATCTCGGTCGCGCCCTGCTGGCGTGCGTTGTTCCGGGTCGACGCGGTCGACATCGAGAACGCGTGCGTCGGTCCGCCGACGACCACGAGGTCGACCTCCGGATCGATCGCCGGCGGGGCCTCCGTGGCGGCCACGACGTCGACGCGTTCGACGCCCGCGCTGCCGCGCAGCCCCTCGGCGGCCGCCTCGGCCAGGGATCCGGTGTTGCCCCAGATCGTCTCGTACACCACCAACGCGCGCATCATTCCGCTCCCCGTCCCGGGCCGGCGCCGTCGGCGCCCGCCGTCAGGCGTTCAGCGTAGGTCCGGGCGACCGCACCCGGCCGGGACCTTCGACCGGCGGGCTCCGCCGCGGACCCGGGCACCGAAGCGCCGGGGCGTCGGCGGCCTCGGCGATCCGGATGCGCTGGCAGACTTGAGCGGTGTCCGCCGACGAACCCGATCGCGTCATCCACGCCGACAACCTCGACGTGCTGCGCTCGTTCCCCGACGGCCGGTTCACGCTCGTCTACCTCGATCCGCCGTTCAACACGGGCCGGTCGCAGGCGCGGCAGTCGCTGCGCCACGTGCGGCAGGGCGGGGCGGATGCCGCGGCCGACGAGGCATCCGTCGCCGACCCTGCGCGAAGCGCCGAGGCGACCGCGACCCGGCGCCTCTCGATCACCGGGTTCGCGGGTCAGCGCTACGAGCGGATCCGCGGCGACCTGCTCCGCTACGACGACCGGTTCGACGACTACTGGGGCTTCCTCGAGCCGCGGCTCGTCGAGGCCTGGCGGCTGCTCGCCGACGACGGCACGCTCTACCTGCACCTCGACTACCGCGAGGCGCACTACGCGAAGGTGCTGCTCGACGCGCTGTTCGGCCGCGAGTGCTTCCTGAACGAGCTGATCTGGGCGTACGACTACGGCGCGAAGTCGAAGCGGCGCTGGCCGACGAAGCACGACACGATCCTCGTGTACGTGAAGGATCCCGAGGCGTACTTCTTCGACTCCGAGTCGGTCGATCGCGAGCCGTACATGGCGCCCGGGCTCGTCACGCCCGAGAAGGCCGCGCGCGGCAAGCTGCCGACGGATGTCTGGTGGCACACGATCGTCTCCCCGACGGGCCGCGAGAAGACCGGGTACCCGACGCAGAAGCCCGAGGGAGTGCTGCGTCGCATCGTGCAGGCGTCGAGCCGGCCGGGCGACTGGGTGCTCGACGCCTTCGCCGGCTCGGGCACGACCGGCGCGGTCGCCCGTTCGCTCGGTCGCCGGTTCGTCCTCGTCGACGAGCACGCCGACGCGATCGAGGTCATGCGCCGCCGGTTCGCGGATGCCGCCGGCATCCGCTTCGACGCCTGACGCGCCGCCCGGCTACGCCGACACGCGACGCACGAGCCGCGTCGGCATGATGTTGCGGTGCGGCACGTCCTCGCCCGCGAGCAGTCGCAGCAGCAGGTCGGCCATCATGTAGCCCATCTCCTCCGACGGCTGGTGCACCGTGGTGAGCGGGATCGCCGACGAGGTCGCGGCGGGGCTGTCGTCGTAGCCGACCACGGCGACGTCTTCGGGCACGTGCCGCCCGCGCTCGCGCAGCACCGCGAGCGCGCCCGTGGCCATGAGGTCGCTCGCCACGAAGATCGCGTCGATGTCGGGTACGCGGTCGAGGAGGCGCCGGGTCGCGGCGACCGCGCCGGCGACCGTGAAGTCGGCGCTCTCGACCGCGTCGGAGGGCATGCCGGCGGTGGCCATCGAGCGGCGGAAGCCCTCGAGCCGGTCGACGGCGGCGGGCATGTCGAGCGGGCCGGTGATCGTGCCGATGCGCTTGCGCCCGACCGCGATCAGCCGCTCCGTCGCGGTCATGCCGCCCTCGAGGTTGTCGACGTCGACGAAGATGTCGGTCTCGGTGATGTTCGGCGGCCGGCCGCCGAACACGATCGGCATCTCGTGCGCGGCCTCGTGCAGCTGGTGGTCGCCCTCGTGGTGCGAGACGACGAGGGCGCCGTCGACGACGCCGGAGCGCAGGTAGCGCAGGGTCTTCCGGTTCGGGTCGCTCGTCGACAGCAGCAGGTTCAGCACGTACTCGCTGTCGTCGAGCCGGCGGGTGATGCCCTGCACGATCGCCGCGAAGTACGGGTCGCCGAAGAACATCCGCGTGTCTTCCGGCACCACGAGCCCGATGGCGCCCGACGTCCGGCTGGCGAGCGAACGCGCCGCCCGGTTCGGCACGTAGTTGAGCTTCGCGATGGCCGCGTTCACGACCCGCACCACCTCGGGCGAGACCTTTGGCGAGCCGTTCACGACGCGGCTGACCGTCGCCCGCGACACGTTCGCCTCGCGCGCGACCATCTCGAGGGTCGGCGCAGACGAACGCGCCCCGGTCCCGGTTGCCCCCTGCATGCCGGCCAGTCTATTTCCGTCGGTCATGGGGCGTCGGTCCGAGGCGCGTTCGTCGGGTCGTTCAGCGAGCGGATGCCGCGGGCAGGCGGCGGTCGCGGATGACGCGCTGGTAGGCGAGCCCGCTGTCCTTGACCGTGCGCTCCTGGGTCTCGTAGTCCACGCGGACCAGGCCGAAGCGCTTGTCGTAGCCCCACGCCCACTCGAAGTTGTCGAGGATCGACCAGTAGAAGTAGCCGTGCACGGGCGTGCCCTCGTCGACCGCGTCGAGGACGGCGCCGAGGTGGCCGAGCAGGAAGTCGGTGCGCTCGGCGTCGTGCACCGCGCCATCCGTCGCCACCTCGTCGTCGTACGCCGCGCCGTTCTCGGTCACGTACAGCCGCACGTCGGCCGGGCCCGAGTACTCCCGGTGCACGCGGCCGAGGAGCTCGCGCAGCCCGTCGGGCTGGACCTCCCAGCCCATGCCGGTCTGCGGCAGGCCCTGCGAGTGGAAGTGCACGCCCTCGGCGGCGGGGAACGGCGACCGGGTGGGTCGGTCGGTCGGCGCCTGCCCCGCGAGCGGCTCCGCCGCGGGCCGGTCGCTCACGGACTCGCCGTGGTAGTAGTTCACGCCGAGCGCGTCGATCGGGGCCGAGATGATCTCGAGGTCGCCCGGCTCGATGGCCTCGCGCAGGCCGAGGTGGCCGACGTCCGCCAGGAGGTCGCCCGCGTAGTGGCCGCGGAAGATCGGGTCGAGGAACACGCGGTTGAACTGCCCGTCGATGCGGCGCGCGGCGTCGACGTCGCCGGGGCTCGCCGGGTCGACGGGCTTCGCGACCGTGAGGTTCAGCGTGATGCCGAGCTCGAGCGAGGCGTCGCGCTCGCGGAGCGCCTGCACGGCGAGGCCGTGGCCGAGGAGGAGGTGGTGCGCCGCGCGGAGGCCCGCCTCGACGTCCTGTCGCCCGGGCGCGTGCGCGCCGGCCGTGTAGCTGAGGAACGACGAGCACCACGGCTCGTTGAGCGTCGTCCACACCTTCACGCGGTCGCCGAGCGCGTCGTGCATCGTGAGCGCGTAGTCGCGGAACCGGAAGGCGGTGTCGCGGTTCGCCCAACCGCCCTGCTCCTCGAGGGCCTGCGGGAGGTCCCAGTGGTAGAGCGTCAGCCAGGGCAGGATGCCCTGCTCGAGCAGCTCGTCGACGAGGCGCGAGTAGAAGTCGACGCCCGCCGGGTTCACCGGTCCGCCGTCGGGGTGCACGCGCGCCCACGAGGTCGAGAACCGGTAGGTGTCGAGCCCGAGCTCGCGCATGAGCGCGACGTCGTCGCGGTAGCGGTGGTAGTGGTCGCACGCGACATCCCCGTTGTCGGCGTTCACGACCGCGCCGGGCACGCGGCTGAAGGCGTCCCAGATCGAGTCGGTGCGGCCGTCCTCGTGGGCGGCGCCCTCGATCTGGTACGCGGCGGCGGCGGCGCCGAGGAGGAAGCCCTCGGGGAAGCGGCGGAGGCTCGACGGTGCGGCCGCGGCCGCGGCATCCGTCGTCGCGGTGGTGGTGTGCTGGATGGTGGTCATCCCTTGACGGCTCCTTGCATGATTCCTGAGACGAGCTGCTTGCCGGCGACGACGAACAGCAGGAGGAGGGGAATGGTCGACAGCAGGACGCCCGCGAGCACGATCGAGTAGTCCACGAAGTGGTTGGACTGCAGGAGCGAGAGCGCGACGGGCAGCGTCGGGTCGCTGCGGTCGAGCACGATGAACGGCCAGAAGAAGTTGTTCCAGGCCGTGACGAAGGTGAACAGGCCGAGCATCGCCGCGGCGGGGCGGGCGGCGACGACGCCGATGGTCCAGAACGTGCGGATCATCGACGCGCCGTCGACGCGCGCGGCCTCGATGAGCTCGTCGGGCACCGACTGGCGGAGGTACTGCGTCATCCAGAACACGCCGAACGCGCTCGTGACCGCCGGGATGATGATCGCGCCGATCTGCCCGGTCCAGCCGAGGTCGGAGAACAGGATGTACAGCGGCACGACGCCGAGCTGCATCGGCACGGCCATGGTGGCGACCACGAACACGAGCAGCGGCTTCGACCCGGGGAAGCGCAGCTTGGCGAACGCCCAGCCCGCGAGCGTCGAGGTGACGACGACGGCCGCTGCGATGAGCGCCGAGCTGTAGATCGAGTTCCACAGCGCGGGCCAGAAGTTCACCGCCGGGTCGTTCACCACCGTCTGCGCGTTCGCGAGGAAGTTGCCCGCAGGCCACCACGAGAAGTCGGGGTCGTTGATCGTGGTCGAGTCGCCCGAGCCGATCAGGAAGGACCAGTAGAACGGGAACAGCGAGGCGATGAACACGACGCCGAGGCCCGCGTACACCCAGAAGCCCGCCCGGCGGCCCTTGATGCGGGTCGTGCGGTTGTGCCTGCGCTGCGGTGTCTCGGGGATGCTCGATTCGACGATGGACAGCGCCGCGGGCGAGTTCAGGGAGCTCATGCGCGCACTCCCTTCTGCTTCTTGGCCTTCGGGCTGCGGGCGCCCTCGTCGCGGACGAGGGCCCGTGTCACCGCGAGGTTGATCAGGCCGATCACGAGGATGATGAGGAAGAGGATCCACGCCAGTGCGGCCGCGCGGCCGAAGTTCCACTCGCCCCAGCCGATGTTGTAGAGGAAGAGCGTGATCGTGAGCCACTGCTGGGCCGGACCGCCCTCGCCGGTGTTGTCGAACATGCGCGGCTCGTCGAAGATCTGGAGCCCGCCGATCGTGGAGGTGATGATGACGAAGATCAGGGTCGCCTTGAGCGAGGGCAGCGTGATGCTGAGGAACTGGCGGAAGGCGCCGGCGCCGTCGACGGTGGCCGCCTCGTAGTAGTCGCGCGGGATCGCCTGCATCGCGGCGAGGAGGATCAGCGTGTTGTAGCCCGTCCATCGGAAGTTGACCATCGTCGCGATGGCGACATGGCTCCAGAACGGGTCCTTGTGCCACGGGACGGCGGGCAGGCCGAGGTCGGTGAGGATGCCGTTCACGAGGCCGTGGACGTCGCCGAACATGTTGCTGAAGATCAGGGCGACCGCGACCGGCGCCATGACGAACGGCACGAGCACGCTCATGCGCCAGAACGTCTTCGCTCGGATGTTGCGGTCGAGCATCGCGGCGATGAAGATCGCGGCGATCAGCTGGGGCACGCTCGAGAGCAGGAAGATGCTGAACGTGTTGCGCAGCGCCGTCCAGAACTGCGGGTTCTGCAGGATCCAGACGTACTGGTCGAGGCCGATGAACTCGCCGGAGTTGCGGACCAGGTCCCAGTCCATGAGCGAGATGACGGCCGTGTAGCCGATCGGGAACAGGCCCACGACGGCGAACATGATGAAGAACGGCGAGATGTAGAGGTACGGGGAGAACTTCAGGTCCCACCGGCTGAGGTGCTGGCGGAAGCCGAGCACGCGGACCGGGCGGGCTGCGGGCTCGGCGTGGTGCGGCGGGGCCGCCGGCGCCGGCGGTCGCGTTTGCGTCGAGGTCACGATGGGGCTCCGAATCAGGGTGCGTGGATGCGTCGGGGAGGGGGTGCGGGCCGGTGCCGGCCCGCACCCCCGTCTCGGCCCTAGAAGGCCTCGACCTCGGCGACCCAGGTGTTCCAGGACGACGTGGCGTCCTCGGAGCCGTCGAACACGCGGTTCACCGCGTTCTGGAGCGCGTCGTGGTACTTGAAGTAGTCGGCGTCCTTGTAGGGGGCGACCGACACGGCCTCGGCACGGCTGGAGAGGATCTCACCGGTCGGCGCGTCGTTGAAGTACTCGTTGGTGGCGCCGGCGAGCTCCTCGCCCTCGAGTGCCTCGACCTGGCTCGGGAACGTGCCCGCGTTGGCGAAGGCCTTCATCTGGGTCTCGGGGCTGGTCAGCCAGTCCGCGAGCTCGAGCGCAGCCTCGACGTTCTCGCCGTCGGCCGGGACGGTCAGGTACGAGCCGCCCCAGTTGCCGCCGCCGTTCGGGAAGACGTCCGCGACGTCCCAGCCGGAGACGTCCGCGGCGGAGCCGGAGATGACGCCGAGCATCCAGCCCGGGCAGAGCATCGTCGCGAACTCGCCGTTGGCCATCGAGGCGAACCAGTCGTCCGACCACTGGCCGGAGTAGGCGGAGTTCGGGATGGCGCGCTCGGTGACGAGCTCGTAGGCGTCGGCGATCTCGGGGTTCTCGGTCGCGATCACGGTGCCGTCGGGCTCGGTGTAGGTGTACTCGATCTGGTTGACGATGCCCTGGAGCACCGAGTTGGCCGAGTCGATCATGGGCTTGCCGGTGGCCTCGCGGTACTGGTCGGCGACGTCGAGGAAGTGCTCCCAGTCGCCGTCGAACAGCTCGGCGACCGACTCGCGGTCGCTCGGGAGG
This sequence comes from Agromyces bracchium, assembly GCF_009709675.1. Classification (GTDB taxonomy): domain Bacteria; phylum Actinomycetota; class Actinomycetes; order Actinomycetales; family Microbacteriaceae; genus Agromyces; species Agromyces bracchium. The sequence continues at coordinate 44,730 of NZ_WMLB01000041.1, read as the reverse complement.
CCCGCGGACTCGAACAGGTCGGCGCGGTAGCAGATGCCCTGCGGGCCGATGTCGGTGCCGAAGCCGATGAGGCGGCCGTCGGCGTCGGTCGCGGCGGCTTCCTTCCAGTCGAGCCAGCGGCCCTTGACGCTGTCGGGCGCCTCGGCGAGCAGGTCGGAGTACTGCATCGCCTCGGCGAACCAGTCGATCTCGACCGCTTCGACGTCGGCCAGTCCGCCCTTGCCGAGCTTCTGGAAGTAGTTGGCGCGGGCGTCGCCGGACTCGGCGGCGACGTTGTGGACGATGGTGACGTTCGGGTGCTCGTCCATGTACTCCTGGAGGAGCTCGTCGGTGTAGCCGAAGTTGTTGAACGTGGCGACGGTCAGTTCGATCGGTCCGCCGTCGTCCGAGGCGGTGTCGTCGCCCGCGGCGCAGCCGGTGGCGATGAGGGCGAACGATGCGGCGCCGGCGAGGGCGGCGATCGCCTTGGTGCGTCGTGAAAGCATCACGGTCACTCCCTTGTGTGCGTGGAATCGGATTGCGGGCGCGTCGTTCGAGCGCGATCGATCTCCGGTGAGAGCGCTCTCACGATGCGGTTCACGATGCTAGGCAGTCGTCAGTGCAGATGTCAAGAGAGCGCTCTCACATTCTCGCTTTCGTGACCTCCGCGTGACTCCGACGGGCCCGATTCTTCGCACCTGCGGCACCGCAGATGCACCGCTCGCACGCAGCCCGCTCCCGGCGTCCTCCGAGCCGCCGCGGTTACCGTGATCCGGTGCCACGAACCCGAACGCCCAGTCGCCGCGCCGTGGCGACCCTTCTCGGCGTGGCCGCACTCGGCGCCCTCTGCCTGACCGGCTGCGGCGGCGTCCCCCCCCTGCCGCCCCAGGTCGCCTCGGCCGACTCGGCATCGCCGACGCGGAGCAGCGGCATCGACGCCGACGACGGAGAGTCCTCCGACGACGACTCGGGGTCGGACGTCGCCGACCTCGGTACGGAACCCGACCTCGTCGCCGACGAGACCAGCGACCCCGACGTGGTGGCGCAACTCGACTACGCCCTCGCATACTGGTCGGACTACAACGTCGAGGAGTGGGGCGTGCTGGAAGGCAACGATTGCGTCAACTTCGCCAGCCAGGCGCTGGTGGCGCGCGGGTGGACGCAGACCGCCGAATGGAATCACGGCGGCGACCCGTACGCGTCGACCGCGTCGTGGCGCAGCTCGACCGCGATGCACGATTGGCTCTCCCGCCATCCCGAGCTCGCGACGCCGCTGGCCGACAGCCAGCGCGACGAGGTGCAACTGGGCGACATCGTCCAGTTCGACTGGGACCGCTCCGGCGACCGCGACCACACGGGCATCGTGACGCGCATCGAGCGCGGCGACGGCGAGACCCGGATCTCCTTCGCCGGCCACACGAAGGACAGCGACTACCGCGACGTCGACGTCGCGATCACCCAGGAGCACCCCGGCGCAGAGGTCTACTACTGGAGGCTCGCCGGGTGATGTCGTCCGGATCCCGACCGTCCCCGCGCGTCCGCCGCAACCGCTTCATCGCCGCCGTCATCGGAATGGTCCTCGTCGCGATCGTCGTGATCTGGGCCATCCTCGCGTTCACGCCGTCGGCCGACTCGGCGAGCCCGTCGGCGTCGCCGTCCGCGACGCCGACGTCGACGCCCCGACCCGCGCCCACCGCGACGCCGACGCCGACGCCGGTGGAGACCTTCGACAAGTCGGCGCGCTCGATCGACGACCCCGACAGTATCTGGGTCGTCGTCGACAAGCTCCGTCCGCTGAACCCGGCCGACTACGAGCCCTCCGATCTCGTCGTCGTCCCCGTGCCGCACACGTGGGAGCCGCTCATGCGCGCTGAGGCTGCCGACGCGGTCGTGAAGATGTTCCAGGCGGCGTCCGCCGAGGCCGGGCTCTCGCTCGCGTCGAACAGCGCGTACCGGTCGTACGAGGCGCAGGAGCGGATCTACGACAACGACGACGAGCTCACCGCGCGCCCGGGCTTCAGCGAGCACCAGACCGGTCTCACGATCGACATCGGCCCGGAGTCCGGCAACTGCTCCCTCGCCGTCTGCTTCGCCGACACCCCCGAGGGCCAGTGGCTGCGCGACAACGCGCACCGCTTCGGCTTCCTCCTCCGCTACCCGGCCGACAAGGCCCAGGTCACCGGTTACCAGTTCGAGCCGTGGCACTTCCGCTACATCGGCACCGACCTCTCGAACGAGATGCACGAGAAGGGCATCACGACCCTCGAGGAGTTCTTCGGCCTCCCGGCGGCGCCGAACTATGCCTGACCGGCCGTCCGAACCCTCGGGTGCCGCTGCGGCGGGCCCGGCGTCGCCGGGTGGGGGCGAGCGGATGCCGCGGCCTGAGCCCGCACGCGGTCGACGGGGCCTGCAGCTCGGCCTCCTGATCGTCAACCAGCTCCTCGCGGGTATCGGCGTCGCGACCGGCATGACGCTCGCGGCGATCCTCGTCGCGGACCTGACGGGCGTGACAGCGCTGGGCGGCCTCTCGCAGTCGGCCAGCGTGCTCGGCGCGGCCATCGCCGCGATCCCGCTCGCGCGGCTCGCGGTCCACTCCGGCCGGCACGTCGCGCTCGCCATGGGCTACGCGTCGTCGGCCGTCGGCGCGGTGCTCATCGTCGTGGCGGCGTCGACCGGCCTCGTGCCCGTCGTCTTCCTCGGCCTGGCCGCATTCGGAGCGGGCACCGCGGCCGGCCTGCAGGCGCGGTTCGCCGCGACGGAGGTCGCATCGCCCGGCTTCGAGGCCCGCTCGATGTCGCTCGTGCTCTGGGCGACCACGATCGGGTCGGTCGCCGGGCCGCTGCTGTCGTCCACGGGCGACCGGCTCGGGCAGGCGATCGGGCTGCCCGCGCTCGTCGGGCCGTTCGTGCTCTCGGGCGCGGTCTTCGCGATCGCCACGTTGATCGCGGCCGCCGTGCTCCGGCTGCCGAGGGCCGGCCGGCTCGTCGCCGACGCGTCGGGAGTCGGCTCGAGCGAGCGCGTCGGGTCGTGGCCGGCCTTCCGGGCCGCTTTCCGCGACGCACGCGGGCGGCTGGCGATCCTCGCCATCGTGTGCGCGCACACGGTCATGGTCGGCGTGATGGTGATGACCCCCGTGCACATGACCGGCCACGGCGTGCCCATCGCGATGGTGGGGGTCGTGATCAGCATCCACATCCTCGGCATGTACGCCGCGAGCCCGCTCATGGGCTGGCTGGTCGACCGGGTCGGCGCGCCACGCGTGATCGCGCTCGGCGGTGCGATCCTGCTCGTCTCGACGCTCATCGGCGTCGTCGCGCCCGGCGACTCGATGGTGCTCATCCCGGTCGCGCTCGGACTGCTCGGGCTCGGCTGGTCGGCGGCGCTCATCGGCGGTTCGACCCTGCTGACCACGACGGTCGAGCCGGCGTCGCGCGTCGCGCTGCAGGGGGCGACGGATGCCGCGATGAACGTCGCGGCCGCGGCATCCGCCGCACTCTCGGGCGTCGTGCTCGGGGTCGCGGGCTTCGCGGGCGTGAACGTCGTCGCGATCTTCGTCCTCGTCCCGCTCGTGATGGCGGGCGTGGCGCTGGCGCGTCAGGCGCGCCGCAGCCGCGTCGCCTAGGGGCGGGGTCTCCGTCCCGCGCGCAGGGGTCGATGAGCGCGCTCTCACGGTCCTCCCAGTGCGCGCGAGGGATCCTCACAAGATCGCATGATGGGCTGTCGTGTCCCCCTGAATGCCGACACGGAACACCCCCACGCCTCGTGCCCAGAGACTTCCTCCTGCCTGCCCACCGCCGTTCGACCTACCGCGCTCCCGACCCGGATGCCGCGCGCGACTTCGACCTCGCGCAACCCTCCGTCGACGCCGAGCCCGACGCCCCGCGCGGCGCGGCACTGGCCGCGATCCGCGCCGAGCTCGACCTGCCCGAGCCCGAGGCGACGGCGACCGGCGCGCCGCAGGAGGCCACCCGGCCGGAGGCGGCCCGATCGACGTTCACCCCTGCGGCGACCGCGAACCCGACCCCCCTCGACTCGACCGTGCCCGATCCGGCCGAGCCGAACCCCCCGGTCGCCGCGGAATCCGTCGTCACTCCCGTCGTCGACGACGGCCTCGTCCTCGGTTCCCCCGCCGAAGACGAGGTCGCGGCAGCGTCCGACGCGGCGCCCGTCGACTCGACCGTGCCCGATCCGGCCGAGCCGACCGCCCCTTCCGCGAGCACCGCGGACGCCGACGCCCGCACCGGCGGCGTCCGCACCCTCGGCGAAGGGTTCCGCTTCCCGCGCCACCGCGCCGACCGCCGCGGCAATCGCCGCCCCTCGAGCGGCTCGCGTCGCCCGCTGCTCGTGGCGTGCGCGGCGTTCCTCCTCGGCAGCGCCGTCGGCGGCGGCGTGCTCGTGAACGGCATGGACGACCCGGCCGTGGCGGACGCGTCGGCCCGGGATGCCGCGATCGACGAGCTCGCGGCATCCGCCGGCGAAGACGACGTCGTGATCCCGCCCGCGGCGACCGACGACCGTCCCGTCGTGACGACCGAGCTCTCCGCGAGCGAGGCGCCGTTCACGGGCGGCACGACGGTGACCGTCGAGGGCCGCAACCTCGACCGGGTGGCCGCGGTCACCGTCGCCGGCACCCCGGCGGAGATCGTCGAGTCCGACGCCGTCGCGATCACGTTCGCCGTGCCCGCGGTCGACGACTCCGTGCGCGGCGACGCCGAGGTGGTCCTCGCGGACGCCGACGGCTCGACGGTCGACGTCGAGGTGCCGGTGGCATCCGCGCCCGCCTCGATCACGACCTCGGTCCAGGGCATCGTCGAGGCGTCCGCGCCGCTCGAGGCCGCCGAGGTCGACAGCGAACCGCTCTCGATCACGTACACCGACGACCCCGGCATCGAAGCGCAGGTCTCGTACGTGCTCGCGCACTGGTCGAACTACAACACCGCCGAGTACGCGGTGCTGAGCGGCGTCGACTGCGCGAACTTCGCCAGCCAGTCGCTCATCGCTCGCGGCTGGAAGATGAACGCCGCGTGGAACTACGACCGCGGGACCGGGCAGATGACGAGCGCCTGGTCGAGCTCGACCGCACTGCGCGACTACCTGCGCACGCGCACCGACGTCGCCACCGAGCTCACCGACGCCGAGCGCCGACAGGTCAAGGTCGGCGACATCGCCCAGTTCGACTGGGACGGCTCCGGCGACCGCGACCACACGGCCGTCGTCACCCGGGTCGAGCACACCGACGAGGGCTCCAAGGTCTGGGTCGGCGGCCACACGAAGGACGCCGACTTCTGGGACGTCGACGTCGCGCTCGCGACCGGTGGCGGCTCGGTGTCGTACTTCTCGTTGCGCTGAGGCGCGAGCGCTCGAACGGCGCTCGCCGTCAGCCCCTGAGCGCCGACGCGACTCGATCGAACCAGGCCGCGGACTCCTCCATCGCCCGCTCGCGCAGGGCCAGCGCGGCGCTCCGAGTGCTCGCTCGGCGGTCCCAGATGCGGCCGAGCGCGTCGCCGCCCTCGTCGGAGGCGGCCAGTCCGAGCGGGATCACGCCGTCCTGGTCCCACCAGCCGGTCGCGCCCCGCAGCTTCACGGCGGTGTAGTCGTCGGCGGAGAGCGCTGCGACCGGGACGCCTGCGGCGGTTGCGAAGACCGCCGGATGGTAGCGGCTCGTCACGAGCATCGCCGCACCGCGCGCGAGCTTCGCGGCGGACCGCGCATCGCCGGGCTGGAGCAGCTCGGCGGGTGAACGCATGGCGTCGCGGACGGCGGCATGGAGCACCTCGTCGCCCGCCTCGACCGCCGGATCGAGCGAGCCGAAGTGCGGGTGGAAGCGCACGGGAGCGCCGACGCGATCCGCCACCCGGTCGAGTGTCGAGGCGAGGCCCCGGACCGTCTCCTCGCGGGGGAGGCCGCCGAGGTGGAGCGAGAGGCTCACGAGCACGTAGGGCTCCGCGGTGCCTCCGCCCGTGTCGAGGTCGAGGCCTGCGCCGGCGCCGGATCGCGGGTCGCCGACCCCGAGGAAGCCGGCATCGTCGCGGTTGCCGGCGAGTCGCTCCGTCGGCACCCCGAGTTCGCCCGCGAGCGCCAGCGACGCCGGCTCGCGCACCCCGGTGAGCCGGGCGGATCGCAGGAGCTCGGCGACGAGCGCCCGGTCGGGCGCGTCGAGCCAGGGGCCGAGGGTCTGGCCCGAGACGACCAGCGGGCGTCCCAGTCGCTCGGCGATCGCGCCGAGTGCCGCGCGCTCGAAGACGTGCGACGGCCAGTTCGACGCGAGGTTGCCCCCACCCGCGATCACCACCGCGTCGGCGCCCGCGACGGCGTCGACCACGGCCGCCGCCGGATCGCCGCCGGAGAGGGTCGGCGTGCCGCTCGCCGCGGACCGCACCGCCTCGAGGCGCTCATGCATCCGCGCGCGTGTCCCGGTGAAGCCGATGCGTCCGATCGCCACGACGTCGTACCGGGCCGCGGTGTCCTCCGGCGCGGCCGAGATCGCGGTGACCTCGTCGACGCCGCGATCGCGAAGCGCGTCGACCATGGCCTCGAACATCGCCTCGTCGCCGATGTGCATCATGCCGTCGACCACGCCGACGTCGCCGATCGCCACGATCCGCATGCGTGCGCCACCTCCCAGCGAACTGTCAACCGGGTGACAGGAACGTCCATTGTGCCGAAGTATCATCCAGATCGCATGCGCCGTCGACGTCGGATCCGGCCGCGTCGGGCGCCGCGGGCAGGGGGATCGCCATGGGGGTCATGACCGCACTCGACGAGGTGCTCACCGCGCCCGCGATCATCGACGCGATGCGCGCGGCCGACGACCTGGCGTTCGAGGCGGGGCGCGAGCCCGCGGCACGCACCATCCGGATCCTGCAACGCGTGGCGCGCGGAGACGACGAGCTCGCCGCGATCGCCGCGACGCACGCGCTCGCCGGAATGCTCGACGAGGAGGCGTCGCGCGTGCTCGTCGACCTCCTGGCGGACGATCGGGAGTTCGAGCGCCAGCACGCCGCGTGGGCGCTCGGCTCGGGGCTGCCCCGGCACGAGGCCGTGGGGGCGCTCCTGCGCATGGTCGTGGCCGGCGGATTCACCGGGATGCTCGCCCAGCGCACCCTCGAGCAGTGGTCCGGATTCGCCCCGGCGCCGCTCGTGGCGGGCGCCGAGGGCGGCCTGCTCGGCATCGACGACCCGGCCCCCCGCGCGCGGCTCGTCGAGACGCTCGGACTCGTCCGGGATCAGCTCGCCACCGCGCCGCTCGTGCGACTCGCATCGGACCCGCACGAGCCGGAGCCGGTCCGCATCGCCGCGGTGGCGGCGCTCGGCCAGCGTCCCGACCCGGCCGCCGTCGCGTCGACGCTCGAGACGATCGCCGCTGCCGGCGGGTTCCTCGGAGCCGTCGCACGCCTCGCGCTCGTCGACCTGGGGGCGACCGGCCTGATCCGTCGACGAGGCGGGTCCGGGGCGACGGTGGCCCAGCTGTTCCTCCACGCCGACATCGACCCGGGGATGCGCACCGCCGGCGCGGGCGACAACGGCGGCATCGCGACGTTGCTCGTCCGGCTCGGCGACGCCCTCGTGCGCGACCCCGAGACCGGCGTGGATCGGGTCATCACGCTGTCGCGCGGCTCCGTCACCGGGGCCCTCGACGATCTCGTCTCGGTCGAGGCGTCCGAGCGGGGGCACGGGTACGGCCGCATCCCGCTCCTGCACGAGCCCGTCCCGGCCGCCGACGCCTGGCCGCTGCGCGTCGCGACGCGACGAGGCATCCGCCGGATCCTGCGCGCCGCGGGCGGCGTCGACGTGCTCCACCTGCGGATGGCCGACGTCGGGAGCCTCGCCGCGGCGGACGTCGCACGCGAGCTGGGCACGCCGGTGGTCTTCACGCTCGCCCCCGATCCGCACGCGGTGATCGATTCGCTCGACCGGTCGGGTCGCCTCGGTCGCGCCGGCTTCGGCCGGGCCGACCTGGCCGAGCACTTCTGGTTCCGCACCCGCCTGGTCCACCGGCTGGCCGCGAACGCCGCCCACACCGTGCACTTCCCGCGACCTCGGCTCGAGGAGGACCTGCGTCGGCTCGTCGGCGTCGACCCCGCGTCGGATGCGGCGCTGCGCACGATCGTGCCGGAGGGCGTCGACGCCGATGCGATCGACCGCGCGGTCGCCGAGGCGGAGGCGTTCCGGCAGGGCACGGGGGCGTCGCCCGCGCTCGACGAGCTCCGCGGCCTCGTCGACGCGCTCGCTCCCGAACGTCGCGGCCTGCCGTTGATCCTGAGCGTCGGCCGCCTGCACCGGGTGAAGGGGATGGCCTCGCTGGTCGAGGCGTGGGCGTCCTCCTCGATCGCGTCGGGCGCGAACCTCCTGCTCGTCGGCGGCGACCTCGCCTCGCCCTCGGACGACGAGCGAGAGCAGCTCGACCGGATCGACGCGCTCGTGCCGGCGGCCGAGCGGGCGCATCTCGGGCTCCTGCTGCCGGGCCACCGGCCCAACGACGTCGTCGCACGCTGGCTGGCGGGCGCGCGGCTCGGCGTGCCGGGGGCGGTCGCTCCCGGCGGCGTCTACGCCTGCGCCAGCCTGAAGGAGGAGTTCGGCATCGCACTGCTCGAGGCGATGGCGGCCGGACTGTTCGTGGTCGCCCCCGACGGCGGAGGACCGGCGACCTACGTCGATGATGGAGCAACGGGCATCCTGACGGCCACGTGGGACGTCGCGCGCTTGGCCTCCGCGCTCGATGAGGCGGTGGCCGCGGTGCGGGCCGAGCCCGACGGCCGACGGGCCGAGCGGTCGCGCGCCGTGGTCCGCGAGCGCTTCACGGTCCAGCGGATGGCCGAGGCCCTCGGCGGCGTGTACCGGACCGTCGTGCGCGACGAGGCGGGCCTGCTCGAATCCGCGGAGCGCGCGCGATGACGCTCCTCGTGATCAGCCCGGACTACGCGTCCCACCTGCTGCCGCTCGCGGCCCTCGCGATGGCGTGGCGGGACCGCGGCGAGCGCGTCGTGGTCGCGAGCGGACCGGCGACCGCGGGGATCGTCGACGCGTTCGGGTACGAACGCCGCGATCTCCGGCTTGGTCGCGGCTCCAATCCCGGGGTCATCGCGGCAGGAGCGCAGCCGCCCGATGAGGGCGCGTCGCTCCGCGGCTTCTTCCGCGCCACCGAGCAGGGCGCGCTGGCGACGCTCCGTTACCAGGCGCAGGAACGGCTGACCGACCTCATGTGGGACCCCGTCGGCCGGGCCGCGGAGACCGCGCGGATCGTCGAGGACCTCGCGCCCGACCAGGTCCTCGTCGACCACCTCGCGTTCAGCGCGCGACTCGGGCTGCTGAGCGCGGGCACTCCCTACGGCGACGTCGTGCTGGGGCATCCGAGCGCCCTGCCCGTGGGTTCCGAGGTCTACGGCGTGCCGCCCGCGTGGCCCGTGGCCATCGACCCCGACCCGAGCGGACTCGAGGCGCTGCGGGAGCTGTGCCGAACGGTCTCCGAACGGTTCACCGACGAGTGGAATCGCGCGGCGCGCACCCTCGACCCGGACCACCGACCCGTCGACGACGCGTTCGCCGAGCACGGCCCGCTGGTGCTGTACAATCACCCCTCCGAGCTGGTCGACGACGACCGGCGACGGCTCCTCCCGCCCCACCGGTTCCTCGGATCGGCGCGACGCGCCGAGGCGGAGGACGCGGAGGTCGAGGCATGGCTCGCGCGCGGACGGCCGTTCGTCTACGTGAGCTTCGGCAGCTTCCTCTCGGTCCGCGGCGACGTCCTCGCGAGGGTCGCCGACGCGCTCCGCGCGATCGGCGCGACCGCGGCCGTGGCGACGGGGTCGACCGACGCGTCGCAACTCGGCGACCTGCCGCGCGACTGGCTCGTGCGCGGTTACCTGCCGCAGGTACGGCTCCTGGGGGCCGCCGCCGCGGCCGTCACGCACGGCGGCAACAACTCGGTCACGGAGGCGATCGGCTCGGGCGTGCCCCTCGTGGTCCTGCCCTTCTCGACCGACCAGTTCGCCGGCGCCGCAGCCGTGGAGGCGGTGGGCTTCGGCGAGGTCCTCGATCCGAACACGGCGAGCGAGCAGCAACTCGCGGGCGCCCTCCGCCGCGTGCTCGACCTGCCGGCGGACGCTCGGCGCCGGCTCGACGCCGTCGCCGCGGCTCAGGCCGCCAGGCCCGGGCCCGAGGTCGCGTTCGAGGCCCTCGCGTCGAGGCCCTCCGCGACGAGCGCCGTCATCGCGTCGACGTCGCCCGACGCGTCGCGATAGCGCGCCATCAGTGCGGCGTTCCGGTCGTACTGCGCGCCGGCGCGCACCTCGGGCTCGTGCGAGAGCGCGTAGACCGTGCCCTCGTGCCGCTGCGGCGGTGCGCCCAGGAGGGTCTCGTGCGCGAGTCGCCAGGCGGAGTCCTCGAACCCCCACCCGCGGAACCGCTCGTCCTGTCCGCCGTGCGCCGCCCACGTCCGCGCGGTCGTGACGTAGACCCCTGAGCAGGCCCCGTGCACGAGCACGTGCGAGCAGCCGGCCGACGGGACGCCGGCCGCGAGTTCGGCGGTGCCCTCGGGACCGAGCCAGCGGTACGTCGTGTAGGGCAGGTGTACCCGCCCGCTCGTGCGGGCCGCGGCGATCGCCTCCCGCAGCGTCGCCGCCTCGGGCAGGGTGTCGGCGTCGTTGATCACGACGACGTCGTCGGGCTCGGCGAGCCTGGCGACGGCCAGGTTGCGCGTGCGCGCCAGCACGAACACCTCGTCGTCGCTGTCGATCGTCTCGATGCGGAACTCCGGCAGCTCGGCCCGGTACCAGGCGAGGACGCGATCGAACGCGGGGATCCGGGAGAGGGCAGGCCGCCACGGGATCACGACGAGGTTGGTCACGACTCGATGCTAGGCACGGCGGAGTCGCCGCGCCCCGGCTTGACAGCGACGCGGTCGTGCGCTCGCGCGGGCGCGGGGGCGGCCGCCTACGCCGACCCGAGCGCCGCGTCGACGATCCGCTTGGCCTCCGCCTGCACCTCGGCGAGGTGCTCCGGGCCGCTGAACGACTCCGCGTAGATCTTGTAGACGTCCTCGGTGCCGCTCGGCCGCGCGGCGAACCACGCGTGCTCCGACGCCACCTTCACGCCGCCGACGGCGGCGCCGTTGCCCGGCGCGTGCGAGAGCTTCGCCACGATCGGCTCGCCCGCGAGCTCGGTCGCCGTGATGGCGTCGCCGTCGAGCTTGCCGAGCGCGGCCTTCTGCGCAGCGGATGCCGCGGCATCCGTTCGCTCGTACGCCGGCGCGCCGAAGCGCGCGACGAGCTCGGCGTACAGCTCGCTCGGGGACTTGCCGGTGACTGCGCGGATCTCGGAGGCCAGCAGGCACAGCAGGATGCCGTCCTTGTCGGTCGTCCAGACCGTGCCGTCCTTGCGGAGGAAGGACGCGCCCGCGCTCTCCTCGCCGCCGAACGCGACCGAGCCGTCGATGAGCCCGGGCACGAACCACTTGAAGCCGACCGGCACCTCCCAGAGGCGGCGCCCCAGCGACTCGGCGACCCGGTCGATCATCGAGCTCGAGACGAGCGTCTTGCCGATCGCGGCATCCGCCGGCCAGTCGGGCCGGTGCGTGTAGAGGTACTCGATCGCGACCGCGAGGTAGTGGTTCGGGTTCATCAGGCCGCCGTCGGGCGTGACGATGCCGTGGCGGTCGGCGTCGGCATCGTTGCCGGTGAGGATGTCGTAGCCCTCGCGGTTCGCGAGCACCGAGGCCATCGCGTTGGGGCTCGACGGGTCCATCCGGATCTTGCCGTCCCAGTCGAGGGTCATGAACGACCAGCGCGTGTCGACCTTCTCGTTCACGACGGTGAGGTCGATGCCGTAGCGGTCGCGGATCGCGCCCCAGTAGCCGACCGACGCGCCGCCGAGCGGGTCGGCGCCGATCCTGATGCCCGACGCCTTGATGGCGTCGAAGTCGATGATGCTCGCGAGGTCCTCCACGTACCGGCCGCGGAAGTCGTAGGTCTCGACCGCGCTCGGCTCGGCCTGGTTCACGTCGCGGCAGCCGTCGGCGATGAGCTCGTTGGCGCGGTTCGCGATCCAGCTCGTCGCGTCGGAGTCGGCCGGGCCGCCGTGCGGCGGGTTGTACTTGAAGCCGCCGTCCTGGGGCGGGTTGTGGCTCGGCGTGATGACGATGCCGTCGGCCTCGCCCTCGGCACGGCGCTCCGGGTCGTTGTTCCAGCTGAGGATCGCGTGGCTGAGCGCCGGCGTCGGCACGTAGTCGTCGTACTCGTCGGTGAGCACGCGCACGCCGTTCGCGACGAGCACGTCGAGGGCGGTCGTCTGCGCGGGGCCGCTCAGCGCGTGCGTGTCGGCGCCGATGAAGAGCGGCCCGGTGATGCCCTGGCTCGCACGGTACTCGACGATGGCCTGCGTGATCGCGAGGATGTGGTCCTCGTTGAACGCGGTGTTGAGGCTCGAGCCGCGATGGCCCGAGGTGCCGAAGACGACGCGCTGCTCGGGGATCGAGGCATCCGGATGCAGGTCGTAGTACGCCCTGATGAGGGCCTCCACGTCGATCAGGTCGGATTCGGTCGCCGGGGTTCCCGCTCGCTCGTGCATGCCCCCATCCTGCCGCTCGCCGCTGGCTCGCGACACCCCCGCCGACTCGTGCTGATCCTTTTCTCAGGAGCCCGGCGCCGTTCCGGTCGCTTCTCAGGAGGACACGCCGCCTAATGCGACGACGCGCCGGAAATCTCCTGAGAAAAGCGTCAGACGAGGGCGCCGATCGCGGTCGCGATCGAGTGGATGGCGAGCCCCGCGAGCGCGCCGACGACCGTGCCGTTGATCCGGATGAACTGGAGGTCGCGCCCGACCTGCAGCTCGATCTTCTCGGTCGTCTCGGTCGGGTCCCAGCGCTCGACCGTCTCGGTGATGACCCCCGCGATCTCGTGGCGGTACCTGCCGACGACGTAGGCCGCGGCATCCGTCACCCACGCATCGACCTTCGCGGCGAGCTCCTCGTCGGTCGCGAGGCGCGCCCCGACCTCCGTGAGCGCCGAGCGCACGCCCGCGCGCAGCTCGCTCGCCGGGTCCTCGAGCGATGCGGCGAGCGAGACCTTGACCGAGTCCCACACCTCGCCCGCGAACTCGCGCAGCCGCGGGCTCTCGACGAGGTCGAGCTTCAGCCGCTCGACGCGCTCGATCATCGCGGGGTCGTGCTGCAGGTCGTCGGCGACCTCGCCGAGCCAGCGGTCGATCGCGAGGCGCAGCGGATGCCGCGGCTCCTCGCGCACGGACCGGGCGAACGCCAGCACCTCGCGATAGGCCCGGTCGTCGACGAGCCCGCCGACGAAACCGGGCACCCACTTCGGCAGCCGGCTCGAGACCATGGTGCCGAACGCCTCCGGATGCGCCTCCAGCCACGTCTCGACCTTCTCGAGCGCGGCGTCGACCGCCGCGCGCTGCTGGTCGGCCGCGACGAGCCGCGCCCCGACGCGTCCGATCGCGGGGCCCCACTCGGGCTCGAGCAGGTGCCGCCGGGCGAGCTGCTCGATGACGTCGGCCACGTCGTCGTCGCCGAGCAGGGCGAGCACGCCGCGACCGGCGACGGATGCCTCGGCGGTGACGGGCTCGGCGTTCTCGGGTTCGCGCAACCACTCGCCGAGCCGGCGGGCGATGCCCATCGAGCGCAGCTTGCCGGTCACGACCGCCTCGGAGAGGAATTCCTCCTCGACGAAGGCGCCGAGCGTCGCGCCGATCTCGTCCTTGCGGCGCGGGATGATCGCGGTGTGCGGGATCGGCAGCCCGAGCGGGTGGCGGAACAGCGCCGTGACCGCGAACCAGTCGGCGATCGCGCCGACCATGGCGCCCTCGGCTGCGGCACGGACGAAGCCCATCCACGGCACGGTCTCCTGCAGGGGGAACGCGACCGCGAACACCGCCGCGGCCACGAGCAGCAGCCCCAGGGCGATGCGCTTCATGCGCCGCAGCGCGATGCGCCGCTCCTCGTCGGTCGGCACCGCGCGGCGCGCGGCCGCGGCATCCGTCGTCGTCATGCGCCCACCCATCCCTTTCTCAGGAGTGTTCGCCGCGAACCTCGCGTTTCTCAGGACGCCACGCCGCTCCCTGCAGCGACCCGCCACATAACTCCTGAGAAAAGTAGACCGCCCTAGGCTGAGGGCATGACGGATGCCGCGTACCCGCACCCCGACGAGACGTACTCGTACCTGGGGCCGGCCGGCACGTTCACCGAGGCCGCGCTGAAGCAGGTGCCCGAGGCCGAGGGCGCCCACTGGCGCAGCGTGAACAACGTGGGGGAGGCCCTCGCCGACGTCGTCGAGGGCCGTTCGACGGCGGCGATGATCGCGATCGAGAACTCGGTCGACGGCGGCGTCTCCGCCACGCAGGACGCGCTCGCCACCGTCGCGGGCCTCCGCATCATCGGCGAGTACCTCGTCCCCGTGAACTTCGTGCTCGTCGCGCGCCCCGGCACCCGGCTCGACGAGGTGCGGGTCGTGAACGCCCACCCGGTGGCCTACGCGCAGTCGCGCGGATGGCTCGAGCGCGAGCTGCCCGACCACGCCCACCTGCCGGCGACGAGCAACGTGCAGGCCGCGGCGTCCCTCTTCGAGAACGGCCTGGCGGATGCCGCGGTCGCCCCGCCCGGCATCGTCGACCACCTCGACGTCGAGGTGCTCGCCGAGTCGATCGGCGACAACCCGAACGCGATGACCCGGTTCGTGCTGGTCAGCCGGTCGCGACGCGTCCCGGCGCGCACCGGCGCCGACAAGACGAGCGTCATCGTCGAGCTGCCCGACGACGAGCCGGGCTCGCTGCTGGCGATGCTCGAGCAGTTCTCGACGCGCGGCGTCAACATGTCGCTGCTGCAGTCGCGCCCGATCGGCGACGAGATGGGCCGCTACCGGTTCGTCATCGACCTCGACGGCCACGTCGAGGACGAGCGCGTGTACGACTCGCTCCTCGGCCTCCGGCGCTTCAGCCCGAAGGTGATCTTCCTCGGCTCGTACCCGCGCGCGGACCGGCGCGAGGTCGAGTACCACTCGAAGTACGACGACGAGATCTTCATCGAGGCGCGCGACTGGCTGCGCGGCATCCTGAGCGGCGAGCCCGAGGAGGACTGAGCGCCATGACCGAGCCGGCGACGGAGCCGCAGTTCGATCCGCGGTTCGATCCGCGGTTCCAGCGCGGCTGGTCGGGTCAGGCGGCGGATGCCCCGGGCGCACCCGATCCGTCGGGCGCGCGTCGCCCGGCCGACGTGCCCGCCGCGGAGCGCGCCGCCGTCGATGCGGCGGCGGCCGGCCCGGTCGGCCCGGTGACCGCATCCGATGCATCCGGCGCATCCGCTGCGGCGAGCGCGCCCGGCGAGGCCCGCGCGGCCGATGCGGTCGCCGAGCCCGCGCCGGAGCCATCCGTGCTCGGTGCCGACGACCCCCTCGATCCCGCCGCCACGGGCGCCCGCGAGGCCTCCATCGCCGCGTCGACCGACGTCCGGGCCGCCTCCGGCCAGCCGGTCCGCGAGCCCGCCGCCGCGCCGACCGACCCCGCCGTCAGAGCCGACATCGACCGCATCCTGCGCGTCGCGTTCGGGATCGCGTGGAGCGCGGTCGGGGTCGCGTTCCTCGTCGGCGTGTGGGCGGTGTGGCTGATCGTCGGCCAGGATCCCTTCGCCGCCCCGCGGCAGGCGTCCGGCGAGCTCGCGCTCCGCTCGTTCGCGTACCTGGCCGGGCCGTCGCTGCTGAGCACCGCGGTGGTCGGCGTCGCGATCCTCGCGGTCGTCGACGGCGTGCGCCGGGCGCGGTCCGCGACGGCCCCCGAGCGCCGCGGCGGAGCCGGGTGATGCACGTGCGTCGGGCCGTGCTCTCACCGCACGTGATCGGTCTTGTCGTGCTCGGACTTCTCGGCCTCGTCGTGCTCTGGGTCATGATCTCGTGGTCCGTCGAGGCGGATTCCGGGATCATGTTCGAGGACGCCGATCCCGAGGCCCAGCGTCGCGCGTACCTGATGTCGACGCTGCCGTACCTGCTCTCGGGTGCCGCCGCGTCCGCGGTCCTCGCGGCGCTCGTCGGGCTGCCGCTGCTCGTCGGCGCGCGGCTCATCGCGCTGCGCCGCTCCCGCGCCGTCGACGAGGGCGCCCCTACTGCTCCTTGACCCGCACGACGAGCGACTTCGGCTCGATCGTGAACCGCGCCGCGGTGATCGTGCCCATCTCCTCGCCGTCGATCTCGAACTCCTGCGGCTCGCCGTCGATGACGAGGTCGATCTTCGCGCCGCTGGAGTAGACGACCTCGCGCCGCTTGTTGCCGCCCGTCAGGTCGATGAGCTGTCGCCCGAGGTTCGTCTTGCGCAGCACGCGGTTCTCCCACGCGACGCGTCGCCAGACCATGAGCCACTCCCAGAAGTTGCGCGGCTGGAGCCGCACGACGTCGAGTCGGCCGTCGTCGATCTCGGCGTCGGGGATGAGCTCGATGTTGCCCGGCAGGTACCCGAGGTTCGCGACGAGGATGCTCGAGACCCTGGAGCGGTGGGTGCGGCCGTCGTCCATGCGGTGGGCGACCCGGAACGGCTCCGAGTTGGGGATGGCGCGCAGGCCTGCGTCGACGTAGGCGAGCCAGCCGACCCGCTTCTTCAGGTCGGGGTCGGTGTTCGCGATCATCGCCGCGTCGATGCCGATGCCGCTCATCACGAGCGAGACCTCGGTCTCGGTCGAGCCGTCCTCGCGCCGCACCCTGGCGCGCAGCACGTCGACCGCGCGGTCGCGCCCGGTGAAGGCGAGCTTCGCCGCGCCGGGGAGGTCGTTGACCGGAATGCCGATGTTGCGCGCGAACAGGTTGCCCGTGCCGAGCGGCACGATGCCGACCGGGATCTGCTCGCCCTCGAGGCCCTCGGCGATCGCGCGCACGGTGCCGTCGCCACCGGCGGCGATGATGAGGTCGGCGCCCTTCTCGCGCGCGTCGCGCGCCTGCCCGGTGCCCGGGTCGTCCTCGGTCGTCTCGATCCAGTCGACCGTGCGGCCGTGCTCGGCCGCGAGTTCATCGACCACCGAACGAAGCTGATCGATGCCCTGCTTCACCGGATTGAAGATCACCGCGACGCGCTGCTCGCCGCCCGTGGCATCCGCCTGCTCGGTCTCGCCCCCACTCATGCGTCGAATCTAGGGCACGCGGGCCGCCGCAGCCCGAGGATCCGCTGAGCGGGCCGCCGCGGGGGTCGACGGATGCCCCGACTACACTTGCTCGGGTGATCGACCCCGTGCTGCTCCGCGAGAACCCCGACCTGGTCAAGCGCTCGCAGGAGTCGCGTGGCGAGTCCCCCGCCTTCGTCGACGATGCGGTGTCCGCCGATGCCGCGCGCCGTGCCGCCATCACCGCGTTCGAGTCGTTGCGCGCCGAGCAGAACGCGTTCGGCAAGCAGGTCGCGAAGGCCCCGAAGGAGGAGAAGGCCGCGCTCGTCGCGCAGGCGCAGGAGCTCGCCGCGAGGGTCAAGCAGGCCAATGCGGATGCCTCGGCCGCCGAGGAGGCCTTCACCGCCGCCGTGCAGCGCATCGGCAACGTGGTCATCGAGGGCGTTCCCGCCGGTGGCGAGGAGGACTTCGAGATCCTCCGCGAGGTCGGCGAGATCCCCGCGTTCGGCTTCGAGCCGCGCGACCACCTCGAGATCGGCGAGCTGCTCGACGGCATCGACATGGCGCGCGGCGCCAAGGTGTCGGGCGCCCGATTCCACTTCCTCAAGGGCGTCGGCGCGCGCCTACAGCTCGCGATCATGAACATGGGCCTCGACAAGGCGATCCGCAACGGCTTCACGCCGCTCATCACGCCGACCCTCGTGCGGCCCGAGATCATGCAGGGCACCGGCTTCCTCGGCGCGCACGCCGAGGAGGTCTACCACCTGCCGGCCGACGACCTCTACCTCACGGGCACGAGCGAGGTTGCACTCGCCGGCTACCACGCCGACGAGATCCTCGACCTCTCCGGGGGGCCGATCCGCTACGCCGGGTGGTCGACCTGCTACCGCCGCGAGGCGGGCAGCCACGGCAAGGACACGCGCGGCATCATCCGCGTGCACCAGTTCGACAAGCTCGAGATGTTCAGCTACGTCGACCCGGCCGATGCCGAGGAGGAGCACGAGCGCCTCCTCGCGTGGCAGGAGGAGATGCTGCAGGCGCTCGGCCTCGCCTACCGCGTGATCGACGTCGCCGCGGGCGACCTCGGCTCGAGCGCAGCCCGCAAGTTCGACGTCGAGGCGTGGGTGCCCACGCAGCAGGCGTACCGCGAGCTCACGTCGACGTCGAACTGCACGACCTTCCAGGCGCGCCGTCTCGACATCCGCCACCGCACCGAGAGCGGGAAGACGGCGCCCGTCGCGACGCTGAACGGCACGCTCGCCACGACCCGCTGGATCGTCGCGATCCTCGAGACGCACCAGCAGGCCGACGGCTCGGTGGTGGTGCCAGAGGGCCTGCGCAGCCGGCTCGGCGGCCTCGAGGTGCTCCGCCCCGTCGAGCGATGACCGCCGCCACCGACGAGCGCTGGTTCGTCGCCCTCGACGTCGACGGCACGATCATGCACGAGGACGAGTCGATCGATCCGGTCGTCGTCGACGCCGTGGCATCCGCCGTCGATCGCGGCCACCTCGTGACGCTCGCCACCGGGCGATCGTGGTCGACGACCCGGCCGGTGCTCGAGCACCTCGGGCTCGAGCCCGACTACGTCGTCACGGCGAACGGCGCGATCACGATGCGCCGCGACCCGGCATCGCCCGACGGGTGGACGCAGGCGCACGTCGAGACGTTCGATCCCACCGACGTGCTGCTGCGCATCCGCGACGAGCTGCCGGGCGGGCGGTTCCTCATCGAGCTCGCCGACGGATACCGCCTGTTCACGCGCGGCATGTCCGACTGGAACCTCGAGCGCGCCCGCGAGGTCGAGTTCGAGGGGCTGCTCGGCCGGCGCGCCACCCGCGTCGTCGCCACCTCGGTCGACCACGACCTCGACGAGTTCTTCGGGCTGGTGGAGCGGATGGGCCTGCACCACGTCAGCTACGCGATCGGCTGGACCGCGTGGCTCGACATCGCTCCCGACGGCGTCAACAAGGCGACGGCGCTCGAGCGGGTGCGCGGATGGCTCGGGGTGCCGCTGCGCCGCGTGCTCGCCGTCGGCGACGGGCGCAACGACATCGAGATGTTCCACTGGGCCGGCGCCGCCGGCCGGTCGGTCGCGATGGGCCAAGCGCCCGCCGAGGTCGTCGCGGCCGCGCATGAGCGCACCGGACGGATCGAGGAGGCGGGCCTCGCGCCCGTGCTGGACTCGCTGCCCTGAGGGCGGCTCCCGTCGCCGCACGCGCCGGCCGCCGGCGGGCGCGCCCGCGTCCCGTTCGCATCACGAACGGCGGCGTTCCCGCCGTGATCAGCCCGAACGTGGTTAGTATCGCGATCGGGGGCATGCGTGAGCGACCTGATCGACGCACCGCAGGACGACACGCCGACGGCTGACGACGGCGTGTCGAACGGGCATGTCCCGCTGCCCCCGGTCATCCCGCCGCCGGCGCCGCCCGCCGCCCGCCTCCCGCCCGTGCTCACCGAGGCGGCCGTGCCGCCCGCGCACCACGGCCGGCTTCCGCGCCGCGGTGCGGGGCGCGCGTTCGCGAAGGGGGTCGGCACGACCCTCGTGGTGCTGCTCCTGGCGTCGGGTGCGATCGCCGCGTACGCGGTCAGCTCGATCGTGACGCCCGTCGCGGCGAAGCCGAGCGTGAAGTTCGAGAGCGAGCAGGTGCTCGAGAGCGTCCCCGACATCGGCGCGATGGAGGGCGGACTGAACTTCCTCCTCGTGGGCAGCGACAAGCGGCCCGCGAGCGGTGCGTTCGGCGATCCCGACATCGAGTCGGGCGTGCTGAACGACGTGACGATGCTGCTGCACATCTCGCAGGACCACTCGCACGCCGAGGTGGTGAGCTTCCCGCGCGACCTGCTCGTCGACGTGCCCGAATGCCCCGACCCCGAGGATCCCGAGGGGTTCGGCTACTCGGCGCGCTACGGGGTCAAGATCAACACGATCCTGAACGACGGCGGCATGGGCTGCATCGCCAAGACCCTCGAGCAGATGCTCGGCATCACCATCCCCGTCGGCGGCGTGGTCGAGTTCGACGGCGTCGCGGCGCTGTCCGAGGCCGTCGGCGGCGTCGAGGTGTGCGTCGTCGACCCGATCGACGACGCCTACACCGGGCTCGTGCTCGACGCCGGATCGCACGTCATCGCGGGCTACGAGGCGCTCGCCTTCCTCCGCACCCGGCACGCCGTCGGCGACGGCAGCGACCTCGCCCGCATCTCGAGTCAGCAGACCTTCCTCGCCTCGCTCGCGCGCACGCTCCAGTCGGCCGGCACGCTCGGCGACCCCGTGAAGCTGTACGGCATCGCGCGTGCCGTGGTCACGAACATGACCCTCTCGTCGGGGCTGCAGGACCTCGGTCGCCTGGTGTCCGTCGCCCGCGCGCTCCAGTCGACCGACCTCGACCGGATCGCCTTCATCCAGTACCCGACCGTCTACACGGAGGACCTCGGCGCCGTGATCCCCGCGGCATCCGCGAGCATCGTGGCATCCGCCCTGCAGCAGGACGTCGCCGTCCAGTTCGACCCGACCGCGACCGACGGCACGCCGTTCGGAACCGTGGATCCGAACGCGACCGACGACCCGGCCGAGGACCCCGCCGTCGAGGCATCCGACACGCCCGAACCCACCGCGCCGGCCCAGCCCTCGGAATCCGCGACGCCGGCGCCGACCTCCGAGCCGATCACCGAGGCGCTCCCCGGCGACGTGAGCGGGCAGACCGCCGCCGAGGTGCGTTGCGCGGCCGCGAATTCCGGCTGATCGGGGCATTCCCGCGATCGCGCTGAGGCGCGGTTCAGCGCCCTCACAGCCGGGGCGTGGAAACCTGTTCCGAATACGGTTCGGCTAGAATCGGGGCCTGCCCAGCCCATCGACGCGCCGCGGAAACGCGGTCCGGCGGTGCGCCGGGCGAGGAGGGCTGTCCGAGCGGCCGATGGAGCTGGTCTTGAAAACCAGTGGGCAGCAATGCCTCGTGGGTTCGAATCCCACGCCCTCCGCCGAGATCCACCCGACCCGAGAACGACCGAGAACGACCGAGACCCCGAGAGGAGACCGAGTGAGCCGCCCCTCCCCGCAGCCGACCTCGCACCCCGACGCCGCCTCGAGCACGCGCCACGGGCGCCTCCGTCGCAACGGAGTCTGGGGAACGCTCATGAAGGCGCTCGCCTCGGTCGTCGCGGTGGTCCTCACGTCGGGCGCGGCCGTCGCCGCGTACGCCGCGTTCGACCTCGCCGCGACCGCCAAGCCGACCGTGACGCTCGGCAACGAGGACGTCCTCGAGGGCGTGCCCGACGTCGGCGCGATCGAGGGCGGCGTGAACCTGCTCGTCATCGGCAGCGACAGCCGGGCCGGCCAGGGCACGGGATTCGGCGACCCCGACGAGGAGACCGCGGTCCTCAACGACGTGACGATGCTCATGCACATCTCGGAGGACCACTCGCACGTCGAGGTCATCAGCTTCCCCCGCGACATGTTCGTCGACGTGCCCGCCGGATGCACCGACCCCGAATCGGGTGAGGAGGTCTGGGAGCAGTACGACGTGAAGATCAACTCGGTGCTCTCGTACGGCGGCGTGCCCTGCGTCGTGAAGACCGTCGAGCAGCTCACCGGCGTGACCATCCCGTTCGCGGGCGTCGTGCAGTTCATGGGCGTGGCCGGCCTCTCCGAGGCCGTCGGCGGCGTCGAGGTCTGCGTGGCCGAGCCCATCGAGGACGAGTACACCGGCATGTTCCTCGACGCCGGCAACCACACGCTCGCCGGCATCGACGCGCTGCAGTTCCTGCGCACCCGCCACGGCGTGGGCGACGGCTCCGACCTCGGCCGCATCTCGAACCAGCAGGTGTTCCTCTCGGCGCTCGCGCGCAAGCTGCAGAGCGACGGCACCTACACCGACCCGGTGAAGCTCTACGGCATCGCCAAGGCCGCGCTGGCGAACATGCAGCTCTCCGACAGCCTCACCGACCCGACGCGCATGGTCTCGATCGCGAAGGCCCTGAAGGACACCGACCTCTCGAAGATCGCGTTCATCCAGTACCCGACCGGCTACGTCGACGCGGGCGTCGCGCCCACCGAGTCCGCCGAGCTGGTCAACCTCGCGCTCCAGAACGACACCCCCGTCTCGTTCGACCCCGCCGCGGCGGAGGATGCGACGTTCACCTCGAGCGGCGACCCGAACACGACGCCGACCGAGGAGCCCGTCGCCGAGACGCCGACCGAGGAGACGCCCGCCGAGGAGCCGGCGACCGACGCGCCCGCCGAGACGACGGCTCCCGAGCCGACGCAGCAGGCGCTCCCGAGCGACGTCACCGGCCAGACCGCGGCCGAGACCCGCTGCTCGGCCGGCCGCACGCTCGCCGACCAGTAGGCGTCGCCGCTCCAGCGATCGAGGTCGTGCACCGCGCGCCGCGGCATCCGCTCGGTCGAATCGTGTTTTCGGCGGGATGCCGGTTATGATGGCAGTCGCGTTCGCCTTCGGGCGTTCACGAGGAGACGTCGCATAGTCCGGTCGAGTGCACCACCCTGCTAAGGTGGAGTCCCCGTAAGGGGACCGCGGGTTCAAATCCCGCCGTCTCCGCTCCTGAACCAACTCGAACGGTCGCGTGCAAACGCGACCGTGTCGCGTTTCCGGCGTCGACCCTCGCGGTTACGCCCCGCGACGCCGGCGTCGGGTGCGGCGCTCGTCGCCCGTTAGCGTCGAACGGGTCCGTGCACCGATCCGTGGAGCCGCCCGCATGCCGCATTCCGCACCCTCGACCGCGCCCGCTGCAACCACCGCAGCCGGCCGGGCGCCCGCCATCACGACGCTCGCCGCCGAGGCCGCCGCGATCGCACCCAGCCCGGCCTTCACCGCCCAGGCCAACGTCGACGCCGCGTTCGTCGACGCGGCACGCCTCGACCCGGTCGCGTTCTGGGAGCGAGAGGCCGAGCGTCTCGAGTGGGCGAGCCCGTGGCACACGGCGCACGAGTGGCGGCCGACGGATGCCTCGGGGCGCACGATCCCCGAGGCGACGTGGTTCGCGGGCGGCCGCCTCAACGCCGCGGTGAACTGCGTCGACCGCCACGTCGCGGCGGGGAACGGCGGGAAGGTCGCGTTCCACTTCGAGGGCGAGCGAGGCGATCGGCGCACGGTGACCTACGCCGAACTCGAGCGCGAGGTGGCCCGGGCCGCGAACGCGCTGGCCGCGCTCGGCGTCGGGACGGGCGACCGCGTCGTGCTCTACCTGCCCGTGCTCGTCGAGACGATCGTCGCGACGCTCGCGGTCGCGCGGTTGGGTGCCGTCCACTCGCTCGTGTTCGGCGGCTTCTCGGCCGAGGCGCTGCGGTTCCGCGTCGCGGACACGGGGGCGAAGGTCGTGATCACGAGCGACGGGCAGTTCCGGCGCGGCGAGGCGGTGGCCGTGAAGTCCGCCGTCGACCAGGCGGTCGAGGGGCTCGCGCACGTCGAGCACGTGCTCGTCGTGCGCCGGACGGGCGATGAGACGCCGGAGATCCCGTGGACCCCTGGGCGCGACGTCTGGTGGCACGAGACGGTCGACGTGGCATCCGCCCACCACGAAGCCGAGGCGTTCGACGCCGAGACCCCGCTCTTCATCATCTACACCTCGGGCACCACGGGCCGACCGAAGGGGCTCGTGCACACGACCGGCGGCTACCTCACGCACGTCGCGAGCACGTTCCACTCGGTGTTCGACGCGAAGCCCGACGACGTCTACTGGTGCACGGCCGACCTCGCGTGGGTCACCGCGCACAGCTACGTGCTGTATGGGCCGCTCGCGAACGGCGTGACGAGCGTGATCTTCGAGGGCACGCCGAACACGCCCCACCCGGGCCGGCACTTCGAGATCATCGAGCGCTACGCCGTGACGACGTACTACACGGCGCCGACGCTCATCCGCTCGTTCATGGGCTGGTTCCCCGGCGGCGTGCCGGGCGAGTACGACCGGTCGAGCATCCGCCTGCTCGGGTCGGTGGGCGAGGCGATCAACCCGGCCGCGTGCGAGTGGTTCCGGCAGGAGCTCGGCGGGGGCACCGCACCGATCGTCGACACGTGGTGGCAGTCCGAGACGGGTGGCGCCGTGATGGCGCCGCTGCCCGGGCTCTCGCACCTGAAGCCCGGGTCGGCGCTGCGCGCACTCCCCGGATTCACGACCCGCGTCGTCGACGAGCACGGCGACGAGGTCGGGCGCGGCGAGGGCGGCTACCTCGTGATCGACGGCACCTGGCCCGGCATGGCGCGCACGGTCTGGGGCGACGCCGAACGCTACCGCGACTCGTACTGGGCGCGGTTCGCCGACCGCGGGTACTTCTTCTCCGGCGACGGCGCGCGCGTCGACGCCGACGGCGACATCTGGCTGCTCGGCCGCGTCGACGACGTGATCAACGTCTCCGGGCACCGCCTCTCGACCATCGAGATCGAGTCGGCGCTCGTCGGGCACCCCGACGTCACCGAGGCCGGCGTCGTCGGCGTGAGCGACGAGCGCACGGGCGAGGCCGTCGTCGCGTTCGTCGTCGTCGTCGGCGTCGGCGTCGGCGACGGCGCGGCCGGGCGAGGCGACGGCGATGCGGATGCCGCGGCGCGAATGGCCGGGCTGCGGGCCCACGTCGCTGCGGCGATCGGGCCGATCGCGAAGCCCCGCGACATCCACTTCGTCCCCGACCTGCCGAAGACGAGGTCGGGCAAGATCATGCGGCGCCTGCTCGTCGACCTCGCCGAGGGGCGCCCGCTGGGGGACACGACCTCGTTGCAGGATGCGTCGGTGCCGGCGCGGATCGGTGCGCTGATCGGGCGCTGACCGTCGCCGTCCCGCAACGGCGTTGCGTCGGAGGGGGTGGGCGCGCGTCGGTTCGGGGGACTATGCTCCGACTGTTCGACACGAAACAGGGGGAGTTGCACATGCGACGTTTCACCATGCCCGCCGCACTGGTCTTCGCCGGTGCCCTCGCGCTCACGGGCTGCGCGAGCGGCGGCGACGACGACACGGCGACAGCGGGGGAGAGCTGTTCGTCGATCGCGGCGGAGGTCCGCGACATCTCGAACGGCGTCCAGAACAACCTCGCCACGCCGGAATCGATCGAGGGACTCCAGGACTACCTCGGCGAGGCCTCGGAGCGGACCGACGCGCTCATCGAGGAGGCCGGTGACGACAGCGCCCTCATCGACGCGCTCGGCGAGTTCCAGACCGCGCTCAACGAGGTCTCGACCTACGCCGACGGGCTGGAGGAGGTGCCGTCCGAGGAGGACCCGTCGGTGATGACGATCGAGCAGGACCCGGAGGAGCTCGCCACCCAGCAGGCCACGGTGCAGGAGGCCTCGGCGGCCGTCGGCGCGTCGTGCGACGCGGACTCCGACACCGAGTCCGAGTAAGGCGGTACGGCGCGGCAGACGCCCGACGACGGCCGGGGCGGCGACGAGGTCGCGCCCCGGCCGTCGGCGTTCCCGGGCTGCGTGCGCGGGGCGGTCGGCACCGCCACCACGAGCGGCCCGCTCGCGTCAACGGACGCCGCCGCGAAACATCCGAGCCCTACGATGGCCGGAGGCTCACCGTTGGGGGATGCATGCACAGTTGGCCCGGTTCCACCTACCCGCTCGGCGCGACGTTCGACGGGAACGGCACGAACTTCGCGCTGTTCAGCGAGGTCGCCGAGAAGGTCGAACTCTGCCTGTTCGACAACCGGCGTCGCGAGAAGCGGGTCGAGCTGATCGACGTCGACGCCTACATCTGGCACGCCTACCTGCCGCAGGTGCAGCCCGGCCAGCGGTACGGCTACCGGGTGCACGGGCCCAACGACCCCGCCAGGGGCCTGCGCTGCAACCCGAACAAGCTGCTCCTCGACCCGTATGCGAAGGCCGTCGACGGCGCGCTCGACTGGAACCAGTCGCTCTTCGGCTACCCGTTCGGCGAGCCCGATGGCCGCAACGACCAGAACTCGTCGAAGAGCATGATGCTCGGCGTCGTCACCAACCCGTTCTTCGACTGGACGGGCGACCGACATCCGCGCACGCCGTACGCCGCGTCGTTCATCTACGAGGCGCACGTGAAGGGGCTGACCGAGACGCTGCCCGGCGTGCCCGAGGAGATCCGGGGCACCTACGCGGGCATCGGTCATCCGGTCGTGATCGAGCACCTGAGGAAGCTCGGCGTCACGGCGATCGAGCTCATGCCGGTGCACCAGTTCGTCGACGACGGCACCCTGCAGGAGAAGGGACTGTCGAACTACTGGGGCTACAACACGATCGCGTTCTTCGCGCCGCACAACGTGTACGCATCGACCGGGCAGCGCGGCGAGCAGGTGCAGGAGTTCAAGGCCATGGTGAAGGCCCTCCACGTCGCGGGCATCGAGGTCATCCTCGACGTCGTCTACAACCACACGGCCGAGGGCAACCACCTCGGGCCGACGCTCTCGATGCGCGGCATCGACAACGCCGCGTACTACCGCCTCGTCGACGACGACAAGCGGTTCTACATGGACTACACGGGCACGGGCAACTCGCTGAACGTCGGCAACCCGCACGCGCTGCAGCTCATCATGGACTCGCTCCGGTACTGGGTGCTCGAGATGCACGTCGACGGGTTCCGCTTCGACCTCGCGTCGACGCTCGCGCGCGAGTTCTACGAGGTCGACAAGCTGTCGACGTTCTTCGAGCTCGTGCAGCAGGACCCGGTCGTGTCACAGGTGAAGCTCATCGCCGAGCCGTGGGACGTCGGGCCCGGCGGCTACCAGGTCGGCAACTTCCCGCCCCAGTGGACGGAGTGGAACGGCAAGTACCGCGACACCGTCCGCGACTTCTGGCGCGGCGAGCCGGCGACGCTCGGCGAGTTCGCGTCGCGCTTCACGGGTTCGGCCGACCTCTACGAGCACTCGGGGCGGCGTCCGGTCGCATCCATCAACTTCGTCACCGCGCACGACGGCTTCACCCTGCGCGACCTCGTCTCGTACAACGAGAAGCACAACGACGCGAACGGCGAGGACGGCAAGGACGGCGAATCGCACAACCGCTCGTACAACCTCGGCGTCGAGGGGCCGACCGACGACCCCGAGGTCCTGACGCTCCGGGCCAGACAGCAGCGGAACTTCATCGCGACCCTGCTGCTCTCGCAGGGCGTGCCGATGCTCTCGCACGGCGACGAGCTCGGGCGCACGCAGCAGGGCAACAACAACGTCTACGCGCAGGACAGCGAGCTCAGCTGGATCGACTGGGAGCACGCCGACCAGCCGCTCGTCGAGTTCACGGCCGCGGTCGCGAAGCTCCGTGCCGAGCACCCGACGTTCCGCCGGAGCCGCTTCTTCGACGGCCGACCGGTGCGCCAGCCCGAGGGCGGCCCGGTGCCCGACATCGTCTGGCTGCGGCCCGACGGCTCGGTCATGGCCCCGGAGGACTGGGACGCGGGCTTCGGCAAGGCGATCGGCGTGTTCCTCAACGGCGAGGGCATCCGCGAGCGGGACCGCCGCGGGGAGCGCATCGTCGACCGGCACTTCATCGTGCTCTTCAACGCCCACGACGACACGGTCGAGTTCACGATCCCGGAGCACGAGCTCTCGCCCGAGTGGGAGGTGCTCATCGACACGGCGGGTCGCCGCGCCGACAGTGCGCCGATCCAGCCGGGCGAGGTGATCGCGCTCGAGCAGCGCTCGCTCGTGGTGCTCCGCCAGCACGACCCGACGCCGGAAGAGGTCGACCACTCGGTCGCCGCGTCGCTGTCGGCGATGGTCGCGGCCGCGAAGGAGGAGGCGCCAGCGCCGAAGACGGAGGCGGGCAAGTGACGGATGCCGCGGGGCGGGCGCAGCGCGAGCCGGCCGGTCGCGGGCCGGCCGCCCGCGAACCGAGGTCGACGTACCGGCTCCAGGTCAGGCCGTCGTTCGACCTGCACGATGCGGCATCCGTCGTCGACTACCTCGACGCGCTCGGCGTCGACTGGCTCTACCTCTCGCCGATCCTGCCGTCGCGCGCCGGCTCCGACCACGGGTACGACGTCGTCGCGCACGACCGGGTCGACGCGGCCCGCGGCGGGGAGGCGGGCCTCGCGGCGGTGGCGGATGCCGCGCACGGCGCCGGTCGCGGCATCCTCGTCGACATCGTCCCGAACCACGTGGGCGTGGCGGATGCCGCGCAGAACGCGTGGTGGTGGAGCCTCCTGCAGCTCGGCCCCGACTCCCCGCACGCCGACGCGTTCGACGTCGACTGGGCCCTCACGGGAGGGACGGTGCGCCTGCCGGTGCTCGGCGGCACGGTCGAGGAGGCCGCTGCCGCCGGCGACCTGCGCGTCGAGCACGGCGAACTCCGCTACTTCGACCACCGGTTCCCGCTCGCGCCGGGTTCGGCCGATGACGTCGCCGACGTGCTCGAGGTGCACGCGCGACAGCACTACGAGCTCGTGCACTGGCAGCGGGCCGATGCCGTACTGAACTACCGCCGCTTCTTCGCGGTCAACGAGCTCGCGGGCGTCCGCGTCGAACTGCCGGGTGTCTTCGACGCCACGCACGAGGCGATCGTCGGCTGGATCCGCGACGGCCTCGCCGACGGCCTGCGGGTCGACCACCCCGACGGTCTCGCCCAGCCCGGCGCCTATCTCCGGCGCCTCGCGGAGGAGACAGGCGACGCGTATGTGCTCGTCGAGAAGATCCTCGAAGGCGACGAGCCGCTGCCGCCGCACTGGCGCACCGACGGCACGACCGGCTACGACGCGCTCGCCGACGTCGACCGGGTGCTCGTCGACCCCGATGGCGAGGCGGGCCTCGACGCGCTCGACGCGCGGCTCCGCGCCGAGACCGGCATCGCCGGGCCGACCGACTGGCACGAGCTGATCCACGGCACCAAGCGCGGCATCGCCGACGGGATCCTCCGCAGCGAGGTGCTCCGTCTCGAGCGGATGCTGCCGGAGCCGCGCCTCGCCGGCGCCGCCGACGCGCTCGCCGAGCTGCTCGCGTGCTTTCCGGTCTACCGCTCGTACCTCCCGGCGGGTGCGGAGCACCTCGAGGCGGCCGCGCGCCTCGCGCGCGAGCACCGCCCAGACCTCGCGCCGACGATCGACGCCCTGGTGCCCGTGCTCGGCGACGCCGCGAACCCGGTCGCGGTGCGCTTCCAGCAGACGAGCGGCATGGTCATGGCCAAGGGCGTCGAGGACACGGCCTTCTACCGGTACACGAGGCTCGGCTCGCTCACCGAGGTCGGGGGCGACCCGTCGGAGTTCGCGATCACCGTGGACCGGTTCCACGAACGGCAGGTGCGGCGTCACGCGGAATGGCCGCACTCGATGACCACGCTCTCGACGCACGACACCAAGCGCGGGGAGGACGTGCGGGCGCGCATCGACGCGCTCGCCGAGATCCCCGAACGCTGGTCGATCGAGCTCGACGGGCTCCGCGCGGCGGCCGGATCGACCGGCGACGGCCCGTTCGACGCGCTCCTCTGGCAGGCCTTCGTCGGCGCCTGGCCGATCGAGCGCGAACGCGCGCACGCCTACGCCGACAAGGCCGCGCGCGAGGCATCCGTCTCGACGACCTGGACCGCACCGGATGCCGCGTTCGAGACCCGCATGCACGCGGTGATCGACCGGGCCTACGACGACCCCGCCGTGCGCGACCGCATCGAGTCGTTCGTCGCATGGCTCGCCCCCGCCGGCTGGTCGAACTCGCTGTCGGCGAAGCTGCTGCAGCTCACGATGCCGGGCGTGCCCGACGTGTATCAGGGATCCGAGCTGTGGGAGACGAGCCTCGTCGACCCCGACAACCGGCGGCCCGTCGACTTCGGGCTCCGGCGCCGCATGCTCGCCGACCTCGACGACGCCGCGCGGCTCGGCGAGCTTCCGGCGACGGATGCCACGGGCGCCGCGAAGCTCCTCATCACCTCGCGGGCGCTCCGCGCCCGTCGCGACCACCCCGAGTGGTTCACGCGGTACCGGCCGCTCGAGGTCGTCGGGGAGGCGGCGCGGCACGCGATCGCCTTCGACCGCGGCGGGGCGGTGACGGTCGCGACGCGCCTGCCGGTCGGGCTCGCCGCGCGCGTGGGCGGGGAGCCCGTGGCATCCGCGCCGGCCGGGTCGTGGGGTGACACCGCGGTACTCGTTCCCGGCGGGGCCGTCGTCGACCTGCTCACCGGGCGGCGGCACGGTGACGGGCCGCGCGACGGCGGCAGCGGGGCGCTCGCGCTCGCCGCGGTGCTCGCGACGTATCCGGTCGCGCTGCTCGTCCCCGCGGCATCCGTCCCCGGCGCCCCGAGGCCCGAGGGCGCGAGGGCCCACGACGAGGAGACCACGCGATGACGCCCGAACTCTGGGCCCCGATCCCGACGCGCGTCGCGCTGCGGCGTCCGGGCCGCGCCGACCTGCCGATGCGCCGCGACGACCGCGATCGGTGGCACGCCGACGTCGAGCTCGAACCCGGCGACGAGTACGGCTTCGTGCTCGACGACGACCACCGGGCGCTGCCCGACCCGCGGTCGCTGCGGCAGCCGCTTGGCGTGCACGAGCTCAGCGCGGCGTTCGACCTCTGCGCGCACGAGTGGGCGGATGCCGCCTGGACCGGCCGGCAGCTGGCGGGCGGCTCGGTGTACGAGCTGCACATCGGTACCTGGACCCCCGACGGCACGCTCGACTCGGCGATCGAGCGCCTCGACCACCTCGTCGAGCTGGGCATCGACTTCGTCGAGCTGCTGCCCGTCAACGCGTTCAACGGCACGCACAACTGGGGGTACGACGGCGTGCTCTGGTACGCCGTGCACGAGGCGTACGGCGGCCCGGCCGCCTATCAGCGCTTCGTCGACGCGTGCCACGCGCACGGGCTCGCGGTGATCCAGGACGTGGTGTACAACCACCTCGGGCCGAGCGGCAATTACCTGCCGCGCTTCGGGCCGTACCTGCGCACGGCCGAGCGCAACACGTGGGGCGACTCGGTGAACCTCGACGAGCCCGAGGTGCGCCGTTACATCGTCGAGAACGCGATGATGTGGCTGCGCGACTTCCACGTCGACGGGCTGCGGCTCGACGCAGTGCATGCCCTGCGCGACCGGTCGGAGCGGCACATCCTCCGCGAGCTCGTCGAGCACGCCGACGCCCTCTCGGCGCACCTCGGCCGTCCGCTCTCGCTCATCGCCGAGTCCGACCTCAACGACCCGACGCTCATCCTGCCGCGCGAGTCGGGCGGCTACGGCCTCACCGCGCAGTGGAGCGACGACCACCACCACGCGATGCACGTCGCCCTCACGGGCGAGACGGCCGGGTACTACGCCGACTTCGCGCCGCTCGACGCGCTCGTGAAGACGACGACGCGCGGGTTCTTCCACGACGGCACGTACTCGTCGTTCCGCGGGCGCGACCACGGGCACCCGATCGACGTCGTGGTGCCGACCTGGCGGCTCGTGACGTTCACGCAGGACCACGACCAGGTCGGCAACCGTGCCGCCGGAGACCGCCTCTCGCCGGCGCTCGGCGAGGCCCGGCTCGCGATCGCCGCCGTGCTGAACCTCACGACCCCGTTCACGCCCATGCTGTTCATGGGCGAGGAATGGGCGGCCGCGACGCCGTGGCAGTTCTTCACGTCGCATCCTGAGCCCGAGCTCGGCCGCGCGACCGCCGAGGGTCGCATCGCCGAGTTCGCCCGCATGGGCTGGGACGAGTCGCTCGTGCCCGACCCGCAGGACCCGGAGACGTTCCGGCGCTCCAAGCTCGACTGGTCGGAGCCGGCGCAGGCGGACGGCGTGCACGCGCGCCTGCTCGGCCTCCACCGGCGGCTGCTCGCCCTCCGCCGCGCACGTCCCGAGTTCACCGACCCCGCGTTCGAGCACACGACGGCCTGGGCGGATGACTCGGCGGGGCGGTTCCGGATGGATCGCGGTGCCCCCGATGCCCACGAGCGGGTCGTGGTGCTCGCGAACCTCGGCGCCTCACCGTGGTCGCTCGAACTCGACGGTCCCGCCGAGGTGCTGCTCGCGACCGACCCCGCGCTCGCCGCCGCCGGGACGCCCGACCGCATGCTCGAACTCCCGCCCGAGACGGCCGCGATCCTCGCCGTCGCGCACGGATCGTAGGCTGGGCGCGTGAGCATCCCGCAGCACCGCGCCGACCTGGTCCGCCAGGCGGTGGACCGGTTCGCCCAGCTCGAGCGGGCGCTCGACGCCCTCGACGGCGTCGCGCTCCCCGCGCGTGACGAGCCGATGACGGATGCCGCCGCGCCCGAGCCGCGCGACCGCGACGCGGTCGACGTCGTCAACCACCTGCACGCCTGGCATGTGCTGCTGCTCGGCTGGCTCACGGCCGACGCCGCCGGCGAGGCGCCCGCGTATCCGGCCGACGGGTACACCTGGCGCGACCTCGACCGGCTGAACCGCGACCTGCGCGACCGGTACCGCGGTGACGGCGACCCGGAGGCCGCGCGCGAGCGCCTGCGCGCGAGCCACGGCTCCGCACTCGCCCGTCTCGACGCGATGTCCGACGCCGAGATCTTCACCGATGGCCGAGCCTGGCTCCGCGGCGCGAGCCTCGCCGAGCCCGCGCACGAGTGCCTCGGCGGGCACTACGCTTGGGCGCTCGGCGCCATCGCGGGACCGCCCGCGTCGGCGGCCGGCTGACCGGCAGCACCAGCGTGGGCTTCCTTCGCGCCCGGATCGCCGTGGTGTCGAGACCTCGTACCATCCTCGGTGTCCCGCCTCAGTGCCGTCCCTGAGGTTCGGCTCTTCTGCGGCCCCCTAGGCTTCGGGCATGTCGACCCGATCCCGATCCGAGCGTGGCCGCCCCGCTCGCCCCGGTACCGCATCCCGTCACCGTGCGCCGGGCCTCCTCGTGCTCGCGCTCGCCGCGGGCATCTCCCTGACCGGGTGCGCCGCCCCGTCGGCAGGACCCGCCGGGCCGACGACGGCTGCGGCGACGCCGACCCCGTCGACGGAGCCCGTCGCCGAGGCGGCCCCGGGATCGGAACCGCCTGTCGCCCGCTACGACCTCGACTGCGACGACCTGGTCCCCGCGACGCTCGTCGGCGACCTGTTCGCCGCACCGGTCGAGCCGACCGACCCGCTCGTGACCGCGTCCTCGGCCGGGATCTCGCTGCCGCGCATGACCTCGATCGTCGCGGTCGGCGGAATGGCGTGCGAGTGGTCGAATGCCGAGCCGTACAACAGCCAGTACGGGTCGAATCCGGCTCACACCGGCCTGCTCGTGACCGTCGTCCCTCCGCAGGCCGGTGGGTGGAGCGACACGGCGGTCCGCTTCGGCATGCCGTCGGCGGGCACCGGCTGCGGCGGGCTGACCTGCACGGCCACGCAGCCGGCGTCGGGCGCCTGGGTCCAAGTACAGGCCACGGATGGCTCGGGCGCGCCGGACCCCACGGCCTTCGGACACGTGGTCGACGCCGCGGTCGCCGCCATCGATGCCGCGAGCCCGGCCGGATCCGCCACCGCTCCGGAGACGGCGATTCCGGACGGCTGCGGCGACCTCGTCTCGGACGAGATCGTCGAGGCGGCGTCAGGTGTCGCCGACGTCGTCGAGTCGCCGCCGGCCGGAGGGTGGAGCGAATGGGCCGAGGCGAAGACCATCGCCGGGGACCTCGGCTGCCGGTGGTTCCGGGCGGACGCCGACGAGATCGTGGCCGGCGCGGACTGGGTGCGCGGCGGGCGGTGGGCCTACGACCGCATCGTCGACGGCGGAGGCCTGGTGCCGGCCGCGTCCGAGGTCGACCTCGGGCTCGTCGCCCCGGACGTCGCCGTCCTCCGATGCGATGACGCGTACGGGACGTGCGCCGTCGACCTCGTGATCGGCGCCGACTGGGTGCAGGTCACCGCCCCGGACGAGTCGGCGGCCGTCGCCGTCGCAACCGAGATCGCCGGCAGGCTGGCGACCTGAGATCTCCTCCGGCCGCCGCGCGTCACCCCGCCTTCTTGGCAGTGCGGCGCTTCGCCGCCGGCTTCTCCTCGGACGATCCTGACTTCGACGACGTCGTGCTTGAGCCCTTCGCGGCCGGCTTCTTCGACGACGAGGTCTTCGACGCCGGCTTCGCCGAGGACGAGGACTTCGCGTCATCCGCCCCGCCGCCGCGCTTCGCGGCGATCGACTGGCGCAGGGCCTCCATGAGGTCGATGACCTCGCCGCCCTCCTCCTCGGGCTGCTCGCCGAACGTGGCCGCGGTGTCGATCGCGTCGCCGTGCTCGAGCTTGGCCTGGATGAGCGTGCGGAGCTCCCTCTGGTACTCGTCGACGAACTGCTCGGGCTCGAAGTCGTTCGAGAGGCTCTCGATGAGCTGCTTCGAGAGGTCGAGCTCCTTCGACGTGATCTTCGCCGGTTCGTCGAGGGCCGGGAAGTTCGCCGCGCGGACCTCGTCGCTCCAGAGGAGCGTCTGGACCATGAGCACATCGCCGAAGACGCGGAGCGCGGCCAGCCGCGTCTTCTGGCGCAGCGCCATCCGCACGACCGCGGTGCGGTCGGTCGACTCGAGCGCCTCGCGCAGCAGCACGTACGCCTTGTTCGACGCCGAGTCGGGCTCGAGGTAGTAGCTGCGGTCGAACATGATCGGGTCGATCTGGTCGGTCGGCACGAACTCGACGACCTCGATCTCGCGGCTGCGTTCGGCGGGCAGTGACTTCAGGTCCTCGTCGGTGATGATGACCGTGCGTTCGCCGTCGTCGTACGCCTTGTCGATGTGCTGGTACGGCACGACCTCGCCGTCGATCTCGCACACGCGCTGGTAGCGGATCCGCCCGCCGTCCGCGTCGTGCACCTGGTGCAGGGACACGTCGTGGTCCTCGGTGGCGCTGTACAGCTTGACGGGCACGTTGACGAGGCCGAACGTGACCGCCCCCTTCCACACGGCTCGCATGCCCCCAGTACACACCCCGCCCGGCTGGAGCGATACCCCTTGCCGCGCTCGGGCGGGCAGGATGGGGGCATGGCGCAGGGCCCCGCGCAGCTGGTCGACGTCGACGGACGTCGGCTCCGGCTGACGAGCCTCGAGAAGGTCATGTACCCGGAGGCCGGGATGACCAAGGGCGAGATGATCGCCTACTACGCCGAGATCGCGCCCGTGATGCTGCCGCACGTCGCGGGTCGGCCGATCACGCGCAAGCGCTGGGTGAACGGGGTCGGCACCCCGAGCCATCCGGAGCAGGCCTTCTTCGAGAAGAACCTCGAGCACGCGCCCGAGTGGATCCGTCGCGGCGTGCAGCACCACACCGACGGCGACAAGACGTACCCGATCGCCGACAGCCGTGCGACCCTCGTCTGGCTCGCCCAGATGGGTGCCATCGAACTGCACGTGCCGCAGTGGCGCTTCGACGCGTCGGGCACGCCCGCGAACCCCGACCGCATGGTGTTCGACCTCGACCCGGGCGAGGGCGTCGGCCTCGCCGAGTGCGCCGAAGTGGCCCGGATGGTCCGCGACATCCTGCACCCGATCGGACTCGACCCCGTGCCGGTGACGAGTGGCAGCAAGGGCATCCACCTGTATGCGCCGCTCGACGGCGCGCAGACCTCCGAGCAGGTGTCGGCCGTCGCGCACGAGCTCGCGCGCGCGCTCGAGGCCGACCACCCCGACCTCGTGGTGTCGAGCATGCGGAAGACGCTCCGCGGCGGCAAGGTGCTCATCGACTGGAGCCAGAACAACGGCAAGAAGACCACGATCGCGCCGTACTCGCTGCGCGGGCGGTTCCGGCCGACGGTCGCGGCCCCGCGCACGTGGGAGGAGCTCGAGGATCCGGACCTCCGCCAGCTCGAGGCCGACGAGGTGGTCGCGATCGTCGCCGAGCGCGGCGATCCGATGCTCGAGGTGACCGGGGCATCCGCCGACGGGCCGCTCAGCACCTACCTCTCGATGCGCACGCCCGGCTCGACGCCCGAGCCGATGCCCGACTCGTCGTGGGGCGTCGCCGACGACGGCGACCCGCGCTTCGTGATCCAGGAGCACCACGCGCGGCGCCTGCACTTCGACCTGCGGCTCGAGCGCGACGGCGTGCTGAAGAGCTGGGCGGTGCCGAAGGGCGTGCCGGATGACACGGGCACCAACCACCTCGCCGTCCAGACCGAGGACCACCCGATGCAGTACCTCGTCTTCGAGGGCACGATTCCCGACGGCCAGTACGGCGCCGGGGGGATGACGGTGTGGGACACGGGCACCTACGAGACCGAGAAGTGGCGCGACGACGAGGTCATCTTCACGCTGCACGGCCGGGTCGGCGGGCCGCTCGGTCGCGTGCGCCTCGCGCTGATCCGGACGCAGGGCGACGGCGAGAAGAGCCAGTGGCTGCTGCACCGCATGAAGGAGCAGCGCGGCGGTGCCGCCAGTGCGAGCGGGGCGGATGCCGCGGCCGCGCCGGCCACGACGGCGGCGACGGGCGGCGCGGGCTCGCGGGCCGCGGCATCCGCTCGCTCGGCGACGCCCTCGGCGCGCACGGCGCACTCGGGCTCGACCGGTCTCCGGCGCGACCCCGTGCCGAAGCCGATGCTCGCCGTGCCCGGCACCCCGGGGCTCGTCGGCGGCGACGACTGGGCGATCGAGTGGAAGTGGGACGGCATCCGCGTGGTCGCGCGCGTGGAGGACGGCGTCGCACGGCTCGTCAGCCGGAACGGGATCGACCAGACGGCGACGTATCCGGAACTCGCGGGGCTCGCGTCCGCGCTCCGCGCGGACGCCGTCGTCGACGGCGAGATCGTCGCGCTCGACGAGCGGGGCCGCCCCGACTTCGGGCTGCTGCAGCGGCGGATGAACCTCGGGAAGCCGCGCGAGATCGCCGCGGCCGCGGCATCCGTCCCGGTCGGGCTGCACCTGTTCGACGTGCTCGAGGTGGCGGGCACCCCCACGGTCGATGAGCCGTACGATCGGCGGCGCGAGCGGCTCGAACGCCTCGTGCGACCGCACGCGGACGCACCTGTCAGCGTGCCGCCGATCGTCGAGCTCGGCGCGGAGGACGCGCTCGAGGAGGCCCGCCGGCTCGGCCTCGAGGGGATCGTCGCGAAGCGGCGCGGCTCGCGGTACTCGCCGGGCGTCCGGAGCGACGACTGGGTCAAGGTCAAGCTCTCGCGGACGCAGGAGGTGGTCATCGGCGGCTATCGGATGGGTTCGGGCACCCGGACCGGGCGCATCCGCTCGCTGCTCGTCGGCGTGCCGACGGCCGACGGGCTGCGCTACGCGGGCCGCGTCGGCTCCGGCCTGCGC
Organism: Agromyces bracchium; assembly: GCF_009709675.1. GTDB lineage: Bacteria > Actinomycetota > Actinomycetes > Actinomycetales > Microbacteriaceae > Agromyces > Agromyces bracchium. Next base: position 7,555 of record NZ_WMLB01000041.1, on the reverse strand, counting down.
GAACGCGAGACCGAGCGACTGCAGGGAGTGCTCGACGGGATGGCGTGGGACACCTCGCCGTTCATCGAGGTCCCGGAGGCGGATGCGGCGGACGCCGTGTGGGTGCGGCCCGAGGTCGTCGGGGAGATCGAGTTCGGTGAGTGGACGCGGACGGGCGTGGCGCGGCATCCGCGCTGGCGGGGTCTCAGGCCGGACAAGGCAGCGCGCGATGTGCGACTCGAGGCCGGGCCGGACCCGGGGGACACCGACGCGCACCACGCGTGAATGAATCGAACGGATGATTTCGCCGACACCCGGACGGGGGTTAGTGTTCAGCCGTGGGAACCCTGTATTACGGCGACGCCGGCACGCCGATCGAGATCGACGACCGAGCTCTCGCCCACCTGAAGATCGCCATCACGACGAAGCTCCGCCGCAACGAGAGCTTCACCCTGTCCTGGCGCCACGTCGACGGCCAGACTCGCGGACGCAGCTCGCTGTGGCTGCATCCCGCGATCCCGCTCCGGTTCGTCTTCGAGACGCCCGAGGCGCCCGAACTCGACCGCGAGTGGATCGAGGATCTCATGCGCGGCGCGAACTCGGGCGGCGGCATCGTGCTCGACCTCGAGCACGCGGCCGCGCAGAAGCCGACCGGACCGAAGCCCGTCGAAGCGGCATAGGCCGCGCTTCCGCGCGGCCGGACTCAGCGTCGCCGGAACTCGCCCGCAGCAGGGCAGTCGAACGGGTCGCGTGCCGAGAGGCCGACCCGGTTCAGGTACCTGACCACGATGCCGTACGAGTTCAGCAGGGTCGTCTCGGTGTACGGGATGCCGATCGAGCGGCAGTGCTCCCGGACGATCTCCCGCGCACGGCCGAGGTGCGGTCGGGGCATGCTCGGGAAGAGGTGGTGCTCGACCTGGTGGTTCAGGCCGCCCATGAGCGCGCCGGTCCAGCGACCCGTGATGTTGCGGCTCGTCAGCACCTGCTTGCTCAGGAAGTCGAGTTTCGCGTCGGCGGGCACGATCGGCATGCCCTTGTGGTTCGGCGCGAAGGATGCGCCCATGTACACGCCGAACACGGCGAGCTGCACCCCGAGGAACGCGAACGCCATGCCGAGCGGCAGGAACCAGAACACGACGGCGACGTAGGCGCCGAGGCGCACCACGATGAGCGTGAGCTCCAGGGCCCTCCCGGGGATCGCGCGGCGCTCGAACAGCGACCGGATCGACGTGACGTGCAGGTTGAGGCCCTCGAGGAGCAGCAGAGGGAAGAAGAGCCAGCCCTGTCGGCGCGTGATCCACGCGATGAGCCCGCGCTGCCGGGCCGCCGACTCCTCGGTGAACGAGATGGTGTCGAACTCGATGTCCGGGTCCTTGCCGATGCGGTTCGGGTTCGCGTGGTGCCGCGTGTGCTTCGTCATCCACCACTGGTAGCTGATGCCGACCATGGCCGTCGCGACGAGGCGTCCGACGCGGTCGTTGGCCCGACCCGACGAGAGCACCGCGCGATGCGACGCCTCATGGGCGAAGAAGGCGAACTGCGTGAAGATGATCCCGAGCGCCGCGGCGATGAGCAGCTGGTACCAGGTGTCGCCGAGCAGGACGAAGCCCGTGACGGCGCCCCCCAGGGCGAGCACGAGCCCGCCGACCAGCAGCGAGTAGAAGATCGGCGTCCGGCGCAGCAGTCCGCTCTCCTTGATGACCTGCGACAGGGCCGCGTAGCTCTGGGTGACGCCGGGGCGATCGCCGCGGGGCTTCGTGGTTCGGAGCGCACCGAGGTGCGGTGCAGGGATGAGTGATGCGCTGATGATCCGGCCCGTCGTCGTCGACTTCCCAGCCGGTGTCTCGCGGGCGTCCGCCCGCAGTGGATAGGGCAAGCGTATGGCCGTGTATGTACCGCTCGACGCACATGTGGAGGATCCCCAGCAGACGCACGGCCCGCGCACGGATCAGTCGAGGTCGTCCACGAGCAGTTGCAGCAGCGCGCGCTCGCGCCCGCCCCGCAGCCCCACCAGGCGGCCGTGCTCGTACGCCTCGACGACCCGCGGGTCGACGTAGCTCGCCTTCGCGATCGCGGGCGTGTTGCCGAGCACCTCGCTCGCGCGCACGATGGCCTCGCGGACGGCCGCCGCCCGAGCCCGGGCCGTCGAGGCGGTACCGAGCTCTGCGAGCCGGTCGGCCGCCGCGATCGTGCCGCGCAGCGTCCGGAAGTCCTTCGCCGTGAAGTCGCCGCCCGTCCGCGAGCGGATGTCCTCGTTGACGTCGACCGGACCGAGCGGCCGCATGCGTCGCCCCTCCGTGAACGCGTAGAGCCGCGAGGCGGGGGAGCGTCCCGACATCCCCTCCACGAACGTCGCCAGCGCCGCATCCTGGAGCACGAGCTCCTGCGCGATGCCGCCCTTCGCGCGGAACCGCAGCTTGACGGCGTCGGCCCCCTCCAGCCGGGCGTTCCGCACGAGCAGCGTCGTCAGTCCGCGACTGCGTGCCTGCGCGAGCGACTCCTCGGAGCCGATGCGGATGGCGCCGAGGTCGAGGGTGCGGAAGGCCGCGGCGAGCACGCGCTCGCGCAGCAGTTCGTCGAGCTCGAGATCGCGTCGGACGCCGCGCCGGGCGCCGGGGAGCACCTCCGCGAGCGCCGCCATGCGCGCGAACTTCTCCGCGTCCTGCCGCTCGCGCCAGACCGGGTGGTACAGGTACTGCCGGCGGCCCGCCGCGTCGAGGCCGACGGCGAGGATGTGCGCGTTCGGCGCCTCGGCGATCCACACGTCGGTCCAGGCCGGCGGGATCGCGAGGTCCGCGATCCGGTTCCGGTCGGCGCGGTCGGCGGGCGAGCCGTCGGCGTGGCCATAGGTGAAGCCGCGGCCGCTGCGTCGGCGCGTCAGGCCGGGCGACGCGTACGGTTCGACGCGTCGCAGCCGCGGCATCCGTCGCCCCTCAGTGGTTGCGGAGGGCGTCGATGAGCTCGCCCTTCCGCTTGTCGCTGTAGCCCGTCAGGCCGAGCTCCTTTGCGCGCTTCTTCAGCTCGGGCACGGTCCAGTCGTCGTAGCTGCCGGACTCGCCGCCCTTCCTGCCGACCGCCGTGCGGCCCCGTCCTGCGGCCGCGTTCGAGATCCGGGCGGCCTTCTCTTTGGAGGCACCGTCGTCGCGGAGCTCCTCGTACAGTTCCGGGTCCTTCAGCGAGTTCTGTCCTCGTCGGGTGCCAGGCATGTCGGTTCTCCTTCCTTCCGTGCGGGGCGTGTCGCCGGTCAGAGGGGCTTTCCCCCGGTGACCGGCAGGATCGCGCCCGAGGTGAACGACGCGTCGTCCGACGCGAGGTACACGTAGGCGCCCGCGAGCTCCGCCGGCTGCCCGGCGCGTCCCAGTGGCGTGTCCTGGCCGAACTTCGGCAGCTTGTCGGGCCATCCGGTCGACGGGATCAGCGGCGTCCAGATCGGCCCGGGCGCGACAGAATTGACGCGGATGCCTCGCGGCCCGAGTTCCTCGGCCAGCGCCTTCGTGAACGCCACGAGCGCCGCCTTCGTCATCGCGTAGTCGACGAGGCGGGATGACGGGTCGAAGCCCTGGATCGACGAGGTGGTGATGATCGACGAGCCGGCGTCCATCCGCGGCACGGCCGCCCGAGCGAGGAACACGCTCGAGTAGAGGTTCACGTGCATGACCTCGTCGAAGTCGTCGGTCGGCACCTCGTCGATGCCGCCGCGGTCGCGCTGGTGGGCGGCGTTCAGCACCAGCAGGTCGATGCCACCGAAGGAATCGCACGTCTGGTCGACGAGGTCGGCGCAGTGCTGCTCGTCGACGAGGTCGCCGGGGAGGAGTTCGACGCGCCGTTCGGCATCGCGAACCCAGTACGCGGTCTCGTCGGCATCCTCCTGCTCGGAGGACAGGTACGAGATCGCGACGTCCGCTCCCTCCCTGGCGAACGCGATCGCCACGGCCCGGCCGATCCCCGAGTCGCCGCCGGTGATGAGCGCCCTCCGGCCGGCGAGGCGGCCCGAGCCGCGGTAGCTGTACTCGCCGTGGTCGGGTTGCGGCGTCATGCGCGGCGTCAGGCCGGGCGGGAACTGCTCCTGCTGCGGGAACGGCTCCGTGGTGTGCTTGGTGGTCGGATCGACCAGGTGGTCATGCACCGGGGCCTCCTCGTTCGGGTGTCCGTCCCGTCACGCTACGCGCGCGCGAGAGATGGGCCGAGGGGGTTGACGGGCACGGACCGAGGTGGGCGGGGGCGGGGTAGCCTCGTGCGCATGGGAACGCTGTACTACGGCAACGCCGGTACGCCGATCGGGATCGAGGACCGGGCGCTGGCGCATCTGCAGGTCGCGGTGGTCACGAAGCTCCGGCGAGGCGAGTCGTTCACGGTGTCGTGGCAGCACCCCGAGGAGCAACCCGATGGGCGGAGCACGCTCTGGCTCCACCCGAACATCCCGCTGCGATTCGTCTTCGACGACCCCGAACCACCCGAGCTCAGCCGATCCTTCCTCGAGGAGCTCATGCGGAGCGCCAACTCCACCGGTGGCATCATGCTCGTGCCAGAGCATCTCGACCCCGAGGAGGGCACCGCCGCCGGCGGCGGCGGGCCCGACCCCGCTGGCGGCTAGGGGCGGAGGTCGGGGTCCTCGCCGATGATTCCGACACCACGGGACTCGACGAACTCCTTGAACCTCCGGAGGTCGTGCTCGACCTGCCGGTCGTCGAAGCCGAGCGCGGCGCCCGCCTTCTCCACGAAGCCCTCCGGCTCCCACTCGAGCGTGACGTCGACGCGCGTGCGGTCGGCGGCGATCGGTCGGAACTCGACCCGCCCGCGGTGGTCGACCTCGGCCGTGGTGCTGTGCCAGGCGACGTGTTCGTCGGGGACCTGGTCGGTGATGTCGGCGTCGAACTCGCGGGTCGCCCCGCCCACCGACACCACCCAGTGGGTCGTCGCCTTGTCGACCTGGCGGATCGAGTCCACGCCGCTCATGAACTGCGGGAACGTCTCGAACCGGGTCCACTGGTCGTACGCCGTGCGAATCGGGACGCCCACCTCGATATCAGCGGTCACGGTCGTGCTCATGGCGATCTCCCTTCCGTCGTGACGACGCGCGGAGGCGCGCCGAGCGGCCACCGTACGCACGGGAGCGGCGGGCGGGCGAGGGGTTGCCGCCTCAGCGAGGGGCTGTTATCCCGCCGGTGACGAGCGCCGGCCGAGGCCGGGCCGGAACCGGCACCGGGCAGGGGTCGGGCTCACTCGAAGTCGAACGGCTCGTTCTCCTCCGGCTCGGGCACGTTCTGCAGGCCGACGGTGCTGTTCGCGGAGAGCAGCATCTGCTCGATCCACAGCCGGTTGAGCTTCGGGGGGCGGTTGCCGCTGAACACGAACTGCAGCGGCACCGACTCGTGCAGCCAGAGCGTCGTGCGGCCGCTGCCGTGCTCGATGCCGTGCTCCCAGGTCATGGCGAAGCTCTCGGACCGGCGCAGCTTGTTGATGATCGCGACGCGCAGGTGCGCGAGCGTGCGGTCCTCGATCTCGATCTCACGGTTCGAGGAGTTGTAGATCAGCTTGCCCATGGCGGAATGCTAGTGCCGGTCGAGGGACCCGGGATCATCGGCTTCCGATGGTGGATAGGCTCGGATCCAAGTGGGAGCCGATCGTCCGTTTCCGTGCCTGCGAGTGCCGCGGACGGCGACGCGCCCGGGCGGACGCGCTCGATTGGCGTGCGGGCGCGACGTGGGATAGAGTAACCGGGTTGCCTGATGAGCCGAGAGGTTCCGGGCGACATCCCATGCGCCCGTAGCTCAATGGATAGAGCATCTGACTACGGATCAGAAGGTTGGGGGTTCGAGTCCCTCCGGGCGCGCAGAGCGAAGCCCCGGTATCCCGCAGAACAGTGCGGGTCCGGGGCTTCTTCCGTCGTGGGCGCCCTTCGGGCGATCCCCTCCGGAACCCCTCCGACAAGAGGCAGCGGAAGGGGCCGGCACGTTAACCGACCCCTTCCTGCGCTGGCCTACAGCTCTCGTCAGAGCGGTAGACTTCCAGTGTTGTCACTAACAGGCATGCGCTGCCTGTTTGCCTCCTCTGAGGTTGCGACCCGAGGGAATGCCAGTTCCACCCGGGTCGGGGTAGGGGCGACCCCACCGCGTCCGGCGATTAGAAGAGTTCGCCCCTGGGCGGCGGCCGCGTCGAGCGCATCGGTGCCTTCGCTGTTGCTGGACAGATGTGTGTAGGTGCTGTCCGCGATGTTGTTGCTCGCGTGGCCCATCCACCGGCTCACGTAGCGAATGTCGTACCCGGCTGCCGCTCAAAGGCTCGCGAAGTAGTGCCCGAGGTCGTGCCCCGTCATCCCTTCGATGCCGAGCCGGGCCAGCACCGATCAAACGTGCCCTTGTTCGATCGGCCATGGGGTTCGCCCGATGTTGGCAAACATTCGCCGTCGCTCAACCGGTTCGTTGTTCATGTGAGACTGGCGACGATGAGCAGGGGTGTCCCTAGGCGAGTAGGGCTTGTCGGCGCAGCGTGTCTGGTCGCACCGCGCGCGGGCCGCTCGACGGAAAGCCTCCGCATTATCGGCAGCACCATCACCGAATCGCCAGCCCAGCGGGGCCTTTTGCCGACCGCTCTCGTACTCGGGTCTGTCCAGTGGACAGGAGTAGCGCTGCGAACCCGCTTCGAGCGGATCGGTTCTCGTCATTCGATCGACGCTTCTGCCACAATTTCAGTGATCATGGAGGGGGTCGAAGTGAGTCGCTGGCCACACGTTGCTGGGATCCTTGAACGATCTGCATCGATACTGAACAACCTCATCGGAATTGGCGTCTTCGCGACCGGCCTTGCCATCGCCGCTCTTGCGTGGTTTCCTTCTGCCTCGCCTACCGCTCAGGTAATCCTGATTTCCGTCGGCTCCGTCCTTGTCGGCGTCGGCGTCGGCCTCGTCATCGCCTTCGTGCGCCTCCGCAGGAACGATGATCCTGGATATCGGTGGATTTCTGTCGATCAAGTCTATGAACTTGCCGAAGACAATCCGCGCGTACAGCGAATGGTGACGACGAACCGAGTCCAAGCGACTCGGGACAACGTTCTCTGGTTCACGGATCGAACTCAGTGGACAGGAGCCATCCAGCCCAGATTCTCGCTCCTCAGTCCCAGTCAGTCGCTGATGCTCAGCCCGGCAACCTTCGAAAAGTGGCGACACTATGTTGTCCACTTCCACGAGCCGCTCAAGAAGGGGCAAGTCGCGGACATAGTGCTCCAAGCGAACTTCCTCAATTTCACAGTCCCGGACGAAATGCACTACACCTCGAAGACGCCATCCGCCCCAGTGCGAGATGGAATCGCGTTGCACTTGCGTCTCGGGAAGAATGCTCCCCAGAGCATCGAAAGCTACGGAGCTGGAGCCTACGCGCCAGGAATAGGAAACAGTACGAAACTCGCGGACCTTATGCCTGTCTTGGATCGCGCATCAGGCATTGCGACTTTGAGGATCAAGCGCCCGCGAGTTGGTGTGAGGTACCAGTTGAGTGTTCGCCTCCGATTGAGTGACGACACCACGAATCTAGGCTGGAACTCCACAACTTCGCCGTGGGCGGCTGTCGACCCCAACAAG
>NZ_WMLB01000040.1 GCF_009709675.1 Agromyces bracchium | reverse complement strand
CTTGCGATTCATCAGGGGTTTTTGGTGGATCTGAGGGGACTCGAACCCCTGACCCCCTGACGGGATGCACCTTGGCGGGCGCGCACGTGTTTGGTTGTGGATGCCAGTAAGTATAAGGAAGAGCGGGGCGAGCGGCCGGGGCGGCGGTCGCCGATGGATGTCGTCATTGGCCGGTGCTTGGGGACGAAAAGAGCCGCAAAAGGGCCGCAGCGATCGGGCAACCCCGCGTTTCGGTCAGCGGGCTTCGGCGCCGGCCTATGCGGTGGCGCTGCAGCCCCTGCATAACCGTGCGAGGCCGAGCCCGACGGATACGTTCCCCGACTCGGAGGTCAGTTCCCTGGGCCGGGTGCTCGCACGGGATGCCCTCGCGCGGCGACGACCTGCGCGATGAGGTCGACGACGAGCCGCTCCGCCGGCTCGGGCGCGCTTCGCGTGGATGCCGCGAGGACGACCGCCTCGGCGGGATCGCGGATCTGCCGCATCCGGACGTCGCGAGGGAGATCGACCGCTGAGACGCGAGGGATCACCGTGACGCCGACGCCGCAGCCGACGAGGGCGATCTGCGAGGCGATCGAGCGCACCCAGTGGCGGGCACGTGGGCTGATCCCGCCGGCGCGGCAGACGCTGGTCATGTCGTCGTGGTAGTCCCGCGAAATCTCTCGCGGGAGCCACACCCAGTCGTCGTCGACCAGGCGTGCCAGGTCGAGCGGCCCGCCTTCGTCGGCGAGCGGGTGCGTCGCCGGAAGCAGGACGCAGAATTCATCGCGGAGCAGGGTGCGGGTGCTGATCCCGGCCTGCTCGCTCGCGATGCGTGACAAGGCGATGTCGATACGGCCTCGCAGGAGGTCGTCTCGTGCCTGGTCAGTGTCCAGTTCGCGGATGCGCACGGCGATGTGCGGCGCGCGCTCGCGCAGCAGCGCGAGCGTCTGCGGAAGCGGCCACGTCATCACGGATGCCACGCAGCCGATCGTCACGACCGCACGGGATCCCCGGGCGACCAGTCGTGGCGTCTCGGCGACGGCGTCGGCGTGCAGCAGGAGCGCGCGGCATTCGACGAGGAACGCCTCGCCCGCGGGGGTGAGTGCGACCCGCCGGTTCGTGCGCTCGAGGAGTACCGCGCCGACGTCCTGCTCGAGCTGGCGGATCGCCTGCGACAGCGGCGGCTGCGACATCATCAGGCGCTCGGCGGCTCGACTGAAGTGCAACTCCTCGGCGACCGCGACGAAGTAGCGGGCCGAACGCAGGTCGAACACATGCACCTCCTCACCGAAGATTGATAGGTGCAAAGTATCGCAGGTGGTCGATTTCAGACCTTTACTCTATGAGGGCGGGTCGGTTCACTGGAAGGCATGACCCCAGGACTCCTCGATCGATTCGCCGAACTCGACACGGCGGCCGTGAGCGACGCACTCGACGCGCTCGGCCTTCCCTCCGGCACTCCGGGCCTCCAAGCGCTCACCGTCGACCGGCCGGTGCTCGGATTCGCCGTCACCGCCGTCATGGAGCCGTACACCGGTGGCGCCGCTGGCGCCCACATCCTGACGACCAGCGTCGGGCGGGCCGGGCCCGACGACGTCATCGTCGTCGACAACGCGGGGCGCACCGAGGTGTCTTGTTGGGGCGGGATCCTCGGGCTCGGCGCGTCGCAGCGCGGCGTGCGCGGCGTGCTCGTCGACGGGGCCTGCCGCGACGTCGACGAGAATCGCGAGCTCGAACTCGCCGTGTACGCCCGCGGAGCGAGCCCCGCGACGGCGCGGGGTCGTTTGCAGCAGCGCTCCTCGGGCGAGCCGGCGACCATCGCCGGCCGCACCGTGCACCATGGCGACATCGTCTATCACGACGCGACCGGGTTCGTCGTCGTCCCGCGCGACCGCGCCGAGGCGGTGCTCACCGAAGCGCAGGCGATCGTCGCGCGCGAGCGCACCATCGCCGAGGAGATCCGCAGCGGTCGACGACTTCGGGACGCCATGCGCGATGCACGTCTCGCCGGAGCGGAGGAGAACCGATGACCGCACGCACAGTCGTCCCGCCCACCGCGTCCATCTCTGACGCGCTCGACCGACTCGGGTTGCCCGGTTCTCTGCACGGCATCGGGCCGCTGGCGCCGAACCAACGCGCGTCGGGTCCCGTGTTCACCGTCCGATACGCGCCCGTCGACGAGCACGGCGGAACCGTCGGCGACTTCCTCGACGACGTGCCCGAGGGCGCCGTCGTCCTCATCGACAACGACGGGCGCACCGACTGCACGGTGTGGGGTGGCATCATGTCACGCCTCGCGAGTTCACGGGGGGTCGCGGCCACGGTCATCAACGGCGTGTGTCGCGACACTGCGATCGCGCTGGAGACCGGGTACCCGCTGTGGTCTGCCGGCCGGTTCATGCGCACCGGTAAGGACCGCGTGCGCATCGCCGCGGCCCAGGTCGATCTCGTGATCGACGGGGTCACCATTCACCCCGGCGATCTCCTCATCGGCGATGACGACGGGGTCGTGGTCGTCCCCGCGGAGCGCTCGAGCGACGTGCTCGCGCTCGCCGAGCAGATCGAGCAGGTTGAGGATGCCATCGTCGCCGACGTGCGGGCCGGGATGCCGCTCCACCGGGCCCGCGCCGTCCACGGGTACCACTCGCTGCAGACATACCAGGCCGACCGGACCGAGACGAAGGAACCCCGATGACCGATCCCGCCCGCGGCCACTCCGCCGCCACGCTCGTCGAAGCCGCAGGCGCGCCGATCGACCTCGACCCCGAGATCCGCGCCGCCTGGCCTGGCGCTCGACTCGTCGGACGCGCGTTCACCGTGCAGGGTACCGGTGGCGACAACCTCGCATTGCACCTGGCCGTCACGCGAGCCGAGTCCGGTGATGTGCTCGTCGTCGACGCCGGCGCCGCCCCGCACGGACACTGGGGCGAGGTGCTCACGGTCGCCGCGCAGGCCCGCGGCATCGCGGGCCTGCTGATCGACGGCGGCGTGCGGGACAGCGCCGAGATGGCCGCGCTCGGCTTCTCCGTGTTCTCTCGCCGCAACGCGATCCGAGGCACCCGCAAGGACTTCCCCGGGATCTTCGGACGCACCGTCCGTGTGGGCGGTGTCCTCATCTCCCCGGGTGACCTGATCGTCGGCGACGCCGACGGGGTCGTGGCGATCCCGTCAGCTCAGGTCGCCCGCGTCCTCGATCACGCCGACGAACGAGTCGCTCAGGAACAGCGCCACTTCGAACGACTCCGCGCCGGGGAGCGGACCATCGACCTGTACGAGTTCGGCGCTCCGTACCGTCAGGAGGTGTGAGGCGATGCCGGAGAACCCGATCTTCGCGATCAACGCGCGCGTCGCACGGCTTCGCGAGCAGGGAGCCGACATCGTGCTCCTCACCGCGGGCGAGCCGAGCACCCATACTGCCGACGCCATCGTCCGAGCCGCGCAGGACGCCGTCGCCGATCCGACGACGCATCACTACGGTGCGGCTGCCGGCGAGCCCACATTGCGCCGTGCGATCGCGGCGAGCCTGCCGGGAGACGGATGGACCGAGTCCGACGTCGTCGTCACCGTGGGGGCCAAGCACGCGCTCCACCTCGCCGTGCGGGCGGTCACCTCCGGCGGCGACGAGGTGCTCGTCATCGAACCGGGATGGCCCGGACACGCTGCGGCGGTCCGCGCCGCGGGCGCCGAACCCGTGGCGGTGCGCACCCGCGACAACCTCAGCCTCGATCCCGCGGACGTCGCCGCGGCGATCACGTCCCGCACCCGCGCGGTGATCCTTGCGAGCCCCGCCAACCCGACCGGCACGGTGCTGCCGCAACAGGCGATCGGAGATCTCGCCGCCATCGCGAGTCGCGCGAACCTCTGGGTCATCAGCGACGACGTGTACTCGGCACTCGCCTACTCCGGCGGCTACGCACACGTCCTCGACGCGGTCCCGCAACTCCGAGACCGCACGATCATGGTCGACAGCGTCTCGAAGGAACATGCGATGACGGGATGGCGGATCGGCTGGCTCGCAGGACCCGCAGCGGTCGTCGACTCGGCGCGCGAACACCTCGCCGCGACCATCACCCACGTCCCCCTCGCCATGCAACGCGCCGCGACGGCAGCCCTGCACGACCACGACGGTCCAAGCGAAGCCCGACAGCTGTACCGCAGCCGGCGCGACCGCCTCGTCGCGGCACTCGATCGGCTGCCCGGGATCGACTGCCCGGTGCCGGACGGCGGCATGTTCGCGTTCCCGTCCGTGGCCGGCCTGCTCGCCGCAAACGGCTGGAGCGGATCGACCGCGCTGTTGGAGCACCTCATCGACGCCGGCGTGGCCGTCGTGCCGGGCGAGGCGTTCGCCGCTCCGGACCGCCTGCGTATCTGCTTCGCCGTCGACGACGCAACCCTCGACACCGCGATCGAACGGTTGACGGCATCCCTCACCGAACTGCAGCGGGTTTCGGCATGATGCCCGCGACCCGTCTGCAGGGATCCACACTCGTCGCCGACCTGCACGGCACGAGCGTCCGACTCGCCATGCTCACGCGACCCGGCACCGGGATACCGCTCGTGTTCCTCCATGGGTTCGGATCGACGAAGGAGGACTACGCCGACGTCATCCAGCACCCGGCACTCGACACGCACCCGGTCATCGCGTACGACGCACCCGGCTGCGGTGCCTCGACCTGCGACAGATACAGCACCGTCGACATCCCGTTCCTCACCGACCTCGCCCGCGAGGTCATCGCACGCCACGGATACGACCGCGTCATCCTGGTCGGGCACTCCATGGGCGGACTCACCGCGCTACGGCTGGCGACGCAGGAGCCCGATCTCGTGGCCGGCATCATCGATATCGAGGGCAACCTCGCGCCCGAGGACTGCTTCCTCAGCCGCCAGATCATCGAGCACCCGCGCGCGAACGCCCAGGAGTTTCTCGACGACTTCCGCCGACGCGTCAGCGGGTCGCGCTTCGCTGCGAGCGCGGTATACGCCGTATCACTCCAGGCCAAGGTGTCCCCCGACGTCGTCGCGCCGATCTTCACCTCGATGGTCGATCTGTCCGACAACGCGCCCCTGCTGGAGGACTTCCTCGGACTGCCGTGCCCACGCATACTGATGTACGGCGAGCAGAACGCTGGGCTCAGCTACCTCAGCCGCCTCGCCGAAGGCGGCGTGGAACTCGCCGAGATCCCCCTCAGCGGGCACTTCCCGATGTACTCCAACCCACCCGCGATGTGGCATCGGATCGCGAAGTTCGTCGACGGAATCTGACCCGAGGCGGACGTCGCGGCGCGTCCCACGGTCAGTCCCTGGGGGTGGTGGAGCTCGGTGTCCTTCGATAGGACTGGTATCAGGCGTGCGTTTCGGGCCTGCTCGCTCAGTCGTTCGCGGGGAGGCGGAGGAGCCGAATCCGCGCTGCACCGACCCGGTCGGTGGGGAGCACGCGGAGTCGCTCGTCTCCGTTCAGCACGCGCCCGGTGATGACGCGTCTCTCGTCGACGAGGAGTTCCTCGACGGCGTCGATCTCGATTCGCCCGTCCGGGGCGAAGAAGTCGAGCGTGAGCCCCTGTCCGATCACGAGGATGCTGCCCTCGCTCTCGCTGACAAGGAGGCCGAAAGGGCGTGAGTCGCCGGGGTGTGGGACGGGCGCGCCTGGAGCGGTCTCATCGGGGAGGTTCAACTGCGGATCGGGGATGCTCACGCCCGCGTCCAACAGCATGCGCTGGAAGAGCGCGAGCGTTCCACGTGCGGCGATGTCGATCTCGTCGATGCGGAGTTCGTGCAGTTCCACGTCGGGTTCGAGCACGACAGCGCCGACACGATCGTCAGCCTGGGCTGCCGCGATCTGTGCTTCGAGCGCGACGAGGAACTTCAACGTCGTCGCCACCTGCCCCTCGGGGTTCGCCCCGTCGAGCCCGAAGCCCGACCATCCGATCGCGCGGTACGTCCCGATGGCTCGGACGAGTTCAGCGGCGCTGAGCCGACTCTCCGGTACGAAGAGGGGCTGGCTGCCGGCCGCGTATTCTCGCATCGCGCTCTCGGCATCGTCGATGTAGATGTCGGGTCCGAGCAGTGCGAGGGATGGTGCGGCGACGCGCCATACGTCGAGCACGCGGGACGCCGGGCCGCCGCTGGGGTACTGCCCGGGTTCAGCCTGTCCGGGTTGGGGGCCCAGCCAGGCATTGGCGTACATCGGGATGTCGGCGATCGCCTTGCCCCTGGCTGCAAGGTGCTCGACGTAGCTCGCGAACGCCCATGCCATGAAGACCTCGTCGGAGGCGGAGCTTTCGCCGAAGAGGTCCGGCCATGTCCCGGCCTCCTTCGATCCGTGCTCGGTCCAGAGGGATCGGGCGAGGGATGCCTCGGTCGCCGATCGCACGTGGACGAGCAGGTCCTCGGGCACCGGTGCGTTCCACGCCGCCTCCGCCAGCGGTCCGCGGTCGCGACTGTCGGAGAGGATGCCCGACTCGTTCTCGACTTGGATCATCGCAACGGTGCCGGCGGGGTCGGCCTGGACGAGGTGGCGGACGAGCGCCTCGAACGCCGTGGCATCCGCTTCACGCAGGGCCGAGCCGAACACCGAGAGCACCGGCTTCGCGGTCGCGCCCTCGTAGCTGAACGCCTGCAGGCCCTTCGGCTCGATGACCGCGCGCGGGAACCGTCGCCGGTCGGCCCGGACCCAGGTCGGCGCGTAGGTCGAGCCTGCGTTCTTGAACTCGCCGAACCAGAGCAGCACGAGGCGCAGGCCGTTGTCGCGCGCCTCTTCGAGCATGCGGTCGATGAGCGTGAAGTCGAATGTTCCTTCTCGAGGTTCGGTGAGCGCCCAGCTCACCGGTGCCAGCACGACGTTCCCGTTCATGCGTCGCACGTGGGCGAATGCCTCGGTGATCGAACGCGGTGACGATGACGACGAGTTGAACACCTGCCCGCCGAGGAGCAGCGTCGGGACGCCATCACGACGGAGCGAGCCGCTCCGGCCGCCGGTGACGGCCCACGGTCGTGGTGCGGAATTCAGATCGGTCATGTCGTCAGCGACTCCGTATTTCGTGCTGCTTCGCCGATCCGGAAAGGATCTGCTGTTCCAGTCTGAGGTGTCGTGCGAGCTGGAGGGGGGCGTCGCTGTCTTGGAAGGCGTGGCCCTCGTACTCCGACATCAGGACGCCTTGGAAGCCGGAGTCCACGATCGCCGAGAGCAACGCCGGCATCGGGATGGTGGGATCTTCGAGCTCCTCGGTGACGTAGTAGAACTTCGAGTGGAAGTAGTGCGTGCGGTCGAGCAGCGTGGTGAAGCCGTCGAGGTCGGCGGGGCCGAAGGAGAGGAACCCGAAGAACTCCGCGATCGCGACTCGCTCGGCTTCTCCGCCGCCCATCTCCCTGATGCGCTGGTGCATCTGGTCCTCCGTGAGGCCGGAGTGCCGGTTGGCGATGATGTACTCGAGCAGTTCGGGATCGGCACCGGCGGCGATGTGGCGGTCCAGGGCGGGCGCGGCCGGGCGCTCGATGAAGCAGCCGAAGTCGGGGATGAATCCGAGACGCTCGCTGCCGATGCGCTCGAAGGCCTCGAGCTGTTCCTGGATGTGGCGATCGCTGGGCTTGGATGGTGCGTGGACCTCGATGCCGATGTTCACGCCGTAGTAGTCGGCGAATTCGGCGGCCATCGGGAGCAGGTCGATCGGGATGTTCGTCTCGCGCAGGTAGCGGCATCCCAGCTCCCGGGCGGTTCGCAGGTCGGCCGTGAGGTCGAGGATGTAGTCCTGCGGGCCGGGGTCGTGTCCGGTGATGCGACCGACGTCCATGTATCCGCCGTAGCTGAACGGCGTGACGCCGCGGACCTCGCTCGCCGCGAGCACCCGCTCGACCTCGGCGGGATCCGGGCGCGGGTAGTGCTCGAAGAAGACCGAACCGACGAGTTCGTACTGCTGCACGTCGAGCGCGACGAGGTCGTCGAGTGCGTCCTCGATCGTGTAGTCGGGGAGGGTGACGAACTCCCGGTTGAAGCTGTACAGGGAGATCCCCTGCTCGATGCCGTCGATGTTCATCGTTCTCCCTGGAGGGTGAGGGTCCGCGATGCGGAGTTGTCGATCATTCCCCATACTCCGGGGGCGAATTGCATGTAGACGCACCGCAGGATGAGGCGGAGGTCGACCTGGTGCGGTCCATCTTCGATGCCGCCGTTGAACACGTAGATGCGCAGGTCCTTCTTGATCGGCCAGAACTCGGTGAATGCGGCGGAGAGCTGGCTCGTCGGGAACAGCTTGCCGTTCAACTCGACCAGGATCAGGTGCTCGGGCACCGGCTCGGCGTCGACCGTGAGCTCGAGCGACTCGACCGCAGACAGCGGGAGCCCCCGGTAGTAGTTCAGGCCGATGTCGAGGCTGTAGCCGACCGGCCCCGTCTCCAGGTCGTAGGACCGCAGCGCCTCCGGCCGCAACACACGGTCCTCGTAGGGCAGTTTCATGTAGCTGGTGGGCATTGTCGATTCCGTTCTGCAGGGAGGGTCATCAGAGTTCGTCCAGCACGGCCGGCGCCGCATGTACGGCGTAGGCGACGCTGGTCAGCGTCGGATTCGTCGCGGTCGCGGTCGGGATGATGCCGTTGCCGCCGAGGAAGAGGTTCTCGAATCCCCACACACGCGAACGCTGATCGACGACGGATGCGGTTCCGCCGTCGTCGCCCATCCGGATGGTTCCCTTGTAGTGCAGGGACGTGCCGGCGGGCATGAGGGCGGGCTCTCCGCCAGGGACGAACTCGCCGAACCGCGAGGCCAACGACCTGAGGTCCTCAGTCGCGCGGACGATTTCGGCCTGCTCGCGATCGGTAATCGCGTAGTGGATCGTCATGAGCGGCATCCCCCAGGCGTCCGTCTCGGCGTCGGAGAACTCGAGGCGGTCCTCGGCTCGTGGGAACTTGCGGACGCCGTTGCCCATGGCGACGTAGCGGGCGGCGCCGACGTCGACCTTCGACTCGTCGACGGGGAACGGCGGGTCGGCCATGTGCATGATCTGCGTGCGGAAGGGATGGACATCCTCTGTGTACGGGATGCCGAGCGTTGAGGCGGTCGGATCCTTCACCAGTTGCGCGACGGGGACGTCGGTACCGGCCCGCTCCACGACCTCGTCGCCGAGGGCGACGACGCTGTAGATGAGCACGTGCTCGGTGAGGTACCTGCCGAGTGCGTCCGGGCGGATGCCCGAGGCCCACAGCAGCTGCGGCGTCTGGAACGCGTTCGCCGCGACGACCACGACGCGGGCATCGATCGTCGAGGACTCCCCCGTCGGGAGGTGCTCCACCTCGGCGCCCGTGACGCGAGATCCCTCGACGAGCAGGCGGCGCGCGATGGTGTCGGCGCGAAGGATGACGCGAGTGTCGCCGAGGATCGTGTCGGCCCCGCCCCAGGCGATCGTCCCGTCGGTACGGGGGATGGCCGACATCGGCAGTCCGGCTGCCTCGCGTCCTTCGGGAAGCGCGTCACCGAAGTGCTCGCGTGCGATCGCCTCGATCGCGTTCCCGTACGGGTTCCCCGGCAGGGTCGTCACGCTCATGAGTCGTTCTGCCTCGTCTAGCGCCCGGTCGAATTCGTCGGCGGGGATGAACGCGGCACGCTCGTCGTCGTTCGGGCGTGGCGTGGCGCAGGTCCAATGGACCCCCATTCCACCGACGCAGCTCGACAGGGCGGCTGCGGGCATGTCGTCCTGATGGCCGGGAGAGGCGAGATACGTGCCGCCTGGGGACATGATCGTCCCCTCGATGTGCACGGGACGGGCATCGTCTCCGGAAGGCCGGTCTCGTCCCTGCGAGCGTTCCCTGGCGCGGTCGCGCAGTCGGGGTGACAGGTTCCTCACGTTGGAGCCCGGTGGATCGGTCACCTGGGGACCGAGATCGACCATCGTGATCGTGAGGTCCGGTCGCGCGTCGCCGATCAGTCGTGCGAACGCGGAACCGACGGGGCCGGTCCCGATGATGAGGAGGTCGGTGGTCGCCATCGACGTACGTCCCTTGCAGCAGTGGAGATGAAGCCTGCCGATTTCCGGCATTACGTCTGGACTCTACCGAATTATGCCGAGATTCGACCATTCGTGGTTTCTGATGCACACAATCAGCGACGGTTATGTCAAAATTCGAGCATGGTCGATCTCTTGGCGGACGTGGTCGTATCGGACGAGTCGAGCAGTGCGATCCGCATCGTGAAGCTCGTGAGGAGTGGTGCGGCCACGACGCGCCCCGAGTTGGGTCGTCTCACGGGCCTGGGACGGAGCGTCGTCGCCCAGCGGGTGGATCGAGCGATCGAGCTCGGGTTCCTCGAGGAGCTGGAGGGCGTGTCTGCGACGGCGGGTCGCGCGCCCCGTCGGCTCCGCTTCCGCTCGGAACGCGGCCTGCTCGTCACGTGCGCCCTCGGCGCGCTGCACATCCACGTCGGAGTCGCCTCACTCGACGGCGACGTGCTCGCTCACGACCACCGCGAGTGGGACATCACCCGTGGGCCGGAGCTGACCCTCGCCGCGGCGTTCGAGATGATCGCCGGACTCCTCGAGCAGGTCGACGATGTCCCGCTCTGGGCGATCGCCGTCGGCGTCCCCGGCCCCGTGCGCTTCGCTACCGGACGCCCCGTCTCGTCGCCGATGATGCCGGGTTGGAACGGCTACGACATCCGCGGGCGCTTCGAGGAGCGGTTCGACGCCCCGACCTGGGTGGACAAGGACGTCAACCTCCTCGCCGTTAGGGAACGCGCCCGCGAGCGGAAGCCGCTGGACTTGATCTACTGCAAGATCGGCACCGGACTGGGCGCCGGGTTGCTCTCGGAGGGAAAGGTCCACCGCGGCGCCGGCGGCGCCGCCGGCGACATCGGCCACGTCCGTGTCGTCGATGAGGACATCCCCTGCCGCTGTGGCAAGACCGGATGCCTCGAGGCGGTCGCGAGCGGTTGGGCGATCGTCCGAGACGCCCGCCGGGCTGTCGACGATGGCGCCGAAGGCCTCCTCGTCGACCGGCTCGCCGACGGCGCGGAGCTGAGCCCCGAGCTGGTGGCGATCGCGGCGGACGACGGGGACGCGTTGGCCCTGTCGCTGATGCAACGTTCCGCCCGCCTCGTCGGCGGATCGATCGCGACGCTCGTGAATGTCTTCAATCCCAGCGTGATCGTGATCGGCGGCGTGGTCGCCGGCGCCGGTCAGGTCTTCCTCGCGGAGGTGCGACGGCGCGTCTACGAACTCTCCCTCCCCGTCGCAACGCAGGACCTCACGATCATCCGGTCCGCCGACGACCCGCGTGAACCGCTCCGCGGCGGCATGGAACTCGCGAGAGAGCAGCTGTTCGGCGCGACCTTCGCCAGGTGGTTCCTCGACGGGGCTCCCAGCGTCGCGCGGTGCACGGCGTCACGGATCGTGGAGGCCTCCGAGTACTAGCACCCGGGTGATCGCGGTGGCGAGGATCCATCCGAGTTTTGATGGATATAACCATCCCAAATGTCGGGATTCAACATTTCGTGGCACGATAGAGACGGCTCAAAGGCCGATGCCAGCAATCCGTTCTGGCGACAACGACGTCACGAGAGGTCTGACATGACACAGCACACCCCGAGCCCCGGCCGTCGCTGGGCGCTCGTCGCCGTGACCGCCATCGGCGGTCTCGTCTTGGCCGGATGCTCCGCGCCGAGCGCAGATGAATCGACTCCCGGCGAAGCCGCCGACTCCTTCACCTTCTCCTTCCCCCAGGCGAACGACACCGAGGACTTCTACCAGGCCTTCGCGCAGCAGTACATGGACGAGACCGGCGTAGAGATCGAGCTCCTGCCGATCCCGGGCGACTCGTACTACACGCAGATCAACACACAGCTGCAGGCCGGCAACGCGCCGGACCTGCTCATCGCTCCCCCGGGAGGCGGACAGGCCAACGGCGTGGTACGGCTCGCGGAAGCCGGCCTGCTCGCACCCCTGGGTGAGGCATCCTCGGCCGTCATCCCGGCCGGCACCGAGAACCTCTACACCTTCGACGGCGAGGTGTACGGGCAGCCGACCTCGCTCTCCCCGAACGGATTGGTCTGGAACCCCGACGTCGCGGCATCCGCCGGCGTCGACGAGTACCCCGCGACCTTCGAGGACCTCCTCGCCGGTTGCGCCGATGCGAAGGACGCGGGACTGGCGTTCACCGTCCTCGCCGGCACCGTCCCCCCGAACCTGGGCTTCATCGCGCAGGTGATCTCGGCGACCAGGGTGTACGCCGCCGATCCCGACTGGAACGAGCAGCGCGCTGCCGGAGACGTCACCTTCGCCGACAGCGGATGGAAGCAGGTCCTCGAGGACTTCGTCGAGATGAACGAGAGCGGATGCTTCCAGGACGGCGCAGCCGGCGGGACGTTCGATTCAATCACTGGCGGACTGATCGGCGGAACAGCGCTGTCCGCCTCGATCCCGGGAAGCGCGGCCACGGCGCTCAGCGGTGCGAGCCAGGGCAAGTACACGCTCGACGTCCGCGCGTTCCCTCCCGCTGACGGCGAGGACCCATGGCTCATCGCCTCGCCGCTGTACGCCTGGGCGTCCAACGGCACCTCCGATGAGAACACCCAGCTCGCTGTGCAGGAGTTCCTCGATTGGGCGGCCGAGCCGGAGAACGCGGTCGAATTCGCCAACCTGTCCGGCGGCATTCCGGTCGCCGGCGCGGAGGACTCCGAGCTCCTGCCCCAGTACGCACCCGTGGCCGACCTGATCTCGGCGGGGACGTTCTCCCCGGAGCCCAACCTCAGCTGGCCGAACGCGGGTGTCTACGACGCGCTGTCGGTCGGTATGCAGGGCTTGCTGACCGGTCAGACGACTGTCGACGGAATCCTCGAATCGATGGATGCCGCGTGGGACCAGTAGCTCCATGAACCCGGGAGTGCCCGCCCGATTCGACCCCGGGCGGGCACTCTCGTCACATTGCGCCCAGCCACTGCTCTTGCAGGCGACCGCGGCCAGATCCCGAACCACCCGACTTCCGTCGATGACGACAGGAGACCTCGATGACCTCAGACACCGAACCCCGCCCGATCGTGATCATCGGCGCCGGCCCGGCTGGGATGGCCGCCGCGCTGTCGCTGCACACGGTCGGCCACCGACCCATCCTGCTCGAGCGCTACCGCGAAGCTCGACCGGCCGGGAACATCCTGAATCTCTGGCCACCGCCCATCAAGGCGTTGCGGGCGATGGGCGTAGACACGCAGGACCTCGGGGCACCGTGCCACACGACATTCCGTGGAGTTCGCGGGAACGTGCGTGCCGACGTCAAGATCCCCGACGACGTCGTCGCCGCGTACGGCGGCGGATTCATCGGGCTGCTCCGACCCGAGCTCTACCGCCGCATGCTCGGAGCCATGCCCGACGGCGTGCTGCGCACGAACCAGGAGGTCACGCGAATCGACGACCAAGGCGACGCGGTTCGCGTCGAACTCGGAGACGGCACCAGCATCGATGCCGCGGTCGTCGTGGGCGCGGACGGAATCGACTCGATGGTGCGCAAACAGCTGTGGGGTGCCAGCGAGCGTCGAGAGCATCGCCTCCACATCATCGGCGGCTACACGTTCGCCGACGTCCCCGGCGTCGAGCGCAACGAGGTCGTGCTCTCCCACGATCGGGAGGTCCAGGGCACCTACTCGTCGATCCGTGACAACGGCCGCGACGGCATCCAGTGGTGGGTGCTCGAGGCCTGGGATCCGGCGAAGGAACCGCCGACCGATCTCAAGGCGCACGCACTGACCCTGGCCGGCCGATTCCCCGGCCCGCTCGCCGGCCTCGTCGAATCCACCGAACCCGGCAACTTCCAGCGCTGGCCCATCCGGGACCGCAAGCCGCTCAAGCAGTGGTCGAAGAGACGCATCACGCTCGCCGGTGACGCCGCGCACGCCACGTCTCCATACGCCGCGTACGGCGCCGGGATGTCGATCGGCGACGGGTACACGCTCGCGCAATGCCTCACAGGGGTGGACCTCGCCGACACGCCCTCGGTTGCCGCCGCGCTGGACCACTATGACGAGCGACGCATCGCGCACACGACATCGCAGGTGCAGCAGGCCTACGTCCTCGGGAAGGTCTTCCATCACGCCCCCACCGTTCTCCGCCCCGTCCGCGATTGGGTACTCGATCACACACCGATGCTGCAGAAGCAGGTGGGTGAGAAGAGCCCCGCGGAGATCGTCGCTCAGCTCGAGGAGATGGGCGACGGTCTCGCCCACAGCTCCAGGGGAGCCGGCTGACGACGCACACGTCGCACGCTTGGCCCTCCGGACGCCTATGCCTACGAGGCAACAGCCTTCGCGTCGTACGTCGGCGAGGGCCGGCCGGATCGAGTCTCCGCTCTATACCCACGCAGCGACGGTGTCGATCATGGCCACCGTCGACGACGCGCACCGGCAGCTCCTCAACTCGCGGCGGCCGGCCTCCGGAGGGACTTCTGAAACTCGGACTCACTGCGATGCCATATGCCGTCGGAGGCTTGTCACACTCTGCGTTCAACGTGCGCGATCTCGACGCCGCCACCGCGTGGTCGCAGGCTGCGATCGACTTCGACAAGCCTGAGCGTGGTCCACTGCTGGATCGAGCCGGCAACAGCGGCGCGACGAACGGGCGCTACCAACACACCCCGACCCGCTGTTGTCGTTCGCGCGCGTCACGTTGCGATAGCCGCGGTCGGCGGGCAACACATGTGGATAGCTACGCGACCGATCGCTCGCCACGAATAGAGCCGCAAGCCCCTCATAAAAGGCCGCAGGAAAGCGCTCCCCAAGCGAAAAACCCCTGAGAATCTTGCGATTCATCAGGGGTTTTTGGTGGATCTGAGGGGACTCGAACCC
>NZ_WMLB01000004.1 GCF_009709675.1 Agromyces bracchium | reverse complement strand
CAGCGACGCCGGAAGCTGGTCGTCGAGGCGGGCCGTCGCGAGGATCACGCCGTCGACGTTGCGGTCGAGGAGGGTCTCGGTGGCGCGGCGCTCAGGCGCGCCTCGGATACGGTCGACCCCGGACTCGACGTGCATCCCGCGGTCGAGCGCGCCGTGCGAGCGCTCGCGGCGACACGATAAACCAGCGCGGCGTCGGCCCGACGTCAGCTCCGGATGGGCGCCCTGGCGGCATCCTCCCTCGTGATCTCGTCACCGGCCGCGTCGCCGCTCCCGCCGCCGACTGCGGCCGCCGAAGCCCCGTGCACCGGGTGCGACCGCTCGAGCGCGGCACCCTCGACGTCGACGTTCGGGAGGATCCGGTCGAGCCAGTTCGGCAGCCACCACGCCGACCGACCGAGCAGGTGCATGACGGCCGGGATCAGCAGCATCCGCACGATGAACGCGTCGAAGAGCACGCCGATCGCCAGACCGAAGCCGAGCGGTCGCACCATCGCGAGGTGCGAGAAGACGAACCCGCCGAACACGGCGGTCATGATGATCGCCGCCGCGGTGACGACGACTCGGCCGTTGCGGAGACCTGCCACCACCGCCGTGCGCGCGGGCACGCCGTGCACGTACGCCTCGCGCATGCCCGAGACGAGGAACAGCTGGTAGTCCATCGCAAGCCCGAACAGCACGCCCATGATGAGGATCGGCGCGAAGTTCAGCACCGGCCCCGGGTCGTGCACCCCGAACACGGTGCCGAGCCATCCCCACTGGAAGATGGCGACGATCGCACCGAACGCCGCAAAGAGGGAGAGCACGAAGCCGGCGGTCGCGACGAGCGGCACGAGGATCGACCTGAACACGAGCACCAGGATGATGAGCGAGAGCCCGACGACGAGCGCCAGGTAGACCGGCAGCACGCCCGCGAGCTTCTCCGAGATGTCGATGTTGCCGCTCGCCTGGCCGGCGACGCCGAGGTCGACGTCGCCATCCGCACCCGCCGCCTCCCCGGGCACCGGTGAGAGGTCGCGCAGGTCGTGCACGAGCTGCTCGGTCGAGGCGCTGGACGGGCCGTCGACCGGCACGACCTGGAAGGCCAGGAAGTCGCGATCGTCGGAGACGCCGACCGGCGCGACGGCGACCACGTCTTCCTGCTCGAGGAGCAGGTCGGCGAGGTTCGCCTGCGTCGCCGTCACCTCGTCTTCGGCGAGGCCGTCGGGCAGGGCCGCGGTGACCAGGAGCGGACCGTTCTGCCCGGCGCCGAACGCGTCGGCGACCGCCGTGTACGCCTGGTACTGGGTGGAGTCGGTGGCCTCGGACGACCCGTCGGGCAGGCCGAGCCGCATCGACAGGGCCGGGATCGCGACCACGAGCAGCACGATGATCGCGAGCGCCGCGCGCAGGAGTGCGCGTCCGGTGCCCATGGGCTTCAGCTCCGGTCGCGCGTGCGACTCGTGGCCGATCTGCGCGCGGGCGCGGCGGTTGACGATCCGGATGCCGATGAGCCCGAGCACCGCGGGCGTGAAGCTCACCGCGAGGAGCACCGCGATGAGCACGCAGACCGCGCCGACGGTGCCCATCACGCCGAGGAACGGGATGCCCGTGACGTTCAGCGCAAGGAGCGCGACGAGCACGGTCGAGCCGGCGAACACGACCGCGTTGCCGGAGGTGCCGTTGGCGAGGGCGATCGACTCGCGGATCTCCATGCCCGCGAGGACCTGCCGGCGGTGGCGGTTCATGATGAAGAGCGCATAGTCGATGCCGACGGCCAGCCCGAGCATGACGCCCAGCACCGGCGTGACCGACGTCATGTCGACGACGCCCGAGAAGGCGAGCGAGCCCGCGACGCCGATGCCCACGCCGATGATCGACGAGACGATGGGCATCACCGCGGGCAGCAACGCCCGGAACATGAGGATCAGCACGAGGAGCGCGAGGGCGACGCCGGCGATCTCGCCGGGCCCGACGAGGCCGTCGATGCTCGACGCGATCTCGGACGAGTAGTCGATCGCGACGCCGTCGATGTCGGCGCCGTCGAGTTCGTCGGCGACCGCGGCCTTCGTCTCCGCGGGGAGCGAGAAGAGCTCGTCCTCGAACAACACGGCGCCCGCCGCGGTCGCGCCGTCGGCGGAGACGGTGCGGATCTCGGATGCCGCGTCGACGAGTCGCTGCCCGTCTTCGAGCCGGCTCCGCTGATCGGGCAGTTCGGCCGCACCGGCCTCGAGTTCGGCGCGCTGGGCGTCGAGCTGCGCTCGGTTCGCGTCGAGTTCGGCCTGCTGCGCCGCGAACTGCGCCTCGGCGAACGCGTACGTGCCGTCGGCCCGCGCCTGGGCCACGGCCCCGTCGAGCTGGGCCTGCCCGGCGTCGAGCTGCGCCTCAGCGGCGTCGAGCTGGGCGGTGCCGTCGGCGACCTGCTGCTCCGCCTCGTCGAGTTGCGCGGCGCCATCGGCGAGCTGTTGCTCCTGCTCGGCGCGCTCCGATGCCGCGGCGAACGGGTTCACGACGTCGTCGACCCGGTCGATCTCGGCGATGCCGTCGAGCAGCTCGCCGATCTGCTCCTCCTGCGACGAAGTGAAGGCGCTGCCGTCCTCCGTTCGGAAGACCACCGTCCCGGTCGCTCCTCCGAGACCGTCGAGCTCGTCGGTGAGCTGTTCGGTCACCCGCTCGGTCTCCGTACCGGGGATGCTCATGGTCGTGGTCAGCGTGCCGCCGAAGGCGAGGAATGCGCCGGCGGCGAGCGCGAGGGTCACGATCCATCCGGCGATGACCGTCCAGGACCGCCGCGAGGCGAGCCGACCGAGTCGGTAGAGGAGTTCTGCCATGTCGGGCTGCCTTTCGGATCACGCGGTGGTCGGCGCACCGTCGAGCCGGAACGAGAGTACCCGACGGATGTCGGAAATCCGACATCCGTCGGCGAACTCGCAGACACCCGAGCGGGGCGACTGCCAGAATCCCCCTATGGACGTCCGAATCGAGCGCACCCGCCGTGCCCTGCAGGAGGCGCTGTTCGCGCTTGCGCGGGAGCATCCGCTCGAGGAGGTCACGGTGGCCGACATCGCGACCCGCGCGGGCGTGAACCGCAGCAGCTTCTACCAGCACTACTCCGACAAGGAGACGCTGCTCGCCGACGCGCTCGACGCTGCCGCCGAGCTCGCGCGGGCGAATCTGCCGGAGAGCCCCGAGCCTCCCGCCGACCCGCCCCAGGCCCTCTTCGACTACCTCGCCCACCTCGACGAGAACGCCGAAGTGTATCGCCGGGTCCTCGGGCCGCACGGTTCGGCGGTCGTGATGGCGCGGCTGCGCGCACGGATCGAGTCGATCGTGCAGGAAGGCATCGCGACGTCGGGCACCCCCGCCTACGAGGGGCTCCCGCTCGACATCGTCGGCGCCGGTATCGCAGGCTCGGCGCTCGGCGTGATCGAGGCCTGGCTCGCGCGCGACCCGCGTCCGCCGGTGGCCACGGCAGCCGACTGGCTCTGGCGGGTGCTGCTCGGTCCGGGCGGATCGGGGACGACGCCCGCGGCCGGCTGATCTCGACGCGTGGACCCCGGCGGCACGCACGACCGGCGCTGTCCTGCGGCGAGAGGCTGGTCTGACCACACCGTGCCCCGCGCCGGCCCGCCGTCGTGGATCCGTTGTGGTCGCGCGTCGGCGTCTGCCATAGTGAGCACCATCACGCCGAGGCCAGCTGTTCTCACGGATCGAGGTACGGATATGACCCCTCATCCACGCAGTCGCACGAGGGAAGCGCCGTGCATTCGGCTCGTGTTCATCGATCCCGCTCCGACCCTCTCGACCCGAGAGGCACGAGCATGAGCCGCGCGTACTTCTGGGTCGCGACCATCCTCGCGGTGTACTGCTGGCTGATCCCGGTCGCATGGCTCCTCGCGCCGTCGGTACCGCTGACGTCCTGGGGTCTGGAGATCGAGCCGGTGGCGGCCTGGTTCGGTCTCCGCGCAAGCGTGGGGACCGCCGGCTTCGGCATCGCACTCTTCCTGGTGCGCCGCGAGCCTCCGTCGCGCGGGCGCCTCGCGGTCAGCGTCGCATTCATCGCTGCCTGGCTCACCTGGGCGGCCTACGGTGTGTACTCGGTGCTCACGGACGCAGCGGGCGTCGGGCTGCTGGCGACGGTGGGCGTCGAGATCGTCGCTGCCGCCGTGCTCGCCTGGGCGGAGTTCGGGACGCGGCGCCGAGCCGAGCGGAATGCGCCATCCGTGGACGGGCTCGCACACCCCGGGGATCGGTGACCTGCCGAGTCCGGATGCGACCTCAGCCGAGCGCCTGCGCGCCGATGACGGCGAGCAGGCTCAGCCGGTCGTGGCTCTCGCTTCCGGGGATGGCGGTGTACACCAGCAGCGAATGGCCCTGGTCGGGGTCGATCAACCGCTGGCAGGTCAGCTCGAGGGCGCCCACCTCGGGGTGGATGAAGTGCTTCACCTCGTGCGGGCGGATGCCGATCTCATGGTCATCCCACACGCGTCGGAACTCGTCGCTCCGCTCGAGGAGCAACCCCGCGAGCCACGCGGCACGTGAGTCCGGCCCGCGGAGCGTGACGATCTCGCGAAGCCCCGACGCGTACATCCGGCTGAGGAAGGCGTGCTCCTCCGGTGCGTATCGGTGCCGGGCGCTCGGATCCATGAACCATCGGTATCCGACGCTCCTGTCCGGCCCGGTGTAGGAGGTGGCATCCCCGGTCAGCGCCACGGCCATCGGCGTCTGCCGCAGCGTCTCGCCGAGCTCGGTGACGATCTCGGCGGGCGTGTCGCTCAAGCGGTCGAGGATGCGGAGCAGCCCGGGACTGATGTGCGTACTGACCTCACCGCGCGCGGGCGGGTTGTGCCCCGCCAGCCGGAAGAGGTGGTCGCGCTCGTCGATGGACAGGTGGAGGCCTAGCGCGATCGACGCGAGCATCTGAGGCGAGGGCTGGGGGCCGCGCTCCTGCTCCAACCGCGAGTAGTAGTCGGTCGACATGTGGCACAGCGCCGCGACCTCCTCGCGGCGCAGCCCGCTGGTCCGCCGGCGCGGGCCGCGAGGCAGTCCGACGTCCTCGGGCTGCAGCGCCTCCCGACGACCGCGGAGGAACTCCGCCAGCCCGGCGCGATCGATCATCATGAGCCCCCAACTCGCAGTCACTGCATCGTTTCTACCCCGCCATGCCGACCGGAGCCACGGATCGCCCGTCCCACCCTCGCCGCCGGTGGGCGGGACTCGCGAACCCGGGATCGACGGTCTCTGGATGACTCGCCAGGCGTCGGCGACCGTGGGATGACCACGAACGAGGAGGACCCGAATGACACGGCGACCCATCGACATCCAGATCCCCGACCTGACCGGCCGGCGCGCGGTCGTCACCGGCGCGAGCGACGGCATGGGGCTCAGGATCGCCGAGCGACTCGCGGCGGCCGGCGCCGAGGTGGTCCTCCCGGTCCGCAACCCCGCGAAGGGCGCGCGGGCGGTCGAGCGGATCCGCGAGCGCGTACCGCGGGCCGAGGTCTCGCTGCGATCGCTCGACCTGTCCTCGCTCGCCTCGGTCGCCGCGCTCGGTGACGCCCTGACCGCAGAGGGGCGGCCCATCCACATCCTGATCAACAACGCGGGGGTCATGACGCCGCCGGAGCGCGGGGTGACCGTCGACGGCTTCGAACTGCAGTTCGGCACCAATCACCTCGGCCACTTCGCGCTCGTCGCCCGCCTTGCGCCGCTGCTGCGGGCCGGGAACGCCAGGGTGACGTCCCAGATCAGCATCGCGGCGCGGCGCGGGTCGATCGACTGGGACGACCTGAACTCGGAGCGCAGCTACGACGCGCAGCGCGCGTACGCTCGATCGAAGATCGCGCTCGGACTGTTCGGGCTCGAACTCGATCGTCGGAGCCGCGCCCAGGGGTGGGGCATCACGAGCACCCTCTCGCACCCGGGGGTGGCCCCGACGAACCTGCTCGCCGCGCGCCCCGAGCTCGACCGGCACGAGGACACGAGCGCCATCCGGATGATCCGAGCCCTCTCGGCGCGCGGCATCCTGCTGGGCACGGTCGAGTCCGCGGCGCTGCCCGCGCTCATGGCCGCCACCGACCCGTCGGCCGAGGGCGGCGAGATGTACGGGCCACGCGGACTGGGCCACCTCGGCGGCCCGCCGGCCCGGCAACGGCTCTACGCCCCGCTCCACAGCGCGGCCGACGCCTCGCGGATCTGGGCCGCGTCCGAACGCCTGACGGAAACGGCGTTCGTCACCACCTGAGGTCTCGGACGACCACGTCACCGCGTCGGCGGCGCCGTGGACGCCCGGGGCATCAGGGTCGGCAGTGCGGTGCGGAGGTCGTGTCCGCCTGGTGCCGGCGACAGCAGCAGCTCGAGCGCCGTCGAGGCGATCTGCTCGAACGGCGTCCGGACGGAGGAGAGCGCCACCGGCAGCCGCGACACCAGTGGGATGTCGTTGTAGCCGACGATCGAGAGGTCGGTGCCGATGCGGAGCCCGAGGCCGCTCGCTGCGGTGAGCACGCCGATCGCGAGGTTGTCGTTCGCGGCGAAGACCGCCGTCGGGCGGTCGGGG
>NZ_WMLB01000039.1 GCF_009709675.1 Agromyces bracchium | reverse complement strand
TCACTACTGGATAACTTCTGCTTCCCAAGCAGACAGCGCGGGTTCGATTCCCGTCATCGGCTCTTTGTGAATTGCCTGATCATCCAGACATTGAGTCGATCCGCCCGAGCTCGCCGAGGCGCGCCTGCTCAGCAAACACGCGGCGAAGACCTGTAGGGTCTTCGCATTCCAAGGGGAGTACTCCGACACGGTCGCTCGTCATTACGGATGCATGTCGCATCCCGGGCCACCGGTTCCCGGTCGAGGGGATGGAGAAGACCTTGGCGTCGATCCGTTCACGCCAGGTTTGGAGCTTCTCTTGAATGTCACCCCCCTCGTCTGGGTCATCACGGTCGCGGTCACCGTGGCCTTCTTCGTCTACGAGTTCTTCGCCCATGTGCGAAAGCCACACGAGCCGACGATCGGGGAGTCGGCTCGATGGTCGGCGTTCTACGTCGGGCTCGCCCTGCTGTTCGGCGTCGGGATCGGTGTCGTCTCCGGCTGGACGTACGGAGGCGAGTACTTCGCGGGCTACCTGACCGAGAAGGCGTTGTCGGTCGACAACCTGTTCGTCTTCCTCATCGTGATGACGGGCTTCGCCGTGCCGAAGATCTACCAGCAGAAGGTGCTGATGATCGGCATCGTCATCGCGCTCATCCTGCGCGGCGCCTTCATCGCCGTCGGCGCCGCACTGATCGAGAACTTCTCCTGGGTCTTCTACCTGTTCGGTGCGCTGCTGCTGTTCCTCGCCTACCGGCAGGCGTTCTCGCACGGCGACTCGAACCCGGTCGACGGCAGGTTCATGCGATTCGTCCGCCGTCATCTTCGGGTGACGAACGAGTACCACGGGGACAGGCTCACGGTGCGGAGGGACGGCCGGCGATGGGTGACGCCGATGCTGCTGACCATCATCGCCATCGGCTTCGTCGACCTGATCTTCGCCGTCGACTCGATCCCGGCGATCTACGGGCTGACCGAGGAGGCCTACATCGTCTTCACGGCGAACATGTTCGCCTTGATGGGTTTGCGGCAGCTCTTCTTCCTGGTCGGCGGACTGCTCGAGCGGCTGGTCTACCTCACGCAGGGGCTGGCCGTCATCCTGGGCTTCATCGGCGTGAAGCTGCTGATCCACGCCCTGCACAAGAACGAGTTGCCGTTCGTGAACGGCGGCGAGCCGATCACGGTGATCCCCGAGATCCCGATCTGGCTGTCACTACTGTTCATCGCGTCGACGATCGCCGTGGCGACCGCCGCGAGCCTCATCAGCACCCGAGGCGACCGCCGCACGCCGATGGCCGATCAGCCGTCGAACCACGACGCGCAGAAGGAACTCTCATGAGCGCCTCGCCGAGTCCTGCGCGGCGCACGACCACGTGACAGCCCAACCCACCTCTTGATTCGCCGTCGCGACAGGCGCACAGTGGAACTGCGAGGGGGTTCCCATGCGAAGCGCCGAACTGCATCCGGATGTCGTGCCCATCCTGTCGACGGGCCGGCATCGCTCGCCGCGTCGCGGAGCCTGCTTCATGGAGTTCGCGTCGTTCCTCGCCGGCGAACGCTGGAGCGACCATCCGAGCTGCACGCACGGCACCCTCGCGCACCTCGCCCGGTTGGTCAACGACCGGACGAGTGACGCCGGCCGTGCGCGGCTCACGGAACTCATCCCCTCGGTCGTGGGCCTCACGAGCGACGACCCGCTGCTCGATGTGCTCCTCGCCGTGCGGGCCGCGCACGCGGCCCTTCCGGTCGCGGCCGAGGAACGCCAGCGTTCCCAGGCCGTGGGCCTCCGCGCGGCGATGGTCGCGCTCGCGGATCGCGACGACGACGTCTCCGCGGCGGCGCGCGAGCTCGCCGAATCGGCCCTGCGCTCCGCGCCGGCGGCCGACGCCTGGGCCATCCGCTTCATCGACGAGGTCGGCCGTGGCCACCCGCGCACGTCGGTGAAGCAGTACCGCCACGTCATCACCGGGGCCGTCGACGGCATCGCGACGGCCGCGATCGCAGATCGCGACGAGCGGCTCGTCGCACTGCTCACCGCGGCGGTGGCGGACACCGAGCGCTTCGTCGGCAGGCCGGCCGAGCCGACGCACCGCGTCCGAGGGCAAGCACCAGCGGCCGTCGCGACGTAGTCCCACGCGGCAGCCTGCCCGACGCCCCTCGTGGCTCCCGCTCCGCGCGGAGCGCCCGTGCCATGATCCACGCATGCCGAAGCGGCGCAGCGAGCTGAAGAGCACCGGGTACGAGATCTTCGTCGGCGCGCTGTCGGTGCTCTCGATCGTCAACCTCGTCCTGATGTACGCCGTGGTCGACGACGAGGCGCTCGACACCGTGCTCTGGGTGATGAACGCCGTGTTCAGCGCGGTCTTCCTCGTCGACTTCGCCTATCGGCTCACGACCGCGCCGCAGCGCGGCGCATACTTCTTCCGCCACTTCGGGTGGGCCGATCTCCTCGCGAGCCTGCCGTTCGCCCAGCTCAAGATCCTGCGCCTGTTCCGGATCATCCGCGTCATCCGTCTCTTCCGCGAACTCGGAGCGCGCACCATCTGGCGGACCCTCGTGAGGGACCGCGCCGGGAGCGCCCTCTACGCGCTCCTCCTGATGGGGGTGCTCGTACTGCAGTTCGGAAGCCTCACGATGCTCTACCTGGAGCAGTACGCCCCGGGCGCGAACATCACGACCGCGTCGGACGCACTGTGGTACACCGTCGTGACGATCTCGACCGTCGGGTACGGCGACGAGTACCCCGTCACGAACGCGGGCCGGTTCGCGGGCGGCCTCATGATCGTCGTGGGAGTGGGCATCTTCGGCACCTTCACCGGCTACCTCGCGAACCTCTTCCTCGCGCCGCGGAAGGGCGACCGCGAGGATGCCGAGCCGGGCGCCGAGGAGCCGCCGAGCGCGTGACCGCTCGGTTCACGGCGCAGGCCGTGGGTCGACACCGTGGTCGTCGCCGCCGTTCACGCCGGGGAACTGCCGGCGACGTCGCGGCAGCGTCGCGGGCACCGTCTCCCCGGCCGCCGAGCCCGTCGGCGTGTTCGCGGCGTACCAGCGCTGGTACACCTCGACGAGCGGCGCCGACGTGAGGCCGTGCAGGATGATGCTGAGGGCGACGGTCACGACGACCGCCGTGAGCACGGTCTCGCCTTCCGGCACCCCGCGCTCGGCCGCGATCAGGGCGAACACCAGCGAGGCGAGGCCGCGCGGGCCGAACCATCCGATGAAGGCCACCGTCGGCCGACGCGCGCCGCTGCCGGCGAGCGCGATCGCCACGGGAATCATCCGCACGATCGTGAGGCTGAGCGCCGCGTAGACGAAGACCTGCCACGTCGCGTACGGCAGGGCGAGCGCGAGGGCGAGGGCGCCGAACGCGATCCAGGTGACGGCCGCGAGCAGGTCGCCGGCCGCCTCGGAGAGCACGGTGACCTTCGAGCGCACCGGCCCCGCGAGCCGGCCGAAGGCGAGGCCGCCGACGAAGGCCGCGATGAACCCGCTCCCGCCGAGCAGCTGCGCCACGGAGTAGGCGAGCAGCGCCACGGCGAGCGGCAGGATCTGGCGCCACTCGCGGGCGATCCAGCCGCGGGTGTCGGCCGCGTGGAACAGCAGCCCACCGAGGATGCCTGCGGCGAGCCCGGCGGTCAGGCCCCAACCGATCTGCGCCGCCATGCTGCCCGCCACCATGCCGGTGACGCCGGACTCGAACTCGGCATTCGCGATCGACAGCGCCACGAGGAAGAGCGGCACCGCGAGGCCGTCGTTCAGGCCGCTCTCGACATCGAGCGCCTGGCGCACGCGCGGGGGCACCCGCGTGTCGGCCACGACCTTCTGGCCGAGTGCCGCGTCGGTCGGCGCGAGCATGGTCGCGAGCAGGAACGCGGAGGCGAACGCCATGGTCGGGAATACGAGCGCTGCCGCTCCGGCACCGGCGAGGATCGTCAGCGGCAGGCCGATGAGCAGCAGGCGGCTGGGCCAGCCGAGTTGGTGCCGCAGCACGCCGAGGTCGATGCGCGTCGCATCGCTGAAGAGCAGCAGCACGAGGGCGATCTCGGCGATGCGCTCGGCGACGATGGTCTCGAGCGACACGTCGAGCACGGCCGGCGCGACCACGCTCACCCCGAAGCCGACGACCATGAGGAAGAGCGCCGACGTGATTCCGCGGCGGTCCAGCGGCCGCGACAGGGCACTCCAGACGACGATGATCGCCAGCACCACCGTCACCGCAAGCATGCCGACCCCGCCCCCGATCGTCCGCGCGGCCGCCGAGGCGGCCTGTCGTCATCGTACGGATGCCGCGGGCGCGGGCACCACTCCCGCCCCGTTCGCTACGAGTCGCCGAGCACGCCCGCGACCGCGCGCAGCGCCTCGACCCCGCCGGCGCGGTAGCTCTCCCAGTCGCGGCTCCCGCCGCCCGGCATCGCTCGGGCGGCCCACTCGTCGGCGCGCGACGCGGCGAGCGCGGCGATCGTCTCGCCCGCGGCATCCGCCGGGCAGGCCCGCAGCAGTTCGCCGAGCGCGGCCGTGCGGCCCTCGTGGAACTTGCCCGCGGGATGCGACCGGCCGTCCTTCGCGAGCGCGCACGACGTGGCATCCCCCATCGTCTCGGACCAGGCCGCCGCCGCCGAGGCACGGAGGGCACGGAGGTCGTCGCGCACGAGCACGGGCCGAGACGGAGGAAGATCCGGTGAAGCGGCGGCGTGTCGGGGGTGGACACGCGGCTCGCCCGGCGGAATCTCCTCCGTCTCGGCCCGTGGGTCTCGGCGGAACCGGCTCAGCGGCATCGGCTCGACGACATCGGCGCGGGGCGGCGCCGGCTCAGCGGCCGAAGAGCTTCGCGAAGAAGCCCGTCGACGGCTCGTTCTCGTGGCCCGCGCAGCGCTGGTTGCGCGGCACGCCGCGCATGACCTGGTCGACGTGCTGGCCGCAACCGGCCCAGGTGGTCTTGCCGCACTTGCGGCACGTGACGGCTCGGCACATGTGGTTCTCCTCGGTTCGAAGCGTGGTGGGTGGGGCGGATGCCGCGGCTCAGCGGTCGCCGTGGTCGCCGTCGCACCACCGGTCGGCCGGGACGACGTCCTTCACCGAGTCGATGTGCTGGCCGCAGCCCGACCAGGTGGTCTTGCCGCAGGAACAGGTGACGGGGCTGCACATGATGGTTCTCCTCGAGAGTCGTGGGTGTGCGTGGGTGGTCGTGGGAAGCCGGGAGGCTCAGGCGGCGACCGCTGCGGTCTCGCGGGGCTCGGCGTTGATGCGGGCCGACTCGCCGGCCTGCCAGGTCAGGAAGCCGCCGTCGAGGTTCACGGCCTCGCGGCCGAGCTGCGCGAGCAGGCGCACCGCGGTGTGGCCGCGCTGGCCGACCTTGCAGTGCACGATGAGGCGCCCGGCGGGCAACTCGTCGACACGCGCGCGGATCTCGTCGAGCGGCACGTTGATCGAGCCCGGGATGGCGCCCGCGGCGACCTCGCCCGGCGTGCGGACGTCGACGAGCACGTCGCCCGCCTCCATCGCCGCGTCGAGCTCGTGCCACTGGATCGAGGGGGTGAGCCCCTCGAGCGCGTTGAGCGCGACGTAGCCGAGCATGTTCACCGGGTCCTTCGCCGAGGAGAACTGCGGCGCGTACGCCAGCTCGAGGTCGGCGAGGTCGGACGCCGTGAGGCCGCCGGCCATCGCCGTCGCGATGACGTCGATGCGCTTGTCGACGCCGTCGCCGCCGATGCCCTGCGCGCCGAGGATCTCGTCGGTCTCGGCGTCGACCACGAGCTTCAGCGCCATCTGCTCGGCGCCCGGGTAGTACCCGGTGTGCGAGGCGGGGTGCGTGTGGATGACGCGGATCTCGCGCCCGACGCGGCGGAGCAGCTTCTCGGGCCAGCCGGTGGTGGCGATCGTGAGGCCCATGAGGCCGACGACGGCAGTGCCGAGGGCGTCACGAACGCGGATGTCGCGGCCCGCGATCACGTCGGCCGCGAGCCGCCCGTGGCGGTTGGCGAGGCCCGCGAGCGCGACGAGCCGGTGCTCGCCGCTGATCGCGTCGACCTTCTCGACGGCGTCGCCGATGGCCCAGATGTGCGGGTCGCTCGTTCGCAGGTCGTCGCCGACCCGGATGCCGCCGCGCTCGCCGACCTCGAGGCCGGCGGCGACCGCCAGCGTCGTGTCGGGGCGCACGCCGATCGATCCGAGCACGAACTCGGCCGGCACGGTGGTGCCGTCGCTGAGCAGTGCGGTGTCGGCGTGGAGCTCGGTCACCTGCGTGCCGAGGCGCACGTCGACACCGGCGTCGCGGAGGCGGTCGGCCACGGGCGCGGCCATCTCGGGGTCGAGCGGCGGGAGGACCTGGTCGCCGAGCTCGACGAGCGTGACCTCGAGGCCGCGGTGCACGAGGTTCTCGACCATCTCGAGGCCGATGAACCCGGCGCCGATGACGAGCGCGGTGCGCGGGGCGACCTCGAGCTCGGCCATCGCGCGGTCGACGTCGTCGATGTCGCGCAGGGTCAGCATGCGGTCGCCGCCCGGCATGGGCGGGCGGACCGGGGTCGCGCCGGGAGAGAGCACGAGGGCGTCGTACGCCTCGGTCGTCTCGTCGCCCGTCACGAGGTCGCGCACGAGCACGGTCTTCGCGTCGCGGTCGATGGCGACGGCCTCGGTGCGCACGCGCACGTCGAGGTTGAACCGGCTGCCGAGCGACGCGGGGGTCTGCAGGAGGAGGCTGGAGCGCTCCTCGATGACGCCGCCGAGGTAGTACGGCAGGCCGCAGTTGGCGAACGAGACGTGGCCGCCGCGCTCGAGCACGATGATG
Organism: Agromyces bracchium; assembly: GCF_009709675.1. Lineage (GTDB taxonomy): Bacteria > Actinomycetota > Actinomycetes > Actinomycetales > Microbacteriaceae > Agromyces > Agromyces bracchium. The sequence continues at coordinate 55,964 of NZ_WMLB01000039.1, read as the reverse complement.
TCGGCGTGCTCGTCGAGGCGACGGAGGCGGGTGGCTGCGGACATGCCGCCCGCGACGCCGCCGATGATGAGGTACCGCTTCGAGGTCATGTCAGTACGGTAGCAATACCCCCGGGGTATTGTCAAAATACCCTTCAGGTATCGCTCAGGCGCGTCGGCGGATGCCTCGGCGAGCGGACGGCCGCGGGCCGACGACGACGGGCCCCCGCCGAGGTCGGCGAGGGCCCAAGGAGCACTGATCGGCCGGGACCGTCAGTCACCGTCGCGATCGGACCCGGGGCGATCGCCCTTCCGCGACCCCGCGTCATCCGCCTGGGAATCCGCATCGTCGGGCTGCGACCCGGCGTCCTCGCCCTGGTCGCCCGCGCCGGCGCCCTCGGAGGCCTCCTCGCCCGTGCCGATACCTGAACCGACGTTCTCGTCGGCGGTCTCGAGGCCGGACTCGGCGTCCTCGTCGGCGTGCTCGTCCGCCGTGTCGAGGCCGGAACCGGCCCGCTCCTCGGCGTCGTCGAGGCCGGTGCTCGCGTCGACGCCCTCACCACCTTCGACGCCCTCGTGGCCCTCGTGGCCGTCGTCGTCGGTCGCGACGCCGTCGGCACCCGTACCGCCCGCGCGATCCGCGCCCGGCTGCGTGCCGGCCACCTGATCGAACACGACCTGCGCGGGTTCGGGCAGCATGCCCGCCGCACCGGCCGCACCCGCACCGGACGCGCCGACCGCCACCGCGGCCACCGCGCCCATCGAGATCTTCGCCGCGAGCCCCAGGCCCGCGAACCACTCCATCACCACTCGTCTCCGCGCCGACGACGCCCGTGCAGAGGCGGGCGCCGCCTCGTCCGGGTACTCATCAGGTGCGAGCCCGAGGCCGGCGCCGTGGCCGACGTGAAGTCGGAGGGCCACCGCGGCGCTCGGCCGCGGCGACCCCCCGGATGACGACTCCCGGAAGCCGGCGATCGCGTCGGCGAGGGGGGAGAGGTCTTCACGGCCGTGGGGGGAACGGCCGCGAACGAGTGCCTCCGCGATCTCGTCGGTGATCCGGTTCGTCGTCATCTCACTTCCCGCCATCGTCGAAAGCCCGCGCAGGGGTACGGCCGGAGGAGATCTTCCTGCGAAGGGATTCCAGGGCACGTCGCTGCAGCGCCTTCACGGCGCCGGGTCGCTTGCCGAGCACGGCCGCGACCTGCTCGACCGTCAGGTCGCCCAGGATGCGCAGCACCATCACGTCGCGCTGGTCGGGCGCGAGCGAGTCGATGAGCTCGCGCGCGGCTCGATCGCCGAGGCGTCCGAACGCCTCGTCCTCGGCGCTCGGCGCACGGCGGTCGTCGAGCTCTTGCTGCCACTCCTCGTGCTCGCCCCGGCGCCCGCGGCGGCGCAGCTCGTCGGTGAGCCGGCGGTACGCGATCGTGAACACGAACGCCCGGAACTCGGCCTCGCCGCCGTGGAAGGCGCCGATCCGGTCGAACACCGCGAGGAAGACCTCACTCGTCAGATCGTCGGGCTCGCGCGATCCACGTGCACGAAGGAATGCCGCGACGGCGGGCGCGTACTCGTTCCAGAGTTCGGTGTTCGCCCATCGCGCATCCGCCTGCGCCGCCGCAAGGATGGCTTGGAACGGCTCCGCTCCCATCGCGCGGCGCACGCGCGGTGCGAGCTCGGCTCGCATCGGGGGGTGCGCGAGTGCGCCGTCGGGGTCGGCCACCCGCCGAGTGTATGGCACCCGGAGCGGGGGACGACAGTCTACGTTTCCGCAGCCGTCAGCGCCGACGCCGCGAACCGCCCCGGCGCATCGTCCACGCGAGGTACCCGCCGAGCGAACCGATCACGCCGAGGCCCGTGCCGAGCATGACGCCCTCCCACGACCGCCACCGGCGCTCGCTCGTCACGAGGCTGCCGACGCCCGTGATGAACGCGGCGCTGATCATGCCGGCGACGAGCCGATTGCCGATGCGCTCGGCGCGGCCCACGAGCGGCTCGAGCTCGGCGGCGCGCAGGTGCACCTGGATCCCGCCCTCGTCGGCGTGCTCGAGAAGGCGCCGCAGGGTGCCGGGCATGTCGAGCGCGAGCTCCCCGAGGTCGGCCGTCGCCCGGGCGATGCGCTTGGCGAGCACGATCGCGGTGAGCCGCTCGCGCGCCAGCCGCTGCGCGTACGGCCTGAGCGTCTCGCCGAGCCGGAACTCCGGATCGAGTCGGAGCGCCAGGCCCTCGATCACGAGCAGCGCCTTGAAGAGCAGAGCCATCTCGCGCGGGAGCCGCAACCGGTGGCGGCGCAGGATGCCGAAGAGCTCGGCGATCATGCGTGCGAACGGGGTGTCGCGCAGCGAGTCGAGCCGGTACCGCGCGAGGAAGTCGGCGAGGTCGTCCTGCAGGAGCTCGCGGTCGACGCCGGCGGACGTCGGCGACAGGTCGATGAGCGCCGACGCGAGCCGCTCGGGGTCGCCGCGCACGAGGGCGACGAAGAGCGCGCCGAGCTGGTCGCGCAGCGACTCGTCGATCTCGCCGACCATGCCGAAGTCGATGAGCGCGATCGTGCCGTCGGGTTGCACGAACAGGTTGCCGGGGTGCGGGTCGGCGTGGAAGAAGCGGTCCTCGAACGTCATCTTGAGGACGATCTCGGCGCCGCGACGGGCGACGCGCTTCCGGTCGACGCCGGCCGCGTCGAGCGCGGCCGCATCGCCCACGTTGAGTCCCGTCATCCGCTCGAGGGTCAGCACCCGCGAGGTCGTGTACTCCCAGAACACGCGCGGGATCGCGACATCCGTCTCGAACTCGAAGTCCTCGGCGAACCGCTCGGCGTTGCGCCCCTCCTTGAGGTAGTCGAGCTCCGCGAGCAGGGTCTGCGCGAACTCCTCCGCCAGGCCCCGCGCGTCGTGCTCGCGGGCCAGGGTCCACGTGCGGGTCGCGCGGTCGGCGAGGTTTCGCATGATCTCGAGGTCCTGCTGCACCTGCGCGACAGCGCCCGGCCGGCGGACCTTCACGACGACCTCCGTGCCGTCGTGGAGGACGGCGACGTGCGCCTGCCCGATCGAGGCGGAGGCCAGCGGCACGTCCTCGAACGAGGCGAACAGCTCGTCGGCGTCCGCGCCCAGTTCGCTCGCGATCACGGCCCGGATCTGCTCGACGGGCACGGGCGGAGCGGCGTCCTGCAGCTTCGCGAGCTCGTCCGCATACGCGGGGGGCACGAGATCGGAGCGCGTGGAGAGCAGCTGACCGAACTTGATGAAGGTCGGCCCGAGCTCCTCGAGCGCTCGCCGCACGTGCTCGGGCGCGGCGGCCGCCGCCGCGGCATCCATCGCCGCCGTGTCGGCGTCGGGGGATGCGCGACGGAACGGGTTGCGACGCCCCGCGCCGACCAGCCCGGCGAGGAAGCCGAAGCTGTGCCGGCGCAGGACCGCCGCGATCTCGCGGTACCGCGCCCGGTGCCGCGCGTCGGTCGACCCGCCGCTCAGAACTTCGACCCCAGCGCCTTCGCCTTGATCGCCTCGAACTCGCCGTCGCTGATGACGCCCTGGTCGCGCAGCGCCTGCGCCTTCGCGATCTCCTCGGACGGGCTCGCGAACGAGATCTGACGGTACTCCTCGGCCGTGTGGGTCTCGTACTCGACCTGCTTGCGTGCCGAGCGCTCGGCCATCCCCCGACCGCGCGCGATCAGGTACACGAGCCCCGTGATCCACGGCAGGAACACGAGGAAGATGATCCACACCGCCTTCAGCCACCCGTTCAGCGAGTGGTCGCGGAAGATGTCGATCACGATGTAGATCAGCACCATCAGGTACGCGACGTACGCGAAGATCCAGAAGAAGAACCAGAACCACTGCCAGAGATCCACGGGGTGTCCTTTCGACGACGGCCTCGACGAGTCACACGGTACTCGCGAGGCCCCCAGATCAACGGCCTTTGGTCCCGATTTTCCCCGCTGGCGCGTCGATACATTTCGCGTAAGCCGATCGCGAGGGGGGCGTGGGCCATGATGCTGTGGAGCCTGAACGGGGCGGTTCGGCGATGAGCGCGGCGGATGCCGCGGCCGGGCGCCCGCGGAATGCGGCGATGTCGAAGGCGAAGGCCGTGCCGGGCACGGTCTGGATCTCGTGGATCGCGCTGGCGCTCATGACGACGAGTTCGGTGGCGAGCCTCCGACCCGCGCCGACGATGGCGGTCTACGGGCTCGCCGCGATCTTCCTCTACCTCGTCCCGGCGATCGTGTTCCTGCTGCCGACGTCGCTCGTCGCCGCGGAGCTCGCCTCCGGCTGGGAGGGCGGGGTCTACAAGTGGGTGTCGACCGGCATCTCGAAGCCGATGGGCTTCCTGGCGGTGTGGTGCCAGTTCGCGATGACGATCTTCTACTATCCGACGCTGCTCGGATTCGTGGCGTCGACGCTCGCCTACGTGATCAATCCGGCCCTGGCCTCGAGCGGCGTCTGGACGGCGCTCGTCATCATGGTCTGCTACTGGTCGGGCGTGTTCATCTCGTCGCGCGGCACCAAGGCCGTCGCCGGCCTGGCGAGCGGCGGACTGATCATCGGAACCCTCATCCCGGGCGCCGTGCTGATCTTCCTCGGCGCGGTCTTCCTCGGGCAGGGCAACCCGTCGGCCGCGCCGATGACCGTCGACAACCTCCTCCCGCAGTGGGCCGGCCTCGCGAGCCTCGTGCTCATCGTCAACAACTTCCTGTCGTACAGCGGCATGGAGATGAACGCGGTGCACGTCTCGTCGCTGAAGAACCCGGGACGCGACTACCCCAAGGCGATCTTCCTGGCCATGGGTCTCGTGCTCCTCATCTTCATCCTCCCGGCGCTCGCGATCAGCTGGATCATCCCGGCCGAGCAGCTCTCGCTCACGGCCGGCGTGATGCAGGCGTTCGAGGCCGTGTTCGCCGCGTTCTCGGTGTCGTGGCTGACACCGATCGTGGGCATCATGCTCGTCGCGGCATCCCTCGGCGGCATGCTCACCTGGCTCGCCGGACCGTCGAAGGGCCTCCTGCTGATCTCGCGCGAGGAGGGCTACCTCCCGCCGTTCCTGCAGAAGCTCAACAAGAACGGCATCCAGCAGAACCTGCTCGTGACCCAGGGCGTCATCACCTCGATCATCGCCCTCGGCTACGCGCTCATCCCGAACGTGTCGAGCGCCTACTGGATCTTCTCGGTGATCACCACGCAGGTGTACCTGATCATGTACCTGCTGATGTTCGTCGCCGCGATCCGGCTGCGGAGGACGCACCCCGACCACCCGCGCGGCTACCGCGCCCCGATGCTCATCGGCCTCGCCGGAATGGGCTTCGCGGCATCGCTCGCGGCGCTCCTCGTCGGGTTCATCCCGCCGTCCCAGTTCGGCGGCGGCGACCCGATCGTGTACCTCCTCATCGTCGCGGGCGGCGCGCTCGGGCTCGGCCTGCTGGTGCCGTTCCTCTTCTACCGGTTCCGGAAGCCCTCGTGGAAGCTCCCGCCCGAGTCCGGGCCGGTGCCCGAGGGCGGGGTGGATGGCGCGGCCGACGCCGGGACCACCGAACCGTCGTCGAAGCCCGACTCCGAGGGGAGCGGATCATGAGCACGCAGACCGAGAAGCAGACCGGGCGCGAACGGTCGATCATCTACATCGTCGCGGTCGTGGTCCTCGTCGTGCTCGTCGTCATCGGGCTCCTGAACCTGCGCGCAGCGCGCCAGACCGCGGAGGCCGAGGAGAAGGCGGAGGAGCTCATCCAGGCGCTCGAGGACGCCGGCGTCGACGTGAGCCTGACGTCGCAGCAGATCGCGTCGGTGCTCGGCGACGACGGCGGCGCCGTCTGCGCGAACCCGAACGAGGCGCTCTCGCGGTCCGTCCTGCTGAGCCAGCTCGCGAACGGGGCAGGCGGGCCGGGAACGCGACCGGTCATCGTCGAGTCGCGCCTGCTCCAGGGGCAGCTGCTCATCATCGAGACCTACTGCCCCGACGAGCTCGACGAGTTCCAGCAGTTCGTCGACGACCTGGAGACGATCGACGGCGGCGACTCGTGAGCGGCGACATCCGCGCTCGCATCGGCGAGATGATGCCGGCCGCGCACGACGAGCTCGCCGAGCTCGTGGCGATGCGCTCGGTCGCCGACCCGCGGCAGTTCCCGCCCGAGGAGTGCGCTCGCGCCGCGGCGTGGGTCCGCGACCGGTTCGCGGAGCTCGGCGTCGCCGACGCGCGCCTCGCGCGCACGCCCGACGGCTCCGACGCCGTCGTCGGGTCGCGACCGTCGACGGCGACGGATGCCCCGACGGTGCTGCTGTACGCCCACTACGACGTGCAGCCGCCGCTCGACGAGTCCGCCTGGCGTACGCCGCCGTTCGAGCTCACCGAGGTCGACGGGCGCTGGCACGGCCGCGGCGCCGCGGACTGCAAGGGCAACATCCTCATGCACCTGCTCGCACTGCGCGCGCTCGGCGACGACATCCCGGTGAACCTGAAGCTCGTCGTCGAGGGCTCGGAGGAGCAGGGCACGGGCGGGCTCGAGCGATACGTCGAGGCGAACCCCGACGTGCTGCGCGCCGATGCGATCCTCGTGTGCGACACGGGCAATGCCGCGGTCGGCCGGCCCGCCGCGACCGTGACGCTGCGCGGCATGGCGAACGTCGTCGTGCACGTCGAGGCGCTCGCCTCCGAGGTGCACTCGGGCATGTTCGGCGGGCCCGCGCCCGACGCGCTCGCGGCGCTCGTCGCGATGCTCGCGTCGCTCCGCGACGACGCGGGGAACACCACGATCGACGGGCTCGACGGCACCGCGACATGGACGGGCGCGCCCTACGACCCCGGCCAGTTCCGCACCGACGCGGGCGTGCTCGACGGCGTCGACCTGCTCGGCGACGGGAGCGTGGCCGATGGGCTCTGGGCCCGCCCGGCGCTCACCGTGCTCGGCATCGACGCCCCGAAGGTGGTCGGCTCGACCGCGGCGATCGTGCCGCGCGCGGCGGCGCGGCTCAACCTCCGCGTGCCGCCCGGCATGGACTCGCAGGTCGCGCACGACGCGCTCGCGGCGCACCTGCGCGCGCACGCCCCCTGGAACGTGCGCGTCGAGGTCGAGACCGAGGCGATCGGGTCGGCGTTCCGCGCCGAGACCGACGGGCCAGCGTTCCACGCCATGGCGGCCGCGATGCAGGAGGCCTACGGCACCCCGATGACCACGCTCGGCCAGGGCGGCTCGATCCCTCTGTGCAACGTGTTCGCCGAGACGTACCCCGGCGCCGAGATCATCCTCATGGGCGTCGAGGAGCCGCTCGCGCTCATCCACGCGCCGAACGAGAGCGTCGACCCGTCGGAGATCGAGCACCTGGCGATCGCGGAGGCGCTCTTCCTCCGCTCGTACGGGGGCGCCGCGCGCTGAGGTTCGCCTCGAAGTGCGATTGCGCCGAGCGCCGCCCACGCTCACGCGACCCGGATGGCGCCCATCATGCCGAGGTCCTCGTGGTCGAGGATGTGGCAATGGTAGACCGTGCGCCCGGTGATGCCCTCGAACGCGATGCGCACGACGACCCGGCCGCCGGCCGGCACGGGCACCACGTCGCGCCGGTCGACCCCCGTCACGGGCTTCCCGTCGACCTCGACGAGCTGCATCGGCCACACGTGCAGGTGGAACGGATGGTCCATCGTGCTCGTGTTCTCGATCGTCCACTCCTCGATCGTCCCGGCCGGCTGCTCGATGTCCGTGCGGCCCTCGGCGAAGGTCCGCCCGTCGATCGTGAACCCCATCCCCTGGCCCATGCCGCCGCCCATGGCGCCCATCGCGAGCGTGAGCGTCCGGCGTCCGGTCACCTCCTCGTCACGCAGGTCGCGAGGGGCGGCGGATGCCGCGGGCAGCGGTGCGACGGAGGCCGCGGCATCCCCCGACACGACGAACCGCGCCAGGTCGGCGCCGGTCGTCGCGCTGCGCGGCGCGCCCATCATGCCCATGCTGCCGCGGTCGAACGGCAGGGTCTGCAGCACGGCCTCGCCGGCGGTCGCCTCGACGAGCACGTCGGCGCGGTTGCCCGGCAGCAGCACGATCTCGTCGACCTCGCGCGGCTCGGGGAAGCGTCCGGCGTCGATGCCGAGCAGGTGCATCCGCTGCCCGTCGAGCCTCAAGCGCAGGTACCGCGAGGTGCAGGCGTTCACGATCCGCCAGCGCTCGCGCGCGCCCGGCGCCGCGACCATCGTGGGGAGCAGCTGCCCGTTGACGAGCACGAGGTCGCCCTCCCGGCCGAGCATGCGCTCGACCCGCGTCGCGGCGGCGACGTCGCCGTTCGCGTCGAAGGCGATGTCGGCGATGACGAGCACGCGCTCGCGCGCGACCGGGAGCGGCTCCGGCTCCTCGACGACGATCGCACCGTAGAGACCGGCGAACAGCTGCTCGGCGGTCGTGCCGTGGTGGTGCGGGTGGTACCAGAACACGCCGGTCGGGTGGTCGTCGCCGAGCTCGTACGCGTAGTCGAACGTGCCGCCCGCCGGGATCATGACGAACACGTTGTCGGAGTTCCGCTCGGGCGAGACCTCGAGGCCGTGCGTGTGCAGGTTCGTCGTGGCGCCGAGGTCGTTGCGGTAGCGGAGGGAGATCCGGTCGCCTGCACGGACCCGAAGCGTGGGGCCGGGCATGCCGCCCTCGAACCCCAGGACACGCACCTGCCGGTCGCCGACCGTCGCCGTCGTGACCGCCGCGCTGAGCTCGAGGTCGAGCCGTCCGCCCGAGCTCGCGCGCACCTCGGGTTCGCGGAACGTCTCCTCCTTCGCGCTCCCGTCGCCGGACGGCGGGGCGTCGGTGCTCCCGGGCGCGGCGGAGTCGGGCTCGACGACGCGGGAGCCGGTCCACCACGCGAGCCCGCCCGCGCCGACCGCGATCGCGCCGACCGCTGCGGCGCCGCCGATCAGGACGGCCCGGCGGCTCGGGCCGGATCCGCTGGAGTCGGGGCCGGTCACTCGCCGAGCGCCGCGAAGAGCTCGTAGACCATAAACGCCGGCCAGAACAGGCCCTGGAAGATCGCCCAGACGTACTCCCAGAACGCGTCGGCCTGCTGCCAGAAGTACACCCAGGCCCCGAAGATCCCGAGACCGTAGATCGCGCCGCCGCCGGCGAGACCCGCGTTCGAACCGTTGCTCATCGCGCACCTCCTGCGATCGAGGCTAGGCGGCGTGCCCGCGCCGCCACGGGTCCAACGGCCCCCGACGGCGGCGCGCGGACGGGAAGGCTCGAAGGGGAGGCCGGACCACGGCCCCGCGCGCCGGGGGACGGCGCGACATCCTGCAACGAAGCCGGAGCAGCCATGCCACGCACCTACGTCGTCACCGGAGCCGCGAGCGGCATCGGCCTGGCGACCGCCGAACTCCTCGCCGAACGCGGCGGCCGCGTCATCGGGGTCGACCTGCACGACGCCGACGTGAACGTCGACCTGACGACCGCCGAGGGCCGCGCCGACCTGGTCTCGGGCGTCGCCGACGCGAGCGGCGGCCGCATCGACGCAATCATCGCCAACGCGGGCCTCGCACTGCCGGTCGCGAAGACCGCGGCCGTGAACTACTTCGGCACGCTCGCGACCCTCGAGGGCCTCCGGCCGCTGCTGGCCGACTCGCCCGCGCCGCGCGCGGTCGCGACCGCCTCGATGGCCTCCCTCTTCCCGCCCGACGACGCATTGCTCGACGCCTTCCTCGCGGGCGACGAGCCCGCGGCCATGGCCCGCGCATCGGAGCTCGAGGCCGGGCCGCCGGAGCAGGGCAACCTCATCTACGGCACGACCAAGCGCGCGCTCGTGCGCTGGATCCGGCGCAATGCCCCGGGGCCCGATTGGGCCGGCGCCGGCATCCCGCTCAACGCGATCGCGCCGGGCGTCGTCGAGACGCCGATGACGGAGGCGTACACCGGCACCGAGGAGGCGCGCACCGCCATCCTCGAGATGGTGCCCATGCCCCTGAACGGCATCTTCCAGCCGCGCGACGCGGCGTACCTGCTCGCATGGCTCACGAGCGAGGAGAACGCGCACCTCTGCGGGCAGGTCGTCTTCATCGACGGCGGCTCCGACGCGGTCATGCGCGGCGACTCGACCTGGTGAGGCTCAACGGTCCGGCGGCTCCGGGCGCTCGGGCTCGTCCGGGCGCTCGGGCTCGTCCGGGAGCGTCCCCGGCCCCGACCCTTCGGGCCGATCGGCCCGGCCGTCGTCCCACTTCGTGCCCTCGAGGTCGCCGCGCAGGGTGCCCGTGATCTCGTCGACCGCGGCGCCGACCGTCGGTGCGAACCGGTCGGGCGTGAACCGGTCGCCCAGCCCGTAGCGGCGCAGCACGTCGACGACGGGGTCCTTCATCTCGGCGATGACCAGGCGGATGCCGCGGCTCGCGAGCCAGTCGTCGAGCTCGACGAACTCGTCGATCGCGGTCGTGTCGATGTCGGTGATCGGCTCGGCCGCGAGGATCACGGTGCGGATGCCGGGCTCGGCCGCCTCGACGCGCGAGCGGACGAAGTCGTCGAAGAGCCCGCCGTTGGCGAAGAACAGCGGTGCGTCGAACCGCACGATCACCACGCCGGGAATCCGCTCGCCCTCCGGGTTGCGCGACAGGTCGTGGTAGCCGCGAAGTCCAGTGACCCGGCCGAGCTCGGCGCGGTACGGCTGCCAGGAGTGGTAGACGAACGCGAGCAGCGACAGCCCGATCGTCACGGCGATGCCCTGGATCACGCCGAAGACGAACACGCCGACGAACGCGGCCGCCGAGAGCGCGGCATCCACCCGGTCCATCCGCACCAGCCGCACGAACCCGCGGACGTCGATGAGCCCCGCCGCGGCCACGACCACGACGGCGGCGAGGGTCGCGGAGGGCAGGAACGCCGTGACGCCGGGGGCCAGCAGGATGAACAGGATGAGGAGCGCGGCTCCCACGACGCCCGTGAGCTGCGACTTCGAGCCCGCCTGCTCGGCGACGGGCGTGCGCGTCGCCGACGCCGAGATGGGGAAGCCGCCGAAGAGGCCCGCCGCGAGGTTCGCCGATCCGATCGCCGCCATCTCGCCGCTGCCGCTGACCGTCTCGCCCCGACGCGCGGCGAGCGTGCGGGAGAGCACGGCCGTGTCGGTGAAAGCCACGAGCGCGATGCCGAAGGCGGGCAGCGCGAGGCCCGCGACATCCGCCCATTCGAGGCCGCCGAGGGCGGGAGCGGGCAGGCCCTGCGGGAGCGCACCGACCACGGGGAGCTGCTCGCCGAGGCCGAGGATCCACGTGAGGAGCGTCGCACCGACCACGGCCACGAGCACACCCGGCACAGGCGACCGCAGCAGCCGCATCGCGATGATCACCGCGAGCGAGCCGAGCCCGAACGCGAGGGCGAGCGGTTCGGCCTCGCCGGCGAACAGCGCCGCCCAGATCGCCCCGACCTCGGCGACCGGCGACTCCGCATCGACCGAGAAGCCCAGGAGCGGGGGCACCTGCGAGATGAGCACCAGTAGGGCGATCGCGTTCAGGTAGCCGACGCGGATGGGCTTGGAGAGGAGGTCGGTGACGAAGCCGAGGCGCAGCAGCCCGCCGAGGAGCAGGATCGCGCCGACCATGACCGCGAGCAGTCCTGCGAGCGCGACCGCCCGTTCGTCGTCGCCCACCGCGAGCGGAAGGATCGCCGCGGCGATGATCGGCGCGAGCGCCGAGTCGGGCCCCAGCACGAGGATGCGGCTCGGACCGAAGAGGGCGTAGGCGAGGAGCGGGACGATCGTCGCGTACAGGCCGGTCTCCGGCGGCAGGCCGGCGACGCGCGCGTAGCCCATGCCGGCCGGGATGAGCAGGGCCGTGACCACGATCCCCGCGCGCAGGTCGGGCACGAGCCAGTCGCGGCGGTAGTGGCGCGCGACCTCGACGCCGGGCGGCACCCACCGCGGCATCCGTCGTCGCCCCCGCTGCTCGTTCGCGCCCATCCGGCCTCCGCTTCCGATGATGGCGGATGCCGCGGGCGCGCGTCAGGCCTTCGCGGCCGTGTCGACCGATCGCCAGACGGGCGGGTGCGGCAACCGGTTCTCCCGGTAGAGCCGGTAGGCGAACGGCGCCCAGACGACGAGGGCGACGCCCGCGCCGACGAGCGCGCCGCCGAAGGTGTCGCTCAGCCAGTGCGCGCCGAGGTACATCCGGCTGAGCATCATGAGCACGGTCCAGGCGATGCCCGCGACCCAGACCCAGGTGCGCATGAACACGAGCCCGAGCGCGGTCGCGATGAGGGCGGCCGCCGAGCTGTGACCCGACGGGAAGGACCCGAAGTCGGGCTGGACGAGGATGTCCTCCGGGCGGACCCGTCCGACCAGCGCCTTCACGAGCCGCGTCACGCCCGCGCTCGCGAGCGCGGCGATCCCGAAGTAGAGCGCCGCCCAGGGCCGGCGCCACACGAGCAGCGCGGCCACGATGAGGATCGGGAACACGACGTTCGAGAGCGCGCCGCCGCCGAGCACGTCCAGCGCGAGCGCGAGGCTCGTGACGGGCGGCGTCCGCGCGGCGCCGAGCGCCGCCATCAGGTCGATCTCGAACCCGAACGGTTGGCGCTCGGAGTACACGATCGCCGCGCCGACGAGGGCCACCGCGATCAGGGCGATGACGCCGGCCGCCAGCCACGGGCGGCGGCTGACCCGCAGCGGTGCGGGGGCGTGCGAGTGGTGGCCGGCGTGCGAGGCGGCCTCTTGGGCGGGCGCGTCGCCGGGCGTCGACGCATCCGCGCCCGCGCCCGCGCCTGTGCCTGCCCGTGCGCCTGCGCCGTCAGCGTCGCTCATCGCGCCCCCACGCCTCCGGCCGACGGTCGGACTCGGCGATCTGGTCGGCCGTGCCCACGCGCACCGTGCGCCAGGTGTCGACGGCGATCACGAGGCCGAGCACGACGAGCGACAGGAAGATCGAGCCGAGCGCGTCGGTCGCCCAGTGGTAGCCGAGGTAGATGCGGCACGCGGCGGTGAGCAGCACCACGACCGCGGCCGCGATGAACGCCAGCGTCGTGATGACGGGCCGCCGATGGCGCGAGAACACGAGGTAGGTGCCGATGAAGAGGAAGTCGGCGACGCCCATCACGTGCCCCGACGGGAACGACGAACTCGGATCGTAGCCGAAGAGCATCTCGTCGGCCGGCGGGCGGTCGCGCGCGATGAGCGGCGCGAGCAGCTGCACCGTGATCACGCCGAGGATCATGCCGCCCGCGAGCAGCAGCGGTCGCCAGGCGTGCTTCGCGAACACGCCCCACGCGACGGTGGTCACGAGGATGATGATGGGCATCGCGATCGGGCCGAAGCCGACCGCGAGCACGATCATGAAGACCGTCAGCCAGTCGTCGCGACCGGAGTCGAACCACGCCTCGACGGGCGCGTCGATGTACGAGAGGTCGTCGGACTCGAGGATCGAGTCGAGCACGACGAAGAACCCGACGAGTCCGACCACGACGAGCGCCGCGGCGGTGACGTAGAGGTTGCGGCGCGCTCGCGAGGAGAGGTAGCGCTCCTCGACGATGAACCGCTCGTGGAATCGCTGCCAGCGGCCCGGCCGACTGTCGTCGCCATCGCCCGCCTCCGTCGGCGCAGTGCCCTGCGCTTCGCTCCCCTGCGTGCCGGCCTCGGGTTCGGCCATGGCGCACCTCCTCTCGGCCTCCGCGCCCGCGGAGGTCCCCACAGTATGCCGCGAGCGGGTCGTTCGACTCAGGGGGTTGCGGCCGCGGCGCTCAGGTGTCCCGCTCGACCGGCCCGATGTCCTCGCGGTGGTCGTCCTCCCCGCCCGGCGGGAAGTCGTGCCGGTCGGGCTTGCGGCTGAGCGCGAGCACGCTCACCGTGAACCCGCCCCACACGAGCACGATCGCGAGCACGAGGAAGAAGATCGCCGTCCCGGTCATGACCGGCCCCCTTCCGTCGTCGTGGCGGCATCAGCCTGCGACATCCGCTCGGGCAGCGGCGGCCACGGTCGGAACGCATCGGGGCTCCGCCGCCACCGGACGCCGGTCAGCACCAGCGCCGCCACGACGAAGAACACGACCGTGCCCCAGCCCATCACGGCGAGGTACCAGTCGGGGTAGCCCGCGTAGCCCTCGACGATGAGCGAGACGATGCGCTGGATCAGCATGTAACCGAGCACGATCGGGGCGAGGACGCCCGCCAGCAGCGTCCACACCCCGCCGACCCGGAACGTCGAGACCGCGTTCAGGTGGTACCGCAGCTCGGGGCCCTTCCGGAGCACCCAGAACGCGAAGACGCCCGCGAGCACGGCCGAGAGGACGATGCCGATGTTGTTCGCCCAGTTGTCGACCGTGTCGAGTGCGATGAGCCCCGTCGTCGTGGAGAAGAGGAGCACCGAGAGGACCATCGAGACGATGCCGACGCGCACGGCCGCCTGCCGGGGCGTGAGGCCGAACTTCTCCTGGAAGCCCGCGGAGACGACCTGCAGCACCGACAGCAGCGACGTGAACCCGGCCATGGCGAGCGAGCCGAAGAAGAGGATGCCGAAGATCGGCCCGCCCGGCATCTGCGAGACGATCGCGGGGAACGTGATGAACGAGAGCCCGACGCCCGTCAGGCCCTCGAGCTCGGCGACGTCGACGCCCTGCTGGAACGCGAAGAAGCCGAGCGTCGCGAACACGCCGATGCCCGCGAGGATCTCGAACGACGAGTTCGCGAACGCGACGACGAGGCCGGGCGTCGTGAGGTTCGCGCGCCGCTTGCGGTAGGAGGCGTACGTGATCATGATGCCGAACGCGATCGAGAGCGAGAAGAAGATCTGGCTGTACGCGGCGATCCACACGTTCGGGTCGGCGAGCGCCGAGAAGTCGGGCGTGAACAGCGCGTTCAGGCCGTCGGCGGCGCCGTCGAGGAAGAGCGAGCGGACGACGAGGGCGGCGAACGCCACGACCAGCAGCGGCAGGAAGATCACGTTGATGCGCTGGACTCCGCGCGCGACGCCGAACGCGAGCACGACGATCGCGGCGATCCAGATGATCACGAGCGGGATGAGGACCGCCGGGACGAACGTGAACGAGAACCCGGGGTCGCCGACCTGCAGGTACTCGCCGGTCAGGAAGCCCGCGGTGTCGTCGCCCCAGCGGAGGTCGAACGAGAACACGAAGTAGCTCGCCGCCCAGGCGATCACGACCGTGTAGTACAGCGCGATCACGAAGCAGATCATGACCTGGAACCAGCCGAGGCTCTCGAGCCACTTCAGGCGCCCGCCGCCGAGCCGGCGGAACGCGGTCGGCGCCGCGCCGCGGAACCGGTGCCCGAGCGCGTAGTCGAGGAACAGGATCGGGATGCCCGCGGTCACGAGCGCCACGAGGTAGGGGATCAGGAACGCGCCGCCGCCGTTCTCGTACGCCACTCCGGGGAAGCGCCAGATGTTGCCGAGGCCGACGGCCGACCCGATCGCCGACAGGATGAAGCCGACCTGCCCCGTCCACATCTCGCGCGGCTGCGCCGCCCCGTGCTCGCCTGCGGTTGCCGACATTCGCGCCTCCCCCGGCCCGTCGCCTGCGGTCGCGGCGCCATCGCCGTGCGACCCGAACGACTGAACGCTACCAAGGGCGGGGCGGATGCCGCAGCCTCCGTTCGGCGATGGCGCCGACGGCATCCGCCCGCGCGCGCGGTCGCGACCGTCAGAATCGCTCGGCGACCGGCAGCCGGCCCGAGGCGATCGCCGCGGTGAACGCGGCGAAATCCCGGTCGTTCTGGTCGGCGTAGTCGCCGGCGAAGGCGAGGATCGCGCGGTCGAACCGGTCGGACCCGCCGAGGTACTCGGCGATCGCGACGCGGTCCCCCGCCCGGGCGTGCGCTCGCGCGAGCGTCTCGCCGCACGCCTCGGCGTACATGGCGGCGCCGACCGGCTGCTGGTTCTCGATGTCGGCCGAGCCCTTCCAGTCGTGCAGCTGCCGGATGTAGAAGTCGCGCTCCACGCCGTCGACGCCGGTGACGCGCTGCCAGCCGAGGAACAGGTCGCTCGCGGACTGCATCAGGCGCTGGCCCTGCACGACCCGCTCGCCGTGCTGCTCGTACCGGCTGGCCGGCAGGAACCGCTCGAGCACCGACGCCTCGGCCTCCTTCGCCTGGAGGATCAGCGGATCGTCGTCGCCGCGGCCGCGGAGCAGCACGATCCAGGCGCGCGTGCCCACGCTGCCGACGCCGACGACCTTGCGGGCCATGTGCACGTACTCGTACTCGTCGAGCGGATGCCGGGGCAGCCGCAGCGTCGTGCGGTACCCCCGCAGGATGCCGCGCATGATGCGCTCGACGTCCTCGCCCTCGAGGCCCTTCTCGACGAGGTCCTCGACGGGGACGATCAGCGGCGGGTCGGCCGTGATCCGCATGCGGCCGCCCTCGATCGACACGAGCTTCGTGAACGCACGGACGCTGTCGCGCGTGCGCGACTTCGCGAGCACCGCCTCGGCGCGCTTGACCTGCGCCTTGCCGACCCGGTTCGCCTCGCGTGCGCGACGCAGGCGCACGCGGATCTCGTCGGCGTCGAGCCGGTCGTACCAGGCCTCGAGCACGCGTTCCCGAGCCGACCTGCGCATCTGCCGGCGGTACGCCGCGACCGCCCCGAGGACGATCCTCCGGCGATCCTCGACCGCGAACCCGCGGTGGCGGCCGGCGACCTCGAGGCTCGCTGCGAGCCGCTTGACGTCCCACTCCCACGGGCCGGGCAGCGTCTCGTCGAAGTCGTTGATGTCGAAGACGAGGTCACGCTCGGGCGAGGCGAACACGCCGAAGTTCGACAGGTGCGCGTCGCCGCAGATCTGCGCCATGATGCCGGAGACCGGGGTCGACACGAGGTCCGCCGCCATGATGAGCGCGGCGCCCCGGAAGAAGTCGAACGGCGTGCGCGCCATGCGCGCGTACCGGATCGGGACGAGCTCGGGCACGCGCGTGATCGCCTGCTCCTCGAGCAGCGCGACCGGGTCGGCGCGGTCGGGCGGCGGCGTCCAGCCGGCGTGGGAGGTGCGCGGGGCGCGGGCACGGGCCGCTCGGCCTGCGGACGCGCGCGCGCCGAAGTCGTCGCGCGGCGCCAGCTCCTCGATGCCGGTCCGGTTCGGGCCCGCCTCGTCGTCCGAGTCGAGCGGGCCGCCGCCGAAGCCGATGGTCGTGCTCATGGTCGTTCCTCCACCGTGTCCAGGTCGGCGTCGTCGACCGCATCCCGTTCGTCGTCGCTCGATCCCTGCTTCCGCCTACCGGCGCCCTTTGCCGAGCCCTCGACGACGTCGGGGATCCCGCGCGAGAACAGCAGTGCGAGCAGCGCGATGCCGATGAGCCCCACGAAGGCGACCCGCAGCGATCCGAGCTGCGCCTGCCGGTACGTCTCGCTCAGCTCCTCGGCGTCGGCGCTCGAGAGCCCGGCGTCCTCGCCGATCCCCTGGACGGTCGAAGCCGGGACGAGTTCGACCCCGCCCGAGGTCGCCTCGGCGACCGCCTCGCGGACGTCGGACGGCAGGTCGCTCGCCGCGACCCCCGTGGCGAACGAGGTCGCGAGGGCGCCGATCAGCACCGAGCCGATGAGGGCCGTGCCGAGCGAGGAGCCGAGGTTCTGGAAGACGCCCTGCATCCCGCCGACCTCGCTCGACTTCTCCGGCCCGACGCTCGACATGTTCACGTTGCCGAGCTGGGAGGCGAGGAGCCCGAGCGCGGCGCCCGCGATGAACATGCCGACGCTGAACGCCACCTGGCGCAGTTCCTCGTCGACCGAGGCGAGCAGCAGCAGCGCCGCGCCGACGAGCACGACCTGGCCGATCCGCACGATGCGTCGCGGCGACCACACGCGGGAGAGCCGCGTCCCGGCGAACGAGAAGACGATGAGCGAGACGGAGAGCGGGAAGATCCGGATGCCGGTCTGCAGCGCGTCGAGCCCGAGCGTCATCTGCAGGTAGACGGGCACCATGAAGAACAGGCCCGCCGTCACCGCGTACTGGGCCCCGAGCGCCGAGAGCCCGCTCCGCAGCCGGTCGATGCGCAGCAGCGACACGTCCAGGAACGCCTCCCGGCCCGTCTCGATCAGCCGGCGCTGCCGGTGAGCGAACCAGCCGAGGAGCACGCCGCCGACGAGGATCAGCCAGGTCGTCAACGAGATGCCGAGCGGTTCGATCGGCACGCCGTTGATCTCCGGCGAGTCGAGCGGCACGATCCAGCCCCAGGTCTTGCTCTGCAGCATCCCGAGCACGATCGCGATCAGTCCCACCGACGAGAGCAGCACGCTGAGCGGGTCGATGCGCAGCTTCGCCGGTTCGTGCCGGTCGACGATCCGACGCGAGAAGAGCACGACGACGGCCATGACCACGACCTCGCCGATGAAGACGTACCGCCACGAGGCGTACGTCGTCAGGAACCCGCCGATGAGCGGCCCCGCGGCGACCGCGGCCCCCGACGCCGCGCCGATCATCGCGTAGGCGGTGACCCGCGCCCGACCTTCGTAGTTGTCGGCGATGAGCGCGGCGATCGCGGGGATGACGAGCACCGCGCCGACGCCCTCGACGACGCTCCAGCCCGTGAACAGCACGACGATGTTCGGGCTGAGCGCCGTCGTCAGCGAGCCGATCGCGTAGATGATCGCGCCGATCACGAACGCCCGGAGCCGACCCCACACGTCGCCGAGCTTCGCGCCGACGAGCATGAGCGCGGCCATCGTGAGCGTGTAGAACGTGATCGCGGCCTGCATGGCGGAGACCGTCGTGTCGAGGTCCTCGACGACCTGCGAGATCGACACGTTCATGACGGTGCTGTCGAGCACCATGACGAACTGCGCGGCGGAGAGCGCCGTGACGACGACCCACGAGCTGCGCGCGGGCGCGGGCGCGGGCGCGGGCGACGGCGCGGGGGCCGACGTCCCGCCTTCCGACGGCGCGGTCGAGTCGGCGGGCTCAGGCTGCGCTTCGGAAGGGCTCATGGTGGTATCCCTCTCGGTCGAGGACGGCGATGGTGGACTCCGGGACCTCGACGAAGACGCCCGGCAGGTCGTTCAACGGCTCCGAGACCACGACGTGCGCGTGCTCGCCGAACTGCGTGAGGCGCTCCGCGTCGGGGTACATCTCGCGGATCGTCGGGATGTCGATCGAGTGGAAGAGCGTGCGGGACCGGCCCTGGGTGGAGTAGCGCAGCGCCCAGATCGTGGCGCCGTCGGCCACCGCGACGGTGCCCTGCATGGGGAACATGACGCCGTGGTCGCGACCGACGCGTTCCACGAGGTCGACCGTGGCGCGCAGCGCCGCGACCGGGTCGTCGGCGAGCCCGTTGGTGATCGCGAGGTGGAACAGCACCTCGGAATCGGTCGTGCCCTTCACGTGCGGGTAGAGGGACGGGTCGATCGCGAACGTCAGGTCCCGCTTGACCTTCGCGAACTCCGACAGGAAGCCGTTGTGCATGAACAGCCAGTTCTCCCATCGGAACGGATGGCAGTTGGTCCGCTGGATCGGCGGGCCCGCCGCCGCCCGCACGTGGCTGAAGAACAGCGGGCTCTCGATCGCGCGGGCGAGCTCGCGCACGTTGTCGTCGTTCCACGCCGGCTCGGTGCTGTGGAACACCGCGGGGATGCTCCCCGCCACGGCGCCCGCCGGATACCACCCGATGCCGAACCCGTCGCCGTTCACGGTCTCCGCGCCGAGCGGCGAGTCGAGCGACTGGGCGACCAGCGAATGCGTCGCGTCGAGCAGCACCGCGGAGGTCCTCAGCGGCTCACCCGAGTACGCCAACCATCGGCACATGCGAACGCCTCCCCTCGGCGCGGAGCCCGCTCCCCGTCGGCGCCATTCTGGACCCGTCCGCGCGCGCTCGACGGGCCCAAAGTCTCATCCCTCGGCTTCGGCCGGGAGCGGGCACGGCGCGGCATCCGTCATGCGCTGCGTGGCCTGCTCGAGCGACCACGGGAGCTCGACGAGCGGCAGGTCGCGCCCCTCGGCGGGCGCCGCCTTCGAGGCGATGGACGCGAGCGCGAACGCCGCCTCGCGGACGAGCAGCTCGCCACCGGCCGAGTTGTTCAACGCGAGGATCACGGTGAGCCCGGTCTCCGGGTCGGTGAACATCGCCGCGAGCGCGCCGATCGATTCGCCGGCGACGCCGCGCAGCGGCCCGAACTGCTGGGCGCCGATCCCCTGAGCCTGCCATCCGGGTGCGTCGCCGCCGAGCGAGTTCAGGGTCCACACGTCGCGAGCCGTGGCCTCCTGGAACATCGCCCCGGTCGCGAACGACTCGCTGACCGCCTTCGCGTCCGCGAGCGTCGTGCGTGCTCCGGACGCCGTGCCACCGATCGAGCTGGAACGCCGGGAGACGTCGACGATCGCATCGCAGGCAGGCTTGCCGCCCGAGTACGACGCGGCGTAGCCGCCGAGGGCGCCCGCGTACGCCATGTCGCTCGCGGCCGGCAACGAGGTGCCCTCGAGCTCCAGCGGCTCGAGCACGTACTGGTCCACGAGGTCGGCCCACGAGCGCCCGGTCCGCTGCTCGAGCGCCTCGGTCAGCAGCAGGATGCCGGTGCGGGACTCGACCCACGACGTGCCCGGCTCCCCCTTCCGACCCGCGGCGAGGCCGCTCGCGAGCAGTTCGTTGGCCGGCCAGATCCGCTCGGGGTTCTTGACGAAGTGCGCCCGGAGCGGTCCGTAGTAGTCGGCGAGGCCCGACGTGTTGCGGCAGAGCTGCTCGAGCGTGATGCCGTCGAGCCCGGGGATGCCGTTCACCATCTCGGACACCGGCTCGTCGAGCTCGACGACGCCCGCGTCGACGAGCCTCAGCATCACCGCGCAGGTGAGCTGGCCGGTGCCGTCCGGGAGCTGGAACCGCGTGTCGGTCGTGACCCGTGCGGCGCCGTCGGCGAAGTCGACCGTGCCCGTGCCGACCGTCCAGCTTCCCGCCCACGGGGCCCAGACCCCGGCGACGGCTCCGCTCGATCCGCTGAGCCGAACCGCCTCGGCGAGCGTGGCGTCCAGCTGCTCCACGACCGCGTCGTCGAAGGCCCCCTCGACCTGGTCGAAGTCGGCGGCCGGGCTGTCGGACGGCGTGCATGCGGCGAGCGCGGTCACCGCGAAGGCGGACGCCAGCACAGCGGCGATCAGCCGCCGCCTCCGCCGTGTCCGTGCAGCCACCGTGCCCCCCGCCGTGTGTCCGCTGCGATTGTAACCCGATCGACGCCGCCCATCGCACGGCGCTCCGCGGCGTCCCGGCGGCCCCGTCGCACGGGCTCGACGCGGGTGTCCCCCGATCGGAGGACCGCCGGTCCAATCCGGTTCCGACGCCGTGCCGAACCCCTCCCAGCACGGCGCCCGCCGCGCGAGAACCAGGAGGCATCGCCATGAAGAACTCACCCAACCGCATCGCCGCGACCGTGTTCGGCGCGGTCTACGTCCTCGTCGGCCTGCTCGGCTTCGCCGTGACCGGCGGCGTCGACTTCATCGCCACCGAGGGCGGACTGCTGCTCGGCGTGTTCGCCGTGAACCCGCTCCACAACATCGCGCACCTCGCGATCGGCGCGGCCCTGCTCATCGCGGGCCTGTCGAGCGTCGGCGCGGCGAAGACCGTGAACGCCATCGTCGGCGCGGCGTACCTGCTGCTCGGCGTGGTCGGCTTCTTCATCGCCGGCACGCCGGCGAACATCCTCGCGCTCAACACGGCCGACCACTTCCTCCACCTGGCCAGCGCGATCGTGCTGCTCGGCGTGGGCGTCGGCGCCGAGCGCTCCGCACGCGTGGCGACGGCCTAGGGAGCCCGCCATGCGCGCATCGGCGACGATCACCCGGACCTGGCCCATGCTCGCCGCGCTTGGCGGCGGGCTGGTCGGGACCGCCCTCGCCGCCGGTGCCGGGGGTGCACCGCAGGTCGTCCTGGCCGGGCTCGGCGTCGCCGCGCTCGGCTGGGGCGTCCTGTCCCTCCGCGCGGGACGTCCGCTCGCCCCGCGCATCGTGCTGGCGGCCTCGGTCGGGGCGCTCGTCCTCGCCGGCGGCGCCGCGGCATCGGGCGGGCTGGCGGATGTCCCGGGCCTCCCGCTCGCGGCGGCCTGCGTGTTCCTCGCCGCGGTCGCGCTGTCGGTCGCCCGCGCCGCGCGCGGCGCGCGGGGTGCAGGACGGGGGCCGGAGGCATCCGCCGCCGCACGCTCGACCGCCGCACCCTCGACCGCAGCGCCCTCGCCCGCGTCGGAGGCCCGCCGCTCCCTCGTCGGGCTCGCCGTCGGCGCCGTGCTCGTCGCTGCGCTCGCGACTCCGGCCCTCGCCGCCACCGAGGCCGGCCGGTCGGCCGTGCCGCACGGCGAGCACGTCGCGCCCGGCGATGAGGCGCCCGTCGATCCGGCCCACCACCACTGACCCACCGACCGCGGCCGGGGGCGCGTGGCGATGACGCCCCCGGCCGCTCCCCTCCCGGGCTCCCGTCCGCCCGTCGTCCCGGTCGGACGTCGCCGCGCGCGGGCGTCCTCAGGCGGGCAGCTCGTCGCCCGTGCCGAGGTCGCGGCTCGCGCCCGACATGAACCGCTCGACGTCGCGGTCGACGATGATGTCGCGCGGCACGAGCGGTCGGGCGAGGTAGAGCCCGTCGAGGCTCGTCAGCCGCGACAGCGCGACGTACGTCTGCCCGGGGCTGAAGACGCGGGAGCCGAGGTCGACGATCGCCGTGTCGTAGCTCGCGCCCTGGGACTTGTGGATGGTGACCGCCCAAGCCAGGCGCAGCGGGAACTGCGTGAACTCGGCGACGATGTCGCGCTCGAGCTTCTTCGCGACCGGGTCCCACGAGTACCGGTACTTCTCCCACGTGGCCGGTTCGACCTCGTGCTCCTCGCCGTCGATCTCGACGCGCACCTCGCGCTCGAGCGACGTGACGGTGCCGATCGTGCCGTTCACCCAGCGCGGCGCCTCGCCCCACGCCGCGGTGTCGTTGCGCAGGAACATGACCTGCGCGCCGACCTTCAGCTCGAGCCGCTCGTCGGCCGGGTAGCCGCGCCCGCCGAACTCGCCGTTCACGTCGGCCTCGTTCGCGATCGAGTGGCCCGGCAGGCGGTGCAGCGCCGCGCGGTTGATGCGGTTCACCGTCTCGTTCGTCGTCGCGAGCGTGATCGCGCCCTGCTCGGGCAGCGGCCGGCGCGCGCCGGTGTCGTTCAGCACGCCCGCGATCTCGGCCGTCACCATGCCATGCCGCACCGCGTTCAGCATGTGCTTGAACGCGTCGTCGTGCTGGCGGTGGATCTCGCCGAGCTCGTAGATGCGCAAGTCGGCCTCCTGCCAGACCTTCGCGTCGAAGAACCACATCGACCGGTAGGTGTCGGCGAAGTAGCGGCGCTCGTCGCCCGAGCCGGGCACCGGGGCGAGCTGGTACGGGTCGCCGAACAGCACGACCTGCACGCCGCCGAACGGGTCGTGCGGGCGCTGGCGCGCCTGTCGGAGCGATCGGTCCATCGCGTCCATGAGGTCGGCGTTGACCATCGAGACCTCGTCGACGACGAGCGTGTCCATGGCGTTCAGGATCTTGCGGACCGTGTCGTTCTGGTCGATCTCGTGGTCGGCGACGACGCCGATCGGCAGGCGGAACAGCGAGTGGATCGTCTGGCCGCCGACGTTCAGCGCCGCGACGCCCGTCGGAGCGCAGATCACGATCTGCTTGCCCGTGTTCCAGTTCAGGTGGTTCAGCAGCGTCGACTTGCCGGTGCCCGCGCGCCCGGTCACGAACACGTGCTCGCGCGTGTGCTCGATCGCCCGGAACACCGCCTCCTGCTCGGCGGTCAGGGTCACGTGCTGCAACGGTGGGCCTTCGGTCTCGCTCGGTTCGACGGGGTTCGATGCGCCGAGGCGGCGCATGCGGTGGCGGGGCGGATGCCGCGGGCGGGCGTCTTCACTGTAGACCGCGATCCTCATGCCGAGGCGCCGGTCGCGGCATCCGTCGACGCGTCACGCGGCGTTGTGGAGAAACCGTTCCGTCACACGGCCCTGTCTAGACTTGCCGGGTGGGGAGCTCGGGTCGACGTGACGGACGCCTGTCGCCCGTCGCGATCGTCGGGTGGACGGGTCTCGCCGTCATGCTCGTCGCCGGGTTCCTCGCCGCACTCGGCGGGCTCAACCAGAGCCTCTACGGCGCCCCCGCGTTCGTCGAGCGCTACCTCGACGCCATCGCGCGCGATGACATCGTGAGCGCGGCGGCGACGCCCGGCGTCCGATTCGACGAGGGCGACCTCGCCGGCGCGGGCCTGCCCGCCGACATCTCCACCGCGATGCTGCGCTCGAACGTCGTCGACGCCGGCCCCGAAGACGTGCGCGTCCTCTCCGACGAGGCGCACGACGACGGTCGCCACACGGTGACCGTGAGCTATCGACTCGACACCGCGATCGTGCAGACCGCGTTCGACGTGAACCCGATCGAACCGCTCTACGGCGTGCTGCACCGGTGGGAGTTCGCGTCGAGCCCCCTCGCCGTGATCGAGGTCACCGCCGCGCAGAGCCCCCTGTTCACCGTCGGGTCGCTCACGCTCGACGCGCGCGCCACGAAGACCGGCGACGAGCTGTCGGCGTTCACGCAGACGACGCAGTACCTCGCGATCGCCCCCGCGGTGTACGAGTTCGGCTACCAGTCGACGCTCCTCGAGGCCGTGCCAGTGCAGGCCATCGTCGAGCCCGGCGCGCGGGCCGAGGTCAGGGTCGACGCGCTCCCGACCCCGGCGTTCGTCGAACGCGTGCAGGCCAAGGTCGACGAGTACCTCGTCGACCAGTGCGCGAGCCAGCCCGTGCTGCAGCCGGCCGGCTGCCCGTTCGGCGTGGTGATCGACGACCGCATCGTCGGCGAGCCGGCGTGGAACATCGCCGAATCGCCGGCGGTCACGCTCGTTCCCGGCGAGACGACGTTCGAGATGCCGCCGACGCCGGGCCTCGCCCACATCTCGGTCGAGGTGCAGTCGCTGTTCGACGGCACGTTCTCGACGCTCGAACAGGACGAGTCGTTCACCCTGGCGCTCGACGCGACGGTCAGGCCCGACGGGTCGATCTCGATCCAGCTGCGCTGACCTCACGGGCTCCCGCCCCGGCCGACGTCGGCGGGCCGCCGGGGCCGACGCGCGCGCTCAGCGCACCCCGTCGCGCTCGGCGAGCGCCGCGAGCCGCGCGTTGTACTCCTCGAGCTCGGCCTCGCCCGTCCGGTCGGCGTGCCGGTCGCGGCGCTTCGTCTCCTTGGCGTCGGACCGGGACCACTGCACGGCGACGGTGATCGCGAGCGCGACGGTCGGGATCTCGCCGATCGACCAGGCGATGCCGCCGCCGACCTGCTGGTCGGCGAGCGCGTCGGTGCCCCACCCCATCGCGCCGTACCAGTCCGCGAGCATCAGGCCGGTGCCCATCATGATCGCGAGGCCGAAGAACGCGTGGAAGGCCATCGTGCCGAGCAGCAGCAGCAGGCGGAAGGGGTACGGCAGGCGGTACGGCACCGGGTCGATGCCGATGAGCGACTGCACGAAGAGGTAGCCCGTGATCAGGAAGTGGGCGATCATCCACTCGTGTCCGATGTGGTCCTCCATCGACCAGCGGAACAGCGGCGAGTAGTAGAACACCCAGAGCGAACCCGCGAACAGCACGGCCGCGACGATCGGGTTGGCGATGATCGACGCGAAGCGCGAGTGCACCGCGAGCAGGATCCACTCGCGGCCGCCGCGACTGCCGTCCTTCCTGGGGCGGATGGCTCGTGCCGCGAGCGTCACCGGCGCGCCCGGGACGAGCAGCACCGGCACCGCCATCGTGAGCGCCATGTGGCCGAGCATGTGCGCGGAGAAGAGGTACTGCTCGTACGCGGCGACGCCGCCGCTCGTGATCCACGCGAGGAGCAGCAGCCCGGCGACCCAGAGCACGGTGCGGTAGACCGGCCAGCGGTCGCCGCGACGACGGAGGCGAACCACCCCGGCCACGTAGAAGAAGATGCCGAACCCGCAGGCGATCAGCCACAGCAGGTCGGGGCTCCACTCGGTGAAGTAGCGGAGCGCGTCGGGCGCGGGCGGAAGCGGCTCGCCGGTGAGGATCTCGGCGGGCGTGCGCGCGAGTCCGCCCGAGACGTCCTCGTTCACCGGCGTGGCCGTCCGGGCGAGCGCGGCCGCCACGCCCGAGGCGATGCCCATGAACGCGAGCTCGACGACGACGAGCAGCCAGAAGGTGCGGTTCGCCGAGGCGGCCGGTGCGGCTCCGCGGTTCGAGGCCGTCGGTGCGGCGCCCGCGCGCAGCATCCGCCCGATCATCACGCGCCGCTGCGCGGCGCCGAACAGGCCGAGCGCGACGAGGGCCGCGACCTTCATCACGACGAGCACGCCGTACTGCGTGGCGAGCTGGTCCCAGGTGCCGATCCGCAGCGCGGCGCTCGCATAGCCCGAGATCGCGACGACGATGAAGGCGATCAGCGCGACGGTCGAGTAGCGCGAGAGCACGACGGCGAGCCGCTCGCCGTCGAGCGCGGGCTTCAGCAGCACGATGGTGAGGAGTCCGCCGAGCCACGCGGCGGCGAACACGAGGTGCAGGCCGAGCGCCGTGATCGCCTCGTTGTGCCCCGTCGCGCCGGCGGCGTGCCCCTGCTGCGCCATGGGCACGAGCGCGACGACCGCGAGCACGGCGACGAACACGAGCGCGGTGTGGTTGCGCACTGCGAAGCAGAGCACCGTCACGGCCGCCGCGATGAGCGTCGTCGCGAGCCATGCCTGCCCGAGCTCGATCGACGTGACGAACTGGCCGAGCTGCTGGCCGAACCGATCGCTCAGCGAGAACTCGGCGCCCGTGACGAGCATGAAGGTCAGCACCCCGGTCGCGGCGCTCGCGACGGTGAGCACGGCGGCGGATGCCGCGGCCACGTCGAGCGCGAGGTCGAATTCGCGTCGCTTGGGGCTCAGCGCCCAGACGGCCAGGACGAGCGCGCCGATCATGCCCGCGGCGCCGACGTTCACGAACAGCTTCGCGACCGGGACGCCCCAGCGCGCGACGGGCCCCGGGTCCTGGATCGGGTACGGCTCCGCGCCGCCGCCGTACGCGAGTGCGGCGATCATCGCGGCGAGCGCGACGGCGACGAGGGCGGCTGGGCCCAGCACGCGGGCGGAACGGATCACCGTACGAGCCTAGGCGAGCCGGCTGGGAGCCCCGCCCGCCGGGTGCATCGGCGGGTGCGCGGTTTCGCGACGAGTGCGCGGGTCGGCAGGTGCGCACTCGTCGCGAAACCGCGCATTCGGGAACGTCGACCCCGCCCGGCCGCCGCCCGGGCACGACGAAGGGGCGCACCGGAGTACCGGGCGCCCCTTCGGGAGTCGCGGAGTGCGTCTGGCGACGCGCGCGGGTTACTTCGCGGCGGCCTTGAGCTTCGAGCCCGCGGTCACCTTGACCGAGTTTCCGGCGGCGATCTGGATGGTCTCGCCGGTCTGCGGGTTGCGGCCCGTGCGGGCGGCGCGGTGGGTGCGCTCGACGGCGAGCCAGCCCGGGATGGACACCTTGGTGCCCGAGCCGACCGACTCGGCGAGGGTGTCGAAGAAGCCGTTGAGCACGGCGTCGACGGCCGTCTGGCTCTGGCCCGTCGATGCGGCGATCTTGGCAACGAGCTCCGACTTGTTGAGCGACTTGTCAGCCATTGAATGTCCTCCTCGGACCTTCGCTGTTGGTACAGCTGTCGTGTGGAAACACGAGAACGGATCGAATCGATCGCCCCCGTAGCCGTTCAGGCCGCCTCGAATGTAGCAGAGTCCCGCGGAAACACGCGGATTTCCGGCCCGTTCGGGCAGGTTCTCAGGGGGCTTGACGGATGCCGCGGCATCCGTCGCCGACCCGATCGACGATCGACGCGGAGACGACGAGAGGGGCGCCCCGGAAGACCGGGACGCCCCTCTCGGGAAGCGGGTACGAGTTACCAGCTCGACTTGGTGATGCCGGGCAGCTCGCCGCGGTGCGCCATGTCACGGAAGCGGACGCGCGAGACGCCGAACTTCGTGAGCACGCCGCGGGGGCGGCCGTCGATGGCGTCGCGCGAGCGGACGCGCACCGGCGAGGCGTTGCGGGGCAGCTTCTGCAGGCCGACGCGGGCGGCCTCACGGGCCTCGTCGGTCGCGTTCGGGTCGACGAGCGTCTTCTTCAGCTCGGCGCGCTTCGCGGCGTAGCGGTCGACGACCACCTTGCGCTGCTCGTTGCGCGCGATCTTGCTCTTCTTGGCCATGTCTTAGCGCTCCTCTCGGAAGTCGACGTGCTTGCGCACCACGGGGTCGTACTTCTTGAGCACGAGACGGTCGGGGTTGTTGCGACGGTTCTTGCGGGTCACGTAGGTGTACCCGGTGCCGGCCGTCGAACGGAGCTTGATGATCGGACGGATGTCCTGCTGCTTCGCCATTAGAGCTTCACCCCACGAGCCTGGATGTCCTTGATGACGGCCTCGATGCCACGGGCGTCGATCACCTTGATGCCCTTGGCGGACACGTTCAGGGTGACGTTACGACGAAGCGACGGCACGTAGTAGGTCTTCTTCTGCACGTTCGGGTCGAAGCGGCGCTTCGTCCGGCGGTGCGAGTGCGAGATGTTGTGGCCGAAGCCGGGAACGGCTCCGGTCACCTGGCACACTGCTGCCATTGGTCTTTCCTCCAATACCGAGGGGCCGGACGGCCCCTCCCAAGGTCTCTTGTCTGCAGGCGAATTCCCTCCGCGCGAGCGGGAGATACAGGGGATTCGTCCACGGTCCGGGCGGTGGAAGCGCCCAGCCAAACGTCGAGTCTAGCAGACGGGCCGGTCGCGGCCGAATTCCGACGGATGCCGCGGGGCGAGCGGATGCCGCGGGCGCGCGGCACGCGGCATCCGCTCGCTCAGCCCTTCGGGATGGTCCGGCGCGACAGCAGCGCCGCGACGAGGAAGCAGACGCCGCCGAGGAGCGTGCCGAGGTTCGCCCAGAGCAGGTTCACGTACGTGCCGGTGTCGGGCAGCACGTACGCCCCGATCGCCGAGAGGCCGAAGAACACCGAGCCGATCATGTTTAGCCACGTGCCGTGCCAGGTGCGCGCGTCGGTGTCCCACAGCTCGTGGCGATCGTTCACGGCCGCCATGGCGAGCCCGCTCGAGACGAGGAACGCGATCGAGCCGAAGGCGTCCGGCCGCCAGCCGACGCCCATCCTGGTCGGGTCGGCGAACGCGGCGATCATCGCCCAGAACGTGCTCCAGTTGAAGAAGAGCGTGCCGACGAACTGCACGGCCGCAGCCCACCAGTCGGTGCGGTCCGCCCGGTTCGCGCCCCGCCGCGGCAGGTGTCGACCGCTCAGGCTCAGCTGGATGAACGCCGCGAGCGTGAAGAAGATCGACCCCACGAAGAACGTGATGCCCACGCCGACCGGTCCCGCCCACTCGGCGTAGTTCGGCACCGCACCGACGATGAAGCAGAACGAACCGACGATGAAGCCCCACGCCTCGCGGCGCAGGCGCCGCACCGTCGGCACCTCCCGACGCGTCGCCTCGACCACGTCTCCCCCGCGCTCAGTGGTGGAACGTCTGGACCAGGCCCTCGTGCGGCATCGGCGCCTCGAGGCCGTCGAGGAACTCGGTCTCCTCGCGGATGTCGCGCAGGAGGTCCTCGGCGAGGTCGTGGCTGAGGCCGTTGCGGCACACGATCCGCATGACGGTCTGGTCGGACTGGTCGCCCGAGAGCGGATACGCGGGCACGAGCCATCCCTTGATACGGAGGCGCTCGGCCAGGTGGTAGAGCGTCCACTTGTCGGTGTACCCGGGCGCCTGTCGCCAGGCGAACACCGGGATGTCGGTGCCGTCGGTCAGCAGTTCGTAGGCGTCGAGCGCCCCGATCTCGCCGGAGAGGAACACCGCGACATCCTGCGACGCCTGCTGGATCGCCCGATAGCCCTCGCGGCCCAGGCGGAGGAACCGGTAGTACTGCAGCAGCACCTGGGCGCCCGGCCGGGAGAAGTTGATCGCGAAGGTCGGCATCGACCCGCCGAGGTAGCTCACCCGGAAGACGAGGTCCTCGGGCAGGGCGGCGGTGTTCCGCCACACGACCCAGCCGACGCCCGGGTAGACCAGCCCGTACTTGTGGCCCGACGTGTTGATCGACTGCACGCGCTCGACCCGGAAGTCCCACTCGAGGTCGGGCTGGAGGAACGGCGCGACCATCGCACCGGAGGCGCCGTCGACGTGGATGGGGATGTCGAGGCCCGTGGCCGCCTGGATCTCGTCGAGCTTCGCGGCGACCTTCGTGACGGGCTCGTAGGAGCCCGTGTAGGTGACGCCCATGATCACGACGACGCCGATCGTGTTCTCGTCGACCACGTCCTCGAGGCCCGTGCCGTCCATCAGGGGGTGCTCGTCGCTCGTGTCGATGAAGCGCATCTCGATGTCGAAGAAGTTGCAGAACTTCTCCCAGCAGACCTGCACGGCGCTCGACATGATGAGGTTCGGCGTCTCGGTCGACTTCCCCGCCGCGCGGCGCGCGTGCTGCCATCGGCGCTTCAGCGCGAGGCCGCCGAGCATGCAGGCCTCCGACGAGCCGATCGTCGACGTGCCGATCGCGTCGTCGGGATCGGGCGCGTTCCAGAGGTCGGCGAGGATCCGCCAGCAGTACTCCTCGATCGCCGCCGTGGCCGGGTACTCGTCCTTGTCGATCATGTTCTTGTCGAACGCGTCGTGGTAGAGCCGGTCGCCGTGCTCGTCCATCCACGTCGTCACGAACGTCGCGAGGTTCAGGCGGGCGTTGCCGTCGAGCATCGACTCGTCGTGGATGATCCGGTACGCGGTCTCGGGCAGCATCTCGCCGTCCGGGATCCTCGTCACCCTCGCGGTCGTCGCCTCCCCGGCCCGCGTGAACGTCGGCTCGAGCTGCTCGTCGTGTGCCATGGTTCCCCCTCCATCGCTTCTTCGGCGTCCGGCCGCGCACGTCGGCAGGCCTCGGACGTCGCCCGCGACGGTTCACGCCGTCCCCCCGGGCGCCGTCCCACGCCCGAGGGTACGCCAGGACCCGCGACCGGCGCGTCACCCGTTCTGGGTGACGTCGGGCGCGGGCGCGACCGTCGCACGACCTTGAGCGACGTCCCGACCGGCCCATAGGATGCCCCCCGTGGTGGGGGACACGCGAAAGTCCGTGGTGCCTGCGCTCGAGCTGGACCAGGTCCTGCTCGACACGAAGCTCAGCGCGCCCGAACCGCCGGCTGGGTTCGCCAGCCGGCTCGACCTCATCGAACGCGCGCGGGCGAGCGGGGCCAGGGTCGTGGGCGTCAGCGCTCCAGCGGGTTACGGCAAGACCACGCTGCTCATCGAGTGGGCCGCGACGGAGTCGCGCCCGGTCGCCTGGGTGGCCCTCGACCGGTTCGACGACGACCCTTCCGCACTGCTCGCACTGGTGGCGACCGCCTACGCCAGGATCTTCCCTGACGACCGCGCGATCGTCGACGAGATGGGCGGGATGAGCGTCGGTCCGTTGGGCCGTTCCGCGCCGCTGCTCGCCTCGACGATGTCGAAGGCTCCGGTCCCGTTCGTCATCCTCATCGACGACCTCCACGAGGTCGACTCCGCCGCCTGCCAGGACGTGCTGGAGGTCGCCCTCGCCGGCGTACCCGCGGGCTCCCAGGTCGTCATCGCCGGCAGGCATGAGCAGGCGCATCTCGCGCGCCGTCGCGCGGAGGGCCTGACCTGGGAGATCGGCGCCAACGAACTCCGAGCGGATGTCGCGGCGGCGCGAATCATCTTCGGCATGCTGGGCGTCGAGCGCTCGAAGTCCGAACTCGACGCGATAGTGCAGCGGAGCGAGGGGTGGCCGGTCGGACTCGTCCTCGCCGCGATGATCGCCCGCGACGGCGAGGCGGGCGCGTCGATCGCCGGCGACGACCGGTTCGTCGCCGACTACCTGTACCGGGAGTGCCTGCGGAGCCTCCCGACCGAGTCCCAGGCGTTCCTCCGTCGGACGGCGATCCTCGAGCAGATGTCCGGAGCCGTGTGCGACGCGGTGCTGGAGCGCTCCGATTCGAATGCTCTGCTGCGCGAGCTCGAGGCGATGGGGCTCTTCCTCGTGCCGTTGGATCGCCAGCGCGGGTGGTTCCGCTACCACGGGCTCTTCCGTGAGTTCCTGCTCGCCGAACTCGAACGCACGGAGTCCGGATCCGCCGCGGAGCTGCACCGTCGGGCCGCCGACTGGTACCAGCAGCACGGGCTGCCGGCACGGGCCATCGAGCATCTCCTCGCCGCGGGCGATCGAGCCCGGTCCGTCCACCTCGTCGCCGAGCTCTCCCTCCCTACGTACCAGGCGGGGCAGGTCACCATCGTGAACCGGTGGCTCGCGGAGCTCGGTGAGGACGCCGTCGCGACGTATCCGCCGCTGGCCGTGCTCGCGGCCTGGGAGGCAGTGCTCACGGGGCGACCCGCCGACGCCGAGCGCTGGGCGCACGTCGTGGAACGGTCATCGCATGATGGGGAGCCGACCGACGACCAGCCCGGGTTCGACTCGGCGCGGGCCATGCTGCGTGCCGCCATGCTCGCCGACGGCGCGGATCGAGCCGCCGACGATGCCGAGTTCGCGGCGGCGAGAGAGCCCGCCTGGAGCCCGTGGCGCGACCAGGCACTCCACCTCGCGGGCATGACCCGGCTCCTGACCGGACGCGCTGAGGAGGCCCGGCAGGCGTTCGCGGCGGCGATCGAACAGGCGACGGGCTTCGACAACGCCGATTCGATCGCGCTGAGCGCGCCGGAACTCGCCCTGATCGCGCTCGGCGAGGATCGCTGGGAGGAGGCCCAACGCCACTCGTCCGTTGCGCTCGACACGATCGCCGCGCACCACATGGAGGGCTACCCGACCGCCGCGCTCGCCCTCGCGGTCGGCGCACGCCTCGCGCTGCGCCGTGGTGACGAGGAGGCCGCCGAGCGCCTCGTCGCTCGGGCGATGCGCGCGAGGGTGGGCTGCACGTACGTGCTCCCGTACCTCGCGGTGAAGGTCCGGCTCCAGCTGGCGACGGCGTACGCTGAGCGCGGCCAGCGGACCGCGGCGATGCACCTCCTCCGCGAGATCGACGAGGTCCTCGCAGTACGCCCTCGGATGGGACGGCTGGTCGATGACGTCGCCGACTTCCGTCGACGTGCGGATGCCACCCCGAGGGCAGCCGGCGGCACCCCCCTGACCCCCGCCGAACTCCGGCTCCTGCCCTACCTGCAGACGCACCTGACCCTGAGCGAGATCGGCCGGCGGCTCTTCATCTCGCGGAACACCGTGAGTTCGGAGGTCGGTTCGATCTACCGCAAGCTCCGCGTCACGACTCGCGGCGAAGCCGTCGAGCGGGCCATCACCCTCGGCCTGCTCGGAGCGTGAGCCGCGCGTCGCGCTCGCGTGATCAGAATTCGTCGCCGGCCGGGAATCCGACATCGCACCCGAGGGCGAGGGCGAGGTTCGGAGTCGCGGCGACGACGCGCGCGAGCCCGACCACCGGCGTGACGCCGCCGAGCACGTCGACGATCTCGTCCGTCGTCGCGCCGGCGCCGATCGCGGCATCGACCTCCGTGCCGAACGACGGCTCCGCGCCCCCGATCGCGACGAGCGCCGCGATACGCGCGAGCGCGAGCGTCTTCGCGTCCAGGGAACGGACCTTCACGAACTCCGTGTCGAGCCGTTCGTCGTTGATCGAGAATCGGCGCAGCCGTTCGGCGTAATCCACGGCTTCCCCCGTCCTTCCCCGGAAATCGCCCCGCGCTCCGGCACTGCCGCATCGGAGGCGATCAGGCAGCGCCGGCACTCGCGTAGGCGATGTGGACCCGCTCGATGGTGCCCTCGAAGGGGAACGGCATCTTGTCGGCGTAGGCGCGCGAGACCGCTCCGCCGTACGCACGGCCGACGTCGAGGCAGTCGTTCGCCGAGAAGAGCAGCGGCGCGCTGATCGGGACGACACCGGATGCCACCTCCTCGCCGTCGACGCGGATCGCCACCTCGAGAGGACCTCCGGGCCTGGGCTCGACGTAGTCCGTCTCGATCTCGATGGTGTGCGTTCCGGCTGCGAGTGGGGCTGGAGCCGTGATCGTCGTCCGTTGCACCAGGAAGAGGTTGTACTCGTAGGTCAGCACTCCGTCGACGACGAAGCAGGTGAGGCCGCCGCCTGCACCACCGAGCTTGTAGAGCACTCCGCTCACCCCGTCGTCGACGTCGACCGAGATCTCCACCGTGTTCGGCGTGTTGCCCAGGGCCGGCGCGCAGAACTCGGGCACGCGCACGGTGTCGCCGTCCATGTCCCATTCGGAGTAGGGCGGGGCGATCCGCTGCTCCGGGTGCATCGTGACGACCCAGAGCCCGCCGCCGACCGGCAGCACCTTGTTCTTCGCCGCCTCGATCGCGAAGAGCTCGCGGAGTTCCCCGAGCTTCTCAGGGTGCTGCTCGGCGAGATCGCGGGCCTGGCTCCAGTCGTCGTCGAGGTTGTAGAGCTCCCAGGCGTCCTGGTCCGGGGTCCACGTGTGGATTCCGGGCGGCGCCCCGGGAACCCACGGCAGTCGCGGTCCGATGGCGGAGGCGATCCAGCCGTTCGAGTAGATGGAGCGACTGCCCATGATCTCGAAGTACTGGGTGAGATGGCGCTCCGGGGCGTCCCGGTCGTCGATCGCATAGGCGAAGCTCGTGCCGTCGATCGGATCCTGCGGGATTCCGTTGACGAGCTCCGGATGCGAGATGCCGAGGATCTCGTAGATCGTGGGCGCAAGGTCGATCACGTGGTGGAACTGCGTGCGCGGCCGCGGGTCGGGCTGAATCCGTCCGGGCCACTGGATCAGCATGGGATTCCGCGTTCCGCCGAGGTGCGAGGCGAGCAGCTTCATGCCCTGGTAGGGCGACGATCCCGCCCAGGCCCACGCGGCGTGGTACTGGTTGTCCGTCGCCGGGGATCCCAGCGCGTCCAGCCCCCCGAGCTCGTCGAGCGCGGCGAGGTGCTGGTCGATCGTGGTCGGGATCTGGTTCTGGGCCAGCAGCTCGCTGATCGTGCCGTTCTGGCCCTCGCCCGACGACCCGTTGTCGCCCCAGATGTAGATGACGATGGTGTCATCGCTGTATCCGAGCCGTTCCAGTTCGTCGAGCAGGCGGCCGGCCTGCACGTCCGCGTGCTCGCCGAAGCCGGCGGCGACCTCCATGAGACGTCGCTGGAACGGCTTCTGGTGATCCGGGATGTCGTCCCACGCCGCGAGCGAATCCGGTCGTGGAGTCAGCTCGGCGTCCTCCGGTACCCATCCGGCGGCCTTCGCTCCGGCGAACGATCGCTCCCGATAGGCGTCCCAGCCGTCGTCGAACCTGCCCGCGTACCTGTCGGCCCACTCCTTCGTGATGTGATGCGGGCCATGTAGGCAGCCGGTCGCCCAGTACATGAAGAACGGCTGGTCGGGCGAGAGCGCCTTGTGGTCGCGCAGCCACCGGATCGCGTCGTCGGCGATGTCCTCGCTCAGGTGGTACCCCTCCTCGGGCGTCTTCGGAGGGAGGACCGACGTGGTGTTGCGCACCAGGTTCGGCTCGTACTGGGATGCCTCGCCGGCCAGGAAGCCGTAGAAGTACTCGAACCCGACACCTGTCGGCCAGCTGTCGAATGGGCCGGCCTTGGTCGTCTCCTCGGCAGGCGTGTTGTGCCACTTGCCCCACGCGGCCGTGGCGTAGCCGTAGTTGCGCAGCACCTCGGCCATCGTCGCGCTGCTCTTCGGGATGTGGCCCGAGTAGCCGTCCCAGTCGTTCGCCAGCTCCGCGATCTGCCCGTTGCCGACGCGATGGTGGTTGCGACCGGTGAGGAGGGACGCCCTCGTCGGCGAGCACATGGCCGTCGTGTGGAACCGGTTGAATCCGATCCCGTTCGCCCGCACCCGGTCGAGCGTCTCGGTCGTGATCTCACCGCCGAACGTCGTCGGCAGGGCCGGACCGGCGTCGTCGATGAGGATGACGAGCACGTTCGGCGCATCGTCGGGCAGGTGCCGGACCGGCGGGTTCGGAGCGTACGTCGACTCCTGCATCGTCCGCCCGGCGATGCTCCCGGACCTCTTCGGCGGGAACGGCAGCATGCGCGCCGGAGGCAGAGGGTCGCCGATCACCGATTCGGACTCGCTCATGTCGGTCTCGCCTCCGATTCGATCAGGCTCGGGCGGCACTGCGCAGACGTCGTGGCCCGGGCGGTCTCCGTGGCGACGGTACCGATGCGCCCGCGAGGCCGCATCATGCAGATCAGGTGAATGGGCGTCATCGATGCGCCGGTCACGGTGCTCGCCGCCGAGTCACCGACGGCATTGCGGCCTCCGCCGCGCCGAACGGGGATGGACACCATGCAGGTCGCGTGATGTCACCGGAACGAGACGACGGATGCCGCGGGCACGACGTGCGCCCGCGGCATCCGCTCTGCTGATCTGCGGAGGAGGAAACTCGTGCCACCGCCCGCCGACCGCTCCGATCAGGAGGTCAGGGAGTCGACGTACTCCTGGTTCTCGGAGATCCACTGCTCGACGACGGGACCGTAGTCGTCGGTGTCGTTCTCGTTGAACATGGCGTTCTCGAGCGAGTACAGCAGCTCGCTGTCCATCTGGAAGCCCTGCAGCCAGCCGGCGAGGGTCGGGTGGGTCTCCTCGAGCTCAGCGGTGCCGAACGAGTGGATGCCCTCGGCGTCGCCGAGCGTGCCCTCCGGGTCCTCGAGGTCCTTGAGCGGGAACGCGTCGTAGGCCCAGTGCGGGCGCCAGAGCGTGACGGCGATGTTCTCGCCCGCGTCGGTCGCCGCGGTCAGCTCGGAGAGCATGGCGGGGGTCGAGGAGGTGAGGTAGTCCATGCCGTCGAGGCCGTAGGTGGGGATGACGCTGTCGGTCGTGACGCGGTTGAGGCCGGAGCCCGGCTCGATGCCGACGAGCCGGTTGTCGAACGCGTCGGCGTTCTCGGCGAGGTCGGCGAGCGAGTCGACGGGGGCGTCCTCGTTCACGGCGATGGTGAGCTTCGCGTCCTCGTTCCAGGCGCCGAGGTCGACGATGTCGTCGCCGTACTGGTCGACGTAGTCGGCGTGCGTGATCGGCAGCCAGGTGTCGAGCGTGACGTCGTAGTCGCCGTCGCTCAGGCCCTGGAAGACCGGGGCCGCGTCGGCGTACTCGAGCTCGACGTCGTAGCCCTGCTCCTCGAGCACGGCCTTCCAGAGCTCGCTCGCGGCGATGCCCTCGTCCCAGCCGTTGAACACGGCGATGGTGAGGTCCTTCTCATCGCCGTTGTCGAGGGTCTCGGCCTCGGCGCCCGAGGCGCAGCCCGAGAGCGCGAGCGCGGCGGCGCCGCCGAGGGCGAGCGTGGAGATCAGGTGACGCTTGGTCATTGCAGGGTGTTCCTTTCCTCCCGTGTGCTGTGGCACGGGTGTCGGGGTGTTCCGCGCGCGGGTCCGCGCGGGTCCGGGGCGACGGATGCCGCGTCCCGGGCATGCCCGGCACCGCCGTACCGTAGGGCGGCCGTGCGGTGACCGGATGGTCTGGTTACGAGGTGTGGACGGGCGCCGGGGCGCGGTCGGGCGCAGCGGTGGCGCCCGCGGGCCGGGCGGCGGGCTCGGCGGGTGCATCGGCGGGGGTGCTCGTCGGCGCGTCGGGGCGGCGCGCGGATGCGGCATCCGCTCGCCGCACGCGGGGCCGGCGCCGGGCACCAGAACCGAACGCGCCCGTGATGCGGTCGAGCACGATCGCGAGGATCACGACCGAGAGGCCCGCCTCGAAACCGAGCCCGACGTCGATGCGCGTCAGCGACTGCACGACGTCGCCGCCGAGCCCGCCCGCGCCGACCATGCCCGCGATGACGACCATCGAGAGCGAGAGCATGATGACCTGGTTGACCCCCGCCATTATCGACGGCATCGCGAGCGGCAACTGGATCTGCCGCAGGATGCGCGCCGGCGACGAGCCGAACGCGTGGCCCGCCTCGACGACCTCGCGGTCGACGCCGCGGATTCCGAGTTCGGTCAGGCGCACGCCCGGAGCCATCGCGAAGACGATCGTCGCGACGATGCCGGGCACGACGCCGACCCGGAACAGGATCAGCGCGGGGATCAGGTACACGAACGCCGGCATGGTCTGCATGAAGTCGAGCACCGGGCGGATGACGCGGCTCGCCACGTCGTTCCGGGCGGCGAGGATGCCGAGGGGGATCGCCACGACGACCGCGATCGCGCTCGAGACGAGCACGAGCGCGAGGGTGTCCATCGCGTTCTCCCACTGGTCTACGCCGACGATGACGAGCAGGCCGAGGGCCGTGCCGATCGCGAGCTTCCAGCCCTTCGCGAACCAGGCGAGCGCGGCGACGACCACGATCACGGCCCAGAAAGGCGGGGTCGACAGGCTCAGGTCGACGAGGTCGTAGAAGCCGGCGAAGACGGCCCGGATGATGTCGAAGAGGCCGCCGAGCGCGTCGGTCAGGACGTCGATGGCGCCCTCGGCGAGCTGGCCGAGGGGGAGGCGGATCTCGTTCACGCGCGGCTCCCTTCGTTCGCGGCATGGGCCGGGTCCGGGTCCACGGCGTCGAGCGCCTCCTCGAGGCCGGGTGCGGGCGCGGCGGCCGGCTCGGCGTCGCCCTGGTCGGCCTCGCCCGGGTCGGTGTTGCGGAGGGTCTCGGTGATGACCTCGACCGGCACGGTGACCGGCGGCTCCACGATCGGGTGCTCGCCCGTCGCGGGCGCGACGTTGCCGAGCGCCGCAAGGAGCGTCACACGGGGAACGGCGCCGAGCAGGCGGTGCCGGTCGTCGACGACCGCGAGCGGGAGCGGCTGCTCGACCGCGCTGCTGAAGAGTTCGGCGAGGTGCTCGTCGGGCCCGACGGTCGCGATGTCGGCGTGGATCGCCTCGTCGAGACGACGCTCGCCGCGCTGCACGAGCCGCAGCACCTCGCGGTCGTGCGCGACGCCGAGCAGGCGACGGCCGGGCGCGACGACGAACACCGTCGAGGTCTGCAGGTCGCGCATGGTCCGGAGGGCCGCGCGCGGCCCGGCCGACGACGACACGATCGCGCGCGGCGCCTCCATGACGTTCCCCGCCGTGAGCACGCGCGCCCGGTCGACGTCCTGCACGAACTGCGCGACGTAGTCGTCGGCGGGGTCGGTGAGGATCTCCTCGGCAGTGCCGAGCTGCACGATCCGGCCGTCTCGCATGACGGCGATGCGGTCGCCGAGGAACATGGCCTCGTTGAGGTCGTGCGTGATGAAGACGATCGTCTTGCCGAGCTCCTGCTGCAGCTCGACGAGCTGCTCCTGCATCTCGCGGCGGATGAGCGGGTCGAGGGCGGAGAACGCCTCGTCCATGAGCAGGATGTCGGTGTCCGCGGCGAGCGCGCGGGCGAGGCCGACGCGCTGCTGCATGCCGCCCGAGAGCTCGGACGGCAGCCTGTCGCCCCAGCCGCCGAGGCCGACGCGGTCGAGCACGCGCGAGGCGCGTTCGCGACGTTCGTCGGCGGGCACGCCCTGGATCTCGAGGCCGTACGCGGCGTTGTCGAGCACTGTGCGGTGCGGCAGCAGCGCGAAGTGCTGGAAGACCATCGAGACGTGGTCGCGGCGGATGGCGCGCAGGCGCTTCGGCGAGACGCCGGTGATCCGCTCCCCCATGACCTCGACCGAGCCCGCGGTGGGCTCGAGCAGGCCGTTGAGCATGCGGATCAGCGTCGACTTGCCGGAGCCCGAGAGGCCCATGACGACGAAGATCTCGCCGCGGCGGACATCGAACTCGGCGTCGACGACCGCGGCGGTGCCGAGGTGGGCGACGTCGTCGCGGGTCGCGCCGTCGGCGAGGCGCTGCAGGGCCTCGGTCGGCCGGCGGCCGAAGAAGCGGGTGAGGCCGCGGACCTCGAGGGCGGGCGGCGCGTGGCGGGCCGCGGCCGCGGCGGCGGGGTCGGGGGATGCCGCGGCGGGGTCGGGGGATGCCGCGGACGGTGTCGACGCCGCGGCCTCCGTGAGGGCGTCGGGGGTGGTGCCGGGCGGCGCGGCGACGTCGGCGGTCGCGACGCCGTCCGCAGGGGGGACGGATGATTCGAGCATGTGTGCGGGCACTCCGAGGCGCGCTCGACGCGCCGGCCATGGTGCGCTGCGGCCGGCGGGCAGGAGCGTGCTCAGGGTCACGGCCGGGCTCCGCGCGATCCGGGAGACGGGGCTCGAGCCGCGGCGTTGCTGTGCACCGGGCGAGCGCCGAATCCAGCGCGTCCGGCCATCCGGGCCGGACACCACGCGAGGAACCGTACGACCCCGGCGGGCACTCGAGGGAATGCCGGGCGGCCGGGGGCGCGGACTGGGCGGGCTGGTCCACGTGGACCGTCGTCAACCGTATCCACGTGTTCGACGGGTTGTCGAATCGAGCCCGCGGAAAGATCGCTGACCGGGGCTTTCGCGTCCAGCGCTCGTCGGTCGCGCGCGAGGGCACCCGTGGGACCTCCGACCCATGAATACCCAATGGGTATTACTAGCCTTGAAGTGCGGCGCGATCCCCCGGGCCGCGGTCGCCGGACCGACGAGGTCCCTCGCACAGGAAGGCATCGCCATGCTCACCCGCAGGTCCACCATCGTCAGCGCCGTCGCCGCGGTCCTCCTCACCGGCTCGGCACTGTCCCTCATGGCCTGCACGCCGTCGCCGACCGGCACCGTGCCCGAGACGACGACGGAAGCCTCGGCGGAGGGGACGACTCCAGCCCCCGAGGCATCCGCCCCCGCCGAAGCCGAGTACGACACCGCCGCCGCTCTCACCTACCTCATCGAGGAGGAGAAGCTCGCGCACGACGTGTACGTGGTACTCGGCGACCTCTGGGGTGCGCAGGTGTTCTCGAACATCGTCGGGAGCGAGACGACCCACCAGGAACTCGTCGCTCCCCTGCTCTCCGCGCGCGGCATCGACGACCCGCGCTCGTCCGACGTCGGCGTGTTCACCGACCCCGACCTGCAGGCGCTGTACGACGAGCTCATCGCACGCGGGTCGACCAGCCTCGAGGAGGCGATCCGGGTCGGCATCGCGATCGAGGAGAAGGACCTCGCCGACCTCGGCGCCGCGATCGCGGCCGAGGACGAGGCCGACGTGATCAGCGTGCTCGAACGGCTCTACGTCGGTTCCGAGAACCACCTCGCCTCGTTCGAGCGCCTCGCCTGAGTGCCTGCCGGGCGCGACCGGTCGGGCGTGCCCGCGGCATCCGCTCGGTCAGGCCGGCGCACCCTCGGCCGCCTGCCGCGAGCACTCCGCGCACAGCCCGAACACGTCGACGACGTGCGCCGGCGCGGTGAAGCCCTGCTCGGCCGCGACGCGCTGCGCCCACGTCTCGACCTCGTCGGCCGCGATCTCGACGGTGAGGCCGCAGTTGCGGCAGATCAGGTGGTGGTGGTGGCCGGTGCTGCACGCACGGTAGATCGCCTCGCCCTCGGGCGACTGCAGGCAGTCGGCGTCGCCGCTCGCCGCGAGATCGCCGAGCGCGCGGTACACGGTCGCGAGCCCGATGGGCGACCCGCTCGCGTGCAGCGCCGAGTGCAGCGCCTGCGCGCTGATGAAGCCCTCGGTGCCGTCGAGTGCGTCGCGCACCGCTTCGCGTTGCCAGGTGTTCCGTTTCATGCGATCCGTGCGTCCTCCGCGGTCTCCACGGGTATCGGAGCCCGCCTCGAGGGTAGTCGTCGCAGCTGTGAGCCGCCGAGCGCGACGAGGAAGAACGCGGTCGCCGAGAGCGCGATCGCCGGGCCGGCCGCGACCGCGAGCGCGCGGGAGGCGAGCACGCCGACGACCCCCGACGCCGCCCCGATGACGGGCGCCGCGAACAGCACGCCGCGGTAGGTCGACACCACCGCGCGAGCGGCCGCGGCGGGTGCGGCGATGAGCGCGATCGCGAGGATCGCCCCGACCGCGGGAAGCGAACTGACGACGGATGCCGCGGTGAGCCCGAGCACGAGCAGCTCCACCGGCCACTCCCGGAATCCGGCCGCTCGGAACCCGCCCGGGTCGAACGTCGAGAACGCGATGCGCGGGCCGAAGGCGGCGACGAGCACGCCCGCACCCACGAGCACGCCCGCCGCAAGCGCGATGTCGGCGTCGCTCACGGTCAGGATCGAGCCGACGAGCAGCGACTCGGGCCGCACCGGGATCCCCGGGATCACGGCCTGGAGGAGCGCTCCCAGCGCGAATCCGCCGGTCAGCACGATGCCCGCGGCGACCTGCGCGCCCTGGTGTCGAACGCGCGCGATCGCGGCCATGACGGCGACGATGGCGACGGATGCCACGGCCGCCCCGAGCGGCACGCTGAGCCCGAGCGCGGCCGCGACGACGGCCCCCGGGTAGGTCGCGTGGGTGAGCGCCTGCGCGAAGAAGGTGCGGCGGCGGAGCACGACCAGGGCCCCGACGAAGCCGGCGCCCGCGCCGATCACCACCGCGGCGAGGAGGGCGCGCTCGAAGTACCCCATCAGCGCTCCCCCGGCACGTCGGCGAGGCGCGTCGTCTCGGGACGCGCGGGCGCGCGCCGCGCCATCCGATCGCGCACCAGTCGCGCGCCCAGCATCAGCGCGTAGACCACGACGAAGACCGCCACCACGGTGCTGCCGGCCGGCAGGTCGATGCCGGCCCCGACGGACACGCCGAACCCGACCGCGAGGCCGAGCCAGGCGCTCACCGCACCGACGGCCGCGGCGACCGGGAACAGCCACCAGAGGCGCACGGTCGCGAGGCGAGCGGATGCCCCGGGGACGATGAGCAGGGCGAGCACGAGCAGGGTCCCGACCGTGCTCGCACCCGCGACCACGACGAGCGCGATCGACGCGTTGAGCACGAGGTCGAGCGCGAGGCCCCGGTCGCCGGCGGCGCGGCTGCCATGCGGATCGAAGGCGCGGAAGACCTGCTGCTTGAGCGTCGCGCCGACGGCGACGGCGGCGATCAGCGAGACCACGAGCAGGGGCACCACGTCCTCGGGCGCGATGGTGAGCACGCGTCCGAACAGCAGCGCCTCCAGCTCGCCGGAGTAGTCGTCGCTTCGCGACACCACGAGCACGCCGACGCTGAAGGTCGCCGTCAGGACGACCGCCACCGCCGCATCGGACGTGACCCCGGCCCGGACGAAGAGGGTGAGGAGCACGGCCCCGATGAGCGCGGCGATCGCCGCACCCGGCACGAGTCCGGCCGTGCCGCCGACCGCGAGGCCGATCGCGAGGCCCGGGAAGACCGCGTGCGTGAGCCCGTCGCTGATGAACTCGAGTCCGCGGAGGTTCACCAGCACGCCGACGATCCCCGCCACGACCGAGAGCACGACCAGCACGAGCAGCGCCCGCCCCATGAACGGCAGCGCGAACGCGCCGAAGAGCATGTCGCCGAGGCTCATGGCGCACCACTCCCCCGGCCGCATGCCCGTCGCGGCATCAATGCCCCTCGTGCCCGGGCACGACCACGGTGTGCTCGTCGATCTCGACCTCGACGCCCTCGAAGCACTCCTGGATGTTCTCGAGCGTCAGCACGTCGTCGACCGGCCCGCAGCCGATCTGGCTCCCGTTCACGAGGAGCACCGAGTCGCACACCCGGCGTGCCAGCTCGAGATCGTGGGTCGAGACGATGATCGCGACGCCGCGCGCCTTGAGGGTGCGGATCGTGTCGATCAGCGCGTCGCGGTTGACCTGGTCGAGGCCGTTGAACGGCTCGTCGAGGAGCAGCAGTGCGGGCTCGGACGCCAGTGCCCGTGCCAGCATGCCCCGCTGCCGCTGGCCGCCCGACAGTTCGCCGAACCGCGTGCGGGCCCGCTCGACGAGCCCGACCGTCTCGAGCGCGCCGCGCACGAGCTCGCGGTCGCGCCGCCCCGGCCACCGAAGGAACCCGAGCCGGCGGTAGCGCCCCTGCATGACGACCTGCTCGAGGCTGATCGGGAAGTCGGGATCGAGATCGGACGACTGCGGCAGGAAGCCGATCATGCCGTCGGCGGCATGTTCGGCGCCGCCGACCCGCATCGAGCCCTCGACGAGCGGCACGAGACCGAGGATCCCGCGCAGCAGCGTCGACTTGCCGGCGCCGTTCGGCCCGATCACCGCGACGGCCTGGCCCGGGTCGACCGACAACCGGAGCCCGGTGACGCCCGCGCCTCCCGGGTGCCGGAACGCGGCATCCTGGAGCACGAGGACGGGGCCGGAGTCGGTCATGCGGTCATCCTCCCAGCACTGCGGGCAGTGCGGAAGGCTCGACGCC
The DNA here is from genome assembly GCF_009709675.1 of Agromyces bracchium. Taxonomy (GTDB): domain Bacteria; phylum Actinomycetota; class Actinomycetes; order Actinomycetales; family Microbacteriaceae; genus Agromyces; species Agromyces bracchium. The sequence goes on along the minus strand of NZ_WMLB01000039.1, from coordinate 11,954 downwards.
CCAGGACTCGAGGATCAGCTCGACGTTGTGCACCTGGCTGCCGAGGTAGGTCTCGCCGTCGGAGCCCGGCTGGCCGAGCGAGTCGCCGTAGAGCGCATCCTCGCCCGAGTAGACGGCGACGCCCGCCTCGTCGGCGATCGTCTCGGCCGCCTTCGGCGAGATCGACGCCTCGGAGAACACGGCCCGGACGCCGGTCTCGGCGATCCGCTCGACGAGCGCGTCGATCTCGGCCGCGCTCGGCTCGGCGTTGTCGTCGAAGCTCGGGATGACGCTGCCGACGAACGTGATGTCGTAGGCATGCAGGAAGTACGTGAACGCGTCGTGGTTCGTCACGAGCAGGCGGTCCTCGACGGGCACCGTTGCGATGTTCTCGTCGATCCACGCGTCGAGCGCATCGAGTCGCGCGGTGTAGTCGGCGGCGTTCTCGCCGATCGCGTCGGCGTCGATGCCCGGCACCGTCTCGAGGCCCTCGGCGATGTTCGCGACCATCCGCTCGGCGAGCACCGGGTCGGTCCAGATGTGCGGGTTGCCGTCCGCGTGCTCGTCCTCGGCGTGGTCGCCGGTCGCCTCGTCGGCGTGCTCATCCTCCGCGTGGTCGTCGCTCGCCTCGTCGGCGTGGTCGTCCGCCGCATGCTCGTCGTCGGTCGCCTCGAGCTCGATGCCGGTGCTCGCGTCGATGAGCACGCCGTCGAAGCCCGACGCCGCGACGGCGTCGTCGATCCACGACTCGAGCCCGGCACCGTTCACGACGAGGGCGTCGGCCGAGCCGAGCGCCAGCAACTGCGCGGCCGAGGGGTCGAACGAGTGCGCGCTCTGCCCCGGCTCGAGGAGTCCGGTCACCTCGGCCGATTCCCCCGCGACCTCGCGGGTGAAGTCGGCGACCTGCGTGGTGGTCGCGACCACCTGCACGCCGTCGGACTCGGACGAACCGGCCGTCGAGCACCCGGCGAGCAGCGTGACGGATGCCGCGCCGAGGGCGAATGCGGACAGGCGGAGGTGTCGGGGCGATGCGGTGGGCATGGCACGATGCTACGCGTTATTGATAATGATTGTCAAAACCATGAACGGTTGATCGTTCGCATGACGTTCTGTGGACTGGGGCTGTCGCTCGTCGGTGGTCCGTGCGAGAGTGTCAGCCGTGGAAACCACCACGAGCCCCATCACCCTGCACCCGTTCACCCCCTCCGACGCCGAGCGCCTGCTCGACGGCCACGTCGACCCGCTCGACGGCTGGGAGGGCGGCTACTCGTTCACCGACGAGCCCGAGCTCCTCGCCGACTACCTCCGCGCAGCGCAGCGCGACGGCGACCCGGCGCCCTACGGTCCCTACCTCGTGCGACGACTCGGCACCGACGGAGAGGACGGCGCCGCGGTCGGCGGCGTGAACCTCTTCGGTCCGCCCGACGAGCGCGGCGCCGTCGAGTTCGCGTTCGGGCTCGTGCCCGCGGCGCGCGGCACGGGCCTGGCCCACCACGTCGTCGACGCCACGATCGCGGCGCTCCGCGAGGCGGGCGCGCTCGTCGCCCGTGCCGAATGCGAGATCGCGAACCTGCCGGCACGACGCGTGCTCGAGCAGGCCGGTCTCGTCGAGGTCGGGCGCACCGACGGCGTGGTCGCCTACGAGATCCGCCTCTGAGGCGACGGCCCGGTCGTCCCGTCGGCCGCCGACGCGACCGGGCGGCACCCGCTACTCGAGCGGCACCCGCTACTCGAGCAGGAGCGCCGGCTCCTCGATGATCGAGGCGACGTCGGCGACGAACCGCGACACGACGTCGCCGTCGACGACGCGGTGATCGAACGAACCGCCGATCGTCGTCACGAACCGCGGGCGCACTTCGCCGTCGACGACCCACGGCTTCTGCTTGATCGTGCCCAGGGCGACGATGCCCACCTCGCCTGGGTTCAGGATCGGGGTGCCGGTGTCCATGCCGAAGACGCCGATGTTCGTGATCGTGATGGTGCCGCCCTGCATCTCGGCGGGCTGCGTCTTGCCCTCGCGCGCGGTGAGCGTCAGCTGCTCGAGCGCCGTGGCGAGCTCGACCATCGACATGTCCTGCGCGTCCTTGACATTCGGCACGATGAGCCCGCGCGGCGTCGCCGCCGCGATGCCGAGGTTCACGTAGTGCTTCACGATGATCTCGTCGTCGGTCCACTGCGCGTTCACGGTCGGGTTGCGGCGCACGGCCCACAGCATGGCCTTCGCCATGATGAGCAGCGGCGAGATCTTGATGCCCGCGTAGTCGGGCGAGGCCTTGAGCCGCTTGAGGTACTCCATCGTGCGCGTGGCGTCGACATCGACGAACACCGACACATGCGGCGCCGAGTATGCACTCTGCACCATCGCGGCCGCGATCGCCTTGCGCACGCCCTTGACGGGGATCCGAGTCTCGCGGTCGGAGGGCACCTCGGGCGTCTGGATGTTGCGGAAGACGCTCGCCTGGCTCGCCTCGCGGATCACGTCGTCGCGCGTGATGTCGCCGATCGGCCCGGTGGGGGAGACGCGCGAGAGGTCGACGCCGAGGTCCTTGGCGAGCTTGCGGATCGGGGGCTTCGCGATGACGGGAACCCCGTCGTCGTGCCGCTCGGCCAGCCGCGGGGTCTCGGCGGTGGCGGGCGCTGCAGCCGGCCGCGGTGCGGCCGGCGCGGCGGGCGCAGCGGCCGCGGCGGGGGCCGGCGGGGGAGGCGGGGCCGCCAGATGCTCGTGCGCCCCGCCGGGCGCGGGATGCCGACGGCGACGGCTCTGGCCGGGACCGCTGCTGCCGTGCCCCACGAGCACGGCACCGCCGCCGTCGCCGGCCGCCGACGCCGAGGCCGCCACGGGGGCCGCGGGCGCGGCGACCGGCGCCTCGCTCGGTGCGGGCGCGGCATCCGGCGAAGACATGCCGGAAGCGGCATCCGTTTCGATCACGAGGATCGGCGTGCCCACATCGACCGTCCGACCCTCCTCGACGAGCAGCTCGCTGACCGTGCCCTCGAAGGCGCTCGGCAACTCGACGAGCGACTTCGCCGTCTCGATCTCGACGAACACCTGGTCGAGCGAGATGCGATCGCCGGGCGCGACGCGCCACTGCACGATCTCGGCCTCGGTCAGGCCCTCGCCAACGTCGGGAAGCGGGAATCGGATCTCGCTCATCGTGCTCCTCAGGTTCGTCGGTGCGGTCGGGGAAGTCGGCGGGTGCGCCCGCTGGTCAGTACGCCAGTGAGCGGTCGACCGCTTCGAGCACGCGGTCGGCGCTCGGCAGGTACTCGGTCTCGAGCGCGGCGGGCGGGAAGGGCGTGTCGAAGCTCGAGACCCGGAGCACCGGCGCCTCGAGGGAGTAGAACGCCCGCTCGGCGACGGTCGCGGCGATCTCGGAGCCGACGCTCACGAACCCGTACGCCTCCTGCGCGACCACGAGCCGGCCGGTGCGCTGCACCGAGTCGACGATCGGGCCGAAGTCGATGGGGGAGAGGGAGCGGAGGTCGACGACCTCGAGGCTGCGTCCCTCACCGGCCGCGATGTCGGCGGCCTGCAGCAGCGTGGCGACCATCGCGCCGTGGCCGACGACCGTGACGTCGTCGCCCCGACGGACGACCCGGCTCGCGTGCAGCGGCAGGCCGGCGTGGTCGTGGTCGACCGGGCCCTTCGGCCAGTAGCGGCTCTTCGGCTCGAAGAACAGCACCGGGTCGTTCGATGCGATCGCCTCCTGGATCATCCAGTACGCATCGTGCGGCGAGGACGGGCTGACCACGCGCAGGCCGGGAGTGTGCGCGAAGTACGCCTCGGGGCTCTCCTGGTGGTGCTCGATCGAGCCGATGTGCCCGCCGTAGGGCACGCGGATGACGACGGGCATCGGCATCCCGCCGTCGTGACGGAGGTTCATGCGCGCGAGCTGCGTGGTGATCTGGTCGAACGCCGGGAAGATGAACCCGTCGAACTGGATCTCGAGCACGGGTCGGTACCCGCGCATCGCCATGCCGATCGCGGTGCCGACGATGCCCGACTCGGCCAGCGGGCTGTCGAGCACGCGCCGGTCGCCGAACTCGGCGAGCAGGCCCTCGGTGACACGGAACACGCCGCCGAGCGCGCCGATGTCCTCGCCCATGAGCAGCACCTTGGGATCGTTGCGCATCGCCTCGGCGAGGCCCGCGTTGATGGCCTTGGCCATCGACAGCGTGTGCACCCCGCGGAGCTCGCCCGCCTCGGGCGACGCGTCGGCGATCGTCTCGACCGTCATGCCTGGTCTCCTTCGAACGAGTTCTCGTACTCCTCGAGCCATGCGGCCTGGGCCTCGATGAGCGGGTGCGGCTCGCTGTACACGTGGGCGAAGATGTCGCTGCGCGGGGGAGCGGTGAGCTCGAGCGCTCGCGTGCGGATGTCGGCGGCGACATCGGCCGCCTCCTCGTCGACGCGGTCGAAGAACTCGGCGGATGCCCCGCGCCCTTCGAGCCACGTCCGGAAGCGCGTGATCGGGTCGCGCGCGGTCCAGTACGCCACCTCGTCGTCGGTCCGGTACTTCGTCGGGTCGTCAGCCGTGGTGTGCGCGCCCATGCGGTAGGTCACGGCCTCGATGAACGACGGGCCCTCGCCGGCGCGCGCCTCCTCGAGCGCCTGCCGGGTCACGGCATAGCTCGCGAGCACGTCGTTGCCGTCGATGCGGATGCCCGGCATGCCGAAGCCGCCGCCGCGAAGCGCGAGCGGGCTGCGCGACTGGCGCGAGACGGGCACCGAGATCGCCCACTGGTTGTTCTGGACGAAGAAGACCTGGGGCGTGGCGTAGCTGGAGGCGAACACCAACGCCTCGTTCGCGTCGCCCTGCGAGGTCGAGCCGTCGCCGTAGTAGACGAGCACCGCGGCATCCGCCTCGGGGTCGCCCGTCGCGGTCGCGCCGTCGAACTGCAGGCCCATCGCGTAGCCGGTCGCGTGCAGCGTCTGCGAGGCGAGCACGAGCGTGTAGAGGTGGAAGTTGCCGTTCTCCTCGGGCTTCCACCCGCCGAGGGTCGCGCCGCGGAGGAGCTTCAGGATGGCGACCGGGTCGAGGCCGCGGATCATGCCGACCACGTGCTCGCGGTAGGAGGGGAAGATGTGGTCCTGCGGGCGCGCGGCGCGCGCGGAGCCGACCTGAGCGGCCTCCTGGCCGTGGCTCGGCACCCAGAGCGCGAGCTGGCCCTGGCGCTGGAGGTTCGCGCCGGTCACGTCGACACGGCGCGAGACGACCATGTCGCGGTAGAACTGCTCGAGCGCGGCATCCGGCAGGGCTTCGACGAGGGGCAGGTAGCCCTCCGCCTCCGGGGTCGGACGCAGGTCGCCCTCGGGCGTCAGGAGCTGGACCGTCGGAGCGGTGAAGTCGCGTGAGGGGGCTGCCACCGTTCCACGGTACCCGCTCGATGTGGGCCCCTTCTTGTGGAGGTCAGACAAGCTCCCCGAGAAGCCTTAGGAGTACGTCCACAGACTCAGGCTCGCCGACGGAGACCCGGATGCCGTCGCCGGGGAACGCTCGCGCGACGATCCCGCCCGCGAAGAGCGCCTCGGCGACCTCGACCGTGCGCTCGCCCGTCGGCAGCCACACGAAGTTGCCCTGCGCTGCGGGGATCGCCCAGCCCTGCGCGATGAGCGACTCGCGGAGGGCGTCGCGCCGCTCGGCGAGCTCGTCGACCCGGCCCAGCAGCTCGGCCTCATTGGCCGGCTCGAGCGCGGCGAGCGCACCGGCGGTGGCGACCGCGGTCACGCCGAGCGGGATCGCGGTCGCGCGCGCGGCGTCGAGGATCGGCACGGGACCGATCGCGTAGCCGACGCGCACGCCGGCGAGGCCGTAGGCCTTCGAGAAGGTGCGGAGCACGACCAGGTTCGGGTAGCGCCCGATGAGCGAGCTGCCGTCGACGGATGCCTCGTCGCGGACGAACTCGGCGTACGCCTCGTCGAGCAGCACCAGCCGGTCGGCCGGCACGCTCGCCATGAACCGCTCGAAGTCGTCGGTCGTGACGGGCACGCCGGTGGGGTTGTTGGGGGAGCACACGATGAGCACGCGAGTGCGGTCGGTGACGGCCGCCGCCATCGCGTCGAGGTCGTGGCCGTGGTCGGGCCGGTTCGGCACCTGCACGCTCGTCGCGCCGGCGACGGTCACGAGCCCGGGGTAGGCCTCGAACGAGCGCCACGAGTAGACGACCTCGTCGCCGGGCGCCGCGGCCGCGAGCACGAACTGGGCGAGGAGGGACACCGATCCCGCGCCGACGAGCACCTCGTCGGAGGTGACGCCGTAGCGTTCGGCGAGTCGTTCGCGGAGCGCGAGCGCGGTGGCATCCGGGTAGCGGTTGACCTCGTTCGCGGCGGCGGTGATCGCCTCCGCGACGGCCGCGACGGGCGGCCACGGGTTCTCGTTGCTCGACAGCTTGAAGCCGTCCGCCGGGGCCGGTCGGCCCTGACGATACGGGGGAAGCGCGGCGATCTCGGGGCGCAGGCGCACCTGCGTGGTCGTGGGCTCCGATGCGGTCACGGCATCCACCGTACCCCTTCGCCCGAGGGTGCCCCGCTGCCATAGTTGGGGGATGCGCTTCCTCCTGAAGGTCATCGTCGTCGCGTTCGCGCTCTGGCTGACGACGCTCATCGTCGCCGGCGTCAGCGTGGTCCCCTACGAGGACACCGACATCGCGACCGTGCTCACCTACCTCCTCGTCGCGGCGATCTTCGGCATCGTCAACGCGACCATCGGCACGTTCGTCCGCATCGTCGGGTTCCCCCTGTACGTGCTGACGCTCGGGCTCATCTCGTTCATCGTCAACGGCCTCCTGCTGCTGCTCGTCGACTGGATCAGCGGCCTCATGGGCTTCGGCCTCGAGGTCGACGGGTTCTGGTGGGGCGTCCTCGGCGCGCTGGTGCTCGGCCTCATCAGCTGGCTCATCGGGCTGGTGGTCCGCCCCGCCGACTGAGCGGCGGCGACGCCGGGCGGATGCCGCGCGGCCGGACCGGTCACTCCCGCGTCCGTTCGCTTCGCCAGTACGACACGTCGGCGGGAGCCGACCCGCCGGTGAAATCGGTCACGAGCTCGCGGAACTCCACGAGTCGCGCATCATCGTCGCGATCGATGAGGCGCGCCGTCTCGCGGTAACGCTCGATCGCGTGCGCGGGCACGCTGTCGCCCGGTGCGGGCGCGACCGCGCCGAGGCTCCGGCCGACCTCGACTCGCCCCGACGCCGCGACACCGGTCCCGGCGGTGGCCGGCACGAGGTCCTCGGCGTGGGCGACCGAGAGCACGGGGACGCCGCCGGTCGCCACCTGCGCCACCGGGCCGCCGAGGCTGACGGCGGCGACGACGTCGAGGTCGGGATCGCCGGCCAGGTTCGCCGCGACCATGCCGCCCGCCGAATGGCCGACCACGATCACGGGATCGCCGGCCTCGACCCCGGCCTCCGCCATCGAGGCACGGAGGGCCCGCTCCGACGCGGCCGCCTCCGACGGCAGGCCGATGAGGTCGTGGAGCACTGATGCCCCGGCCACGCCGTGCACGTTGGCCGTCATGTCGTACGGTTCCTCGACGGGGGTCGCGCCGAAGTCGGCCGTGCCGGCCGAGTAGACGATCCAGCGCGGTCCGTCGGCGGAGTCGTATCGCTCGATCCGCACCTGCGGCCCGCCCGCCTCGGACGGCGGGATGCGGTCGGCGAGGTCGCCGATGCCGTGCACGGGGCCGGCGTCGCCGACCCCGCGCGCTCCCGAGTCGACAGCTCGGCCTCCGGGTGCGACGACCTCGGGCGCCGCGGTGCGGACCGGGTCGGAGATCGCCGTCTCGCGAAGTCCGCGCGCACCCGTCACGAGTCCGACGACCCCCGCTGCGGCGAGCAGGAGACCCGCGTTCTCCGGGGCGTCGAGCTCCGCTCCGATCGCGAAGAGCCCCTGCGAACGGAAGAGCCCCGCCAGGAACTCGTCCGCCTGGTCGGCCGCGGCACGGACGAACCCGACGAACGCGGGATCGGACAGGATCGGCAGCCCGTGCTCCGCGAGCGCCTCGCCGATCGCCTCGCCGTAGCGGTCCCGGTCGAAGACGAGCGGGAGGATGCTCGCCACCCCGATCGGCCCGAGCGTGATCGCGGCCGCCGAGGCGAGCGGCAGCGCCATGCCCGACGCGGCGAGCCCGAGCAGCCCGGCGCCGACCCGCTGTCCCGCCTCGGCGAGTCCCGTGACGACGCCCTCCGCGATCACGTACCGCGTCGCGCCCAGCCCGAGCGCGGTGGAGAGATCGGATGCCGCGCGTCCGGCCGACCCGAAACCGGCCCGTGCGGTGTCGAGGTCGATCGCCGCCCCCCACGCACGGTCGACCGGATCGGGGGTCGCGATCCGTTCCGCCTCGGCCAGCAGCGTGCCCGCTCGCGTCGCCCACCCGTCGACCAGGTGTGCGACCGCCGCCAGGCGAACGGCCTCGGCGATGAGCGACTCCGTCTCGACCGAGTTCGAGCCGCCGCTGCGGACCTCGAGGCCGCTCACCAGCGGCCGCCTGAGCCGGACACCGGTCGGTCCGGTGTCGCGATCGAGAGTGCGGTGGCGTGCGCCTCACGTGCCCGCTCGCGTTCGGCGACGAGCGCCTGCTCCGCGTCGAGCAGCCCGTGCTCGGCGCCCGCGAGCGCGAACCGGAGCTCGAGGGCGCGATCGGCGTAGAGGGCGGCCGCATCGTCGTGCCATCCGTCGAGACGTTCGAGCACGAGGCCGGGCCTGACCTGCTCGACCTCGACCCGGAGCCGTCGGAGGGCGAAGAGCGCCTGCTCGATCGCCGCGAGCCTGAGCTCGGCGGAGGCGGGGGAGAGGGCCGTCGGCGCGATCACCCCACGAGCGTCCGCCCTCAGGCACCCCGAGGCATCCGCACCCCGCGATCGCGTGATGGGATCGGCGGGAGCCCGGCCGGGGGAGGACGACACGGTCCCGCTCGCCGGCTCCGCGCGACCATCGAGGCCTTCGAGTCCTGCGCCCACCATGCCGCCGCCGGCCGTCAGTCGAGCCGTACCTGCTCGAGCGCATACGACGCCACGCGCCCGAACGTCCCGGACGGACCGAGGTGCTCGACCACCGCCGACGCGATCAGGAGCGCCCAGCCGCGAGCGCGGTCCCACGTCGCCTCGTCGACGCCCCGGCGGGCCTCGAACTCGGCGCGGAAGTTGCGGCGAGCTCGGGCGTCGAAGGTCAGCCATGCCGTCGCGAGGTCCGTCGCCGGGTCGCCGGCCGTGACGTCGCCGAAGTCGATCACCGCCGCGAGCGCGCCCGACGGGGCGAGCAGGAGGTTGTGCGGGTGCAGGTCGCCGTGCAGCCAGACGGGCGGGCCGGCCCAGGCGGATGCCGCGAGCGCGCGTTCCCACACCGGCAGCAGCAGCGCGGCATCCGGGACCCGTCCGCTCGCGAGCCGGCGGCGCACGTCGTCGTCGCGGCGCACGAGGGGTACGCCGCGCCAGGCGCTGCGCGGGGCATCCGCCGGTGCCGGCGTCGCGCCGAGCTCGCCGACGAACGCCGCGAGACCGTTCACGGCGACGCCGCGCGTCTCGGCGTCGAACGCGAGCCCGCTCGCGCCGCGCAGCCACGGCACGATGCTCCAGGGAACGTCGTACCCGAGCTCGAGCGCCGGCCGACCGATGCGGACCGGAGCGGGCACGGCGACGGGCAGGTGCGGGGCGAGTTCGGGAAGCCACCGCTGCTCGTTCCACATGAGGCCGACCGCATCGCGGCGCCGAGGCATCCGCACCGCCAGCTCGTCGCCGAGGCGGAACATCGCGTTGTCCCAGCCGTTCGCCGCGAGCCGGATGTCGCCCGCGAGGTCGGGGTGCTGCGCGGCCACGAGCCGCGCCGCCAGCGCCTCGTCGACGTGGAAGTCGGGCGGCGGAGCATCCGTCACTGCCGCCTCCCCTCCTGGATGAGCGGGGAGTCGATACCCGCACCCGATCCCGCTCTGTTCGGAACCCCCCGATTCGGTCCAGAATAGGGTTCCATGACGCCTGCGGAGCCCGCCGGGGATTCCGCGCAGCGCTTCCGTGTCTCGTTCGTGTGCACCGGCAACATCTGCCGGTCGCCGATGGCGGAGGTCGTGCTGCGCGCCCTCGCCGAACGTGCGGGAATCGCCGACCGCCTCGAGATCGTGTCCGCGGCGACCGGCGACTGGCACGTGGGCGAGCAGGCCGACCATCGCACGCTCGAGGCGCTCGAGCGCGCGGGGTACGACGGCAGCCGTCATCGGGCGCGCCAGTTCGACCCCGAGGACTTCCCCGCGCTCGACCTCGTGGTCGCGTTCGACCGCGGCCAGTCGCGCGTGCTGCGGAACTGGGCGCGCACCCCGGTCGACGCGCACAAGGTGCGACTGCTGCTCGAGTTCGACCCGGAGCTGGCGCCGCTGCAGGACGTGCCCGACCCGTACTACAGCGACGATGCGACCTTCGACCGGGTTCTTGGGATGATAGAGCGGTCGACTCAGGCGCTCTTCCGGCAACTCGCGCCGGCTCTCAGACAAGGAAACCGATGACTTCGCTGCCTCCCCAGCCGCTCAGCCCCCTCGATGGGCGCTATCGCGCCGCCGTCGGCGAACTCGGCGAGCACCTGTCCGAGGCGGGCCTGAACCGTGCACGCGTGCACGTCGAGATCGAGTGGCTCATCGCGCAGACCGATCGCGGCTTCTTCGGCACGAGCCCGCTGGCGGATGACGCGAAGCAGGCGCTGCGCGCGGTGGTCGCGGACTTCGGCCAGGCCGACATCGATGAGCTCGCACGCGTCGAGGCGACCACGCGCCACGACGTGAAGGCCGTCGAGTACTTCGTGCGCGGAGAGCTCGACGAGCTCGGGCTCTCGAACCTCGCCGAGCTGACCCACTTCGCCTGCACGAGTGAAGACATCAACAACCTCTCCTACGCGCTCACCGTGCGCGACGCCGTCGCACAGGTGTGGCTGCCGAAGTACCGCGCCGTCATCGCCAAGCTCATCGGCCTCGCCGAGGAGCACCGCGACGCCGCGATGCTCTCGCGCACGCACGGCCAGCCGGCGACCCCGACGACCATGGGCAAGGAACTCGCGGTCGTCGCGTACCGCCTCGAGCGGATCCTGCGCCAGGTCGAGGCGACCGAGTACCTCGGCAAGTTCTCGGGTGCGACGGGCACGTTCTCGGCGCACGTCGTCGCTGCGCCCGGCGTCGACTGGCCCACGGTCTCGCGCGAGTTCGTCGAATCGCTCGGGCTCACCTGGAACCCGCTCACGACCCAGATCGAGTCGCACGACTGGCAGGCCGAGCTCTACGGCCGCATCTCGCACGCCAACCGCGTGCTGCACAACCTCGCCACCGACATCTGGACGTACATCTCGCTCGGCTACTTCCGCCAGATCCCCGCCGCCGGCGCGACGGGCTCGTCGACGATGCCGCACAAGGTCAACCCGATCCGCTTCGAGAACGCCGAGGCGAACCTCGAGCTGTCGTCGGCGATCCTCGACTCGCTCGCCGCGACCCTCGTCACCTCGCGGCTCCAGCGCGACCTCACCGACTCGAGCTCGCAGCGCAACATCGGCGTCGGCTTCGGGCACTCGGTGCTCGCGCTCGACAACATCCTGCGCGGCCTCGGCGAGATCGACCTCGACCGCGCGCTGCTGCTCCAGGACCTCGACGGCAACTGGGAGGTGCTCGGCGAGGCGATCCAGACGGTGATCCGCGCCGAGGTCGCCGCCGGCCGGTCATCGATCGAGGACCCCTACGCGCTGCTGAAGGAGCTCACGCGCGGCAAGCGCGTCGGGGCGACCGAGCTCGCGGAGTTCGTCGGCGGCCTCGACATCTCCGACGACGCCAAGCAGCGGCTGCTCGCGCTGACGCCCGCGACCTACACGGGAATCGCCGACGAGCTGGTCGACCGCCTGGGCGCGTAGCGCCCGGGCGCCGGTGGTCGAGTAGCGAGCGCAGCCCACCCCACCGGTGGTCGAGTAGCGAGCGCAGCGAGCGTATCGAGACCCGAACACGAGATCTCGATAC
>NZ_WMLB01000038.1 GCF_009709675.1 Agromyces bracchium | reverse complement strand
GAACCCGCTGTTCTTCCGCGACAACGCCCAGATGCTCTTCGGCGACGCCAAGGAGCGGGTCGACGATGTTCTCCGCCACCTCTGACCACGGCGCAGCCAAGCACGTGCGACCAACGAGATCCCTTCGACGGCTGGCCGACCGTCGACCGCGCAGATCGCGGCTGAGTTGAAAGAGTCGGGTGCGTTGGGCGCCCTGTTCGCGAGGATCGATGCTGGCGAGGTCGGCCTGACCGGTGACGGCGGCTTCATCCCGGGCCTGATCAAAGCGACTCTTGGCGAACGTGTCCCGCACCACGGAGCGCCCCTCGCAGCTGTTGCACAGCGGGCAAGGTCCTCCATGACTCGGGCTGACGAAAAGCTAGCCACCGCCAACGTCGAGCGTCAATAGAAGGCTGACCGACATTGCGCTGCTGCTATCACTTGGGTGACACAATTGCACATCCTGTGCATAGATCGGGCATTGACGTGGGACGGCCACCCACCCAGGCAAAGACGCCAGTCTCGCTGCACGTAGCTTCCGGCTCCTGAATCGGTCTGACCTTCGTTCCTATCGAGTGCAAGTCCCGCAGCCGCCGACCTGTGATGTCTCGAGACATCGGTGACAGCTCTGCATGAGGACATCCGTGACGGTTCGTGTGTGAATCTCTTGAGGCATCGGATGATCTCGCGTGTGCTCAGGCCTTCGGCGGTGCAGCGTTCGACGTAGACGCGGTGGGTTCGTGTCGGCGCATGCGGACGATCGCGACGATGTAGAGCGCGCTGTTGGCTGCGCGGCCTCCGCTGCGGCTGAGTCGGTGTCGGCCGGAGGTTCGGCCGCTCGAGGCGGGTTGAGTGCGACGCCGCAGAGCTTGGCGAACGCCGCTTCGCTGTGGATGCGAGTGGCATTGTCGCCGACCGTGACGAGGGATTGGCCGGGCGAGCTCGTCCTGAGCCGCATCCTCGACGGGCCCGACCGAGTTGCCGGCGGAGGCTACATCATTGGGTCTGCGATCAGCACCTCCATCAGGCGGCGGTGAGTGCGACCGGCGATGTCGATGCCCGTAGGGTCCACGAGCCACTGGATCTGCAGTCCGTCGATGAGTGCGATCAGGTCGCGGCCGAATCCGTCCAGGTCCGCGGCGGGGCGGACCAGTCCGCGTGACTGCGCCTCGCGCATCGCCTCATCGATGTCATGCGCGAGCCAGCGGAATCGGTTCGCGATGTACGCGTATGCGGGATGGTCGGGCTCGGATGCCTCGGTCGACAGCGTGGCGAAGAGGCGCACGAGCTCGCGCTGCCCCTCGTTGTGGACGAGCACCTGCAGGAGGTGCCGGAGGTAGTCGATGCCGTCGCGCTTCGGGTCGGTGTCGCGGAAGAAGAGGTCCCCGTTGACGCGGTCGCGTTCCTCGAGCACGGCCGCCAGGAGTGACTCCTTCGTGGGGAAGTGGTGGAGGAGTCCGGCACGTGAGACGCCGCACGCTGCGGCGATCTGCACCATGCTCGCGCCGCGGTATCCGTGGGCGGAGAAGTGCGTGAACGCGGCGGCGATGATCTCGGCCCGCCGCCGCTCGCCCTTCGGCGAGGAACGGGTGGGTCGGGTGGGCGTCCACGGGGTGTCGGCGGGCATCACGCCTCCGAGGGTAGCGACGCGCGTCGTCGATCGCGGCGGAGCAGCCACCACGCCGCTGCGGCCGACACCAGCTCGCCCAGCGGGAGCGCGATCCACACGCCGAGCGGCCCGAGAAGTCCGAGCAGGAGCACGAGGGGGACCTTCACGGCGACGATCGACCCGATGGAGATCCCGTAGGAGATCGCCGGCCGCCCGAGCGCCTGGAAGTAGACGGAGACGAGCGGTGGGATGCCGGCGACGACGATTCCGACGGCGATGATCCGCAGCGCCGTGGCGGCGGACGCGGCGGCATCCGCCTCGTCGAGGAAGACGCTGACGAGGGCGTCGGCGCCCAGCGCGACGACCGCGGCCGCGATGCCGCCGACGATAAGGGTGGCCCGCGAGGCGAGCACCCGCGTGCGCTCGACGCGGTCATCGAGGAAGCGACCCGCATTGAACCCGATGATCGGCTGTATGCCCTGTGCGATGCCGGTCTGCGGCATGGTCACGAACTTCTGCACTCGTGCGCAGACCGCGTACGCCGCGAGCACGGCGGCACCCGCCGCGGCGAGCGTGGCGTTGACGAGCACGGCGAGCAGCGTGACGCCGATGCCTGCGAGGAACGATGGCGTGCCGATCGCGATGAGTTCGCGCACGGTAGCCGGGTGCGGTCGCAGGTGGGTGAGCCCGATCCGGTACGGGCGGTCCCGGCGGAGGAAGAAGAACCAGACCGCCATGCTCGCCGAGACCGCTTGCCCGCCGATCGTCCCGAGCCCCGCGCCGACCACGCCGAGGTCGAAGCCGAAGATGAGGATCGGATCCAGGATGATCTGCACGAGCACTGGGACGACCCACAGCATGGTGGAGAACAGCATCCGCCCCTCGGCGCGGACGATCGCGGAGAACCCGGTCGCGAAGATCGCGCCGCCGATGATCACCGTGCCGTACGCCTGCGCATCGGGAAGGGTCGCGTCGGTCGCGCCCATCAGCTGCAGGAGGGGTGTGAGGAACGCGAGCCCGAGGATCGTGACGGCGATCGCCGTCGCCCAGTACAGCGCGAACGCGGTTCCGGCCGCGCGCGCCGCGGACGTCGGATCCCGCCGTCCGAGCGCTCTCGACACCACCGATGCGCCGCCGACGCCGACGGTCGTGGCGACCGCGCCGAGCAGGAGCAGGAGGGGCGCCACCAGGTTCACCGCAGCCAGTGCGGTCGCGCCGACCCCGCGGGCGACGAACCACGCGTTCGTCAGCGCGTAGACGCCATACACGCCGACCGACAGCGTGGTCTGGGAGCAGGCCCACCACAGCAGCCGGCCGACGGGTTGCGTGCCGAGCTGATCCGGCGCGTCCAGCCACGGGGCGTCCGGTCACGACACGACGGGCGCGCGCCCGAGCGCGGCCAGGAGTCCGTCCAGCTCGCGGCGGCCGAAGTCGTAGACCTCGGTGTCGGTGTGTCCGCGGTACTTGGTCTCGACGATCATGATGACCGCGAGGTACAGCGAGTAGAGGCGACGCCGCGTGCGCTCGTTCTCGGTGAGCGTCGTGATCCCGAACCCGGCCATGAAGTCCGTCGGGTCGCCGAACGCCGCCATGTCGAGCCCGGTCAGGCCGGCCTCCATGAGGGGGTCGCCGTACACGGCGCGCTCATGGTCGAGGATCGCGACGATCCGCCCGTCGCGGATCATCGAGTTCTTCGCCCAGAGATCCACTTCGACCAGACGCGGTTCGGTGACCTCGTCGAGCGTGTGCGCGTGGGCGGCGACCACGGCCCGGATCTCGTCGGGATCCCAGCCCAGATCGATCCCGACCCGCTCGCCGTCGCGGAGCGTGTCCTCGATCATCCTCGAGAACGCCTCGCGCCAGCTCGGCGATCCCGCGCCCAGGATCGGCCCGAAGTGCGGCCCTCGCACCGCGTTGATCTCGCGGTTCAGCGTCCCCAGCTCGCGCATTCCGGCCGCGACGACATCCGCGCCCAGGGCGCCGGCGTCCGCCGTGCGGCCGAAGTTGTCGGCGTCGACGTACTCCATGAAGAACAGGTCGGCATCGACGATCTCGTGCGTGAGGTCGACGTGATCGACCCGGGGGACCGGAACCGTCGTGAGTTCGGAGACGAGGCGCATCACCTCGAGCTCCACCCGCATCATCCCGATCTCGCGGGTCAGGACCGGCACTCCCGCGGGCGGGGCGATCTTCAGCACGACCTGGCGTCCGTCGCGCAGGCGGATCCGATACGCGACGTTGAACCACCCCTCGGTCATCTCATGCGCGAAGTCGTCGCCGACGGGGACCTGGTCGACCCCGTACGCGCGCCCGATCAGCCGGCGCAGCACCCCGGTGGACTGGCGGTTCTTCGTCGTGCTCTCCATCGAGCCTCCCTCGGATCATGCGCGTGAGAGCGCTCCCAAGCAGCGAGGCTAGCACGAACCGACATCCATGTCGGTTTTGTTCCGTCCCGTCACGCGGACTTCCGTCGCTCCTTCCCTTCCATTCCCGTTCGGGGCGATGAAGGAGAGCAGGAGGTCATCACCAAGGTCTACGGCGCCGGCGTGACGACCGACGACCTGCTCGCCGCCGACGAGGGCGCGGGAGCCAAGGTGAGCGTCCGCGACCTGCTGCGAGGCGGGTACGGCAAGCGCATCGCCTTCGTGACGCTGTTCTGGACCTGCTCCATCGTGCCGCTCTTCGCCGTGTACGCCTTCGGTCCCGCCATCCTCTCGGCCCTCAACATCGGCGACGACCTGGCCCACATCGGCGCTGCCGTGATCACCGTGATGTTCCTCGTCGGATGCCTCGTCGCCGTGGCGCTCGTCGAACGGATGGGGCGTCGCCCGCTCATCATCCACAGCTTCGTCTGGGCCGGACTCGCCCTGCTCGCCCTCGGGATCTTCCCGGGCGCCAGCACCATCGTGATCCTCGTCCTGTTCGCCGCGTACGCCGTACTGATCGGCGGCACGCAGATCATGCAATGGGTCTACCCGAACGAACTGTTCCCGACCGAGGTCCGCGGATCGGCGGTCGGGCTCGCCTCCTCGCTCAGCCGCATCGGGGCCGCCGCCGGCACCTACCTCGTGCCCATCGCGCTGGCCGGCATCGGGATCGGTCCGACGATGATCCTCGCCGGAGCGATCACGCTCGCCGGCGCGGTCATCTGCATCGCATGGGCGCCCGAGACGCGAGGCAAGACGCTCGGCGAGGCTGCCGCGCTCACGCCTGCGAGCGGCCGACGGAGCGCCCGCAGGACGCTCAGCGCGGCTTGAGCACCCTGTACGCATACGGCTGGGGTCGCCGCACCCGCGCGACCCCAGCCGCGGGCGACCGATCGTCGACGCATTCGACAGTATTTCGGAGGAGGTGACGGGGACCGGGCCACTGCCCGGCTCCCGACGCGATGTCGATTCTGGAACGATCCGCGACGTCCCCGCTCGCGCAACCGCGACGAGCGGTCGCGGCGCGCGCCGGCCGGCCCCTGAACGGCATCGTCTGGTCCCTGCTGGCCAGCACGCTCTTCGGGGTGATGTTCTACGTCTCCGGCGTCATCGACGCCTCGCCCGAGGCCGTCTTCGCCTGGCGGATGCTGATCACCGCCGCCTGCTACGCGACCGCCCTGATCGGCCGATCCAACCGCCGCGCGCTCCGCGGACTGGTCGCCGCGCTCACCGCAACCTGGTGGTCCCCGCTCGTGCTCGTGGCCACGAGTGCCCTCGTCGGCGTGCAGATGTGGCTGTTCGCCTGGGCCCCGGCCCACGGATACGGGCTCGACGCCTCCCTGGGCTACCTGCTCCTGCCGATCGCGCTAGTCGTCATCGGTCGCGTCGGCTTCCGCGAACGCGTCTCGAAACTCCAGTGGGTCGCCGTCGGGATCGCCGCCGTGGCCGTCGGGATGAACCTTTCTCTCACCGGGGCGGCATCCTGGGTGACGTTCACCGTCTGCATCGGCTACGCCCTCTACTTCGCCATCCGCAGGAAGGCGCGGCTCGAGGGCGCCGCGGCATTCGGCGCCGAGGTCGCGCTGCTGGCCCCGGTGTCCATCTGGTTCCTGTTCACGACTGATTCGGCCTGGGTTCCGTTCCTATCGGTTTCCCTGTCCGGCGGTTGCCGCCAGGCCTGATTCTTGGTCAGCGTAGTAGGCCTGCTCGACCTCGATCGGGGTGCGCAGGTCG
>NZ_WMLB01000037.1 GCF_009709675.1 Agromyces bracchium | reverse complement strand
CACCATGACCCGTCTCATCCTGCGAACTCGACCCGCCCCGCGCCATCCGCTCGCCGCCGCCCCCTCAGCCCGGCGACGCCGGCCATCACGAAAACAGGATCAGCCGCCGGATGCCGCCACCAGCGGCACCATGACCCGTCTCATCCTGCGAACCGGACCCTCCCCGCGCCATCCGCTCGCCGCAGCACCACCGCCCCACCGCAGGGGTGTTGCGCGAACCGCGCACCGTGCCATACACTCGGGTAAACGCTTTCCCGCAGCGGCGCGGCGGCCGGTTCCAACACCACGGCCCGTCTCCCGCTCCCGGCACCGAAGAGGAACCACCGTGGCAGACGCGACGACCCCGAAGTCCATCGGCATCATCATGAACGGCGTCTCCGGCCGCATGGGCTACCGCCAGCACCTCGTGCGCTCGATCCTCGCGATCCGCGAGCAGGGCGGCGTGCTCCTCGCCGACGGCGAGACCCGCGTGCAGGTCGAGCCGATCCTCGTCGGCCGCAGCGAGAAGAAGCTCGCCGACCTCGCCGCGAAGCACGGCATCGAGCACTACACCACGAACCTCGACGAGGCGCTCGCCGACCCGCGCTGGGAGATCTACTCCGACTTCCTCGTCACCAAGGCCCGCGCCGCCGCGATCAAGAAGGCCATCGCGGCCGGCAAGGCGATCTACACCGAGAAGCCGACGGCCGAGAGCTTCGAGGAGGCGCTCGAGCTCGCGAAGCTCGCCGCCGACGCGGGCGTCAAGAACGGCGTCGTGCACGACAAGCTCTACCTCCCGGGCCTGCAGAAGCTGAAGCGCCTCATCGACAGCGGCTACTTCGGCCGCATCCTGTCGGTGCGCGGCGAGTTCGGCTACTGGGTGTTCGAGGGCGACTGGCAGCCCGCCCAGCGCCCGAGCTGGAACTACCGCGCCGAGGACGGCGGCGGCATCATCGTCGACATGTTCCCGCACTGGAACTACGTGCTCGAGAACCTCTTCGGCCGCGTCGAGTCGGTCTACGCGAAGGCCGTCACCGAGATCCCCGAGCGCGTCGACGAGCACGGCGAAAGCTACCAGGCGACGGCGGATGACGCGGCCTACGCGATCTTCGAACTCGAGGGCGGCGTCACGGCGCAGCTCAATTCCAGCTGGACCACGCGCGTCAACCGCGACGAGCTCGTCGAGTTCCAGGTCGACGGCACGCACGGTTCGGCGGTCGTGGGCCTCTTCGGCTGCAAGATCCAGCCGCGCAACGCGACCCCGAAGCCCGTCTGGAACCCCGACCTCGCCGACGAGCACGACTACGCGGGCGACTGGATCGAGAGCCCCGGCAACCGCGACTTCCAGAACGGCTTCAAGGAGCAGTGGGAGGAGTTCATCCGCCACGTCGTCGAGGACGCCCCGAACGAGTTCGACTTCCTCGCCGGCGCGCGCGGGGTGCTCCTCGCCGAGGAGGGCCTGCGCTCGAACGCCGAGGGCCGCCGCATCGAGATCCCGGTCGTCGCGCTCGACGCACCGCTCGAGACCGTCGAGGTGCCGGGCGACGCGTCCGAGCTGACGGGAGCGCGCTGACCATGACCACGCTCACGCTGCTGGGGGCGGATGGCGCGACCCGCGCCGTCGCGCTGAACCCGCCGTTCGCGTTCGCGAAACCGCGGAAGCCGCTCGGCTCGCGCGTCGCCTACGCCGCCGCGCACGTCGTGCCGAAGGCCCACGCCGACAACACGCCGGGGCAGCCGGCCGAGATCGACTGGGACGCGACGCTCGCCTTCCGCCACCACGTGTGGTCGTGGGGCCTCGGCGTCGCCGACGCGATGGACACCGCGCAGCGCAACATGGGCCTCGACGCGGCCGCGACGCGCGAGCTCATCTCCCGCAGCGCCGCCGAGGCGGCCTCGGCGGGCGGAGCGCTCGTCGTGGGCGTCAACACCGACCACGTCGACGACGAGCGCATCTCGCTCGAGCAGGTCATCGACGCCTACACCGAGCAGCTCCACCACGCCGAGGACGCCGGCGCCGGCGCCGTGCTCATGGCGAGCCGGCACCTGGCCCGGGCCGCGCAGAGCGCCGACGACTACCGCCGCGTGTACCGCGAGGTGCTGTCGAAGGCCGACGCGCCGGTCGTGCTGCACTGGCTCGGCACCGCGTTCGACCCCGCGCTCGAGGGCTACTTCGGGTCGACCGACACGGATGCCGCGGCCAGCACGCTCCTGCAGGTCATCGAGGCGAACCGCGACAAGGTGCAGGGCGTCAAGATGAGCCTGCTCGACGCGGACGCCGAGATCGCCGTGCGCCGCCGCCTGCCGGAGAGCGCCCGCATGTTCACGGGCGACGACTTCCACTACGTCGGGCTCATCGAGGGCGACGCCGAGGGGCACTCCGACGCGCTGCTCGGTGCGTTCGCGGCGCTCGCGCCGAACGCGTCGGCCGCCATCCAGGCGCTCGACCGCGACGACGTCGACGAGTACCGCCGCATCCTCGGCCCGACCGAGGAGCTCTCGCGCCAGGTCTTCGCCGCCCCCACGTACTACTACAAGACGGGCGTCGCGTTCCTCGCGTGGCTGAACGGCCACCAGCCCGCGTTCCAGATGGTCGGCGGCCTGCACGCCGCCCGCAGCCTCCCGCACCTCTCGCGCATCGTCGAGCTCGCGAACGCGTCCGGCGCGCTCGAGCGCCCCGAGCTCGCGGCCGCGCGCTGGCACGAGCTGCTCACGATCAACGGCATCGAGCGGGCGACGGATGCCGCGGCATCCGCCATGGCCGACGAGGACGTCGTCGACGCGGCCGCGGCGCCCTCGCAGGCGGTCCCCGCATGAGCGCGCACCCCCGTCTCTCGCTGAACCAGGCGACCATCAAGCACGCGTCGCTGCAGGAGGCGCTCGACGTGACCGCCGCCGGCGGGTACCAGGCGATCGGCCTGTGGCGCGAACCCGTCGCCGAGGTCGGCCTCGCCGAGGCATCCGCTCGCCTGAGCGACTCGGGGCTGCGCTTCACGAGCCTCTGCCGCGCGGGCTTCTTCACGATGCCCGAGGGCCCGGAGCGGCGCGCGTCGATCGACGACAACCGCCGTGCGATCGAGGAGACCGCGACGCTCGCCGCCGCGGGCGCGCCGGGCTCGACGGCCGTGCTCGTGCTCGTCGCGGGGGGCCTGCCCGTGGGCTCGAACGACCTCGTCGGCGCGCGGGCCCGCGTCGCCGACGCGCTCGCCGAGCTGGTTCCGGATGCCGCGGCCGCGGGCGTGCAGCTCTCGATCGAGCCGCTCCACCCGATGTACGTGTCCGACCGCGCAGTCGTCTCGACTTTGAAGCAGGCGCTCGACCTCGCCGCGCCGTTCGCGCCCGAGACCGTCGGAGTCGAGGTCGACACGTTCCACGTCTGGTGGGACCCGGAGGTGCTCGACCAGGTCGCGCGCGCCGGCCGCGAGGGCCGCATCGCGAGCTACCAGGTGTGCGACTGGACGACGCCGCTGCCCGCCGACGTGCTGCTCGCCCGCCACTACCCGGGCGACGGCGTGATCGACTTCGCGGCCTTCACCCGGGCCGTCGAGGCGACGGGGTACGACCGCGACATCGAGGTCGAGCTCTTCAACGCCGACATCTGGGCGACGCCGTACGCTGAGGTCGTCGCCCGCACCGCGGCATCCTTCGACCGGGCCGTGGCACCGTACCTCGCGGCGACGAACGCGCCCGCGCCGACCGCCCCCGCTCCGACCCCCGCCCCCGCCGGCTGACGCCGGCCGCCTGCCCCCGCCGCGTCGCCCCGACCGGTCGCCCAGCCCCCGGACGCGACCGATCGGGGCGACGCGTTTCCGGAACCGAACCGCCGAACCCGCACCCGTAAACGCACCCGCAGAACTCGAACCGCCGCACACGATCAGAGAGCCGAGCACCGCGATGACGCAGACCGCCCGCATCACCGTCCACCCGTCGTTCGTCGTCGGCGAGATCGACCGACGCATCTTCGGCTCGTTCGTCGAGCACCTGGGCCGCGCGGTCTACACGGGCGTGTTCGAGCCGGGGCACCTCACGGCTGACGCCGACGGCTTCCGCGGCGACGTCATCGACCTCACGCGCGAGCTCGGCACGAGCCTCGTGCGCTACCCCGGCGGCAACTTCGTCTCGAACTACTTCTGGGAGGACGGCGTCGGCCCCGTCGAGGACCGCCCGACGCGCATCGACCTCGCGTGGCGCACGATCGAGCCCAACACGTTCGGCACCGACGAGTTCATGCGCTGGGCGCGCAAGGCCGACGTCGAGCCGATGATGGCGGTGAACCTCGGCACGAGGGGGGCGGATGCCGCGGCGAACCTCGTCGAGTACTGCAACGTTCCCGGCGGCACGGCCTGGAGCGACCGACGTCGCGCCAACGGTGCCGAGGAGCCCTACGGCGTGAAGCTGTGGTGCCTCGGCAACGAGATGGACGGCCCGTGGCAGATCGGGCACAAGACCGCCGAGGACTACGGCAAGCTCGCGAGCCAGGCCGCGCAGGCGATGCGGCGGGTCGACCCGTCGATCGAGTTCGTGGTGTGCGGGTCGTCGAGCCGCGAGATGCCGACGTTCGGCGAGTGGGAGCGCGTCGTGCTCGAGCACACGTTCGACGACGTCGACTACATCTCGGTGCACGCGTACTACCAGGAGCGAGACGGCGACCGCCGCTCCTTCCTCGCGAGCGCGGCATCCTTCGAGGCGTTCATGCACGAGGTCGTCGCCACGGCCGACGCCGTCGCCGCGCGCCGCCACTCGCCCAAGCGCCTGAAGCTCTCGGTCGACGAGTGGAACATCTGGTACATCTCCGAGTTCCCCGGCGAGGACAACCTTGCACTGCTCGAGGAACCGCGACTCATCGAGGACGTCTACTCGGGCCTCGACGCGGTCGTCGCGGGCGACCTGCTCGCGACGCTCATCCGCAACGCCGACCGCGTGGCCGTCGCGTGCCTCGCGCAGCTCGTGAACGTCATCGCCCCCATGCTCACCGAGCCCGGCGGCGACGCGTGGAAGCAGACCACGTTCCACCCGATCGCACTCACGGCCGCGCACGCCCAGGGTGTCGCGCTCGACGCGCGCGTCGAGGGTCCGACCCTCGCGACCGACAAGCACGGCGAGGTCGCCGGCGTCTCCGGCACGGTGACGTGGGATGCCGCGTCCGGCTCGCTCGTCGCGATCCTCGTGAACCGCACGGCCGAGCCGGTCGACGCGGCCGTGGAGCACGTCGGCTTCGCCGACGTCGCCCTCGTCGAGGCATCCGTCATCGTCGCCGACGACAACGTGCGCGGCGCCTCGTCGACGGATGCCGCGTCCGACCTCGCCGCACGCGGCGCCGCGGCCGCACCGCGCGCGCTCGAGGGCGTCACCACGGCCGACGACGTGTCGACCGTTCCGCTCCTGCCGGAGTCGTGGACGCTCGTGCGCCTCACGGCCCGCGTCGCGTAGCCCGACGCGGCTACGCCGACTGCACCCTGTGCAGTTCGGCGTACCGCCCACCGCGCGCGACGAGCTCGTCGTGCGACCCGATCTCGACGACGCGCCCGCGCTCGAGCACCACGATGCGGTCGGCCGAGCGGATGGTCGAGAGCCGGTGTGCGACGACGAGCGTCGTGCGTCCGCGCATGAGGCGGCCGAGCGCATCGCGCACCTTCGCCTCCGAGGCGGGGTCGAGCGCGCTCGTCGCCTCGTCGAGGATGAGCACGCGCGGGTCGCGCACGAGCGCCCGGGCGATGGAGAGTCGCTGCCGCTGGCCGCCCGAGAGGCGAGCGCCGCGTTCGCCGACGACGGTGTCCCAGCCGTTCGGCTGCGCCTCGATGATCTCGAGCGCGTTGGCGTCGCGCAGCGCGGCGAGCACGCGCTCGTCGGAGACCTCGCCGAGCCCGTAGACGATGTTGTCGCGGATCGTGCCCTCGAAGAGCACCGACTCCTGCGGCACGACCGACACGAACCGGCGGAAGGTGCGGAGGTCGAGCTCCTCCATGTCGACGCCGTCGAGCAGCACCCGCCCGCGCGTGGGCCGCAGGAAGCCGAGCACGAGGTTGAGCAGCGTCGACTTGCCCGAGCCCGACGAGCCGACGAACGCGACGGTCTCCCCCGGGCGGACGTCGAGGTCGATGCCGTCGAGCGCGGGCGGCTCGCCGAACTCGTAGCGCACCTCGGCCCCGTCGAGGCGGATGCCGCCGCCGACGCGCTCCACGGCGCGCTTGCCCTCGTTGAACTCGAGGTCGGGCTCCTGCAGCACCTCGGCGATCGACCGGATCGACTCGGTGCCGCGCGCGATGATCGGCAGCAGCATGAGCAGCCCGGTCGCCGCGGACGTGAGCAGCGCGAAGTAGGAGCTCAGCAGCACCACCTGGCCGGCCGTGATGGGCAGCCACCCGGCGATCGAGACCCAGGCGGCGAGCACGAGGCATCCGACCCCCAGGAGTTGCAGCGTCACCCACGACAGCGACGCGAAGCGGCCGTTCAGCAGGTCGAGCCGGAGGCCGGCCGAGCGCACGCCCTCGGCGCCGGTCGCGACGCGGTCGACGGCGACGTGCTCGAGGCCGTGCGCGCGGGTGATGGGCAGCAGCGTCGCCATCTCGCCGACGCGTGCGGAGAACTGTTCGACCTCGAGCCGGAACCGCTCGTTGCGCGCGCGGCTGCGCCGGTTCAGGATGGCGCGGAGCAGGACGGCGAGCGGGATCGCGAGCGCATACACGGGCAGGAACTGCGGCACGTTGATCGCGGTCATCACGATCGCGCCGATGAGCACCATCGTCGCCGAGAGGAGCGGGTGCGCGGTCTGCTGCAGCATGACCTCGATGTTCTCGACGTCGCGCACGACCTTGGTCTGCACGATCGCCGAGTTCGAGCGCGTGTGGAACCCGATCGAGAGCGCCTGGAGGCGCGCGGCGAGCGCGTTGCGCAGGTCGCGGCCGATGTCGCGCACGGCGCCCATGAAGAGCTTCGTGTACGCGACGTGGTTCGGGTAGTTCTGCAGCAGCGCGACGATCGCGATGCCCGCCCACAGCGCGAGGTCGCGGAGCGGGCCCCCGGCGACGACCACGTCGATGATCTCGGCGGTGACGGCGGGCATGAGCCAGAGCGGGGTGTCCTTCAGGGCGAAGAAGACGACGGATGCCGCGACCCGGCGCCGGTGCATGCCGAGCAGTCGCAGCACCGAGCGGCCCGGTCGTCGGCCGTCGATCGCTCGCTCGATCCGGGAAAGCGCTTGCCCATGCATGGTTCGATTCTGCCGTGGTTCCGGCGGGCCCGCCAGTCCTCATGCGCGCCCCCCGAACGGGTGGGAGCGCTCTCCGCCCTGAATGCCGGGAGTTACGGAAGCGTTACCAACATATGTTGGGGCGTCCGGCATTCAGGAGGAACATGGCCCCTGCCACCGCCGACGATGACGGTGACACCCGGAGGGGTCGACCTCACCTTGCTAGGGGAGAGACATGAGAACGACATCCTTGGTCTCCGCCGTCGCAGTCGCGGGCGCGTCAGCGCTGCTGCTGGCGGCCTGTTCGAGCGGTGATTCCGGTGGTGGGTCGGGTGATGACGCGGCTGCGGCGCGTGCGTGCGTGATCCTGCCCGACGCGGCATCCTCGCCGCGCTGGGAGAACTTCGACCGGAAGTACCTGGAGGAGGGGCTCTCGGAGGCGGGCTTCGAGACCGATATCCAGAACGCGCAGGGCGACACGAACAAGTACGCCACGATCGCCGACCAGCAGCTCAGCAAGGGCTGCGGCGTGATGCTGCTCGTCGACTACAACGGCGCCGGTGCCGCGGTGGCGGAGAAGGCGACGGCCGAGGGCATCCCGGTGATCGCGTACGACCGCTCGATCGAGGGCGCGGACTACTACGTGTCGTTCGACAACGTCGAGGTCGGCCGGCTCGAGGGCCAGTCGATCCTGGACGGCCTCGCGGCCGCGGGCAAGGACCCGGCCGAGGCGGTCGTGGTGTACATGGGCGGCGACCCGTCCGACAACAACGCGAAGATGTTCCACGACGGTGCGGTCGAGGTGATGGAGGCCGAGGGCATCACGCCGGCCGCCGAGCCGCCGGGCGTGTGGGACGGCGACAAGTCCGCGACGAACTTCGAGCAGGCGCTGACCTCGCTGGACGGCAAGGTCGACGCGGTGTGGGTCGCGAACGACACCAACGCGGCGGGCGTGATCACGATCCTGGACAAGAACAACCTCGTGGTGCCGGTCTCGGGTCAGGACGCGTCGATCGCGGGCCTGCAGAACGTGCTGCTCGGCAAGCAGACCGCGACGGTGTACAAGCCGGTCGCGCTCGAGGCCGAGGCCGCGGTCGAGCTCGCGGTGCAGCTGCTGAACGGTGAGACGCCCGCCGAGCCCGACCTGGAGGACCCGTACGGCACGCCGTACTTCGCGGTCACCCCGCAGCTGGTCGGACCGGACGAGGTCATCACGGTCGTCGAGGCCGGCGACGCCGACCCGGCCGAGCTCTGCCAGGGCGAGGTCGAGGCCAAGTGCGCCGAGTACGGCATCGAGTGACGATCCGTCGACGCCGGCACTAGCCGGCTGCATCATCCATCCGTCCCGGGTCGCGGCGCGTCGCCGCGGCCCGGGACCAATTCCCTCTCCCGCCGCCGCGTCGCGCGTGCCACGCTGGGAGCGACGACGATGTCGGAAGGAACGCCCATGGACGTGCCACTGATCGAACTGAGCGGGGTCGTGAAGAGCTTCGGCCCGGTGAGCGTGTTGAAGGGGGTCGAGCTGAAGGCCTTCCCGGGCAAGGTGACCGCGTTGGTGGGTGATAACGGGGCGGGTAAGTCGACCCTGATCAAGGGCCTGGCCGGGGTGCAGCCCTACGACGGCGGCGAGGTGCGCTTCGATGGCGCGCCGGTGTCGCTGCATCATCCGCGTGATGCGTCCCGGCTCGGGATCGAGGTGGTGTACCAGGACCTCGCGCTGTGCGACAACCTCGACATCGTGCAGAACATGTTCCTCGGCCGCGAGGAGACCGAGTTCGGCACGTTCGACGAGGGCCTGATGGAGAAGGAGGCCTCCGACACGCTGCGCTCCCTGTCGGTGCGCACGGTCAAGTCGGTGCGGCAGAAGGTCTCGAGCCTGTCCGGCGGGCAACGCCAGACGGTCGCGATCGCCCGCGCGGTGCTGAAGAAGGCACGGCTGGTGATCCTCGACGAGCCGACCGCGGCCCTCGGGGTCGCCCAGACCGAGCAGGTGCTGAACCTGGTCCGGCGCCTGGCCGACCAGGGCGTCGCGGTGATCCTGATCAGCCACAACCTCGCCGACGTGTTCGAGGTCGCCGATCACATCGACGTCCTCTACCTCGGCCAGATGGTCGCGCACCTGGACGCCGACCAGACCTCCCGCGACGATGTCGTCGGGTACATCACCGGCACCAAGGTCCAGCAGGGAGCCAGCGCATGAGCACCCCCCGAACCCCCCAGACCCCGCAGGCGCCGCAGACGACCGGGCCCGCGCCCGACACCAGCGTGAACGACGTCAACGACCTGATCGGCTCGGGGCAGGAGGGCTCGGTCGCCGACCAGGCCCGCGCCTACCTCCAGCGCATCCAGCACGGCGACATGGGCGCCCTGCCCGCCGTCGCCGGCCTGGTGGTGCTGACCATCCTGTTCAGCTTCCTCAGCCCGTTCTTCCTGACCGAACGCAACTTCGCCAACCTGCTCACCCAGGCCGCGACGCTCGTGATGCTCGGCATGGCGCTCGTGTTCGTGCTGCTGCTCGGCGAGATCGACCTGTCCGCCGGCGTGACCAGCGGCATGACCATGGCGCTGTTCATCGTGCTCGTCAACGTGCACGCGATCGCCTGGCCGATCGCCCTCGCGATCGCGTTCGCCGCGGGCATCCTCACCGGAACCCTGATCGGCTTCTTCGTCGCCAGGGTCGGCATCCCATCCTTCGTGGTCACCCTCGGCCTGTTCCTCGGCTACCAGGGCCTGACCCTCATGATCATCGGCTCCGGCGGCCTGTACCGGGTCCAGATCCCCGAGATCCGCGACATCCAGAACTCCAACATGCCCGTCTGGGCCGGCTGGGTCATGCTCGCCATCATCATCGCCATCTCCGCCGGCATCTCGTTCTGGGACCGCGCCCGCCGCACCCGCGCCGGCGTGCCGAACCGCACCATCGCCCTGGTCTGGATCAAGCTCGGCGTGATCGCCGTCATCGGCGGTGCCGCGATCGCTGTCCTCAGCCGCAACCGCGGCCAATCGGTCGGCGTCGTCGAAGGCGTCCCCATCGTCGTGCCGATCGTGCTCGTCATCCTCTGGATCGGCACCTTCGTCCTGGACCGCACCCGCTTCGGCCGCTACCTCTACGCCATCGGCGGCAACGCCGAAGCCGCCCGCCGCTCCGGAGTGAAGGTCATGGCGATCCGCTGGAGCGCGTTCATCGTCTGCTCCACCCTCGCCGTCGTCTCCGGCCTGTTCTCGATCAGCAAGGTCGGCTCCATCGACGCCGCAGCCGGCCGCGAGATCGTGCTCTCCGGCGTCGCCGCCGCCGTCGTCGGCGGCGTCAGCCTCTTCGGCGGCCGCGGACGCCTCATGCACGCCGCCATCGGCGCCCTCGTCATCGCCGTCATCACCAACGGCCTCGGCCTGCTCAACCTCCCCGCCGGCGTCAACCTCATGGTCACCGGCGGCGTCCTCATCCTCGCCGCCACCGTCGACGCCATCTCCCGCGTCCGAGCGGGCGGATCCCTCATGCGGACCTGAGCAGGTCCTCCACGCTCACCCGGGCTCCCGGCCTCGTCGTCGGGAGCCTCGGTAGGCTGGATCGGTGTCGTTCGAACCCCGCTCCATCCCGGTCGATCCCGATGCCAAGGGCGCGCTCGCGTCGAAGGGACTCGACTACCGCCTGATCGATCCGAGCGACACCGAGGCGCTCGACGGCTGGATCGACGCCGACCACCGCGGGTTCCACCACGCGCGCCCGCGCGAGGTGACGCGCGAGTATGAGCGTCGCGTCATGGGCGAGCGCCGGCTGCACGGCGTCTTCGACCCCGGCGTCCCCGACCCGGACGTGCCGGTCGCGACCGTCTCGAGTTGGCCGACCGGCCTCAGCGTACCGGGCGGGCGCAGCGTCGACGGCTGGGCGGTGAGCTCCGTCACGGTCTCCCCCACGCATCGGCGCCGCGGGATCGCCCGCGCGATGATGGAGGCCGAGCTCCGCGCGGCGGAGCACGCCGGCGCCGCCGTGGCGATGCTCACCGTCACCGAGGCGACGATCTACGGACGCTACGGCTACGCGCCCGCGGCGCGGGCCGCCACCATCGAGATCGACCGACGTCGGGCGAAGTGGAACGGGCCGAGCGCGCCCGGTCGCGTGCACTTCGTCGAGCCGGCGGCGCTCCGCGATGCGGCCGCTGCGATCTCACGCCGTGCCGTGGCGCGCACCCCCGGTGAGATCGACCGCTGGGCCGGCATCCTCGACCGGATGCTCGGCCTCGTCGATCCCGAATCCGACGCGTCGCGCGCGCTGCGCGCCATCCGCTACGACGACGAGCACGGCCAGCCCCAGGGCTTCGCGGCCTTCCGTGTCACGCGCGAGCCGAACGAGCCCGGCTGGGCCGAGTTCGACGTGTTCGCCGCGGCGACCGACGACGCCGAGCGCGCGCTCTGGCGGGTGCTCGTCGAGCAGGACTTCGTGACCGGGGTCCGGGGTCGTCTGCGCTCGGTCGACGAGCCGATCGAGTGGCTGCTCGAGGACCCGCGGGCGGTCCGCGTGGTCGACGTGACCGACCACCTCTGGGTGCGCATCGTCGATGCGGCCGCGGCGCTCGGCGCCCGCCGGTACGGCGCGGCGGGCGAACTCGTGCTCGACATCGACGACCCGCTCGGCTACGCCGCGGGCCGCTACACGCTGCTCGCATCGGCCGACGGGCGTGCGGTCGTGCACGTCCCCCGGTCCGACGGGTCGACGGATGCCGCCAGTGCGACCGCCTCGAACTCCACCGCCGCACCCAAGCGCGAGCGATCGCGCGCCCGCGCCGCGGGCTCGGAGGGCTCCGGCTCGCGAGCGGCCGCCAGGGCCGCCGAACCCCGCTCGCTGAAGCTCGACGTGCGCGACCTCGCCTCGATCTACCTCGGCGGCGTGCGCCCGTCCGTGCTCGCGCGAGCGGGCCGGATCACGGCGTCGTCGAACGGCGCGCTCGAGCTGGCCGACCGGATGTTCGCGTCGACGCGCGCGCCGCACCTCAGCATCTGGTTCTGAACGGCGCGGTCAGGCGGCATCCTGCCGGGGGAAGATCACCTTCTCCACGATGATGATGAGCGACGCGGCGACCGGGATGGCGACGAGCGCGCCGAGCACGCCGCCGAGCGTTCCGCCCGCGACCGCTGCGATCACGACGAGCGCGCCGGGCACCGCGACCGCGCGGCTCATGATGCGCGGGCTCAGCACGTAGGCCTCGAGCTGCATGTACACCAGGTAGTAGATTGCGGCGGCGAGCCCGGTCGCGGGCGAGGCCGCGAGGCAGATCAGCGAGATGACGACCGCGCCCGTCAGCGTTCCGATGAGCGGCACGAGCGAGCCGAGGAACGCGATGAACGCGAGCAGGATCGGCGCGGGGGCGCCGATGATCGTCAGGAAGACGAGGCTCAGCACGCCGTTCACGGACGCGAGGCTGATCTGGCCGATGACGTAGCGGCCGACCGACCCGGTGATCTCCTGCGAGACGTCGACGAAGCCGTTCCGCGAGGACGCGGGCACGAACCGGGCCGCATAGCGCTTCATCGCGTCGAGCGAGGCGAGGAAGTACAGCGTCAGGATCAGCACGATGGTGGCGCCCGTGAACCCGCCGGCGATCCCGGCGCCGACCGCGAGGATGCCGCCCGTGAGCGCGCCGATGTTGGACGGGTCGGCCAGCCATTCTCCGATGGCGGCGATCGAGTCTGCGAGCCAGGTGCTGCTGCCCGTGATCGAGCCGATCCAGGCGACGAGGTCGCTGTCCTGGAAGTCCTGGACGATCTGCTCCCAGTTCGTGACGACCTCGGTGATCTGGGTGACGACGATCGGCACGATCGTAGCGATCAGGCCGATGAAGAGGCCGATGACGGCCGCGAACACGATGAGGATCGCGACCCAGCGCGGCATCCCCCGACGTTGGAGCCAGCTCACGATGGGGTCGAGGCCGAGCGCGAGGAACAGCGCGAGCGCGATGTAGAGGATGACGGTGCTGAGCTGCCCGACGATGCCGCCGATGAACAGCGCCAGGAGGACGCCGATCGCGCCGACGAAGCCGATCCGGAAGGCGTGCACGCGCACCTCGGGGGCGCTCGGATCCCGATCGGTGGTCACCTCGGCCTGCACGGTCGGTTCGGGCTTCCGGATGGCTCCGGCCACGCGTCTCCACATGGCTGCGACGCTACGCCCGCGGCCCGCGCGCGCCCGTTCGGCGCGCCGCGCCGCCATCCGCCCGACGCCGCGCCGGCCCCGCGGGCACCGCTCCCGGCGCGGCCGCGACCGTCGTCGTCACCCGATGAGCCCGGTGCTCGCGGCGATGCCGACGACGATCGCGATGCCGACGCCGATCACGCCGATCACGATGCCCGCGATGCCCGCGATGCGTCGACGTCGGTCAGCACCGGCGACCGCGTCGCCCGTCGCCTTCGCCCAGACCGGGACCCTGCCCTTGCGGACCTGCGTCTGCAGGATCATCAGGCGGATGAGGTCGCGCATCGTGCTCGCGACGTCGTGGGCGTTCGGCCGAACGGCCGGGTCGTCGGCCGTCATGGCGCCGAGGATCGATCGCCATTCGGGGCTGAGGTCGTCGGGGATCGCCGGCGGTCGGTGCAGCCTCGCGAGCGCGGCCTCGATCGGGGTCCCGGTGTACTCGCGCTCGCCCTTCAGCGCCTCGAGGAGCACGAGGCCGAGCGAGTAGATGTCCGTCGCCGCGGTGACCTCCTCGCCCCGGGCCTGCTCGGGCGAGATGTAGGCGGCGGTGCCCATGATGGTGCCGTGGCCGGTGAGCCTGGTGCCGTCGACGAACTGCG
This sequence comes from Agromyces bracchium, assembly GCF_009709675.1. Taxonomy (GTDB): domain Bacteria; phylum Actinomycetota; class Actinomycetes; order Actinomycetales; family Microbacteriaceae; genus Agromyces; species Agromyces bracchium. The sequence continues at coordinate 101,801 of NZ_WMLB01000037.1, read as the reverse complement.
CGACGCCGAAGTCGGCGAGGCGCGTCATCAGCGTGTAGCCGAACGTGGGCACCTCGCTCACGAGGATGTTCTCGGGCTTGACGTCGCGATGCACGACCCCCCGGCCGTGCACGTAGCTGAGGACGTCGGCGACCTGAGCGCCGATGTCGGCGACCTGGCGCGGCTTGACCGGGCCCTCGGCGATGCGATGCGCGAGCGAGAGCCCGTCGACGAGCTCCATCACGAGGTAGCGGCGCTCGATGCCGGCGTGGATCAGCCGGCCGGCGTCGTGGACGGGCACGAGGCCGACGTGCGTCAGCCCGCTCAGCAGCTTGATCTCGCGTTCGCGTCGTTGCTGGTCGGCGACCGTCTCGTCGGTCTCGCGGAAGAGCTTGACGGCGACGTGCCGACCCAGTTCGTTGTCGCGCGCGCGGTAGACGTCGGCCATGCCGCCGGACCCGATGTGCTCGAGGAACTCGTACCGCGGTGCGGGCTCACCCACGGTGTCGGGGTGAGACCGGGCGGGCGCGTCGTAGCCGGGCGCGGGGGCCGGGCTCGGCGTCACCGCCGGAACGACGGGCATGGCGGCCGGGTCGGTGCGGACGCTCGGGTCGGTCGGCCGCAGCGGTCCGGAGTCGAATCCGCTCGCCGGATCGTTCCGGCGCGTCGGATCGGTGCGCACCCCGACGCCGTGCATGCCCATGGGACCCGGTGGCGAGGACGGACCGTCAGTGGGGTTGGACCCGTGCATCCGCGGCCTCTTCTCCTCGGCCGTGGCCGACTCAGGTGCTGTCGTGACTGCTGTGAGACAGTTTTGCTAGTTTATCTAACTAGCATCTTCCCGGACAACTACTTCCGAGAAGTATCAGCCACTGCGACCGGCGCGACAATTCAGGCAGTCGGGGTTGACAGAAGTACTGCAGGGCGACAGTCGACGTCACCCCGCCGTGGCCGAGCGCACCGAATCGATCGCGGTGACCGGCGCCGCCGGCGCCTCCTCGCCGTGGGCGTCGCGCACGCTGTCGACCGCCTCGCGCATCGCCCCGAGGAAGTCGAGCACGGCGACGGCCTGGTCGGGCTCGAGCCCCTCGGCCACCTGGATCATGCGCCGGTGCATGTCGCCGAGCGTCGCCCGCACCTCGTCGTCGCTGGCGATGGTGGGCGCGATCACGAGCGCGCGCCGATCGGTCGGATGCGGTCGACGCTCGACGTGCCCGCTGCGGACGAGGCGATCGATGAGCACGGTGGTCGAGGCCGACGAGATGCCGAGGTGTGCGGCGAGGTCCTTCGGGCTGACCGATCGCCCCTCGCCCTCGCGCTTCAGCAGGTAGCGGATGGCGAGGAGGTCGGTCTCCCCCATCCGCATCGCCGAGCGCGTTCTTCGGCGCATCGCCGCTTCGGCCGCGCGATAGTCGCGCAGCGCATTCAGGACCGCGACCCCTCTGCGGGTGCGATCGGCGGAATACCAGTACCCCGAGGATCGCTCGTCAGACATTCCGCCGATACTACACGAACTCGTTACTAGATGATCTAGCGAATACGAGGGGCCTCGGAATCGGGCGCGACGGCCATCAGAAGGAGTGCAGGTACACCCAGGGCAGTCGGTCCATCATGAGACGGTGACGCGGTCCATCGGCGTCGGGCCCGTCGTCGGGCACGGCGCGATGCTCGCGGTCGTCCGTGTGGAAGTGCTCGTCCTCCTGCCAGTACAGTGTCGTCCGGTCGTCGTCGAACCGGCCGACGTAGGCGCGCAGCTCGTGCGCGTCGAGCTGCGCGAGCGCCGCATCGACATCGGCTGCGTCCCGGAGCTCGTGGAGGGTCACCCAGGTCGGCGGGAAGAGCGTCATCGCCCCGTCGGCGTGGTGCTCGAGCGCCTCGGTCGGCGTCAGCCACTCCGCCTGGATCAGCTCGTCGGTCGCGAGCCGGACCTCGGCCTCGGGCGCGCGCGCCGCGAAGAACCGCGTCCGCATCCGCTTCGGCACGCCCTTCGGCGGACTCCACAGCGCGAACTCCACGAGGTCGTCGACGCCGAGCTCGAGCCCGACCTCCTCGAGCGTCTCCCGCACCGCGGCCCGTCGAGCCGCTGGAGACGAGTCGACCGGATCGCCCGCGGCATCCGCCTCGTCGACCGCCCCGCCGGGGAAGACCCACGCCCCCGCGAACGACCCGCGGTGGTTGCGTTCGCCGAGGAGCACCTCGAGGCCCCGGGCGCCCTCGCGCAGGATCACGACGGTGGCCGCCGACCCGACGGTCGGTTGGCCATCGGAGTCCACGTCGACCTGCATGCCGATCAGGATACGCCGGTGGCTACACTTCGGACATGGCCGAGACCGCCGCTGCTCCCCTGCTCCCCGACGGCGTGGCGCTCGTGCGAGCGCCGAATCCGGGACCCATGACGCTCGACGGCACGAACTCCTGGGTGCTGCGGGGCGAGGGCGCGACCGGGTCGGTCGTGGTCGATCCGGGGCCGACGGATGCCGCGCACCTCGAGCGACTCGCAGAGGGCGGCGTCGAGCTGGTGCTCATCACCCACCGCCACCCTGACCACACCGACGCGGTCGACGCGTTCGCCGATCTCACCGGCGCGCCCGTCCGGGCGATCGACCCGGTCTGGTGCCGGGGCGCCGAACCGCTCGCCGACGGCGAGGTCGTCGCCGCCGGCGGATTCCGGCTGGAGGTCCTGGCGACGCCGGGGCACACCTCCGACTCGATGTGCCTCGCGCTGCGGAGCCCCGACGACGCGGATGCCGCGCCCCTCGCCGTCCTCACCGGCGACACCGTGCTCGGCCGCGGCACCACGATCATCGCCCACCCCGACGGCGCGCTCGGGCCGTACCTCGAGGCCCTCGACCGGCTACTCACGATCGGCATCTCCGCCGCCGCCTCGGGCGGCCGGGTCACCGTGCTGCCCGGGCACGGCCCCGCACTACCCGACCTCGCGGCGATCTGCGACGCCTACCTCGCGCATCGCGCCGAGCGGCTCGACCAGGTCCGCGCCGCGCTCGCGCGGCTGGGCGACGCCGCGACCGTGGAGGCCGTGACGGACACCGTGTACGCCGACATCGACCCCGCTGTGCGGGGTGCCGCCGAGGCATCGGTCAGGGCGCAGCTCGACTACCTGCGCGGCGCCTGAGGCGAGCGCGACCGCCACTGCACCCGCATCCGGGCCGGCGCCCCCGCCGCTCAGTCGCGGTTCGCGGGCTCGAGCGCGGTGCCCGTGTCGTCGACGTACTGCTGGTGCAGGTGCACCGGCTCGACGGGCTTCTTCTCGCCCGCGCGGCGGCGCTTGCGCGCCGCGGCCGCGAGGTTCAGCGCCTCGACGAAGATCGCGAAGGCCATCGGCACGTAGATGAGGGCCTTGTCGATCTTGACGCCGAACCCGTCGGCGACGAGGAACACGCCGATGAGGAGCAGGAACGACAGCGCGAGCATCTTGACGGTGGGGTGGCGGTTGACGAACGCGAAGATGTAGCGCGCCGCGAAGAGCATGATGCCGAACGAGAGCACGACGACCGTGATGATGACGATCATGTTCTCGGTCATGCCGACCGCGGTGATCACGGAGTCGAGCGAGAACACGATGTCGAGCGCGAGGATCTGCGCGATCACGGCGCCGAACGTGGCCGTGCCCGCACCGGTCGTGTGCTCCTCGTCGCCCTCGAGCTTGTGGTGGATCTCGGAGACCGCCTTGTAGACGAGGAAGACGCCGCCGGCGATCAGGATCAGGTCGCGACCGGAGAAGCCCATGCCCCAGATCTCGAACAGGTCCTCCTTCAGCGTGATGATCCAGCCGGCCGCGAAGACGAGGCCGACGCGCATGAGCATCGCCAGGGTGAGGCCGAGGTTGCGGGCCCTCGCCTGCTGCTCGACGGGCAGCTTCGCGGCGAGGATCGAGATGAAGATCACGTTGTCGACGCCGAGCACGACCTCGAGCACGAACAGGGTCAGGAACACGGCCAGCAGGTCGGGCGTGAACTCGAGGGAGAAGTCCATGCGCCCATTCTCTCCGACGCGCGGCTGAATTCATGCCGGGAGGTGCATGGCGCTCAGTCGAGGTCGTCCCAGTCGTCGCGCACGGGGTCATCGAGCGAGAGCGGCGGTATCGCGATGCCGAGCGGATGCCGCATCCACACGTCGCGCGTGCGGCGGTGCTCCTCGCGCGTGCTGAACCGGTAGAGCTCGGTGCGGGCTCGAACCGACCGGGGGCGTTCGCCGCCGAAGGGGTCGTGCGCGAGCAGGCGCAGGGTCGTGGCATCCGCCTCGAGCAGCCGCTCGAGGAAGCGGAGGAACCACGCCTCCTCGAGGCGACCGAGCGGCAGGAACCACATGAGCCAGTCGAGGCGGAGGTGGTACGGAGCATACTGGCGCGGAATCCGGCGGGCGTCCCCGGGCTTGCCCTTGAAGGCGTACTCGCGCCACTCCGCGGCCGCGTCTCGCGGATCGTCGGCCGTGCCCTCGACCACGATCTCGACGCGCTGCCGGGTCACCGACCCGAACGCGCCGTATGCGTTGACCAGCATGTACCGGTCGAAGCTCGCGTTCATCAGCTGCCGCTTCGAGACGAGGTTCATGAACGGATGCCGGCTGAGCCAGAGGATGAGCGCCGTGACGATGAGCACGATCGCGATCCACCACGGCGGGCTCGCGGCATCCGTCGGCGTCTCGATCGCGTCGAGCGGCAGCCACGGCAGCAGCCACCGCACGACCCCGTCGCCGACCGCACCGAACGCGAGAACGATCGTGATCCAGTTCAGCCACGCGAAGTTGCCCGTGACGACGAGCCAGAGCTGGGTGCCGATGATGATCGCGGCCGCGATCGTGCGGACGGGCTGCGGCGCGAACAGCAGGAACGGCACGACCAGCTGCGCGGCGTGGTTGCCGATCACCTCCAGGCGGTGGAACCACTTCGGCAGGAGGTGCGCCTGCCGGCTGAGCGGACCCGGCATGGGCTGGGTCTCGTGGTGGTAGTACAGCGCGGTGAGGTCGCGCCAGGCACGGTCGCCGCGGATCTTGATCATGCCCGCACCGAACTCGAGCCGGAAGACGAGCCACCAGACGAGCACGATCGTCGGCAGGGGCGGCGGAACCTCGCGCGACCCGAGGAAGGCGACGAGGAAGCCGGCCTCGCAGAGCAGCATCTCCCAGCCGAAGCCGTAGAAGGTCTGGCCGACGCTCACGATCGAGAGGTAGAGCGCCCACATGGCCAGGAACGCGAGCATCGGCACCCACGGCGGGCCGAGCTGCGGCAGCCCGATGACGACGGATGCCGCGAGCACCATGCCGGCGGCGCAGACGGCGACGAGGCGCGCGTCGCTGTACCCCCACCGACGGAAGATCGTCGGCCCGAGGAACCCGCGGCGCCGGGTGCGTCCGAGCCGGCCGACGCGCTCGCCGGCGCGTTCCGCGCGCTCGCGCACGCGGCGCTCGGCGTCGTCGACCGCGCGCAGGAGGCTCGGGACCGGCAGCAGCCCGTGCTCGCCGAGCAGCGGCCGGAACTGGTTCAGCGTCGACAGGAACGCGATGAGGAAGAGGGCCGCGATGCCGCGTTGGACGACCTCGCGTGCGAGGTCGGCATCGCGGGCGTCGAACCAGGCGAACCAGGCGGTCCAGTCCACGCGGTCACGCTATCCGCCCCGCCCGACGGCAGCCGGGCCGAACGGCCCCTCAGGCGGGCGGATTCGCGGGGTCGACCGTCTCGACGGTCTCCTCCTCGACCTCGTTGTCGGCCTCGAGGTCGTTCGCGTCGGGAGCCGGGAAGGCGTCCCGCAGGCCGATCGTGTTGATCGTCCCGGTGAGGTCGGGGCTGTCGGGGTTGAGGTCTCCGGCGGGTCCCAGTCGGTCCTGGCCCTCCCAGGGGTTCAGCGGGTCGCCGTTCATGTCGTGCTCCTCCCCGGCGTTCGGTGCTCCGGGGTCGCGGTCGCGGACCGGGCCCCGTCACCTCAACGTTCCTCCCGGTCGGCGGACGAGTCAACGGGTTGCGTCGGCGTGGCTCGCACGGCATGCGGCAGCGCCCCGGGCCGACGGCTCCGGGGCGCTGCGAGGGCCGGGACGACTCAGGCGACGAGCGCGACGCCGGCGTTCCAGGCGACCTTCTCCTGCACGGCGAGCGTGAGCTGGAGGAAGCCGACCGACTCGAGCTCGCGGGCGCGCGAGAGCGCGCCGGCGTCGACCGCGTTCACGCCGCCGGCGCGCACGACGTCGAGCAGTGCCCGCTTGGCGAGTTCGTCGTCACCGGCGACGAGGACCGTGGTGGGCTGGGCGCCGCCGACGGTCTTCGCGGCGAGCGTCGCGGCGAAGTTGGTGTTGAAGGCCTTGAGGACGCGCGACTCGGGGAGCGCGGCCGCGATGACGGCGGCGGCCGACCCGTCTGCCGGGACGACGAGCGAGTCGAAGGTCTCGAAGTTCAGGGGGTTGGTGATGTCGACGACCACCTTGCCGGCGAGCTGGTCGCGCCGCGCCTCGATGATCTCGCCGACCGCGGGGTACGGCACGGCGAGGACCACGATGTCGCCGGTGATCGGCTCGGCCGCGTCGCGGCCGACGTACTCGACGGTGCTGCCCCCGGCCGCCACGATGCCGCCGATGGCGGTGCCCATGTTGCCGTTCCCGATGATGCTGACGGTCGTCATGATGTCCTTCCCGCGTTGACCGCGTAATTGGTTGTTGCAACAAGTTGTTGCGACAACCAACACGATAGACCACATACAGTTGTCGCGTCAACTGAATGTGGCAGAATGACGGACATGACGGATGACACGCGCTGGCTCGACACCGAGGAATCGGCCGCCTGGGTGCGTCTCGTCGCGCTCACCGAGCTCCTGCCCGGGGTCCTCGACCAGCAGCTCCTTCGAGACGTGCAGCTGACGCACTTCGAGTACGCCGCCCTGATGGCGCTGGCGTCGGCGCCCGACCGGACCATGCGGATGACGACCCTCGCCGCCCGCACGAACGCGACCCTCCCCCGGCTCTCGCACGTCGCCCGACGGCTCGAGGAGCGCGGCCTGATCCGGCGCTTCCCCTGCCCCACCGACCGCCGCGCGACGAACGCGACCATCACCGAGGCCGGCATCGGACTCATCGACGAGGCGGCGCCCGGCCACGTCGAGACCGTGCGGCAGTACGTGCTCGACGCGCTGTCGCCCGAGCAGCTGAAGCAGCTCTACGAGATCGCCGGCGCCGTGCTCGGCCGCCTCGACCCCGACGAACGGCTCACCGCGACCGCGTGCCAGTTCTCCGAGGGGCCCGCGATCGCGCGCGCCGGCTGACCTCGCGAGCTCGGCGACCTCAGGCCGCGCACCGGTTCGAGGGGCACCATCGCCCCGGTCGCGGAATGGTCACGATCGCTTCCGCACCCCCTGTACGCGGGTCGTGGCGAGTCGGACGCGTCGATAGCATGAGCCCATTCGTGACCTCGGGTGGCATCCGTGCGCCCGGATCACCTGCGCTCCAGGAGGCCCAGGATGAAGACGGCTCGATCACTCGCACTCCTCGCGGCGGCGTCGGCGGCGCTCGCCCTCGGCATCGGCGCCACGGCGCTGAGCGCGACCGGCACGACCGAGGAAACGCTCCGGCTGCATCTCGGAAGCGACGGCACCCGCTTCGTCTACAGCAACGGCGGCGACCCGATCACCCAGACCATCGGCACGCCGAAGAACTGCCTGATCACCGTCGAGGGGCCGCTCGCCTCCATCGACGGCAGCGACCGCGGGCCGGGCCTGAAGGACGGCTCCATCGGCATCAAGACCGGCGGCTCCACGGGCGTGCCCTGCGCGCGGGTGGACAACACCGAGTTCTTGAACGTGGATCTGGAGGGCGTGCCGGATGCGGTCCGCGCGAGCCTCGACATGGAGTTGAAGGGCGCGGTCCAGGTCGACGTCGTCGTCTCGAAGGACGGCGCAGAGGTCGACACGTTCCAGGTGCGTTCCGGCGGCGGCATCGTCCCCGGCCAGGGGACCGACGGGACCACGACGGCGCCGTACACCGCGACCGCGACCGCGGCCGCGCCCATCGTCAACTGTCGCAACGCGTCCGACTCCGGACCGGACTCGGGCCCGAACGACAACTGCTACGTGACGATCGAACCGTCGTCCGAGTTCGACTCCGTCGAGCTGCGCCCGCTGACCGGCGAGGTCTCGCTCGAGGGAAGCCGGGACTTCGGCAACGACCCCGCGTTCGACACGATCTTCACGCTCGGGGACGGGTTCGACGGCGAGCTCGGCTGCACCGAGGAGAACAGCACCGCGACGATCGAGGTCGGCACCGTCTACGGCAGCTTCACTCGACTGCAGAACACCGACGGCTCCGACTGCGTCCTGAAGCCCTACACGCTCGACGTGGACATCGAGGCGGAGACGATCAGCTTCGTGCCGGTCGACATCGGCGCGCCGCAGCCGGCCGCCTACGAGGGCACCGTGGCGTTCGCCCCGAAGCCCTCGGCGAACCCGTTCACCAACCGGCTGGAGTACGACCAGGACGACGACGGTCCGCTCGACTTCGTCGACATGCCCTGGTGCGCGGGCGATCCGTACGCGACACCGGACGTGCCGGGATCGATCGACACCGACGTGATCCCGTCCGGCCACACCTGGTGCATCGTCCAGGAGACCACGGGCGTCTACTCGGCGACCGAGATGCGCACCACCTGGAGCGTCGTCGGCATCGGCGACCCGAAGATGCGCTGACCCGCCGCAACCGACCGTCATCCGCGAGGGCTCGGCGTGGTGCTCACCACGCCGAGCCCTCGGAGGACCTCCTCCGCCTCGGCGCGGATCACCTGCGCCGCCGCCGGGTCCTCGCCGAGGTCGGCCTCGATGATCCGGAGTTGCGCGATCTCGAACTCCAACCCCTGCTCGCGCGCCTGCGCGAGTCCGATGGCGACCGCGTCCCTCGCCTCTGCGGCGCGGCCCAGCGCGGCGAGGGCCAGCGCGCGCGTGCGCGCGATGGTGCTGCCGTAGAGCTCGGCCTCCCCGCCTGCACCTTCCTCCGCCTCGGCGAGCGTGTCGAGCGCCTCCTCGGGCCTCCCGTCGAGCACGAGCCCGTGTGCGACGAGGATCGCCGCCTCGATCGCCGACTGGACCTGGCCGGTCCGGACCGCCTCGGCGTGGATGGAGACGAGGCCCTCCATCGCGCCGTCGTCCCCGCGGAGCAGGTGCAACCGCGCCAGCTGGATCTCGGCGAAGATCGCGGCATCCACCAGCCCGTGCGCACGGAGCACCCGTACCGAGGGGACGAGCACCTCCTCGGCCTCCGCGAACCGCGCCTGGCTGACGAGCACCTCGCCGATGTTGGCTCCGCAGGTCGCCGCCTCCGCCTCGTTGCCGGCGCGCAGGAACGCATCGCGCGCGCGGGCGTAGAAGCCGACCGCGTCCTCCCACCGACCCTGCCAGTAGGCCTGCCCCCCGAGGTTGTTCGTCACGACGGCGGTGCCCGGAAGGTCCCCGAGCTCCTCGTAGATCGCGAGCGCTCGCTCGCCGTAGATCGCCTTCGACGACTGGCCCAGCATCACGTACGCCGCATCGAGCACCTGGTACGACCGGGCCAGGGCCTCGCGCTCGCCCGACGCCTCGGCCTCCACCATGGCCTGCTCGGCGAGCCGCACCGCGGCGGGCATGTGCTCCTGCAGCTGCCGGATCTGCGCGTTCAGGGCGTTCAACCGGGCGGTCGCGCCGAGCGCCTCGGCGCTCCCGATGTCAGCGACGAGGCGACGGCCGGTGGTGAGATCCCGATAGGCCGCGGCGTACGCGCCCGTGCGCGCCCTCGCTCGGGCGCGCTTCAGCAGGACGCCGGCGGAACGGATGGGATCGTCCCGCACGAGACGGCCCGCCTGCCGGTACGCCTCGACGGACTCCTCGAAGAGGCCCGCCTGCTCGAGCACGTCGCCGAGGGCTTCGGAGACGTCCGCGACCTGAGCGGGAGCCAGGTCGTCGACGTACCGCGAGGCGTTCACCGCGCGGCGGTAGAAGGTCGCGGCCTCGAGGTTGGCGTAGATCTCCTTCGCGTGTTCGCCGGCATCGCGCGAGGAGGTCCACGCCTCCGGCCACCGGTGCGCCTCCGAGTAATGGATCGACAGGAGCTCGACCTGACCTGAGGGGTGCCCGGCGGATGACGCGGCGATCGCGTCGCCGACCTGCGCGTGCAGCTCGCGGCGGGTCTTGAACGGCAGGCCCGCATACGCGACGTCCCGGATCAGGCTGTGCTGGAACTGCACCCACCCGTTCGCGTCGACGGAGAGGAATCCGCCGAGGCGGCGCAGAGTCGTCACCTGTCGGCCGACATCGGTCACGGTCGCGCCGAGCACGGCCGGCATGTGCTCCTGCCGGAACCCGGCTCCCAGCACGGCGAGGCGTCGCAGGAGGTTGCGGTCGGCCGGCGGCAACCGGTCGATGCGCGCGGCGATGAGTCCCTCGATGGACTGCGGGAGGAAGTCGACCGCGGCGCCCCCGCGGAGCACCTGGAGGAGCTCGAGGAGGAAGAGCGGACTCCCCTCCGCTCTCGCGGCGAGTGCCGCCACCTGGTTCGGCAGGAGGGGGGTGCCCACCGTGGCCCGTTGGATCAGCTCGGTGGCCTGCGCGACGTCGAGCGGCGCCAGGTCGACGTGGGTGACCGCCGGTCCCTCATCCGCCACGAAGCCCTGGTCGCCGGGCTGACGGCTGACGATGACGAGCCACGGCACATCCTCGACCTCGGCGATGAGCGCCCCGAGGAGGTCCCTCGATGCCTCGTCCATCCACTGGCCCTCCTCGATGAGGAAGAGCGATGGCTCGCGGACGATGGCGCGGAGCAGCTGCGCGACCGCAGAGCGCGTGCGGGCGGGGCGGAACTGGTCGTCCAGTTGCGCGACCTCGACCGACTCCGGCAGGGTGAGGCCCAGCGGCGTACCGATGAGCGCCAGCCAGGGCTCGAGATCGGGGGAATGCGTGCGCACCAGTTCGGCGAGCGCGGTCTCGGTCGCCTCCTGACCGAGTCCCTCCAACCCCCACGCGGCTCGGAGCAGCGTTCGGAACGGGAAGTACGGGGTCGCCATCTGGTAGAGCCGGCACTCCGCGGTGATCACCCGCTCGGGCTTGGCGGTGGCGCGCAGTTCCGCCAGGAGGCGCGACTTGCCCATCCCGACGTCGCCCGTGACATCGATCATCCGACCGCGCCCCTCGCGGGCATCGGCCCATGCCGCCGTGAGGGTCTCCAGCTCGGCATCGCGGCCGATCAGCGGAGTGGCGCCGAACTGCTCGTTGGCACGGCTCCCCCTCGGCTCGCCGACGGAGTACGCCTGCACCGGCTGCTGTTTGCCCTTGACGGGGAACGGCTCGCACTCCGTGATCCGGAAGGTCGTGCGCGACGCCTCGAGCACGTTGCTCGTGACGAACGCCTCACCGGCCGGCGCCGCGGCCATGATGCGGGCGGCGAGGTTCACCGCGTCGCCCATGATCGTGTAGGTGCGCCGGTACGCAGGGCCGACGGCACCGGCGAAGACGTGCCCGGACGTGATGCCGAGCCGGACCGGAAGGTCGCGGGGCGCTCCGTGCCGGATCTCCCGTGCGGTGAGGAGCATCTGCTCCTCGTTGTTGCCCGCGGTGTCGGGAACGCCGGCCGTGAGGATGATCTTCCCGCCGTCGGGGGCGATGTCGGTCGCGAGGAAGGTGACCCCGTGGTCATCGGCGCACCGCTGCACTTCCGCGACGAGTGTCTCGAGCACCTCGGCGGCGTGCGCCGGATCGTCGGCCACGAGCCGGTCGAACCCCGCGTAGTGCACGAACGCGATGGCCGCGGGTCGATGCTCCGGATCGATCGTGCCGCTCTGCAGCGTTCGGCGGAGCCCGACCGGCACGAACTGCCGCAGGTCGACCTCGGGCGACTCGGCGGTGAGGAATCCCGACTGCTCCACCTCCGGTCTGCGCCGCAGCAGGCAGCCGGGCCCGCGCGCCACGCCCACGCTCGAGCGCGGCAGCAGGGCGGCGGTCTCCGGGCTCAGCAGGATCTGCGACGCGGTCGCCGCCCCCTCCATCTCCACGGTCCTCGTTGCGCCGGGCCCGGCGACGATGAATTCCCGGTGCGACCCGCCGACGAGGAAGAAGTCGAAGGTGCCACTGTGCACGCCGATCGACATGCGCAGCGAGACGGTGCCCGCGCTCGTCGCGAAGCCGTCGATCCCGCGCAGCTCGGCGCGCATGTCGTGCGCCGCGGCCACGGCACGAAGGTGGTGGTCCTCGCCGGTGAAGAGCAGGAGCTGGGCATCGCCGCCGAACTTCAGCAGGTTCGCGCCGAAGGCGTATGCGGCGGGGAGCAGCCGGTCGAACGTGCCGTCGATGACCTCGGTGACCTCCTCGGCACCCACGTTGCCGTACCGCGCGAGACGCTCCGACATGCGGGTGAATCCCGAGATGTCGACGAGCGCCATCGTCCCCTCGACCGATCGGTGCCGACGGCCGGGCGTCTCCACGTCCCAGTAGCGGACCATGCGCGGCACGTACGGCTGCAGCACGTCGACCGCTTCCGGGTCGGACGCGGCACGGCCGGTCGCGTTCATGTGGGAGACCTCCCTCCGTGTCAATCTAAGCCACGACCACCCGCGCTGCCCTGAGCAGCGCTGCCCTGAGCGGCATCCGCCCCGGAATGGGGGCGCGGAGGCGGAGGCTGGGCCCATGACCGATCGAGAGACCCCACCCGTCCAGCCCATCGACGCCGAACTGACCCGGCGGCTCTTCCACGAGCGCATCATCGTGCTCGGCGACGAGCTCGACCAGGCGGGCGGCAACCGCATCTGCGCGCAGCTCGTCGCGCTTGCCGCCGACGACGCGCGCCGCGACATCCGCTTCTGGATCAACTCGCCCGGCGGCTCGGTGCCGGCGATGCTCGCGATCCACGACGTGATGCGCGCCATCCCGAACGATGTCGCGACCATCGCCGTCGGCATGGCGGCGAGCGCCGGGCAGTTCCTGCTGACGGCCGGCACCCCCGGAAAGCGCGCGGCACTCCCCCACTCGCGGATCCTCCTGCATCAGGGCTCGGCAGGCATCGGCGGCACGGCCGTCGACGTCGAACTGCAGGCCGACGACCTGCGCTACACGCGCGACACGGTGCTCGGGCTCATCGCGCGCTACACCGGACAGTCCGTCGAGCGCGTGCGCGAGGACTCGCTCCGCGACCGCTGGTCCACGGCCGAGGCGGCCGTCGACTACGGGTTCATCGACCACGTGACGGAGCGGCTCGACGAACTCTTCCCGCTCGAGCCGCGCGCGGTCGCGGGGCTGGGGGTGCCGGCATGACCTCGTACACGATCCCCTACGTCGTCGAGAAGCGGGGCGGGGTCGAGCGTTCGCTCGACGTCTACAGCCGCCTGCTCTCGGAGCGCATCGTCTACCTCGGCACCGAGATCGACGACGGCGTCGCGAACGTGCTCATCGCGCAGTTCCTCCACCTCGCCTCGGAGTCCAGCGAGACGCCGATCAGCCTGTACGTGAACTCCCCCGGCGGCTCGCCGAGTGCCGCGCTCGCGGTCTACGACACCATGCGGCACATTCGAGCGGATGTCGCGACCACGTGCGTCGGGCGTGCGGGCGGTCCGGCGGCGGTCCTCCTCGCGGGCGGTGCCCCGGGACAGCGCTCGATGCTGCCGCACAGCACGGTGACGCTGCACCAGCCCTCCACGCAGGGTCGCGGCACCGTGCCCGACCTGATCCTGCACGCCGACGAGGTGCTGCGGGTGCGCGCCGAACTCGAGGCGGCGCTCGCGGCCGACACCGGCCGCAGTGCCGCGTCGATCCGAACGGACACCGAGCGCGACCTCATCCTGCCCGCGCAGGCCGCGGTCGACTACGGGCTCGCCGACCAGGTGCTCACCGCGCAGGTGCCCGTCGGTCTCGGGCCCGGTCAGGCGGCGAGGAGGTAGGCGTTCGTCGGCGCCGGGGCGCCGCTCCACGGAGCGGTCACCGGACCCACGGCGGACCGCTGCATCCCGGCCATCCCGCCCCCGGGCACGCCGTTCACCTCACGCAGCGCGAGTCGGCCGGCGACACGGCCCACGACGTCCACGAGTTCGAGGCCCAGCGCGTCGGCGACCGCGCCGAGCACCTCCGACGAGGCCTCCTTCCGGCCCCGCTCGACCTCCGAGAGGTACTGGGGCGACACGCCGGCGGTCCGTGCGACCTCCGTCAGGATGCGCTCCTGCTCGAGTCGCTCGTCGCGCAGCACGTCGCCGAGCACGTCGCGCCAGAGCGGCCTCGCGCGGCGCGGACGCCTCGTGTCGGTGCGCTCGCCCGGGAACTCGATCGTCTCGCCCATGAGCCCGAGGCTACGCACGGGAGCCGTCGCGTGACAGGTCGATCCGCTCACAGCAGAACGCGGGCGCCGGGTGCGGCGCCCCGCCCGCGCGTCGCTACGCCGTCTGGTACGTCAGGCAGTCCGCGTCATCCGCTCCCGGCCCGATGCGGACCGCGGCCGCGTGGCACTCGAGCGCATCGTTGTGGATGCACTCCGAACGCTGGCAGGCACCGACGTGGGTCACGACCTTGTCGAGGCCGCCCTTCGTGCCGAGCGGGATGAACGTCGCGCACTCGGCATCCCCGACGCTGCCGGCGATCGTCACCGCCGCGGCGTGGCAGTGGGAGTGGTCGTTGTAGGAGCACCCGGCCACCGAGCACTCGGTGACGGCGGGCAGTTCATCGAGGGTGATGCTCATGGCGACCTCCTGAGGCGGTGTCGGTCCGGCAGTGCGGCGATGCTACTCCCGCGCCACCGCGACGGCCACCCCTCTCGGGCGTGTCGGCACCGCGAGCGCGATCGGGGGCTCGGCGGAATCGGGATCTCAGCAGTGCCGAGAGCTCAGCAGTGCCGAGAGCTCAGCAGTGTCGAGAGCTCGGCAGTGTCGAGCTCAGAGCAGCCACGGATCGATGCCCGGATCGTCCGCCCGCGGCGGGTCGGCGAGCGCCGGCGGCGGCGGCGTGCGTCGACGCACGCGCCCCGTCATCCACCCCCGCACGACGCCGGAGGCACCGGTCGACCCCGCACCCAGCCTCACGAACTCGCGCGCGTCGGGCCCGGTCGGGACGTCCTTCGGCAGCGCAGCCGAGGCGACGATCCATCGCGGCATCCCGAGCAGGTCGAGCACGCGCGCGAGGCGCTCCGACTCGAACACGCTGTCGGAGTCGAGCGGCTCCGCGAGCACCTCCTCCAACTCCGTCGCCGAGTCCGGACGCCCGGCCGCGGCGGCGAACGCCGCGGCGTGCTCGACGCCGAAGGGGTCGTCCAGCACCTCCTCGTCGGCGCCCGGCTCCTGCGACGGGTCGCTCGAGTAGCGCCCGAGCTCCTCACCGGCGATCCACGCCGCGATCACGAGCTGGCGGTCCCACCGCACGCGGAACGCGAACGCCGTGGCCGGCAGCACCGCGGCGAGCGCGGCCGCCGCGTCGAGCACGCCGCGGCGCCCGGAGGCGATCGCGCCGTCGCCGGGCACGGCGATCGCGACGATCCAGTCGTCGGCCCGGGGTGCGAGCCATCCGGTGAAGCCGAGCTCGCGGAGCGCCGCGAGGACCGCATCGCGCGGCGCTGCCGACGCCGGCGCGAGCAGCGCCGCGTAGCTGTGGCCGCCCGGCTCGTCGGATTCGGCGGGGACGCCGGGCACGGGGAGGGTCATGCCCCGATCATCCCGCAGAAACGGCCGTGCCGCGGGAGACGACGGTGGAGTCGTCGCCCGCGGCACGGGGCGGTGGATGGCGGAGGCTACTCCGCGACCGGGATGGACTGGGCCTCGAGCGCGTCGATGGTGGACTGCTGCCCCTTCTCGAGCGCCTCCATGAGGGTGCTGCTGCCGGAGGCGGCGGCCTTGAACCCGTCGGACACGTCGGCGTAGGTCTGCGTCATGGTCGGGCCCCACACGAAGTCGGGGTTGACCTGCGCCGACGCCTCGGCGAACACGTCGTAGATCGCCTGGCCGCCGTAGAACTCGACGCCCTCGGTGAGCGTCGGCAGTTCGAGGCCGGCCTTCGTGGCCGGGTAGATCGCCGCCTGCTCGTTGAGGATGGTGAGCGCCTCGTCGGAGGTGTTCAGCCACAGCGCGAACTTCGCGGACTCGTACAGGTGGTCGGTGCCCTTGAACACCGCGATCGACGAACCGCCCCAGTTGCCGGCGGCCGCGCCGCCCGACTCCCACTGGGGAGCGAGCGCGACCGACCAGTTGCCGGCCGTGTCGGGCGCACCCGACGCGATCGAGTTGGCGCCCCAGACCGCGGAGTTCCAGGTCCAGACCTCGCCCGAGTTGTAGGCGTTGTTCCACTCGTCGGTCCAGGCCGGGTAGGTCGAGACGAGGTCGTTCTCGATGAGGTCCTGCCAGTACTCGGCGACCGTCATCGACTCGTCGCTCGCGAGCTCGACGGTCCACGCGTCGCCGTCGTTGGCGAACCACTGGCCGCCGGCCTGCCAGACGAAGCCCGCGAACTGGTTGATGTCGGTCTGCGAGAAGTTGGTGATGTAGCCGCCCTGCTCGCGGATCGCCTCGGCGGCCGTGCGGTACTCCTCCCACGTGGTCGGCACGTCGATGCCGGCCTGCTCGAACAGGTCGCTGCGGTAGAACAGGGCCATCGGGCCCTGGTCCTGCGGGATGCCGTACACCTGGTCGTCGGTGCCGAGCGAGACCTGCCCCCACGTCCACTCGAGGAACTGGTCCTCGGCCGCCACGACGTCCTCGCACGCGGCGAGGTCCTCGAGGCCGTCCTGCACGCGGAAGTTCGGCAGGGCGTCGTACTCGATCTGGCCGAGGTCGGGGGCGTTGCCCGCCTCGAGCTGGTTGAAGAAGTTCTGGTACGTGCCCGAGTTGCCGTTGGGCCCGGTCTGCACCTCGACCTGGATGTCGGGGTTCTCCTCGTTCCAGGCCGCGACGGCGTCCTCGATGCCGGGGATCCAGCTCGTGAACTCGAGCGTGACGTCTTCGCCTGCGGGCTCGCACGAGGCGGCGTCGCCGCCCGAGGACGCGTCGCCGGCGGCGCATCCGGTCAGGGCGAGCGCGGCGGAGGTGAGCAGGGCTGCGGTGACCGCTCGTTTCGTGTGTCGCATGGTTTCCTCTTCTCGGTGGGGTGGTTCGCCCGGATGCCCCGGGCGGGGGTGTCTACTTCAGGGCTCCGGTGCCGAGGCCCGTGCGCCAGTAGCGCTGAAGCAGCAGGAAGGTGATGATCAGCGGGATGATCGAGAGCAGCGACCCGACGAGCACGTAGGTGCGCAGCTCGGGGAACTGGTTGATGGTCGAGTTCCAGGCGTAGAGGCCGTAGGTCACCGGGAACAGCTCCTCGCTGCGCAGCATGATCAGCGGCAGGAAGAAGTTGTTCCAGATGGTCACGAACTGGAACAGGAACACGGTGATGAGCGCAGGGAACATCAGCCGGATCGACACGGTGAAGAACGTGCGGACCTCGCCCGCGCCATCCAGCCGGCTCGCCTCGAGCAGTTCGTCGGGCACGGATGCCTCGGCGAAGACGCGCGAGAGGTACACGCCGAACGGGCTCACGACGCTCGGCAGGAAGACGGCCCAGAACGTGTCGGTGAGCTGCACCCGGCTGAACAGCAGGAACAGCGGGAGCGCGAGGGCGGTGGCGGGCACGAGCACGCCGCCGAGCACGATGTTGAAGATGGTCTCGCGGCCCGGGAAGCGGTACTTCGCGAGGGCGTAGCCGCACATCGCGGCGAGGATCGTCGCGACGACCGCGCCGAGGCCGGCGTAGAGCAGGCTGTTGAGGATCCAGCGGAGGTAGACGCCGTTCCGGTAGTCGAAGAGCGCTCCGATGTTCTCGAACAGCTGGAAGTCGGCGAACCACAGCGGGTTCGTGCTGAAGAGCTGGCCGCGGTCCTTCGTGGAGGCCACGAGCAGCCACCAGATGGGCACGAGGAAGTACAGCGTGAAGACCGCCATCACGAGCATGGCGCCCGTTCGCGAGAAGAGGCTCTCGCGGGGGCCGCGGCCGCGCGTCGTGCCGGGGTGGGCGTCGCCGCCGCGGCCGATGCCGCGCGGGTTCACGGCGGGCGTCGCCGAGGTCTCGTCCGGACCGATCACGGTGGTCATGCCTCCGCCCCCTTCCGTCGGGTGAATCGCAGGAATGCGAACGAGAGCACGAACGTGGCCAGGGCGAGCACGACCGAGAACGCCGCGGCGAGCGAGACGTTCGGGACCGCGCTCGTGGCGTAGATCGTCATGTTCGGCGTGTACGTGCTCGTGACCGCCGAGCTGAACGACCGGAACGTCTGCGGCTCGGCGAGGAGCTGGAGCGTGCCGATGATCGAGAGCACCGCGGTGAGCACGAGCGCGGGGCGCACGAGCGGGATCTTGATCGACCACGCGATGCGGGCCTGCCCGGCGCCGTCGATGCGCGCGGCCTCGTAGACCTCCTGCGGGATCGCCAGGAGGGTCGAGTAGATGATGAGCATGTTGTAGCCGACGAACACCCAGGTGACGACGTTGGCGATGGCCCAGAGCACGAAGTCGGCGGAGAGCAGGTCGACCCGGCTCGTGAGCGCCTCGAACGGCGAGAGGTTCGGCGAGTACAGGAAGCCCCACATGATCGCCGCGATGACGCCCGGGACGGCGTACGGCGCGAAGAACGCCAGCCGGAAGAACTTCTTGCCCCGGACGAGCGGCGAGTCGAGCAGGAGCGCGAACAGCAGGGCGAGGCCGAGCATGACGGGCACCTGCACGACGCCGAACAGCAGCACGCGGCCCACCGACGTCCAGAACGCCTCGTTCTGGAACACGAGCACGTACTGCTGGAGGCCGCCGAAGACCTCGCGGGCCTCGCCGAAGGTGCCCTCGCGCTCCACGACGAGCAGCGACTGCCAGACGGCGACCCCGATCGGGACGAGGTAGAACACGGTGAAGAGCACCGCGAACGGCGCGACGAACGCGACGATCGCGCCCGGATGCTGGACACGGCGGCGACGGCTGCCCGCCCGCCTCGACCCGCCGTCGCGCGCTGCGGTGCGAGCGCCGGCCGGGCTGGTGATGGGTGCGGTCATGCCGCTCCCTCCTCTCTGATCACGCGGACGGCGCCGGCGGGCACCGCGAGGCGGCCGTCGACGTCGGTTCCGGTCACGAGTTCGGTGCCGCGGGCGACGACCTCGACGTCGTCGGATCCGTGGTTGACGACGAACAGGTAGGCGCGTCCGTCGCCGGATCGGCGGGTGACCTCGACGTCGGCCGAGGCGCCGGCGACGGATGCCACGCCCGCTCCCTCGAGCGCCCGGTCGACGAGGTCGAGCAGGTCGTCCCGCCCGAGCAGCGTCGCGAGGTACCACGCGTCGCCCGATCCGTCGACGCCGGCGCGGCGGGTCACGGCGGGTCGTCCGGCGGCGGGGCCGTCCGCGAAGCGGTCGAGCACCGCGGCATCCGTCGCCTCGAGCCGTTCGGACCACAGCGAGGCGGTCGCGCCCGATTCGAGTTCGATCGTCGTGCCGGGGAGCACGGGCGCGAACTCCTCGACGCGGACGCCGAGCAGGTCGCGCCACGCGCCGGGGTAGCCGCCCGGTCGCACGCGGTCGTGCTCGTCGGCGATGCCGCTGTAGAAGGTCACGAGGGCGTGGGTGCCGGATGCCACGGCCGCGTCGAGTGCGGCGGCATCCGCATCGGAGACGAGGTAGAGCCCGGGGACCACGACGAGGCGGTAGCCCGTGAGGTCGGCACCGGGCCGGACCACGTCGACGGTGACGCCGAGGTCGTGCAGCGCGCCGTAGAGCGCGTGCACCTGGTCGAGGTACTCGATCGCGTGCGTGGGACGGTTCTCGGCGTCGGACGCCCACCACGACTCCCAGGAGAACAGCAGCGCCACGTCGGCGTGCACGCGCGTGCCGGCGACCTCGTCGAGCGCGCCGACGATGCGGCCGAGTTCGACGACCTCGCGCCACAGGTCGGAATCGGTGCCGGCGTGCGGCACGAGCGCCGAGTGGAACTTCTCGGAGCCCTGCAGCGACGCGCGCCACTGGAAGAAGCACACCGCATCGGCGCCGCGCGCGACGTGCGCGAGCGAGTTGCGCAGCAGCTGCCCCGGCTCCTTGGCGAGGTTCACGGGCTGCCAGTTGACCGAGCCCGTCGAGTGCTCCATGAGCAGCCACGGCTCGCCGCCCGCGAGCCCGCGGGTGAGGTCGGCCGCGAACGCGAGTTCCGTGCGCGGCTCGCCCAGTCGGTGGTCGAGGTAGTGGTCGTTCGCGATCACGTCCATCTCGGGCGCCCAAGCCTGGTAGTCGAGGTCGCGGATGTGCGCGGTGACCATGAAGTTCGTCGTGATCGGGAGGGCGCTGTGCCGGCGGATCGCGTCGGCCTCGGCACGGTAGTAGCCGAGGAGCTCGTCGGAGGAGAACCGGTGGAAGTCGAGCACCTGGCCGGGGTTGCGGCTCGAGATCGTGAGCTTCGGGGTGAGGATCTCGTCCCAGTCGGTGTAGCGCTGGCTCCAGAAGCTCGTGCCCCACGCACGGTTGAGCTCCTCGATCGTGCCGTGGCGCTCGCGCAGCCAGCGACGGAAGGCGAGCGTGCTCTCGTCGCAGTGGCAGAGCGCGTTGTGGCAGCCGATCTCGTTCGAGACGTGCCAGAGCTCCACCGCGGGGTGGGCGCCGTAGCGTTCGGCGACCGCGTCGACGAGCGCGAGCGCGTACCGGCGGAACACCGGCGAGCTCGGGCACCACGCCTGGCGGCCGCCGGGGTAGCGGGTCGTGCCGTCCTCCACGACGGGGAGGATCTCGGGGTGGCGCGCGGTGAGCCAGGGCGGCGGCGAGGAGGTGCCGGTGCCGAGGTTGATCCGGATGCCGGCGGCGTGGAGCAGCTCGATCACCTCGTCGAGTGCGGCGAAGTCGAACGCGCCGTCGGGGCCCTGGAGGGCGGCCCAGCCGAAGACGTTGATCGCGACGAGGTCGACGCCCGCCTCGCGCATGAGCGCGACGTCCTCTCGCCAGACGGCAGGCTCCCACTGCTCGGGGTTGTAGTCGCAGCCGAACGCGATGCCCTGGTGCTGGAAGCGGGGGCGGGCGGCGGCGGGCGCAGGCTCGGCCTGCAGCGGCGGGATCGGCGCCAGCGTCGTCGCGGGGTGGTCCACGGTGCTCCCGGTGATCGTCGTTGATTCTGTGAACGTGCACAGATTTGCCCGAGCAAGACCCTCGGCCAATTTCTGTGAACGTACACAGAATGCCATCGCGCCTCGCTCGTGTCAACACCCCACCGCAGTACAGTGAGTCGCATGACGACGAAGCAGGCCCGCTCCAAGCGGGCCACCGTGCACGACGTCGCGCTCGAGGCGGGGGTCTCGCGCGGCACCGTGAGCCGCTACGTCAACGGCGAGCGTTACGTCTCCGCGGCGGCGCGCGAGGCCATCGAGGCCGCGATCGAGAAGGTCGGCTACGTGCCGAACACCGCGGCCCGCAACCTCGTCATGCAGCGCACCCAGGCCGTCGGCTTCATCGTGCACGAACCGCACTCGCTGTTCGTCGAGGACCCGAACATCGGCGAGATCCTGCTCGGCGCGAACACCCGGCTCTCGGAGGCCGACCACCAGATGGCGGTGCTGATCGTCGACACCGAGCGTGACACCGACCGGGTCGCGCGCTACCTCTCGGGCGGGCTCGTCGACGGGGTGATCATCGTGTCCGCGCGGGCCGACGACCCGGTCACGCGCGTCGTCGAGCGGCTCCAGCTCCCCGCCGCGTACGTCGGCCACCCGCCGGGCGCCGCGGGCTCCGCGTCGTTCGTCGTCATCGACAACGTCGGCGCGGCCTCGTCGATCACGCGCCGGCTCGTCGAGACGGGGCGCCGGCGGATCGGCATGATCGCCGCGGCGCTCGACCGCGACTCGGGCGCCGATCGGCTCACCGGCTTCCGCGAGGCGCTGGGCGATGCGTTCGACGAGTCGCTCGTCGAGCCAGTGCCGCTGTACTCCTACTCGGCCGGTCGCGACGGCATGCGGCGACTGCTCGAGCGAGCGCCCGACCTCGACGGCGTGTTCGCGGCTTCCGACGCGGTCGCCGCCGGCGCCATCGAGGCGATCAAGGAGACCGGTCGGAGCGTGCCCGACGACATCGGCGTCGTGGGCTTCGACGACTCCGCCTGGGCGCTGCGCACGACCCCGGCGCTCTCGACGGTGCGCCAGCCGGCGGCCGGGCTCGGCGCCGAGGCCGCGCGCCTCGTGCTCGCGCGCCTCCGCGGCGACGAGCCGGCGGCCGAGGTGCGGCTCGACTGCGACATCGTCTGGCGCGGCTCGGCCTGATCAGCGCAGCGCGTCGGCGATCGGGGTCTGCCCGCGGTTGAACCGGATGGTGCGACCGACCGTCGCGGGCTCGACGAGGGCCGCCGCGACCGTCGCCGCGACGTCCGCGCGATCGACGTCGGAACTCTCCTCGGCGGTCGCGTCGATCCGGCCCGTGCCCGGCCCGTCGGAAAGGGTCGACGGCCCGAGGATCGTGTAGTCGAGCCCCGAGGCGCGGAGGTGCTCGTCGGCGTCGGCCTTCGCGTCGGCGTAGTGCCGGAACGCGCTGTCGGCGGGCACCCGGTGATCGACGCGCGACCCGAAGTACGACACCATCACGTACCGGCCGACGCCCGCCTGCGCCGCGGCATCCATCGACCGGACCGCAGCGTCGTGGTCGACCGCGCGCGTGCGCACCGGGTCGCCCCCGCCGGCACCTGCCGACCAGACGACCGCGTCATGCCCGGCGATCACGTCGGCGAGGCCCGCGACGTCGAGGGACTCGACGTCCGCCACGACCGGATTCGCGCCGGTCGCCCCGACCTCGGCGGCGTGGCCGGGATTGCGGATGACCGAATCGACCTCGTCGCCGCGTTCCGTCAGGATCCGAGCGAGCTGCAACGCGACCCGACCATGCCCGCCGATGACCAGCACCTTCGCCATGACACTCTCCCCGTCGTTCGACGTCCCACGCTACCGACGGATGCCGCGGGCGGCCACCGTCCGTCGATGCCGTTCCGATGCTGGCGCAGGCGTCCGTCCGCGCGCCAGAATGAGGCAACGGACACACACGGAGGTGCGCATGTCGGTCGAAACGGTGCTCTGGGGGGCGATCTTCGGGATCATGGCGGTCGGCGGCGTCGGCCTCGCCGCCTGCCTGTGGGTGTTCGCGCGCGCACCGAAGCGGTGACCTCGCCCGCCGCCGCCCGCGCGATCCCCCGCCGATGACGACGCTGCAGAGCGCGGGCGTGCTCCTCTACCGTCGCGCGCCCGGGCTCGAGGTCTTCATCGCGCACATGGGCGGGCCGTTCTGGGCCGGCCGCCACGAGCGCGCCTGGTCGATGCCGAAGGGGCTCATCGACCCGGGGGAAGATCCGCGCGACGCGGCGTTCCGCGAGTTCGAGGAGGAGGTCGGCGTGCGGGCGCCCGACGTCGCCTACGTCGACCTCGGGACCGTGCGGGCGTCCGCCAAGAAGGTGCTGCGCGTCTTCGCGGGCGAGGCGCCCGGCTTCGAGCTCGCCGAGCTTCGCCCGGGGACCTTCGAGCTGGAATGGCCGCCGCGGTCGGGCCGGACCGAGACGTTCCCCGAGATCGACGAGGCGCGGTGGGCCTCCGTCGACGAGGCACGCGACCTGCTGGTCAAAGGACAGGTCGTCGCCCTCGACCGCCTGGAGACCGGGATCACCGCGGGCGACCTCGGCGGCTGAGCGGCCGCCGATCAGGCGACGGGCACGTCGCTCCCGACGTCGCCGGTCGATCTCCGGCGCCGGAGGTGCAGGTGCTTGCGCTCGTCGAGCGAGGGATCGGGGGCGTCCCACACCTTCACGATCGCCCAGCCGACCGCCGCGAGCGGGACCGCGAGCACGGCGCCCGCGATGCCGCCGAGGATCGTGCCGGCGGTGAGGGCGATGAGCACGACGAGCGGATGCAGCTTCAGCGACTGCGCCATGACGACGGGCTGCAGCAGGTCGCCCTCGAGCTGGTTCACCGCGATCACGATCGCGACGACGATGAGGGCGACGATCGGGCCGTTGGCGACGAGCGCGACGAGCGCCGCGAGGATGCCGGCGACCGTGGCGCCCACGAGCGGGATGAAGGCGGTCAGGAACACGATGACGGCGAGCGGCAGCGCGAGCGGCACCTGCAGGATCGCGAGGCCGATGCCGATCGCGACCGCGTCGACGAGGGCGACGATGGCCGTGCCGCGGACGTACCCGCCGAGCACCTTGACGCTCGTCTCCCCGACGCGACGGCCGCGCTCGAGCCGGTCGCCCGTGAACGGCCGCATGAAGAACGCCCAGATCCGGTCGCCGTCCTTCAGGAAGAAGAACAGGACGACGAGCATCAGCACGAGGCCGGTGACGAACTCCGTCGCCTGCGACACGCCGGTGAGCGCGCTCTGCCCGAACTCCGCGCTCGTGACGAAGTCGAGGATGCCGTCGCGCCACTCGTCGAGCTGCGACTGGTCGACGGGGATCGGCAGGGTCTGCACCCAGTCGACGAGGTCCTCGAAGCCCGCGACCGCCGAGTCGGCGAGGTCGTTCCACTGGGAGCGGACGGCGAACACGATGGCGGTGACGATCCCGCCGAGCACGAGGATGCCGCCGAGGAGCGCGGTCCACGCGGCCAGGATCGGCGGCATCCCGCGGCGGAGCCACGCGATCAGCGGGCTCGCCGCCGCGGCGAGGATGAGGGCGATGAGCACGGGGATCACGATGAGGGTGACCCGGGTGAGCGCCCACACGCCGAGCGCGCCGAGGGCGATGACGATGAGGATCTGGAGGCTCCGGATCGACCACCGGCCGAGGCGGTCGTTCCAGATCGGCCCGCCCGCACCGCGCCTCGCGTGCTCGGGGGCCGGCGGCACGCCGGGGTCGGGCTCGGGGTCGCGTGCTGGACGGCGTCGGAGGACCATGGCTCGACGATAGGCGCGGCGCGCGCGGCGGTGAAGGCCTTGACCCGGTGCGTCCGCGACGCGCCGCCCTCCCGTCGCGACCGGCGTCGCGCGCATCGGCGTTTCCGTGTCCCGGCGCCCGGCCGACGCGGCCTAGCATGCAGCATGCCTCCGTCGAGCATGCGCGATCTCAGCCACCCGATCGTCGACGGCATGACGGTCTACCCGGGCGACCCGGCGGTGCGCCTCTCCCCCGCGCTCGAGATCGACCGCGACGGCGTCGCCGTCACCGCACTCGGGCTCGGGTCGCACACCGGCACGCACGTCGACGCCCCGGCGCACGCGATCGCCGGCGGTCGGACCATGGCCGGGGTCGCCCTCGCCGAGCTCGTCGGCGACGCCTTCGTGTTCCACCTCGAGGGCCTCGCCGACGGCGCCACGTACGGACTCGCCGAGCTCGCGGCCGCGCTGCCCGACGGTGCGCTGCCCGATGCGCTGCCCCCGATCGCGATCATCCACACCGGGTGGTGGCGGTGGTTCGGCGACGAGCGCGCGCTGCGGCATCCGACGCTCGACCCGGCCGCCGCGGCCGAGCTCGTCGCCCGCGGCGTGCACGTGCTCGCGGTCGACACCCTGAGCCCCGATCCGACGGATGCCGCGGGCACGACGTCGTTCCCGGTGCACGAGCTGGTCCTCGGCGCCGACCACCTCATCGTCGAGAACGTCGCGGGGCTCGAGGGCCTTCCGACGCGCGTGCGTGTCGGCTTCTTCCCGCTCCGGCTCGGCGTCGACGGCGCGCCCGTGCGGGCGGTCGCGTTCCTCGAGTGATCGGGGTTCCGCGGCGCCGGGAACGCGAGCAGACTGGGGCGATGGACCTCGGTGCGTTCTCCGTCAGCCTCGCCGTCAGCGACCTCGCCGCCTCACGGGAGTTCTACGAGCGGCTCGGATTCGAGGCGTTCGGCGGCGACCCCGACCAGGGGTGGCTGATGCTCCGCAACGGATCCCACGTGATCGGGCTCTTCCGCGGGATGTTCGAGCGGAACCTGCTCACGTTCAACCCCGGCTGGGACCAGTCGGCCGCCGAGGTCGACCCGTTCACCGATGTGCGCGAGCTGCAGCGTCGGCTCCGGGAGGCCGGCGCCGAGTTCGTCTCGGAGGTCGACGAGAGCGGGTCGGGACCGGGGAGCTTCATCGTCGTCGATCCCGACGGCAACCCCGTGCTCGTCGACCAGCACCGCTGACGGGCGCGGCGATGGACCCGGTGCAGGCGCTCGAGGAGATCGCGTCGCTGCTCGAGGTGCAGCTCGCGTCGCCGTTCAAGGCCAAGGCGTTCCGACGCGCGGCGGGCGTGATCGGCCCGCTCTCCGACGACGAACTGCGAGCCCGCGCCGCCGACGGGCGACTGAAGAAGACCCCCGGCATCGGCGACTCGAGCCTCGGCGTGATCGTCGAGGCGCTCGACGGGAAGGTGCCCGGCTACCTCGCCGACCTCCGCGAGAAGGCGGGCGTCGAGACCTCGACGGGCCTCCGGGCGCTGCTGCGCGGCGATCTGCACGCGCACTCCGACTGGTCGGACGGCACGACGAGCATCGCCGCGATGGCGCGGGCCGCGGCATCCGCCGGGCTCGAGTACTTCGCGCTCACCGACCACTCGCCGACGCTCCGCGTCGCGAACGGGCTCTCCCCCGAGCGGCTCGAGTCGCAGCTCGAGATCGTGGGCGCCCTGAACGCCGGACTGGGCGAGCCCGACCGCGACAACGCGCGCGCCGACCGCGACCGCGGCGGCCTCGGCGTGCGCATCCTCACCGGCATCGAGGTCGACATCCTCGAGGACGGCGTGCTCGACCAGCGCCCCGACCTGCTCGACCGCCTCGACGTGGTGGTCGCGAGCGTGCACTCCAAGCTGCGCGCGCCGCGCGACGAGATGACGAAGCGGATGCTCCGTGCCATCCGCGACCCGCGCATGAACGTGCTCGGGCACTGCACGGGCCGGCTCGTGCAGGGCTCGCGCGGCACCCGCCCGCAGTCGGAGTTCGACGCGGCGGCCGTGTTCGCCGCGTGCGCCGAGCACGACGTCGCGGTCGAGCTCAACTCGCGGCCGGAGCGGCAGGATCCGCCCGACGACCTCATCGCCGTTGCGCTCGCGGCCGGCTGCCGGTTCTCGATCGACACCGACGGGCACGCGCCCGGCCACTTCGGGTTCCTCGCACTCGGCGCGGCCCGCGCCGAAGCGGCGGGGATCCCGCCGGAGCGGATCGTCACGACGTGGGACGCCGACCGCCTCGTCGACTGGGCGGGGTCGAAGAAGCGGGTCTCGCCCTAGCCGTCGGAGCCGCCGCCGTCGGCCGGCCCGGGAGCCGCGCCCCCGCCGGAGCGCTCGGCCAGCCAGTCGAGCACCTCGGGCACCACGCGGAGCACCGCGACGTGCCCGTCGTCGAGCCGCATCCACAGCCGCGCGTCGGGCAGGCCGCCGACGAGGCGAACGGCGTGGGCGCGCGGGATCACCCGGTCGAGTTCGCCCTGCACGAGCAGCGCGGGGACGCGCACGTCGGCGAGGTCGAAGCCCCAGCCC
This sequence comes from Agromyces bracchium, assembly GCF_009709675.1. GTDB lineage: Bacteria > Actinomycetota > Actinomycetes > Actinomycetales > Microbacteriaceae > Agromyces > Agromyces bracchium. The sequence goes on along the minus strand of NZ_WMLB01000037.1, from coordinate 74,437 downwards.
CGCGTGAACGCCACGTCGTCGTCGACGAGTCCGCCGGGACCCGCCGACTCGGCGCGCCCGGCGTCGCGGCCCACCGCGCCCCACTCGCCGGAGAGCAGGGCGAAGTCGGCGTCGATGAACTGCGCCGGGTCGAATTCGTCGGTCTCGGCGAACCGCATCCGCTCCTCGCGGGAGACGGACGCCGCACGCAGTGCGCCTGGCGCGTGCATGCCGGCGAACCAGTCGTCGCCGTCGAGCGGCGCCGGGCTCGCGAGCACGGCGGCGGCGCTCACGCGATCGGGAAGCACTGCCGCGCACGCGAGCGCGTGCGGTCCGCCGCCCGAGTAACCGACGACGGCGAAGCGGTCGATGCCGAGGGCGTCGGCGATCGCCGCGACGTCGGCGGCGACGGAGGCCACGTTCCGTCCCGGTCGCGACGTCGACCCGCCGTAGCCGGGGCGCGCGAACGTGACGAGCCGGATGCCGCGCGCCCGTGCCGCCTCGGCGAGCGGCTCCAGCGGCTCACCCGTGTGCGGCGACCCGGCGTGCCAGACGACCACGGGTGCGCCTGGGGACGGCGAGCCGGTGTCGAACGCCCGCACGGCACCGCCGTGCGGCGATGGGACGTCGACGGTCGTCGTCTCCATGCGATCGTCCGCTATCGCTCGACCGCTCGTCGGTCGTCGCGGCTGGTCACGAGCCACTTCAGCCAGAAGAACACGGCGACCGCGACGACGGCCACGATGGCCAGCTTCACGACGAACCACAACACGCTGAAGACCACGTCCACGAGCACCCACGCGATCACGACGGCGGCGATGACGCCGAGGACGGTCCAGACGGTGCGGCTCATCCCTCGAGCCTAGCCCGGCGAGGGCTCACCGGGTCCGCGCGTCACGCGGCGCGCTGGTCGACCAGAGCGCGAGCCCGATGAGCACGGGCTGGAAGAACAGGCGCACGAACCGCGCACGGTCGGTCGTGAGCCCGAACGCGTCGCGGCGCTCGCGCCACTGGGCGACGTTGCCGGGGAACACGGCCGCGAAGAACGCCGCCACGACCCAGCCGATGCGCGACCGCTCGCGCGGGAGCGTGACGAGCGCGGCGCCCAGTCCGACCTCGACGACGCCCGAGCCGACGACGACCGCGTCGGCGTCCATGGGCACCCACGGCGGCACCTGGGCGCGGAACTCGCGCCTGGCCCAGAAGAGGTGGCTGACCCCCGCGAACACGAGGCTCGCGGCGAGGAACCATCGGCCGGCGGTCCGCGCGGGCGTCGAGGGCGGCACGGCGGGCGAACGGGTCATGCGCTCGAGCGTACGAACGGGGACGGTGCTCCGTCACCCGTCGGCCGGGCGTTCGCAGGAAACCGTCAGCCCTGCACGCGTCCCGACTTCGCGGCGATGCGCTTCAGGCGCGGCGGCGTCGCCGCGAACCAGGCGACCACCATGGCGACGACCGACAGCGCGAACACCACGAAGCCGATCCAGTCGTCGGTGTCACGGGCGGCGTACATCTGGTTGAGCTTGCGCAGCGCGCCCGTCGAGAGCACGAGCACGACGTGCACGAACGTGAAGGCGAGGAAGAACAGCATCACCGGGTAGTGGAGGGCACGCGCCATCCGCTCGGTCTTCGCCGACGCCCAGCGCCCCTCGACGGGCCAGATCGACGACAGTCGCAGGCCCGTGACGAGGGCGAGGGGCGCGGCGATGAACACGACCGCGAAGTACGCGAGCTGCTGCAGTGCGTTGTAGACGATCCACGAGTCCTCCGTCGGCCACTCGAGCGACGCGTACTGCAGCGCGGCGGAGATCGCGTTCGGGACGACGGCCCAGTCGGTCGGCACGATCCGCAGCCACTGGCCGGTCGCGAACAGGAGCACGACGTAGGTGAGGCCGACGAGCACCCAGAGGGCGTCGAGCCAGAGGTGGAACCAGAGCCAGATGCCCAGGCGGCGAGGGGCGCGCTTCGTGCGCGGCCAGCGCGTGTTGTCGCGCGTCCAGAACCCCGGCGGGCGACGCTTGCCCCGCAGCTCCAGCCCGGTCTTGACGAGCAGCACGAGGAAGAACGCGTTGAGGAAGTGCTGCCAGCCGAGCCACCACGGGATGCCCACGGGGGTGCCCTCGGGCGGCGGCATGATGCCCGGGTAGGCGTCGATGAACGCCTCGACCGCCGGCTGGGCGACCAGGATCCGCGCGATCACGACGGTCACGATGAACGCGACGACCGCGATCACCGCGCCCCAGAGCACGCGCGTGCGCTGCGCCTTCCACCATTCGGCGGCGCGGGCGGACGTCGTGGGGGTCGTGGTCATGCGGCGTCGGGTCCTTCTCCAACGGATGCCGGCGGCGGCCGGCTGCCGGGCGACGTGACCGTGCGCCGGGCGGTGAAACGGATGCCTCCGACGATATCGCCGTCGGCTGGGAGCGCGTGACGCGCGCGCAACACCGCGTCGCACCGGGCGCTCGACCCTATGCTGGCCCGGTGCTGCACGATCTCGTCGACGGGGCCCGCATGCTGCTGCGGGGCTTCGCGTTCTGGCGGCGCGACCCGGGCGTCATGCTGCTCGGGCTGGTGCCCGCGGCGATCGTGTTCGCGCTGCTCGTGTGGGGACTCGTCGCGCTCGGCGTCGGCCTGCCCGGCCTGGTCGACCTCGCGACCCCGTTCGCCGACGCCTGGCAGGACTTCTGGCGCCTCGCGTTCCGCACGCTCGTCGCGGTCGTCGTGTTCGCCGGCGCGGCGGTGCTGGCGTTCGTGACCTTCACCGCGCTCACTCTCGTCGTCGGCGACCCGTTCTACGAGCGCATCTGGGCGGCCGTCGAGACGGACGCCGACGGCACGCCGCCCGGCGAAGGACCCGGGTTCTGGAGCGGTGTGCGCGGGTCGCTCGTGCTCATCGTTCAGGCGCTCCTGTCCGCGGTGCTCGTCGGGCTCGTCGGGCTGGTCCCGGTCGTGGGCACCGTCGTGGCCGCGATCCTCGGCGCGGTGCTCACCGGACGCCTGCTCGCGCGCGAGCTCACGGCGCGCGCGCTCGACGCGCGCGGCATCCCGCCGGAGCGTCGTCGTGCGCTGCTGCGTGCGAACCGCTGGCGGTTCCTCGGCTTCGGCGTCGCGACCCAGCTCTGCTTCCTCGTGCCGCTCGGCGCGGTCGCGACCATGCCGGCCGCGGTCGCCGGGGCGACGCTGCTCGCGAGATCGGCGCTTGACAGCCTCGGAGGCCCGCGGGAGGCTCGCCCCGAGTCCTGACGACCGCGACGGGTGAGGGGGTCGCCGATGTCGCAGACCGCCGACGCGCCCGCGCGGCACCACGCGCGATGGGTCGTCGCGGCACTCTGCACGGGCACGCTGCTCAGCGCGCTGAACTCGGGCATGGTCGCGGTGGCGTTGAGCACGCTCCGCCGCGAGTTCGGCGTCGACGTCGCGACCGTGACCTGGGTCATCTCGGTCTTCTACCTCACCTCGGCGGTGCTGCAGCCGGTCATGGGACGACTCGCCGACCGGTACGGACCGCGGCGCGTGTTCGCAATCGGGATGTGGACCGTGGCGCTCGCGGGGGCGCTCGGACCGTTCGCGCCGAACCTCGTCGTGCTCTGCGCCGTGCGGGTGCTGCTCGCGATCGGCACCGCGACCGCGTTCCCGTCGGCCGCGGCGATGCTGCGCGCGGTCGCGGCGACCTCCGGCGGGAACGCGACGAAGATGATCGGACGCATCCAGCTCGTCGACACGTCGTCCGCGGCGATCGGGCCGGTCCTCGGGGGCCTGCTCATCGTGGCGTTCGGCTGGCCGGCCATCTTCTGGATCAACATCCCGCTCGCCGCGCTCGCGCTCGTGAGCACCGGCATCCTCGCGCCGCGCGACGCGCCCCGCACCCGCGTGCCGTTGCGGCGCACCCTCGGCGAGGCCGACCTCCCGGGGGTGACGCTCTTCGTCGTTGCCGTCGCGACGCTGCTCGTGTTCCTGCTCGAACTCGCCGACGATCCGCCGTGGTTCCTGCTGCCGGTGATCGCGGCCGCGGTCGCCCTGTTCGGCTGGCACGAGCTGCGCGCCGCGACGCCGTTCATCGACCTGCGGCTGCTCGCGGCGAACACGCCGCTCGTCCGGGTGTACGCGCTGTTCATCCTCGCCAACCTCGTGTTCTACGGGGCCCTGTTCGGCATCCCGCAGTACCTCGAGGACCACGCCGGGTACCGTACCGACCTCATCGGCGTGCTGCTGCTCCCGCTCGCCGCCTTCAACGTCGTCACGGCACCGCTCGTCGAGCGGCTGATCGACCGCAGCGGCCTGCAGCGCACCCTCGTGATCGGGCTCGGCGCGCTCACCGTCGGCGCGCTCGCGCTGCCGCTGCTCGGCGCGTCCACCGCAGCGTGGGCGGTGCTCGCGGCGACCGCGGCCGTCGGCATCCCGTACGTCTTCGTGCTCGTCTCGATCACGCAGTCGCTCTACGTCGCCGCGCCGAGCGAGCACGTCGGCCAGGCGGCCGGCCTGTTCCAGACCGCGCGGAGCCTCGGCTGCATCGGCGCGGCCGTCGTCGTCGGGCTCTCCTTCTCGGGCGGCACCGACCCCGCCGACTGGCTCGTCCTCGCGACGGCGACGGTCGGGCTCGCGGTCGCGACGCTCGTCGTGGCGCTCGCGTGGAGACCGCGGCGGACGATTTCCGCGCAGGTGCATCCGAATCCGCCCGACCCGGCGAAGTAGCTGGTGAGGACCCGGCGGCGGATGCCGCGGCGGCCGCCCACGCACCGCGGCATCCGTCGTCGCCCGGCTCAGCGCGGGGCGGCGAGCATCTCGCCCACCCACTCGGGCACGAGCACGCTCGCGAGCCCGAGCCGCGAGGCGCCGAAGAACGGCGTGATCTCGCTCTCGGCGAGGTTCAGTTCGAGCGTCGACGCGCCGAACGCGGACGCCGTGAGCACGAACCCCGCCGCCGGGTACACGGCGCCGGAGGTGCCGATCGCCACGAACGCGTCGCACCCGGCGAGCGCGACGTCGATCTCGTCGAGGCCGTACGGCATCTCGCCGAACCAGACCACGTCCGGGCGGAGCATCCGCTCGCCGCAGTTCAAGCACGGCGTGCCGGGCAGCAGGTCGCCCGGCGCCTCGGTGCGCGCCTCGCACGCGACGCAGCGCGCGCGGCCGAGCTCGCCGTGCATGTGCAGCACGCGCGTCGATCCTGCGCGCTCGTGCAGGTCGTCGATGTTCTGCGTGACGACGAGCAGGTCGTCGCCGAGTTCGCGCTCGAGCGCGGCGAGCGCCTCGTGCGCCGGATTGGGGGCGACGGATGCCACGGCGCGGCGCCTCGCGTCGTAGAAGCGCTGCACGGTGTCGGGGTCCAGTTCGAACGCCTCCGGCGTGGCGACGTCCTCGACGCGGTGCCCCTCCCAGAGCCCGCCGGCGTCCCGGAAGGTCGGCACGCCGCTCTCGGCGGAGATGCCGGCACCGGTGAGGACGACGATGCGCGGGCTGCCGCCGAGGCCGGGCGTCACGCGACGGCTCCGGGCAGGCGCCCGCGGAATACGAGCACACGGGTCGGCCCGAACGGGAACGACGGCACCCGCACGAGGCGCGCCTCGTCGGCCTCGAAGCCGGCGGCGGCGAGCGCGGCGCCCGTGTCGCGGTCCCAGTGGCATCCGTGGCAGTACCGCTTCGAGAACGGCGTGACGACTCGCTGGACGCCGCGCTTCAACGTGCCCGGCGGCGCGACGACGTGGTCGACGAAGACGACGGTGCCGCCCGGGCGGAGCACCCGCCGGACCTCGGCGAGCGTCGCCGCCTGGTCGGTCACCGAGCAGAGGACGTAGGTGCCCACGACGGCGTCGACCGAGGCGTCGGGCAGCGGGATGTGCTCGGCCACCGCATCGAGCGGTTCGCCCTCGTGGTGCCACTCCCGCGAGCGCGTCGCGAGCTCGCCGCGCCGCTCGGCATCGGGTTCGAGTCCGATCCACTCGACCCCCGGGTCGAACGCGCCGAAGTTCTCGCCCTCGCCCGCGCCGATCTCGAGCACCCGGCCTCGGACGCGCCCGATCGCCTCGCGCTCGAGGTCGTCGAGTTCGTCATCGGAGATGAGCGGGGGCCGCGCGGCATCCATCACAGGTCATGCGACCACGCGGCGCCCCGCTCGTCAAGCGGCCGGGCGACCGCTCAGCGGCGCAGCCAGACGGCCGTCTCGGCGGGGAGCACGCCGTCGGCGAGCTCGCCGCTCGCGACGAGCTCCGTCCCCTCGGGCAGGGCCGCGGGTCGCGTGCCGAAGTTGGCCACGACCTCCCAGCCGCCCGGTCGCCGGAAGTGCACGACGTCGGGACCGGCGGTCGGCACCCATTCGAGCTCCTCCGCCGCCCGGAGGTCGCGGCGCAGTCCGAGCGCGCGTCGGTAGAGCGACAGGGTCGACGCCGGGTCCTCGTCCTGCGCGTCGGCCGCGAAGTCGCCGAACCAGGCCGGCTGCGGAAGGTGTGCGCCGTCGGTCCCGAAGCCGAACGACGCGCCGTCGGCCGTCCAGGGCAGCGGCACGCGGCATCCGTCGCGGCCGATGTCGACGCCAGGGTTGCGGAAGTAGGCGGGATCCTGCCTCTGCGAGGCGGGGATGTCGGCGACTTCGGGCAGTCCGAGCTCCTCGCCCTGGTAGAGGTAGGCGGACCCCGGCAGGCCGAGTACGAAGAGGGTCGCGGCGCGGGCACGGCGCAGGCCCCGTTCGCGGTCGAGCACCGGCGTCGCTCCGCCCGAGAGCAGCCAGGCCGCGCCGTGCTTCTCCCCGGGGACCGTCGGCTCCGGGAGCCCGTAGCGCGTCGCGTGACGGACCACGTCGTGGTTCGAGAGCACCCAGGTGGTCGACGACCCCGACGCCGCGGCGAGCGCGAGGTTCGCGTCGACGATGCGCCGGAACTCGGCGGCGTCGAACGGCGCCTCGAGGAGGTCGAAGTTGAACGCCTGCCCGAGGCCCTCGACGCTCGCGTACCGCGGTCGGCGGTGGGACTCGACCCAGGCCTCGGCCACCGCGGTGCGCGGCGGCGAGTACTCGTCGAACACGCCCCGCCACTCCGCGTAGATCTCGTGCACCTCGTCGCGATCCCACAGCGGGTGGGCGCCGTCGCGCGGCAGCGCGTCGAGCGTCGCCTGGTCGGGGAGTTCGTCGTCGAGTCGCTTCGCGAGCCCGTGCGCCACGTCGATGCGGAACCCGTCGACCCCGCGGTCCGACCAGAAGCGGAGGGTGCGCAGGAAGTCGTCGCGCACCTCCCGGTTGTCCCAGTTCAGGTCGGGCTGCTCGGTCGCGAAGTAGTGCAGGTACCACTGGCCGTCGCCGACGGGCTCCCACGCCGGGCCGCCGAACGCGCTGGTCCAGTCGGCGGGCGGCTCCGTTCCGTCCGGGCCGAGCCCGTCGCGGAAGACGTAGCGGGCGCGGGCCGCCGAGCCCCGCGGGGAGGTGAGCGCCTCCTGGAACCACTCGTGCCGGTCGGAGGTGTGGTTCGGCACGATGTCGATGACGACGCGGATGCCGGCCTCGTGCAGGGCGGCGACGAGTTCGTCGAAGTCGGCCAGGGTGCCGAGCCTCGGATCGACGTCGCGGTAGTCGTCGACGTCGTAGCCTCCGTCGGCGAGCGCGGAGGGGTAGAACGGGCTCATCCAGACGGCGTCGACGCCGAGGCCCTGCAGGTACGGCACCCGGTCGCGGATGCCGCGGAGGTCGCCGAGGCCGTCGCCGTCGGCGTCGGCGAAGCTGCGGGGGTAGATCTGGTAGACGGCGGCCTGGCGCCACCAGTGGGCATCGTCGTCGTGCGTTCGGCTGAGGTCGGGGCGGGCGAGCACATCGCTCATGGCGTGCAGAGGTCCTTTCGTCGGGTCGGTGGAGGTCGAGGTGGTACGGAGAGGTCGGGAAAGAGTCGGTTCGCTCAGCCCTTCACCGCGCCCTGGGTCACGCCTTCCATGACCCAGCGCTGCGTGAAGAGGTAGACGATGATCGCCGGTGCCATCGCCATGAGGTACGACGCGAACGACACGTTGTAGTTGTTGCTGAACTGCGTCTGGAAGATCGACTGCACGACCGGCAGCGTCTGTTGGGCGGAGTCGGCGATGATGAGCGAGGGCATCATGAAGTCGTTCCAGGACGCGAGGAACGCGAAGATCGCGACCGTCGCGCTCATCGGCGCCAGCAGCGGGAAGATCAGTCGCCGGAACGTCTGCCAGGTGGTCGCCCCGTCGATGCGGGCGCTCTCCTCGAGCTCGAGCGGGATCGAGCGGAGGAACGCCGTGAACAGCAGGATGCTGAACGAGAGCTCGAACATGATCTTCAGGATGATGACGCCGACCGGGTTCGCGAGGCCGACGAGGCCCGTGAGCTGGATCTGCGGCAGCGCCACCACCGGGAACGGCAGGAACAGCGCCGTGAGCAGGTAGAAGAACGACCAGCGGAACAGACGGCGATCCCAGTTGCGCACGATCGCGTACGACGCGAGGGCTCCGAGGAACACGGTGCCGACCACGGTGCCCGCGGTGATGAACAGCGAGATCATGAAGGCGACGGGGAAGTTGGTCAGCTCCCACGCCTGCGCGAAGCCCGAGAAGTCGATCGGGGCCGGCAGGGAGAACGCGTTGCCGTCGACCGCCTGCGACGTCGACTTCAGCGACATCGAGACCGTGACGTAGAGCGGGAGGAGGACGGTCAGTGCGCAGAGGAGCAGGATGACCAGGGTCGTCCAGTTCGTCCGCTCCTGGCCGACGCGGCCCCGGCGGCGCGGCGCCCGCACGGCGACGGCCTCGTCGCGTGAGCGTGTGGTGGAGGCGGAAGCGGGAGATCGCTTCGCTGCTGTCTGGGTCATCAGTTCGCCGCCCTTCCGCGGGAGATTCGGAGTTGGAGGACCGAGATGGCCACGGCGATGATGAAGAAGATCGTCGCGTTGGCCATCTGGTAGGCGTAGTCGCCGCCGGTGAAGCCGGTGAAGATCGTCATCGCGATGCTGCGCGTGGCGGTGCCCGGACCGCCGTTCGTCAGGCCGACGATGACCTCGTACACGTTGAGGTAGTTCTTGAAGCCGATGATGATGTTGATCACGACGTACCCCGCGACGAGCGGCAGCGTCACCGACCAGAGTCGGCGAGCCGCGCCCGCCCCGTCGATGTCGGCGGCCTCATGCACCTCGCCGGGAATCGAGAGCAGTCCGGCGATGTAGATCAGCAGGGTGGAGGGGATGGACTGCCAGGCGGTCACGATCACGATCGAGACCCAGGCGAGGTCGGGGTTCGCGAGGATCGACTCCGACAGCCAGGGGATGTCGGCGGCCGCGCCGAACGCCGGCAGCGAGTTCGAGAACAGGAAGTTGAAGACGTAGGCGATCACGATGCCCGAGATCACCATCGGGATCACGAACACCGCGCGGAGCGGCGTCTTCAGCTTGATGCGCGAGGTGAGCCCCACGGCGAGCAGGAAGGCGATGACGTTCACGAGCAGCACGGTCACGATCGCGAAGCCGAAGGTGAAGCCGTAGCTCGCGAGGATCGCCGGGTCGGTGAACACCGCGATGTAGTTGGTGAACCCGGTGAACTGCCAGTCGCCGAAGCCGATGAAGTTCGTGAACGAGTAGAAGATCCCGAGGACCGCCGGGACGGTGATCGTCAGGGTGAACAGCGCGAGCGTGGGGATCAGGAACCAGTAGTAGACCGGGTCGACTCGCGTTCGACCGCGCCGATCGTGGCCGCTGCCGGCCAGGTGGTCGACGCTGCCGTGCTCGGCCTCGTCGACGAGTGCGCCGGCCGATGCCGCGGCCGTGCTGACAGGTGTGCTCATGTCGGGGTGTCCTTTCGAATCGCCGTCAGCCGCGCAGCGCGAGTCGCGCCCAGTCGGCGTCGATGGTCGCGAGCGTCGCGGGGATGTCGCCGCCGGTCGCCATGGTCTGGATGTAGTTGTCGATCGGGATGGTGAGCGGGATCGACCGCGAGAGGCCCTGGTAGAACGCGCCCGCGTCGTAGTACTCCTGCATCGGGACGATGCGCTCGTCGGTGACGGGCGCGGCATCCGTCGTCGTGCCGAAGCCGAGGAACTCGGCGTTGTACTCGTCCATCACGTCCTGCTGCATGAGGTACGTCACGAACTGGCGTGCGGCCTCCTTCTCGGTGCTGGCCTCGGGGATCCACAGGGCGAGGTCGAGGTTCACCCTCACCTTGAGGTCGTCGGGGTCGTCCGACGAGGGCAGCGGGAACGTGGCGAGCTCGAGCTCGGGGTTCGTCTTCGCGATCTCGCCGAGCGCCCACGGGCCCTGCATGTACATCGCGCCCTCGCCGTTCGCGAAGGCGACGTTGCCGTCGCCGTAGCCGCGGCTGGCCGCATCGTCGTTGGAGTACTCGGCGAGCTGCCGCATCTGCTCGCTGGGCTCGAGGATGTCCTTCTGGAAGGACACCGCCGAGTCCGGACCGACCTCGGTGCCGATCTCCTCCATCTCCTCGAGGAACCCGGGCACGTCGACGGAGCCGCCGACGGCGTAGTCGAAGAGCCCCTGACCGAGCGTCCACGGGTCCTTGAACGTGCTGTAGATCGGCGTCACGCCGGCCGTCTCGAGCTCGTCGCACACCGCGATCAGCTCGTCCCAGGTCGTCGGGACCTCGATGCCGTTCTCCTCGAAGATCTCCACGTTGTAGATGACGGATGCCGCGGCGACCGAGTACGGCAGGACGCTCGTGCGGCCGGGGTACGTGGCGTACTGGTCGACGAGCTCCTGCACCTCGGGTCGGATGCGGTCGGCCTCGGGCATGTCGGAGAGATCGGAGAGCGCGCCGCGCTCCATGAACCGCGCCATCTCGTAGTTGTAGTTGAGCAGCCCGACGTCGGGCGGGTTGCCGCGGAGGAACCCCGCCGAGAGGTTCGACGCGGTATCGAGGGTGACGCGGACGTCGTCCTGCGCGGCGTTGAAGTCGTCGACGAGGGCCCTGAAGTACGGGATGGCCTCGGGCTTGGACATGTGGAAGGTGATGTCGGCGGTTCCGCCGCCGGCGGAGCCGCAGCCGGCGAACGCGAGCGCCGTGGCGACCGCGGCGGCGGCGGCGAGCGGCGCCCGGCCCCGGGCCGATGCGGGTCTGGTGGTCGCGGTACGAGGCACGTCGTCGTCTCCCCTGGATCTCGAGGGCGACACGTGGCAGCGCGTCGACCCTGACGGAATTAAATCTAGGATGTAGATTTACTCTGTGTCGTAAATAATGACGGAGGGATCGGGAAAGGTCAAGGGCATGGGCGAGAACGACGTCGCGACGTCACCTCAGGTGCTTCGGCGCGTCAACGCGCGCCGGGTCCTCGAGCACGCATGGCAGGCGGGCGCCTTCACGGCCGCCGACGTGATGACCGAGACCGGGCTCACCCGGTCGACCGTGATCGGGCTGTGCGACGAGCTCGTGCGCATGGGGTGGCTGACCGAGCTCGAGGATGCACGGGCGTTCGGCACCTACACGAAGGGACGCCCGGCGCGCCGGTACTCGCTCCGCGAACGTGCCGCCGTCGTCGTCGGCCTCGACGCCGGATACGACCACGTCTCCGCGACGGTCGCCGACCTGCGCGGCACTCCCCTGGCCCGACGCTCCGCCTCGATCGCCGCGGTGGAGCCCGGGCAGACGGAGCGACTCGCCGACGCCGACGAGCGGCGCGCGCTCGCGCGGACGACCGTCGAGGAGGCCCGGCGCGCGGCCGGAGTCGCCGCCGAGGACGTCGTCGCCATCGCGGTCGCCGTCCCGGCACCGGTCGACGCCGACGGCGCCTCGCCGGCCGACGACTGGTTCTGGAACCTGACCAACCCCGGGTACGCCGAGCTGTTCGCGGGCGACGCCGAGATCGTCGTCGTCGAGAACGACGCGAACCTCGCGGCCATCGCCGAGCGTTCGGCCCCGGGCGGCGGCGGACGCGACGTCGACTCCTTCATCGCCCTCATCGTCGGCGAGGGCCTCGGCGCGGGCCTCATGATCGACGGGCGGCTCGTCCGCGGTCGGCGCGGAGGGGCCGGCGAACTCCGATTCCTCGACCACGTCGACGGCGTGGGTTCGCCCGACGGGCTCGCCCTGCTCGCCCGGCGATGGGCCTCGGAGGCCGTGCACGCCGGCGTCGACCCCGACAGCCCACTCGGGCGCCTCGACCCGCGAGCGCTCGACGAGGCGCAGGTCGGCACGGCCGCGCTCGCGGGCGACCCCGCGGCCGTCGAGATCGTCGACCGCCTGGCGGCGCGACTCGCCCGGATCTGCCTCGTGCTCGGCGACCTCCTCGACGTCGACCGCATCATCGTCAGCGGCGCGGCCAGCCGGTCCCTCCCGATGGTCATCGACGCGGCCGCGCGGATGATCGAGGAGAGCGCCGACCCGAGCGCGCCCGAACTGCGGACTTCGATGCTCGGAGAGGGCTGCGTGACGGCGGGGGCGATCGAGCACGCGCTCGCTGCGGTCCGCGCTCGCGCGCTCGACCTCAGGCCGACGGCCCGCGGAGCGGCCTGACCGACCGGCGTCGACGGACGCCGCCGAGCCGCGTGCCGGCGGGTCGCGCACGCGGGCATGATGGTCGGCATGAGCTCCCTCGCCGACCTCCACGCCATCGTGGAGGCGTTCGCGCGAGCGGCCGCGGGCACCGACCCCGAGGCCCCGGTGCGGTCCGCGATCTGGCCGACCGCCGGTCGGATCATCGATCACCTCGGCACCATCCAGCGGTGGGCCGCCGAGCAGGTGCGATCGGGAGCGCCCGCCGATCGGCGCAGGTTCCGCAGGCCCGAGGATGTGGACCGTACCGCGTGGTTCCGCGACGGCGCGCGCGAGCTGCTCCGCGTGCTCGACGGCGCCGACCCGGAACGCGCCGTGCCCATCCTGTACGGCGCGACCGGCACCGTGCGGTTCTGGCAGCGACGGATGGCGCACGAGGCGACCAAGCACCTGTGGGATCTCCGCTCGGCGCGCGACCACGATCCGCGGTTCCCGCCCGAGGTCGGCACCCTCGGCCGCGCGGACGCCGTCGACGAGTTCGGCGACGTGTTCATGGCCGAGGCGCGCCGCCGCGGCATCGAGCCCCTCGCCGGCGCGGTCGCGCTCGTGGCGACGGACACGGCCGACGCCTGGCGCGTCTCACCCGACTGGGTGCTCGAACGCCAGCGGCCGGATGCGGCATCCGCCCCGCCCGTCACCGCGACCATCTCGGCCGAGGTCGGCGACCTCGCGCTGCTGCTCTGGGAACGCGCGGACCTCGCCGCTCCCGACGGCCGGTTCCGCGTCGACGGCGACGCCGGCGTCGCGACCGCGCTCGCGACGACGCCCGTGCACCTCTGAGCAGGCGCGACGCGGCGCCGCTCGTTCGCGCGGGGTTCTTCCGGACGTCACCGGCGAGGCCTAGCCTGAGCGCGGATCCGAACGCCAGCAGAGGAGCTCGCATGTCCACGAGACGACCCGATCGCCCCAGCCCCGCCCGCCGCACCCCGCTCGTCGCCGCCTCGGTCGCGGCGCTCGCATTGGGAGCCTCCGTCGTCGCCGCACCGGCGCACGCCGCGCCCGGCGGCGAACCCGGGCGCGCCGACACCGTCCGCGTCGCCACGTACAACCTGTCCCTCAACCGGAACTTCGAGGGCCAGCTCGTCGCCGACCTCGGGGCGCCCGACAACGCGCAGGCGAAGACCGTCGCCGAGATCATCCAGCGCGCGAACCCCGACATCGTGCTGCTCAACGAGTTCGACTACGTCGAGGGCGGCGTCGCGGTCGACCTGTTCCGCGAGAACTACCTCGAGGTCTCGCAGGGCGGGTCCGACCCGGTCGAGTATCCCTACGCGTTCGTCGCGCCCTCGAACACGGGCGTGCCCAGCGGGTTCGACCTCAACAACAACGGCGTGGTCGGCGGCGGCGACGACGCGTTCGGCTTCGGCTTCTTCCCCGGCCAGTACGGCATGGCGGTGCTCTCGAAGTACCCGATCGACGAGGAATCGGTGCGGACCTTCCAGCACTTCCTCTGGAAGGACATGCCGGGTGCACTGCTGCCCGACGACCCGAACACCGCGGCGCCCGCCGACTGGTACTCGCCCGAGGAGCTCGACGTGTTCCGCCTGTCGAGCAAGTCGCACTGGGACGTCCCGGTCGAGATCGGCGGTCGCACGGTGCACGTGCTCGCCTCGCACCCGACGCCGCCGACCTTCGACGGCGCCGAGGACCGCAACGGCACGCGGAACCACGACGAGATCCGCTTCTGGGCCGACTACGTGAAGCCGGGCGCGGGCTCGCGGTACATCTACGACGACGAGGGCGGCACCGGCGGCCTGAAGCCGGGTTCGTCCTTCGTGATCCTCGGCGACCAGAACGCCGACCCGCTCGACGGCGACTCGGTGGATGCCGCGATCGACCAGCTCCTCGACCACCCGCGCATCACCGACCCGCTGCCCGCCTCGGAGGGCGCGGTGGAGGCCGCGACGCTCCAGGGCGGCGCGAACCTGACGCACGAGGGCGACCCGGCCTACGACACGGCCGACTTCAACGACAACCCGGCGCCCGGCAACCTCCGCGCCGACTACGTGCTGCCGTCGAAGGACCTCCGCGTGGCCGACGCGGGCGTGTTCTGGCCGGTCCAGGCCGATCCGCTGTCGGCGCTCACGGGCACCTTCCCGTTCCCGTCGAGCGACCACCGGCTCGTGTGGGTCGACGTGCACGTGCGCGGCTGATCCGCGCGGTTGGTCGAGTAGCCGCGGCCCCGGTGGTCGAGTAGCCGCGAAGCGGCGTATCGAGACCCGCGGACGCACAGGTCTCGATACGCGCCTGCGGCGCTACTCGACCCCCGATTCCGGCAGCCCCGCGGCGCGGCGAGCGGATGCCACGAACGCGGGCCGCACGCGCTCCCACCCGTCGAGGTACCCGCCGACCATCGCGGCGTCGCGGACGAGCACGAGTTCGGCCGCGCCGAGGCGCGGGTCCGCGGCATCCGCCGCCTCGAGCACGTGCTCGAGCTCGGAGCGGAACCATTCGCGGTGGGCGGCCACCGCCCTGCGCACGCCGCTGTCGGCGTCGGGGTACTCGGCGGCGGCGTTGATGAACGGGCAGCCTCGCGTGTGGTGGCGAGCGACGTCGTCGGCGAGTCCGTCGATCACGAGGCCCACGAGCTCGCGCGGCTCCGCGCCGGTCTCCTCGGCCGCGTCGAACGCGGCGCGGATGTTCGCGTCCTCGACGCCGAGGTAGGCCTCGACGAGGTCCTCCTTGCTCGGGAAGTGCCGGTAGAACGTCGCTCGCGTGACGCCGGCCTCACCCACGATGCGGTCGACGCCGACCGAGTGGATGCCCTCGCGGTAGAAGAGTTCGCTCGCAGTCGCGAGCAGGCGATCGCGCGCCGCGGAGGTGCCTGACGAGCTCGTCCGTGTTGCCATGAGGTAAATGATAGAACGATCTTTCTCTTTTTGCTTGACATCCGCTCCGCTCCCGGCGTACCGTCTGGGAATACGACAAGATAGAACGATCGTTCTACTTCACCAGGACCACGAAACGAACCGACCCACGAGGAGCAGGAACCATGACCACCACCGGAACGCCCCCCATCGTCCTCATCCACGGACTCTGGATGACCCCGAAGAGCTGGAACACCTGGGCCGAGCGCTTCCGCTCGCTCGGGCACGACGTCATCGTGCCCGGCTGGCCCGGCATCGACGACCGCCCGGTCGCCGACATCCGCTCGAACCCCGAACCGCTGAAGGGCATCGGGCTGAAGCAGATCGCCGACCACTACGAGCGGATCATCCGCGCGCTGCCCGAGAAGCCCATCATCATGGGCCACTCGTTCGGCGGCGTCATCACCCAGATGCTCGCCGACCGCGGGCTCGGCATCGCCTACGTCGGCGTCACGCCCGGCCAGACCGCGGGCGTCACGACCCTCCCGGCGTCGACGCTCCGCACCGGCTTCCCGATCCTCTCGAACCCGTTCGACCGCAACGGCGCGAAGCCGATCTCGAAGGGCCACTTCCACTTCACCTTCGGCAACGACCTCAGCCGCGACGCATCCGACCGCATCTGGGAGGACTTCGCCGTGAACAGCTACAACCGCGTCTTCTTCGAGGGCGTCGCGTCGACCCTGAACGAGAAGGGCGGCGTCACGCACGTCGACTACGGCCGCACCGACCGCGCCCCGCTGCTGATCATCACGGGCGAGATCGACCACGTCGTGCCGCCCGCCATCGGCCGCTCGATCGTGAAGAAGTACCGCCGGTCCGGCAGCCCCGCCGTCGTCGACTACCGGGAGTTCGCCGGCCGCACGCATCGCATCGTGAGCCAGGACGGCTGGGAGGAGGTCGCCGACTTCGCGCTGACCTGGGCGCTCGAGCACGCGGAGGCGCAGCCGGCATCCGCCTGACCCATCGGCGCGGCGCGGATCGCGCACGCCGCCGCGCGGCCGTCGCTGATGCTCAGGCCGCCCCGGGAAGGCCGGGCCCGAACCGATCGGGCACGGCCTTCACCACGCCCGGGAGCCACCGGTCGACGTCGGGCCACGCACGTGCGGTCGGCAGCCGCCGGATCAGCCCGGCGAGCGGCGCGTCGCCCGGCTCCCACGGCAGCACGCGGTTGGGGGATGCCGCGGCGACGACGCCGAGCCACCAGTGCATCCAGGTGCCGCGCAGCGACTCCGGCTCGAGCACGACGTAGTAGTCGGGCACGCGCAGCTCGTGCCGCGCGACGGCGTCGATCACCTGCTCGATCTCGAGCTGCAGGACGCCGAGCGTCGACCGCTCGTCGTAGAACTCCACCCAGGCGGATGCCACGTGGCCGAGCGGGTCGCGGTCGTGCACCACGAACGGCGCGTTCGAGGTCGCCGACCAGGTGACGACCTCGGCGTCGGTGGCCTCCGTCATCTCGGCGAACGTCGCGCTCTCGACGTTCGCGAGCCCGGCGAGGGATCCGATCGCAGCGCCGGCCTCGTCGCCGACGACGACGAGGGTGGTGCTGCCGGGAGCCTCCATTTCCGGATCATACGTCCGGTGCGGGTGCGGGCGGGAGGGGCGTCACCGGCCCGTCGCACGATCGTTCCGAGATCGCAACACGCGCTCCGTCGGGCCCCCGCGCCCTCGGGGCGGCTTCCCCGGGCGGGACGTGCCGACGCTCAGGCGGTGCGGCCGAGCTCCTCGGCCTCGACCGGTGCCGGCAGCAGCCACGGGAGCACCTCGTCGAACGGCGCGCCGCCGACAGTGAGCACCTGCCACGCGGCATCCGCCCGCCTCACCCGCGAGACCGACAGGTTGTCGAGCTTCGGGTAGCTGCGCGCCTCGTGACCGCTGAGCTCGCCGAGCACGTGGCGGATCAGCGTGCCGTGCGCGACGGCGAGCACGCGGGCGCCGCCGTGGTCGGCGGCGATCTGCTCGAGAGCGCGGGCGCCGCGGGGGCCGACCTCGTGCTCCAGCTCCTTGCCGGGGAACTCGCGCCCGGGCCACCGCTCGTCGATCTGCGAGACGAGCGTGCCCTCGGCATCGCCGAAGTCCTGCTCGACGAGGTCGTCGTACTCGCCCACGACCGGCAGGCCGAGGCCATCGGCGAGGATCGCGGCGGTCTCGCGCGCGCGGCCGAGGCTGGAGCTCACGAGCACGTCCCAGTCGGCAGGGTCGAGCGCCCGCGCCGCCGCGGCGGCCTGCGCGCGCCCCGTGTCGTTCAGCGGGATGTCGGTGCGGCCCTGCATGAGCCCGCGCAGGTTCCAGTCGGTCTGTCCGTGGCGGACGAGGGCGAGGTGCATGGGTTCCAGCCTAGGCGGGGCCCGCTGGGCGGATGCCGCGTGCGCGACCGCCTCCGTGCGAACACCGAGGAGATCTCCGTGCGCGGCACGGATGCCGGGTACCTCGTCCGGGCGCACCCTTGGTCGCATCGACATCCCGTGCACGAAGGAGCACCCCATGACCGACACCGTCACGACCACCACCGACGCGGCCGATGCCGCGACGCCGACCGCCGACGCGGCGGCCGACCGCGCGCTCAAGGCGAAGCACCGCGCGATGTGGGCCTCGGGCGACTACCCGACCCTCGCGTCCGACCTCATCTGGAGCCTCGGGCCCCGTCTCGTGGACGCGACCGGAGTCCGCCCCGGCGAGCGCGTCCTCGACGTCGCGGCGGGCAGCGGCAACGTCGCCATCCCGGCGGCGCTGCGCGGCGCGACCGTCGTCGCGACCGACCTCACCCCGGAACTGTTCGACGTCGGACGGCGCCTCGCGACCGAGTCGGGTGCCGAGCTGGAGTGGCGCGAGGCCGACGCCGAGGCGCTGCCGTTCGGCGACGGCGCCTTCGACGCCGTGGTCTCCTGCGTCGGCGTGATGTTCGCACCACACCACCGGCTCGCGGCCGACGAACTCGTCCGCGTCGTGAAGCCCGGCGGTCGCATCGGCCTGCTGAGCTGGACGCCCGAGGGGTTCATCGGCCGAATGTTCGCCGCCATGAAGCCGTTCAACGCGCCGCCGCCCGCCGGCGTGCAGCCGCCGCCGCTGTGGGGCGACGAACAGCACGTGCGCGAGCTCCTCGGCGACCGCGTCGCCGAGCTCTCGATGCGGCGTGGAACCGTCGTCGTCGATCGCTTCCGCACCGGCGAGGAACTGCGCGACTACTTCAAGGCGAACTACGGCCCGACCATCGCCGTCTACGCGCGCATCGCCGACGAGCCCGACCGGGTGCGCGCCCTCGACGAGGCGCTCGCGGCACTCGGACGCGAGGCCGGTCTCGACGGCTCGGGCCGCCCTATCGAGTGGGAGTACCTGCTCGTCACCGCGCGGCGCTGAGGCGCCGCTCCCGCTGAGCCCTCACCCCGGCGGACCCACCCGTCCACCTTCGACCCCGTGAACCATCTCCGAAGGAGCACCACCGCCATGTACCTCAGCGAGGACTTCCAGGTGTTCGAGCTGCACCGCGCGGGCGAGCGCCGGCTGCAGCGCGAACTCGAACTGCGCCGACGCATCGACGAGCGCATCGCCGAAGCGGCGGCCCAAGCGGCAGGCACCGAGGCCGGTGAGGGCATGACGGATGCCGCGCGCCCGCGCCGCGGCATCCGTCAGCTGCTGCCGCGTCGCCTGCGGCCGCTCTCGCCACCGCGCCCCACGATCGGCCCCGGAGCGGCGTGAGCGCCCCGCGCACCGCACGCCGGGGACGGACTTCCGGTCCGTCCCCGGTGCGGATCGCACGATCCGGCCCTAGAATCGGCGCCGTGGCGGGGCAGACGTTAACCCCGCGCGAGAGCGCGATTCTGGCCGCGGTCGAGCGGCGACTGAGCAACCCCGAGATCGCATCGGAGCTGTTCATCTCGGTGCGCACCGTGGAGAGCCACATCGCGAGCCTGCGCCGCAAGCTCGGGGCGGAGAGCCGGGCCGACCTGGTCGCGGCCGCGAGCGAGCGCCGCGAGGCATCCGTCCGCCTGCCGGACACGCGGTTCATCGGACGCGAGGCCGAGCTCGACGCGCTGACGGCGCTGCTCGACGCGCACCGCTGCGTGTCGGTGATCGGGCCGGGCGGCGTGGGCAAGACGCGCCTCGCGCTCGAGTTCGCCGCACGCCGGCACGGCGAGAGCTCCCCGATCGTGATCGAGCTGGAGCACGCCGAGCCCGACGACGTCGTGCCGCGCATCGCGCGCGCACTCGACCTCGAGGCGGTACCCGGGTCGGACGTCCTGTCCTCCGTCGCGACCGCGCTCGCGTCGCGCCCGTACCTGCTCGTGCTCGACAACATCGACCGGGTCGGCGACGCGGTGCAGGCTGCGGCGCACCGGCTGCTCCGCGAGTCGCGCCAGCTCCGGATCCTCGGCACGACGCGCACGCCGTTCGGCGACGATGCGGAGCACGTGTTCGCGTTGGAGCCGCTGCCGGTCGAGGGCGCGGAGGCCGAGGCCGTCGCGATGTTCCTCGACCGGCTGAACGCCTACGGCGTGCCGCCGACCGCCGGCGAACGTGAACTCGCGGCGCGCATCTGCACGCGCCTCGACGGGCTGCCGCTCGCGCTCGAGCTCGCCGCGACCGTGTCGCGGCACCTCGGGCTCGAGGAACTCGCCGACCGGCTCGACCGCGATTTCGCCTCACTCGACCGCGCCGCGCCGCGCGGCCGTCACCGCACGCTCGAGACCACCTTCGAGTGGACGTGGGACCTCCTGGAGGACGACGAACGCGACGTGCTCTGCCGACTGGCGGCGCTCCCCCGCACGTTCGACGTCGAGCTCGCGACGGCCGTGACGCATCCGGGCGCCGAGGGCGTCCTGTTCCGCCTGCTCGACCACTCGATGGTCGTGCCGACCGGAGGCACGCCGCGCCGCTTCCGCCTGCTCGCGGTGATGCGCGAGTTCGTGCGTGCGCGGACCGATCCGGCGACGATCCGGGAGGTGCTCGAACGGCACGCCGAGTACCACGCGGCGGTCGCCGCGCAGTTCGTCGAGCACGCACGCGTCGACGACAGCGACGAGGCCATGCAGCTCTCGATCCGCCTGTGCCCCGAGGTGAACGCGGCGCTCCGCTGGGCGATCGCGGCGCGCCATCCGTCGGCCCGGACGCTCGCGGCCTCGCTCTCGGTCGGCGTCGAGCAGTACGGATCCGACGTCGACAGCGTGCGCTCGCTCGCCATGGCCGCGCGCGACCCGCACGTCGTCGAGGGCGCGGCGCCCGGCGAACTGTTCGTGCTCGGTGCCGGCATCGCCTACCTCGACCTCCCACTCGTCGACGACCTCGCACGTCGCGCGCTCGCGATCGCCGAGGCGCGCGGCGACGCGGCCTCGCGCCTCGATGCGCACCACCTCGCGGGCCTCTCCGACGCCTACCTCGACCGCGGCGAGTCCGCGCTCGAGCACCTCGCCGAAGCCGAACGGCTCGCGATCGAACTCGTCGACGACTGGTCGCTCGCATCGATCCACCAGTTCCGCGGCATCGCGCTGCGAGGCGCCTCGCTCGACGATCCGGCCGCGGCCGTCGCCGAGTTCGACGCGGCGATGCGCGCCTACGCGCTCGCGGGCGACGCGATGCACGTCAACAACGCGCGGTACATGATGGCCTCGGTCGCCGCGCAGGCGGGGCTCGAAGCCGAGAAGGCCGCGATCTGGGCGGCGGAGTGCGCGGCCTACGCGCGCGGGGCGGGCAACGCGCACGAACTCGCGCACGCCGCGCTCGTGCAGCAGACCCTGGGGGTGCCGGATGCCGCGCTGCCGCTCGACGAGCTCGAGGCCTCGCTCCGCGCGCTCGGCGACGTGCGCTGCCTCACCCGCACGCTGCTGCTCACCGCCGAGCGCGCCCCGTCGTCGAACGCACGACTCCCCCGCCTCGAGGAGGCGCTCGCGCTGGCCGAGTCCGCCGGCGACGACGCGCACCGGATCGCCGCGCTCACGGGCCTCGTCGACGCGTACTGGGCCGCGGGCGACGTCACGCGGGCGCGCACGGCGCTCGGGCGGCTCGAGGCGATCGCCGGGGCGGATGCCGCGGCATCCGCTCGCGCGCTCATGGACGCCTGAGGACGGGGCTGAGCCGTCAGGCCCCTCAGGCTCCGGCGCCCGGCCGGATCAGGCCGCTCTCGTAGGCGAACACGACGGCCTGCACGCGGTCGCGCAGGCCGAGCTTCGCGAGCGCACGCGACACGTACGTCTTCACCGTCGTCTCGCCGAGGTAGAGCCGCGCGGCGATCTCGGCGTTCGAGTAGCCCGCCGCGACCTCGACCAGCACGTCGCGCTCGCGCTCGGTGAGCGTGGCCAGCCGCGCGACGAGGTCGGGGCGCACGCGCGGCGCGGCCGCGAACGACTCGATCACGCGCACCGTGACCGCCGGGTCGAGGAGCGCATTGCCCGCGGCGACGCTGCGGACCGCCGCGAGGAGCTGCTCGGGCGGAGCGACCTTCAGCAGGAACCCGCTCACGCCCGCGCGGAGCGCGGCCGCGAGCTGCTCGTCGTCGTCGAACGTCGTGAGGATCACGACCCGCGCGTCGGTGGCCTCGAGGATCTCGCGGGCCGCCGTGATGCCGTCGCTTCGCGGCATCCGGATGTCGAGGAGCACCACGTCGGGTCGGGTCCGCCGCACCGCGGCGACCGCGTCGAGCCCGTCGGCCGCCTCCCCCACGACGACGATGTCGGGCTGGTGCTCGAGCAGCATGCGCAGGCCCGCGCGGACCATGGCCTCGTCATCGGCGAGCACCACGCGGATCCGCGCGTCGGTCGGGGCGGCCTGCGCCGTGGCATCCGTCATCGGGTCGCCTCCAGGGGGAACTCGGCGCGCACGTCGAAGCCGCCGTCGTCGTTCGGGCCGGCCGAGAAACGCCCGTGGAACATGGCGACGCGCTCGCGCATCCCGACGAGGCCGTGGCCGCCGATCACCGCGGCGGAGGGGGTGTCGACCGGCCCCTGCTGCGCCGGCGCCCCGGCCGCCTCGCCGCCTCCGGCGCCCACCGGGACCGGCACGGGCGCCGTATTCGAGACCGCCACGACGACCGCACCGTCCGTCCGCTCGACCGAGACGGTCGCCCGGGCGCCGGGTGCGTGCCGCAGCACGTTCGTCAGCGCCTCCTGGAGCACCCGGTAGGCCGACACATCGACGCCGCGTGGCACGTCGTCCAGGTCGCCTCGCTGCTCGAATCCGATCTCGAGCCCCGCCGCGCGCACCTCGTCGACGAGTTCGGCCGCCCGAGCCAGGGTCGGTGGTGCGGCGGGCGGCACGTCGTCGGTGTCGCGGAGGATGCCGACGAGGGTGCGCAGTTCGGCGACCGACTCGCGCCCCAGCCGCTCGATGCCGCGCAGCATCTCGGCCTGCGGGGCGTCGGGTGCGAGCGTCGAACGCACGGCACCGACCTGGAGGGTCATCACGCTGACCGAGTGCGCGACGGCGTCGTGGATCTCGCGAGCGATGCGCTGGCGTTCCTCGATGAGCGCGGCGTGCTCGCGCGCCTCGCGTTCCGCGTCGAGTGCGGCGGCGAGCCGGCCGAGCCGGTCCGCCCGGTCCCGCGCCCCGCGGGCGACGAGGCCGACGGCCCACGACGCCCAGGCGAGCGAGGCGAAGAAGAGGTTCTCCCAGACCGCGGCGGCGAGGTCTGGGGACGCCGGGGCGGATGACTCCCCGCCGATGCTCGCCGACAGTACCCCGCCGACCGCGACGCCGACGGTCGCGAGCACCTGCACCGAGACCGGCGCGATCCACGAGCGGCGCGGCGGGCGGCGGAAGGCCGCCCACCCCGGGAGCAGGAAGCAGGCGAGGACCCCGACGCCCGTCGGACCTTCGAGTCCGAGGGCGGTCGCGACGGGGAACATGAGCGACGCGACGGCGGTGCCGGCGATCGGCGCCACGGCGGCGACCAAGGTGCCCGCGACCACGGGCAGGAGGACCAGCGCGGGCGCGAGGGGCGCCGAACGGAAGCCCGGGTCGAGCACGATCTCGACCGAACCGAGCACCGCGAACACCGCGGCGGCGAGCACCGGGATGAGGCGTGCGGATCGGGGCATGGCGACTCCTCGTCGTCTTCGCGGACCGTGGCGGCGGGCCGCGGTGGCTCAACGCTAGGCGACGGGCGCCGCCGGTGCGGTCATCCTCGTGGACGACACGGCCCGGCCGCATGTCGTCCTCACGGTCCGACCGGTCGGGCCGCCGGGCGGCAGACCGGCACCGCCGCCGATTCCTAGCGTGATGACCGCCGCCTCGACCGAGTCGGCGCACCGACCCAGGAGGACCACGCCATGACCACCGAAACGCTCGACTCCACCGCCGGCGCCGCCGAACGGCGACCGTCCGACGCACCGCGGCCCGCGCGACCCGTGCAGCCCACCCCGTCCACCCCGCCGACCCATCGCGCACTCGCGGTCGCCGCGGGCATCGCCCTCATCGCGGGACCGGCCCTGTTCTTCGCCGGCCTCGCCACCTCGCCGGTGCAGGAGGGCGACGACAAGGTCTCGTACATCACCTCGCTCGCCCTCGATGCCACGCTCACGCAGGTGTCGGCCGTGCTCCTGCACTACGGCAACCTGCTCATGGGCGTCGGCGTGCTCGCGCTGCCGTGGCTCGTGCGCGGCACCCGCGGCGCGGTCGCCGCGGTGATCGGCGGGCTGCTCGCGGCGGTGGCGCTGCTCGGCAACTCGGGCGCCCTGTTCGCCGACTGGATGCACCTCGAGCTCGGGCGCGCGATCTACCTCGAGACCGCGGCCGACATCTCCGACGCGGTGCTCGCGCACCCCGCGTTCCAGCTGTGCTTCGGCATCGCGCCGCTCATCTCGGTCGGCCTCATCGTCGCCGCGATCGGCCTCGCCCGCGCGGGCGTGATCGGCTGGTGGAGCATCCCCGCCCTCGTCGCGGGCTACGCGGGCATGCTCTTCCTGCCCTACTCGATCCCGATCCTGCCCGCGCTCGGCACGCTCCCGATGCTCGCGGTGCTCGTGCTCGCTGGTGTCCGCGTGCTCGGTCGGGTCCGCGCCGATCGCCGGGTGCGCGGCGCCTGAGCGCGACCGCGGCGAGCGGATGCCGCGGGGTGCTGCCCGCGGCATCCGCTCGCCGCCTCGCGTTCACCTGACACGTGCATGAGCATCCGTGCGAAGGGCCCGCCTGCGCGGCCATCGCACGGATCTTCATGCACTCGGGGCGCGACATCGGCGCGCTGCCCGATCATCCCGACGCGATCGATCCCGCGTCAGCCGGGCTGACCGAGCGGACCGGTCCCCGTCCCGTCCGGGACGGTCCGGACCTCGACGAGCTCCTCGCGGCCAGCGCCGCCGGAGATGTCGAGCGCGAGCAGCGGCCCGACGGCGCGCGCGTAGAACTTGTACTCGACGACGTCCGGATCGAGCGGCGTCGTGTCGCGCGTGACGAGCACGTCGTCGAACGCGCCGTACGGCGCCTCCGCGAGCTCGCCCGTCCTGAGGACCTCGCCCTCGTCCTCGGCCTCGCCTGCGAAGTACTCCTGGCGGTACGCCTGGCCGGGCTGCGGGTCGCCGGGCAGGAGCACACCCGCCTCGGCGCCGTCGACGCCGGCCTCGAACGAGCCGGCGGTCGTCGCGATCTCGCCGTCCTCGAACTCCGCGGTGTCCTCCCCGAGGTACCAGACCGAACCGTCCTCGTGCTGCGCGTACCAGTCGAACGTGTCCTCGACGATCGAGTCACCCTCGTAGACGGTGTCGCGGACGACCCGAGCGGTCACGCCGTTCGCGATCTCGCGCGTCTCGGTCGTGACGGTCACGACGATGCGAAGCTCACCACCCTCGCCATCGAGTTCGCGGTACTCCCACTGCGTCCCGGGCGTCATCGGCCAGTACGGATGGTCGATGTCGGGGCTGAACTCGGCCGGATCGAGTTCGACGTGCTCGTCGCCCTGCGGAAGGGCGACGGAAGAAGCATCCGTTCCGCCCCCGGCGGTGCAGCCGGCGAGCAGGACACCTGCGACCGCGACCAGCGCGACGACGGGAAAGGCTTCGGACGTTCGCGACGGCATGGTCCACCTCCTGCGGAGGCCCGCGGCGAACGGTCGCCGCCGCGGCCCCGGTCGAGTCGCCGCGGGACCGAGGCGACTCGATGCTACGCCGCTCGATCCGCAGCCGACAGGTCCTCCGTCCCACGCAAGCCCTCGACCGGCGCGGCGCCGAGGGCTACCGTGGCCCGCGGAAGGGAGCACGACCATGGGCATCCTCGCCGTCGACCTGTTCATCACGCTCGACGGGGTCTACCAGGCCCCGGGCGGTCCCGAGGAGGACCCCGAGCACGGCTTCGCGTTCGGCGGATGGCAGGCGCCGTACATCGACGAGAGGTCGGGCGAGGTGATCGGCGCGGGCATCGACCGGCTCGATGCGCTGATGCTCGGGCGCAAGACGTACGACATCTTCGCCGACTACTGGCCGCGGCACGCCGACACCCAGGTCGGCGCGAAGTTCGCGGAGGTGCCGAAGTTCGTCGCCTCGCGCACGCTCACCGACCCGACGTGGTCGGGCACGACGGTCGTGACGGATGTCGCGGCCGAGGTCCCGGCGATCAAGGACCGCTTCGACGAGATCCACGTGATCGGCAGCGGCGCTCTCGCGCGGTCGCTGCTCGCCGCCGACCTCGTCGACCGGCTGAACCTGTACCTCTACCCGATCGCGTTCGGCAGCGGCAAGCGGCTCTTCGACGAGGGCACGGTGCCGGCCGCCTTCACGCTCGCCGAGCCGCCCGTCGCGTTCCCGAAGGGCGCGGTCTCGCTGGTGTACGAGCGCGCGGGCGTGCCGGTCACGGGCATCGACATGGACCCTGAGGGGCGATAGCCGCACCCGAACACAGGCCGTTCGGCCCGGCCGCAGTCAGTCGAGCTCCTGGAAGATCGTGAGCTGCAGCCCGGCCGGCGCGCGCACCCGGCCGTTGACCGAGCGCCAGGGCGTCTCGCGAGCGGATGCCTCGAGCTCGGCGCCCGCCGCGACGAGGTCGTCGGTCACCGCCGCCGCGTCGTCGACCTCGAGCGCGACCCGGATGCGGTCGCTCCGGCCGCCGTCGGTCTCGACGCGGTCGATGAACCGCACCTGAGCGGGGTTGGAGAGCTCGAGCGTCGCTCGACCCGCGTCGAGGATGCGCACCTCGGCCCCGCCCTCGCCGCTGTAGGCCTCCTGCTCGGGCATTCCGAGCACGTCGCGGAAGAACGCGAGCGCCGCCTCGAAGTCCTCCGCCTCGACGACGAGACGCAGCTGGCGCACCCGCCCGCCGCCGGAAGCAGCAGCGCCGCCCGAGCCGTCGGCACCCGAACCCGTCCCTGCGCCCGCGTCATCCGTCATGCCGTCCCTCCTTCGTCTCCGCCGCGGAGCAGCGCCCGCAGCGTCTGGATCGTGTCGGTCTCGCCCGGCTCCTTGTCGGGCCGGTAACCCTTCACGCGTGCGAACCGCAGGGCGATGCCGCCCGGGTACCGGCTCGAGCGCTGCACCCCGTCGATCGCGATCTCGACGACCGTGATCGGCGACACGAACACCGTGCTCGACGTGCGCCGCGTCTCGATCTCGGGGAATCGCTCGGTCTGGAACCGCAGCAGCTCGTCGGTGAGCCCCTTGAAGGTCTTGCCGACCATGACGAACCCGCCGGGCTCGCCGAACTCCCCCTCGGGGTCTCGCGCGCCGAGGTGCAGGTTCGACAGCCAGCCGGTGCGCCGGCCCGATCCCCACTCCGCGCCGAGCACGATGAGGTCGTACGTGAGCACGGGCTTGACCTTGATCCAGCTCGCTCCGCGGCGCCCGGCCGCGTACGGCGCGCCCACGCCCTTGACGACGACGCCCTCGTGCCCCGCCGCGAGCGCATCGCGCGCGACGCGCTCGGCGGTCGCGGCATCGGCGGTCACCTCGCCCGGAATCCGGTGCGGCCCCGCGACGCGCTCGAGCTCGGCCATTCGCGCCGTGAGCGGTCGGTCGATGAGGTCGCGCCCGTCGACGTGCAGCACGTCGAAGAACCACGGATGCAGCAGCACCTCGCGCGCGGTCTCGGCGCCGAAGCGCGACATCGTGTCCTGGAACGGCCTCGGCGCCCCGCCCTCGTCGAGCGCAAGGGTCTCGCCGTCGAGGATGAGCTCGCTCGCGGGCAGCCCCCGCACGACCTCGACGACCTCGGGCACGCGGTGGGTGATGTCAGCGAGGTTCCGAGTGAAGACGCGGACCTCGTCGCCCGACCGGTGCACCTGGATGCGCGCCCCGTCGAGCTTGAATTCGACGGATGCCTCGCCGACCTGCTCGATCGCGGCAGCGGCGCTCGGCGCGGTGCCCGCGAGCATCGGCAGCACCGGGCGACCGACCCGGAGGCCGACGGCTTCGAGGTCGCCCGGCGCACCCGTGAGCGCGATGCGCGCGGTCTCGCCGAGGTCGCCCGACAGCATCGCCGCACGGCGAACCACGTCGCCGGGGCGATCGGCGGCGCGCGCGATCGCGTCGGTCAGCACGCCCTCGAGCGCACCCGTGCGGAGCTCGCCCAGGATCACCCGCGAGACGAAGCCCTGCTCGCGATCGGTCGCGCGCGCACCGAGGTCGGCGAGCACCGCCGCGCGCTCGGCGGCCGAACCCGAGCCTGCCGTGCCCGCGAGCCGCTCGAGCGCGTCGTCGACGTCGAGGATCGTCAGCGTCGCGGCATCCGCAGGCTCGCCGAGCCCGCCCTGGAGCGTGCGCCATCCGACGCCGACACGACCCTGTCGAGGCTTGGCGGTCAGGAAGCCGACGGCGGGCACGATCTCGTCGGGCGCGAGGCCGGCGAGCAGGCCCGCGAGCGCGTCGACCTTCGCGAGCCGCGACCGCGTGGACGCGACCCGCTCGACCGTCGTCACGACCTCGTCGAGCAGCACCCGATCATCCTCGCACCGTCCGCCGACAGTGCGGATGGAGCCTTTGCCAG
This sequence comes from Agromyces bracchium, assembly GCF_009709675.1. Classification (GTDB taxonomy): domain Bacteria; phylum Actinomycetota; class Actinomycetes; order Actinomycetales; family Microbacteriaceae; genus Agromyces; species Agromyces bracchium. Next base: position 46,211 of record NZ_WMLB01000037.1, on the reverse strand, counting down.
GCTCAGACCCCGATCGTGAGCGCCGCGGTGTAGCCCGAGGACACCGAGCCCGACATCGACGCGATCTGGTGGATGCCGCCGTCGTCGCCGAAGACGTTGTCGCTCGCGAGGCTCACCTGCGAGGCGTTCCGCACGCTCTGCTCGTATCCGGAGGTCGCGTAGACGAGCGCGTTGGCCTCCTCGGGGAGGGCGATCTGCGAGGTCTTCACGATCGGGCCCGACGCGACCGCGTTCGCGACGTCGGAGTACACCTCGAAGTGGATGTGCGGCCAGCGGCCGGTGTAGCAGGCGGGGTAGATCGAGGTGAACTGCACCGTGCCGGAGTCGTCGGTCGCCTGCACGCCGCGCAGGTAGTTGACGCTGTCGAGTCCCGGGCTGTACAGCGAGTACCCGCCGTCGCGATCGCAGTGCCAGAGGTACACGCCCGCACCCACCACCGGGCTGCCGGTCGCCGCGTCGCGCACGGTGAGCCGGATCGTGAGCGGCACGCCCTCGGCGACCGCCGTCGACGACCCGAACGACGAGCGGATGTCGCTGCGCACGATGCCCGAATCGTCGAGCACGTTGACGCCGTTCGAGCCGTCGCCCGGATACGGCCCGGCGGTCTCGTCGGGCACCTCGTCGACGGGGCCGGATGCCGCGGCGGTCGCGCTCGGCGAGGCGGAGACCGTGGCGCTGGGCGACGCACTCGCGCTCGAACCGGCGGAGTCGGATTCGCTCATGCCGCACGCCGCGAGGAGCGACGTGAGCCCGACGCCGCCGAAGATGCCGAGCGCGCGGCGGCGGTCGATGAGGGTTCGGATGTCGTAGGTGAGCCCGCGGTGGTCCTCGTCGATGACGTGCCCGTGCTCGTCGATCCAGCGCGGGTCGACGGATTCGGCCCCGGTTGCGAGGGGGCCGTCAGGGGGCGCGGTCGTCGACGCGGTCGTCAGGTCGGTCGTCGGCCCGGTCTCGTTCGCCATCGCGGTCTCCTCGTCTCGTGGCGGGGTGGTGCGACCACGCTGTCGGGCGCGCCTGTGGGCTCGCTATGCAGACCCGATGCGCCCGCGATGACCCGGCCGGGGATCGGCGCGTCAGCCGGTCATCGCGCTCGTGCCGTCCGAGAGCACCGGCGAGATGAGCCCGAACCCGTTGCCGTCGGGGTCGATGAGGTAGCCGACCCGGCCGACGCCCTGCATGTCCTCTGCGGGGAGCATCTCGGTCGCGCCGAGCTCGACGGCGCGACGCATCACGTCGTCGATGCTGCCGTCGACCCCGATGACGAGGTTGCAGCCGTTGACCGGTGCCCCGATCGCGGGCGCGGGCCCGTCGCGCTGGGTGAGCCCGCCGTTGATGCCCATGCCGGGCTGCCCGTCGACGTTGCCGATGGCGCCTTCGCCGGTGTCGATCGTCCAGTACGGCATGTCGCCGAACTGGGTGAAGCGCCAGCCGAGCAGGTCGCCGTAGAAGTCGACGAGCCGCTGCGGCTCGGTCGCGTGGATCTCGAAGTGCACGACCAGGTTGGCCATCGTTCCCCCTCGGGTGCGACGCGCCGGGCGGATGCCGGGCGCGGATGCGCGACACGCTACGCCGGGGAGGCGACATCCGTCACCCCTCGCACCGCGTCGTCAGCCGTTCGGGAGAGAATCGTCGGGTGCCCCTCTTCTCGCGCCGGACGGCGCCGGTCGACGACGCGCCGCCCATGCCGCGGCTCGTCGAGATCGGCGAGCCCGAGCGCGACTGGATCGACGCGCACGTCGCGCTCGTCGCCGACGCCGGGGCCGACCCCGACGACCTCGCGCAACTGAGCGCGCTCTACGAACGCTGGTCGGCCGGGTGGCGCCGCATCAACCCGCCCGAGCGCGACGACCCCGTCATCCAGGTCAACGCCCTGGGCACGGCGTTCGGCGAGTACGTCGCGCGGCGCACCGGCCTGTCGTGGCGGCTCGCCGAGCACGTCGACGGTCTCGATCTCGCCCTGTACCAGCCGCGCGGCCAGGTGCTCCTCCGTCCGATCACCATCGTCGACGAGCACTGGCGCGCGGAGGAGGGCTCGGGCGCGTTCCTCGTCGACGCCGCCGAGCGCCTCACCCACGTGCGCCGACTCGCGCACGGCGACGGGGGCGGCCGCCGCCGCTGAACCCCCCGGACGGGGCTAACCCGAAGCCTTGTCGGCCGAACCCGCGAGGGATATCGTCGCGCTCGAGGGCGCAGCGCGCATCGACGCAGCGCGATCATCTGGGGGGATGATCCGATGTCCGACTTCTTCACCATGCAGGCGGGCGAGACCGCCGCGCCGGTCCCCGACGGGCCGGTGCTCTGCCAGGCGACGGCCGGGATGCGCCGCATCCACCGGGTCTTCCTCTGGTCGTACGACGAGGCGCCGGGGCTCGTGCGATCCGCTGCCGACGGCGACACCGAGCGCTCGGGCTACGTCGGCGAGGTGCTCGGCAACTTCGACAAGCTCCTGCACGTGCATCACGAGGGCGAGGACCTCTACATGTACCCGCAGCTCGGCGAACGCGCCCCGGCCTGCGCGCTGCACATCGCGCAGATGCTCGCGCAGCACGAGCAGGTCGAGCAGGCGCTCGACGACCTCGCCCCGATCCGCGAGCGCTGGCGGGAGAGCGCCGACGCCGAACTCGGCGAGCAGCTCGCGGCGAGGTACGAGGACCTCTCGGCCATGCTGAAGGTGCACCTGCGCCGCGAGGTGACCGAGGTGACGGCCGCGGTCGAGAAGGTGCTCACCGAGGAGGAGTTCGAGCAGCTGTCGAGCCACGGCGTCGACGCCTTCGAGAAGAAGGTGGTCCTCGCGTACCTCGGCATGATCCTCGCGACGAATCCGCCCGACGAGCAGCGTGCGTTCATCATGGACATCCCGTTGCCGATCCGCATGGCGTACCGGCTCGTCGGCAAGCGCCTGTATCGCAAGCAGTACGCGACGCTCTTCCCCGGCCGCGCGATTCCGCAGACGATCTAGACGTGCAGCGGGCCGGGCTTGACGCGAGCCGCGGCATCCGCTGCAATATATTGCATGCCACTACCCGCCCGCGCCTCGGCCGAGCGCCCGAAGTCGATGCGCGACCACGCGTACACGCACCTGCGCGACGCGATCGTCTCGGGCGAGCTCGCACCCGGCGAGCGCCTGCGCGACCCCGAGCTCGAGGCGTGGCTGGGCGTCAGCCGCACGCCCATCCGCGAGGCGATCGCCAGGCTCGAGGCCGCCGGCCTCGTGCAGACGCGCCGCGCGAAGCAGACCGTCGTCGCACCGCTCGACACGCGCACCGCGCTCGCGGCGCAGCGCATCGCCGCGACGCTGCACGCGCTCGCCGTCCGCGAGGCGGTGCCGCAGCTGACCACGGCCGACCTCGAGGCCATGAGCAACGCGAACGCCGCCTTCGCGAAGGCGCTCGCCACGCGCGACGTCGACGCGGCGATCGCGGCCGACGACGCGTTCCACGGCGTCGCCGTGCAGGCGAGCGCGAACCCGCTCCTGCCCGCCCTGCTCGAACAGGTCACGCCGCTCCTCCGCCGACTCGAGCGGGTCCGCTTCGCCTCGCTCGCCGGACGCGGCTCGGTCGCCGACCACGACCGCATCATCGAACTCTGCGCCGCCGGTCTCGCCGACGAGGCCGCCGCCGCCACCCACGACAACTGGTCGACCCTCGGCCGGTTGCTGCACCTCGACGACGATGACGAGGCCGTCGACGACGGCGCGGCGGGCGAGCCCGCGGCATCCGTCACCCGCACCCCCTGAAGGAGAGAACCATGGCCCTCGCCGACTTCCCCCGTCATCAGCTGACGTTCGGGCCGAGCCCGATCCACCCCGTCGACCGCCTGAGCGCCCACCTCGGCGGCGCCCGCGTCTGGATGAAGCGCGAGGACGTGAACTCGGGCCTCGCCTTCGGCGGCAACAAGACCCGCAAGCTCGAGTACCTCGTGCCCGACGCGCTCGCGAAGGGCGCTGACACGCTCGTCTCGATCGGCGGCGTGCAGTCGAACCACACCCGGCAGGTCGCTGCGGTCGCCGCGCACCTCGGCATGAAGGCCGTGCTCGTGCAGGAGCACTGGGTCGACTGGCCCGACTCGGTGAACGACCGGGTCGGCAACATCCTGCTCTCGCGGCTCATGGGCGCCGACGTGCGCCTCTCCCCCGCCGGCTTCAGCATCGGGTTCCGCGACTCGTGGAAGCAGGCGATCGCGGATGTCGAGGCCGCGGGCGGCACGCCGTACCCGATCCCCGCCGGCGCGTCCGACCACCCGCTCGGCGGCCTGGGCTTCGCGAACTGGGCCCACGAGGTCGCGGCGCAGGAGGAGGCGCTCGGCGTCTTCTTCGACACGATCGTGGTGTGCTCGGTCACGGGGTCGACGCACGCGGGCATGATCGCGGGCTTCGCCGACCTCGAGCACAACTTCGGCGGCCGGCCGCGCCGGGTGGTCGGCATCGATGCGTCGGCGAAGATCGACGAGACGCGCGACCAGGTGGCGCGCATCGCGCGGAACACCGCCGCGACCATCGGCCTCGGACGCGACCTGCGCGACGACGAGATCACCGTGCTCGAGGGCTGGGCGGGCGATCTCTACGGCATCCCGGTCGAGTCGACCGACGAGGCCATGCGTCTCACCGGCAGCCTCGAGGGAGTCATCCTCGACCCCGTCTACGAGGGCAAGTCGATGGCCGGCCTCATCTCGCTGGTGTCCTCGGGCGACATCCCGAAGGACTCGAACGTGCTCTACGCCCACCTCGGCGGGCAGCCGGCGATCAACGCGTACAGCGGCCGCTACCACTGACCGGATGTCGCCGAGCCGGGTCGGCTGCGAGTATGGAGGTCGAGGAGGCGACATGACCGGACACGACGATGCGCATCACGTCTCGCACGACCGCTACGAGGAGTTGAAGGCCGAGTACTGCCGCCGGTGCGGCATCCACTTCGACGCCGCGTCGGCGCACCTGCACGACGGGCATCACGACGAGCACGCCTGACCCGGTCGGGGAGGGTCGCGTTCTTTCGGGCGCTGCATCGGCGAGCTCGCGCTCGCGCCGATGGTCATGCGCGGCCGCCCGATGCGCGAGTGGGCGGTCGTCCCTTTCGCGCGCGACGCCGAGTGGGGCGCGATCGCGACCGACGCGTTCGCGTTCGTCGACGAGATCACCCCCTGATCGGGCACTTGTCGGCGATCAGGGCTGATGGGAGCATGTGCGCATGCGACTCCTGGGGGCGATCGGAATCGTGCAGCTCGTGTTCGGCGCGCTCGGACTGCGGAAGGCGTACGCGGAGGGACGCGGCGGCGACGTGCCGGGCTTCCCGCACCGGTCGCCCGACGAGGTGCGGCGCCGGCACTGGGTCGAGGGCACCGAGCTCTCCGCGCCGACCGTCATGCTCATCGTGCAGGCGTTCGCGAGCCTCGCGCTGCTCGTCGGCCGCCGGCCGCCCGTGGCCGCGGCGCGCACGCTCGGCGTGCTCGGAGCGATCATGAGCATCGGGTACCCCATCGAGCGGGTCTGGCGCGAGTCGTTCGTCGACCCCGACCCCGAGGTCACGCCCCTGACGGCCGGTGGATTCCTCCTCGCCCTGAAGATGGCGATCCTCGGCTTCGCGGTGGGTCGCGGCCCCCGCACTCGCTGAGTCCGTATCCACGAAGACCGCGCACCCGCGAGCCACACCCTCACGCATGAGAATCCGGCCCATGTCGCCCCCACTGCGGCCGAACCGCCGATCCTCATGCACGAGAAGACGATCACGGCGCCGTGCGGCGGGCTGGGCGCCCAGCATCGCCGCCTATCCTCGACGGGTGACCTCGACCGCCCCCACCCGCGCCGCCGCGCACGACGCCGTCGTGCTCGACGCCGCCGACTGGCAGGCCCGCGAGCAGGCGCACGCCGAGCGGGCCGACGCCCTGACGGCCGATCACCGGTCGCGCAGGGCGCGCGGCGAGCGGCATCCGATCGAGGACTTCCTCTTCACGTACTACTCGTACTCCCCGTCGCTGCTCCGGCGCTGGCACCCCGGTGCGGGCATCGAACTGGCGGATGCCGCGGGCACCCCGCGCGCCGAGTGGCGCTGGTACGCGGCCGGCGCGACCGAGCGCGGACTCGTCGTCGATGCGGACGCGATGCGCGCCGAAAAGGGCACGATGCTGGGCCTCGTCGAGCGGATGCTGCGGAGGACCGCCGCCCGCCCCGGGCAGTTCGGCTGCTTCGGGCTGCACGAGTGGGCGATGGTCTACCGGCAGGGCGAGCACCGCCATCCGGTGCCGCTCAGGCTCGGACAGGCCGCGACCGACGAGGTCGTCGAGGCGCACGAGCTCCGCTGCACGCACATCGACGCGTACCGGTTCTTCACGCCCGACGCCACGCCCCGCAACCGCTTCGCGCCGACGCGCGAATCGCAGCCCGAGATCGAGCAGCCCGGCTGCCTGCACGCGAACATGGACGTCTACAAGTGGGCGGTCAAGCTCGGCCCGCTCGTGCCGGGCGACCTGCTGCTCGACGCGTTCGAGCTCGCACGCGACATCCGCCACCTCGACATGCTGGCCTCGCCGTACGACATGGCGCCGTGGGGCGGCGAGCCGGTGCGCATCGAGACGGGCGACGGCAAGGCCGAGTACGTGCGCCGGCAGCGCGGGTTCGCCGAGCGCGCGAACACGCTTCGGGCGCAGATCCTCGCAGCGCTGCCCGGATCCCCCGCGTAGGCGGCGCGCTCGCCCGTGCCTGTCGGATCGGCGACCCCCGGTGCTAGCATCCGGAAGCGCCACGTTCTGCGACGGCGCCGCCGCTCCGATGCACCGACTGGAGGCCCGCATGCCCGGATCAGATGACCTCGTCGCGGGAGCGCCGGCCTGGGTCGACCTGACCACGACCGACCTCGACGGGGCGATCGACTTCTACACGCGCGTGTTCGGCTGGACCGCCGACCGCAGCGCGGACGAGCGGTACGGCGGCTACACGACGTTCCTCCTCGACGGCAAGCGCGTCGCGGGCGCGGGCAGCCGGTCCGACGACGACCCGTCGCCGCCGCACTGGAGCGTCTACCTGCTGACGTGGAACGCGGCGGCGACGAGCGAGCGCATCGCCGAGGCCGGCGGCACGGTGCTGTTCGAGCCGATCGACATCCCCGAGATGGGCGTCATGGGTCTCGCGATCGACGCGACGGGCGCGGTCGTCGGCTACTGGCAGCCGGGCGGGCTGCCCGGCTTCGACGCGTTCGACGAGACCGGAGCGGCGACCCGCTTCGAGCTCGCCGCGAGCGACTTCGACGCGGCGGAGCGCTTCTACGCGCACGCCTTCCACTGGGACATCGAGCATGGCGAGGGCGAGCCGCGCTACGCCGTGTATCGGCATGCCGGCCGCACGTTCGCGCGGATCCTCGACGCAGCCGAACTGCTCGGCGCCGACCTGCCGCCGTCGTGGCATGTCGGCTTCCAGGTCGACGACATCGAGGCGACCGTCGCCCGCGCGGTCGCCGCGGGCGGCACGCTCGTCGTGCCGCCGTGGGACGTGCCCGACGGACGACGAGCGGGTCTCTCCGATCCGAGCGGCGCGTACTTCGTCGTGGCGTCGCCGACGGCGGCGACCTCCGAACCCGCCGCGTCGGCGGCCTCCGCGACGCCCGAGACGGCCGGGTAGGCATGGCCGCCTGGGACGTCGTGATCGTCGGCGGGGGCAGCGCCGGCCTCTCCGCGGCGCTGATGCTCGGCCGATCGCGGCGGAGCGTGCTCGTCGTCGACGGCGGGCGGCCGCGGAACGCCCCGGCACAGCACATGCACGGCGTGCTCGGGCGCGATCACACGTCGCCGCTCGACCTGCTCGCCGCCGGGCGCGCCGAGCTCACGCGCTACGACGTCGTCGTCGAGTCGGGCGAGGTCGCCGACGCGGCCGAGGTCGAGACGGATGCCGGTGAGCCGGGCGGCCCCTCGTTCGAGGTCGTGCTCGACTCCGGCGAGCGCCATCTCGCGCGCCGGCTGCTCGTCGCCACCGGCCTGCGCGACGAGCTGCCCGACATCCCCGGTCTCGCGGAGCAGTGGGGTCGCGGCGTCGTGCTCTGCCCGTACTGCGACGGGTGGGAGGTGCGCGACCGGCGGATCGCCGTGATCGCCTCGAGCGCGGCGAACGCCCACCAGGCGCAGCTCATGCGGCAGCTCTCGGCCGACGTGGTGTTCTGCACGCAGGGCGCGGTGCTCGCGCCCGCTGCACGTTCCGGGCTCGACGCCCGGGGCATCGTCGTCGAGGACCGGCGGGTGATCGAGGTGTTCGCCGACGGGGGCGGTCGGCTCCGCGGCATCCGCCTCGAGGACGGGAGCGAGTGGGAGGCCGACGCCGTGTTCGTCGCGCCGAAGGCCGTGCCGCACGACGACCTGCTGCGACGCCTTCGAGCCCGATCGATGCGGCAGGGCGGGGTCGACCAGGTGCTGGTCGACGAGGACGGCCGGACGAGCGTGCGCGGCCTGTACGCCGCGGGCAACGTCGTGGGCGCGAAGTCGTCCGTGCCGTGGGCGATGTCGTCGGGGAGCCTCACCGGCGCCGCGATCAACGCCGACCTCGTCGACGAGGACGTGCGGAACGCGCTCGACGCGCGCGGCTGATTCGGACGCCGGCGCCGGCGGGCACCCCTCCGCCGGATGCGGGGGTTCGCCGGATGCCCGCCGACGACGGCCGTCGATACCGTCGCGGCATGACCACGACCGAGACCCACGACGCGACGACGACGCCAGCTGAGACGTCCCCGGCTCCCCCGACTCGCCCGGTTCGGCGGCCCCCCGCGGAAGGCACGCGCCTCGGCACCCGCATCGGCTGGGCCTGGATCCTGCTCTCCTCGCTCGGGATCGCGGCGTTCGCGGTCGTGCCGTACCTGACGTCGTCGCTGCCCGTGCTCGCCGAGTCGGGCGCCGGCGGGCTCGCCGACCACTACGCGGGGCAGCCGCCGTTCGTGCTCGTGGCGTTCTACGTCCACATCGTCGCCGGCGGCACCGCGCTCGTCGCGAGCCCGTTCCAGTTCTGGCGGGGCCTTCGCGACCGGGCGCCGCGCGTGCACCGCTGGACCGGTCGTGTCGCACTGGTCGCCATCGGCATCGCCGGCCTCGCCGGCCTCGCGCTCGCGCCGTTCAGCGCGGCCGGGCTCGTCGGCACGTTCGGGTTCGGCGCGCTCGCCGTGCTGTGGCTGCTGGCCGGATGGCGCGGCTACCGCGCCATCCGTCACGGCGACGTGCCCTCGCACAGGGCCTGGATGATGCGCGCCTTCGCGCTCACCTACGCCGCCGTGACACTTCGGCTCTGGCTGCCGCTGCTGATGTTCGCGCAGGTGCCGTTCGCCGGCCCGGCCGGCTTCGATGCGGATGCCGCCTTCGCGAACGCGTACGCCGCGGTCCCGTTCCTCTGCTGGCTGCCGAACCTGCTCGTCGCGGAGTGGCTCATCCGTCGGCGCGGGCTGCCGTCGTACCGGCTCGCAACCCCGCCCCTCGCGGGATGACGGTCGCCGCGGTCAGCTGAGCTCGAGCGTCATGAACACGCTGTTCGGGTCGAGCGCGTAGTCGGCGAACGGCGGGCACTCGACGAACCCGTACTTCGCGTAGAGCGTGCGCGCCGGGCGGAAGAACGCCTCGGAGCCCGTCTCGAGGCTGAGCCGTGCGTACCCGCGTCGCTTCGCCTCGGCGAGGACGTACTCGAGCAGGCGCGCGCCCAGGCCACGGCCGCGGGCCGCGGCATCCGTTCGCATCGACTTCAGCTCGCCGTGCGCGGGATCGAGCTGCTTCAGCGCCACGCAGCCGAGCAGGTCGTCGCCCTCGCCGATCGTCCAGAGCGTCACCTCGGGCACCGAGAGCCCCGAGACGTCGAGCGCGTGCACGCTCTCGGCCGGCGAGGTCGCGAACATGTCGTCGAGGTGGTCCTCGAGCAGGCGGATGACGCGGGGGTCCGCGAGGTCGGCGGGTCGGATGTCGAGGGCGGGGGCGGTGCTCACCGGTTCATTCTGCCGTGCGCGTGTTTCCCGCCTGTGACGGGTCCCCGTCGCGATGACGGGGACCCGCCGTGATCAGGCCTCGCTCGAGACGAGGAACTTCATGCCCTTGCCGCTGCGGAGGGTGTGGATCGTCTCCTCGACCGCGTCGAAGCCGATCTCGTCGACCCAGCCGGTGGTGTCGTAGAGGCCGTCGGCCATCGCCGCGATGACGGCGTCGAAGTCCTCGGGCAGGTAGCCGAGCGCGCCGACGACCTCCGTCTCGCCCATGACGAGCTGGGTCGGGAAGAAGTCCATCGTCTTCTCGTGGATCGCGACGACGACGAGCCGGCCGAGCGGCGCGAGGTTGGCGAGGGCGGATGCCACGGCGACGCCGACGCCGGCCGCGTCGAACGCGACGTCCACGCCGTCGCCGTTCGTGAGCTCGGCGACCCGGGCGCCGAGATCCTCGCTCGACGGGTCGACCACGGTCGCGCCGAGCGCCTCGATGGCCGCCCGCCGGACGGGGCTCGGCTCGGAGACGATGACGTTCTCGACACCGTGGCCCTTGAGAGCGAACCACACGCCGATGCCGATCGGGCCTGCACCGGCGATGAGCGCGGTAGCGCCGGCCTTCGCGCCGCTCTTCTCGACGGCGTGCCACGCGACGGCCATCCGCTCGACGAGCGCGCCGAGGCGGAGGTCGACGGTCTCGGGCAGCACGTGGAGCTTCGACGCGTCGACGGTGGTGAACTCGGCCATGCCGCCGCCGTGCGAGGTCAGTCCGTGGAAGCCGATGGCGCGGCAGGCGTTGTACGCACCCTTGCGGCACGCGGCGCACTGGCCGCAGTAGTAGATCGGCCAGACGGCGGCACGGTCGCCGACCTTGACGCCCTCGACGCCCTCGCCGAGCTCGACGACGGTGCCGGCGAACTCGTGGCCGATGACCTGCGGCAGCGTGGCGCCGGTCACCGGGTGGGGGTTCTCGAGGTCGAGGCCGGCCTCGGCGGGTGCGTAGTAGACGTGCAGGTCGGATCCGCAGATGCCGGCGTACGCGTTGCGCAGCTTCACCTGGCCCGGGCCCGGGGTGGGCTCCTCGATCTCCTCGACCCGAAGGTCCTCCTTGCCGTGGAAGACGACTGCTCGCATCGTGTGCGACTCCTTGCTCGTGGGGTGTGGCTCGAGGGCGCGACGGCCGCGGTTCGATTCACGCGGTGCGACCACGAGTCGGGTGTCCGTCTTCGGACATCCGCCTTCCACGGTACCACTTATCTGACACCTGTCCGATAATGGACATCAGGAGGCGACATGATCGAGCTGGACCCCCGACAGGCGCGCACGCGCGCCGCCCTGCACCGTTCCGTCCTCGAGACGGTCGAGCGGATGCCGCTGGCCGACGTGTCCGTCGCCGCGATCGCGCGCGCCGCGGGCATCAGCCGCGACACGTTCTACCGGCACGCCTCGAGCGTCGCGGACGTGCTCGCCGGCGCGCTGGGCGAACGTCTCGACGCCACCGTCGCCGAGTTCGCCGCCTTCCAGGGCGGCGCGCGCGAGCGCTTCGAACGCGGCGAGCGCCGGCTCTTCGCGCACGTCGCCGAGCATCGCGCCGTCTACCTGAACGCCATGGCGCCCGGGCTCGCCGAGCCGGTGCGGGCCATGCTCGTCGGCCGGATCGAGCAGGCCCTGGCCGAGTACCTCGACACGCATCCCGAGGTCGCGCCGATCGCCGCCGGCCACCTGTCGCGGGCCGAGCATCACGCGCTCTACGCCGCGTACGGCGCGGCGGGCACGGTCGGCGTCATCGAGCACTGGCTGCGGGCGGGTGCCGCGGGCGACGCCGACGACATCGCCCGCAGCACGCTCGCCGTCTCCGCGCCGTGGTGGTGGGCCGACTGAGTCTCGTCAGGCGCTCGCGCCGGCCGGCTGGCGCAGCCCGACCGCTTCGAGGGCGCGCACGAGCGTGTCGGGCCCGCCGACGTTGCCCGGCACGACGACGTAGAGCACCTCGCGGCCGTCGTGCGCCGTCATCCGCCACGCGGAGACGCCCGGCAGCACCTGGCCGAGCACGACCGCCGAGCGTGCGCCGATGCCCGTGCGCGCGACCTCGGCCGACGTGATGCCACCCTTCGCGACCACGACCGACACGTCGGGCAGCAGGTCGCGCACCGCGGTCGTGAGCGCGGTCATCACGAGCTCGCCGTGGGCGAGCGTGTTGTGCGACGACGAGCGCTGCCGTTCCGTCGTGACGAACGCGAGCGGGCGGTCGGCGAGTCGGTCGCGCGCGGCCGATGCGGCGCGGCGCCCGGCCTCGACGGGGTCGACGAGCGCGGCGTCGGTGTCGATCACGGCCGGCCATCCCCAGTCGGCGACGACGGCGTCGAGCTGCGCGGTCGCGCCCGCGGTGTGCGAGCCGCACGCGAGGAGCACCGCGCCGCCTGCACCCTCGAGCGGCGTCGGGAGCAGACCGTCGCTCGCCACCCCGGCGAGCGCCGCGGCGAGCGGCGAGGCCGAGCGGACGACGACGCTCGTGCCGCCGCGGGTCGCGGCATCCGTCGCCTCGGCGATCAGGCGGATGTCGTCGTCGGTCACCGCGTCGGGGACCACGACGCTGCCCGCCGGGGCCGCAGCGAGCACCCTGGCGAGGCCGCCGACGCGGACCTCCTCGAGGTGCACCGGGATCGCGAGCCGCGAGGACTTCTCGGCGACGTAGTCGACGAGCACGCCCGTGCCGAAGCCGAACACGGGGTCGTCGGCGTACTCGCTCTCGTGCGCGGGCACGTCTTCGCCGGCCACGCGCACGTAGTGGACGCAGTCGCGCGTCGTGCGGCCGCCGTCGGGGAACGCGGGCACGAAGAGCATGACCGCGTCGTCGGCGAGGAACACGCCGGTCTCGGCGAAGACGTGCCCGCGGAGCGTCGAGTCGCCGCGCAGCACGAAGCGCACCTCGACGCCGAGCCGGGCCGCGACGGCGAGCGCGTCGTCCCGGATCCGGCGCGCGAGCGCGACCGCTTCCTCCTCGGGCAGCGCCCGGCTGTTGGTCTGCACGTACACCGCGTCGGCCCCGGCGAGCGCGGCCTCGAGCGAGTCCGCGAGCACCGCGGCATCCGTGTCGAGCAGCACCGTCACGCCGGTGGCGGACTGCGTGCCCGTGGGGTCGTCGTCGAGGACGATGGTCTTCATGGTTCCTCCGATGGGGATGCGGGAACGGGCCGACGGGGCGGGCGCGACGGTGCGCGCCCGCCCCGCGGCATCCGGTCAGGACTTCGCGATGATCGCGTCGACCTCTGCGCGCTGTGCGCGGCCCCAGGTCTCCCTGGTCAGCAGCGTGCCGATGAGGCCGAGCACGCCGCACGCCATGTAGACGATCGCGACGCCGCCCCAGCCGAGGGGCACCGCGACCGCGGTCGCGATGAACGGAATGAAGCCCGAGATCGCCGCCGAGAACTGGTAGCCGATCGACGCGCCCGACGAGCGGGTATTCGTGTTGAACAGCTCGGAGAACCAGGCGCCCTGCGTGCCGGCGAGCGAGTCGTGGATGATCGCCATCGCGACGACGTACACGAACACGATCACGTACGGCAGGCCGGTGTTCACGAGGAGGAACATCGGGAACGCGAACGCGATGAGCAGGATCGTGCCGAAGAAGTACACCGGGCGACGCCCGATGCGGTCGGAGAGCGAGCCGAACAGGATCGTGGTGAACAGGCCGAGGGCCGCGGCCACGATGAGGCCCGTGAGCGCGGTCGCGCGGTCGGTGATGGGCTCGTCGCCGCTCGTGAGGTACGAGAGCATGTAGGTCACGATGACGTAGAAGCCGCCCGACTCCGCCAGGCGGAGGGCGATGACGCGAAGGATGGTGCGCCAGTCGTTGCGGAAGACCTCGCGCAGCGGGTTCTTCACGACGAGGCCCTGGGTCTTGGTGTCCTCGAACTCGGGGCTCTCGGAGACCTTCGCGCGGATGATGAGGCCCGCGATGATGAGCACCGCCGAGAGCAGGAACGGCAGGCGCCAGGCGAGTTCGCTGTCGAGCGTCGACGACCAGAGGAACACGAGGTTCGCGAGCAGCAGGCCGAGCGGCACGCCCGCCTGCGGGATCGCGGTGTATCGCCCGCGCTGCTTCCACGGCGCGTGCTCGAAGGTCATCAGGATCGCGCCGCCCCACTCGGCGCCGAATGCGATGCCCTGGATGACGCGGATCAGCGTGAGGAGGATGGGCGCGAGCAGGCCCACCTGCGCGTAGGTCGGCAGCACGCCGATGAGCACGGTCGAGATGCCCATGAGGAGCAGGGCGCCGACGAGCACGGGCTTGCGGCCGATCTTGTCGCCGAGGTAGCCGCCGATGAGCCCGCCGAGCGGGCGCATGGCGAAGCCGATGCCGAAGGTGCCGAAGCCGAGCAGGATGCCGACGACGGGATCCTCCGAGTGGAAGAACACCTCGTTGAAGTAGAGCGCCGCGGCGGTGCCGTAGGCGAGGAAGTCGTAGTTCTCGATCGTCGTGCCGACGGCGCTGCCGATCGCGGTGCGCAGCTTGTCGGGCGAGCCGTGTCGGGCCCGCTCGTTCGGTCGGAGCGTGGTGCTGGTCATCGTCGTCATGGTCGGTCCATATCTCCCTTGATAGTGAAGCCGGTGGCCTCATTCCGTTCCGGGAGCTGGACCGGCGCTCAGGCCGGCGCGGGACTCCCGTCGCGGGGATTGATCTTGTAGAAGTCGGTGATGTGCGCTCGCACGGCGGCGGCGGCGCCGGGCCCGTCGCGATCGATGATCCGCTGGAGGATCTCGCGGTGCTCGGCTCGGACGGTCTTCGCGGTCTCGCGCCAGTCGTCGAGTTCGGCGTACATCTCCACCATCTGGCGGTGGATCGCGGTACGCAGCGAGCTCATGAAGTGGGCGGTCAGTGCGTTCCCGGTCGACTCCGCGATCCGGACGTGGAACGCGGCGTCGAGGCGGTTGAACTCGGAGGAGTCGATGGACGTGTCGTCCATGCGGTCGAGGATCGCCTCGAGTTCGGCGTGGTCGTCGTCATCGGCTCGGTAGGCGGCCTCCTCGACGCTCCAGGTCTCGAGGATGAGCCGCGTCTCGAGGACGTCCTCCCAGCTGAAGTGCGCGAGCGCGATCTGCAGCTTGAGGAGGTTGACCATCCCGTCGCCGGGGCTCTGCACGAGCATCGCCCCTCCGTCGGGACCGCCGCCCACCCTGATGTCCACCAGGCCGAGCGCCTCGAGCACCCGCATCGCCTCGCGGAGGGAGGGCCGGGAGACCCCGAGCGACTGGGAGAGCTCCCGTTCGCTCGGCAGTCGGTCGCCCGCCTTCAGCCGTCCGTCGAGGATGCGCTGCTCGATCTGCGACATGACCTGCTCGTAGGTCCGGATGCGCTGGACCGGCTCCCATCCGTCGCTCGCCGTGACCACGTGGATGCCCTCCCGTTCGCCGGCCGAGGCGGCCGGTCGTGACGTCGTGTCCGTCCATCGTAGCCTCCGAGGTCTGACCGTCTGACGGTGGTTCAGGCCACCGCGGCGGCGGCCGCGGTGCTGGCGGCACCGGTCGCGGCGGCGTGCTCGGCACGGAACTCGGCCTCGAGCTCGCGGCGGATCTGCACCGCGAACTGGGCCTCGTCGAGCACCACGTCGTCCCACGAGACGATCTGGTCCTTGGGCACGTCGCGGATGAGCTTCGCGCCGTGCGCGAGGCCGAGCGGCAGCGCGCTGCGCTCGAGCGAGACGTGCGCGGGGGCGAGCTTGCCGAACACGGTGTAGCCGCCCTCGCCGTCGAGCGTGTCGCCCGCACGGAGGTCGCGCTTGGCGGTCGTGACGACGTCACCGCGGAACCCGGTGGGGGCGCCGGTGGCCTCGCCGCGGACGACGGCCGACGCGATCGAGACCCCGAGCTCGAGGCCGATCATGTGGTACGGCCGGTAGAGCGAGCCGTAGCGGCCGGTCGCGTCGGTGTGCACGCCGTACTCGGCGAAGCACTGCACGGCGTAGTCGGTGACGGCCTCGAACGTGACGTACACGCCCCAGCGCAGGTTGTCGGGCACCTCGGTGCCGTCGCGGTACATGCTCGAGGCGATCTCGACCGTGCCGCGGCGGGTGAGCGAGCCGCCGAGCGAGCGCTCGCGGAACACGGTGGGCAGGTCGTCCTTGCTCGCGGCCGGGAAGAGCAGGCCCTCGTCCTGGGGCAGCAGGCCCGTGCCGTTCGCGACGGCGGCCATCTCGATGGCCGACTTGGTGCCGTCGAGGAACGAGTTGAACATCTTGGGGTTGTAGTCGCCCGACGCGAGCTGCTCGTCGGTGAAGCCGTAGTAGTTCCACACCGTGTCGGGCGTGGAGTAGTTGTACTCGGGTAGGTACTTCGTGCCCTTGCCGGCCGCGACGACGTCGAAGCCGACCGTGCGGCACCAGTCGACGAGCTCGCAGATGAGCGCGGGCTGGTCGCCGTAGGCCATCGAGTACACGACCCCGGCGGCCTGGGCGCGGCGCTGCAGGATCGGCCCGACCATGCAGTCGGCCTCGACGTTGACCATGATCACGTGCTTGCCGTGGTCGATCGCGGTGACCGCGTGGTACGTGCCGACGAGCGGGTTGCCCGTGATCTCGAGCACGACCTCGACCGACGGGTGGGTGATCAGGGCCGTCGAATCGTCGATGACGGCGGTGCCGCCGGTGCGAACGGCTTCGTCGACGGATGCCGCGGCGTAGCGCTCGGCCGGCCAGCCGGTGCGCGCCAGCGCGTCCTTCGCCTTCGGCACGTTGATGTCGGCGACGCCGACCACGTGGATGTTCTCGGCGCCGACGGCCTGCGTCAGGAACATCGACGAGAACTTGCCGGCGCCGATGACGCCGACTCGGATCGGCCCCGCCTCGGCGGTGCGCTGCTGCATGAGCGAGAACAGGTTCACGGACCCTACCCCTTTGTATCGATCGCTCCGGCCGGTCGGTCGGAAGGTAGAACATTAGATGGTCTGACCATCTGAGCGATGACAGTACGCAGGGTCGAGCGCGATGTCAAGTCCGACGGCCCACGAGGCCGATGGGCGAGTGATCGCGCCGCCGGGTGCGCCCGCGCGTCTCAGCGCCCGATCAGCTCGTTGAACCAGCCCGGGCCCGCGACCTGCACCCCGTCGCCGAGACGCGCACGCAGGCCGCGGTCGGCCGTGACGACGAGCACGCGCTCCCCCGCCTCGGCCAGACGAGCCGCTTCCTCGACGATCGCGGTGTCGCCGTCTGCCGGCGCCGGCAGGAGGTCGATGCCGTCGGGCGCCGACGCCGCCTTCGCCGCACCCTCGACCACGGCGACCAGCCGCGAGATCGCCACGGTCGGCCGGTCAGCGCCGTCGGGCGCCTCGACCGCGCGACCGACGAGCGCCGGCATCCGCTCGAGCAGTCTCGTCGCGGCGCCGGCGCGGTCGCGCCACCATCCGTCGGGCCGTGAACCCATCACGTTGGCGACGTCGACGATGACGACGACGGGCGGGGCGGATGACTCGGGCTCGCCGCCCGGCCCCGCGCCCGTCACTCGGTCTCCCCCGCCTTCAGCGGCAGGATCTCGCCGCCGGTCTGGCAGTCGGGGCAGTACTGCGCGGTCGTGCTCGCGAACGTGAAGTCGCGGATCTCGCCGCCGCACTCACCCGGGCAGGGCTCACCCGCGCGCCCGTGCACCTGCATCGCCTCGACCTTCGCCGCCTTCAGGCGGTCGATCGGGATGCCGCGGCGCGCTTCGATCGCGTCGCGGATCGTGCCCACCGTCGCCTCGAACAGGCGCGCGAGCTCGTCGTCGGCGAGCGTCGCCGCGTGCACGACGGGCGAGAGCCGGGCCGCGAAGAGGATCTCGTCGGAGTACGCGTTGCCGATCCCGGCGAGCGACTCCTGCTCCTGGAGGATCGCCTTGAGCTGCTTGCGTCGCCCGGCGACCGCTCGGTCGAACTCGGCGCGCGTGAAGGCCGGATCGGCCGGGTCGGGTCCGTGCTTGGCGACCGCGGCGACCTCGTTCGCCTCGTCGACCACCCAGCACCCGAGCGACACCCAACCACCGGCATCCGTCAGCTCGAGCACGACGCCGTCGTCGAACTCGAGGGCGGCGAGGGTGGGCGGCGGCGGCTCTGCGGCTTCGCCGGCGTCGGCATGGGCTGCGGCATCGGCCGCGTCGGCGGCACCGCCCGCGGCATCCGTCTCGCCGGCGCCCCAGCGCGCCCACCCGTGGCGCCCGAGCGAGACGACGAGCAACTCGGAGCCGTCGAGCTCGACCGCGAACAGCTTGCCGTGGCGGGTGACGGCGAGCACACGTTCGCCGACGAGCGTCGTCAGCGGTCGGCTGCGCGTCTTGGTGACACGGAACTCGACCACGTCGACGGCCGCGACGGTTCGCCCGCGCAGCGTCGTCTCGAGTTCGTCGACGAGGGCCTGGACCTCCGGGGATTCCGGCATACCGTCAGCCTCGCACGACCCGCGGACGCTGCCAACGGTCTTCGGTCACCCGGTCTTGCGCCAAGCTGTACGAAGAGTCAGAATGCTGTACATGCGTACAGTCTCGGTCGCCGACGGCGACCTCACCGCCCGCGCGCGCATCGTCGCCGCGGCCCTCGATCGCTTCGCCGCCCACGGGTACGACGCGGCGACCATGCGCGACATCGCCGCGCACGCCGGGGTCAGCACCGCCCTCGTCACGCACCACTTCGGCACCAAGCGGGCGCTCCGCGAGGAGTGCGACGCGCGCGTCGCGCGGTTCATCGCCGAGAAGCAGGATGCGGCGGCGGCATCGGACGTGCTCGGCGAGGTGCTCGGCACGTACGGGCCCTACCTCGCGCGCATGCTCGGCGACGGCGGCGCGGCATCCGATGCCCTCTTCGCCCGACTGGTCGCGGTCGCGCGCGCATCGATCGACGACGGGTCGGCGAGCGGATGGCTCCGCGCCTCCCGCGATCCGGACGCGCAGGCCGCCGCACTGGTCCTCCTCGGCGTCGCGCCGTTCCTGCTGCTCGACCGGCTGGCGGCCTGGGCGGGCGGCGACCCCGAGGCCGCGCTCGCGCGCCTGGCCGTCCCGCTCGCGGAGCTGTACTCCGACGGGCTCGTCAGCGACGACCGGCTGCTCACGGCGACCGGCCTCGTTCCGGAGGAGGCACGATGAAGCTGCTGCTCGTCACCGCGGGCTCGCGCGGCGATGTGGAACCGTTCGCCGCGCTCGCGCGTCGCGCCGCGGCGGCCGGCCACGAGGTGCGCCTCGCCGTCCCCGACCGCTCCGGCGTCGACACGACCGGGCTCGACGTGCGGAGCCTCGAGGTCGACTTCTCGGCGCTGATCGAGTCGCAGGGCGTCTCGCCGATGGCCGCGATGCGCAACCTGCACGACGTCGTGCGGCCGGTGATGCGCGGCGTCATCGTCAACGCCGTGCATGCGGCGCTCGAGTTCCGGCCCGATGTCATCGCCTGGCATCCGAAGGTCCTCTCGGCCCCGCTCGTCGCCGACGCGCTCGGCATCCCGCACGCGCTCGTCGAGATGGTGCCCGCCATGACGCCGACGCGCGAGTTCCCTGCGGCGGGCACCGTCGCGCGCAGCCTCGGCCCGGTGAACCGGCTCACCTACCGCGCGGCCGCGGCGGCCGGTGCCATGTTCCGGCGCGAGGTCGACGAGGCGGCCGAGGTGGCGGGCGTACCGCGCACCCGCCGGACGTCGCCGCCCGCGGCGACGCTGATGCCGATCAGCCCGGCGATCCTGCCGCGCCCGGCCGACTGGCCCGATTCGGTCGCGCTCACGGGGGCGTGGCGTGCGCCGGTGACGGATGCCGCGGTGCCGGATGCCTCGGCATCCGCCCTCGACCCCGCCCTCGCCGCCTTCCTCGATGGCGGGCCCTTCGCCTACGCCGGCTTCGGCTCGATGGCCGCGGGCGACCCCGACGCGCGCGGACGCGCGCTCGTCGCGGCGGCGCGGGCCCGCGGCATCCGCCTGCTCGTCGCGACCGGCCTCGGCGGCATCGCGGTGCCCGACGACGTGCGTGGCGACGACGTGTTCGTGACGCGCTCGGTCGATCACGCGGCCGTGCTGCCCCGCGCGGTCGCGGCGATCCACCACGGCGGCATCGGCACCGTGCAGGCCGCGACCGCAGCGGGCACCGTGTCGATCATCGTGCCGTTCATCGCCGACCAGCCGTTCTGGGGGGCCACCCTCCACCGGCGCCGGCTCGCGCCGGCCGCGATCCCGCAGCGGAAGCTCACCGCCGAGCGCCTCGCCGAGGCGTTGGCGGCCGCACCGGCGTTCCAGTCCGCGGTGGATGCCGCGGCCGCCCGGATGGCCGACGAGGACGGCGCAGGCGAGGCGCTCGGCGTTCTCGAAGGGCTCGCCGCCCGGCCGAGGAAGCCGGCGCTGCGGCATCCGTGACCCGGTCGGAGGCCCCCGACGCCCAACCCCGGCGATTGTGCCGAGCGCCGCACGGGAGGATCCTGAACCCATGAACGACCGCGAGGAATTCCTGATCTGGATCAACAACGCGCTCGTCCGGGCCGAGCGCGCCCTGTTCGACGGCGACGCGGGCCCACGGCGCTCGACGTGGTCGGCCTCCGACGACGTGAGCGTGCTCGGTGCATGGCGCAACGCGGTCGGCCGCTCGGAGCTGCTGGACGCGTTCGACAGCGTCGCCGCGAGCTTCGCGACCTGCACCGACTACGCCTTCGAGATCATCTCGTTCGACGTCGCGGGCGACATGGCGTACACCGTCGGGTACGAGCGCATCTCGGCGACGAAGGACGGCTCGCCGAGCAGCTTCACCGTGCGCTCGACGCAGGTGTACCGCCGCGAGGACGGCGAGTGGAAGGTCGTGCACCGGCACGCCGACACGATGTAGCGGCGGCGCGCCGGGCGGCGCTCGCCCCGCGCCTATCGGGTCATCGTCACCTTGCTGAGGCCGGCGGGCCGGTCGGGGTCCATGCCCCGGCGGCTCGACAGTTCCGCCGCGAGCACCTGCAGCGGCAGCACCTCGAGCATCGGGACGAGCTCGTCCGGCACGCCGGCCGCCGTGTCGATCGACGTCGAATCCGCGACGGCGGCCGGTCCGATCTCGAGGATCCGGGCGCCGCGGGCCATCGCGGCGGCGGCGAACTCCACGACCGATTCCCGGCCGGCGGCGGTGCCGGTGAGCGCGATGACGAGCGTGCCGTCGTCGACCTGGCCGAGCGGACCGTGCGCGGCATCCGCGGCACTCCATCCCGATGCCGCGATCCCCGAGGTCTCCATGAGCTTCAGCGCGCCCTCCTTCGCCGTGGCCATCGAGTAGGCGCGTCCGACGAGCATCACGCGATCGACGGCGGCGAACTCCTCCGCGATCGGCGGGAGCTCGGATGCGAGCCGTACGAGCACGCGCTCCGCACGGGTCGCGAGCCCGTCGATCTCGTGCGCGAGGCCCGCGAGCCCCTCGCCCGCGACGGCCCGCACGAGCGTGTGCACCGCGAGCAGTTCGGCCGTGTAGCTCTTGGTCGCCGCCACAGAGCGCTCGGGCCCGGCAGCGAGGTCGAGGTGCACGTCGGCCAGTCGCGCGAGGCCGCTCGCGACGTCGTTCGTGATCGAGACCAGCGGGAGCCCCGCGCCGCGGAGCGCGACGGCGGTGGCGACGAGGTCGGGAGAACGCCCAGACTGGGAGATCGCGACCTGCACGCCCGCGGGGTACTCGGGCGTCGCGCCGAGCACGCTGTGCAAGCTCGGCGTGGTGAGGAGCGCGGGGCGCCCCAGTACCTGCTGCACGAGGTACTGGCCGTAGACGGCGGCGTGGTCGCTCGAGCCGCGCGCCACGAACGCCACGAGCTCGGGCGCCGCGGCCCGGAACGCGTCGACGGCCGCCTGCCAGGCCGGCCGCTGCGACGGGATCAACTCGCGCCACCGGGCGGGCTGCTCGGCGATCTCGGCGCGCATGAGCGCGCCTGGTGCCAAGGGCTCGTCGGGCGCGACGGGCGCGGCGGGAGCGACGGACGCGGCCAGCGCGTCCGTCGCGCCCGGCGCCATGACCCCGCCGCTCACGAGCTCAGCCCCGTGATCATCGACACGAGCTCGTTGTGGCTCGTCTCCGCGACCCGTCGCGTGCCCACCTGCCGCCCGCGGCGGAGCACGGTCACCCGGTCGGCGATGCGGAACACCTGCTCCATGTTGTGGCTCACGACGAGCACTGCGGCGCCGCGGGCCTTGAGCTTCAGGATGAGCTCCTCGACCTTCGCGGTCTCGGCGACGCCGAGTGCGGCGGTCGGCTCGTCCATCAGGACGAGACGGCTCGCCCAGTGCGTGGCGCGCGCGATCGCGATCGCCTGTCGCTGGCCGCCGGAGAGGTCGCTCAGCGTCGCCTTCGCCGTCGGGATGCGCACGTCGAGGTCGTCGACGAGCTGCTGGGTCTGCCGAGCCATCTCGGCGCGGTCGAGCAGCCCGAAGGGCTTCCGCCGGAGTTCCCGCCCGAGGAACAGGTTCATGTAGACGGGCTGCAGGTCGACGAGCGCGAGGTCCTGGTAGACGACCTCGACGCCGTTCGATCGGGCGTCCGAGGCATCCCGGAACGCCACGCGCTCGCCCGCGAGCCGGATCTCGCCGTCGGTGGGCTGGTGCACGCCCGAGATGATCTTCACGAGCGTCGACTTGCCCGCGCCGTTGTCGCCGACGAGCGCGACCACCTCGCCCGACTCGACCTCGAGGTCGAACCGCTCGATGGCGACGATGCCGCCGAAGTGCTTGCTGATGCCCGAGAGGCTGAGCGGGTTCATCGAGCGTCCTCCGTTCCCTGGATGGCGTCCGCGATGGTGAGCGGCTTCGAACCGTCGGCCGACCAGAGCCCCGCGAGGCGCGGCTCGCCCGAGTCGAGGCCGCGGATGCCCGCGGTGAGCGCGCGCGTCACGAACACCTGCGGCCGGAAGCCGAACACGACCGTGTCGCCCGGGCGCGCCGCGCCCTGCGGCACGGGGATGGTCGCGTAGTAGTCGATCGCCTGGGGTGCGGGCATCTCGACGGGGCGTGCGGTGACGGATGCCGCGGCGTCGTCGGGTCCGATGATGAGCGCGTCGGTCGCCGCCGACCCCAGCACCGGGTCGACGTAGAGGCCCCCGCCGAACACGTACGCCCGGTCGTTCCAGAGATGCGACACCTCGGAGACGTACGCGATGGCCGGCTCCTCCTCGAGGTCGCGGACGGCGTGCAGCGGGGTCGTGCCGGTGAGGCCGTGGCCGGGCTCGACCTGCGTGGCCCCCGCCTCGGCGAGCCGCTCGAGTGCGGCGGTCGAGGTCGTGCCGGGCGCGTTCAGTTCGACGTCGCGGAAGCCGGCCTCCTCGAGGGCGCGCTTGGCGCGGGTCAGCGTCGCGAGGTTCGGGGTCGACACGATGTCGCCCGCCGCCTGGTCGAACAGCGTGGCCGGGAAGTTCGTGACGCCCGCGAACCGCACCCCGGGGAGGGCGTCGACTCGTCGCGCCGCCTCGACCACGGAGGCCGCGTCGAATCCGCCCTCGTGGCCCGCGTAGAACCGGTCGCCCTCGCCGACGATCCGCAGCAGCACGCCCTGCACGTACCCGGCGGCGGATGCCGCGGCGCCCGCCTCGCGGGCCTTCTCCTCCGAGAACACGGTCCAGTAGCGGGGCCGCAGGGCCGCGGCCTCGCGCGCCCGGTGCCTCGGGATCTGGACGAGGTGCCCGACATGGCCCGACGCGAGGCCGCCGGCGGCGGCCGCGACGGCGCACTCGAGGTCGACGCCCACCGAATGCGTGATGCCGCCTGCGCGGATGGCACGCGACGCGTCGGGGTTGCGACCGATCTGCTTGGTCATCGCGAAGGCGGTGAGCCCGAGCCGGGATGCCTCGGCCGCGACGACCCCGGTATTGCGCTCGACGGCGTCGAGGTCGATGACGTACGTGTTCGGCGGCAGCTCGCCCGAGCGGTGCAGAGCGACGGCGGCGTCGATGAGCCGCGGGTTGCGGCGGCGCAGCAGGGACAGGAACACGACTCAGCTCCCCTTCTTGCCGCGGAGCGACAACGAGACGGCGATCAGGATGATGACGCCGCGCACGATCTCCTGCTGCGCGACGGTGAGGCCCGCAAGGAGCAGGCCGTAGTTGATCATGCTCATGAACAGGCTGCCGACCACGGCCCCGATCATCGATGCCCGGCCGCCGGTGAGGGCGGTGCCGCCGACGATGACCGCGGCGAGCACGCTCATGAGGTCGGTCGTGCCGAGCGTGTAGGTCGCGCCCGCGAGTCGCCCGGCGTAGAGCAGTCCGGCGAGCGCGGCCGTCATGCCGCTCAGCATGAACACGGCGATGCGCACCCGGGTGACCTTGATGCCCGAGACGCGGGCCGCCGAGGCGTTGTTGCCGACGGCGAGCACGTGCGCGCCGAATCGGCGCTGGCGGAGGACGTGCCATCCGATCGCCGCGGCGACCGCCGACCACCAGATCAGGATCGGGACGCCGAGGAGCGTGCCGCCGCCGAAGATCCAGCCGAAGGCCTCGTCGGTGACGGGGACGGACTGGAGGTTCGTGATCTGCTGCGCGAGCCCGGCCACGAGTCCCATCGTCGCGAGCGTGACGAGGAACGAGGGCAACCGGACGAGCGTCACGAACACACCGTTGACGAGGCCGACCACGGCGCCGACCGCGAGCCCGGCGAGCGCGGCGATCCACCACGCCCCGGCGACCTGGAGCGTGACGGCGGCCGTGAGGGCGGCGAGCGCGACGGTCGAGCCGATCGAGAGGTCGATCTCGCCGAGGCTCAGCACGAACACCGTGCCGACGGCCATGATCGTGATCGGCGTCGCCTGCGTGACGATGTTCACGAGCGTCGTGCCGCTGAGGAAGTTCGCGCCCTGGGTGGCCGCGAAGTAGAGGAACACCACGACGAAGCCGACGTAGACGACGTAGTTGCGCCAGGACCGGACGACGAGGTGCACCCCCTTCTCGGCGGGCGCCTTGGTCGGGGCGATGGTCATGCGTGGACTCCTTCGTGGGTGCGGCCGGCAGCCGCTCTGGCGAGGTGCAGCGCTCCGAGCACGGGCGCTGCGCCGCCCAGCTCGCTGATCGTGACGGGGAGGTCGGGGCGACCGAGGCGGGCGAGCCAGTCGCGTATGGGCGCGAGGAGCTCGGGGCGCGAGCCGATCCCGCCGCCGAGGACGAACCGGCCGGGATCGACGATCGCGTCGACGGCGGCGATGGCGTGGGCGACCCACTTCGCCTCCTCGTCGAGCGACGCGATCGCGCGGGCGTCGCCGCGCGCGGCGAGGTCGAACACGTCTCGGGCGGATGCCTCGGGGCCGAGGCGTGCGGCGAAGGCGTCGCCCGCGACGACCTCCTCGAGCGGTCCGCGCCGGTGGGCGGCGGGGTCGAGCGGGTCGCCGCCGAAGGGCAGGTACCCGATCTCTCCCGCGGCGTTGCCGGCCCCGCGCACGAGCGAGCGGTCGAGCACGACGCCCATCCCGATCCCGGTGCCGATCGAGACGAAGGCGAAGTCGTCGTGCCGGGCGCCGACGCCTGCGGCGAGCTCGCCGAGCGCGGCGACGTTGGCGTCGTTCTCGAGCGCGACCGTGCAGCCGAGCGCGAGCCGCAGTTCGTCGGCGAGGCTGAACGACGTGAGGTCGCCGAGGTTCGGTGCGTGCTCGAACCCGCCGTGCGCGTCGACGGGGACGCCGGCGCCGCCGATGCCGATCGCGTGCACCGCGTCGATCGGCGACGAGACCGCGGCGCAGAGCTCGTGCACGAGCCCGACGACCTGGGTCACGAGGGCCCGCCCGCCGCCGGCGGCCGTGGCCTGCTCGACCTCGGCGAGCGGGCGGCCCGGCGCCGCGCCGCCGCCCGAGTCGTCGAGGGCGGCGATGCCCGCGCGCACCTTGGTGCCGCCGAGGTCGATGCCGACCACGAACGCACGTCCGACGACGTCGAGCTCACCCGCGCCCCTCACGCGCCCACCTCCAGCAGGCGCGCGGGCGTGCGCGCCGTCATCTGCTCGATCGCATCCTCAGGCACCCCGCTCGCCGCGAGCGCCGGCAGGAAGCGCTCGGCGAGGTACGCGTAGCCGAGCTGTCCGTGCGTGCCCGGGTTCATCCACACCTCCGCGCCCGTGAGGTCCTGCGCGAGCAGGATGCGCTCGGCGTACCCGTCGGCGACGAGCTCGGCGACGAACGCGACCCGGCCCTCGTCGGAGCGGGCGAACGACCGCTTCGGGAACTCCCCGTCGGGCCGGTCGGGCGCGGGTTCGAGGAAGAAGTCCCAGACCTCCTTGCCGATGGTGTCGACGGCGATGAGCGCGCCCCGGTCGAGGATGCTCCTCGCGAGGTCGACGCTGAGCTGCGTGTCGAGGTGGCCGATCACGACGCGATCGAGGTCGGCGCCCTCCGAGACGAGCAGGTCGACCTGCTCGTGCGACATGGTGCCGTGCGTGGTGTGCGTCATGATCGCGAGTCCCGTCTCCCGGTGGGCGCGTGCGACCGCGCGCAGCACCCGATCCTCGAACGGGGTGATCTCGCCGAGGCTCGTGGCCTGCTCGCCGAAGACCCCGGCGCGGATGCCGCTGTCGCCGATGCCGTCGACGGCGTCGGCGATGAACCGGTCCGTGAGCTCGTCGATCGTGGCCTCCCGCGCCCAGGCGGGCGCGTAGGCCTCGAGGTACAGCGCGGTGCCGGTGACGATGTGCAGGCCGCTGCGCTCGGAGATCTCCGCGAGCATCGCGATCTCCGCGCCATCCGGGTCGCGCCCGACCACGCCGTACGGCGAGAGGTCGACGACGGTGCCGAAGCCCCTCGCGGCGAGTCCGGCGAGCGCGCCCACCGCGAGGTCGATGCGGTCGTCGCGGGTGCCCGCGGTGAGCCACGGCCCCGGCGTCAGCGAGAGCAGGTGCTCGTGCGGCATGACCCGCCCGAGCTCAGATGACGGCGCGGGGCCGCGCACGGTCATGACCTCAGCCATCCGATGTCCTTTCGTTCGTTCCGGCGCTCGGCCGGTGCGGGAGGGGCCGCGAAGCGGGCCGGGCCCCTCCCCCGATGATCAACCGCCGGTGACGCTCGCGGGCGGCTCGACGCCGTAGTCGGCCTGCCAGCCCTCGACGAGGTTCTCGGCGGTGACCTTGGTCGGGTCGGATGCCACGAGCTCGGGCGCGTCCTTGTCGAGCACGCCGTACGCTCCAGCCCGGGCGAGCCCGGCGCCGATGTCGAGCGAGCCGTTGCCGACCATGCCGGCGACGTTGGTGCCCGTGACCATCGCGGCGGCGACGGTCGTGTCGAGGTCGTTGGTGACGACCTGGATGTCGGTGCGCCCGGAGGCGCGGATGGCGGCGAGCACCCCCTGGGCCGCGGTGGCCCACGAGACGTAGATGCCCTTCAGGTTCGGGTTCTTGGCGATCATGGCCGCGGCGGCGGCCTGCGTCGCGGTCTCGTCGGCGAAGCCCTGCTCCTCGACGACCGTGATGTCGGGGTACTCGTAGGCGAGCCAGTCGGTGAACGACTGATCGCGCTGGTTGGTGAACCAGAAGTTGGCGTTGAACGTGAGGACGCCGACCTCGCCCTCGCCGCCGAGCGCGTCGCCCAGGATCTCGGCGTTCGCACGGCCGGCCTTCGCGAGGTCCTCGGTGACGATCGAGACGAACTCGTCGCCCGCGGCGTACCCCTCGGGAGGAGTGGTCATGATGACGAGCTTCGCGCCCGCGTCGAGGATCGGCTGGAACGACTTCGCCGCGGACGTCGGGTCGACCGCGATGGCGACGACGATGTCGGGATCGAGCGCCATGACCGTCTGGACGTTGTTCGCCTGCGTGCCCGCGTCGAAGTTCGCTTGCGTGCTGGCGACGACCTCGATGCCGAGCTCCTCGAACTCGGCGCGGGCGCCCTCCTCGACGGCGGCGACGAAGTCGCCGGAGGTGTGCCACACGAACGCGGCGGTGTAGTCGCCGGCCTCGACCTCGGCGAGCTCGTCGTCGGTGAGCTCGAGTTCGGCGAGCGCGCCGGGAACCTCGCCGTTGGGGCCCTCGAACTCGAGGCTGGGCTCGGCGGCGGCCGCGCTCGGCTCGGCCGGAGCGGCGGCGGTGCCCTGGGCGGCGCAGCCGCTCAGCATGAGGGCGGATGCGACGGCGCCGACGAGCGAGACCCGGAGGACTCGCGTGGGGGCGAACGGTGATCGTGCCATGGTGTGGGACCTTCCTGTGCGGGACGTGACCTGGGTGCGACGACCGGCCGGCCTGGTGCATGTCGACGGCGAGCGTGCATGGTCATTTTGATTTCACTCAGCAATCAAAGTCAAGAAGATTCTGGAAGATCTGCACGGATGCCGCGTCTGGACGCGCGCGACGGCATCCGTCTGCCATGATTTACGCTCAGACTGAACTGAAATCGGAGAGATCGATGGTCAACGACACGCGGCAGCTGAACCGGATGGCGGTGCTCACCGAGCTCCTGCGCATCAGGCCGGCGAGCAGGAAGCAGCTGGCCGCGGCATCCGGCATCTCCGCCGCGACGGTCACGCGCGCGGTCGAGCAGCTCATCGCCGAGGGCGTCGTGGTCGAGGCATCCGAGCTGGTGTCGGTGCAGCGGGGCCGCCGGGCGGTGCTGCTCGACGTCGTCGCCGATCGCGCATTCGTCGTGGGCATCGACCTCGGCGCCTCGAACACGCGTATGCTCCTCGCCGACCTCGTCGGCACGCCGATCGCACGGCGAGAGCTCGTGACCCCGGTCGAGGCGGATGCCGCCCACCTCGCCGAGTGGCTCGCCTCGGCGGCCCGCGAGATCGCGGGCGAGCGCTGGCAGCGGGTCGCGGGCCTCCGACTCGGTCTGCCCGGCGCGGTCGGCCGCGACGGATCGACGATCTCGAACGCGCCGAACCTCCCCCAGGTCGAGGCGTCCGGATTCCTCGAACTCGTCCGCGCCGCCGCGGATCGCCCGGTCGGAGCCGACAACGACGCGAACCTCGCCCTGCTCGGCGAGCAGCACTTCGGCGCCGCGCGCGCAGCGCCCACGGCGGTCATGGTCACGATCGGCGCCGGCCTCGGTGCCGGGATCGCGATCGACGGGCGGATCCTCCGCGGGGCGCGGGGCGTCGTCGGCGAGTTCGGGCAGCTGCCCGCGGGTCCGCTCGGCACGCGACTCGAGCTCATGGTCACGGGCCCCGGCATCATGCGGCTCGCCGCCGAGGCGGGCGTGCGGCTCGATTCACCCGCCGACCTGTTCGCGACGGATGCCTCGGAGCCGGTGCGCGCGCTGCGCGCCCACTTCGACCAGGCGATGCTCATCGTGCTCACCGCGGCCACCGTCTCGTGCGAGCCCGAGGTGATCGTGCTCGGCGGCGGCATCGCGAAGTCGCTCGCCCGCGACCTCGGCCGCTACGAGACCGTGCTCGAGCACCACCTCGGCGCCGCGCCGCGCCTCCTCGCCTCCGAACTCGGCGACTTCGCCGGCGCGACGGGCGCGGTCGTGGCCGCCCTCCACGAGGTGTACCGCGGCATGGGCATCGACGAGCGCGCCTTCGGCGACCTGCCCGTCGCCACCGCCGACGAGCCCGAGCCCGAGCCCGCCGACCGGCCTCGGTGACGACAGTCCCTGCGGGTGTCGGCCGTCCCGCACCCGCACGGACTGTCGCGCCACCTGAAGCGTCGTCCCGTACCGATGGGCCCTTCGGCCCGTGCCGCTGAGTCCCGGGCACCGCTAGCCTCGCGCCATGACTGCTGCCACCACCCCGCAGACCGATCGCTGGAACGTCTTCGCGATCATCGCCTTCGTGACCGTGTGGTTCACGGTCATCCTCGGGCTGATCTTCGGCCACATCGCGCTCTCGCAGATCAGGAAGTCGGGCGAGAAGGGCCGCGGGCTCGCCCTCGCCGCCGTGATCATCGGATGGATCGCCGTCGTGCTCGGCGCACTGACCGCGATGTTCTTCCTGATCTTCGGCGGGCTGGCGATCTCGGCCAACACGTAGCCGCGGCGCGCCCTTCCCGCTCCCCTACTGCCTGGCCAGCGCCGCCCGCAGCTCGGCCTCGTGGTCGACGATGTGCTCGCCCGACACGTCGTACACGACCCGGTGGATCGTGCCGGTGAACGGGAACGGCGCGGCATAGGCATCCGTCAGCGGCGCCCCGGCGTCGAGCCCCACCGACACGCCCGCGGCGAGCCCGAGCATGATCGGGATGGTGACCGGCAGCTCGCCGCCGCCGATCGCCTCGCCGTCGACGAACAGCGTCACGGTGCCCGGCGTGCCCTTGCCCTCGCGGATGCTCGGTTCGCCCGTCGGCGCGAACTCCATGCTCAGGATGTGCCGGCCGGACGGCACGTCGGTGTCGCTCGTGATGTGGAAGTACTCGGCCGCGACGTAGTTGTACGTGTAGACGAGCCGCCCGCCCTGCAGGTACAGGCTGTAGCCGCCGTCGACGCCGCCCTGGCTGACGAGCACGCCCTCGGCCCCGCCATCCGGGATCTCGACCAGCGCGTTGATGGTGTGCGGGCGGTTCACCAGCCGCGGTGCGGCGCTGCCCGCGACCTCCGAGGTGTGCGGGAAGTACACGTACCGCGAGCGGTCCTTCGCGATGACCGGCCGCTGCTCGGCGAAGCGCTGCTGGCCCCGCCCGTCGATCGGCAGCACGTTGTACTTGCCGGCCTCGACGTACCAGAGCGAGATGAGCTCGACGAGCTTGTCGGGGTACTGCGCGGCGAGGTCGTGGTTCTCGGCGAAGTCCTCCGCGACGTGGTACAGCTCCCACGCGTCCGCGTCGAGCTCACGCAGCACGTCGGCCGTGATCGGGTCGCCGAACGCGCGCCCCGACTCGGAGAACGAGGTTCCGGGCCAGGGGCACACGGCGCGCCATCCGTCGTGGTAGATCGAACGGTGGCCGAGCATCTCGAAGTACTGCGTCGTGCGCGATGAGGGGGCGGATGCCTCGACGAGCGCGTCCTTGAAGCTGACGCCCTCGATCGGCGACTGGGTGACGCCGCGGATCGACGCGGGCGGCTCGATGCCGAGCAGGTCGAGCACGGTCGGCACCATGTCGATGGCGTGCGCGTACTGGGTGCGGATCTCGCCGCGCGCGGGAATGCGGTTCGTCCACTGCACCATGAACGGGTCGCTGATGCCGCCGCGATAGGTCTCGCGCTTCCAGCGCCGGAACGGGGTGTTGCCGGCCCAGGTCCAGCCCCACGGGTAGTGGTTGAAGTACTTCGGCCCACCGAGCTCGTCGATCGCGGCGAGGTTCTGCTCGAGCGAGTCGGGCACGAAGTTGAAGAACTTGTTCTCGTTGATCGACCCGGTCGGCCCGCCCTCCGAGCTCGCGCCGTTGTCGGAGATGAGCATGATGAGCGTGTCGTCGAGCACGCCGAGCTCCTCGAGGAAGGCCAGCAGCCGGCCGATCTGGTGGTCGGTGTGCTCGAGGAAGCCCGCGAACACCTCCATCATGCGCGCGTAGAGGCGCCGCTCGTCGTCGGAGAGCGAGTCCCATTGCTGCACGTCGGGGTCGTGCCGCGAGAGCTCGGCGCCCTCCGGCACGAGGCCGAGCTGCTTCTGGCGGGCGAACGCGCGTTCGCGGTAGACGTCCCAGCCCTCGTCGAACACGCCCGCGTAGCGGTCGGTCCACTCCTTCGGCGCGTGGTGCGGCGCGTGCATCGCGCCGGGGGCGAAGTAGGTGAAGAACGGCTTGGTCGGCGCGACCTGCTTCGCGTCGGCGATGAACGCGATCGCCCGGTCGACGAGGTCCTCGGTGAGGTGGTACCCCTCCTCCGGGGTCTTCGGCGGCTCGACGCGGTGGTTGTCGTAGACCAGTTCGGGGTAGTACTGGTGCGTGTCGCCACCGAGGAACCCGTAGTACCGCTCGAAGCCGCGACCGAGCGGCCACCGGTCGTACGGCCCGGCCGCGGTCGTCTGGTCGGTCGGCGTCACGTGCCACTTGCCCACCGCGAAGGTGTTGTAGCCCTCGCCCTTCAGGATCTCGGCGATGAAGCCGTTCTCGAACGGCACGTTGCCGTCGTAGCCCGGGAACCCCGTCGAGGCCTCGGTGATCGCCGCCATGTGGTTCGAGTGGTGGTTGCGACCGGTCAGAATGCACGTGCGCGTCGGCGAGCACAGCGCGGTCGTGTGCATGTTCGCGAAGCGGATGCCGCCCGCCGCGATGCGGTCGATGTTCGGCGTGCGGATCGGGCTGCCGTAGCATCCGAGCTGCCCGTAGCCCATGTCGTCGATGACGATGAACAGCACGTTCGGCGCGCCCTCGGCGGCGCGCAGCGGCTCCGGCCACGCCGGCGACGACTCGTCGACCGTGCGCCCGATCACGCCGGGGAACGTGGTTCCCGGTCGGTACTCGTGCAGCTGCGGTTCCTCGGACATGGTCTCCCCCAGACTCGGCCGTGCCGCGGCGGCGCGGCCCCCGTGGAACCTAACAAGGGGTCGCCGGAGCCCGCGGGCCTTCGGTCCCTTGTGCAGGTGACGCTGTAGCGGTTTCGAGTGCCCGGGGACCGCGACGCGAAAACAGGATCAGGCACGTCATCCAGTCGATACGGCACCCAAGCGGCAGCTCATCCTGCGAACTCGACGCGGCCCCGGGGCCGGGCTTTCCCCGGCCGCGATGCGAAAACAGGATGAGACGCGTCATCCGGTCGATACGGCGCCCATGCGGCCGCTCATCCTGCGAACGCGACGCGGCCCGGGGTCGGGCTTTTCCCGGCTGCGATGCGAAAACAGGATGAGGCGCGTCATCCGGTCGATCCGGCACCCAAGCTGCAGCTCGTCCTGCGAACTCGACACGGCCCCGGGGCCGGCTGTGCGGGCCCGTACGCTGGCGGGTGAGCGAGAGGATGCCGCATGGCGGGACACGATCGACACGAGCACGAGCACGAGCGCGGGAACGAGCACGGGCACTCCGACGCCGACGGCCCCGAGATGTTCGAGCCGCCCGCATGGGACGAGGCGTACTCGGGCGACGAGGCCCGGTGGAGCGGCAACCCGAACGCGCAGCTCGTCGCCGAGGCATCCGCCCTGACCCCCGGCACCGCGCTCGACGTCGGCTGTGGCGAGGGTGGCGACGTGATCTGGCTGGCGCAGCGCGGATGGCGCGTGACCGGCGCCGACTTCTCGGCGAACGGGCTCGCCCGCGCGGCCGAGCACGCCGAGGCGGCGGGCGTCGCCGACCGCACCGACTGGTGGCAGGTGGATGCCAGGACGTTCGCCCCCGACGGCCGGTCGTTCGATCTCGTGACGACGCACTTCCTGCATCCGCCGGATCACGGCATGGTCCACGTCGTCCGCCGCCTGGCCGGCGCGGTCGCGCCCGGCGGACACCTGCTGGTGGTCGGGCACGCGCCATCCGCTGCCTTCGCGCACCTGTCGGCGAGTCACCGCGACGCGATGTTCCTCGCCGCCGACCTGCTGCCCGGGCTGCCCGACGACTTCGAGGTGCTCGTGGTCGAGCAGCGCCCGCGCACGACGGTCCGCGACGGCGAGACCATGGAGGTGCACGACTCGACGCTCCTCGCGCGCCGCCTGCCCTGACCCGCCGCGCGGGCCCGGCCGTCGCCGGGCGCGGCGTGAGGTCCGTGGGCCGGCGCGACTCCCGGGAACTGGCGACCCGACCCGCCATTTTCCGGGACTCGGCGTGCGGTCCGTGGGCCCGCACGCATCGGCGCCTCGGCGCCTCGGCGTCGGCGGCCGGACGCCCGCGCCGTGCCTGCCCGCGCGACTCCCGGGAACTGGCGACTGGACCCGCCATTTTCCGGGACTCGGCGAGACGTCCGTGGGCCCGCACGCGCGCCGCGGCGACGCGACATCGGCCGATCGGCCGAGGCGAGGCGAGCCTCCCGGCCGATGTGCCGCGCGGCCCCCGCGACGACGATCGACGCATGACCACGACCGCCGCCACCAGCCACCGCCCCGGCCGCCGACCGCGCCGCCCCGAGTGGCTTGCGCCCGCCGGCCTCATCGCGCTCAGCATCGTGCCGATGCTCGGCGGCGCCTCGCGCCTCACCTCGCTCGCGGCCGGCGCCCCGGCGACGGCCGAGAACGCCCGCTTCGTCGAGTCGCCCGTGCCCGTGGTCGTCCACATCGTGGGCTCGGTCGTGTTCCTCGTGCTCGGCGCGCTGCAGTTCGCGCCATCCCTCAGGCGTCGACGCTGGCACCGCATCGCGGGCCGCATCGTCGCGCCCGCCGGCCTGCTCTCGGCGGGCTCGGCACTCTGGATGACCCTCCTCTACGACATGCCCGCGATCAACGGCCCGGCCCTGTTCGTGATGCGACTCGTGTTCGCGTCGGCGATGGCCGCCGCGATCGTGGTCGCCTTCGCCGCCATCCGTCGCGGCGACGTCGTGACCCACAGCGCGTGGATGACCCGCGCCTACGCGATCGGCCTCGGCGCGGGCACGCAGGTGCTCACGTTCGCGCCGTGGTCGCTCGCATTCGGCGCGCCCGACCAGCTCATGCACTCGGTGCTCATGGGCGCGGGATGGGTGATCAACCTCGTCGTCGCCGAGGTGATCATCCGGCGACGGGCGGCGCGGATGCCTCGCGGGCCCCGTCGTTCCCGTACTTCCGGCCGATCCGGGGCGGCGACCGCGCGCCTATCATGAGGGGCATGACGAGCCCCGCCCGGGCGCTGTGGGATGCTCCGGCCGCCTCCCCGCCGCCGCCCCGCCGGGTCTGGCGCGACTGGGTGCTCGTCGCGGCGCTCCCGCCGCTCATCCTGATCGAGGCGATGCTGCGAGCGGATGTCCCGTGGCGCTGGCTCTGGGCGGTCGTGCTCGTGGTGCTCGTGCCGACCCTGCTGTGGCGGCGCATCCGGCCCTTCACCGTGCTGGCGATCTCGTTCGCCGTCGGATCGACGGTCGGGTTCGTGGTGGGCGGCGACCCGCAGCTGATCGCGACGGCGTACGTCCTGATCCTCGTGTACGCGGTCATGCGATGGGGCTCGGGCCGCGCGATGCTGGGCGGCGCGGCGCTGGTGGTCGTCGGAACGCTCGTCTCCCTGCTGTTCAGCGCCCCGACGCTCGGCGACGTGGTGGGCGGCATATCCGTCGCGGCCGCGACGATGACGCTCGGCGTCGCCTTCCGGCAGCGCGCGGCGGCGCGGGCGCGCGAGCTCGACCGTGTTCGGCTGCTCGAGCGCGAGCAGTTCGCCCGCGACCTGCACGACACGGTCGCGCACCACGTGTCGGCGATCGCGATCCAGGCGCAGGCGGGCCGGGCGGTCGCGGAGTCCGATCCGGCCGCGGCGTCTGAAGCCCTTCGCGTGATCGAGGGCGAGGCGTCGCGAACGCTCGACGAGATGCGTTCGATGGTCGGGGTGCTCAGGCGAGCGGATGCCGCGGAGCTCGCGCCGACGCCCGGCATCGCGGACATCCGGCGTCTCGCACGGGTCGGAGCGAGCGTTCCCGGCGCCGCGGATGTCCTTCGATTCAGGAATGGCGCCGCATCGTCCGTCGCCACCAGAGACGGCGGTACCGAGTCCGCCCTCGACGATCCCGCGGCCGGCGCCCTTGGATTCAGGAACGGCGCTGCCTCGTCCGTTGCCACCCGAGACGGCGGTTCCGAGTCCGCCCCCGGCGATCCCGCGGCCGGCGCCCTTGGATTCAGGAGCGCCGGCGTCGATGCCTCCTCCCCCGCCGAGGTCGGCGGTTCCGAGGCCGTGCCCGGTGACCCGACGGTCGAGGTTCACATCGACGGCGACCCCGACGCCGTCCCGCCCGCGGTCGGAGCGGCCGTCTTCCGCATCGTGCAGGAAGCCGTGACCAACGCGCGTCGGCACGCGCGCGACGCGTCGCGAATAGATGTGCGCGTTCGAGTCGATGCGGCCGGCGTGCGCATCGACGTCCGCGACGACGGTGCGCCCGCGGCATCCGTCGCCCCCGGATTCGGCCTGACCGGCATGGCCGAGCGAGCCGCCGTGCTCGGCGCAACCTGCACGGCGGGCCCGGCGGCCGACGGCCCCGGCTGGGCGGTCATCGCCGAACTCCCGAGCCGCGGATGGTCGGCGTGAGCGACCGCGCGCCCGTGCGGGTGCTCATCGCCGACGACCAAGATCTCGTGCGCGCCGGGCTGCGCATGATCCTGAACGCGCAGTCCGGCATCGAGGTGGTCGGCGAGGCCCGCGACGGGGCCGAGGCGGTGGCGCTCGCCCGCGACATCCGCCCCGATGTCTGCCTGCTCGACATCAGGATGCCCGTCATGGACGGCCTCGAGGCGACGCGCGTGCTCGCCGGCGCTGAGGTCGCCGACCCGATCCCCGTCGTCGTGATCACGACGTTCGACCTCGACGAGTACGTCTACGGCGCGCTGCGCGCCGGCGCCCGGGGGTTCCTCCTCAAGAACGCCGGGCCGGCGATGCTCGCCGAGGCTGTGCACGCGGCCTCGCGCGGCGACGCGCTCATCGACCCGAACGTGACGGTCCGGCTCATCGAGGCATTCGCCGGGTCGGATGCCGCGTCCGCGCGATCCGCGGCGCTGCCCCCGCCCGCGACCCCGCTCACCGACCGCGAGGAGGACGTGCTCGCCGCCGTCGCCCGCGGCCTCGGCAACGACGAGATCGGCCGCGCGCTGCACATCTCGCTCAGCACCGTCAAGACGCACATCGCGAGCCTCATGGCGAAGATCGGCGTCCGCAACCGCGTCGAGCTCGCGATCTGGGCGCACGAGCGGGGCGTCGCGCGCTGAGGGGGGGTGCCCGACGCCGCGCGCGGCGCTACGCCGCGGATGCCAGACCCGCCGAGGATTCGGCCTCGGACTCGAGGATCGCGACCAGCTCCGGATCACTCTGCCGCACCTCACGCTCGATCGCGCGCCGCAGGATGGGCTCGGCGAGTCGGGTGAGTCCGTGCGTGGTCATGCGCATGACGCACGTGAGGAGCGTTCCAGCGGAGTGCGGCTCGACGCGGTACTCGACGTCGCCGGAGATCGACCCGTCGTTGATCTCGAAGGCGACGAGGCGACCCGGCTCGAACCGGACGAACCGGTTGCGAGCCTCGAAACGCCGCCCGGCGACCCGCCGGACGAAGGCCTGCTCGGTTCCGACTCCGATCGGCCCGGGGGTGAGCCGGCGTACCTCGATGAGCCCCGACTGCCACTTCGGAGCGTTCGTCTGATCCGCGACGAACCGGAACACGTCTTCAGGTGCCCGCGCGATGACGACGTGAGACTCGATGGTGAACATCGGTGCCCCCTTGTTCAGATCGTAGTGTTTCACTAGAGCGTCGCTCTAGTGGGGCGCACTATGCTCTCGACCGTGACCAGCGACAAGGGCAGCACACGACGCGATCAGGCACGGCAGACCCGGCGCAAGATCCTGGATGCCGCGCACCGCGAGTTCCTGGAACGCGGCTTCCATGGCGCGACCATGGCTGCGATCGCCCGGCGCGCGGGCGTCGCCAACCAGACGGTCTACTTCGTGTTCCACACGAAGACCGCGCTCATCAGCGCGGTGATCGACGACGCCGTGCTCGGGCCCGACGATCCGACCGTTCCGCAGCAGAGCGAGTGGTGGGCGGCGGCCCAGGCGGCGCCGACGGCGCGGGCCGCGCTCGAATCGTTCATCCGAGGCGCCGCCCCGTTGCTCGAGCGCGCCGCGCCGGTCTCTGAGGTCCTGCGGGCGGCCGCGCTGACCGACGAGGAGGTGATGGCCGTCCATCGGTACCACGACGGAATGCAGTCCACCGGTTATCGTCAGGTCGTCGAGATGGTGGCCGGCAAGGGGCCTCTCCGCGAGGGCGTCACCGTGGACACGGCGACCGACGTGCTGCTGACCCTCTGCGGTGACGCCCTGTGGGTCCAGCTGCGACAGGAACGAGGATGGCCGTTCGAACGGCTGGTCGACTGGATCGTCACGACCGCGGCGGAGGCGATGCTCGCCGAGCCGCATCGGTGATCTCGATCGCGGCGGACGACATCCGCCTCCCAGAATCAGACGGGTCGATCGGGGCAGTCCAGCAGCTTGGAGCCTGTGACCGGGTCCACCGAGATCACCCCGATGCAGCCGTCCGGAAGCGGCACCTCGCGCGACGGGCCCCACCACGGCGCGGTGGCCTGCGACGCGGCCTCCTCCGCGGCCTTCCTCGCCGCCTCCTCGGCAGCCGCCTTCTCGGCAGCGACCGCGTCCTCGTGCGATTTCTCGGCCGCGGATGCCGCGAGCAGCCAGCGCGGAACCGCCGCGAGGCCGGCGCCATCGCCTGCCTCGGCGAGGACGGCCTCGCGTGCCGACCGGAGCTGGGCGACGGATTCGGCGGAGGCCTTCTTCGAGGCCGCGACGACGCGGTTCGTCAGTGCATCGATGTCGGCGACCACGGCGGCGGTGGCGCGCCTCGCCGACTCGCACGCCGCGTGCCGCTCGATCGCGGCGAGGCGCATGCGGGCCGATTCCGTTCCGATCGCCGCACGGAGGTCGCCGAGCAGGTGGATCTCGTCGACGAGCTGGTCGCGCGTGGGGCCGGAGGCGTCGGAGTACTCGAGTAGCTCGATGACGACGGCGGCCGGCTCGGCGAGACTCGCCTCCGCGCCCGCTCGGATGATGGCCGCGGTGCCCATCGTGATCGTCGGGCCCGCGAAGCGGCCGGGTTGGGCAACTGCGGGCTGCAGCAGGTTCGCGCCGTCGCGGGCGCAGCGGTCGGCCTCCTCGGCCATCGCGCGGTCGGCGTCGACGCGCACGTTCGCCATCTCGATCTCGCTGAGAAGTCGATCGCGCTCAACGGTGAGTTCGGCACGGGCCTCGGCATCCAGGCCGAGCGCTCGGATGCCGGTCGCACCGGCTGCGGACACCACCGAGACGACAAGCAGCACAGCGATCGCGAGCGGGCGGCGCCACAGCCAGGATCGGGCAGCGTCAATGGACATGCAGGGCTCCATCTGCGGTCATCGGGGTCGCCGCTCCCCAAACGTAGCGGGCCGACCCCACCCGATGGATCACGGAACGGAATCGATCCCCCGTATGCCTGCGACGGTGCTCATCGGCCCTGTCAGTGTCGTCGCCCGCGGACGTCGTCGATCACGCTCTGCGCGTACCCGACGCGGATGGTGCCGGAACGCCCCGTTCCTCGAGTCGCCGATTGAGCTCGTCAAGGAGGTCGCGGACGGTCTGCACGTCGAATTCGTGCTTCATCGCGTCGACAGCGAGTTCTCGTCGATGAAGATGTTCAGGTCGCGCAGGCGCTGCGGGGTCGAGGTCTTGGCCTTCTCGCGAAGCGGCGCGAATCGGGAGACGTACCAGCGTCGGTTCAGCCGCTCCGGCTTCGCCCAGTCGGGACGCCGTGGCTCGGGGATGGCGTCGCCGTAGACCGCTCGGAACAGCTGTTCCCAGCGCGAGTCCTTGATCTGGGATGGCCGGCGCTCCAGTTCGGCATCGCTCAGCTGTTCGACGTCATCGCGCAACACGGATGCCGCGTGCGTGATGAGTCGCAGCGCGTAGCTGCCGTCGCGTTCGTCGAGCGCATCGTTGACCTGGTCCGTGACCGCAGCCGGGGCGTAGTCCGCGTACGCAGTCGTGGGAGTTGTGCCGAGGTCGAGACGCCGGTCGAGCGCGCCAAGCGCGCGCTCGAGGGTGTCGAGCCTGATGCGGCCATCGCGCTCCGACCGTTCCATCTGCGAGATCGCGCCTGCGGTGACACCGAGACGCTCGGCGAGCTCGGCGCCGGTGAGCCCGAGCTCCTCCCGGGTGGTGCGGATCAGGTCGGACATGCATCAATGATAGCTATAACTGATACTCGTGCAATACTCTCCGGCGGAGGGTGCGGGCAGATGCGACGAATCCCGGGAAAGGGTGCGTCAGGCAACCATTTCCCGGGATTCGGGGCGTGGGGTGGTCTCGATACGCGCCGCCTGCGGCGGTGCTACTCGACCACCGGGCTAGGCAGCGAGGTTCACGGTGGCGTTGGGCACGGATGCCACGACGAAGTCGCCGTCGGCGGCATCCACGCGCACCGCCTCACCGTCGCCGAGCGCGCCGGTGACGAAGAGGTCGGCGATGCGGTCGTCGATCTCGCGCTGGATCAGGCGACGCAACGGTCGGGCACCGTACTCGGGCTCGTAGCCGCGCTCCGCGAGGAGCGCCACCGCGGCATCCGTCACCTCGAACGCGATCTCGCGAGCGGCCAGTCGCGACTCGGTCGCCGAGAGCATGAGCCGCACGATCTGCGCGATCTCAGCGGACGACAGCTTCTGGAACAGCACGATCTCGTCGATGCGGTTCAGGAACTCCGGCCGCATGGCCTCGCGCACCTTGCCCATCACCCGGGCGCGCACATCGTCCGAAGACGAGAACCCCGAGCCATCCGCCGACGCCACGAACCCGAGCGCACCCGACCGCGACGCGAGGAACTCCGAACCGAGGTTCGAGGTCATGATGACCACCGTGTTGCGGAAGTCGACCGTGCGACCCTGCCCGTCGGTCAGGCGTCCGTCGTCGAGCACCTGCAGCAGCAGGTTGAACACGTCGGGGTGCGCCTTCTCGATCTCGTCGAACAGCACAATCGAGTACGGGTTGCGCCGCACCCGCTCGGTGAGCTGCCCGGCCTCGTCGTAGCCGACGTATCCGGGAGGGGCGCCGACGAGCCGCGACACCGTGTGCCGCTCGCCGAACTCGCTCATGTCGAAGCGGATGATCGCGCCCTCGTCGTCGAACAGCGACGACGCCAGCGCACGCGCCAGCTCGGTCTTGCCGACGCCGGTCGGCCCGAGGAACAGGAACGAGCCCACCGGTCGCTTCGCGTCGCCCATGCCGGTGCGGTTGCGACGCACCGAGCGGGCGACGGCGGTGACCGCGTCGTCCTGCCCGATGACCCGGGCGTGCAGCTCGCCCTCGAGGTTCGCGAGGCGCTCGCGCTCGCCCTCGGTGACCCGGTTGACCGGGATGCCGGTGGCCCGCGAGATCACGGCGGCGATCTCGGCCTCGGTGATCGAGTAGGACGCTTCAGCGCCCGTACCGAGATCACCCTGTGCAGACGGGTCTCGATACGCTCCGCTGCGCTCCGCTACTCGACCACCGGAGGTGGCGGCGTCGAGCCGCTCCTGCACCTTCTCGATCTCGTCGCGGATGCGCGACGCCTCCTCGTAGTGCTCGGCGCGGACGGCCGCGTTCTTGTCGGCCTCCAGGTCGGCGAGGCGCTCGATGAGGGCGGAGACATCCACCTTCACGCCCAGCTTCAGGCGCAGGCGCGCGCCGGCCTGGTCGATGAGGTCGATGGCCTTGTCGGGCAGCACGCGGTCGGTGAGGTACCGCGCCGAGAGCTCGACGGCGGCACGCAGGGCGTCGTCGGTGTAGGTGACGCCGTGGTGCTCCTCGTACGCGGGGCGCAGGCCCTGCATGATGAGCACGGCGTCCTCGATCGAGGGCTCCCCCACGCGAACCGGCTGGAACCGGCGCTCGAGCGCGGGGTCCTTCTCGATGGTGCGGTACTCCTTGAGCGTGGTCGCGCCCACGAGGTGCAGCTCGCCGCGGGCGAGGCGGGGCTTCAGGATGTTCCCCGCGTCCATGCCCTCACCGGCACCGCCGGCGCCGACGACCGAGTGCAGCTCGTCGACGAAGACGATCAGCTCGCCCTTGTGCTCGGCGATCTCCTCCATCGTCTTGGTGAGGCGCTCCTCGAAGTCGCCGCGGTAGCGGGTTCCGGCGAGCATGGCGGGAAGGTCGAGTGCGACGACGCGCTTGCCGAGCAGCGCCTCGGGCACGTTCTCCTCGACGATCGCGCGGGCGAGGCCCTCGACGATGGCGGTCTTGCCGACGCCGGCCTCGCCGATCAGCACGGGGTTGTTCTTCGTGCGGCGGCTGAGGATCTCGATGGTCTGCTCGATCTCGTCGGTGCGCCCGATCACGGGGTCGAGCTGGCCGTTCGCGGCGCGCTCGGTGAGGTCGAGGCCGAACTTGTCGAGCATGGGCGTGGCGGATGCCGCGGCATCCTTCTGCTCGCCCATGCCGCCCATCTCGGCGCCGGCGGACGGGTCGGATGCCACGTGCTCCCCCAGCCCGGCCGCGAGCGCCTCGGCGGTGACGCCGGCGCGCGCGAGCACCTGCCCGGCGGGGGCGTCCTGCCCGAGCACGAGCGCGAAGAAGAGGTGCTCGGGGTCGATGTACGTCGACCCACTCGAGCGTGCGACCTGGTACGCGTGGAACAGCGCGCGGCTGGCCGACGGGGTGATGGTCGCCGCGTTGGCGTCGGCGGTGTCGGATGCCGCGGGCAGCCGCGCCTCGGTCGCCGTGATGATGCGCTCGGGCGACGCGCCGACGCGGGTGATCGCCTGCGCGACGGACTCGTCCTCGACGATGACGCGCAGGATGTGCAGCGCGTCGAGCTCGGTCTGTCCGCGCTCGAGCGCGAAGCGTCCGGCACGCTGCAGGATGC
Source organism: Agromyces bracchium (assembly GCF_009709675.1). Lineage (GTDB taxonomy): Bacteria > Actinomycetota > Actinomycetes > Actinomycetales > Microbacteriaceae > Agromyces > Agromyces bracchium. The sequence goes on along the minus strand of NZ_WMLB01000037.1, from coordinate 4,035 downwards.
TCTGGGTGCGCGAAGTCAGGAACCGGCTGAGGTCGATCGACCGCGCCTGCCTGGCCTGCTCACCCGCGAGGTAGCGGCTCAGGAACTCGTCGAACGAGCTCGAGCCGGCCTCGTTGAAGTCGTCTGGCACCTAGGTCCTCCTGGGGAACTTGAGTTGGGTACGCTCAAGTTTAACAAAGAGGCCAGCGCCGTATTCCCGGCGGAGTGGAGCCTGTTGCCAGAACTGTCAACTCCGAGCTAGACTTCTGGGATGACGAGGGGTGACACGGCAGCATCGCTCCTTCGCGAGCTTCGAACCAAGCAAGGAAGAACGTTGCGCGCGGCAGCTTCCGAGATCGGCGTCACGCCATCGCAGTTGTCTCGGATGGAGCGAGGCGAACGGACGGTTGGCGAAGGCACGGTATCTCGCCTTTCCGCGTACTACCAGGTACCCGCAGAAGTAATCAACCTCTCGCAGGGGCAGGTGCCAGAAGACGTAGTTTCGATCCTGCGTGAACACCCCGAGGAACTAGCCCGACTGCGAAACAAGTATCGCGGATGACGGCCGGGCTCAACCCAACGGTTGCGCCTTGGGTGGCGATCCTCACGGGACAGAATTTCGGTCCGTACACGCTGGAACGTTTCCTCGGCGCCGGCACGTTCGGGCTTGTATTCGAAGCAGTTAACCATTCCACCAACGGTCGATTCGCGGTGAAGGTTCTGATCCCCGGCGCAAACGCTGAAGCTATCCTGGACTTTCAGAACGAGGGCATCCTGTTACAACAGCTGAACTCCTGCGAGGGAGTTATTGGCTATGTGGATGGTGATGTTCACCATATCGACATGTGCACCGGCATCGCGGGAGTTATCGTCCCGATGGCAGTGCACTACCACGTTCTGACGATGGCATCCGGCTCACTCGACGAACTCATCAGCAATCCCGTGGCGCGAGCAAGGCTTGGATGGATCGAGAAGCTCAAGATCTGGCGCAGCGCAGTCAAAGCTCTACATCAGATGCACCTCCGCGCTGTCGCGCACCGAGATCTAAAGAGCAGCAACTGTCTATTGATGATTCGCCAGAATCAAACGCACGCACGCTGGGCGGATCTTGGCCGCGCGAAGGACATGCGGAGCCCCGCGAGTCGTGCACCCGTCGAATACCTTCACGGTCGCGGAGACATGCGGTTTGCACCGCCCGAGTACTTGTACCTGCAGGGTGGTTCAGCCGCGGAAGACTTCATCGCGGCGGACTATTACGGGCTCGGTTCATTGCTCGTTGAATTGATCTCGGGACACCCGATGTCCTCGCTCGCACTTGGGGATATCCGGGCGATTCTAACCGAGGCAGAGCTCGATCTCATCGCCGGACGTCGACGAGATCTTTCCTCCCTTGATCTGAAGTTTCGCAAGGTCATCGCGGATCTCGTCGAAGTCCTGCCCAGATCAATTCAAGTCGACGTCAAGGTCTTGCTCAGTACCCTCTGTCACCCCGTTGCAAAAGCGCGTCTCACTCGGTCACCGTACAGGCGTGATCGCCTCAATCGAGATGGCCTGGAATGGATATTGCGCAGAGTTGACATCTTGATCAAGCGTCTCGAGATCGAACACAGAGCAGCAGCGCGATCGAACAACAGATTGGAGGTCTCAGCCTGATGAACGGATTCGGACTCGGAATACTGTCGGTGAATGACGCCGATGCAGCTTTCGTCGCGGAGTCGGCTCAGCCAGTCCCTCCCGGCACAAAACGCCGTCAGTTCGGCTCGACGCCGGTCCATGGCGCTCGGCGTCGCGAGTCCGAAGCTGTACGCCGGGCTATTGAGGCCAACATCTCGATAACGGTAGAAGCAGCCCAGGCACAGGTTGAGCGTGACCGAAACTCCACCACGCTATCCGGGCTTGCGCAGGCCTTCGAGATCGCTGGTGAGCAGAAGGCTGCAATCGAGTCGGCCACCGAGGCGCTCCGTGCATGCGTATCACAGTCGAACAGCTCGACGTCGGAAGCGGCTGACCCGATGTCGGCGCGGCTGGCCCTTGAGGTGCTCTTCAGGTCTGACCGCGCGGACGATGCGCTGGGATTCGCCATGAACCTTCCGCTAAGCAACCAGCTGAGGCTCGTCGTCGGAGCGACCCTGGCGAGTGCAGGCAGATGGGATGAAGCGCACGCCTTCGTGGATGCCGCTGAAGCCCCAGAACGTGATGCCGTGCTGGGTTTCATGCTCGCGCTAGAGGGCAAGAGTCAGGCTGCCGTACCTCACCTGCGAGCCGCCCTTCGCCACGCGCCGGATGACGCCGACTCTGCGTTCAATCTTTCGATCGCCCTCTGGACAATGGGAGCTCGCAGAAAAGCTCTCCAGGCTGCGCTGCAGGCTACGCGTTCATCACCCGGTCGCCAAGACGTGGCTCTGCATTATCTCGAGTTGCTTCTCGCTGAGGATTCAATTGAGCGATTTGATGATGAGGTTGATGCCCTAGAACGACTCGGCGTTGATCCCCCGACGCGCCTTATCGTACTAAAAGCTCGAGCCAGACTCGCTCGCAATGACGTTGCACGAGCCATGAAGTTGCTGCAGCAAGCCAGTGCCCGAGCGCGTTCTGAGGACGATCGGGAGACGATCGCCGAAGTCGAAAGTAATCTCATTCGCCTTCGTGTCTTGCGTGGAAAGATTAGCCGCGAGGAAGCCATTGCCGAGCTCATCAAATTGCACGATGAGTTTCCGACGAGCGACGTGATAGTCGCCAGTCTGGCGCAGGTGTCGTACCGAAAGAAGCACGCCCGGGTGCTCCGACAGGCGTTTGGGCGATTGCGCGATCAAATGCCTGCGGCCCGTCGAGCGTTCGTGGAGTATGAGATTGCATCACTGGAGGGAGATAACGCGCAGGCTGCCGCGCTTGCCTCCGAATGGATGACCGCCGAGCCAGAAAATTCTAGGGCATGGACCGCTGTACTGATTGCGTCTGGGATCGGGCAGGAAGACTGGCCACGGGTGGTTGACCTTGCTCGTCGGGCCTTGGCCGAGGCTAGCGATGACTTGACGCTCATCAATAATGCGTCGTATGTGCTTGCGATGGCGGGGTTCGGCAATGAGGTGATTGAGGTTCTGGAGCCACACGCCGAAACTGACTTCGTACTCAAAGCAACACTGGGCCTCGCCTACTTGTCAGTTGGACAGGTTACGCATGGGATGAAGCTCTATCGCCAGGCGGCGGAGCTTGCCGAGAAGAGTGATCCGGATTCACGAAGCCTTATGACCGTGTATCAGGCGATGGTTGTTCGGCAGCTCGGTCTGCTGGACGCGACGGATGCGACGATGCTGAGTGCGGTTTCACTTCCACCCGTACAACTACCTGATGATTGGCGTGATCGCCCGGAGTTTCTGCGGCTCGAACACGTGGCAGTGAAGCGCGGGTATGAATGGCCCATGAGGCTCTAATATCGGACTCACGAGTTCGCGAAAAGTGACGACTCGCCGTCGTAGAGCATCCGCCCGCCACCCCTCGCGGGGAGCGGATCCTGCGGGGTGGCCGACCCGCAGGACGATAGGCCGTACCTGTCGTGACACCTCTTGCGCAGAGAACGGGGAGGCGAATTGGGCCACGCGATCCTCCCTCTTCTTGGTACCGACCATCGCCGTGCACGCGAGCTTCTCGTCAACCCGCGACCGAAGTGTAGGTCGGCACCCCACGCGCCGACCTTCTCCGACAGGAAGTCGGCGAGGTCCAGCATCAGCTTCGCCGTGCCGTCTTCGACCGCGCCCGCGACCTCAGCGCCCCGGCGGCGCCGTCGACGCTCGCGGAATGAGGTTCGGCAGCGCCATCCGAATCCCCCGATCCCCCTCCTCCGGCGACAGCAGCAGCTCGAGCGCCGTCGAGGCGATCTGTTCGAAGGGCGTGCGGACCGAGGAGAGCGCCACCGGCAGGCGTGAGACGAGGGGGATGTCGTTGTAGCCGACGATCGAGAGGTCGGTGCCGATGCGGAGGCCGAGGCCGCTCGCCGCGGTGAGCACGCCGATCGCGAGGTTGTCGTTCGCGGCGAAGACCGCCGTCGGGCGGTCGGGG
>NZ_WMLB01000036.1 GCF_009709675.1 Agromyces bracchium | reverse complement strand
CGACCTGCGCACCCCGATCGAGGTCGAGCAGGCCTACTACGCTGACCAAGAATCAGGCCTGGCCGCAACCGCCGGACAGGGAAACCGATAGGAACGAAACCCAGGCCGAATCACTGGTCGTCGACGTCGGTTTCCCTCGTTCCGACTCCGAGTGCCGGTACAAACCAGGAGTCGGCTTGCACCCGGTAAGTCCCTCGTTGTCGGTGCCGCCTCATCCGGTGTGGGCAGCTTCGCTATCCAGATCGCCATCGCGCATGGTGCCCGTACGATCGCCATCACGCACGGCGAGTGCCAAGCATCGCGGTGAGCTATCGGATCGAGGGCAGCCCTATGCTCGCGTCTCGCGTGGCATCACCGGGCGCCTCCGGAGTGGTGGTGCGGCCGTCCGCGCTGCAATATCCTTCGCTCAGATGACGGTGAGGGGGCCGGCACGATGGGGAAGCGCGCGTTGCTGATCGGAAGCGAGACTTTCGGTCTGACCGGGGTGAACGGCGATGTGGAGCTCATGGCGGAGAGCCTCTCGGACCACGGGTTCGAGGTGACGGTGAAGATCAACGACGCGGCGACGCGGGCGGGCATCCTCGACGCGTACGAGAAGCTGATCGCCGACACCCCGGAAGGCTCGACCGACCCAGTCGTCGTGTACTACTCGGGACACGGCGGCCGGGATCGGTTCGACGACTGGCAGGAGCGGCAGCGCCGCGGCGAACCGTCGCACCTGCAGTACATCGTCCCGATCGATATGGCGGCGACGACCGAGTCGGACTACCGCGGGCTCCTCGCCCAGGAGCTCAGCACACTGCAGGCCCGGCTCAGCGCGCGGACGCAGAATGTCACGACGATCCTCGACTGCTGCCACTCCGCGACGATGTCGCGCGGGGCGACGCAGTCGCGCGCTGCGTCGCTGACTCCGAAGGCCGCGCCTCGGGGCTTTCCCATGGCGGGCGCGCTGCCCGTGCTCGCCCAGCTCGGTCCTGCTCCCGACGGCTGGGACATGTCCAATCGGCTCGCAGTGCGGATCGTCGCGTGCGACCCGACCCAGTCCGCCTACGAGCGCGACAGCGTTCTGGGCGGCCGGCACGGCGCACTGACGGAGCAGCTCACCATCGCACTCCGCGAACTCGACGGCCGGCCGGTAACCTGGCGCTGGATCGGCGACCGCGTGCGCACGAGGGTGAGCGCCGAGATCCCGATGCAGCGCCCCGAGGTCGAGGGTCCCGGCGACCGCGTGGCCTTCTCCCTCGAGACCCGCTCTGCCGCCGGCGCCGTGCCCGTGACGAGGAAGAAGTCGGTCCTCACGATCGAGCCGGCCGGCCTCTTCGGGGCGGCGCAGGGTGACAGCTTCCAGCTCGTCGACGATGCCGGGACGGCAGTGGCCAAGGCGGAAGTGACCGAGCTCTCGGACGACCGCGCCCAGCTGAGGCCCGACCCGCCCCTCGCCGAGGGTGCTGCCGAGCTGATCGCGATACCGGTGCGCACCGCCTCGCCGCGGCCCGTGCGACTGGAGGTCGCCGAGAAGGTCGCCAAGCCGCTGGCCGAGGTGATCGCCGCTTCGTCCTTGCTCCGTGTCCTCGACGACCAGCGGGACGCCGCGGAACCGGCGGCTGCCGCGATCGTCGGAGACGGCGCGCTCACCGTCCTCGACGGCAGCGGCCTGCCGATCAACCGTGACGGCCTCTCGACCGACGAAGCAGGCTGCAAGTCAGCAGTCGCCCTTGCCGAACGCGTAGTGAAGGCCGAGCGTCTGCGGCGTCTGCGGTCGGCCGACGCAGAGGCGGAACGGGAGAGGCTCGTGCGGGTCGAATTCTTCGAGCATGACCCCGCAGGGCGGGCGGCGCGTGATCTCGCCGGCGAGCGATTCCATCCCGGGGACAAGATCAGCGTCGGAATCACCAACACCGCCGACACGCCCGTCTACGTCGGGCTCTTCGACATCGACCTCGCCTCGCGGGTAGTGATGCTCAGTCAGGGCGAGCCCTCCGGCTGGCGCATCGAGCCCGGTGAGACGAAGGTCGCCGGCGGTGACGACGGCGCCGAGCTGTCGTGGGACCCCACGATTCCCGACGATGAGGAGCGCCTCGAGACGCTCGTGGTCATCGCCGCGAATAAGCCGCAGGAGTTCACCCTCCTCGAGACTCCCAAGGACGCGCAGACGCGGCGCGGCGCGCCCCTGTCCGAGCTCGAGTCGCTCCTCGCCGAGGCGGCGACGGGTACCCGCAACTGGTCGGCGGGCGTCCCTACGTCCGGCCCGCCGCCCCGGTACTCTGCCGACACGATCGACTTCTTCGTCTCGCCCGACGCGAGGATCGACGTGCGCGAACCCGCGTTCGCGATCACCGACCTCCCGCCACTGTCGATGCGGATCGCCCAGCCGCGCGGACAGGTCGACGCGCCCTCGCGGGTGGCTGTCCGGCTAGTCGCGCTCAAGGTGCGCAACAACAAGGCGCTGTTCAAGGCGGTGGTGCGCGTCGACGCCCTGGTCATCACCACGCAGCGGGACGGCCAGGTCATCGCGCAGCCGTTCACCTTCCGGTTCCCGGGTATCCAGGACGGCGACCTGCTGCCTATGGACAAGCTGCAGCTGTACCTCGGCGACGTCCACGAGTTCCTCGACATCGCGATCTGGGTCAACCGCGACGACACGAAGGGGGTCGATCTGGCGAAGCTCTTCGAGGACGCCGCCAACGACACGACGATCCAAGGCGCACTCACGGCGATCGGCGGTCTGGTGCTCGCGGCGCCGCAGGTCGCCGTGGCCGTCGGTACAGTCGCTGCTGTCGCAACGGTGGTGCGCGTGGGAAGCCAGCTCGTGCAGGCCGCCGTCGGCAAGGAGATCGGGCTGTACCGCACGAGCTTCCTTGCGTTCGAGAAGTTCGGAGTGGGCCGACAGCCCGCGGAGGGGCTGCGCCAGGCCCAGGGGATCGAGTTCGCCTACGAGATCGTCGACATCTCGGGCGACGGCGGGACCTGGGGGTACGCGGCGTCCACATCGACCGGGACGCCGGAGCCGATCGGCACGCCATGACCGGTGGCGAGGCGCCCGACAACGAGCGCACCGTCGGTCCGCTGCCGGTCGCGCAGCGGTACGGCGCTCTCGCGAACCGGTGGGCGATCATCGTCGGCATCTCGATGTACGCGCACGACCGGCTGAATCTGGCGTGGGCCAACCGCGACGCGAAGGAGCTGTACAAGCTCATCCAGACGCCGGCGGGCGGCGGCTTCGAGCCCGAGCGCATCGAGCTGGTGATCGACGAGAAGGCGACGACCGCCGCGATCACCAAAGCGCTGCGCAGCTTCTTGAAGAAGCCCGCGCGTGAGGACGTCGTGCAGGAGGCGCGCAAGGAGGACCCGGAGCTGTCGTAGAACGCGGCAGTCGTGGTCGTCGATGAACGCCACTACCAGGGCAGTCGCGGGGTCGAGCTCCCGCGCGAAGAACGAGGACGCCGTCGCCCCGTGCATTGCAGGATGCGGAGCTGGCCGTGCAGATCGAAAGGGTGTTCTGGGACCGCAACCTCGGCCGTGGCATCAGCGGCGCCCGCGAGGTCTGGCGGCTGCTCAAGCGTGAGGGCATCGACGTGGCCCGCTGCACGGTCGAACGCCTCATGCGGCAGCTCGGGCTGCGCGGGATCCGCCGCGGCAAGGGATTCGTCACGACCAGGCCCGACGATTCGTCCACGCGAGCCCCGGACCACGTGCAGCGCGAGTTCCGCGCCGACCGGCCCAACGAACTCTGGGTCGTCGACTTCACGTACGTCCCGACGTGGCCTGGGATGGCGTTCACCGCGTTCGTCACCGACGTGTTCTCACGACGGATCGTGGGCTGGCGGACCATGTCGAGGATGCCGACCGACCTGCCGTTGGACGCGCTCGAGATGGCGCTGTGGATCCGCGACACCGCCGGCGAAGACGTCACCGGCGTGATTCAACATTCGGACGCCGGGTCGCAATACACCGCGCTGCGCTACACCGACCGGCTCGCCGAGGTCGGCGCGATCGCATCGATCGGGTCTGTCGGCGACAGCTATGACAACGCCCTCGCCGAGACCGTCGTCGGGCTCTACAAGACCGAGTGCGTCAAGATCGACGGCCCGTTCCGCACGGCCGACGAGCTCGAGCTCGCGACCCTGTCATGGGTGCACTGGTTCAACGAGAACCGCCTGCACTCCTCGATCGGCTACCTCACCCCGATCGAGAAAGAGAACGAGTACTACCGTGAGATCCACCCCCAGCAGCAACCGCAGCTGGGAGAACTCGCCCTCCACTAAACCCGGGGCGCCTCACACCTTCGATTCGAAAATGGCCCTCTTGACCGCGCCTTGTGCGGGTACGGGACGCGCATCGGTCGAGTGTTGAGGCCTGACGCGCCAGACGATTGCACTGGTGGGGTCGGAAGGGCGCGGATTTCACCGCGGACACAATATGTACCCAAGTATTCAAGAATGCAGGGCGGTGTCGACGCAGGCTATGTCGGGGGAGGCGGCCGTCACAGGGGATCTGTCGCACATGACCTACCCCGGAGGTTCAAGAGTTTCGCTGCTAGACGTTGGCGCCGCTCGCGAGCCCAAGAACTCGCGCACGCCGTCCTCGTCACCGAGCGGCGCACCCATCTGCAGGTACTCGATCAAAGCGGTCGTCGCCTTTGCTAGGGTCTCGCGCTCGACCATCTGACGGATCGCCTGGCCTAGGTAGTACCGCGCACGAGCGTCGTGCGGGTCCATCGCGGCAGCTTTGTCGAGTTCGCTCACAGCCTTTGTGAAGTCGGTGCCGCTCTCGTAGAGGACGCGACCAAGCTGGTAATGCGCCTCTCGGAGGCGGGCATCGGCGCGCGGGTCATGCTCGCGCTCGCGCATCATGATCGTCGGGTCGCGGTAGAGGGACACGGCGCGCTCGAGAACATCGATGGATGCGGCGTGGTCTCCGGCAGCGGCCCATGCGATACCTAGATCGAGCCGCCCCGCGGGATCCCAGTCGCCCCGCTTCTCACGCTCGTCGATCAGACGCCGGAGGATGGTGACGGCTTCGGCGATCGGCTCGGCGTCGAGCTTCCGTAGCACGGTGCGTGCGGATTCGCGGACGCGGTGATTCTCGAAGACGGGCTCGTCGAGGAGCTCCTCCTCGGCGAACACGAGGGGGTCGGAAACAGATTCGGCTCGAGCCGACTCGACCCAACCGCGATACGAGTGCGCATTGCCTCGAGTGAGTGCTCGCGTGAGCTGACGGGTGAGTGAACCCTGAGCACCCGGCTTGGGATCGGTCGGCAGGTTCCCTTGCGCGACGCGCCAGCTCACCTCGATCGCCTGCCGGTCATAGATCGTGACAGAACCTATGCGTAGCTGCGACACAGCGAGGTCGCGCTTGCCGAGCGATAAGGAAGGGACCAGCCGGGATACCACTGAAACCAATCCAGAAAGAGCGGTATCAAAGAACCCGCGTTGGCGATCCGGACGGCGTTCCCGGAGATCGGTTGGCACGCTTCGATACCCGCCCGCTCCCAGGTATCGGATGAAGCTGGCGTCGACAATGCTCACAAGGTTGGCGGCGTCGGCCGCCTTGGCCATTGAGGCAAGCTCGTCAACGCGGATGTCGTAGACCTCGCCGAGGCGCCCGTCGGTGCTCACCAGGGTCGGAATGCCATCACGATCGTTGGAGCCATTTCCGGCGAAGTAGAAGAGCGCGGGTTCTGTGCGGGCGGCGTCGGCCAACTGGCGAAACGACTCGACAATCGCAGCGCGCGTCGCCTTCCTGTTCTGGAGCACAGTGATGTCGTCGTCAGCGAATCCGCAGTGCTCCTGAAGAGCCTTGCGGATGAGTCGGACATCGTTGAGCGCACCCTTCACGCCTGCAAGTTCGCCGTTCTCGTACAGCTCGATGCCCACAAGGAGGGCACGCCGACGCGTGTGTTCGAGTTGCGCTGCCTGCTCGGTGAGCGCGGCGCGGAGGTCGGCTCGCTCGATCCGGTCCGCCAGCACGCGCAGCGTCGTGGGCGCGTCACGTAGCCGCGATCCGCCGAGCTGCGCGGCGGCGAGGAGGCGCACGGCTTCGATCGCGTGTGGTCCGTCGCGCGTAGCAACCGTCTCGAGGACGCTCCGTGCGTCTTCAATCGCCCCGCGTTCGATGAAGGCCCGGGCGAAGCTCACCTCGATCGAGGGGAGCGCGTCGGTGAGTCCGCGTGGCACGCGGCGGCGGCGGGCCCGCAGACGTTCCACGGTCTCGCGCGGATAGGTCCGCCGGAGGGCGAAATCGAACGCCCACAGGTGGATGTCGCTCTCGCCGAACACGAGGTCGTCCCGATCGCCGATCAGCACTGGGATGAGCGAGCTGATCTCGGACGGGGCGACGTCGGGGTCCGCCGGCGACTCCGGCTGAGGTCCGCCCACCGCCAGTCGACGGATGACACCGTCCAGCAAGCCGCCGAACGTGAGGGTCACGGGGTCGGATTCTTGGAGCTCGCCAGCGAGCGCAGTCGTAAAGCTGCCAGCGGTGACGAGCCGTCCATCGAACTCGACGCTCGTTTCGAAGGCCATCTGTGCGGAGTCCGAGGCGAGCAGCACCCGGTAGTCGCCCTCACGCTCAGCCAGCTCCAGGAATGCGCGGTGGGGGTGAGTATCGAGCACAATGGTCGTGTGTCGGCTTCGAATCGCCTGGAGCCAGGCGTGGAGTTCCGACGCGGACACGCCCGATCCGGCGTCGACCGTATCGTGCATGAAGAGGTAGAGATCACCGCGTTCAGCCCGATTTTGGACGGAGTCCGGGAGCGAGTGGCCGCTGAATTGGACCAGTACGGTGTCTGTCGGGGCGGCGCGTTCAGCCAGGTTCGCGAAGGCGGCTGCGATCCCGGCCCTGGTGGCGGATGCATTGGTGAGAACAACGGTCTCGTCGGGGTCGGCTCCAGCCAGCGAGGACAAGACGCGCTCCATGATTGCGACGTCGTTGACGCAACCGCTGAGGTTGGCGAGGTTCGGGTAGGAGTATTCGTCGATCCCGATGAGCAAGGCGAACCGATGCCCCGGTCCCTGTTGCGGGCGCGTCAGGTAGCTTCTGGCAAAGTCCGCGTACTCGTGCTCGGGGCTCGCGGCCACGAACTGCTCGAGTGATGCCTTCGCGCCTTGGACGTCTCCGAGCTTCGCCCTCCCCACGCCGCGCAGCAGAAGCGCCTCCTCCCCGCCCGCAGGAAGTGGATCGGCGATGAGGGGCTGGACCGCCGCTACGCATCCCGCCGCATCGTCGGCGGCAAGGAGGGCTCGCCCGAGTCCCAGCATGGCCTCGGGTAGCGCTGCCCCGGCCAACCGCGAGAGCCTGATCGCCGCCGAGTACTCTCTCGCTGCCGCCAAGTACCGGTCGCGCTCATCAAGTCGGTGCCCGAGCACGAGCAGTCTGCGAGCGAGTTCGACGTGTTCGCGCGCGTCAACGCCGCCGGAGACGGCCATGGGCAGGTCTGCGTCAAAGAGGGCGGGCCCGATGACTGGGTGCTGCTGGTCATCGGTCTCGCGTTGGACGTTGTCGCGGACGTACTCGAATAGCTCGCCGACGCTGACGATGCCGTCCTTCGGGCGGCGGTAGCCGTCGGCCTCGCCTTGCAGGCCCCGCAGCAGGAAGTGGGTGAACACGCCGTGCCCACCGTCCCATCGCTCGTCCTCCCTCGCGGTCTCGTTCGCCCGAGCCGAGGTCAGCAGCGCAACGCCGCCGTGCGCTCGACTGACCTTCTCCAAGTAGGTGTTGACCACCTCGGCATCGTTGCCGCCGCCACGAACACCGTCGACGTCGGCGATCGAGGCGCTGTGGCACGTGTCGGCGATGATGACGACCTTTTCGGCTGCCAGGTTCTCTTGGAGCGACATGTTGATCTCGCGCATCGGCAGCGCGGTTCCAGACACGTTCTTTCGATCCGTGTCATGCGTATAGAGGTATGTGACGTTTGGCCGCACGGGGTCGGGCGAGCCATGGCACGCAAAGTACAGGAGGACCATATCCTCCGGCTTGGGCTTTTGGAGGAAGCTCCGCAGAGCGCTCGTGATCGCGGCAGTGGTGGCTTGAGCGTCGACTAGCAGTCGGATGTGCTCGGGCTTGAAGCCGCCGCCGGAGGGCGTTTGAATCAGTTCAGCGAGCTTCTCAGCATCCCGACGCGCCCAGGCCAGGTTCAGTCCTTCATCACGGTACGCCGAGATGCCGACGACGATCGCCCAGAGGTCGAAGTCCGTCGCGAACCGCTGCTCGACGGGCAGCGGCGCCACGTTCCGCTCACCCCCCGCTGGACGAAAGGCATCCGTCACGGCGACGCGTCCTGTCCGATCACAATCGTGCGGTCGCCGTAGACGTGGACGATCACGTAGGCGAAGTCAAGGCCCTCCGCCAGCTCGCGGTCGATTGCAGAACGTCCTAACGCGAGGAAGCACCTGGAGTGAAGCCTGATCTCCCTGCCCGCAGCCGCAGGCTCCAGTTCCCTTGCGACCCGCACGATTGGCCCGAGGGCGGCGACGGCAGCCACCGCCACGGCCGAAAGCCGTCTCGCGCGACTTCGCGATCGGCGTTCCCCTGTCGCTCTTGGAACGACTCGACGCCACGGCCACCCTCGGTGCGAGCGCTCGCGCGCGCACTGGCACTCCTCCGCGCCGTCGAGCGCACCGCGCCCGTCGTGTCCCGAGCAATAGACGACCACGGGGTCGGTGGAGTCCCACGGGGTGTTGGCGATTTCGCGCTTGCATGCCTCTTCGATCTCCTCCCGCCTAGAGGTCTGGCCAAGGTGGACCGCCACGCCGAATCCGCGTTTCCCGACCATGTCGGCGGTAGGGTCGTCGTCGTACACGCCGATGAGACCGTACGTCTGCGCGCGATTGATCACTCGCCCCCCTGCCATCGATGAACGAAGGGTACTGCGGGAGCGCCGGTTCCGACCACCGGGCTGTCCCTGAACAGCCGCCCGAGCGGCGCCGCTCAAGATCCAGCCTGAGACCCGCGGTGTCGAGCCCTCTTTAGCGGGGTATTCCGCCGAGGTCGCTTCCGGCGAACACGCTCGGAAGGGCACGTTGAGTGATCCACCCAGGGTTTCGTATCTAACGCTTGCCGTTCCAGCGGTCGCCGACTCTGCGGCCCTTTTGGGGCTCTTTTCATCCACAGACAACTGCATCTGACGGCAACGAGCGGCCACCTCGCCCCCCTCGATCAGCCCGCCCTGCCCTATAACTATTGCCATCCACCACCAAGCACGTGCGCGTCCAGCTCGGTGTGCACCGTCAAGGGGTCACCGGTTCGAATATTGGCATCCCGACCCGAGACCGTCGGTATCCTAAGGGTTCCCATTGCTCATCATGGTCGCCGTGAAGGGTCGAGGCCAGTGCAGCGTGATGCCGGCCACGCCGCATTCCTGCTCGAGGAATCTTGCGCTTGACTCGAACGACCCTCTCGACCACCGCCTGAGGACGAGCGGTCGAGACAACGGCGCCCCGAAGTCGTCCCAATGCACTGGAATGAGCACGCGGGGCGCGGCCGCCTCGACCACGCTCCGCCAGAGTCTCCTCCTAAAGGTCTTGCATCTAGCCCAGGAACCGGCGATACCAAGGAAGAGTGTATCGACGGTCGTTCCGTCAAGAGCGCCGGCAATGTAGTTTGCGCCAGGATGAATGAGAGTTGTTGCGCTGTTATGCTCGACCACAAAAGAAAATGCGCCGCCATCGCGATACCTTAGTCCCCATACGGGACGCGTAGGGAAGGCGGCCTTGATCTCACCGGGCGCCAAATTCGGATGACCATGTTTGGCCGCAAGTACCCTTACGCTGAAAGTGCCAACGGGAACCACTGCGCCTGGCGCAATGGCGTGCATCGAATCAGCGTGTAAAGGGCTCCCCACGCCGACATTCACAGTTGACGGCGAGCCATAGAGGGAGCATTCATATTTCCACGCGGTGAGAGGCGCATCCATGACGTGATCGTGATGAGCATGAGATACGAAGACTGCGTCGACTTTTCCGATGCCCGCTTCGTGGAGCCCTCGCTCGATCAGGTTTAGGTCGGGAGCAATCTTGCGCGTGGCCGCTCGGGCGATGGAAACGCGTGAAAAGAACGGGTCGATCATCAATGAGTACTGCCCGTCAGTTAGATGCAACGCCGACGTGCCACAGAAGGTCCAGACGATCGGAGCCACCGGCGCCCGATCAACGTCGTCGCTCATTCTGCCCTCCTGGCAGGATGCTACTCCTCGGTCGACGTCTGCCCCGCTCGGCTGCCGTCGCAGTCCCCGCTGCGGGCGAATATGTGGCGAAGTTGGGGCTCGGGGAGGGAAAGATCACGCTTCGTTGGTATCGGCGGGCGGACGCATGGGCGTCGACCTTCAGCGTGTGACCGCCGCGAGCAGCCGATCGTGTGCATCGTCCCATCGATCGAACCCGTGCACGAGCCCCTCGAGCCGGGGGTGCGAAAGCCGCTCGGCCACCGCGTGGAGGAATCTCCGTGTGACCCGTGAACGGTCTACGAACTCTACGAGCGTCACGACACTGCTGCGCGCGGTCGGCTCGGATAGGAGAGGCAGGGCTGCCGGCTGGAGGTCGACCACCCGGATGGCGAGCAGCGGCTGAGCGATGGCGCCGAGTGTCTTGAGCCACTCGTCGTCGGGGGCCACGCTCGCCAGCACATTTCGGATCGCCGGCCGGAGCTCGGGGTTGTCCCCGCGCAGCGCGGCCAGCTCCATCGGACCGAGACGGTTCACGCGGGCGGCGCGGAAGCGCGGTGATCCGCCGATCTCGGCAGCCATTCGCCCGAGGATGTCTGCCGACCGGATGCCTTCCGGTGTCTGCGCGAGTCGCTCGAGCTGTTCCGCCATGCGCTCGAGATCATCGTCGTCAGTGAGTGCCGCCAAACCCCGCATGACCTGCGGATTCGGCGACAAGAGGCCTGCTCGGTCGGTCAGTTGGAGGGGCATCGGTCGCCCATCCTCCTCGGATAGGAGGACCACAGCTCGTCGAAGCTGATCGACGGGGAAGGGCGTGGGCGAAGTCATCTCATCGGGGCGGGGACGCCGATGACCGACGACCGGGCCGAAGGCGTCTGTCTGCGCACGGGCGAGGAGGCTCACGAACTGGGTGAAGGCATCCGCGACGGGTGACCCGCGCGTCAGAAGGCTGTCCCTGGCGGTGGGATCCGTCGCGATGATGCGGTTCACGGCGTCGTAGCGATTCTGCGGCAGATGCCGGGTCCGTGCGAACGCGGCGTAGTCGTCCCACTGTGCGGCGTCGCAGTAGGCGAGCGCCAGCCAGTCAGGCACTACATCGATCGCCTCGCTCTTCGCGTGGAACAACTCGATCGCTGCGTCGGGGTCGTCCTGCTCGATCAGCGCGGGCCCAGCAAGCTCGACCTGCTTGGCCCAGAACGACTTCGGAAGCAGTTCCGCCTTGTCGGGTGGGAGAACCTCATCACGGAGGGTCCTCAACTGCGCATCGACCTCGGGAGGCATCTCCGACACACTGTCGCCGAGCTCTCGAGCGAAGGCGGCGTGGTGCTTTCGCACGACCTGGTCGGGGCCATCCGGACCCCACCCGTCCAGCACGTCCTGCGACACCATCATTCGGTGATAGAACGCCTCGATGTTCTGCGCAGTGAGCGGCTCCGAGATCTCGGGTCGGGGGTTGTACCACTTCGCGGCCGCTTCATGGATGCGACGAGCAGTCCCGCGGAGCTTCGGGTCACTGGACATGAGCGCGAGCATTCCGCGTCGCACCTCCGGAAGGTGACGCAGGCTGCCGTCGTCGGATTCGCGGACGAGCCATACCTCATCTGCCAGCTTGTCGACCAGCATCTCGGACTCCTGCGCGCTCATGGCCTTGAACCCGCAGGGCTCGGCCAGAACATCGCGAACGAGCTGCGAGTTTATCCGGCGTAGGACGAGCCCCGGGTGCGCCAGGCGGCGGACGTCGGGGTCCTCAATGTGCTTGAGGAAGCGGTCGTACAGGACGGCCCGCCGCAGTTCGACGTCCAGGGCTTCGTCGATGCTCTCGCCCTCGAGGAATGCCTCCCTGTCCCCGGCAGGCAGGCGACGGAAGAACCGCGCGGCGACTTGCAGGCTGAGTGGGTTGCCGCCGACGACCTTCGCCAGGCGTTCGCTCGCGTCCTCGACACCGAGGCTGGTAAGGAGGAGGGCAGCATCTCGATCGTCGAGATCTGGGAGTTCCACCTCCTCGCTGGGGACGGTCTCGAATTTTGCTCGCCCAGCAATCACGATCCGCAGGTCACGAAGGCCCATTTGGTACTGCACGTGGTCCAGCCATTCCGCCATGACCCGTTCCGGATCGTTCCAGCCGCCTCGCAGGCCGAGGTATGGTCGCGAACGCTGCCATTCCTCGAATGTGTCGAGAACGACGACAACCGGTTCTGACGCTCGTGGGCTTTCGTAGAGGACATCCTGCACGCGAGATTGGAAGGTGTAGTGGCCCCGGCTCGAATACTCGACGTCGGTGCCGACGCCGGATGCGAACTCTTGAAGGTGGACGCGCTCCTGGGTGCCCTCGGCCCTCGCCGTCGCGAGCGGCCCGGCCAACTCCGGCCAGGCGGCGCCCAACTGTCTGGTGACCTCGTAGCTCAACTCGATCTCCGCGTGCGGACGGAAGGCGACGCGGTCGAGGTCGACGACAACCGTGGCGCCCGGCCTTCGGCCATCGAGGACGGCATGGAGGCGAGGCAGGATGACATCTGCGAGGAGCGTCGACTTTCCGCTACCGCCGATCCCGGTGACCGTCATCACCGCGACCGGCCCGTTGATCGGTCGGGGCTCGTCGACGAAGCGCGCAAGATCCGCCCTTTGCCGCTCTCGGCCGACCAGTCCGTGATCGAGGAGTCCGGCGTAGCTGCGGATGATCGACTCCACATGCGCACGTCCGTTCACGCGCGCGAGTGTTTGGCTGAAGTCGCCCACTCCGGCCGCCCACATCAGGGCCTGTGCGACGTCCGCGGCGGGCGTATCGACGTGCGGGGTGGTCGCAGCATCGATAGAGGTGGGGTCCCCCGCAACGCGCGCCAGCACGTCGCGCAGGAAGTCACCGGGCGGGTCGGTGGTGATGCCCGCCGCTTGTGCGAGGGCGCCTGCTAATTGGTCCGGGTGGTCTCGAACCTTCTCCAGCGCCGCGGACCGTTGTGGACCCCGAAGCGTCCAGGTCATCCTCTCGTTCACGATGGTGTGATCGAAGTCGGCGGCGACCTCGCTCAACAGGCGCTCTTGATCGCGCTGATCCGGGACGTGAGCAACAAGATCGGCGGGTCGCACCGCACCGCTTGCCGCTCCCAGCAGGCGGACGTGTTCGACCTCGGCCGACCTGTTGGGAGAGGACTGTGGAATCTTCGCCGTGGGGGCGAGGCTCTCTGCGAACGCGGACGACTCGGCGGGCGGTCGCTCCGACCACGCCTTGAGGAGGGCACTCAACGCCTTCTCGGCTTCCTCGCCCAGTGAGAGGGAACCGCCGACGTCGCTCATCACACACTCCCCGCGCCGATTCCGCGCGCCGCCAGCAGCACGGCCACAGCGGGCGCGAGCGCCGCTCGTGCGCGTTCGGCTGCCCCATAGGCATCAACTCCCGCTTCGGCCTCGGATGCTCGCCGGTAGGCGGGTTCGACGAACGGCTTGAGCTCCTGGATTAGCTGTTCGTCCGAGTCGCGGCCGGGGGGAACGAGGGTGCGTGCGATGTCCTCCCAGGTCGGCGCAACCAGATACTCCACGCTCGGCTCGAAGCCGGGCGGAAGGGATTCCTGCCACCCCGAGAGCACGAGGCGGACGTGGGGCATCTGAGGCAATCCGCGGATGAGTTGTCCCACGACGTCCATGACTACCGCGGAGGGACCGCCCGTGCTGCTGTCGAAGCCCTCGAGAACAAGCCACGCCCCGCTCTTGCCCGCTGCTCGTTCCAGCTTCCCGATGAGCGCGGGCACGGTCCGGTTTCGCAGGTCTCGCTGCGCGGTCGTGAGCCCCGTCGCGCGGGCTCTCGGGAGGGAGGCGGCGAAAGCGCCCGTGACCCGGGCCGCGAAGGCGGCGGCGTCGTCGCCGTGGCTGTTGACGACGTCGATCGAGGCGAAGATCCCGCCCACTGTCGTAACCATTCCCCGCACGATGTGCTTCGTGAACCGAACGCCGGTCTCCGAGGTGCCGATGACGGTGACGAGCCGATCAGCCGGATCCGACGTGAGTGCGACACTCCGCCACACGCGGGCCTGTGTCTCACGGCGCCCGACGACGTGCGTCCGAACGATCGTGCCGTCGTTCTGAGACACATCCACGGTATGCAGATACGGAACCGCCTCCGGGATACTCGCGGCCGCGACCATCGCTCTCCAGCGCGGAGCCGGGACGGCGCGGTTGCACGCCATGTCCTCCGTCGGCTGGAGCGAGCCCGCCTGGTGCAGCCCGACGAGGTGGAAGTCAGCATCGACAACCGGTGCCCCGGACGAACCCCGAGCCGTGCTCGCCGAGTGAAGGACGCGCAACGGCGGGTCGCCGAGCCGCTCGTCGACTCTCCCGATCGATGACTGCAGAGGCAGCGCTCGGCCCCGTCCGTCTTCGGGGTGGTGGAGGACGTGCACCTGAAACGGCTGGCGAGGGATGCGTGCGCGCGGGCTCAGCGGTGCCGACTTGTGCGGCTTCTCCAGCCTGAGAAGCGCTAGGTCCCACGGCCCCTCGCTCCCGATGCCCTCCACACTGTCCAGGACGAACTCAGGGCCGGCGACCTCCTTGGGACCGGGCGGGCTGAAATCCACTAACCACTGCGCAGCCAGAGGTGTGACTCGGCGCGCGCCGGGCGGCTTGATCGTATTGCCGTCGACCAGGTCCGCCGCGTGTCCGAAGATGACCTGGATGCGGTGGCTCGATCCTTCTTTCGCCCTCCATCCGTCGCCTGCGCGCTCCACCAGCCTTTGGACCACGTGCGCCGCGGTGAGCACGAGCATGGGGGACACGAGCACGCCCGTGCCGTGAGATCGATCGATGTCGTCGTCGCCGTCGATCTCGACGATGCACACGACCTCGCACGCCTGCACCAGGCGCTTCGCGGCGACTAGCGCGTCCTGCGAGAGGAACGTCTGCGATGCCATGCTCTGAGGCACCGCGTAACGCTTGTTCACCTCCGCTGCGATGTCCGCCCCGGCTCGCATCAAGCTCGCTCTAAGGAGCATGGCCTGGAACGGGATGAGGCTGTGTGCCTCGTCGGCGCTGAGGATAGCGCGCGGAAGAAAGTCTTCGGGATCCTCGTAGTCAACATTGGGGATCCCGAGTTCGTCGAGGATCACACGGATACGGGGGATGTCTGCGATGACGAACTCCGCGAGCTCCTGGACGTGCTTCGGCCAATCGGTGCGCACCTGCCTCACCACCCCGGAACGATCTCGGCGAGCTCGTCGCTCGCTCCCTCGAGACTGTGCGCCCAGTTGGTGCGGTCGGGCGCGCCCGCGAAGTGCGCACCGAGAACCGCCCGCCCATCCGTCTCGAGATCGATGACGGGCGAACCCGAGCTTCCGCCGAGGGTGCTCGCGTCATGCGCGATTACCCATCTCCTGTCGTCGCCGGGGACGTCACCGCGCCCGGCCGCGAGCGTCCCGGGTGCGAGCCGCTTCACTCCTGCGACCCCGGCGAACAGCCGTCCGAAGACGTCAGCCGTGGTGGACTTCGGGTTACCCGGGAATCCGACGACGTACACGCTCCTGCCCTTCGAGGCGAGCGCGCCGTGGGTGGCGGGATCGTCCCCGCGTGCGACCGCGACGGGCGCGGGGAAGTCTTGTCCGTCGACCGGTTCGAGTTCGAGAATTGCAAGGTCGAGACCGTCGAAGTTGACGTCTTCCAGCGTCGTGCTGGCTCGCTCTGGCGCGCCTTCAGAGCCGACGCCCAGCACCCTATGGACGGGGAAGCGCCGGCCATCCGGACCGCTTCCGCCGACCTCGCCGCCGAAGTCGACGGCGACATCGGGTTTGAGCTCGCCGACGAATCGGCCGTCGGGTCGTGCTGCGCCGACGGCGATCGCCTTCAGCACATGAAAATTCGTCGCGACGATACCGTCGCCGATCGCCCACGCGGTCCCGCGGAACCCGAGAGCGGACGAGGGATCCACCACACGGCCTACGGCGCTGCACGCGGCCCGGACCGCTGCGGATACCCGCGACAGTGCGGCGGCGTGAGTCGCCGCAGCCGGATTGAGCACATCGATGAAGTCGTCTTCGACGAAGAAGACCGGGCGCGTCCCGTCGCTGTGCACCACCGCCTCGAGCCCGGCGAGATCATGACGATCGAACGCTCCGTCGTCCTTTCCGGAGATCACCCTCAGACCGTGCTCCGCGCCGCCGACCAGCTCCGCCAAGACCTCGGGTTCGGCGTACTTGCCCAAGCGCTCCTCGAGGTAGCGGACGCCGTCGATCAGGCTCGCGACGGCGACGTCGGTGTCAGGCAGGTCACCGTTCCCGCCGCCGGCCGCTTCGAAGGGGCCGCCGTCGGCGCGCGCGGAGAGAAGCCTGCGATATGAAGCCCCAGCATCATCCATTTCCAATCCCACCCCTCGGATCGAAAATCCCCCAGATTCAGGATGGCAGAGGGAGATCGTCCGCGCTACGGTCTGGTCATGTCATGCACGATGTGGATCCTCGCGGTGGTGACCTTCTTCGTGAACGTGCCGAGCATCGCGTTCTACGCGGGAAAGCAGCTGCCGAGGACCGCTGAAGACGGCATCGCCCGCGGGGCGCTCTGGTACGTCGTCTCTCGCTCGGCTGCACTCATAGCCTCGACAGTGTGCGCCGTCGTCGCTGCATTCCTGGGCCAGGGGACGCAGTGGCTGTGGGGGATCGCCGTCGCGACCGCGCTCGTGCAGTTGGTCGACGTGCCCGTCGCCGCCTGGACCGGCGATAAGTCGCGCCGCCGCAAGATGACACTTCTCACGCTCGTGGCGTTCGCAGTGCAGGTGGCTGCCATCGTGGCGGCGCTCGTCATCCCCTGTCGCTGAGCCGGCGTCGCGCCCGCACGGTCAGTGCGCCGGCAGCCAGGACAGCAGTTTCTCCGACGTCGGCGCCTGGGCGAAGAAGATGTTATGGTGCACGTTCGCTTCGCCCGAGAAGGTGAATGAATGCCCACTCGTGATCGGGAACACCGGGTCCTTGCTCCCTGCAGACACGCCGAGGGTCGGCACCACCAAGTCATTCTTGTCCTCCCCGAACACGCGATCGATGACGGAGTTCTTCACCGAGTCGCGCACCAGTGGCCACAGCGGCCCGGATCGATCGGGCTCATAGTTGGCGGCGATCGAGAAATACACCGCCGCGGGGCCGGTACCACCATTGATGGCATTGATGAAGCCGCCTTTCGGGGCCATCGACTGGAGGCCCGGCAGCCCGTTCACGATGGCATGTCCGATCACCTTGACCGCCGTGATGATCGCCTCCAGCACGTCCGCCACCACCTCGGCCGGGCCGGGCGGGGCGAGGTTGAGCAGCGTGGTGAACCGGTCGATGAAGGCGATCAGGTGGTCGGCGTCGGCGAGCGCGGTCCCGTGATTGGGTGTCGCGACGAACACCGCCCGACGTACGGTGACGCCGGGGACGTCCATGCGCATGACACCGTGGGAGGAGCCGGAGAGCTCTCCGGCGAGGGTTCGCGCGACGAGGCCCCCGCGACTGTGGGCAACGATGTCGAGGTCCAAGTGGATGCCGTGCGGGAGCATCTTCGCGAACTGTTGGACGTTCTCTTGTGGGGTGTGCGACAGCGTGTAATGGTTGAACGCGAAGACGCGCCCCTCGTACCGGCGGTGCAGTTCTTCCATCGTGGGAGCAGGGAGATGGTGGAACGCGTCGTGGGATGTGGAGAACGTCCCGTGGAGGAATAGCAGTGCCCGCTTCTGGTCGAGTCCGTCCCAGTCGGTGCGACCGAATCCGGTGCTCATGGGGTCTACGTAGTTGCCCGGACCGAATGCGCGCACCAGATACGGGCGCTTCGTCTCCTCCCATTTGCCGGCGAAGAACTGTGAGACGGGTCCGAGGATCGCGTCGGTCACCGGGTAGATGAGCACCTTGAGCAGCTTGCGTCCGATCGCACCAAAGATTCCACGGTTCGCGGCAGTGCCCGTCGCCGGGGGCGCGGGCGTGGCCTGCCGGATGACGAAGCGCTTCTTGCCGCCCGCTCCACGGGTCGCCGGCACCTCGACCGCGCGGTCCGCCGTTTCCGGGAAGTTCCAGGTAACCGCCCCTGCTTCGTCCAAGGCGAGGACGACTTGGCCGACCTCTGGTCCGAGGTCGGGTGTCTCGAGGACGAACGCGTCCTCACCCGTGGCCGCGCGCTGGCGCGGTGCAGCCGGCGGCAGGGGCACCTCCTGCACGTGGAGCTCGAACTTCATGACCTCTCTCAAACCCGACTCCCGCGCGGCGGCATCGAAGGCCTCCGTCGCCAGCTCAGGGCCGCGGTCGGCGCTGCCGACGGGACGTGGAAGGCGCGCCTCGACGCTTCCCCGCAGCCCCGGGGCCGTGATCCAATACCCGGGCGCGACTTCTACGCCGGTGGTGGTCCCATCGAGATCGGTCATGCTGGCGCTCCTTCGCGGACGAGTGGTGGACGCGGGTTGAGGATGAGGTTTGGGTGGCCGTAATACACGTAGGCCAGATGCGTTGGCTGTGGTACCGCCGCACCTGGGTCGTACATCGCGCGCCGCCGACGCAGGGCCTCCGCCACCGTGATGCGCTTGGATCCCAGCGTCGCCGCGTAGAAGCCGAGGGCCGTTTCCTTCGCGATCTGGTCATCGACGTTCCACAGCGGCGCGATGAAGCCGCCGGCGCCCGTGTTCAAGAACTGTGTGGCAAAGCCGCCGGCTTCCTCGAGCAACTGCGTGCTCTGCCCGATCTGGCACGCATTGAGGAAGATGAAGTCCTCTCGGCGGCGGCGCCCGGCCACGTACAGCGGGTCCAGCCGCAGGTTGCCGTCGTTGAGGATAATGCCGTTGAAGCGCGGGTTGGCATCGGCTTGGCCGTGACAGGCGAAGTGCACCAGATCTGGTTCGATCCGCACGCCGTCGCGTTCGAGCTCCCCATCGAACAGCGGATCGATGTCGGACAGCGTTGCGGTCAGCTGGGTCGCCGTGTAGAGGGCGGCGAGCTCGTTGCCCTCTTCCGTGGCCATGGGAAGCGGTCGCTGGGCGCTCTCGACCAGGTAGTCGCCGATCACGAGCGCCATTCCCCCCACGCCGAGCGACTCGGGTGGCGGCTGCGGCGGGGCGAGGACACCCCGTACGCCTCGTGCGTTTGGGACGTTCCACCGACTGATCGGAACCTGTGCGCCGAGGATCTGGGCAATACCGGAATCCGTGAGCGTCGCATCGAGATAGGTGTCCTCTGTCGAGGCGAGTTCCCACGGAATGTACGCATCCGTGGTCACGATTAGGACGCCCGGAAGACGACTCTGGGCGGATGCCCTCTGCCACACGGCGCTCAGGACCTGCCAAGCTTCGGTCGGGATCTGGTTGGCAATGGTGCGGCTAACACCGGTCACTCTGGCGTCGATCGCCGCGTCGCCAATCGACTCGTGAATGAGGCGGACCTGCTGCAACGCGAAGGATCGGGCGTTGTGCTGCTGGAAGCGCGTACTCACCGCCGTGCTCGGGACCTCAATGTCGGCGTCTTTGCACGCGAACTGCCACTCCAGCTGGGTGCTATCCTCGTTCTCGCTGATCGTGATAACGAGGTCGGGTGGGCGCTCGTGATTGCCGACCGTGATCGGCAGGGGGGCGGGGATAATCGGCGACTCCGAAGGCTTGCGTGGAGCGCTCGCCAGCGCACCGGTTCTGCCAGCCGTCACGACGATCGCCAGCCACGCGGTTCCGCATGGCACACCTCCAAACGAAAAGTCGATGCGAAGAAGCGCCGAGACGGCCTCGCCGTCGATTGGCTCGGGCGTGAGCGTGAAAGTCACCCGCTCCGCCCCCGGGTCAGAGCGGACGACGTGCAGCACGTCGCGAGTGCGCTTCGTCTGGAATCCTGCTGCGGCGATGGACACCACGAGGTCGAACTCCGCGAGGCCCGTGTGCACGGTCACGCCCACAGTCGGCTCTCCGGTCGACGGCGGCGGTTCCAGCCCGACGACGACGTCGAACTGTTCTCCGACGACTGCCGCAGACGGACAGTCGATCGCAGTGGATGCAGTGAACGGCGGAAGCGCCGCGGCGGGGGTCTCCCGGTTGGCGGGCAGCCCTCTACCGCCGCCGGGCCAGCCCTCGCCGGTGTCGCCGTCGTTCGGCATCCCCTCCGCTCCTCCGTGAGGAACGTCACCCATGTCTGCCGGCGTCTCCTCGGGAGGGTGCACGAAGATGTTGTCGACCGTGGATGGGGAGAACCCGTGGTCGAATGGGCCCGGAGCCGGCCAGGTCGGCGCAGGTTGGGTCGGTGTCCCCGCACCCCGATCTCCGTTCGTCCCGACCAGTACCCCGGCAACAGCGTCCCCGTTGAGCACGACAACGGTGTCGTCAACGATCGAGGCCGCGTCCTCGGCCGCGACCGTGCGTGCCGATCTGGCCGACTTCAGGTTCAGGCCGTCCTCCGCCAAAGCGGTCGGTCGCTGTTGGGCGATCGAACGGAGGAAGCCTGCGCGGAAGAGGAAGTATCGCGGGGCGGCGCCTGTCCGCTGGCGCACGACAATCTGAACATCGTCGGCGACGCCCTCGATTCGTACCACCGCATCTGCGAGCGTTCGGTGCGCATCCACAACGACAGTCGAACCAAACATCGCCGCCCCCCGGCTATTGGCGTGATTGTGCTGCCCACCTTGCTCCTCCAACGACTTGCACGTCAAGAGGCTGGCAACTGCACGCTCAGGAAGTCAGCGGGCCTGCGGGTCGGCGGCGCGGCAGAGCACTGGTCAGCGCGCTCGCCCTAACGTGCCCGACTCGGTGGAGCCGGCTGCTGCCGTTCTCGCGGAGCTTGATGACGCGCAGACTCAGCCACCTTGCGCGTGGCTGTTGGCGTGCCTCAGATCCCGTGAGCGCGAACCGCCTGTTCGGGGCATGATTGGTGTGGAAGGCAAGATCGCGATAGCCGGGAGACCTCAAGCACGAGCAAGCTGAAGTGATGACCAGTTCCCGCCGTCGAGCAAAGCCGTCCGTGGGTTCGGATCAGGCGCTTGGCCGCGAACTCGCCGTCGACGCGGACCAACTTCTGGTAGCGGTGACCCTTCCTGCGGTCTTCGAAGTCGCCGACCCCACGCGCATATTGGTGATTTTCGCGCATGCCTCTTTCGTCGAGATGAATCCAGGGGTATATATGGCACGAC
The DNA here is from genome assembly GCF_009709675.1 of Agromyces bracchium. Classification (GTDB taxonomy): domain Bacteria; phylum Actinomycetota; class Actinomycetes; order Actinomycetales; family Microbacteriaceae; genus Agromyces; species Agromyces bracchium. Next base: position 6,541 of record NZ_WMLB01000036.1, on the reverse strand, counting down.
TGGGGTTCTGGGGAAGTGCGCCGCCGACGCTACGTGTAGCGCCTACCCAGGTTCGGATTGCGGGGAATCGATGCCGACGATGAAGTCGCTTCATGTCGGGCTTAATGCCGTCGACCCAAAAAGCTACGGGGCGCCCTACGAGCTGCTCGCGTGTGAGGCCGACGCTGCCGACATGCGGGCACTCGCTGAGGCCAGGGGCGCGGAAGCGGCCGTCATCCTCACGGCGGATGCGACGTGCGACGCCGTTCTGCAGGCAATGCAGGACGCTGCCGATGAACTCGTCGCTGGCGACATGTTCTTCATCACCTACTCCGGACATGGGGGACAGGTTCCCGACGTCGACGGTGAGGAGCCCGACTTTCTGGACGAGACCTGGTGCCTATTCGACTCCCAGCTGCGTGATGACGACATCAACGCAGCGCTCGCCTCGTTCACCGAAGGCGTGCAGATCCTGGTGCTGTCCGACAGCTGCCACAGCGGAACGGTCAGCCGAGGAATCGCGATGTCCCGCGATGCCAATTTGGTCGACTCGGGTCCGGCCAAGTCGAAAAGACTGCCGCTGACGTCCACAGTAAGAGAGTTCGAGAGCCACGAGGGTAGATACCATGGCCGTGCGACGGCGCCCAAGTCCGCTGTGCGAGCGACGGGTGCGTTGATCTCGGGCTGTCTGGACGATCAGGAATCCAAGGACGGTGCGGTGAACGGAGCGTTCACCGGCGCGCTCCTGCGAGTGTGGGATGACGGTGCCTTCTCGGGAGACCACAGTCAGCTGCACCAGGCGATCAAGCAGAACCTGCGAGAAGGGGGCTTCGAGCAGGAACCCAATCTGCGAACGCTGTCTGTCGAGGACGACGCCTACAGGGCCTTCCTCGCTCTGCGCCCGCTGACACTGTGAGGTGGTCATGGACGACGCAGCTATCGCCTACTTGAAGGAAGTCCACGACAAGACGCGGTTTTTCGGCACCTGGCCGCCGGGTCTCAGAGTCGAAGTCGGCGAGGTAGGCCGTATCGGCGAGGATGGGGTCTACCGCCGATCAAGTGATCTCGGCCGCGCCGGCATTGCATTTGAGACCCAGTCCCTTCCGTATCAGGACGTTCAGTTCGCAACGGAGGGCGGAGTCGAGATCGCGGGCGAAGCGTCCGTCAAGACAGGAGAAATCGTCTCTGCCGTGACGGACGTCTCGGGCGCCCTGACGATCTCCTTCACGAGTGGCGACGCGGTGCTTGTGCTGCTCCGCGACGTGCAAATGCACCGCGTGGTCGACGAGGAACAGCTTCGGCGAGACATGATGACCGCGTGGAATGCCGAGCCAAGACGACTCGATACCGACAACGTCGTAATTACACGAGTGCTGGAGGCTAAGTCGGGAGCGCTGGCCATGTCGGCCGAATCTGCGGCCCATGTCGAGGCCACCTCTTCGGTTTCCGTTGCGCCCGGCAAGATTCAACTCGCCGACGTGCACGGTCGCGTCTCGTTCGTCTCGTCGGCCAACACACGCTTCGCCGTTTCGCCGTCGGACGATGACCCCCCTCTTACACCGCTGTTCGAGATGCTCTACTTCGCGAAGAACCGGCAGTGGTGGCGCTTCTGGCGACCAATCATCAGCGCTCAGACCCGTGGTCCGCAGTCGCCGCCCGACTTGGACGATTCGAGCGACCCGGGCGAGGTTTTGTCCCTGCCACGCGACTGAGACGCTTCCGCGGGCGATACGCCCGTCCGTGCTCAGGAGATCTCGCTCAATCGCGCCAGAGTGAAGTCGATCGATGGGTGCCCGGCTGGTCGCTCCTGGCGCTTGATGGCGAGAGCACGGTCGTAGTGCGCGGTAGCCTCCTTCAGACGCCCCAACGCCACCTCCACTGCCGCGATATTGTCCAACACCTGCGCCAGTTCCATGGGCCAGTCCTCGAGCTTCTCGTACCCGGACAGCGCCTTGAGCCCCTCCTCAAGAGCATGATCGAAGTCGCCCGCGAGACCGTATGCCACGGCCAGCTTGCGGCGCAGACTGGCAGCAAGCTGACGTGCAGACACCGAGTTTGGACTCAAGTGCTCGAGCGCGCCCTGGAGACGCTCGATGGCGTCGTCGTACCGCTCCTCGCGGAGGGCGCGTGCGGCTTGCGCCTCCTCGTGCTCCGCGGCGGCGACGCGCATCCCGGTCATGTCTATCGAGGCGAACGTGAGCACGTCGTCGCCGACGGGCACGCGAAAGTTGGCCGTACGGCGCTTACCCATATCCAGATAGCTGACACCGTCCTCCTGATGCACCGATCGCTCGCGGATCTGCGTGTCGGGGGAAAGGAGCAGCCGGTAACGTGCGAGCGGCAGCGGATCGCCCTGGAGGACGAAGGCGGCCCACAAGTCGGGCCGGTCCGGATGGGATGCGAGCATGTCCCTCTTGGCGCGGTAGAGAGCGGTCCCGCGCGGTGTGGCGCGGAGAAGTCGCTTGTAGAATCCCGCCATCAGGTTTGCAGTCGCCCAGTCATCCACGCGCCAGAGACTCCACAGCACAGATCGCGCGCCTGCCAAGGCGAACGAGCGCGCGAGGCTGATGAGCCCCTCCCCATCGTCGACGACGCCCAGCCCAGACTCGCACGCCGAAAGCACGACCAGATCCGTGCCGAACAGTTGCATACCAAGCACGTCGAGCGCCGTGACGACGCCGGCGAACCCGCCCGCCTCGCCTGCGACGCGCCGGTTGGCATCCGCCAGCGCGAGCCCAGTAGCCAGCAGCGGGCCCTTTGCCGCGAATCCGGTCAGCTGAGCGCCCAGCGGCCCGACGGCATCGGTCGATGGCAGATAGTAGCCGTGCGTAGCCAAGTGAAGGATTTCGGGGTCTGACACATCAAGCAAGGAGTCTCTGGTCGCCGATGCTCCCAGCAATGGAACGACGTCAAGCAACGAGGCGACGGCTTTCGCCTCACGCTGCGCCGCCGGGAGCGGAACAAACGGCGCCCAAGGGTCTCCGAACTCCGGCGCGCCGACCACCTCGGGTGCGGCACTGCTCCAATTGGGACGTGAATTAAGCAGCCGTGTATCCCGTCCGGTTCCGATACATACCAGCGTGTGCTTCGCAAGGAGAGGGATCTCGTTGGCATCCAAGAGCGCGTCGAACGGAAGAGCTCCCATTTGGCCGTCCGGTGCGATCAGAACGGTCGCATCGACGTCGATTAGTGAAGCAATCGGGTCCCACACCAACGCTGCCGCCGCGCGGGCCGCAAGCCGCCAACCCGCGGCTGCTCCGGATCCATCTGCTGCGATCGCCGTCCGCATGTCCAGAATCGCCTGGTCGATCGCTTCCGCGGGACCAAGGTCAACGAGGGCTAGACCAGCTGGATCCTTGCGCGGAAGGACGAAGGCAACATACCAGTCCTTGGTCCGCTCGCCTGCGGAAGGACCATCGCTGAGGATCTGGAATCGCCGGCACTTCACGTACTCGACCAGCACGCTGTTCGGCGGAAGCTGCGCACAGACCGATTCCGGCTCCGAAGAGTCGAACGAATCGAGGATGGCTTTATCGGGCACGCTCATCGCCAGGGCGACATCGAGTTTCTGAAGTTCGTCCGCGCGTCCGACGTCCTCCTCGGCCACCTGCTGAACTCGCATCCGGGACGCCAGTTCCTGCACATCGATCAGATCTTCTCTGCCCTCGAGAATCATCTCTCGTTGCCGACGCAGCACTTCAGCCTGAAGACGCTTGCTTCCGGTGCCCACCCGGAAGGCCAAGCGCCGTGCATCGTCGTTATCCGCAAGATGCCGCAGCACGAGCTCAATTAGGAGGCCAGCGAGCGGGAGTGGGTCTGCCCCGTCATCCTCGAACGTCGAGCGCACCCGCCAGCCCTCGGCTTTCGACCGTTCCTGAAGCCGTGACGCGGCTCTCAGAGCATCGAGGGCACCATTGAAGTCGCCACAAGTCCAGCGCCGGGCGGCGAGGTCGGCCAGCGTACCGCTCACGAGGAGGCGGTCAGCGTAACCTTCCGGTTCACCTACGGTGTCGAGGATGACGGCATATGCATCCACGGCGGCGTCCGCTCGATCGTTTCGCATGAAGGATGCCGCGGCCTGGAGGGCCCGAAGATAGTCTCGCGATTCGGCGCCCTCCTCGGCGCTGATATCTACCGCCAGTTGCTCGATCTGAGGACCCACGTCCGGCTCGTCGCCCGATTCCCGCTGGATCGTCCCGAGGATCACCAGAAGTTGGACGCGGCGGTGCGCATCGGGCCGCTGGGCGAGCGCCTCCTTCACGAGCTTGGCTGCATCCTCCGGTCGCCCCTGGGTGAGGCGCGCTTGCGCCAGATTCTTCAACACGACTGTGAAGAAGGGGCGATCGGCATCCGGCCGAGCCCGGAGCGACGCGGCGACACTGGCGAGTTCGTCTGCCGCGTGCGCGAGATCATCGCCGCGGAAGCGCGCCAGTTCGGCCAGGTTGTAGCGGGAACGAAGCAGCTCGATGTCGTCAGGCGGGAGATGCCGCTCACAGATCTCCAGCGCTGCCGCGTACAGCCGAGCCGCGGATCCATACCGGCCAGCCCGATCGGCCGCCCCGCCTGCCAGATTCATCAAATTGGCGCGAGCGAGTTGATCAGGCCGCGAATCCTCGGGCCTCGCAGCGATCGCCTCTTGGTAGGCCTCCATCGCGGCCTCGTGGTTTCCGATTTCGCTGAGCACATCGCCGCACGCAGCCTGGGCATCCGACTCCGCCGGAGGCGGCAAAGTGGCGCAGACGCGAACCACCTCGCTGAGCAGCGGACCGACCGCATAGTTGCCCTCGTTGTGCACGAGGAGGAGCGCGATACGCCGGGCGCTCTCCGTAAGCTCCGTGGGAACCCCAGCGGTCTCGCTGCCTAGAACCTTGAGAGTGTCGCTGAGCGCCTCGAGTGCAGCGGTGTCGCCCCCGAGCGCGAGATGTGCACGTGCGCTGCGGGCACCTGTATGGAGAGCGATGAAGCCGCCAGTCACCACACCGGCCGCACTCAGTCGATTGCCGATCGTCCATCCTCGCTGGGCGTGGGCCAACGCCTCGGTGTCGTCGTGCGCCCGCATAGCGAAGTCCGAGAGCTCAATCTCGCCGATGGCCGCCTGAAACGCGTCCTCAAAGTCGGTCGCCTCTCCGTAGATGGTCGCCAATTCAGCGAAGGCCTGTTCAGCCCCAACCAGGTCCCCGCTGCGGCGCAGTTCCGCTGCCCTGTCGTGTAGCACCTGCGCTCCCGGCAACCCCGCCGACTCCTCGCTCACGATGCTCTGCACCCCCTCACAGCAGAATCCCGATGGTGCCTGGGCCCAGAATAGAACCCCGCTTCGAGCGGCGACAGGCCGAGCAGCAAGGCCAGGCCCCTTTACCGACCGTTGCGCTCCTAAATCATGGCAAGCGCTATTTGGCCATATTCCCAAGACGCGGAAGTGGAAAAGCGTCATCCCGACGAGCACGACTGCGGCATGGGGCAGCGCCACGTGGGGGAGAAGCAAGGGGGGGCGATCCTTCGCCGACGTGCGGCCATCGGATTGGAGTGTGATGGGCAATCGACGCCTCAGAGGATCTGTTGAGACGTCCGCGTTGGCGTTTGCTCTTCCCGATCGCTCGTTGAAACCTCGTCCATGAGGTGTAGTCGATGAGCGGCGATGAGATCCTGCGGGGCGTCGTTCTCGCGGGTTCCACGGGCAGCCCGATGCTGACCGCAAGCTCGATCCATTCTGGGCAGGCGGAGCTGATCCATGACCTCACCGAACCCGACTTCGAGGACGGCACGCCGACCGCGACTGCATCATCGAACTACGCCAGTGCCGGGTCCGCGGCCTCAAGCTCATGGTGCCGCCGAGCCGGAGGACGTTCACGATCCCGACCAGGGCCCGGGCCATTCGACGTGGCGAAGCAGCGGTGGGCGCTCAAACCCCGCCGAGGTCGGAGGACCACTTCGCCTCGCACCGCATGAGCGAACCCGAGACTACCCTCGCCACCCCTTGCATCGCACCGAGGACTTCACCGCCATCCGGGTTGAGGTACTGCCGAACATCGTACTCCCGGGCCGTCCGGCCGATGACTCGCTGGAAGCGGAACTCGCCGGCTCCGTGACGCCCTCACCAAGAACCTCACCGACGCCGAATCGGACCTCGAGCACCGAGACGACGACGTCATCGTCGCGTTCCCCGGGAACGCCCACCCCGCATTCCAGGGGTCGGGCCCGGTCGCTGAGGTGGACCGGTCGCTCGAAGTGACCGGGCACGCCGGCCGGATCGATGTCGGAGAACGTGGTCATTTGTCGGGCGGCCATGTGCGCCGCCGCGGTTGGAAATCACGCGCAGGACGGTGCGCGCGGTGGCATGCCGACGCCTGGGCCCGTGCGGCCTTTTTGAGGCTCTTTTCGTTCCCAGATACCGGCGATTCATGGCATCCATCGGCCACCGCCGACCTGGCCGCCCACCCCGGCCTTCCTTATACTTACTGGCATCCACAACCAATCACGTGCGCGCCCACCACGGTGCACACCGTCAGGGGGTCAGGGGTTCGAGTCCCCTCAGATCCACCAAAAACCCCTGATGAATCGCAAG
>NZ_WMLB01000035.1 GCF_009709675.1 Agromyces bracchium | reverse complement strand
GCGGAGCGCGAGTACGTCCGGCCCGCGCCGTGCGGCGAGGAGTTCAGCGACATCCGATCACCCTGGCCCTCGACCACGTACGACGCCGTGCCCATCGAACCCGGGATCAGGCCCGGCCGGCCCGCATCGGCCTGGATCGCGCCCTTCCGCGACACCCACACCCGCTTGCCGAAGTGCTCCTCGCTCTCGGTGAAGTTGTGGTGGCAGTTGATCCGCTCCCGCTCCTCCACCGGCGCGCCGACCCACTCCGAGACCTGCCGGATCACCCGGTCCATCATCTCCTCCCGGTTCAGCAGCGCGAAGTGCTGCGCCCACCGCAGCTCCGCGATGTACCGCGAGAACTCCGGCGTGCCCTCCACGAGGTACGCGAGGTCCCGGTCGGGCAGGTCGATCCACCACTTCCGGCAGAGCTCCTGCGCGACCCGGATGTGATGCTGCGCGATCTTGTTGCCCACGCCCCGGCTTCCGGAGTGCAGGAACAGCCACACGGCATCCGCCTCATCGAGCGAAACCTCGATGAAGTGGTTGCCGCTGCCGAGCGAACCCAGCTGCAGCCGCCAGTCGCCCCGGTAGCGGGCCGGGTCGAACCCCTTCGCCTCGGCGAGGGCCTCGAGCTCGGCGATCCGCGGCTCGGCCGTCGCGACGACCGTGCGGTTCGCGTGACCGGCCGACAGCGGGATGGCGCGCTCGATCTGCTCCCGGACCTCCCTCCGGTTCTCGGGCAGATCGTGTCGTGCGAACTGCGTCTTCACCGCGATCATGCCGCAGCCGATATCGACCCCGACCGCGGCCGGCATGATCGCGCCGAGCGTCGGGATGACCGACCCCACCGTGGCGCCGAGGCCCAGGTGCGCGTCAGGCATCAGCGCGAGGTGCGGGTAGATGAACGGCATCGTCGACGACGTGCGGGCCTGCTCGACGGTCTTCCCGTCGATCAGGCTCGCCCACGAGACGAGCCGTGCGGAGAGCTTCTCCATGGTCCTTTCCTGTCTGGTTGCGTTGCGTTCTCTCGATCGCGGAGCCCGAGGGCTCCCGTCGCGCGCGCAGACAGAAAAAACCCCGGGCCTCGGATGACACGGGGTGACGGCTTCTCGCGGCCATCGGGCCGCGGCCGCGTCAGCGTGCCGGTTCGAGCACCTGCTCGAGCGTGCGAAGCTGCCTGGCTTGGCGGCTCTTCGCGGGCTCGACGAAGGACTGGCGATTCGTGTGCTGCAGATACACGGCGGCTCGTCCTTCCTCGTGCAGGTCTCCGGGATGCTGCGCGGGTGCGCAGCCTTGTGACGATAGCGGTGGTGCGGGGGTGGGGTCAATGGTGGGTTTCGCGGCATCCGCTCGCGCAGTCACCACGCTCTGCCTCCCGCTCGCCCCGCTCGAAGTGAGGTTTCTGCCCCTGAGGCAGGACCGCAACCTCACTCGGACGCGCAAACCTCACTTCGATTGGGCGGACCCTGCGAATCGGTGAGTTTGAGACTGCGAATCCGTGACTTTGGAGCTGCGAATCCGTGACTTTGAGGCCGTACAGGGCGCCATTCAGGCGAACGGACGAGTTCCTATCTGACAAACGGACGGGTTCCTATCTGACACATGGACGAGTCTCATTTTCCGCGTCAGGTACCGAATGGTACTCTGGTACCGAGGAGTCCAGATGGCGACGTTCACCCCGATCAAGATCGATCCGGCGACCGACCGGCTGGTCGGCGACGCTGCGCACGTGCTCGGGCGAACGAAGAAGGACATCGTCGCCGCCGCCGTCCGCGAGTTCATCGAGACCCACCAGGCGGAACTCACTGCCGGCGTCACCGCGACGGCCGACCGCCTGGCGAGCCCCCACGCGGAGTCACCACACGCCGGCCTTCGCCCGCTCCGCGCGCGTCTCAACGCTCATCGCGAGGAACTCGTCGCCGCGCTCGAAGAACTCGGCGCCTCGAACATCCGCGTCTTCGGCAGCGTCGCCCGCGGCGACGAATCTTCCTCCAGCGACATCGACCTGCTCGTCGACCTCGCCGACGACATCGGCCTGTTCGGACTCGGCACGATGCGCAGCACCGCGGAGCGGATCCTCGACGCGCCGGTCGACATCGTGCCGGCTTCGAGCCTGAAAGCGGATGTCGCCGAAACGGTGCTGCGCGAAGCGACACCCGTGTGAGCCGCTCGTCAGAAGCCCGCCTCCGCGACATCCTTGCCGCGTGCGCCGCGATCGAGGGCTACGCCGCCCGACCAGACGGCGACCCGATCGTGTTCGATGCGATCCGCATCCGTCTCGTCGAGATCGGAGAGGCCGTCAAGGACCTCGACCCGTCCGTCACCTCGGCAGAGCCCGGCATCCCCTGGGTCGAGATCGTCCGAATGCGGGATCAGCTCGCACACCGCTACTTCGACACCGCGCACTCGATCGTCATGACGACCGCGCGCAGCGACATCCCTCGCCTGAAGGCAGCGGTCGAGCGACTCCTCGGACCGGAGCACGGCGGATAGGCCACCCCACGTTCGGGGACTCCCCCGCACCTCGACGCGGCTGTCAGGATCGAGCGACCCTACCGCCGCGAGGACCCCATGAGCACCGAGCACGTCGCGACCCCAGCCCTGGCGAACCGCCGCCCCGCGGCATCCGTCATCGCCGAATGCCTGCGCGTGCAGGCGAGCGTGCCGCCGAACACCGCCGTGCATCGGTTCTTCGGCGTCTCGCCACTCGGGCGCGACGCCGAGCCCTGGTACGTCGGCGCCCTCGGCGAACTCGAGGTCGCGCGGCGCCTCGGTGCGCTCGGGACGGCGTAGTTCGTGCTGCACTCGGTACCGATCGGGACCGGGCCGAGCGACCTCGACCACGTCGTGATCGGGCCGGCGGGCGTGTTCACGATCAACACGAAGCACCACCGCGGGCAGCACGTGTGGGTCGGCGCGAAGCGCATCCTCGTGAGCGGCCAGCGCACCGACCACCTCCGGAACGCCGCGCACGAGGCCAAGCGCACGTCGAAGCTGCTGTCGGCAGCAGCGGGCGTGCCGGTCGGGGTCACGCCGATCGTCGCGATCGTGGGGGCGAAGCGGATGACGGTGCGCGAGCGTCCGGCGGATGTCGTCGTGCTGCGCGACACCGAGCTCGTGCGTTGGCTGCGGCGACGGCGCGCGGTGCTGGCGCCGGAGCAGGTGCTGCGCCTCGCGGCCGTCGCGGCGCAGCCGTCAGCCTGGCAGCGGATGCCGGAGAGCGAGGTCGTCGACCATGGCGCGTTCGATCGGCTTCGGGTGAACGTCGGGCGGGCAGTGCGGCGGCGGGTGCTCTGGCAGCTCGCGGTCGTCGGCGCCACAGCATCGGCGGTGTTTGGGATGTGGTGGTCGACTGTGGGACCGCTGCTCGAACGCTGACCTGGCAGCCGGAGGTCAGAGCGGAAGCTTCGTAGTGCAATCGATCTTGGTGTATCGACGGCCCTGCTCGTCGACCGACGTTCCGCCCGGTCCGTATGCGCGGCAGCCCGTATAGCCGTCGTACCCGCCGGTCGAGCCCGATCCCCCGCCAGCGGCCCCGGAGTCGGACTGCTGGTCTGCATCTGCGGCTGCGGCCTGACGGAGATCCTCGGCAAGTCGAGCGGCCTCGGCCTCGGCGGCGATGCGTTCGGCTTCGGCTTGCCGGGCTGAGTCCGCAGCCTGCCGATCCGCCTCGGCCTCGCGTGCGGCGGCAACGGGCGCAAATGCCGTCGCATCATCGCGGTAGGTCGTCATCTGAGTCTCGATACGTGTGATCTCGAGCAACCACCGATTGCGAATATCCGGTGTTACCCACGCGATCGCATCGGCCGCCGCCTTGGCTGCCGGAACCGTCGTTAGCACGGCGATCGCCGCACCCTCTACACTCGCGAGCTCGGACGACGGCAGCTGTTCCGTGGGCGATGTCACAGCGGCAGCCCCCGCCGCAAGTAACTCGATCGCCGCAACCGGCCCACACTCCGCCAACGGCGAGAAGATTCCCGCACCGACCGCTTCTGCATCGGCCATAGCGCTCGTCGATTCGGCGAAGAAGCGCATGTTGTCCCCGTACTCGGCGGGCACAGCCAGGCCCTGCGCGATCAGGACGGTCGCCGCTGAGACTCCGTCCGCGGTGGTCACTTTCGCGAGCAGGCGGCCATAGCGATCGCGGCGCACCTCGTCGTATGCGAGGGTCACGCTCAGCCCCTCCGGGAGAAGTTGCTCGAGCGCGGCGGTCGCCTCTGGCCCCAGGCATTCCGACTCGCCCGTGACCGCGTTGTCCTCAGGTGCATTCATATTGAGGATCCGGACGTGTTCCTCGTGATCGCCGACCCGGACGACGACGGTGTCCCCGTCGACCACACGGACCACGCGAGCGTCTTCCGCCCACGTCGGAACGGCCGCGAGGCTCAGGCTTCCTGCTGTCATGAGGAGCACCAGACCCGCTCCGACCGCGGCGAGCGTGGACTTCGGTCGCCGCTCGTACAGGCGTATCAGCGGAAGCTCGCGGAGCCGTTGCGGCTCCCTTCGAGGGACGGTCTGGCCCGGCCAATACAGCCATTCCGGCTTCAGGTGCTGCGACGCGTAGAAGCGGCGATGCTCGTCCACGGTCATCGTCCGCCGTCTCGACACGATGCGTCGGATGCCGAGGACCGCCATCAGGCCAAGAGCGATGACGAGCACGAATCCAAGCCAGCCGATGGCAGCAGAGATGTACGGATCCTCACCGGCGCCACGCACGGTTGCCACCGATTCGAGTGCGATTCTCGCGCAACCGGCCATCACCACGACAGCGCCGAGGAGGATGAACAGCCCCTTGCGCTGTGGGAGCTCGCGCTGCATCCCGATCTGCGTGATCGCGGTGTAGGCCGCGATCAGAGCGACAATCAGAAGGGCGATAGGCCACCACAGCAGGATGACAAGCATTGCGCCGACGGGGCTGCTGGGCAGCGCGAACAAGGAACTCACGCAAGGAACCTTCGGGCAGGGCGAACGGGAACGGGCATCCAACAATACGTTTCCGCCGAGGAATGATCAGTCACAGGCCCCAGTTCGGGGGCGTCATTCACGTGTGCGGCCCGAACTGGACCGCTGCCCTCATCCCTCGAGGTTCTTGCGCCACTCCTGATACGAGCCGCTTTCGAGCACCTCGCCCGTGGCGTCATCGACGAACTCGACGACCACATCGAGCTCGTCTGCCGAGGTGCCCGCGAACTGCTGGTAGAGCGCGCCTTGGAGGTAGAAGCCGATCACGAGGAGGCTCTCGAGGGGTGAGAATCGCTCGGCGTCGACCGACACCGTGAATTCGGTCATCGCATCGTCGACCTCCACAGCGGTGATGGAGTTCGAGTCGTCCGCGATGATGCCGTCCACGGCGTCCTTCGCGGACGATCGCAACTCCTCAAGCATCTCGTCGCGCTGCGACTTGGTCATGGTGTAGACAACTGCGTCGCCGTCGACCGCAGCTGTCATACCGTTCTCCGCAGCGGCGGAAACGATCTCCTCGTCCGACATCGAGCCCTCGGGATCGAGCAGGGACCGCGCGACCCTCACGTCGACGGTCGCCAGATTCTCCTCCACCTCGATGGGACCATCAGTCGAGTCGACCGCGCCGACGGACCCGTTACTGTCTGCCGCCGCACAGCCCCCGAGAACGAAGACGGCGCAGATCATTGCGGAAGCGGCCATGCTCCGGACAGACATCTTCATTCGACTCCCTTGAATGCGAAAACTGGCTGTGCGCCCGAATCGATCCTAGGAGCGCTGGAGCGACGGCCGCGGGAGGCAGTGCGCAAATCGCCACGGACCGGATCGTCGTCAGCGGGCGGAAGAGCCCGGCACCATGCCAGGCGGTCCTCCGCGGCCCCGCGGCATCCGCCCAGCCCTACAGCACCGCCCACCCGATCAGCTTCGCGAGGTACCCGACGTCGAAGTTGCCGGCGAACTCCAGCCGGACGCGGCCGAGACCGCTCAGCCAGATTTCGAGCTCCGCGTCGCGATCGAAGGTGCCCGCGGTCTCGATCGAGAACACCTGGATCTTCGAATAGGGCAGCGAGGTGGTGTCGCGCTTCTTGCCGGTCATGCCCTGGACGTTCACGGCGATGATCCGCTTGTTCGTGAACATGATGAAGTCGCGCATGCCCTTCGCCGCGACCATCGACGTCTCACCGTCGACGTACAGGTCGCGCACGCTCGGCTCGATGCTCGCGACATCCGCCTTGGACAGTTTGACGAAGGTTCCGTTCTGAAAATCGATCACCGGTCGAGCGTAGGGCGACGCTGGTGAAGACCAGGGCGATCGGATGGCTCGCGCCGCCGGCACCCGTCCGGATCGCGCCGGCGGCGGACGTCACGCGCGACAGCTACGCGGTCGCGCGGCAGTCGGCGCGCCGCTCGTGTTCCGTTTGGATGGTCCGCGCTCGCGCGCGGCGCGCGCCTGACCCGTCCTCCACAGAGGCACCTCGCTGGCACTTTTTCACAGGCAATCTGGCTGGTCAGGTGTGATTTACATGACCGAGCGGATGTCAGTGGGTCCCTGCAGAATCGAGACATGGAATCGCCGCTCAGCACGCTCGACCGCGACGTCGCGGCGCTGCGTGCTGCGTGGCGCGGTGCGATGCCGCCTTCTTCGGTGGCGACGGATGGCGCGACCCAGGCCGAGATCGCCGAGATGAGCGATGCCGGGCTGGTCCGGGTGACCGACGCGCTCGCGCAGGTTCGTCGAGACGCCGAGGTGCTTCTCGCACGCGTCGCTGCCGAGGTGTCGAAGCGGTCGAGCACCGAGCGCGGTGAAGCGAGCCTCGCCAGGGTGCACGGCTTCCACAACCCGGTTCGGCTGATCGCCGCATCGACCGGAGCTTCTCGGAGCGACGCGGCGAAGCTCATCGCGGTCGGCACCTCCACCGCGGAGCGGCAGACATTCGGCGGTGAGCGGATGCCGTCGCGGCATCCGCACGTCGCCGCGGCGCTCGAGTCGACCGTGATCGGCGTCGACGCGGCGTCTGCGATCACGTCGATGCTCGATCGCGTGCGGTGGCGTGCCGACCCGGCGGCGGCCGATGCCGCCGAAGCCGCGCTGGTCGAGCTCGCTACGAGGGTGCCGCTCGACCTGCTCATGCGCGGCATACGTGAGGCCGAAGCGCGGCTCGATCGCGACGGAATCGAGCCGCGTGAGGAGCAGCTCCGCAGCGAACGCTCGCTCACGATGCGCGAAGACTCGGCCGGCATGGTGCACCTCCACGCCCGCCTCGATCCCGAGACCGCGGCACCGATCAAGACGGCGGTCGAGGCGCTCGTGCGCGATGCGTTGCGCCGCCGCGAGCCGGCGGGATCCGGCCAGGGCCCCGGCCTAGGCTCCGGCTCCGGCTCCGGCTCCGGCTCCGGCCCGATCATCGACGACCAGCGCTCGATCCCCCAGATCCAGGCCGACGCGCTTGCCGCGATCGCGCGCCACAGCCTCGGGTGCGAACGGACCCTCGCTCCGCTCGCCAAAGCCACCGTCGTCGTGCGCCTCGACCACGACACCCTCATCGACGGCCTCGGCGCCGCGCACATCGACGGCATCGAGCAACCGATCTCGGCGACCACTGCCCGCCGCATGGCGGCCGACGCCGAACTCATCCCGATGGTGCTCGGCGGCGAGGGCCTCCCCCTCGACCTGGGCCGCTCCGCTCGGCTCTTCAGCCGCCCCCAGCGACTCGCCCTCGCCGAACGCGACGGCGGATGCGCCTCCTGCGGCCAGAACATCGCCTACGTCGACGCCCACCACATCCGATGGTGGGAACGTGACGCCGGCCCGACCGATCTTGCGAACGGAGTGATGCTCTGCTCCTTCTGCCACCACCGCATCCACCGCGAAGGCTGGGGCATTCGCGCGACCCGAACCGAGGTGTGGTTCATCCCACCCCCGCACGTCGACCCCGACCAGACCCCACGGCTCGGCGGTCGAGCGCGCTTCGCGCTGCCGGCGTGTCCGTCGGCCGCGTGAACCGGCAGCGTCGTCGCGCCGCGGCGCTGCCGGCGGCCCTGCCGGCGAGGTCGTCGACGCCGTTCGCCCGGGACCCATGCCCGGTGAGCGACGGGTCGCCGCGGCCCGGCTTGCCGGAGCTGGGCATGCCGCGGACGTCCTGAGGTCGGCACCGGCCGTCTCCTCGCCGAGTTCGAGCGTCGTCTCCGAACATGCTGCCGCGCTGCTCGATGAGCGAAGCGACGCTCTGCAAGCATGAGCCTGACGACGCCGACCCCAGCCCTGCAAGACTTCTCGTGTGACACCCACGGCCCCCTCTCCTGCTCGCGAACGCTTCCGCTTGCGCATCACTCTCGTCGACAGCGAGCCGGAGATCTGGCGCACGCTCGACGTCGACGGAGCGCTGCGGCTCGGCGACCTGCACGACGCGATCCAGCTCGCAATGGGATGGCGCGACGCGCACCTGCACGAGTTCTCCGAGCTCGAGCCCCACCCCGACACGCGCGCACTCCCCCAGGTCGGTCGGCCGCCCCGTCGGTGGATGCCGGGAGACCAGGTCGCCGACGCCGAAGACGGCCTCGCCTTCGGCGGCCGCGTGGAGCAGCTCATCGACGAGCACGCGGCCGACGTGGCATCCGTCTTCGCGCCGACCGACGGGCCGATCTACTACTGGTACGACTTCGGCGACAGCTGGTGGCACCGCATCGACCTGATCGAGCGCGAACACGTCGATGCGCCGGGCGCCTCGAGCCCACCATGGGCGCGCCGCGTCGAACTCGTCGCCGGGGCCGGGCGATGCCCGTTCGAGGATTCCGGCGGTGTGCACGGATACGCCGAGAAGCTCGACACACTCGCCGACCCGGCCTCCCCCGAGCACGCGGAGATCGCGGCGTGGGTCGCCGGCGTCATCTGGCCCGAGCCACTCGTGCTGCCGTTCGAGGCTGACGCGTTCGACCGCGACGCCGCTGACCGCGAGCTCCAACTGCGTTTCGAAGTCGCGAGCGACCTCTCGGGCCTGATCCGCGCCGACGGCGACGGGCTCGTCGACGAGGCCTCTCCCGTAGTCGAACTGCTCGAGGGCCTGCCGGCGCCGTTCCGCGCCGCGCTTCGCGCGCGGCTCCGCGCCGAGGGCGCGCTCGCGCCCGTGCAGGTCGAGACGGATGCCGCCACCCGCATGGTGCGCCCGTTCACCTGGCTGCTCGGTCGCATCGGAGATAGCGGCCTCGCGCTTACAAAGGCCGGGTGGATGCCTCCGACCGTCGTGCACGAGGGCATGACCGAGCTCGGCTGGCTCGACGACTGGATCGGGGCGTCGAATCGCGAGGACATCACCTGGCCGATCCGCTGGCTGCGCGAGGCGGCGAGGCGGTTCGGCCTCGTGCGCGTCGCGAAGGGCCGCCTGCTCCGCACCGCCGCGGGAACGCGGCTGCAGGGCGACCCCGTCGGCCTCTGGCGACACGTCGCGGTCGCGAGCGTCGGGCGACAGCGGTCCGACGCCGAGCGGATGGCGGTGACGCTCCTCGCCGTCGAGATCGCGTGCGGTCGCGCCGGCACGCTCAGTGAGTTCGGCGACGCCGTCGCGAACGGCCTCGACCTGCTCGGCTGGTCGCAGCCCGACGGCCGCCCGCTCGACGCGTACGACGGCATCGAACTGATCCGCGACACCTGGCACATGCTCGGCGATCTCGGCGTGTTCGGCGCGGTGAGCCGCTTCGCACGGAGCGGCGACGACGCGCCGACGACCGAGGGCCGCGCGTTCGCCCGCGCGATGCTCGGCATCCGCTGACCGCCCGCCGCCCGTTCACCCACCCGCCGCCCGCGCCGCCCATGGCGGCACCGCCGCCCGGGTGGTAGCTTGCGCGCATTCGCACGGATCGAGCTGGGGGGGCACGACATGGCGATCGAGACGGTGCTGGGCGCGGCATGGACGCGGAAACACGATGACCCTCGGGATGCACTCATCCCATCGACGCCGCGCATCGTCTACCCGAAGTCGCTCGCAGAGCTCATCGAGATCTGCCGCGACGAGAACCTCGGCCGCCTGAAGGCCGCCGGCAGTCACTGGGCGCTGTCCGAGGCGGCGATCAGCGAGGAGACGTTCATCGAGACGCACGACCCCCGCAACCAGCGGCAGGCGATGGGTCGCACGCTGAAGCACGTGGTCCCGCACTGCCTCCACCCCGAACTGCTCCAGCGGATGTCGGAGCCGAGCTTCGTGCAGGACCACGGGTCGCTCGTGCACGTCGAGGCCGGCAAGCGCGTCTACCAGCTCTACGCCGAGCTCGACCAGGTCGACCCCCTCGACCTGCAACCGCCCGACGGAGTGCAGACGCTCGGCGCCTTCATGCTCGCCAACTTCGGCACGACGGCGTTCGAGGGGCCGTGGGGGATGGAGACGGCCGGCAACGCCGGCGGGCAGACGATCGTCGGGGCGTTCTCCACGGGCACCCACGGCGGCGACTTCGACTGCGGTCCGATCGCCGACTCGGTCGTCGCGATCCACCTCGTCGCCGACGGCGGCGCGCACTACTGGATCGAGTCATCCGACGAGCGCTACTGGCCGCAGCTCACCGACGACGACCGGATGCGGGAGGTCTACGGCACCGACGAATTCGGCGGCGACGAGAACTTCCACATCGTGCGAACCCGCGACAACGCGCTCTTCGACGCGGCGGTCGTCGCCGCCGGCCGGTTCGGCGTGATCTACTCCGTCGTGCTCCGCGCGCTCCCCCAGTACGCCCGCTACGAGCGACGCCGGCTGCACGTCTGGCAGGACTTCAAGCACCAGATCCTCGACCGCAACAGCGCGCTCTACCGCGACGCGGCGATCGTGCCCGGCGGCTACGTTCCGTCGACCCAGGTCACCAGCCCGCAGCGGTTCCTCCAGGTCGCCGTCAGCCTCACCCCGCACCTGAACTTCCAGCGCAACCTCGCGGGCGTCACCAAGCAGTGGAAGCTCCGACTGCAGGATGACCCACCGGGCCGGGCCGAGCGGGTGGGCGATCTGGTCACGGACTTCGACCCCCTCATCCAGGCGCCCCGCTTCGCGAACGCGGGCAACAACTTCAGCTACCGCTTCGACCCGGATGACCCGCTCAACGGGGAGGACGACCCCGACCCGATCGCGCTCGCGTGCTCGAACGGCAGCTTCCTCGCCGGGATCATCGAGGCGGCGATCAACGAGATCGAGGACTTCGTGAGCTCGAACGGCACCGTCGTGGGCGCGGGCATCGCCGCCATCGCAGCGCTCGGCGGCGGCGGACTCCTCCTGCTGATCCCGGCGCTGCTCGCGATCCTCGTCATCCTCCGCGCACTGCTCGAGGCGTTCGACGCCGACGACCGCTTCGGCGAGCACATGGAGAACATCAAGAACTCGCTGCTCGACCCGAACGAGCCCGACCCCGCGAAGCGCGCCGCCGGACTCTTCGCCTGGCAGCTGATCGTCTACCTCGGCTTCCAGGCGCAGCAGTCCGACCGCGACTACGAGGCGATCAGCTACGCCGTCACCGACCAGAAGGACTACCGCAACATCAGCTGCGAGGTGAACGTCGACTCGGTCGAGGTGTTCTTCGACGCGGTCGACCAGCGGCTCATCGCGTTCGTCGACGCGCTGCTCGCGTTCGAGATCATGCAGGAGTTCCAGGGCCGAGCCTGCGTCGGGTACGCATCACTGCGGTTCATGGGCCCGACGCGGGCGAAGATCGGGATGCAGCGACATCCGACCACCTGCTCGGTCGAAGTGGCCTGCCTCAAGGACGTCAGCGGCGGTCAGGAGATGGTCGACTACGCCGCCCGGCTCGCGCTGAACCCGAACATCGGCGGCATCCTGCACTGGGGCCAGCACAACGACGCGACGGCCGCCGACATCGAGCGGCTCTTCGGCGACCCCACGAGCCCGACCAACGGTGACCTCGGCGCGTGGCGGCAGGCGCTCGCCGAGGTCACCGGCTTCGGCAGCCGCGACCGGTTCAGCAGCGACTTCACCCGGCGCACCGGGCTCGAACCGTGACCGAGCGAGGAGGAGCGGCGAGATGAGCGAGACGTTCTTCGGCCCCTGGCGGGTCGTGCTCACGCACGCGAACTCCCACTTCGCGCAGCGCATGGTCATCACCGGGTCGGATGCCGCGGACGGCGCGTACGCGATCGCGTTCGGGCAGGTGGTGGATGTCACGGTCTCCGGTGCAGAGTGGCGACTGGAGACGCAGTTCTTCCCGTTCGACGGTCCCGCCTGGCAGCCGGGCGACACGCGGCGGTCGACGCGATTCGAGGCGCCGACGGGCCTCATCGTGCAGCTCGACGGGGCGGCGCGGCCACCCGGCACCGGCAGCACGTTCACGAACCTGACGCTCGTCTGCACGTGCCTCGACCCGGAGACCAACCCGATCCCGGGGCCGAACCCGTTCGACTTCACGATCCCGTTCCGGGGGTGAAGCGCCCGGCCCACCCCTCCACGGGAGGTTTCTGCGTTCGAGGTCGTTCTCGAACGGCACTCGAACGCGGAAACCTCACTTGGAGTACAACGAGGACGCGAGCGCGGGGTACCGGCGGGAGGGCCGGCTTATGCGCCGAGACCCTGCGCGCAGGGCCGGCCAATGCGTCGAGCCCCTACGCACAGGGGCGGCCTATGCGCCGAGGCCCTGCGCGCGCATCGCGCCCAGGTCGCGGCGCGCCAGGCTCAGCGACTCGCTCGCGAGCGACGCGGCCCGCCGCGCCATCTCGATGACCTGCGCCCGGTGATCCGCGTCGGACACGATCACCGTCACCTCGGAGCCGGCGCTGCCGAGGACCTGCCCGAGGTCGACCCGGATGCGCTCGGACTCGGCCAGCCGCCGCAACGCTTCCGCGCCGATCCGGCCCGGGTGGCCGGCGACGGCGTCGCGGGCGACGTCGAGTCGGCGATCGGCGTCCCGGACTGCGTGGAGCACGTGCACTGCGCGGAACGCCGAAGGCGGGGCCGGCTCGCCCGTCGCGCGCCCGGTGGCGGTCGCGGGTGCGGGCGAAGTCGCAGTCGCGGGCGCAGTCGCAGCCCAGGTTGCGGGCGCAGTCGCTGTGGCGGGTCCGGCCCGAGTCGCGGGCGCGGGCGCTGTGGCGGCCCCGGCCCGAGTCGCGAGCGCAGTCGCAGTCGCGGACGCGGCCCGAGTCGCGGGCGCACCCGCAGTCACTGTCGCTGTCGCGAGCCCGGCCCGAGTCGCGGGCACAGCCCCGGTCGCGACATCCAGCGCGTCGCGCGCGGCGCGCAGTCGACGCAGGTGGCCGATCGGATCGGTGTCGACACCGGTGGCCGGCAGGGCGGCGAGCGCCGCCTGGAGCTCGGCGATCGCGGCGGCAGCATCCGGCGAATGCGGCGCCCCGAGCGCGACCGCGAGATCACGCCGGCACTCCTCGGCGAGGCCGGGCAGCGCGGCCTCGGCGCGCAGCGCCTCGACCTCGAAGGTCTCGACGGCGTCGAGCAGCGTCGCCGCACGGTGAACCGATCGAGCGGATGCCTCGAGCGCGACGTCCGCGTGAGCGACCTCGCCGTCGGCCCGACGACGCTCGGCCACGCCGAGGCTGTGCGCGGCGAATCCGAGCAGCCGGTCGGCCTCGGCGGGTCCGCCGTCGATGCCGGCGAGCGCGTCGCGCGCGTAGCGCGCCGCGAGCCGGTCGAGCGTCGCGCGGACGTACGCGATGCGCGCGCTGGCACGGACGAGGTCGGCGCGAATACCGGCGATGACGTCCGGGGCTCGGCGCGCCCGCGACATCCGCTCGGCCAGGTCGGCGGTCTGGTCGTCGAGGGAGCGTTCGATCGCCTCGCACAGGTCGATCACGTGCAGGTATCGCGCCCCGACCTCGTCGGAGGGGCCCGGCTGCGGGTCGTGATTGCGCCGGTTCAGCCGGAACGCCTCGCCGAGCTGCCGGCGTGCGGCGGCGAGCACCACGGCGGTCTCGGCGATCGCCTCGGACCCCAGGGCCGCCTCGGCGAACCCGAGCTCCTCGGAGGCGGCACGCAGGCGGTCATCGACGGCGAACAGGGCGGTGCCGGCCCGCGTCGCGAGTTCCGCGTCGTGGGCCTGGAGTTCGGGCGCACCCCGCCTGCGCCTGGCCCAGAACCCGGCCATGCATGGATTCTACGAGCGGCGCCTGACACACGCCATGGGCCGGAGCTAGTCGAAGATCCCGTCGAGGATGCTGCCGATGACGAGACCGCCGAGGATGCCGCCCATGACGTCGGATCCGCCGCCTCGGCGCCCGCCGCCACCCCAGCCCTGACCGCCTCCGGGCCCGCCCCACTGCCCCGGATCCTGCGGCCGCGACGAGTCGATGTCGCGCCGCGCGAGCTGGAGCGCCTCGCCGGCGAGCGCGGCGGCGCGTCGCGCGACCGCCATCGCGTGTTCGCGGTGGTCGTCGCCGATGACGATCGCGGTCGCCGCGGGCTCGCCGAGGTAGCGGTCGAGGTCCTGCCGGGTGCGCTCGGCCTCGGCGAGACGGGTGCGCGCGTCGGCCCCGATCCATCCGCGGTGCCCGGCGATGACGTCGCGCGCGACGGCGAGCTGCCGGTCGGCGTCGTCGATGGCGTGGCGCACGTGCTCGAGCGGTGGGATCGGACGGGCCGCGCGTTCGCGTGCGGCGGCGATCGCGGCATCCAGCCCCGAGTTCGCCTCGCGCAGCCGATCGAGGTGGGTGAACGGATCGGTGTTGACGCCCGCCGGCGGCAGGCTCGCGAGCGCCGCCTGCAGCTCGGTCATCGCCTGCGTGACGGCGGGCGAATGCGGCTCCTTGAGCGCAACGACGAGGTCGCCGCGGGAATCCTCGACGATCGCCGCCAGGGTCGACTCGGCGCGCAGCGCCTCGACCTCGAAGGTCTCCACCGCGTCGAGCAGGGTCGCCGCCCGGCGAACCGATTCAGCGGATGTCTCGAGCGCGAGGTTCGCCTGCTCGCGCTGCCCCGCCTCACGCCGGCGTTCGGCCACGCCCACCGAGTGCTCGGCGAAGCCGAGCAGCTGGTCGGCCTCGGCGGGGTTCGCGTCGACCTGGGCGAGGGCCTCGCTCGCGTATCGCACGGCGAGCCGGTCGACGGTCTCGCGGGCGTGCGGGATGCGCGCGCGCAACCGGTCGATGTCCGAGCGGATGCCGGCGATGATCTCCGGGGCGCGCCGCGCCCGCGCGATGCGGTCGGCGAGGGCCGCGGTCCGATCGTCGAGCAGGTCCTCCGCCCACTCGCAGAGCTGCACGATGCGCCCGTTGCGCGTGCGCAGCTCGTCGGGGGTGTCGGGGATGTGGTCGTGGTTGAGCTGGTGCAGGCGGAACGCCTCGGCCAGGTGCGTCCGCACCGCGGTCAGCGCCTCGCGCAGCGGCTCCGTCGCCTCGGACCCGAGCTCGGCATCGGCGAAGTCGAGCTCGTCGGTCGTCACCCGGATGCGCTCGTCGGCGGCGACGAGCGCCGCACGTGCCCGCCCCGCGAGCACCGCGTCCTGTGCCTCGAGCTCCTGCTGCTCCTCGCGCTTGCGCTTACCCCAGAACCCGGCCATGCCCTCGATCCTAGGGTCGGCCCGCCGAGCCTTCCCCGAGAGTGCGCGGGCGAAGGCTCGAGGGCGGGCGACCGCAGCTCAGACCGTGCCGGCCGGCGGCCAGACCCCGATGATGAGCCCCATCACCACGAGCGTCACGAGCTCGTGCGCGATGTTGAGGATCGTCAGGGACGACGGACGCCCCTCGAACGCGTCGTGCGTGATGAACCGAGCCGCGGTGAGGCCCGCCCACAGGATGATCGCCGTGAAGAGCGCCGCGAGCAGGTAGCTGCCGCCGTAGAAGTGCCACGCGATCGTCGACGCGCCCGCCAGCACCCACGCGGTCACGAAGCTGACGAGCACGGTCACGATGATCGGGCCGACCGCACTCGCACCGGGTCGATCCATGTCGACCTTCGCGAGCGTCGCCCAGCGAGTGCCGAACACGCCGCGGGCGTACCAGATCGAACCGACGACCATGCTCGACAGGGTCGCCAGCAGTACCGCCCAGTAGTTGATCTCGGGGACCGTCATCTCCGCCTCCTCGCCGCGGCCGGGGCCGCGCTCACCGTGTCCGGGTGCTCTGGGCGCGAGCGTACTCGCACGCGGTGACACGCGGCACACCCCGCGCCGCGCCGAGCTGCCGGTTGCGGCGGGAGACAGCAGAGCGAACGCGGCGAACGCGGCATCTCGAGCCTCGGCCGCGCGGCGCGGGGCCGACGTGCGGCGACGTGGCGCGGCATCCGCCCTAGGCTTCGGTGCAGGGGTGCGCGAATGGGCAAGAGGATGCCGAAACCGCTGTACGAGCAGGAACTGAAGACCCTGCAGGCGAGGCTCGTCGAGATGCAGAAGTGGGTGCAGCAGTCGGGCGCGCGCGTCGTGGTGATCTTCGAGGGGCGGGATGCCGCGGGCAAGGGCTCCGCGATCAAGCGCGTGTCGGAGTACATGAACCCGCGCCAGACCCGCATCGTCGCGCTGCCGGCGCCGAGCGAGCGCGACAAGACGCGCTGGTACTTCCAGCGCTACGTGCCGCACCTGCCGGCCGGAGGCGAGATCGTGCTCATGGACCGCTCCTGGTACAACCGGGCCGGCGTCGAGCGCGTCATGGGCTACTGCACGAACGAGGAGTACCAGCGGTTCCTGCACCAGGCGCCCATCTTCGAGCGGATGCTCGTCGAGGACGGCATCATCCTGCTGAAGTACTGGTTCAGCGTGTCGGACGTCGTGCAGGAGGAGCGCTTCCGTTCCCGCCTCGAGGACCCCATGCGGCGCTGGAAGCTCAGCCCCACCGACCTCAGCTCGATCACCAAGTGGGAGGACTACTCGCGCGCGAAGGACACGATGTTCCTCCACACCGACATCGCCGAGGCCCCCTGGTACGAGATCGAGAGCGACGACAAGCGCCGCTCGCGCATCAACGTGATGGCGCACATCCTGTCGAAGGTGCCGTGGGAGCCCGTGCCGCAGGCACCGATCGAGATCCCCGAGCGCCCGCCGTCGGCCGGCTACGAGCGCCCGCCGCGCCAGTGGACGAACTCGGTGCCCGACTACGCCCGCGAGGTCGAGAAGCGAGCCGGGGCGTCCGACTAGGCCGCGCGAGTTCGTCGCGTGCGAGCGGCAGCGGATGCCTCGGGCGCGGGCCGGGCGCAGGCCGGGCGCGAGCCCGCCGCGGGCCGGGCGCGAGCCCGGCGCGGGCCGGGCGCGAGCCCGCCGCGGGCCGGGCGCGAGCCCGGCGCGGGCCTGCCGCATGCCGCCGTCGCTCCTCCGCGCCCAAGTGGCGCCCTCCACGAGACCAGGGAGAAAGGTGGACGCGGTATACCTTTCTCCCTCGTCGTCAAGAGGAACACCGGGAGCAAGGTGGACGCGGTATGCGTTTCTGCATCGTCGCCGAGACAGACACCGTCGCGGACCAGGGCGAGGAGGTCGCAGGCGAACATCCGCTCGCGGGAGCGGACGGGTCGAGGCGGGTTCCGGAGAAGCCGAGGCTCCGCTATCTTCGGGCGCGTCGGGCTGACGCCCGGAACGGAGACGGCATGGGCCAGGAGCAGCGGCTCGCCTTCCTCGCGGCCGACGGGGTCGACGACTGGCGGGTCGCGTACTGCGGGCCGATCGCGCGTTTCGCGACGGGGTCGGTGCGTGCGGGCGCGGCGTTCGCGACGGCCGTGGCCGCCGTCGACGCGCTGGCGGAGCATCCGCCGCTGATCGACGTGCGGCCGGATTGCGTGATCGTCCGTGTCGTACGCGACCTCATCGACCTCGACGACGGCGCGGCCGATCGGGCGCGGGCGATCTCGGCGATCGCGAGCGACCACGGACTCGAGGCGCAGCCCGAGCGCACGCAGGACGTGCAAGTCGCCATCGCGACGAGCCGGCCCATCGCCGAGGTGCTGCCGTTCTGGCGCGCCGTGCTCGGGTACGCCGACCACATCGGCGACGACCTCGTCGATCCGCGCGGGCGCGGGCCGTCGGTCTGGTTCCAGCCGCTCGACCCCGAAAGGCCGCTCCGCCATGCGATGCACCTCGACCTCGCCGTGCCGCGCGAGGTCGCGACGGCGCGCCTCGCCGCGGCGCTCGAGGCGGGCGGGCGCGTCGCGTCGGACCGCGAGGCGCCGCAGTACTGGACGTGCGACGACCGTGGCGGCAACAAGGTCGACCTCGTCACCTGGACGGACCTGCCCGTGCCCGAGGACGAGCCGACCTCGCTCGAGGTGCTGTCGGCGGCGCGCGGGCCGGCGCCTTCGCCGCAGCTGTCGATTGGCGAGACGGATGCCTCGGCCGCAGCCGCTGGGCGGGCCTCGGCCACGCCGGCGCCGACGTCCTCGCCCGGG
>NZ_WMLB01000034.1 GCF_009709675.1 Agromyces bracchium | reverse complement strand
TAGCACCGGCCGCAGGCCGGACCGACTGCACCGTTGGTCGAGTAGCACCGGCCGCAGGCCGGAGCGTATCGAGACCTACCTCGTATAGTTCGGCGCCTCGACGACGAACTGCACGTCGTGCGGGTGCGACTCCTTGAGGCCGGCCGGCGTGATGCGCACGAAGCGCCCCTTGGTCTTGAGCTCGGCGACGGTGCGTGCACCGACGTAGAACATCGACTGGCGGAGACCGCCGACGAGCTGGTAGGCGACCGCCGACACCGGGCCGCGGTACGGCACCTGGCCCTCGATGCCCTCGGGGATCAGCTTGTCGTCGCTCGGGACATCCGCCTGGAAGTAGCGGTCCTTCGAGTACGACGTCTTCTTGCCGCGCGTCTGCAGGGCGCCGAGCGAGCCCATGCCGCGGTACGTCTTGTACTGCTTGCCGTTCTGGAAGACGAGGTCGCCCGGGCTCTCGGCGGTGCCCGCGAGGAGCGAGCCGAGCATGACCGTGTCGGCGCCCGCGACGAGCGCCTTGGCGATGTCGCCCGAGTACTGCAGGCCGCCGTCCGCGATGAGCGGCACGCCCGCCGGCTTCGTCGCCTTCGAGGCCTCGTACACCGCGGTGATCTGCGGAACGCCGACCCCCGCGACGACGCGGGTGGTGCAGATCGAGCCCGGACCGACGCCGACCTTGACGGCGTCGGCGCCCGCGTCGACGAGCGCCTTCGCACCCTCGTACGTGGCGACGTTGCCGCCGATCACGTCGATGTGGGCGAAGGTCGGGTCGGACTTCAGCCGACGGATGATGTCGAGCACGCCCGCCGACTCGCCGTTCGCGGTGTCGACCACGAGCACGTCGACGCCCGCGTCGCGGAGGGCCTCCGCGCGCTCCCAGGCGTCGCCGAAGAAGCCCATCGCCGCGCCCACGCGCAGGCGGCCCTCGGCGTCCTTCGTCGCATTCGGGTACTGCTCGGACTTGTCGAAGTCCTTCACGGTGATCAGGCCGGTGAGGCGCCCCCGGTCGTCGACCAGGGGGAGCTTCTCGACCTTGTGCTGCGCGAAGATCGCGACGGCCTCGTCGGGGTCCATGCCGACGCGCCCCGTGATGAGCGGCGCCTTCGTCATGACGTCGGCGACGCTCGTGGTCGGCTTCTCGAAGTCGGAGACGAAGCGCATGTCGCGGTTCGTGATGATGCCGACCAGCACGCCGTCGGGGTCGACCACGGGCAGGCCCGAGACGCGGTACGTCGCGCACAGCTGGTCGACCTCGGCCACCGTGGCATCCGGCGTCGTCGTCACCGGGTTGGAGACCATGCCGGACTCGCTGCGCTTCACGCGGTCGACCATCTCGGCCTGCTCGGCGATCGAGAGGTTGCGGTGCAGGATCCCGATGCCGCCCTGGCGGGCCATGGCGATCGCCATTCGGGCCTCGGTGACCGTGTCCATCGCGGCGGAGAGGAGCGGGGTCGCGACCGTGATGCGCCGCGTCAGGCGCGAGCTCGTGTCGGCCTCGCTCGGGATCACGTCGGTGTGCCCCGGCAGCAGCAGGACGTCGTCGTACGTCAATCCAGTGAATCCGAACGGATCGGCCTGATCCATGTCGCCCCTTCGTCTCGAGTCGTGCTCGACGGCCCGCGCACCGCGGGTCGCGGGCACGGGCGCATCGTCGCGGTACAGAAGAGTTTAAGCGAGTTTGCGCCGCGGCCATTCCCCGGATAACAATCGAGGGCCGTTTGTGCCCGGCTGCGAAACACCTGGGACATAATCGGCACGTACTGTGACGACGTCGTCGCAGGAAAGGCGAACCCGGTCGACCCCCATACCGGGACCTTTGGAGGTGCAGTGGAATCCACGCAAGCAGTCCGCCCACATTCTCGTGGGAGGTGGCTCATCCTCCTCGGACTCCTACTGTCCGCACTCACTCTGTCCGGCATCGCAGCGTCCCCTGCGATGGCGGACGAAGGGGGTACGGACGGCCAGGCCGAGGAGTTCGAGTACTTCTTCAGCGGGAACGTGAAGTACAACGACGAGCCGCTCGAGGGGGTGTCCATCTCCGTCTCGGGCGGCGGCTTCGAAGCCGAGACCGAGACCGATGAGAACGGCCAGTGGACCCTCGGCGTCCCCGAGAAGGAGGCCTACGAGCTCACCCTCGACGAGGACACCCTGCCAGAGGGCGTGATCGTCGAGGACGGCCAGTCCACGATCGAGGCCGAGTTCGGGCTCACGAACCGGAAGGCCGTGAACTTCTTCCTCGGCGAGGGCCAGCGCGTCACGACGGACTACGGCGCCCAGGTGCTCATCCGCGTCGTGAACGGCCTGAACTTCGGCCTGCTCCTGGCGCTCGCCGCCATCGGCCTGTCACTGATCTTCGGCACGACCGGACTCTCGAACTTCGCCCACGCCGAGATGATCACGTTCGGTGCGTTGATGATGCTGACCTTCAGCACCACGCTGGCGTTCCCCGTGTGGCTGGCCATCATCATCGCGATCGCGCTCTCCGGCGGCCTGGGCTGGGCCCTCGACGCCGGACTGTGGAAGCCGCTGCGGAAGCGCGGCGTGGCCCTGATCCCGCTGATGATCGTCAGCATCGGCCTGTCGCTCGCGCTGCGCTACACGTTCCAGTTCTTCTACGGCGGAGGGACGAGGCAGCTCCCCGGTGCGACGATCCCCAGCGAGATCCGCCTCGGGCCGATCCTGCTGTCGTGGATCGACGTGGTGAGCATGGCGACCTCGGTCGTCGTGCTCCTCGCGGTGGCCTTCTTCCTCCTCCGGACGAGGATCGGCAAGGCGACGCGCGCCGTCTCCGACAACGCCCCGCTCGCCGCGGCCAGCGGCATCGACGTCGACCGCGTCATCCGCATCGTGTGGATCCTGGGCGGCGCCCTCGCGGGCCTCGCCGGCATCCTGTGGGCCTACTTCCGTCCGGGCGTCAGCTGGGACATGGGCTTCCAGATCCTGCTGCTGGTCTTCGCCGCGGTCACCCTCGGCGGTCTCGGCACGGCCTTCGGCGCGCTCGTCGGTTCGCTCATCGTGGGTCTCTTCATCGAGGTCTCCACGCTCTGGCTGCCGAGCGACATGAAGTACGTCGGCGCGCTGCTGGTGCTGATCCTCGTGCTGCTGTTCCGACCTCAGGGCATCCTGGGTCGGCGAGAGAGAATCGGGTAAGGAACGACCATGATCGACTTTCTTGCAATCCTGGGCAACGCGGCGCAGCAGCTGATCAGCCCGACCACGGCGGCATACGCCCTCGCGGCGCTCGGCCTCGCGATCCACTTCGGGTACACCGGCCTGCTGAACTTCGGCCAGGCGGGCTTCATGGCCCTCGGTGCCTACGGGTTCGCGATCTCGACGCTCAGCTTCGGCTTCCCGGTGTGGGCATCGGTGCTGGTCGGCATCGCCGCATCGATCGTGTTCGCCCTGATCCTGGGCATCCCGACGCTGCGCCTGCGGGCCGACTACCTGGCCATCGTGACGATCGCCGCCGCGGAGATCCTGCGGCTGATCTTCACGACGAACACGTTCGACGAGGTGACCGGCTCGGCGAGCGGCCTCCAGGGGTACAAGGGCGGCATCGCCGCGCTGAACCCGATCCCGGACGGCACGTACGGCTTCGGACCCTTCACCTACAACGCCTACGACTGGTGGATCCGCATCCTCGGATGGACCGTCGTCATCCTCGCCGCGATCTTCACGTGGCTCCTGATGCGCAGCCCGTGGGGCCGCGTCATCAAGGGCATCCGCGAGGACGAGGACGCCGTGCGCGCCCTCGGCAAGAACGTGTACTCGTACAAGATGCAGAGCCTGATCCTGGGCGGCGTCTTCGGCACCCTCGCGGGCATGATCTTCATCCTGCCCCGCGCGGTCGTTCCGGCGAACTACCAGACGTCGCTCACGTTCTTCATCTACGCGATCCTGCTGCTCGGCGGCGCCGCGACGATCCTCGGCCCGATCGTGGGCGCGATGATCTTCTGGGTGCTGCTCTCGTTCTTCTCGGGCTTCGTGTCCCGAGCGGTCGAGGCGGGCTGGTTCCCGTTCATGTCGCCGGTGCAGGCCGGTCAGCTGACGTTCATCCTCGTCGGCGTCGGCATCATGCTCCTCGTGGTGTTCAGGCCACAGGGCATCTTCGGAAACAAGAAGGAGTTGGCCTTTGTCCGATAACGTCGCTCCCGCCTCGAAGCCGGTCAAGACGACCGGCCTCCACATCGGCGACCCGGCGCCCGGCGTCAAGAAGGTCGATCCGATCATCATCGCCGACGGCGTCAAGCGCACGTTCGGCGGCCTCACCGCCGTCGACGTCGCACACGTCGAGATCCCCCGGGGCGCCATCACGGCGCTCATCGGCCCGAACGGTGCCGGCAAGACCACGTTCTTCAACCTGCTCACCGGCTTCGACAAGCCGGACGAGGGCAAGTGGGAGTTCGACGGCCGCTCGCTGGCGCACGTCCCGGCGTACCGGGTCGCCCGGATGGGTCTCATCCGGACGTTCCAGCTCACGAAGGCGCTCGGCCTGCTCACCGTGCTCGACAACATGAAGCTCGGCGCGAAGCAGCAGACCGGGGAGAACCTCTTCCGATCGGTCCTCCCGTTCCTCTGGCGCAAGCAGGAGGAGGAGATCGAGGAGAAGGCCAAGGAGATCCTCACCCGCTTCAAGCTCGACGCGAAGCAGGAGGACTACGCCGCAAGCCTCTCGGGCGGACAGCGCAAGCTGCTCGAGATGGCCCGCGCCCTCATGAGCGACCCGACACTGGTGATGCTCGACGAGCCGATGGCCGGCGTGAACCCCGCGCTCACGCAGTCGTTGCTCGACCACATCCTCGACCTCAAGTCGCAGGGCATGACAGTGCTGTTCGTCGAGCACGACATGCACATGGTCCGCCACATCGCCGACTGGGTGATCGTGATGGCCGAGGGCAAGATCGTCGCCGAGGGCGACCCGCACGAGGTCATGCAGGATCCGGCCGTGATCGACGCCTACCTCGGCGCCCACCACGACACCGACCTCGGCGACAGCGACGACGAGCACGTGACCGCCATGAAGGAGCTCATCGATGACGAACAGTGAACCCACGGCCGGCGCCGAGACGGCGGCCGGCGCGGCGACGGTGGACACGCGCGACATGGTCGTCGAGGTCCGGGACGTCACGGCGGGGTACCTCCCCGGCGTGAACATCCTCAACGGGTGCTCGCTGACGGCCCGCGATGGCGAGCTGATCGGCATCATCGGTCCGAACGGCGCCGGCAAGTCGACGCTGCTGAAGTCGATCTTCGGCTTGGTCAAGGTCCGTGAAGGCGGGATCTTCCTCCAGGGCGAGGAGATCACGAACCTCAAGGCGAACAAGCTCGTGTCGAAGGGAGTCGGCTTCGTCCCGCAGACGAACAACGTCTTCCCGTCGCTCACGATCCAGGAGAACCTCGAGATGGGCATCTTCCAGAAGCCCAAGGATCTCAAGCATCGCCTCGAGTTCGTCGTCGACATCTTCCCCGAACTGGGCAAGCGCCTCGCGCAGCGCGCCGGCTCGCTCTCCGGTGGAGAGCGCCAGATGGTGGCGATGTCGCGTGCGCTCATGATGGGGCCGCACGTGCTGCTGCTCGACGAGCCGAGCGCCGGCCTCTCGCCCGTCCGACAGGACGAGGCCTTCCTCAGGGTCAAGGAGATCAACCGCGCGGGCGTGACGACCATCATGGTCGAGCAGAACGCCCGTCGCTGCCTCCAGATCTGCGACCGCGGCTACGTCCTCGACCAGGGCCGCGACGCGTACGAGGGACCGGGCCGCGAACTCCTGAACGACCCGAAGGTCATCGGCCTCTACCTGGGCACGCTCGGCCAGGAGTAGCTCCACCGCTCCACGCGCCCGAAGGGGGCGGATGCCACGGCATCCGCCCCCTTAGTCGTGCCGGTCTCCCACCGCGCTCCGGGTTCACCACCCGCCACGGCAGGCCGACCCGTGACCGAGCACCCGAGGTCCGGACCGAGCGCGGCGACGGTCGTCGACGACGGGCTTCCGATGGTGGCGGCGGCGGTGCACGCCCACGTCGCGCCGGCGGACGCCGGCGGCGTCTCGGTGTCCGGCGGCGTCGTCGATGAGGCGTCGACCAGGTGCTCGTCGCCGACGACGGATCCGTCGGCGCGGAGCCCACTCACCCGGCTCGATGGTCGATGCAGGGCGGGGCTCGCGAACCGCGACGCCGCGGGAGTGGGCGCGCACGATCCCGGTGGACCGCACCTGTTCGCGGGAGCTCCCGCGTCTCAGTGCAGACTCCGAGAGGCATCACGGGAGTGAGCGGGTCAGAGCGCTCGCGATTCCGGAGGCCAGCTATGCACCGCAGCGTCGGCCCGCGCTCCTCGTCTTGCCGGGCATGCGAAAGGGCCCCGGCCGAAGCCGGGGCCCTTCGCTGCGTCAGCGGATCAGGATCAGCCGATGCGCGTGTAGGTGTTGTCGTCGGCGTACTCGTAGATGCCGATGGTGGCCTCGGTCGGGTCACCGTTCTCGTCGAGGGTGATCGGACCCGACGCACCGTCGAAGTCGACCTGCGAGCCCTCGGCGAGCAGCGCCGCAGCGTCGGCGAACGTGGTCACGACCTCGCCGTCACCGGAACCGCCGGACACCTGCTGGAGGTAGGCGCCGATGTCCTCGCCGGCCGTGCTGTTCGCGGCGTAGGCCGCGAGCGCGATCAGCATGAGGGCGTCGTACGACTCCGGGCCGTAGCTGAAGCTGTCGAGGTCGGGGTCGACGCCGAGCAGTCGGTCTTCGAAGTCCGCCTCGAGCTCCGGGCCGGGCAGCGTGCCCTTCGCACCGGTGACCAGGCCGGGGGCGAAGTCCGCGCTGTAGTCGGCGAGGTTGCCGTCGACGAAGTACAGCTGGTCGCCCGGGTAGCCCGCGCCGACGAGGGCCGGCACGACGACCTTGGCCTCGTCGAACGTGATGACCGCGACGGCGTCGGGGTTCGCGGCGTTGATCGCCGAGAGCTGCGCGTCGAAGTTCGAGTCACCCGTGTTGAAGAGCTCCTCGGCCACGACCTCGCCGCCGGCGGCCTCGAAGGCCTCCTTGGTGGCGCCGGCGAGACCGGTGCCGTACGGGTCGTTGAGGACCAGGAGGCCGAGCGTCGAGGCGCCGTCCTCCGCGATCAGGTTGCCGAGGACCTCGCCCTGGAGGAGGTCGGACGGCGCGGTGCGGAAGTAGAGGCCGTTGTCGTCGTAGTCCGTGAAGTCGGGCGACGTGTTGGCCGGCGAGAAGTGGACCACACCGGCCGACGTGATCTGGTCGATGACCGTGAACGACACGCCCGACGAGGCCGCACCGATGATGGCCGAGACGTCCTGCGAGAGGAGGTCGGTCACCGAGACGGTCGCGATGTCGGTCGTGGTGTCGCCGGAGTCGCGGTAGACGACCTCGACCTGGATGCCGGCGTCGGCCTCGTTGATCTCCTCTGCGGCGAGCGCGACACCTGCCTCCTCGGGCGGTCCGAGGAAGGCGAGAGTGCCGGACTGCGGCAGGATCGTGCCGACCTTCAGGGTGAGGTCGCGCTCACCCGCCTCGATGGGCAGGGCGTCGCCGGTGTCGGCCGGCTCCTCGGACTCTTCCGGGGTGGTGCCGCCCGTGCTGCACGCGGTGAGGAGGAGGGCGGAAACGCCAGCAATGGCGATGCCCGTCCAAGCCGCGCGAGCCGAGCGCGAGCCGGTGGCCCTCGCGAATACGCTCATGATGCTCCTTGGGACTGAAGGATCGGTACACAAACAGCGTCTGTCGACGCCGATGTATCGACCGTATTGCCCGCCCAGATGGGAAACAAGATTGCCTCGATCACAACCCGGTAACGCACACGGAATCGTTATCTCGACGTCACCGGGACGCGATTCTCCGCAGGATTCGGGCGATTCCACCACGAAATCGCGCACGCGAGGATGGTTCCGCCGCGGGCGATCCAGCCCCACTACGGGGGGCCTGTCGGTGCTCAGACCGGCTCGAGGGCGGCAGCCCGACGAGCCGCTCGGGCTCCGCGCAGGAGGTCGAACGTGAGCACGACGAGCGCGAGCCAGACGAGGCCGAATCCGGCCCATCGCTCGGGGGGCATCGGCTCGCCGAGCACGACGACGCCGACCAGGAACTGGATGAACGGGGCGAAGTACTGGATGAACCCCATGTAGATGAGCGGGAGCCGCCGCGACGCGGCGGCGAACAGGAGGAGCGGGATCGCGGTGACCGCGCCGGCGGACAGCAGCAGCACGGTGTGCCACGCACCCGCGGTGCCGATGGTGAGCCCGGTCGTCGACGCGACGACGACGAGGAGGATCGCCGCGACCGGTGCGAGCCACGCGGTCTCCAGCGTGAGGCCCGACACCGCGTCGACGCGGTGGCCGACGCGCTTCTTGATGAGGCCGTAGAAACCGAAGCTGAACGCCAGCACGAGCGCGATCCACGGCATCTGGCCGTAGCCGACGGCGAGCACCACCACGGCGACGATCGAGATCCCGACGGCGGTCCACTGCACGGCGTTCAGCCGCTCGCGGAGCACGATCACCCCGAGGAAGACGGTCACGATCGGGTTGATGAAGTAGCCGAGCGCCGCCTCCACCACCTGCCCGCTGAGCGTGGCGAACACGTACGTGAGCCAGTTCGCGAAGATCAGCACGCCGGCCAGGCCCATCGTGAGCACCACGCGCCGATCACGCAGGAGCGCCCGGAAGGCGCGCCAGGTTCGCGTGACGGCGATCAGGATGGCGCAGAAGACGAGCGAGAGGAGGATTCGCATCGCCACGATCTCGATCGGCCCGCTCGGCGCGAGCGCGATGAAGTAGACCGGGAGGAAGCCCCAGAGCCCGTAGGCGGAGATCGCGTAGGCGAGACCCGCGCGGCTCACGCCGTCGGGCCGGACACGCGCGGGCGCGTCGGTGGACGGAGCGGATGACACCGTGCCAGCCTACGCGCGACCGCCGATGCGGCGGCGCCCGTCGACTGCCGTCCGACGTCGAGATCCCGCCGCCCGCCGACTCGCGCCGCCCGACCGCCGGAGACGACGACGCGGCCCGGATGCCAGTGGCATCCGGGCCGCGGGAAGTCGGAGTCGACTAGCGGACGACGACCGCGAGCACGTCGCGGGCCGACAGCACGAGGAAGTCCTCGCCGCCGAACTTCACCTCGGTGCCGCCGTACTTGGAGTAGATCACCTTGTCGCCGACGGCCACGTCGAGCGGGACGCGGTTGCCGTTGTCGTCGATCCGGCCCGGGCCGACCGCCACGACCTCGCCCTCCTGGGGCTTCTCCTTGGCGGTGTCGGGGATGACCAGCCCGGAGGCGGTGGTCTGCTCGGCCTCGACCTGCTTGATGACGATGCGATCCTCGAGCGGCTTGATGGAAACCGACACGGTTGACCTCTTTCTTGACGAAGACTGGGGTTAGCAGCCTCTGAGTGAGAGTGCTAAACCGAGTCTATGGCGGTTCTGGCACTCGTGCAACGTGAGTGCCAGCGGATGCCGCGGTGCTAGCGTGTCGGCGTGGAACGCGACGAGCTGGTGCGGCTGCTCTCTGCCGAGGGCCTCGCGCTGCTCGACTCGCTGCCGCCGTACTCGTCGAAGGCCGATGTGGTGAAGACGGTCGCCGATCTCCGCAAGCGGGGCCTCGATCCCGGCCTCGTCGCGGCGGTCCTCAGCCAGTCGCGTCTCAGGTCCAAGGCGCGCGCGAAGTTCGGCGAGTTCGCCGACCGCATGCTCTTCACCGAGCCCGGACTCGAGCAGGCGACCCGCCTCCGCGTCGCCGCCCTGCACGCCGGTCGATTCGCGCGCACTGGCCTGCGTCACGTCGCCGACCTCGGCTGCGGCATCGGCGGCGACGCGCTCGCCATGGCCGCGGTCGACCTCGAGGTGACGGCCGCCGAGGCCGACGAGATCACCGCGGCGGTCGCCGCCTTCAACCTCACGCCGTTCCCGAAGGTGCGCGTGCTCCATGCCCGTGCGGAGGACGTCGCGCTCGGCGGCATCGATGCCGCCTGGCTCGACCCGGCCCGACGGACGACCACCGGCGGCACGACGACGAGGCTCGCGGATGCCGCGGACTACTCCCCCGCGCTCGACTTCGTGTTCGGCCTCGCCGAGCGGATGCCGGTCGGCGTGAAGCTCGGTCCCGGCACGGATCGCGACGTCGTCCCCGACGACGCCGAGGCGCAGTGGGTGTCGGTCGACGGCGACGTCGTCGAGCTCGCCGTCTGGACCGGGGTCCTGGCGAGATCGGGCATCGGCCGAGCGGCGCTGGTGATCCGCGGCGACCGCGCGCAGGAACTCGTCGCACCGGCCGACAGCGAGGACGCCCCGGTCGGCCCGCTGGGCGACTACCTCTACGAACCCGACGGAGCAGTGATCCGCGCCCGACTCATCGGCGACCTCGCGCGATCGATGGGTGCGTGGATGCTGAGCGAGGGCATCGCCTACCTCACGGGCGACCGCGAGGTCGACACGCCGTTCGCGACGGGCTTCCGGGTGATCGAACGCCTCCCCGCCGACGAGCGCAGCCTGCGGCGCGCCCTCCATGAGCGAGGTGTCGGCACGCTCGAGATCAAGAAACGCGGCGTGGACGTCGATCCGGCGGCGCTCCGCACCCGGTTGAAGCTCAAGGGTGACGTCTCGGCGACCGTCGTGCTCACTCGCGAGGAGGGGCGCCACGTCGCGATCCTCGTCGAACGGCTCTGATCGCGCGAACGGGCAGCCGAAGCCGGGCGGGCGAAAGCGACCGACGTGCGGGCGGGCGTGCGAGACCGACGTGCGGCGCTCAGGCGGTCGGAAGCGCGCCGAACACGATGGCGTAGTACCCGAGCCAAACGCCGGAGAACACCAGGCCGGCCACACCGGTCCCGATGCCGATGAACGCGAGGATCCGTCCGTGCTCCTCGCGGCGCAACCCGAGCACGCCGAACACGATCGCCGCGACCGACAGCGGGAACATCCAACCGACGAACAACGACGCGACGGCGCCGATCGAGCCGATGACCGCACCGACCCGGCTGTAGACGCGGCGCTGCTCGTCCTCCTCCTCGTAGTCGACCTCGAGCTGCTCGGGCTGCGGCCGGCCGACCGCGAGCAGCTGGCCGGTCGGGAGCCCGTGCAGCGCACCGGTGTCGTACGGGACGTCGAACTCTCGAGGCGGAGCGGGCGACGGCGCAGGAGACGCAGGTGGAGGAGGCGTCTGCCGAGCAGGCGTCGGCGGAACGGCCGGCTCGGCCGGAGGTGAGGCCGGCGCTCGCGGCTCCGGCGACTCGCCCGCGGGCTCGCCCGATGCCGGCATCCGCTCGTCGCCCACGCCCGTCGCCTCAGTATCCGTAGCCGTATCCGGACCCGATCGAGAACAGCATGCCCCAGAGGAGGAACGAGAGGAGGGCGATGCCGATGCCGATGAAGCCGAGGATGAGCCCCGTCAGCCACATGCCCTTCGCGGCGGGTTCCTTGCTCCGGCCGAGGAACCCCAGCACGATCGCGGCGGCAGGGACGAAGAGTTGGAGCACTCCGCCGACGAACGGGATGAAGACGACCGGCGAACCGATGACGCCGATCACGCCGGCGATGAGCGAGATCAGGCTGAGCACGGGCGTCGGCCTCGCCGGCGCGGGCGCGGAACCGGGCGCAGCGTACCCACCGTAACCCCCGGCCGGCGACACCGGGACGCCACCGCCGGCACCGCTCGTCGGGGTGCCGAACGGCCCTCCGACGGTGGGCGCCGCCGCGGACGAGGGGCCGTAGGGCGTGGCCGGCGGTGCGGGCGCCGAGGGCGGCGCGACCGGCGGCTCCGGAGGAGCGGGCGGCGCCGGAGGCACGGGCGCACCCGGCACCTCGGGCTCACCCGGAGGCGCAGGGGTCACGGGAGGCTCGGGAGCGGCCGGTGGAACCGGCGACGGCTCCGCCGGCACGGCCGGCTCGACCGGCACGGCCGGCACGGCCGGCTCGACCGGCACGGCCGGCTCGACCGGCTCCGCCGGCACGGCGGGCTCGGCAGGCTCCACCGGGACCGCCGGTTCCGTCGGCGTCGGCGGTGCCGGCTCCGAGGGCTTCTCCGGGTTGGTGGGATCGCTCATGCCGAGCCCCTTCCGTGCTGCGGGTGGATCGATCAGTAGGTGGTGACGGATCCGCTGCTGATCGCGGCGCCGATGATCGCGAACCAGACGATCGCGAAGATGATGCCGAGGACGAGCCCGACGTAGCCGATGATGAGGCCGGCGATCGCGAGGCCACGACCCTGCTCGCCGGTCTTCTTGATCTGGCTCAGCGCGATGTGGCCGGTGATGATGCCGACGAGCGAGATGAAGAACGACGACACCAGCGAGACGATCGCGAGGACGTTGGTCTTCTGCGCCGGCGGTGCCGAGTACGACGGGGGCGCGCCGTAGGAGGGCGCGGGCTGGGCCGGCGGAGCGGGGGGCGGCGGCGGGACGTTCGACGCGTTCGGGTCGGGCGTGTTGGGGTCGGTCATGATGCGGTTTCCTCTCGTGCAAGCGCGGACCCGGCCATGCTGGCAGCGTCGCCGGGTGCTGTCAACGCTCGCGGCGCGGGTCGTCTCACCCGCGATCGCGGGGTTCTTCGCTCACCATAGCGGTCACCGCGACTCACGTGCGTGGGCACAAGTGCCCATGGCGATCCCGACTCGGATCAGCTCTGGATGTCGGTGACCGGCAGCGTCGAATCGGCGCCGAACTCCAGCGTCGAGGGTTCGTGCCCGGCCATGATGAGGCGCGCGCCGAGCGCGGCGATCATGGCGCCGTTGTCGGTGCAGAGCGACAGCGGCGGGATGCGCAGGGCGATGCCCGCGGCATCCGCCCTGGCCTCGGCGACCTCGCGCAGCCGCCGGTTCGCTACGACCCCGCCCCCGAGCAGCAGGCGGGGCACGCCGAGGTCGGTGCACGCGGCGATCGCCTTCGACACGAGCACGTCGACGACGGCCTCGCGGAAGCTCGCGGCGACGTCGGCGAGCGGCACGGGCTCGCCCGCCGCCTCGCGCTGCTCGACCCAGCGCGCGACCGCGGTCTTGAGGCCCGAGAACGAGAAGTCGTAGCGGTGGCGGTCGAGGTCCTTCGGCCGCGTGAGCCCGCGCGGGAACCGGATGGCGTCGGGGTCGCCGCCGACGGCCGCGCGGTCGATCTCGGGCCCGCCGGGATAGGGCAGCCCGAGCAGCCGTGCGACCTTGTCGAACGCCTCCCCCGCCGCGTCGTCGATGGTCTCGCCGAGCAGCTCGACGTCGGAGTCGAGGTCGCGCACGAGCAGGAGCGACGTGTGCCCGCCCGAGACGAGCAGGGCGACGCTCGGGGTCTCGAGCGGCCGGTCGCCGATGAGGTCGGCGCCGACGTGCCCGACCAGGTGGTTGACGGCGTACACGGGCTTCTCGAGCGAGAGCGCGAGCGCCTTGCCCGCGCCGACGCCGACCATGAGCGCGCCCGCGAGGCCCGGCCCGTTGGTGACGGCGATCGCGTCGAGGTCGGCGAGGTCGACGGATGCCTCGTCGAGCGCCGCGCGGATCGTCGGCCCGAGCGCTTCGAGGTGCGCCCTCGCGGCGACCTCGGGGACGACGCCGCCGTATCGGGCATGCTCGTCCATCGAGGAGGCGATGGCGTTCGCCAGGAGCTCGGTTCCGCGGACGATGCCGATCCCGGTCTCGTCGCACGAGGTCTCGATGCCGAGCACGAGCGGCGCGTCGCGGTTCACTGCGGTCCTCCTGCCGAGGTGGCGGCGCCGTCGGTCGTCGACCCGCGGGTCGGCGCGTCGACGTCGATCGGGACCCCGCCGACGCGGGCTGCCGGACGCGTCACGGCCGGCGGCACGTCGAGCCGCATGGCGACGGCATCGACCCCGTCGGGCTGGTAGTACCCGCGTCGCACGCCGATCTCGACGAAGCCGAGCGATGCGTAGAGGCCCCTGGCGACGGGATTGTCGGCGCGCACCTCGAGGAAGACCTCGGCCGCGCCGCGCCGCCGCGCCTCGTCGATGAGCGCGTGCATGAGGGCCCGCCCCAGCCCGGCCCCGCGATGCGCGGCGTCGACCGCGATGGTCTGGATGTCGCCCTGCCCCGACCCGCGCGGCGCGAGGAGTCCCGCGTACGCCACGGGCTCGTCGGGCCGGGCGTCGTCGATCGCGACCAGGTAGTACGCGTGCACCGACTCGAGCTCGCTGCGCATGGCGGACTCCGGCCATGCGTCGGTCGCGAACGTGGCCCGCTCGAGCCGCATGATCGCATCGAAGTCGGCGAGCGCGGCCCGGCGCAGCATCAGGCTCATCGCAGCACTCGCTTGCCCGCCGACGGCGTCACGTCGGGTGCGCGGAGGTAGAGCGCGTCGTCGCCGGCGATGGGGAGCCGCCCCGCCGCGACCGCGAGTTCGGCGACCGTCCCGAGCGAACCGGCCGAGACGGTGTCGGCGTCGAGGCGGATGCCGCGGGGCGCGGGCACCGCGTCCCGCGGCTCGAGTCGCGGCGCGGCGAACCGGACGGGCAGCCCATCGGCGTCGAGCCCGTCGTAGTCGGTGACCGCCGACTCGCGCCGCCGGGCGTCGGTGACGACCTGCAGCGCTCCGGTGCCGCCTGCCGCATACCACGCGTGCGCGATCGCGTCGTGGCTGACGACGGGCACGACGGGGCGCCCGATGCCGAGCGCGAAGGCGCGCGCCGCCGCGATGCCGACGCGCAGGCCGGTGAACGGCCCCGGACCCATCCCCGCGGCGACCCCGGACAGGTCGGCCGGGCGGACGCCGGCGCGCCCCAGCACGTCGCGGATGCCGTCGCCGATCAGCTCGGCATGGCGCATGGTGTCGTTCGTGCCGGTCTCGGCGAGGATCCCGCCGTCGAGGTCGACCACGGCGACGCTCGTCCCGGTGGACGTGTCGATCGCGAGGAGCATGGCACCAAGCCTAGATGCGCGCTGCCGGGCGTCGGCCGGGAACGGGCCGGGCGCGCGTTCAGCCCTCGAGCCGGGCCTGGACGGCGAACGGCGTGCCGGCCCAGCGCGGACCGTGGCCGAGCAGCTCGACGGTGCGAGGTTCGTCCTCGTCGAGCTCGGCGTCGTGGTCGTCGCTAGGCTCACTGCCATCCGCGTCGGCGCCGCCCTCATGCCCGCGACGTCGCGCGATGACCACCTCGAGCCACGATTCGCTGACGTCGTCGAGCAGCCCGGCGCCCCACTCCACCACGACCACGGAGTGCGCGAAGTCGAGGTCGAGGTCCTCGAGCTCGGCGGCGCTGCCGAGGCGGTACGCGTCGACGTGCACGAGGGGTGCGCCGCCGACGAGGCTCGGATGCGTCCGGGCGAGCACGAACGTCGGGCTCTGCACGGGACCGCGTACCCCGAGCCCCTCGCCGATCCCGCGCGTGAGCGTCGTCTTGCCCGCGCCGAGCGGACCCGTGAGCACGACGAGGTCGCCCGCGCGGAACGCGCGGCCCAGTTCGTGGCCGAGCGCCTCCATGGCCTCGGTGTCGGGGATCGTCCGGCGCATCACGCGCCCCCGACGTGGGTGCGCGGAACGCGCGGCCCGATGCGGGTCACGATCTCGTAGCCGATCGTGTCGGCCGCGTCCCCCCAGTCGTCGGCCGACGGCGC
The DNA here is from genome assembly GCF_009709675.1 of Agromyces bracchium. GTDB lineage: Bacteria > Actinomycetota > Actinomycetes > Actinomycetales > Microbacteriaceae > Agromyces > Agromyces bracchium. The sequence continues at coordinate 77,689 of NZ_WMLB01000034.1, read as the reverse complement.
GCCGGCCGCGGGGTCGCCGAAGAGCACGACCTCGTCGCCGACGGCGACCTCGGCCTCGCCCACGTCGACGAGGAACTGGTCCATCGCGATCCGCCCCGCGATGCGGTGGCGCGTGCCGTGGATCGCGACCTCGGCCCGGCCGGAGGCCTGGCGCGGCACCCCGTCGGCGTAGCCGAGCGGGACGAGCGCGAGGGTGGTGCGATGCGACGCGCGCCAGGTGTGGCCGTAGGACGCACCCGTGCCGGGCTCGACGCGTCGCACGGCGGCGACTCGGCCGCGCAGGGTCATCACGGGCGTCAGGCCGAGCTCAGCGGCGGTGGTGCCGTCGCCGAACGGCGGCACGCCGTACAGGCCGATGCCGATGCGCACCAGGTCGAGGCGCGCCTCGGGCATGCGCAGCGCCGCCGCGGTCGAGGCGATGTGGCGGATCTCGGGCGTCAGCCCCGCCCGTTCGGCCGTGGCGACCCCGTCGAGGAAGGCCGCGAGCTGCGCGGCGTCCTCGTCGGGCGAGGTGTTCGCGAGATGGCTGAAGAGCCCGCGCACGCGAACCCGGCCGTCCGCCTCGAGCGCGGCGGCCCGCGTCACCACGTCCTCCCAGTCGGCGGGCAGCACGCCGTTCCGGCTCAGCCCGGTGTCGAGCTTGAGGTGCACGTTCGCGATGCGACCGGCGGATGCCGCGGCATCCGCCATGGCCTCGAGCTGGGCGAGCGACGAGGCGCCGAGGTCGATGTCGTGGGCGATCGCGGCGTCGAACCGGGCGGCGGGATCGTGCAGCCAGGCGAGGACCGGGGCCTCGATCCCCGCGTCGCGCAGGGCGAGCGCCTCGTCGAGGTCGGCGACCCCGAGGCGATCGGCGCCCCCGGCGAGTGCGGCGCGAGCGACCGCGACCGCGCCGTGGCCGTACCCGTCGGCCTTCACGACGGCCATCACGCCGGCCGGAGCGACCGCGCGGGCGATCGTCGTGACGTTCTCGCGCACGGCGTCGAGGTCGATGAGCGCCTCGCGGAACGGGGAGCGGACGTGGCGGGGGTTCACTCGGCCTCCTCGGCGGGGTTCGGGGCGGCGAGCGCCTCGCGGGAGGTCGCGGCGGGTCCGACCCCGCGCTCGAGCACGACGAACGCGCTCGCGATGCCCGCGTCGTGGCTCATCGAGAGGTGCACCCGGTCGATGCCGAGCTCGGCGACGTGGGCTGAGAGCGCGCCCGAGAGCGCGAAGTCGGGGTTACCGTCGGCGTCCTGCACGATGCGCATGTCGTGCCACCGGATCACGGCGTGACCGCCGAGGGCCTTGATCAGGGCCTCCTTCGCGGCGAACCGGGCGGCGAGCGAGCGCGCGGGCCGGTCGCGTTCGCTCTCAGCGAACAGGCGATCGCGCAGCGCGGGCGTCCGCTCGAGAGAGCGCGCGAAGCGCGCGATGTCGACCACGTCGATGCCGATGCCCGCGATCACTCGTCCCCCTCCGACCTCACGGTTCGAGTCTGCCGCACCGGAGGCGCGGGCGGGCACCGGACCGGCCGGCGGCCGCCCGGGCAGCTCACTCGACCGTGACCGACTTCGCCAGGTTGCGAGGCTGGTCGACGTCGAGGCCCTTGGCCTGCGAGAGCTCCATGGCGAAGATCTGCAGCGGCACGACCGCGAGCAGCGGCTCGAACAGCGGGGCCGCGAGCGGGATCCGGATGACCTCGTCGGCGAACGGCAGCACCGCGGCATCCCCCGCCTCGGCGATCGCGATCACGCGCGCGCCGCGGGCCCGGATCTCCTGGATGTTCGAGACGACCTTCGGGTGGAGGTTCGCCGACCCGCGCGGGCTCGGCACGACCACGAAGACCGGCTGCCCGGGCTCGATCAGCGCGATCGGGCCGTGCTTCAATTCGCCCGCCGCGAAGCCCTCGGCGTGGATGTACGCGAGCTCCTTGAGCTTCAGCGCACCCTCGAGCGCGATCGGGTAGCCGACGTGACGGCCGAGGAAGAGGACCGAGCGCGTGTCGCTCATCCAGTGGGCGAGCTCGCCGACGCGGTCGGCCTGCTCGAGCACCGTCTCGATCTTGCCGGGGATCGCCTGGAGCTCGGCCAGGTGGCCCGCGAGCTCCGCACCGGTCAGCGTGCCGCGCACGCGCGCGAGGTGCAGGCCGAAGAGGTACAGGGCCGTGATCTGGGCCACGAACGCCTTCGTCGACGCGACCGCGACCTCGGGGCCCGCGTGCGTGTAGACGACGGCGTCGGACTCGCGCGGGATCGTCGCGCCCTGGGTGTTGCAGACCGAGATGGTCCGCGCGCCCTGCTCGCGCGCGTACTTCACGGCCATGAGCGTGTCCATGGTCTCGCCCGACTGGCTGATCGACACGACGAGGGTGTGCTCGTCGATCACGGGGTCGCGGTAGCGGAACTCGTGGCTGAGCTCCACCTCGACGGGGACGCGCGCCCACTGCTCGATCGCGTACTTCGCCACCATGCCCGCGTAGGCGGCCGTGCCGCACGCGATGACCGTGATGCGACGGATGTCGCGGAGCTCGTCGTCGCCGAAGCCCTCGAGCTCGGGGATCGTGACCACGCCGTCGACGACGCGGCCGAGGATCGTGTTCGCGACCGCCTCCGGCTGCTCCGAGACCTCCTTGCGCATGAAGGAGGACCAGCCGCCCTTCTCGGCGGCGGACGCGTCCCACGCGACGTCGAAGGGCTCGACCTCGACGGTCTCGCCGTCGAAGTCGGTCACGGTGACGCCGTCGGCGGTGATCGCCACGATCTGGTCCTGGCCGATCGCGACGGCGCGCTTGGTGAACTCGACGAAGGCCGCGACATCCGAACCCAGGAAGTTCTCGCCGTCGCCGAGCCCGATCACGAGCGGCGAGTTGCGACGTGCGCCGACCACGAGGCCCGGCTCGTCGCGGTGCACGGCGAGGAGCGTGAACGCGCCCTCGAGCTGCGCGACCGTGCGGCGGAACGCCTCGCGCAGGTCGCCGGTCTCGCGGTACAGCTCGCCGAGCAGGACGGCGGCGACCTCGGTGTCGGTCTCGGACTCGAACGAGGCGCCGCGGCCGAGGAGCTCCTCCTTCAGTTCGGAGAAGTTCTCGATGATGCCGTTGTGGATGAGCGCGAGCCGGCCCACGTCGCCGAGGTGCGGGTGCGCGTTGCGGTCGGTGGGGCCGCCGTGCGTCGCCCAGCGCGTGTGACCGATGCCGGTGCCGCCGCGGTGCACCGGGTGGCGCTCGAGCTCGTCGGCGAGCACCTGCAGCTTGCCGGCGCGCTTGGCGAACTCGAGTTCGCCCTCGTCGCCGACCACGGCCACGCCGGCCGAGTCGTAGCCGCGATATTCGAGACGGCGGAGACCGCCCATGAGGACGTCGAGGCTGTTGCGCTCTCCGACGTAACCGACGATTCCACACATGGGCTCGATTGTAGCCACGCGCGTCTGTGCGACCGCCGGGTCCCGCCCGCGGCCTCCGGGCGGCCGCGCGGGGCGCCCGAGCGCACCTCCCGCACGGCACTAGACTGTGCCGGTGCCCGATCCGCAGAGCCCGTCGACGCACACGCCGCAGATCTCCCCGTTCGTCGAACTCGACCGCGCCTCATGGGCGGCGCTCGCGCCGTCCATGCCCTCGCCGCTCCGCGAAACCGAGATCGTGCAGCTCCGCGGCCTCGGCGAGCCGCTCGACCCGGCCGAGGTCGCCGAGGTCTACCTGCCGCTCAGCCGGCTCCTGAACCTCTACGTCGGCGGTACCAAGGCGCTGCACGAGGTCACGAGCACCTTCCTCCGCGAGCGCTTCGAGTCGACGCCGTTCGTGATCGGCGTCGCCGGTTCCGTCGCGGTCGGCAAGTCGACGATCGCGCGGCTGCTCCGCGAGCTGCTCGCGCGCTGGGAGCACACCCCGCGGGTCGAGCTCGTGACCACCGACGGCTTCCTCTTCCCCAACGCCGAGCTCGAGCGTCGGGGACTCATGGCCCGCAAGGGCTTCCCCGAGTCCTACGACCGTCGCGCACTGCTCCGGTTCGTGAGCGACGTGAAGGCCGGCGCACCCGAGGTGCGCTCGCCGTTCTACTCGCACCTCGCCTACGACATCGTCCCCGACGCCCAGATCACGGTGCGACGCCCCGACGTCCTCATCATCGAGGGCCTCAACGTCCTGCAACCGCCGGGGCCGGGGCACCGGCTCGCGGTCAGCGACCTCTTCGACTTCACGATCTACGTCGACGCGCGCACGCGCGACATCGCGCGCTGGTACGAGGAGCGGTTCCTGAAGCTCCAGCGCGGCGCGTTCTCGAACCCGCGCTCCTACTTCCACCGCTACGCGAGCCTCACCGAAGACGAGGCGCGGGCCAGGGCGCGCTCGATCTGGCAGTCGATCAACGAGCCGAACCTGCTGCAGAACATCCGCCCGACCCGTTCACGCGCGTCGCTCGTGCTCCGGAAGGACGCCGACCACACGGTCTCGAGCGTGCTGCTGCGCAAGCTCTGAGGCCGGTGGCGGCGGCGCTCGCACGTGCGGCGCCCTCCGAGCGCGGCATGGCGGGGCCGAGACGGATGCCGCGACCGCGCGTCAGCGCGAGAGGCGCTCCCGCACGACGTCGGCGAGCCGGGTGGCGTGCGCGTCGGCGGCGGCCTGGTCGGCCGCCTCGACCATGACGCGGACCATCGGCTCGGTGCCCGACGGACGCAGCAGCACCCGACCGGTGTCGCCGAGCTCGGCCTCGACCTCGCGCACGGCGTCGGCGATGACGCTGTCGTCGGCCAGGCCGTGGTGGTCGACGTCGCGGACGTTGACGAGCACCTGCGGGTACACGGTCATGACCGACGCGAGCTCGGCCAGCGTCCGGCCGGTCCGGGCCATCTCGGCCACGAGGTGGAGCCCGGTGAGCACGCCGTCGCCGGTGGTGGCGAACTCGGTCATGATCACGTGGCCCGACTGCTCGCCGCCGAGCGCGTAGCCGCCGGCCGTGAGCGCCTCGAGCACGTAGCGGTCGCCGACCTTCGTCTCGATGACGCGGATGCCGCGGTCGGCCATCGCGCGCTTGAGCCCCAGGTTCGACATCACCGTCACGACCAGCGTGTCGTCGGTGAGCATGCCGCGCTCGTGCATCGAGACCGCGAGGATCGCCATGATGCGGTCGCCGTCGATGACGTTGCCGTCGGCGTCGACCGCGAGGCAGCGGTCGGCATCGCCGTCGTGCGCGATGCCGATGTCGGCGCCGTGGTCGAGCACCGCCTGCTGGAGGAGTTCGAGGTGCGTGGAGCCGACGCCGTCGTTGATGTTCATGCCGTCGGGGTCGGCGCCGATCACGATCACCTCGGCGCCCGCGTCGCGGAAGGTCTCCGGCGAGACGCCGGCTGCGGCGCCGTGGGCGCAGTCGAGGACGACCGTGAGTCCGTCGAGGCGGTTGGGCAGGGTGCCGAGCAGGTGCACCACGTAGCGGTCCTCGGCGTCGGCGAACCGGCGGATGCGACCGACGCCGTCGCCGGTCGGCGCGAGCTTCTGCTTGCCGAGGTACGACTCGATGCGGTCCTCGACCTGGTCGGGAAGCTTCGTGCCGCCGAACGAGAAGAACTTGATCCCGTTGTCGGGAGCGGGGTTGTGCGACGCCGAGATCATCACGCCGAAGTCGGCGGCGATGCTGTCGATGAGGAACGCGGTCGCGGGCGTCGGGATGACGCCGGCGTCGAGCACGTCGACGCCCGAGCTGGCGAGACCGGCCGAGACGGCGGCGGTCAGGAATTCGCCGGAGACGCGGGGATCGCGCGCGACGATCGCCACCGGCCGACGGCCGGCGGCGCGCAGTTCGTCGGCGTGACGTCCCTGCGTGAGGACGGCCGCAGCCGCCTGGGCGAGGCCCAGGGCCAGGTCAGCCGTGAGTTCACGGTTGGCCAGGCCCCGGACCCCGTCGGTTCCGAAGAGCCGAGGCATCCAGGGATCCGAAGACTAGCGCTTCGAGAACTGGGGCGCCTTGCGGGCCTTCTTGAGACCGGCCTTCTTGCGCTCGATGACGCGCGCGTCACGGGTGAGGAAGCCGGCCTTCTTGAGAGTCGGGCGGTTGTTCTCGCGGTCGATCTCGTTGAGCGCACGCGCGATCGCGAGGCGGAGCGCACCGGCCTGGCCCGAGGGGCCGCCGCCGGTGATGCGCGCGATCACGTCGTACGAGCCGGAGAGCTCGAGCACGGTGAACGGGTCGGTGATGAGCTGCTGGTGGAGCTTGTTCGGGAAGTAGTCCGCGAACTCACGGCCGTTGACCGTGATGGTGCCCGCACCCGGCACGACGCGCACGCGCGCGATGGCCTGCTTGCGGCGGCCGACGGCCGCGCCCGAGACGTTCAGCACGGGACGCGCCGCGGGAGCGGCGGCCGGAGCCGACTCGGTGGTGTAGCTCTCAGGAGCCTGGTCGATCTGGTCTGCGATCTTCGCCATGGTGGTGTCTGAGTCCTTTTTCGCTCGGCGCCGGGCTTACTGGGCGACCTGGGTGAGGGTGTACGGCTTCGGCTGCTGGGCCGCGTGCGGGTGCTCCGGGCCGGCGTAGACCTTCAGCTTCTTGATCTGGGCGCGGCCGAGCGAGTTCTTCGGCAGCATGCCGCGGATCGCCTTCTCGACGGCGCGGACCGGGTTCTTCTCGAGGAGCTCGGCGTAGCCGACGGCCTTGAGGCCGCCCGGGTAGCCGGAGTGGCGGTAGGCCTTCTTCTGCTCGAGCTTCTGGCCGGTGAGGGCCACCTTGCCGGCGTTGACGATGATGACGAAGTCACCGGTGTCGACGTGGTTGGCGAAGATCGCCTTGTGCTTGCCGCGGAGGATCGAGGCGGCGTGGCTGGCGAGGCGGCCGAGCACGATGTCGGTGGCGTCGATGACGACCCAGTCGCGCTGGATCTCGTTCGCCTTCGGGGTGTAGGTGCGCGTCACAGTAGTGCTGCTTTCTGATCGAGTGAGGGGTTCGTGAATCCCGCTCCGGTGGGGGTTCTCCCGCGATGCGGGTGGAACGCTCCGGTGGAGGGCTCAACATCGGGTACCGACGCAGTCGACGGCACCAAAGGGAAAGCTTAGCCGACGAGACCCTCGACGTGCAATTCGCGGCGTGCCCTCGTCTGCTCGGCGCGCGCGGCGAGCTCCTCGTCTGCCGGGTACCCGACCTCGGTCAGCGTCAGGCCCTTGGCCGGAAGGACCTTGAACGCGCTCGTGCGCTCGCCCGCCCGCATGAGCGCGGCCGGCCCCGAGACATCCAGCCGGCCCTCGCCCACCGCGACGCACGCACCGACGAGCGCCCGGACCATCGAGTGGCAGAACGCGTCGGCCTGCAACGTGGCGACGAGCACGCCGTCGGCGTCGCGACGCCAGCGGTACGACTGCAGGGTGCGGATGGTCGTGGCCTCCTCGCGCGGCTTGCAGAACGCCGCGAAGTCGCCGAGTCCGAGGAGCGTCTGCGCGGCGACGTCCATCGCCTCCGCGTCGAGGGCGCGGGGATACCAGACCGTCCGGTGCCGCTGGAGCGGGTCGCGCTCGGCGCCGAGGTCGGCGATGCGGTAGGAGTAGCGGCGCCAGATCGCCGAGAACCGTGCGTCGAACCCCTCGGGCGCGCGCCCGGCGGAGCGGACGACCACGTCGTCGTCGGAGGCCCCGAGGATGCCGGTCAGCCGGCGCACCAGCACGGCGTACGGGTCGCCGGCGGGCCGGCCGGCCGCGTCGCCGCGCTTCGGCCGCGTCACCGCCGCGAACGCCTCCGGGTCGACGTCGATGTGCGCGACCTGCCCGGTGGCGTGCACCCCGGCGTCCGTCCGTCCGGCCACGACGAGCCGCGGCACCGCCCCCTCCCGGCGGAACAGCGTCGCGAGCGCCCCTTCGAGCACGCCCTGGACCGTGCGCAGCGCGGGCTGCCGGCTCCATCCCGCGAACCCCGTGCCCTGGTAGGCGAGGTCCAGTCGGATCCGCAGCGTCATCCGTGTGCTCCCACGCAGGCAAGCCTACGGTGCACGACCTCGCGGCCCGTGAACGCACGGAACCCCCGCAGCGAGCGCTGCGGGGGTTCCGGGTGCGTGGTGCGCGGGGCTACTTCGCCTCGGCGGCCTCGGTCTCCTCGGCGGGGGCCTCGGACGACTCCTCCGACGCCTCGGCGCCGGCGGCCTCGTCGACCGCGGCCTCGGCCTCGGTCACCTCGGCCTCGGGCGTCTCGGCCGGCGTCTCCTCGGCGGGCGCCTCGTCGGCGGCCGGGGCGGCGGCGGGCTTCGCGGCGCGCTGCTTCGGCTGGACCGGCTCGAGCACGAGCTCGATCACGGCCATGGGGGCGTTGTCGCCCTTGCGGTTGCCGATCTTGGTGATGCGGGTGTAGCCGCCGTCACGGTCGGAGACCTGGGGGGCGATGACCGCGAACAGCTCGTGCACGACCGACTTGTCGCCGATCACGGCGAGCACGCGACGGCGCGCGTGCAGGTCGCCGCGCTTGGCGAAGGTCACCAGGCGCTCGGCGAACGGACGCAGGCGCTTGGCCTTGGTCTCGGTCGTGGTGATCCGCTTGTGCGTGAACAGCGCAGCGGCGAGGTTCGCGAGCAGCAGGCGCTCGTGCGCGGGTCCGCCTCCGAGGCGGGGGCCCTTCGTGGGCTTCGGCATGGTTCGTTATCTCCAGTGGTGTGGGGTTGGTGCGGCCCGTGGCCTGCTAGTTCTCGTCGTCGAAGCCCGTGTAGAAGTGGGCGCCGTCGAAGCCGGGGACCGAGTCCTTGAGCGAGAGGCCCATCTCGGTGAGCTTGTCCTTGACCTCGTCGACCGACTTCTGGCCGAAGTTGCGGATGTTCATCAGCTGCGACTCCGACAGGGCCACGAGCTCGGACACCGTGTTGATGCCCTCGCGCTTGAGGCAGTTGTAGGAGCGGACCGACAGGTCGAGGTCCTCGATCGGGATCGACAGCTCGCTCGAGAGCACGGCGTCGACCGGCGCGGGGCCGATCTCGATGCCCTCGGCGGCGCTGTTGAGCTCGCGCGCGAGGCCGAACAGCTCGACGAGCGTGCGACCGGCCGACGCGATCGCGTCGCGCGGCGAGATCGCCTGCTTGGTCTCGACATCGACCACGAGGCGGTCGAAGTCGGTGCGCTCACCGGCACGGGTGGCCTCGACGCGGTACGTGACCTTCAGGACCGGCGAGTAGATCGAGTCGACCGGGATCTGGCCGGCCTCGGAGTACTCGTTGCGGTTCTGGCTGGCCGAGACGTAGCCGCGGCCGCGCTCGATCGTGAGCTCGAGCTCGAACTTCGCCGAGTCGTTGAGCGTCGCGATGACCAGCTCGGGGTTGTGCACCTCGACGCCCGCCGGAGCGGAGATGTCGGCGGCGGTGACCTCACCCGAGCCCTGCTTGCGCAGGTACGCGGTGATGGGCTCGTCGTGCTCGCTGGAGACGACCAGGTTCTTGATGTTGAGGATGATCTCGGTGACATCCTCCTTCACGCCCGGGACGGTCGAGAACTCGTGGAGCACGCCGTCGATGCGGATGCTCGTCACGGCGGCGCCGGGGATCGAGGAGAGGAGGGTGCGACGGAGCGAGTTCCCCAGGGTGTAACCGAAGCCCGGCTCGAGGGGCTCGATCACGAAACGCGAACGGAACTCCGAGATGTTCTCTTCGGTGAGCGTCGGACGCTGTGCGATCAGCACGGTGTGATTCCTTTCGGCAGGGTGTCCGCTATATGACACCTGCGAGTTCGAGGATCTTGAGTTGTTGAGAGAACGGTGACCCGGTGATCGAGTAGCGCCCGGCGCGGCCGGGCGCGTATCGAGACCGTGCGATCTCGATACGGCCTGCGGCCTACTCGATCACCGGGGACGGAGCGTCAGACGCGGCGGCGCTTCGGCGGGCGGCAGCCGTTGTGCGCCTGGGGCGTCACGTCGTTGATGCTGCCGACCTCGAGGCCTGCGGCCTGGAGCGAGCGGATCGCGGTCTCGCGGCCCGAGCCCGGGCCCTTGACGAAGACGTCGACCTTCTTCATGCCGTGCTCCTGCGCCTGGCGGGCGGCCGACTCGGCGGCGAGCTGCGCGGCGAACGGGGTCGACTTGCGCGAGCCCTTGAAGCCGACGCCACCGGAGGAGGCCCAGCTGATCACGGCACCGGTCGTGTCGGTGATCGACACGATGGTGTTGTTGAACGTCGACTTGATGTGGGCCTGGCCCACGGCGATGTTCTTCTTTTCCTTCTTGCGCGGCTTGCGAGTCGCCGCCTTGGGTGCTGCCATTGTCGAAATCTCCTAGATCTTGGCGCGAGCGGTTACTTGCGGCCGGGCTTCTTCTTGCCGGCGACGGTGCGCTTCGGGCCCTTGCGGGTACGAGCGTTGGTCTTGGTGCGCTGACCACGGACCGGGAGGCCGCGGCGGTGGCGCAGACCCTCGTACGAGCCGATCTCGACCTTGCGGCGGATGTCGGCGGCGACCTCGCGGCGGAGGTCGCCCTCGACCTTGTAGGTCCCCTCGATGTGGTCGCGGAGCGCGACGAGCTGCTCGTCGCTGAGGTCCTTGACTCGGATGTTCCCGTCGATGCCGGTCGCGGTGAGCGTCTCCAGCGCGCGGGTACGGCCGACGCCGTAGATGTAGGTCAGTGCGATCTCCACGCGCTTCTCGCGCGGGATGTCGACTCCTGCCAGACGTGCCATGGTGGCTTCTCCTGTTGGATGTGTCGGAGGTGTGGAGCACTTCCGGTGCCTCGGCCTCCGTCCGAGGGTGTCCCCTCCCGGTGATCGAGTGGCGACGGAGTCGCGTATCGAGATCTCGGGAGGTTCTTGGTAGTGCCGGTATTCAGTTCTGCGTCGTGCGCACGGGGGTCTCGGTACGGCGCTGCGCGCCTACTCGACCTCGAGCCTTCGGGTGAGCCCGCTTCGCGGCCTCACCCTTCGACTCAACCCTGGCGCTGCTTGTGGCGCGGGTTCTCGCAGATCACCATGACGCGGCCGTGGCGGCGGATGACCTTGCACTTGTCGCAGATGCGCTTGACGCTGGGGTTGACCTTCACAGTCGTTGTTTCCTTTTTTCGCTGTCCTCGTACCCGCGGGGTGCCGCGGGTCGTTACTTTCCGACAGGCCTTACTTGTAGCGGTAGACGATGCGGCCGCGGGTCAGGTCGTACGGGCTCAGCTCCACGATCACGCGGTCCTCGGGGAGGATTCGGATGTAGTGCTGGCGCATCTTTCCGGAGATGTGGGCGAGCACCTTGTGCCCGTTGGTCAGCTCCACCCGGAACATCGCGTTCGGGAGTGCCTCGATGACCGAGCCTTCGATCTCGATGACGCCGTCTTTCTTGGCCATAGCCTCACTATCGCTTGGAGTTTGGGTTGTCGGTCGTGCGATGATGATGCACACCCCGACCGGGCCCATCGGGCATGCCGAAGCGGGCGTGCAAAACACCAAGGGTCAACTATAGGCGAATCGGTTTCGATTCGCCAGTCGGCGGCGTGTCAGCGTGCGGTGCGCCGTGCGACCACCTCGACGAGGCGATCGTGCAGCGGATGACCCGGCTCGATGCCGCACACCTCGCGCACGAACGTCGGCGCGGCATCCGTCCGCATTCGCTCCTGCAGCTCGACGCTCTCCGGATCGGCGGGCACGTCGAACCCGAGCGCCGCCTCCACCGCGGCGAGGAGCCCGTCGACCGGGAGCCCGCGCTCGGCGAGCTCCGCCGCGGGCGCGATGAAGCGCTCGCGGCGCGAGAGCTTGCGCAGCGGCTGGCGACCGACGCGCTCGACCGTGTCGGGCAGCCCCTCGTTGCGGAAGCGCCCCAGGATGACCTCCCGGTACTCCGCCATCTCGCCCGCGCCGAACCCGTGCTTGGCGACGATGAGCGCCGAGGTCTCGTGCAGGACCCGCTCGACGCGCTCGGCGACCGACGTGTCGGCGAGCGCCTCGGCGATCCGCGTGTGGCCCGCGAGGAACCCGAAGTACGCCGTCGAGGCGTGCCCGGTGTTCACGGTGAAGAGCTTCCGCTCGATGTACGGCCCGAGCCGGTCGACGAAGTGCGCGCCCGGGATCACGGGCGGCGCATCGCCGAACGGCGGCTCCTCGATCGCCCACTCCGAGAAGGTCTCGACCGTCACGTCGAGCCCGGCGCCCTCGGGCTGGCCCGGCACGATGCGGTCGACGGCCGTGTTCGCGAACACCGCGCGCCGCTCGAGCTCGAGCCATTCGTCGGGTCCGGCGAGATGCCGGGTCTCCTCGCGCAGCAGGCTCGTCGCATCGATCGCGTTCTCGCACGCCATGACCGCGAGCGGCGGCGCGTCGGGCGACCGGTCGCGGAGCGCCTGCAGCACGTGCGGCGCGATGAACTTGAGGATGTTCGGCCCGACGGCCGTCGTGAGCACGTCGGCGTCGGCGAGCTCGGCGGCGAGGGCCGCGGCATCCGTCTGCGAATTGATCGCACGGTACCGGTCGACGACGAGGTCGCGCGCGCCGGCGCCCACCTCGTGCACGGTGTAGCGATCGGATGCCGCGAGCGCATCGATCAGCTCGGCGTTCACGTCGGCGAAGACGACCTCGTAGCCGGCGTCGTGCAGCAGCAGCCCGATGAAGCCGCGGCCGATGTTGCCGGCGCCGAAGTGGACGGCCTTCACGACTCGTTCACCTCGGAGAGCACGGCGACGAGTTCGTCCGCGCTCCGCGCGGCGAGGAGCCTTCCGACCTCGTCCTCGTCGGAGAACACGATCGCGATCTTCGACAGGATCTCGAGGTGCTCGTTCTCGAGGCCCGCGATGCCCACGACGAACCGAGCCTGCTCGCCGCCCCAGTCGATGGGCTCCTCGTACCGCAGCAGCGACATCGCCGAGCGGTGGATGAGGCCCTTCGCCTCGTTCGTGCCATGCGGGATGGCGAGCCAGTTGCCCATGTACGTCGACACGGTGGACTCGCGCTCGAGCATGGAGTCGATGTACGAGGCGTCGACGGCGCCCGCGTCCACGAGGATGCGGCCCGCCGCGCGGATGGCCTCGTCGCGGTCGGTGCTGCCCGGGACGATCCGGACGTTCTCGGCGGGCAGGATCTGGTCGGTCATGGGAGTCTCCTCTTCCTCGTCGTGCTCGTGGTTCGGCTGTCGTGTTCCCCGGTTCGGCGCCTCGACGGGGTGGATGACGCGACCGCCCGGGTCGCGACCGGCAGGTGCGGTCGCGACCCGGGCTCCGAGTCATCCGGTCGGCGTCGTGGTCGTCACCGGTCCTCGTGCTGCGCCTTGATCAGGTCGACGACCTCGTCGTACCTCGGCGAGTTCATGAAGTTGTCGACGGAGACGTGGACGGCGTCCGGGGTCTGGTGACGTGCCCGGTCCGTCAGCTGGCCCTGCGTGATGACGAGATCAGCCGACGAGTCGAGGGCCGCGATCGCCTTGTTGACGACTGTGACATCCTCGATGCCCGCCTTCTTGATCTTGTTGCGCAGGACGCTCGCGCCCATCGCGGACGAACCCATGCCGGCGTCGCACGCGAACACGACGTTCTTGATCTCGCGCATCGTGCCGGTCGCCGGACCGCCGCTGCCGCCCGCCTGCGTCGCCGCACCGCCGCGCAGGTTCGCGAGGGCGTCGGAGCTCTTGCCCTTCGCCGCCTCGGTCTGCGTGATCGCGGCGCCGAACGCGTCATCCGAGACGGCCATCGCCTCGAGGTCCCGCTTGCGCGACGCCCGCAGGATGACCGCTGCGATGGTGAACGTCACGGCTGCCGACAGGAGCACCGAGAGTATGACCGCGAAGTACGCGCCTGGCGCGGTCTGCAGGAGTACCGCGATGATGCTGCCGGGAGCGGCTGGAGCACGCAGGGCACCGCCCAGCAGCATGTTCGTCGTAACCCCGGTCATGCCGCCCGCGATGAGCGCCAGGATCAGGATCGGCTTCATCAGCGCGAACGGGAAGTACACCTCGTGGATGCCGCCGAAGAACTGGATCACGGCCGCACCGGGTGCCGACGCCCTCGCCGCGCCGATGCCGAAGAACGTGAACGCGAGCAGCAGGCCGACGCCGGGGCCGGGGTTCGCCTCCAGGAGGAACAGGATCGACGAGCCGTCCTCTGCCGCCTCGGAGAGCCCGAGCGGCGTGAGCACGCCGTGGTTGATCGCGTTGTTCAGGAACAGCACCTTGGCCGGCTCGATGATGATGCTGGTCAGCGGCAGCAGGTTCGTCTCGACGAGCCAGCTCACCGCACTCGAGAGGGCGTTCATGATGCCGTTCACGAGCCAGGCGACCGGGTAGAACCCGACGACGGCCATGACGAAGCCCCAGATGCCGGCGGAGAACATGTTGACGAGCATCTCGAAGCCCGCCTTGACCTTGCCCTCCCACAGGGAGTCGAGCCACTTCATCGTCCAGGCCGCGAGCGGTCCGAGGATCATCGCACCGATGAACATGTGGATCTGGCCGAGCTGGTTGTCCTCGGGCAGGGTGGCGTTCACCTGGGCGATCAGCAGGTCGGATCCGGCGATCGCGCCGAAGGTCGCGATGCTGCCGACCACGCCGCCTCGGATGCCGTAGACCATCGAGCCGCCCGTGTAGCCGATCAGGATGGGCAGCAGGTAATGGATGAACGGGCCCACGATGGTCGCGAGGTCCGCGTTCGGCGTCCACCCCACTCCGATGAAGAAGGCGGTGAAGATGCCCCACGCGATGAGCGCGGGGATGTTCGGCATGATCATGCCGCTGAGGAAGGTTCCGAAGCGCTGGACGTGGACGCGGGAACCCCCGGGTCGCTTCGCCTCAGCTGACGTCGTCGTCATGATGCCTCCAGTGCTGGGTCACGGCACGGTCGTGCCGGTGGGGGTGGGTGCGGATTCGGCGGCCTGCTTCGCCGCCTGCTTCGCCTCGGCCGCTCCCTCTGCGGCCAGGGCTGCCCGGGCGATGCGCTCGGCATCCTCCCGGGTGTACCGCGCGAGGGAGGCGCGGACGTCTGCGAGTGCCGACGGGGACATCGACAGGGTGCTGGCGCCGAGGCCGACGAGCACCACGGCGAGGAGCGGATCGGCGGCGGCCTCGCCGCAGATGCCGACGGGCTTGCCGAGGCGGCCGCCGGCGGCGCCGACCTCGGCGACCAGCCGCAGCACGGCCGGCGCCCACGGGTCCTGCAGGTTCGCGACCGTGCCGAGGAGCCGATCGGCGGCCATCGTGTACTGCGTGAGGTCGTTGGTGCCGATCGATGCGAAGTCGGCGACCCCGAGCACGCGATCGGCGATGAGCGCCGCCGAGGGCGTCTCGACCATGACGCCGGCCGTCTTCAGGCCGAGCTCGCGGCAGAGGTCGGTGAAGTAGCGCGTCTCGTCGACGGTCGCGATCATCGGCGCCATGACCCACAGGTCGGCGTCGGTCGCGGCGTCGGCCGTGGCGAGCGCGGTCAGCTGCTCCCTGAGAATCACCTCGGCATGGCGCAGGGCCCGGATGCCGCGGAGCCCGAGCGCCGGGTTCTCCTCCTCCGCGTCGTTGAGGAAGGCCAGCGGCTTGTCGGCGCCGGCGTCGAGCACGCGCACGACGACCTTCCGCCCCGGGAACGCGCTGAGCAGGCGCGTGTACTGCTCCTGCTGCTCGCTCACGCTCGGCGCGCGATCGGCGTCCAGGAAGAGGAACTCGGTGCGGAAGAGCCCCACGCCCTCGGCGCCGAGCTCGACCGCTCCCGCCGCCCCGTCGGCCGAGCCGAGGTTCGCGAGCAGCGGCACCGCGGTGCCGTCGGCGAGCGCGCCGGGCGTGATCGGCGCGGCCGCCCGCGCGGCCCGCTCGGCGATCCGCTCCTTCGCCGCTGCCACGGCGTCGGCGTCGGGCGACTGCACGACGAGGTCGTTCTCGGCGTCGACGATCACGGTGTCGCCGTCGGCGAGGGCCGAGGCATCCGCCGCCCCGACGATCGCGACGATGGACTTCTCGCGGGCCAGGATCGCGGTGTGCGAGGTCGGTCCGCCGTCGATCGTGACGAGGCCGAGCACCTGCGTGAGATCGAGGAGCGCGGTGTCGGCGGGCGCGAGGTCGCGGGCCACGAGCACGAATGGATGGCCCGGGTTCGGCACGCCCGGCGCGGGCACCTTCAGCAGGTGCGCGACCACGCGCTGCGACACGTCGTCGAGGTCGGCGGCGCGTTCGCCCATGTACCCGCCCATCGACGACAGGAGGTCGCGGAACGCGGCGAACGCCTCGTACACGGCGCGCTCGGCGGTCTTGCCGTCGGCGAGCCGCTTCACGACGTCGTCCATGAGCGTCGGGTCCTCGGCCATCATGGCCTGCGCCTCGAGCACGTCCTGTGCCGCGCCGCCCGCCTGCGCACCCTTGCGCTGCAGGTCGTCGGCGACGACCGAGACCGACGCGCGGGCGCGCTCCTCCTCACGGGCCGGATCGAGGTGGCTCGGTCGGTCCACCGGTTCCGGCAGACGCTCGGCCATCCGTACGACCGGTCCGACGGCCACGCCCTGGCCGATGCCGGTGCCTCTGAACTCCATCACTCGCCCTCCCCGTTCGGTTCGATGGGCGACGGACGCCCCGGGCTATTCGTCGTGGTCGGTGCTGAGCAGCTCGACGAGCTCGTCGAGCACGCGCTGCTCGTCGCCCCCGTCGACCACCACGGTGACCTCGTCGCCGTGGTCGATGCCCTGCGCGATGACCGCGAGGATGCTCGCCGCGTTGACCGGAGCGCCGCCCGCTTTCGCGATGGTGACACTCGATCCCGACCCCGCGGCGGCCTGCGTGAAGAGCTTGGCCGGCCTGGCGTGCAGTCCGTGGCTCGATCCGACTCGAACAGTGCGCTCCACCATGTCTCCGGCCTCCGTCGCTGGTGTCCGTTCCCGTGTTCACCATAGACCCGTGGCTCTGCGCAGGGAACGGGGTTGCGCGGCGTGGGCGTGTTCATGCTCGGGCTCCGATGATCGCGATCGCGAGGTCGAGGGCGGCATCGCCGTCGAGCGTGCGGGTCTCGTCGGGCAGCACGGCGACGGGCACGGATGCCGCGATCGCGAGCTGCTCGAGCGACCCGAGTCGCGGCACGAGGTGCACGCCGACGAGCAGCGCGTCGGCGCCCTCGAGCGCCTCGGCGAGCGTCTGCTCGCCCGCAGCGCGGACGTCGACCGCCATGCCGCGCGACTCGGCGGCACGGCGGATGCGCAGGGCGGCGAAGGTGCTCGACGCACCGGCTCCGCACACCACGACGATCCGCATCATCGGCCTCCTCGCCGAGCCTGGCCCGGTCCTCTTCGATCGGTCACGGCGGATGCCGCGAACAGCCCGAGTCTGCTCCCATCCGCGCCGCCGCCGCCAACAGAACCGCTTCCGCACCCCCGGAAGATGCGTCGCATCCGCTCCCCCGGCGCCCCGGCAGGTGGTTGACTGGGCTGCACCCGTCCGACGAGCGTGCGCGCCGAGGCGGCGAGGATCGGAGCGGGCCAGGTGTCGGAGAACTGGGAGCGCCTCGTCGAGGCACTCGCCGACGACGACGTCGCCGTGACGGCCGCCCGGCTCGCCGACCGCCTCGGGGTGTCCGACCGGACCATCCGCTCGTACGCCGCCCAGGCGAACCGCACGGGCGAGGTCGTGGTGGAGTCCGGTCCCGACGGGTACCGACTCGACCGGTCGGCATGGGCGCGGGTCCTGCACGCCCGCTCGGTGGCCGCGGACGCCACGCCCGACGGCCGGCGGGCCCGCTTGATCCGCGACCTCGTCGACGCGCGCGACGGACTCGACCTGCACGAGGTGGCGGCGGCGGCGCACGTGAGCGAGTCCACGGTCGAGGCCGATCTCGGGCGCGTCCGCGCTCGGCTGCAGGGCACCGGCCTGAGCCTCGACCGCGAGGGGAGCCGGGTGCGGCTCGTGGGCCCCGAGACGGCGATGCGCCGCCTCCTCGGCTCGCTCGTGCGCGAGGAGGGGCGCCGCGGCATCCGCGACCTCTCGTCGCTGCGCGCCGGCTTCCCGTCGATGGAACGCTTCCGCACCGCACTGGTCGCGGGCATCCGCGACGCGGGGTACGCGCCGAACGAGTACGCGCTCGACGACGTGCTGCTCCACGTCGCGATCGCGCTCGACCGGGTCGGTCGCGATCGCGTGCTCGCCGGCTCGGACGACCCGGCGACCCCCGCCACGATCCCTGCGCCGCCGGAATCGCGCGGAGTGGAGCCGCACGATCGGCCGGACGCGCCCGGCTCGGCGCTCGACGCCCTGTCCGCGCTGCTCGACCGCCTCATCCGCGACGAGTTCGACGTGCGGCTCCCGCCCGCGGAGCTCGACCACCTCGCGCGACTCATCGGCTCGCGCGTGGCGACGCTCCAGCAGGGCCCGGCCCGCGAGGCCGTGGTCCGCGAGATCGTCGCGCGCATCTCGCAGGAATGGCTCGTCGAACTCGGCGACGAGCGCTTCATCGAGCGCCTCGCGCTGCACGTCGAGAACCTCGCCGCACGTGCAGCCGAGCAGAGCTACTCGCGCAATCCGCTCACCGCGTCCATCAAGTCGGCGTATCCGCTGATCTACGACCTGGCCGTGTACCTCGCGAGCGAGCTCGCCCGGATCGAGGGCATCACGGTCAACGACGACGAGATCGCCTACCTCGCGATGCACCTCGGCGCGCAGCTCGAGCGCACGCGGTCGCGGGGCGACGTCGTTCGCGTCGCCGTCGACGTCCCCGAGTACCACGACGCCCGCAGCCTGCTCGTCGAGCGGCTGCGGGGTGCCCTCGGCGACGAGGCCGAGCTCGTCGACGGCGACCTCGACGAGGCGGATCTCGTCGTCGCGGTGCTCCCGCCCGACTCGCCGCTGCCTGCGGTGGTGATCGTCGCGCCGTTCCCGACCTCCGACGACGTCGATCGGGTCCGCGCGGAGGTCGCCCGGCTTCGCCGCGGCCGCCGTCGCGCCCGGCTCGCCTCGACGCTGTCGCACTCGATCGGCCCCGACCTGTTCGTGCGCGGCGTCGGCGGGCGCGACCGTGAAGCCGTGATCCGGCTGCTCGGCGACCGGCTCATCGACGCCGGCGTCATCGACGACGCGTACGTCGAGGGCGCCCTCGAACGCGAGCGCATGTCCTCCACCGCGTTCACCGACCTCCTCGCCGTGCCGCACGCCATGACGATGACCGCCACGCGGAGCGCCATCGCGATCGCGATCGACGAACGGGCGATCGAGTGGGGCGATGCGAACGTGCACGTCGTCGCGCTCATCGCGTTCGCCGAGGACGGCCGGGCGGAGTTCCAGTCGGTCTTCGACCAGTTCGTGGAGGCCTTCTCCGAACCCGAGAACGTGCGGCGCCTCGTCCGCGGCGCCACGGACTACCCCGGGCTCCTCGCCGAGCTGTCCGGCCTCATGTCGACGTGACGGATGCCGCGCCGCGGCCGATCACGCGATCGGCACCGGCCGCACGCCGAGGGGTGCGAGTCCCTCCGCACCGCCGTCGGGCGCGGTGAGCACCCAGATCCCGTCGGCGTGCACGGCCACGCTGTGCTCGACGTGCGCGCCGTCGCCGCCGTCGGCCGTCGCCACGGTCCAGCCGTCGTCGCGCACGAACGTGGCCGGATCGCCGGCGGTGATCATGGGCTCGATCGCGACCACCAGGCCGGGCCTGATGCGCGGGCCGCGCCCGCGCACCGCGTGGTTGTAGACCGACGGGTCCTCGTGCATCGATCGCCCGATGCCGTGGCCGCCGTACCCCTCGAGGATGCCGTAGGCGCCCGACGCCTCGACCGAGGCCTCGATCGCCTCGCCGACCTCGTTCAGGTGCCGCGCCGACGCGAGCGCGGCGATGCCCGCCCACAGCGACCGTTCGGCCGCGGCGGCGAGCTGCTCGCGCGCGAGCACCACGTCGGGCCGTTCGGGGTCGGGAAGGACCACAGTGAACGCGGCGTCCCCGTTCCATCCGTCGATCTCGGCCCCGCCGTCGACCGACACGATGTCGCCGGGGCGGAACGGCCGGTCGCCCGGGATCCCGTGCACCACGTCGTCGTCGACCGACACGCAGAGCGCGTGCCGATAGCCGGGGACGAGGCGGAAGTTCGAGCGGCCGCCGTGCGCGAGGATGACCTCGTCGGCGGCGGCATCGAGGTCGAGCGGGGTCGCCCCGACGACGAGCCGCTCACGGGCCGCCGCGAGCAGGGCCGCGGTCGCCTCGCCTGCGGGGACCATGGCGCGCAGTTCGGCCGGCGTCTTGAGCTTCAGTCGGCCGAACACCCGTCGCGCCGGTTACGCGGCGCCGGCGCTGCGGTCGCCGGCCTCGCTGCCGTTCGGCTCCAGGCCGCGCTCGGCGAGCGCCGCGAAGATGCGCTCCGTGACCTCGTCGAGGGTGCCCACGCCGTCGATCCGGACGACGAGCTCGTGCTCGCGGTACACGTCGAGGATCGGCGCCGTCTCGCGCTCGTAGATCGCGAGGCGGTTCGCGATGATCTCCTCCGTGTCATCCGTCCGGCCCTGGTCGATCGCCCGCTGGCGGAGGCGCGTGATCGACTCGTCGCGCGGGACCACCAGTTCGATGACCGCGTCGAGCGCCTCGCCACGACCCGACAGGAACGCCTCGAGGTCGTCGACCTGGCCGCGGTTGCGCGGGTACCCGTCGAGGAGGAAGCCGGCGGAGGCATCGGCCTGCGCGAGGCGATCGCGGACCAGCTCGCTGGTCAGCTCGTCGGGGACGAGGTCGCCGGCCTCGATGATGGCCTGGACGCGCTTGCCGAGCTCGGTGCCGCCCTTGACGTTCTCCCGGAAGATGTCGCCGGTCGCGACCTGCGGGACTCCGAACGCCTCGGCGACGAGCACGCCCTGCGTGCCCTTGCCGGAGCCCTGCGGGCCGACGATCAGGAAGCGGGCGGAGGCGGTGTGCGTCATCGGAGGAGTCCTTCGTAGTGGCGCTGCTGGAGCTGGGCGTCGATCTGCTTCACGGTCTCGAGGCCGACGCCCACGATGATCAGGATCGACGCGCCGCCGAACGGGAAGTTCTGGTTCGCGCCGAACCACGAGAACGCGACAAGCGGCAGCAGGGCGATGAGGCCCAGGTAGATCGATCCCGGGAGCGTGATGCGCGTGAGCACGTAGTCGAGGTACTCGGCGGTCGGGCGACCCGCGCGGATGCCGGGGATGAAGCCGCCGTACTTCTTCATGTTCTCCGCGACCTCGTCGGGGTTGAACGTGATCGCCACGTAGAAGTACGTGAACCCGACGATGAGCAGGAAGTACAGGAGCATGTAGAGCGGGTGGTCGCCCTGCGTCAGGTAGTTCGTGATCCAGACGACCCAGGCCTGCGGCTCCTCGCCGGCGGCGGGCTGGTTGAACTGCGCGATGAGCGCCGGCAGGTACAGCAGCGACGAGGCGAAGATGACGGGCACGACGCCGGCCATGTTGACCTTGATCGGGATGTACGTGTTGTTGCCGCCGTAGGTGCGGCGCCCGACCATCCGCTTGGCGTACTGCACCGGCACGCGGCGCTGCGACTGCTCGACGAACACGACGGCCACGACGACCAGCAGGCCGATGCCGAGCACGAGCGCGAAGACGTCCCAGCCGCGCGCGACGCCGATCGCCCAGAGCGAGGTCGGGAAGGTCGCGGCGATCGAGGTGAAGATGAGCAGCGACATGCCGTTGCCGACGCCGCGCTCGGTCACGAGCTCGCCCATCCACATGATGAGGCCGGTGCCGGCGGTCATCGTGACGACCATGAGCAGGATCGCGTACCAGGCGTCGTTCGTGATGAGCTGCGAGCACGCCGGGTCGGAGTTCGCCGGGAAGAGCGCGCCCGAGCGGGCGACCGTGATGAGCGTGGTCGACTGGAGGACGCCGAGCGCGATCGTGAGGTAGCGCGTGTACTGCGTGAGGCGGGCCTGGCCGGCCTGGCCCTCCTTGTAGAGGGTCTCGAAGTGGGGGATGACCACGCGCAGCAGCTGCACGATGATCGACGCCGTGATGTACGGCATGATGCCCAGCGCGAAGATCGACAGCTGGAGGAGCGCGCCGCCCGAGAACAGGTTGACGAGCTCGTAGAGGCCCGAAGCGCCCTGGTTCGCCGCAAGACACTGCTGGACGTTGCCGAAGTCCACGAACGGCGCCGGGATGAACGAGCCGAGGCGGAACAGGGCGATGATGCCCAGCGTGAAACCGATCTTCCGGCGAAGATCGGGGGTGCGGAAGATCCGCCCGATGGCGTTGAACACTCGTCCTCCTGTTACTGACGCCGCAGTCAGCATGAATGCGGCTCGAGCCTGTCGAGACCCCCGTGAATCATACGCGAGGTCCCGACAGGCTCGAATTCCGTGTGTGGTGCAGCGGCCTTACTTGACCGAACCGCCGGCGGCGACGATCTTCTGCTCGGCGGAGCCGGAGACCTTGTCGACCTCGACGTTGAGCTTCACCTGGATGTCGCCGTTGCCGAGCACCTTGACGCGCTCGTTCTTGCGGACGGCACCCTTGGCCACCAGGTCGGCGACGGTGACGTCGCCGCCCTTCGGGTAGAGCTCGGCGAGCTTGTCCAGGTTGACCACCTGGTACTCGACGCGGAACGGGTTCTTGAAGCCGCGGAGCTTCGGCGCACGCATGTGGTACGGAAGCTGGCCACCCTCGAAGCCGGGGCGGATGTTGTTGCGGGCCTTCGAACCCTTGGTGCCGCGACCGGCGGTCTTGCCCTTCGAACCCTCACCGCGTCCGACGCGGGTCTTGTCCTTCTTGGCACCGGGGGCCGGGCGCAGGTGGTGCACCTTGAGGACCGGCTCGCGCACGACGTCCTCGGACTCCTTCTTGGCCGGGGCCTTCTTCGCCGGAGCCTTCTTGGCGGGGGCCTTCTCGGCCTTCGCGTCGTCGGTCTTGGCGGCGGCGGCCTTGGCCGGAGCCTTCTTCTCGGCGGCCGGCTTCGCGGCGGCCTTCTTCTCGGCGGCCGGCTTCGCGGCGGCCTTCTTCGCGGGAGCCTTCTTCGGGGTCTCCTCGGCGGCGACGTCCTTCGTCTCGTCAGCCATTAGTCGATCTCCTCAACCGTCACGAGGTGGGCGACCGTCTTCACGTAGCCGCGCACCTGGGGGGTGTCCTCGCGAACGACGCTCTGGCCGATCTTCTTCAGACCGAGGCTGCGCAGCGTGTCGCGCTGGTTCTGCTTCTCGCTCACCTTGGACTTGACCTGGGTCACCTTGAGCTGCTTGGCCATCAGGCACCTGCCTTCGCTGCTGCGGCGGCCTCGGCCGCCTGGGCCTCGGCACGCAGCAGACGGGCCGGCACGACCTCGTCGTAGTCGAGACCACGACGGGCAGCGACGGCGCGCGGCTCCTCGAGCTGCTTCAGCGCCTCGACCGTGGCGTGCACGATGTTGATGGTGTTCGACGAACCGAGCGACTTGCTCAGGACGTCGTGGATGCCCGCGCACTCGAGCACGGCGCGGACCGGACCACCGGCGATGACACCGGTACCGGGGCCGGCCGGACGCAGGAGCACGACACCGGCGGCCGCCTCGCCCTGCACGGGGTGCGGGATCGACGAACCGACGCGCGGGACGCGGAAGAAGTTCTTCTTCGCCTCCTCGACGCCCTTCGAGATCGCGGTCGGGACCTCGCGCGCCTTGCCGTAGCCGACGCCGACGAGACCGTTGCCGTCACCCACGACGACGAGCGCCGTGAAGCTGAAGCGACGGCCGCCCTTGACGACCTTGGACACGCGGTTGATCGTGACGACGCGCTCGAGGAACTGGCTCTTCTCGGCGTCGCGCTCGCGACGGTCGCGGCCCTGGCCGCGGTCGCGGCCGCCACGGCGGCCTTCGCGCTCGTTGCGCGGCGGCTCCGAGGAAGCTGCCGTCTCGACGGGTGCCTCTGCGGCCACCTCGGTCTCCTTCACAGTGTTCTCGCTCACAGGCTCAGCCCTGCCTCTCGCGCTCCGTCGGCGATCGCGGCGACGCGACCGGCGTACTTGTTGCCGCCGCGGTCGAACACGACCGAGTCGATGCCGGCCTGCTTCGCACGCTCGGCGACGAGCTCGCCGACCTTCTTCGCCTTGGCGGTCTTGTCACCCTCGAACGCGCGGAGGTCGGCCTCCATGGTCGAGGCGGATGCCACGGTGTGGCCCTTGCTGTCGTCGACGACCTGCACGAAGACGTGGCGGGCCGAACGCGTCACCACGAGACGGGGACGCAGCTCGGTGCCGACGATCTTCTTGCGAAGCCGGGTGTGGCGGCGCGAACGCGCAGCCGACTTGCTCTTGACGGCCATGATTACTTACCAGCCTTTCCGGCCTTGCGACGCACGACCTCGCCGGCGTAGCGGATGCCCTTGCCCTTGTAGGGCTCGGGCTTCTTGATCTTGCGGATGTTGGCGGCGGTCTCACCGACGGCCTGCTTCGAGATGCCCGAGACGGTGATCTTGTTGTTGCCCTCGACCGTCAGCGTGATGCCGGCGGGCGGCTCGACGGTGACCGGGTGCGAGAAGCCGAGCGCGAACTCGACGGCGCTGCCCTTCTGCGCGACGCGGTACCCGGTGCCGACGATCTCGAGGCCCTTCGAGTAGCCCTGGGTGACGCCCAGGATGTCGTTGGCGATGAGGGTACGGGTGAGGCCGTGCAGCGAGCGCGACTCGCGCTCGTCGTCGGGGCGGGTGACGAGGACCTGGTTGTCCTCGACCTTGACCTCGATGGGCTGCGCCACGGTGAGTGCGAGCTCGCCCTTCGGGCCCTTCACGGTGACGGCGCGGCCGTCGACCTTGACGTCGACACCGGCGGGGATGTCGATGGGAAGTCGTCCGATTCGTGACATGGAACTACCACACGTAGGCGAGGACTTCCCCACCCACGCCCTTCTTCTCGGCCTGGCGGTCGGTGAGCAGACCGCTGGAAGTGGACAGGATCGCGACGCCGAGGCCGCCGAGCACCTTGGGGATCTCGGTCGACTTCGCGTACACGCGAAGGCCGGGCTTGGACACCCGCTTGATGCCCGCGATCGAACGCTCGCGGTTGGGGCCGAACTTGAGCTGCAGCGTGAGCGTCTTGCCCACGCGCGCGTCGGCGACCTCGAAGCCCGCGATGTAGCCCTCGGACTTGAGGATTTCGGCGATGTGCCCCTTGAGCTTGGAGTGCGGCATCGACACGGTGTCGTGGTGCGCGGAGTTGGCGTTGCGCAGGCGCGTCAGCATGTCAGCGACCGGGTCGGTCATCGTCATGACAATGGTTCCTTACGTTCACCAGGTTTCAGGACCCGTTACACGGGGACTGACCTGTGGTGGTGGCGGTACGCGGTTGCGAACCGCCGCATGCCGGTGCCGGCGGGGCCTCGGATGGCTCCGAGACCCGCCGGCGCTGGCACAAACTCGTAGAGTCTACTACGAACTACTGGGCGGACTCGTTCGACTTGAACGGGAAGCCGAGCGCCTTGAGCAGCGCGCGGCCCTCGTCGTCGGTCTTGGCGGTGGTCACCACGGTGATGTCCATGCCGCGGACCCGGTCGATCTTGTCCTGGTCGATCTCGTGGAACACGGACTGCTCCGTGAGACCGAACGTGTAGTTGCCGGTGCCGTCGAACTGCTGGTCCGAGAGGCCGCGGAAGTCGCGGATACGGGGCAGCGCCAGCGAGAGCAGGCGGTCGAGGAACTCCCACATCCGGTCGCCGCGCAGCGTGACGTGCGCGCCGATCGGCTGGCCCTCGCGCAGCTTGAACTGCGCGATGGACTTGCGGGCCTTGGTGACCTGCGGCTTCTGGCCGGTGATCTTCGTGAGGTCGGCGATGGCGCCGTCGATGACCTTGCCATCGCGCGCGGCCTCGCCGACACCCATGTTGACGACGATCTTCACGAGGCCCGGGACCTGGTGCGGGTTGGTGTACCCGTTCGCCTCGGTCAGGGCCGCGGTGATGTCGGCCTTGTACTTCTGCTTGAGGCGCGGCTGGATCTTGCCAGCCGGCGCGGCAGTCGCGGTGTCAGTCATTACAGGTCCTTACCTGACTTCTTGGCGTAGCGGACGCGGACCGTCTTCTCGACGCCGTCCTTGGTGACCGTCTCGGTGCGGAAGCCGACGCGGGTCGGCTTCTTCGTCTCGGGGTCGACGATCGCGACGTTCGACACGTGGATCGGGGCCTCGTGGGTCTCGATGCCGCCGGTCTTGGTGCCGCGCTGGGTCTGGCCGACGCGCACGTGCTTGGTGACGTAGTTGACGCCCTCCACCACGACGCGGTTCTGGTCGACCAGGACCTCGATGACGCGACCCTGCTTGCCGCGGTCGCCGCCGCGAGCCTGGCTGCGGCCCGAGATGACCTCGACGAGGTCGCCCTTCTTGATCTTGGCCATGGTTACAGCACCTCCGGCGCCAGCGAGATGATCTTCATGAACTTCTTGTCGCGAAGCTCCCGGCCGACCGGCCCGAAGATGCGGGTGCCACGGGGGTCACCGTCGTTCTTGAGGATCACCGCGGCGTTCTCGTCGAACTTGATGTAGGAGCCGTCGGGACGACGGGTCTCCTTCACGGTGCGGACGATGACGGCCTTGACCACATCGCCCTTCTTCACGTTGCCGCCCGGGATCGCGTCCTTGACGGTGGCGACGATGACGTCGCCGAGGCCCGCGTAGCGGCGGCTGGAACCGCCGAGCACGCGGATGGTGAGCAGCTCCTTGGCGCCCGTGTTGTCGGCGACCTTGAGCCGGGATTCCTGCTGAATCACTTCGTACTCCTTCTGGGAAGCAAGCCCGGGGGCTTACTTGGCCTTCTCGACGATCTCGACCAGGCGCCAGCGCTTGGTGGCGCTGAGCGGGCGGGTCTCGGAGATCACGACGAGGTCGCCGATGCCGGCGGTGTTCTGCTCGTCGTGCGCCTTGACCTTCGACGTACGGCGCATGACCTTGCCGTACAGCGGGTGCTTCACGCGGTCCTCGACCTCGACGACGATGGTCTTGTCCATCTTGTCGCTGACGACGTAGCCGCGACGGACCTTGCGGTACCCGCGGACGAGCTCGGCCGTCTCGGCGACCTCGGCCGCAGCCTTCTTGGTCTCAGCCATGATCAGGCCTCCTTCGTCTCGGCCTCGGCCGCCTCGGGGGCGGCCTTGGCCTTCTTCGTCTTCTTCTCGGCCTTGGCCGGAGCCTCGACCGGGGCGGGCGTGGCACGGATGCCGAGCTCGCGCTCACGGATGACCGTGTAGATGCGGGCGATGTCGCGCTTGACGGCCTTCAGGCGGCCGTGGCTCTCGAGCTGACCGGTGGCCGACTGGAAGCGCAGGTTGAACAGCTCCTCCTTGGCCTTCTTCAGCTCGTCGACGAGACGCTCGTCCTCGAAGGTGTCGAGCTCGGTCACAGCGAGCTCCTTGGAACCGACGGCCATTATGCGTCGCCCTCCTCGCGCTTGATGATGCGTGCCTTGAGGGGCAGCTTGTGGATTGCACGGGTCATGGCCTCGCGAGCGAGCTGCTCGGAGACGCCCGAGACCTCGAAGAGGACCCGGCCCGGCTTGACGTTGGCGACCCACCACTCGGGCGAACCCTTACCGGAACCCATGCGGGTCTCGGCGGGCTTCTTCGTGAGCGGACGGTCGGGGTAGATGTTGATCCACACCTTGCCGCCGCGCTTGATGTGACGCGTCATGGCGATACGAGCGGACTCGATCTGACGGTTGGTCACGTACGCGGGGCTCAGGGCCTGGATGCCGTACTCGCCGAAGGAGACCTTCGTGCCGCCGGTGGCCTGGCCCGAACGGCCGGGGTGGTGCTGCTTGCGGTACTTGACTCGACGGGGAATCAACATGGTTATGCCTCAACTCCTGCTGCGGCCGCCTCCTGCGCGCGGGGCGCACGGCGACGGTCGTTACGGTCACGCGACGGCTTCTGGGCGGCCTGCTCGCGGGCGAGCTCCTTGTTGGTGATGTCGCCCTTGTAGATCCAGACCTTCACGCCGATGCGGCCGAACGTGGTCTTGGCCTCGTAGAAGCCGTAGTCGATGTTCGCGCGGAGCGTGTGCAGCGGCACCCGACCCTCGCGGTAGAACTCCGAGCGGCTCATCTCGGCGCCGCCGAGGCGACCCGAGACCTGGATGCGGACGCCCTTGGCGCCGGCGCGCTGCGCGCCCTGCAGGCCCTTGCGCATCGCGCGGCGGAAGGCCACGCGGGCGGAGAGCTGCTCGGCGATGCCCTGCGCGACGAGCTGGGCGTCGGCCTCGGGGTTCTTGACCTCGAGGATGTTGAGCTGGATCTGCTTGCCGGTGAGCTTCTCGAGGTCGGCGCGGATGCGCTCGGCCTCGGCGCCGCGGCGGCCGATCACGATACCCGGGCGAGCCGTGTGGATGTCCACGCGGACGCGGTCGCGGGTGCGCTCGATCTCGATGCGGGAGACGCCCGCACGGTCGAGCGACGTCTGGAGCAGGCGACGGATCTTGACGTCCTCGGCGAGGTAGTCGGCGTAGCGCTGTCCGGGCTTCGTCGAGTCGGAGAACCACCGCGACACGTGGTCGGTGGTGATGCCGAGACGGAAGCCGTACGGGTTGACCTTCTGACCCATTACTTCGTACCCTCCTCGGGCGTGCCGAGCACGATGGTGATGTGGCTCGTGCGCTTGTTGATGCGGAAGGCACGACCCTGCGCGCGCGGCTGGAAACGCTTGAGGGTGGTGCCCTCGTCGACGTATGCCGTCTTCACGTAGAGGTCCTGCTCGTCCAGGTAGGTGTTCGTGGCATCGGCCTTGACGCGAGCGTTCGCGATGGCCGAGGCGACGAGCTTGTAGACCGGCTCGCTCGCACCCTGCGGGGCGAACTTCAGGATGGCCAGGGCCTCCTGTGCCTGCTTGCCGCGGATCAGGTTGACGACGCGGCGGGCCTTCATGGGGGTCACGCGGATGTGACGCACGCGGGCGATCGACTCCACCATTTCTCTCCTCCTTCACGCCACCGCGTCAGCGGCGGCGGCCCTTCTTGTCGTCCTTCACGTGTCCACGGAAGGTGCGGGTGGGCGCGAACTCGCCGAGCTTGTGGCCCACCATGGTCTCGGTGACGAACACCGGGATGTGCTTGCGGCCGTCGTGCACGGCGATCGTGTGGCCGAGCATGGCCGGGACGATCATCGAGCGACGCGACCACGTCTTGATGACGTTCTTGGAACCCGCTTCGTTCTGCGAGGCGACCTTGCGAAGCAGGTGCTCGTCGACGAAGGGGCCCTTCTTGAGGCTGCGAGGCATCTTCTCTTACTCCTACTTGCGCTTCTTGCCGACGGTGCGACGACGGACGATGAGCTTGTCGCTCTCCTTGTTGGGGCGACGGGTGCGTCCCTCGGGCTGACCCCACGGGCTGACCGGGTGACGACCACCGGAGGTCTTGCCCTCACCACCACCGTGCGGGTGGTCGATCGGGTTCATCGCGACGCCGCGGACGGTCGGGCGCACGCCCTTCCAGCGCTTGCGGCCGGCCTTGCCCCAGTTGATGTTCGACTGCTCGGCGTTGCCGACCTCGCCGACGGTCGCGCGGCAGCGCGCGTCGACGTTGCGGATCTCGCCCGACGGCAGGCGGAGCTGCGCGTAGGGGCCGTCCTTCGCGACCAGGCGCACCGAGGCGCCGGCCGAACGCGCCATCTTCGCGCCGCCGCCGGGGCGGAGCTCGATGGCGTGGATGACCGTACCGGTCGGGATGTTGCGCAGCGGCAGGTTGTTGCCGGGCTTGATGTCGGCGGCCGGGCCCGACTCCACGAGGTCACCCTGCGACAGCTTGGCCGGGGCCAGGATGTAGCGCTTGGTGCCGTCCGCGAAGTGGAGCAGCGCGATGCGCGCGGTGCGGTTGGGGTCGTACTCGATGTGCGCGACCTTGGCGGGCACGCCGTCCTTGTCGTTGCGACGGAAGTCGATCACACGGTACTGGCGCTTGTGGCCACCACCGATGTGACGGGTCGTGATGCGGCCCTGGTTGTTGCGACCACCGGTCTTCGAGAGCGGCTTGAGCAGCGACTTCTCGGGCGTCGAGCGCGTGATCTCGGCGAAGTCGGCGACCGACGAACCGCGACGACCCGGGGTCGTGGGCTTGTACTTGCGAATAGCCATAGTGAGGTTCCTCTGCTCCTTAGCCGACGTTCGTGAAGATGTCGATCGAGCCGGACTTGAGGGTGACGATCGCGCGCTTGGTGTCCTTGCGCTTGCCCATGCCGAAGCGGGTGCGACGCGTCTTGCCCTGACGGTTGAGGGTGTTGATCGAAGCGACCTGGACGTTGAAGATCTTCTCGATGGCGAGCTTGATCTCGGTCTTGTTCGAGCGGGGGTCCACGATGAACGTGTACTTGCCCTCGTCGATCAGGTTGTAGCTCTTCTCCGAGACCACCGGCGCGATGATGATGTCGCGGGGGTCCTTGTTGTGCGCGGCGCTCATGCGGAGACCTCTTCCTTCTTCGCCTGCTTCGCGGCGACGAACGCCTCGAGCGCGGCCTTGCTGAAGACGATGTCGTCGGAGACGAGCACGTCGTAGGCGTTCAGCTGGTCGACCGGCAGGACGTGCACGGTCGGGATGTTGCGGACCGCACGCTCCGAGAGCTCCTCGTCGCGGGTGAGCACGACGAGCTGGTGCCGCGACGGGGCGACCGAGGCGAGGAGCGCGACGGCGTCCTTCGTCTTCGGGGTCTCACCGTTGGCGAGCGACTCGACCGCGTGGATGCGGCCGCCGCGAGCGCGGTCGGAGAGCGCGCCGAGCAGGGCCGCGGCGATCATCTTCTTGGGGGTGCGCTGCGAGTAGTCGCGCGGCTGCGGGCCGTGGACGACGCCACCGCCGGTCATGTGCGGCGCGCGGATCGAGCCCTGGCGGGCGCGGCCCGTGCCCTTCTGCTTGAAGGGCTTGCGGCCGGCACCGGAGACCTCGCCGCGGGTCTTGGTCTTGTGCGTGCCCTGGCGCGCGGCGGCGAGCTGGGCGACGACGACCTGGTGGATCAGCGGCACGTTGGTCTGCACGTCGAAGAGCTCGGCGGGCAGCTCGATCGAGCCGGACTTCTTGCCGGTGACGTCGAGGACGTCGATGGTGTTGGCGGTAGCCATGGACTACGCCCCCTTCACAGCGTTGCGGACGAACACGAGACGACCGCGAGCACCGGGAACCGCGCCCTTGACGAGCAGCAGGCCCTTCTCGGCGTCGACGGCGTGCACGCGGAGGTTCAGGACGGTGACGCGCTCGCCACCCATGCGGCCGGCCATGCGCATGCCCTTGAAGACACGGCTCGGGGTCGACGAGGCGCCGATCGAACCGGGCTTGCGGTGGTTGCGGTGGGCACCGTGCGACGCGGAGACGCCCGCGAAGTTGTGGCGCTTCATGACACCGGCGAAGCCCTTGCCCTTCGACGTGCCGACGACGTCGACCAGCTGGCCGGCCTCGAAGGTGCCGTCGACGGTGAGCTCCTGGCCGAGCGCGTAGTCCGCGGCGTCGGCGGTGCGCACCTCGGTCACGTGGCGGCGCGGCGTGACGCCGGCGGCCTCGAAGTGACCGGTGAGGGGCTTGGTGACCTTGCGGGGGTCGATGGCGCCCGCGGCGATCTGGACGGCCGCGTAGCCGTCGCGCTCCGGGGTGCGGAGCTGGGTGACCACGTTGGGGGCGATCTCGATGACGGTGACCGGGATGAGCTTGTTGTTCTCGTCCCACACCTGGGTCATGCCGAGCTTGGTGCCGAGCAGACCCTTCACGTTCTTTGCAGTGGTGGACATGTCGTACCTCAGAGCTTGATCTCGATGTTGACGTCGGCCGGAAGGTCGAGACGCATGAGCGAGTCGACGGCCTTGGGCGTCGGGTCCACGATGTCGATCAGGCGCTTGTGGGTGCGCATCTCGAAGTGCTCGCGGCTGTCCTTGTACTTGTGGGGCGAACGGATGACGCACACCACGTTCTTCTCGGTCGGAAGCGGCACGGGGCCGACGACCGTGGCGCCCGCGCGGGTCACCGTGTCGACGATCTTGCGCGCCGAGGTGTCGATGACCTCGTGGTCGTACGACTTCAGTCGAATGCGGATCTTCTGTCCCGCCATTGCTGACTCTCTCTCTGTCAAGGCGTCTTACCCCTTCCGAGGGCATCGGACGCCGCGTAGCCACTTCGTGTGAAGCACCACTGTTCTTCTGTCAAAGGCCGGTGATCGAGCCTGTCGAAACCACCCCGCATCGCGGTGGTCTCGACACGCTCGACCTTCGAGCCCCAACCGGCCCCCGCGCTCGGGCGTGTCGCACTCGCGAAAACGGGCATGGGGCATCGCCCATGCTCGAAGGGTGGTGGTCGGTTGTGTGTCCTGCTGCCCGCGGCCTAGCCTGACCCGTGGGGCTCCGTGGAGCTTCCGGTGGCTATGCACTGCCTGGCAGTGATCCGATCGGAGCGCAGCAAGGCGCGCCGTTCGAAATGTTGAACTCAACGAGTTTGCCATATGGGGGCGCATCCGTGCAACCCGGGCGTGTCGCGGCGACGAGGCTCACCGCATCCTCCCAGCCAAGCGGATGCCGCGGCATCCGTCGCCGTGGTGGAATCGGTGCACGACACGGTGGAGGAGGAACTCGATGACGGAGCACGCGCACGCGGTCGGCGAGCGGATCGGACCGGGGAGCGTCTCGGTGACGCGGACCGGCCCGCGGACCTACGAGGGCCTCAACGAGCGCGGGTCGACCGTGCTCATCGGGCCCGTCGAGGCGCCGGGGCACTTCACCCCGGGCGAGCTCCTCAAGCTCGCGCTGGCCGGCTGCGCGGGCATGAGCGCCGACTCGGTCGCCGCGCGCCGGCTCGGCGACGACGTCGCGATCACGGTGTGGGCCCACGGCACCTCGAAGGACGGCAACCGGTACCGGGAGATCGACGAGGAGATCATCGTCGACCTCTCCGCCCTCGAGCCCGAGGAGCGCGAGAAGCTCGCGGGGATCATGGCCCGCGCGATCGCGAAGGCGTGCACGGTCGCGCGGAGCGTCGAGGGCGCGATCGACCTCCGGACGACGGTCGACGGCATCGAGATCTGACGCGACTCCGGTCGCCTCGGGTCGGATCACTCCCCCGTCTGTGCGGGGCGCTCGCACGCCTCGGCGCCGGCGGCGTTCGGGCCGACGATCCCCGCCGCGACGACCAGTGCGGCGAGCGTGACGAACGAGCCGAGCAGCAGGGCGGACCGGGGCCGCCTCGCCCCGGCGAGGCCGAACCGTGCGGGGTCCTCGATCCATCGCTTCGACGCGGCGGCGACGGCGAACGACGCGACCACGAGCAGCCCCATGAGCCACGGCGGACTCGGCACGCCCGTGATGAACGGCACGAACATGAAGATCGGCCAGTGCCACAGGTAGAGCGAGTACGAGATGTCCCCGGTCCACTGCACCGGGGCGAGGCCGGTCGCCCGAGCGGGCGACCACCGTGCGGCCGGCATCCCCGCCCAGATGACCGCGAGCGCGCCGGCGACCGGGACGAGCACGACCAGCCCGGGGAACACCTCGGGCGTTCGGAAGACGAGGATCGGCACGGCGATGAGCGCGAGCCCGAGCCATCCGACGGCGGCGCGCAGGCGCTCCCGGCCCGACGCCGCCTCGGGGACGACGACGGCGAGGATTCCGCCGACCCCGAACTCCCACACGCGCGTGAACGTCGAGAAGTAGGCGAGGTTGTGGTCCTGCGCGGTGAGCACCACGTTCCAGGCGAACGAGGCGGCCGTGGCGAGGCCGAGCACGACGAGCAGGGCGCGGCGAGGGTCTCGCGACGCGCGGACGGCGATCGCGATGGCCGCGATGATCAGCAGCGGCCACACGAGGTAGAACTGCTCCTCGACCGAGAGCGACCAGAAGTGCTGCACGGGCGTGGACGCGAGGTCGTCGCGCGCCGGGTCCTGCGAGTCGGCCGCGAGCAGCCAGTTCTCGAAGTAGAGGGCGCTCGCGATGACCTCGCGGAAGTAGGAGCGCCATTCGATCCTGGGCACGACGAGGTACGTCAGCACCGTGACCGCGACGAGCACCGCCATGGCCGCCGGGAGGATCCGCCGTGCGCGGCGCAGGTAGAAGTCCTTCAGCGAGATGCGCCCGGTGCGGGCGTGCTCGCGCAGCAGCAGCGCCGTGATGAGGAACCCCGACACGACGAAGAAGACGTCGACGCCCATGTAGCCCGCGGGTGCGACCGCGGGCCAGCCGTGGTGCAGCACGACGGCGCACACCGCGATCGCGCGGAGCGCCTGGATCTCGGGCCGCACGGCGGCACGCGTTCGGATCGACGGGGGAACCATCCGGTCAAGGCTAACCCGAGGTCTCCTCGACGAGGGACGCCCTGCCCGGATCTGGACGCCCGTGCACGGTTGTGGTACCGGTACGACGAAGGGGCCGGGCCCGAAGGCCCGACCCCTTGCAGGTCGCGATCGCGAAGGTTACTTGATGATCTTCGTGACGGTACCGGCGCCGACGGTGCGGCCACCCTCGCGGATGGCGAAGCCGAGGCCCTCCTCCATGGCGATCGGCTGGATGAGCTCGACCGACATGTCGGTGGTGTCGCCGGGCATGACCATCTCGGTGCCCTCGGGCAGCGTGATGACGCCGGTGACGTCGGTGGTGCGGAAGTAGAACTGCGGACGGTAGTTCGCGTAGAACGGGTTGTGACGCCCGCCCTCCTCCTTCGAGAGGATGTACGCGGTGCCCTCGAAGTTCGTGTGCGGGGTGACCGAGCCCGGCGCCACGACGACCTGGCCGCGCTCGACGTCCTCGCGCTTGGTGCCGCGGAGCAGGAGACCGCAGTTCTCGCCGGCCCAGGCCTCGTCGAGCTGCTTGTGGAACATCTCGATGCCCGTGACCGTGGTCTTCTGCGTCGGGCGGATGCCGACGATCTCGACCTCGGAGTTGATCTTCAGCGTGCCGCGCTCGGCGCGGCCGGTGACGACCGTGCCACGACCGGTGATGGTGAAGACGTCCTCGATCGGCATGAGGAACGGCTTGTCCTTGTCACGCACCGGGTCGGGGATGTTGTTGTCGACGGCCTCCATGAGGTCGAGGATCGACTGGACCCACTTCTCGTCGCCCTCGAGCGCCTTGAGGCCCGAGACGCGCACGACCGGCGCATCCTCGGCGAAGCCCTGGCTGGCGAGCAGCTCCGAGACCTCGAGCTCGACGAGCTCCAGGATCTCCTCGTCGTCGACCATGTCGGCCTTGTTCAGCGCGACGAGCAGGTAGGGGACGCCGACCTGCTTGGCGAGCAGCACGTGCTCGCGCGTCTGGGCCATCGGGCCGTCGGTCGCCGCGACCACGAGGATCGCGCCGTCCATCTGGGCGGCACCGGTGATCATGTTCTTGATGTAGTCGGCGTGACCCGGGGCGTCGACGTGCGCGTAGTGGCGCTTCGGCGTCTCGTACTCGACGTGCGAGATGTTGATCGTGATGCCGCGCTGGCGCTCCTCGGGAGCGGAGTCGATCGACGCGAAGTCGCGCTGCACGTTGGTGGCCGACGGGTACTTGTCGGCGAGCACCTTGGAGATCGCTGCGGTGAGCGTGGTCTTGCCGTGGTCGACGTGACCGATCGTTCCGATGTTGACGTGCGGCTTGGTCCGCTCGAACTTGGCCTTAGCCACTGTGGGTCCTCCTCAGGATCCGTGTAGCAGCACCGGGCGCCGGATTGCGACCGGTGTGCTACTGGGGTTGTGTTGTTATGTTACGCGAACCTGTCGGTCCGTGCGTTCGGGCGCGTTACTCGCCCTTGTTCTTCTGGACGATCTCCTCGGCCACGGCCTTCGGGACCTCCGCGTAGCTCTCGAACTCCATCGAGTACACCGCGCGGCCCGAGGTCTTGGACCGCAGGTCGCCGATGTAGCCGAACATCTCCGAGAGCGGGACGTGCGCACGCACGACCTTCACGCCGGCGGCGTCCTCCATGGACTGGATCTGGCCGCGGCGCGAGTTCAGGTCGCCGATGACGTCGCCCATGTACTCCTCGGGAGTACGGACCTCGACGGCCATCAGCGGCTCGAGCAGGACGGGGTTCGCCTTCCGAGCGGCCTCCTTGAAGCCCATCGAACCGGCGATCTTGAACGCCATCTCCGAGGAGTCGACGTCGTGCGCGGCACCGTCGACGAGGGTCGCCTTGACGCCCACCATCGGGTAGCCGGCGAGGATGCCGACCTGCATCGCGTCCTGGAAGCCCGCGTCGACCGACGGGATGTACTCGCGCGGGACGCGACCACCCGTGACGGCGTTCTCGAACTCGTAGGTCTTGTCGCCCTCGACCTCGAGCGGCTCGAGCTTGAACTGGATCTTCGCGAACTGGCCCGAGCCACCCGTCTGCTTCTTGTGGGTGTAGTCGTGACGGTCGACGGCGCGCTTGATGGTCTCGCGGTACGCGACCTGCGGCTTGCCGACGTTCGCCTCGACCTTGAACTCGCGCTTCATGCGGTCCACGAGGATGTCGAGGTGGAGCTCGCCCATGCCCTTGATGACGGTCTGGCCGGTCTCCTGGTTGAGCTCGGTGCGGAAGGTCGGGTCCTCCTCGGCGAGCTTCTGGATCGCCATGCCGAGCTTCTCCTGGTCGGCCTTGGTCTTCGGCTCGATGGCGACCTCGATGACGGGCTCCGGGAAGGTCATCGACTCGAGGACGACCTGGTTGTCCGGGTCGCACAGCGTGTCGCCGGTGGTCGTGTCCTTCAGGCCGATGACGGCGTAGATGTTGCCCGCGGTGACCGAGTCGACCGGGTTCTCCTTGTTGGCGTGCATCTGGAAGATCTTCCCGATGCGCTCCTTCTTGCCCTTGGTCGAGTTGATGACCTGGGCGCCGGAGTCGAGACGGCCCGAGTAGACGCGCACGTAGGTGAGGCGACCGAAGAACGGGTGCACCGCGACCTTGAACGCGAGCGCCGAGAAGGGCTCGGTCGCGTCGGCGTGGCGCTCGATGATCTTCTCCTCGTCGCGCACGTCGTGACCCTGCACGGCGGGCACGTCGAGCGGCGACGGCAGGTAGTCGATGACCGCGTCGAGCATGGGCTGCACGCCGCGGTTCTTGAACGCCGAGCCGCACAGCACGGGGTAGATCTCGGAGTTGACGGTGAGCTTGCGGATCGCGCCCTTGATCTCGGCGACCGTGAGCTCCTCGCCGCCGAAGAACTTCTCGAGCAGCTCGTCGCTGGTCTCGGCGACGGTCTCGAGCAGCTGCTGGCGGTACTCCTCGGCCTTGTCCTTCAGGTCGGCCGGGATCTCCTGGACCTCGTACTTGGCGCCCATGGTCACGTCGCCCTTGGCGTCGCCGGGCCACACCAGCGCGCGCATCTCGACCAAGTCGATGACGCCGACGAAGTCGTTCTCGGCGCCGATCGGGAGCTGGAGCACGAGCGGCTTCGCGCCGAGGCGCTTGATGATGGTGTCGACCGTGAAGTAGAAGTCCGCGCCGAGCTTGTCCATCTTGTTGACGAAGCAGATGCGGGGGACGTTGTACTTGTCGGCCTGGCGCCACACGGTCTCGGACTGGGGCTCCACGCCCTCCTTGCCGTCGAAGACCGCGACGGCGCCGTCGAGCACGCGCAGCGAACGCTCCACCTCGACGGTGAAGTCGACGTGGCCGGGCGTGTCGATGATGTTGATCTGGTTCTTGTTCCAGAAACAGGTGACCGCGGCGGACGTGATGGTGATGCCGCGCTCCTTCTCCTGCTCCATCCAGTCGGTGGTGGACGCGCCGTCGTGCGTCTCGCCGATCTTGTGGTTGACGCCCGTGTAGAACAGGATGCGCTCGGTCGTGGTGGTCTTGCCGGCATCGATGTGCGCCATGATGCCGATGTTGCGGACCTTGTTCAGGTCGGTGAGCACGTCAAGTGCCACGGGGTTCCTCCGGATGAAGTTGGAAGGGGCTTGGGGTGTCGGTGATCGAGTAGGCCGCTTCGCGGCCGTATCGAGATCCTCGCGAGGTCTCGATACGCGGCTTCGCCGCTACTCGACCACCGGAGTGACTACCAGCGGTAGTGGGCGAAGGCGCGGTTCGACTCGGCCATCTTGTGGGTGTCCTCGCGGCGCTTGACCGCGGCACCCAGGCCGTTCGAGGCGTCGAGGATCTCGTTGGTGAGACGCTCGGTCATGGTCTTCTCGCGGCGGGCCTTGGCGTAGCTGGTGAGCCAGCGCAGCGCCAGGGTGTTCGCACGGTGCGGCTTGACCTCGACGGGGACCTGGTAGGTCGAGCCGCCGACGCGGCGCGACCGGACCTCGAGGGTCGGGCGCACGTTGTCGAGGGCCTTCTTCAGGACCGCGACGGCGTCCTGGCCGGACTTGTTCGCGACGTTCTCGAGCGCCTCGTAGACGATGCGCTGCGCGAGGTCCTTCTTGCCGTCGATGAGGATCTTGTTGACGAGCTGGCTGACGACCGGCGAACCGTAGACCGGGTCGGCGACGACGGGGCGCTTCGGAGCGGGACCCTTGCGAGGCATTACTTCTTCTCCATCTTCGCGCCGTAGCGGCTACGAGCCTGCTTGCGGTTCTTCACGGCCTGCGTGTCGAGCGCGCCGCGGATGATCTTGTAGCGGACACCCGGGAGGTCCTTCACACGACCGCCGCGCACGAGCACCATCGAGTGCTCCTGCAGGTTGTGGCCCTCACCGGGGATGTAGGCGGTGACCTCGGTGCCGTTCGAGAGCTTCACACGGGCGACCTTGCGGAGCGCCGAGTTCGGCTTCTTCGGGGTGGTGGTGTACACACGCGTGCACACGCCGCGCTGCTGGGGGTTGGCCTTCAGGGCGGGCGCCTTGGTCTTGGTGACCTTGGGCGTGCGACCCTTGCGGACCAACTGCTGAATGGTTGGCACTGCTTCTCCTTGTTGTGCTGCACGGTGACAGCGTTGATGGATTTCACATCACGACCCACCGGCACCGCCGAGCGGCGCTGCCTTTTCAGTGGTGGGTATGCCGTGGGGGCTTCCGGCCGTTCGGCCGCCGCCCTGGTGTGCGCCCTGTGAGCACCCGCGCCGACGCCGTGGATCGCAGGATCCCGGGCACAGCACGAGCGCGCGGCAACGCGCACACCCGATCAATGGTAATGCGGCGTCACGATGGGGTCAAATGGGTCTCGATACGGGCGCTTCGCGTCCTACTCGACCACCGGCGGTTCGATCGCGGCCTCAGTTGGTCCAGCCCGGCGCGTCGAGCTCGCGGTCGAGGTCGGCGAGGAGCTCGGCCACCTGCGGTTCGACGAGCCGCTCGACCGCGTTCGCGATGCGCTGGCGGTGCCTCGCGAGCTCGGCGCAGATGCGCCGGCCCAGCTGCTTGGCGAACTCGTCGGCCAGGCGCACCTCCTCGCGCAGCGCCTCCTTCTCCTGTGGGGTGAACGGGCGCGGCGCGGGCTCGGCGGCCTCGGCCGCGGCATCCGCCTCGAGCCCCTGCAGCGTGAAGAGGAACGGCTCGCCCGGCGTCGGGTCGGGGTCGAGGTCGAGCCCGAGGAACTCCGGGTCGAGCCCCTCCCCCGCGCGGTACGGCCGTCGCGCCTTGCGCTCCTCCGCGAGGCGGATCTCGCGATGGAGCATCGGCAGGTTGCGGGCGGTGTAGTCGTCGACGGCGACGTCGATGATGCCCTTCATGCGCATCGAGAAGGCGTGCTGCACGGGGTGCGGCACGTCGACGTCGAGCCCGGCCGCGGCGAGGATCGGCGAGCCGAAGCATCGCGTGCACAGGCGCACGCGACCGCGGTGCGTGCCCGGCCGCCAGCGCGGCAGCCACGCCAGCCAGCGGTCGACCTCGTGGCTCACGCGGGCCTCGACCGATCCCTCCACGCGGTTCACCCTACTGCCGACGGCGTCGGGCGCCGCCGAAGCGGTGAACGGATGTCCGGCCGCTGGCGCCGCGTCACTCGTCGTCGTCGCGCTCCCACGGCCACCTGGGCCGTTCGACCCCGCCCTCCTCCGCGCGCACGGTCACGGCGGCGAGGAGCGCCACGAGCGCGCTCGCGAGCGGCACGATGAGCCCGAATCCGACCGACATGAAGGACAGGGCGAAGAGGAATGCGGCCAGGATCGTCCCGGTGGATGCCGCGTACGCGATCGTCGCGGCGACGACGCCGGTCGCCCAGGTCACGATGAACGCGAGGCCCGCGAGCGACCAGGCCCGCATCCCGCGCGTCAGCGCGGCGCCCAGCAGCAGGAGGAGGGCGCCGACGGCCGCGCCGATCGTGATCGGACCGACGAGCCGGCCCGCGGCGGGATCGGCGATGGGCTCGAGGTCGGCGAGCAGGCTGACGAAGCCGAACGTCGCGACGATGAGCGCGACGTCGAGTGCGGCCGCGAAGCCGGCGACGGCCCACGCGGAGGTCGGGTTCGACGCCATCCTCCGAGCCTACGCCGCACCGGCGACGGCGGGCCGTCGCCCCGGGGGCCGGGCCCCTCCGCCTGCCTGGCGGCTCACCGGGTGCGCGCGAGCGCGGGGACCAGCGGGCCCCGGTCAGGCATCCGGTTCGCGCGCGCGGCGCGCGCGATGGGGTCGTCGATGAGGAGCATGCCCGGTTCGTGCGGCGCCGCGGCCGGGTCGAGCAGGCCGCGCCGGGTGAGCACCGCGTAGGCCGCGGCGACCTCGCCGCGCGCGTGCTCGACCGCCTCGGCATCAGCCTGCGCGAGTGCCGCGGCGACCTGTTCCCCGCACGAGCGCCGGACGCGGGCGACCTCGTCGCCGAACTCGTCGCGGACCTCCGCCGCACGCGCCGTGTCCCGCTCCCTGACGGATCGCGGGACGCGGACTCGACGCGCGGTGGTGACCGCGGCCATCGCCACGAGCGCGAACCCACTCACCCCGGCGATCGTGACGGGAACCGCGAGCCCGCCGCCCGCGCGGCCGGCCTGCACGGCCGTCGCGACCGCTGCCGCCGCGCCGAGGACGGCGATGATGCAGGCCATCGTGGCGTCGGCCGCCGTCACCGGTCGCCGACGCGTCCACGGGACGACCATCGCCATGACCGCGGCACCGACGACGAGGGCGACGGCCGAGGCGACGACCTCGACCTCGAGTCCGAGCTCGCCCCGGCTGAAGAACATCGCGTACGCGGCCGCGACCGCGAGTGATGCAGCGATGTAGCCGGCGGTCGCGGTGCGGTGCGGTCGCACGGCGGCCGCCACGCCCGGCTCGTCGTCGACGAGTCGGGCCAGTCGGTCCTCGCGCCACCGCTGGAGCTCGCGTGCCGACCGGACGCCGAGGGCCGCGAGCGCATCGCGCGTCTCGGGCAGGCCGGCGAGCGCGCGACGATCGAGTTCGTCCCGACGGACCGCGAGCGCAGTCGAGTCGGCCCGCTCGGCCCACTCGGCGGCGGTGGGCTCGGTCACGCGACGAGCCTCAGCGACCCCACGATCGCGTCGGCGTGCGCCTGCATCAGTCCGATCACGTCGCTGTGCGCCTCCTCGGCGAAGACGTAGCCGGTGAGCCCGTCGAGCGGGAGGCCGTACACGAGGCCGGCGAGGGGGGCTCCGTCGGCGGCGTCGCGATCGCTCACGTACGCGACCCGGTGGCCGCGCGGCACGACCTCGGTCGCGAACGTCGCGACGGCCGGGTCGATCCGCGGCGTCGTGCCCGGCGGAAGCCAGGCGAGCGCGCCCTCGCGCTCGTCGACCTGCCGCTCGACCAGCCCGACGTGCAGCACGCCGGTCGCGGGAACCGACTCCGGACGGAAGAAGAGCGACGTGATCCCTCCCGTGCGGCGTCGGCCGAGCGCCTCGCGAGCCGCACCTTCCAACGCGTCGACGTGGGCGCCGAACGGCCCGTCGGCGAAGCGCATGCGCTGCTCGGCGACCCAGAGGCCGTCGGCCGCGGCATCCGGTTCGGGCATGATCGCCCACACGCGCTCGTCGTACGAGATCTCGAATCGCATCAGGCGCCGCTCCAGCGGAAGGTGGACAGGATCGCGTCGGCGAGCAGGCCGAACTCCTCGGCCGCGTCGTCGTCGAGGCGTTCGCCGCCCGCCGCGAGGGGCACGACGGCGGTGAAGACGAGCGCCTCGCGCCGGCCGGTGCCGGGGATCGCGACGAGGTAGTCGAACGAACGCGTGCGGAGGGTGCCGCCGTCGATGCGGTGCGACGAGTCCGACGACCAGCGCATGACGACGCGGGCGTCGTCGAGCGGCGCGGCGCCGCGCGTCCGCACGAGCTCGGCGACCTGCGCGTCGAGCGTGGCTCCCCCGGGAGCTGCGACGCGCGCGGCCGTGATCGCGAGCGGCAGCATCCGCTCGGCGGGCACCGAGCGCTGGTACACGAGCCGCACCGGATCGCGGCGGAGGAACTCGTCGGACGCACGCCGCACCAGTGCCCGGAACCGCGCGTCGAGGTCGGGGCGGTGCTCGGCGCGCATGCGTTCCGAGACCGTGCCGAGCAACTCGTCGAAGGCCTCGCGAGTCGCCTCGACCGAGACCCAGCCCGGCGGAAGCAGGAGCACGAACGGCGGGACCGGTGTGCGGGTGGAACCGGTCAGTTGCTCGCGGAGGCTCATCGCCACGAGTCTACGAGGCGATCCTCGGCCGCCTCGGCGACCTCACCCGTGATGAAGTCGGTGATCTGGACCCCCTGCGCCCACGGCTGCTTGGAACCCGCCACGATGTCGACGATGCCCGCGGCGCCGGAGTCGAAGGACTCCGCGAGCGAATCCCCGACGCCCCACAACCGGCCGAGGAAGACGTCGGAGTTGGTCGGCAACTGGGCTGCGTCGAACGCATAGCGCCAGCCCTCCCCGGTCTCGCGGAGCATCTGGCTGACGACCGACGTCTGCACCCAGGGCACGAGGTTGT
The DNA here is from genome assembly GCF_009709675.1 of Agromyces bracchium. Lineage (GTDB taxonomy): Bacteria > Actinomycetota > Actinomycetes > Actinomycetales > Microbacteriaceae > Agromyces > Agromyces bracchium. The sequence continues at coordinate 35,183 of NZ_WMLB01000034.1, read as the reverse complement.
CGCCCGCGTTCCACGCATCCGCCGCGTTGCGGCTGATGGTGCCGAGGTGCGTGCGAAGCGCGCCGACGTCGTCGAACCCGAGGAAGAGCCCGATGGGCTTGCCGATCCGCGCGAGCGCGCTGCCCTCGCCCGCCGCCGCGAAGATCCGGCCGAGCTTGCCGAACGGGATGACGCCGACGATCGCGAGGCCGAGGTCCATCCCGTTCTTGCGCCCCTTCGCGTAGAGCACGATGGTCGCCGCGAGCGTGATGAGCGCGGCGGCCGTCGCGAGGATCGCCACGAGCGGGCCGCCGACGATCAGCGCGGCGACGAACAGCACCAGGCCGACGACCTCGAGCACCTCGACGATGAAGTCGAGCGCGGGCAGCGCGTCGTCCCAGAACCCGTCCTCGACGCCGTCCTCGTTGGCGCCCTCGAGGCCGGTGAGCGCGGCGTCGTACGCGGCATCCCACGTGTCGTAGAAGCCGTCGAACCGCGCGGCGGCCTCCCGCCACTCGCCCTCGGCGGTCTCGAGCGCTCCCCCGGCGGCCGCCTGCGCCTCGTCGCGGGCCGAGGTCGACCCGTCCGGGTCCTCCGGGGTGTCGTCGGCGTCGTCGACCGCGGTGGCGCGGGTCCGCACGGTCTCCCACAGCTCCTCGCAGCGACGGACCGCCGCGTTCAGCGAGACCTGCACCTCGTCGACGGCTTCGCCGTAGGTTCGCAGCGCCGTGCCGCTCGGCGAGTAGCGCAGACCCGCCGTCCGGAGGTCGGCGTGCACCTCCCCGGCCTGGTCGCGGACCGCGTCGAGCGACTCGCCCCGGCCGACCTGGCCGTCGGCGAGCAGCCGGAGCGTGTTCGCCGCCTTCTGCATCCGCAGCCCCAGGTCCTCGATCGCGATGCCGCGCTCGATGATGACCGAGGCGTCGCCCTCGAGCCGCTCGATCTCGCGGCCCCCGGGCGAGTCCGGCATGAACCGGTGGAAGTAGGCGCTGTTCCCCATCGTCAGTCCGTCACTTCGTCTCGAGCTGGGCGGCGAGGTCGCGGTCGAGCGACGCCCAGCCGTCCTTCACGGCCTCGACCCGCTGCTGGAGCTCGACGAGATGCCCCTTGAGCGTCTCGCGCTTGTCGTCCCACGCGCCCTCGAACTCGTCGGCGGCGTCGCACAGGCCGGAACGGCCCATCGGACGACGGATCGCCTCGACGAGGCGGCCGGTGCGCCCGCCGGCCTCGTCGAACTCGACGACGATGTCCTTCAGGGCCTGGTCCAGCTCCTGCATCGAGGACAGCGGAATCTCGACTCCGTCTCCCACGGGAACTCCTCACTGACGGTCACTGGCTTCGGATGGAACGCCGCGCGACGGCCGGCACGAGCACCGGACGCCGCGCGGCGGAGGGTCAGCGACCGGCGAGCTGCTGGTCGAGGTCCTGGATCGCCTGCATCATGCCGCGGAGGGCCTCGCCCATCTCGCCGATGCTGTCGACGGCGTTCTTCAGGCCGGTGGTGAGCTCCTCGTAGCCCTGGCCGAACTTGCCGGAGGCGTGCTGGGTCTTGAAGTCGTTGCCGAGCAGGTTGTCGACGGAGCTCTTCAGCTGGTCGAGCTGCGACTGGATGTCGTCGCGCGCGTCCGACAGCTTGCTCGCCATCGCCTCCATCTCGCCGTACGAGGCGCCGAAGTCTGCAGCCATGGTGGAACCTTCCTTCGTTCGGGATCTGCCCGCGACTGCGAGCCGGTGTCAACAGACTACGGATGCCGCGGGCCGGGACCCATGGGGAGCACTCCCCACCGCGGGGCCCGGCGCATGGGTCATCCGACGAGCGGCATCTGCACGGTCGTGATGCGCCCGTTCTGCACGAAGATGCCGCGCCCCTCCGGGAAGTCCGAACGCTTGACCTTCGGGAACGGCGTCTTGAACACCGAGTCGCCGTCGTACGCGTCGGGCTTCAGGGCGACGCCGCGACGGCCGGCCTTGAAGTCTCCCACGAAGCCGAAGCCGCTCGAGAGGTTCGCGACGTCGGCGTCGCCGACCAGGAAGTGCTCGCTGCGGTTCACGGCCTGGAAGAGCTCCTTGAGCGGCCGCTCGGCGTCGGAGTCGGCGAACTGCGTGACGTTCTCGACCGCGATGAGGTAGCGTCCGGGCACCGACGGGTCGCCGATGACCTCGAGCAGTTCGCGTGCGAGCGCCTTGACGTCCTCGACGCTCGTCGCGCTCCGCATCCACTCGGCGTGGCCGGTGAGCGCCGCCCGCCGACCGGCCATGTGGAACAGCCGCACCTCGGGGTCGTGTCGGCGCACGGCGTCGATGACGGCGCGCATCGCGGTCGTCTTGCCGCTCTGCGGCGGCCCGGTGATCGCGAACGTGCCGACGGGTTCGAAGCCGATCGGCGCGAGCGTGTCATCCGAGAGCCCGAGGGCGGGCTCGCCCATGACCTCGCTCGGGAGGTCGGCCACCCCGAACGAGGCCGGCAGCGAGCGGATCGGTGCGGCCTCGGCGACCCCGGCTGCGCGGAGCCGGTGGGCGAGCGCCTCGAGCGCCTTCGTCTGCTCGGCCACGTTGGCCGTGCCGCCGAGCACGGCGACCTGCGTCTCGAGGCCGTCGACGATCGCGCGTCCGGGGGCCGAGCGATCGTCGAGCACGTCCTTCGGAACCCCGAGCACCTGGTAGCCGCCCTCATCGGAGAGTCGGAGCACGATGCGCTTGGTGACGTTCGCGCTCACCGCGGTCGGCACGGCTCCGGAGCGGTCGGCCGTCGCGACCACGTGCACGCCGAGCGGGCGCCCTTCGGCGAGCAGGCGCATGACGACGTTGTAGAACGGCATGCGGACGGTCGTGGAGTCCCAGTCCGCCTTGAACTGCGCGAAGCCGTCGATCAGCAGCAGCACGCGCGGTTCGCGGATGCCGGTGAGCTCGCGGTACTCGGTGAGGCTCGCCGCGTTCGCCGCACTGAACGCGCGACCGCGCCGGTCGAGCAGCTCGTCGAGCGTGCGGAGCAGGCGCTGGATGCGCTCGGGATCGTCGCCCGCGATGACCGAGCCGACGTGCGGCAGCGCATCCAGCGAACGGAGCGCGCCGGAACCGAAGTCGAGGCCGTACACCTCGGCGGCACCGAGCTCCGGCCGCATGCCGATCGAGACGGCGAGCGTGCGCAGCAGCGTCGACTTGCCCGAGCCGCTCGTGCCGTAGACGAGCATCGCGCCGTCCCGGTCGGGCACGAACGCCATCGGCGACTGCAGCTGGCGCTCGGGAACGTCGGCGAGCCCGAACACGACCTCGCCGTCGCCGCGCGCCGGGAGCTCCTCGACCGCGACGGTCGTCGCGAGGTCGTCGAGCCAGGGCCGCCGGGGGGCCGGGATGCCCGCGGCCGTCGCCGCGCGGATGAACGCGTCGACCATGCGCTTCTGGTCGTTCGGTCCCGGGTCGCCCGCGTGCACGTCGTCGTCGGCGACGCCCTCGCGCTCCCACACGACCGTGGAGCCGAACCGCAGTTCCGCGAGGCGCACGTCGGCGGCCTCGGGCTCGTCGCTCGTCCAGCCGCCGGCGTACGCGGACTGGAACGGCACGAGGCGTCCGGGGCCGGTCTTGGCGATGCCGCGGCCCGGGATGCCGGGGGCGAAGCCCGCCGCGACCGCGTCGCCCACGACGTCGCGCGAGTCCGACTCGTCGGCCATCCGCAGCGCGACGCGCAGGTTGGTGTTCGCGCGCAGGTTGTCCTTGATGACACCGGCGGGCCGCTGGGTGGCCATGATCAGGTGGATGCCGAGGGAGCGACCGCGCTGCGCGATGTCGACGACGCCGTCCACGAACTCCGGCACGTCGCCCGCGAGCGCCGCGAACTCGTCGATCACGATCACGAGCGCGGGCGGGGTCTCCGGGTCCTGCCGCTTCTCGAGTTCGAGCAGGTCCTTCGCCTTCTTGCGGTTGAACAGGTGCTCGCGGTGGTGCAGCTCTGCGCGGAGGCTCGTCAACGCGCGCCGCACGAGGTGCGGGCTGAGGTCGGTCACGAGGCCCACGCAGTGTGGCAGCTCGACGCAGTCGGCGAACGCCGACCCGCCCTTGTAGTCGACGAAGAGGAACGTGACCCGGTCGGGACTGTACTCGGCCGCCATCCCGAGCACCCAGGCCTGCAGGAACTCGGACTTGCCGGCACCGGTCGTGCCACCCACGAGCGCGTGCGGACCCTGCGTCCGCAGGTCGAGCGTCATGGCATCCGGGCTGCCCTGGCCGACGAACGCCTTCAGGGTGCCTGCACGTTTGAGGCGCGGCAGCTTCGCGCCGGAGCGGTCGATGACCGACGCGTTCTGCCGCCAGCGTTCGACGACGCTCTCCGCGTCGCGCGCCATCTCGCTTCCGATGAGCGAGAGCATCGAGACGCTCCGCGGCAGGTCGCTCGAGTCCTCGACGACGGTGCTCGCGTCGACGACCGGCGCGAGCCGGCGCGCGAACACCTCGGCGTAGCGGAGCGAGACGCCCTCGATGGCGACGTCGGCGTACTCGAGGCCCGATCGGACGACGCCGACGCGCGCCCGATCGAGCCCCGCGGTCACGTCGACGAAGGTGCGGCACGCCGCCGGGAGCGACTCGACGGAGGGAGCGACGAACACGGCGTGGATGCCGACCTCGGCACCTCGTTCGATGAGCTGGACGAGGCGGGGCCGGTCGACGGGCGCCTCGGCCGACACGACCAGGATGAGCGCCGAGTCGGGCCGGGACTCCTCGCGGACGCCGCCCGGCGTGCCGATGCGGGAGCCCCGCGACATCGAGCCGTCCTCGTCGGCGAGCGGTCCGCGGCGGACGGGCGCGGCCGAGAGCCGCTGCAGGATGAGCTCCTCGAGCGAGTTGAGGAGGGCCGCGCCGGCGGATGCGCTGTCGGCCAGGGCCGCCCCCGCGACGGGGTTCCGCTCCCCCGACGTGTGCGGGAGCCACTTCATCCAGTCGAGTTCGCGGCTCCAGGCCGGATCGACGATCGCCGCGGCGACGACGTCGTTCGGAGCGTGCAGGCCGAACAGCTGCACGGCGATGCCGCGCAGTGCGTCGGCCGCGAGGTTCGCCGGGCCGGCGATGCCGAGGGCGCCGGAGCTCGGCAGCAGCTCCATGACCGGCACGTCGTCGATCTCGCGGTAGCGCTCCCGCAAGGTGTCGACCTGCCGGGCGTACTTCGGGATGCCGTCGTTCGCGCCCTCGGAGTCGCGGATCGAGTTCCGGCTGCGGGCGCGGCCGACGCCGAGGCGCAGCGCGAGGAAGTTCCAGTGCTCCGGACGTCTCGTCCAGAGCATGGGCCCGAGCCGCATCGCCTGCTCGTACACCGTCGCGACCGGAGGGGTCTCGCCGTGCCGGCGCTCGCGCTCGACGTGCCGTTCGCGTTCGAGCGTCTCCTCGAGGTCCTCCAGCTGCACCTCGAAGGTCTCGACCTCGCGCTGCAGCTTCTTGCCGCTGCCCATGCGCTGGCCGAGGAAGTTCGCGAGCAGCATGACCGGCGTGAGCACCACGATGAGGAGCGACGCGGGCCGTTGCGTGATCGCGAAGATGCCGAGGCCCATCAGCACGGGTGAGGCGATCATCGGCCACGGGAAGAGACGCGGGGTCTCCTCGCTCGGCACGCGCGGCTCGGGGTGCGCGGTGCCCGGGTAGCGCGCCTCGACGCGCGGCGACCGGTTGAACATGAGCGCGCCGCCGCGTTCGAGCACCGGATCCGCTGCGGCATCCGTGCCCGCGACCTCGCTGAACGAGACCACCGTGTCGCCGATCGTGACGCGGACGCCGGGCAGCGCGCGCACGCGCGCGACCTGGCCGCCGTCGACGAGGAGGCCGTTCGCCGAGTTGAGGTCGACGAGCTCGACCGCCTGGTCGACCTCGACGCGGGCGTGCCGCTTCGAGACCAGCGGGTCGGCGAGCACGACATCGGCGTCCGCCGCGCGGCCGATCACCCCGTGGCCGCGGCGGAGCGGGAACTCGCGCCCGGCATCGGGCCCCGAGTGCACGTGCATGACCGCGACGGGTGCGTCGGCGGCGGCCGTCCGCGCCGCGGGCGAGACCACCGCGGCGTTGAAGCCCGACCCGATCGGGGCGTCGGCCGCGAGCGTGCCCGGGTCGAGCACGACCGGCTCGGAGGACGTCGGCGGCGCGACCGCGAGCGTGAGCGGACCCGGGTGCACCGGCAGGTGCGACGCGGCGGGGTCGGTGTCGGCGACCGCCCGTGCGACGTCGCCGACGGTCGCGGTCGCGTCGGCCGTGACGACGACGTCGACGCCGGCACCGGACTGCCGACGGAGCCCGAGCTTGAGCCTCATGCGCCGACCGCCTCGACGCGGAACTCCAGCCCGCCGAGACGCACCGCCGACCCCGGCGGCACGGCCTCGGGCACGCCAGGCTCGAGGTCGCGTTCGACCCCGGCCGCGTCGATGAGCGACGTGCCGTTGCTCGACCAGCGATCGGTCACGCGGATGCCCCGGGCGTCGACCTCGACGGCGGCGTGCGTCTTCGACAGCCCCATGCTCGGGTCGACGAGCGGGACGAGCGCGGCGTCGACGGGGTCGGCCTCGCCGCGCGCCGGCCCGCGGCCGAGCAGGGTGGTGCCGGATGCCGCGATCCGCGCGCCGTCGGCGAACACGAGCGTGACCGCGGGAGCGGGCACCGGCTCGGGAGCGGGCGCCGGCTCGGGAGCAGGTGCCGGCGGCGCCCCGAGCGGCGGAGGCGTCCAGCCGGCGCCCGCGGCCTCGGCCTCCGCGTGGGAGGTCGGCGGTGCGGCGACGACACCCGAGCTCGACCGTGCCGCCGGGATGAACGTGCGCTCGTCGACACCGCGCTCGGAGGCGAGCGAGGGCAGGCTCGCGCGCTGCGCGAGGGGCTCGGACTCGACCTGCCGCCGTGCGTGCCGCAGCGCCCTCGCATCGAACGGATCGAGTCCGCGGCGAGCGTCGACGACCCAGCAGCGGCCGATCCGGTCCAGCCAGCTGCGACCGCGACCCTCCGGATCCCAGAGCCCGGAGCCGAAGCAGATCGCCGGCCCGACGAGCGGCAGCACGCCCTGCGCGAGCCAGAGCACCAGCGCGCGGAGCACGACCCGCCAGAAGCCGGGCCGCTCGAAGGTCGCGACGTTCACCGAACGCAGCCCGAGCGAGGCCTTGCCGATCGTGACGCCCTTCCGGCCGTGGAGCGCGAGCTGCACGATGCCGAGCACGCCGACGAGGAGCTGGCCCACGCCGACGAGCACGAGCGGACCCACGAGCGCCCCGACATCCGCTGCCGTCGCCGGAACCGTCTCGATGCCGGGCGCGGAGACCGCGAGGGCGAGCTGGATCCACCCGTTGACGGCGGGCACGGCGACGAGCATCCAGACGGCGGCGTCGATCGCGAAGGCGGCCGAGCGTCGAGCGCTCGGCGCGGGCACGAGCCCGAGCGCCGCCGCGTACGCGGGATCGGGCCGGCCGTCGGCACCGGTGCCGGGGATCGGCTCGGCGGACTGCATCGTGATGCTCAACAGCGCTCCTCGGGTATGCAGGGTCAGGGAGCCACCCAAGCAGGCCGGGTGCGCCACGTCGATGGGGAGCGCTCACCATGAGCGCACCCCAGACGAGGGTACCCGGACGGATGCCTCCGCTAGCGCGTCGGCGTGACCGGCTGCGGCCCCGCCGCGAGCTGGCGGTCGTACTCCTCGCGCGCCCTGACGTTGCGCTCGCCCACGGTCCTGCCGCGCGCGGCGACCCAGCCGCCGAACCAGATCGGGAGCTCGCGGGCGACGATGAAGGCGATGATCGCGAACGGATCGACCCAGCGCTCGGCGACGAAGTCCGCGGCCTGCTGGGGCGTGAACTGCCAGGCGGCCACCGTGAGCAGCGCCGCCCCGATGTACGAGAAGTAGACGACGATCCCGATGGCGAGGCCGAAGACGGCCCAGGTCCACCACGCGGCGCGGTTGAGGATCGCGGCGAGCAGCGCGAAGGCGAGGAAGAAGAAGATCACCGGGATCCAGAACACCGGCTGCGCGAGGAACTCGGTGTACACGCGAATGCCATCGCCTCGCCCGGCCCCGTACCAGGTGATCACGAGGTACGAGATGCCCGCGTAGAGCAGCGCGAAGGCGACGGTGGCGATGAGGCCGACCAGCACGCCGAACCCGCGGTTGCCCTTCTCCTTGGGCGGCGTGGGCGCCTGGACGTAGATCGTCTGCGGGAGCGGCGGCGCCGGGGTCTCCGGGGCCGCGGTGGCCGCGCCGACGCCGGCTGCGGCGCCGATCCCGGCCGCGCCGACCGTCTCGGGCACGCCGGTCTCCCGGCGGACCTCCGCGGCGCGCACCGGTTCGGGGTGCTCGTCGATCACCGCGGTCTCGTCGACCACGGGCGGGTGCTCGGTGCGCGCCCGCTCGACGGCGGCGTCGAGTTCGGAGCGTTCGGCGGCGGCGTCCGGGTCCGTCGCGGGCAGCGGCTCGGCCGGGACGGGCTCGGCTGCCGCATCCGTACCCGTGAAGCCGTGCTCGACGTCACTCGACTGCGTGGTCGGGTCGGGAGCGGCGTCCGGGTGCTCGACGCGATCGACGCGCTCCGCATCGGGCGCGGTCGGGTCGACGTCCGCCTGCTCCGCGGCGACGTCGTCGCCGGGTGCGTGATCCGTCGTCGGCGTCGCGTCGGTGGCCTCGGCGGTCGTGGGCCCGTCGTCGACGGCGGGCCGATCGGACAGGCCGTCGCCGTCGAGGTCGCGGCGGTCGGGCTCGGATCCGGGGGTCGTGCTGCTCATCGTCCGCTCCTTCCGGGCAGCACCGGCTGCCCGTGGTGCGGCTCACTCTAGCAACGCGGCCGCGCCCCGCAGGGAAGCACGCGCGGGGCGTCGACCGCGCGTCGCAGTGCCGATCGTCGCGTGCGGGTCAGGAGAAGAGCTGCGCCATGATGTCGACCGTGTACCCGCTCACCTCGGGACCGTCCCAGCGCGTGGCGATCCAGAGGCCCTCGCGGATGAAGTGCGATTCGCCGGCCGAGCCCGCGACGCCCTCGAACTCGAGGATGCATCGCGTGCCGCCCTCCTCTTGGTAGCACTCCTGGCCGGCCGCCTGGAACGCCGCGATGGCGGCCGCGGTCTGCTCCTCGTCGACGCTCGCCACGTTCGTCACGAGGCCGACGCGACCGTCGCCGCCCTCCGGGGGAAGCCAGGCGCAGGTCAGTTGCGAGGTCTCCTGCAGGACCGGCAGCGCCCCGGTGTCGTCCGTGCCGTACAGGGCCGGCGCGCCGTCCGCGGTCGACCACTCCGGGTTCAGGACGTACCCCGGTGCGAAGGTGCTCGACCAGTCGAAGGTGTAGATCCCCGCGCAGTCGGTGGGGATCCGCTCGTCCCGCACGGGTTCCGGCGTCGGGACCGCGACGGGTGCGGGCGCAGCCTCGGCGGAGGGCGCGGGACGCGACTGCGACGTCGGCTCGGCGGACTGGCTGCCCGGTGCGGGCAGCGCCAGTGCCGCGACGAGCGCGACGACCGCGATCACCAGCGCGGAGGCCGCGACGATGAGCAGCGTCCTCGATCGGCGGGAGGCGGGGGCGGCGTCTGGCATGTGGGCTCCGGGTCGGAAACGGATGGGGCGACCGCCCGAGATACTATCCGCCGCACCTGAGTGCCGTCATCAGGTGGACGGTTCCCGGACGACGACGGGCCCCGGATCGCTCCGGGGCCCGTCGTTTCGGTGCGGGCGGCGGCGAGGCCGCCGCCCGCTGGGATCAGCTGTAGTTGCCGGGGGTGAAGTCGTCGCTCGAGAACGAGTCGAAGTCGACGAAGCTCAGGTCGCCCTCGGTGAACGACGCGTCGTCGGCGAAGATGCGGTTCGGGTAGCGCTCCGCCTTCGCCTCCTCGGTCGCCTCGACGGTCACGTTCCGGTACTTGGCGAGGCCCGTACCGGCCGGGATCAGCTTGCCGATGATCACGTTCTCCTTGAGGCCCACGAGCGGGTCGGACTTGCCCTCCATGGCGGCCTGCGTGAGCACGCGGGTCGTCTCCTGGAAGGACGCGGCCGACAGCCACGACTCGGTCGCGAGCGAGGCCTTGGTGATGCCCATGACCTCCTGGCGCGCCGACGCCGTCTTCTTGCCCTCGGTGAGCGCGGTCCGGTTGATCTCGTTGTACCGCGAGCGGTCGACGAGCTCACCCGGCAGCAGGTCGGTGTCGCCGTGGTCGACGACGGTGACCTTGCGGAGCATCTGTCGGACGATGACCTCGATGTGCTTGTCGTGGATCGGCACGCCCTGCGAGCGGTACACGTCCTGGACGCCGTTCACCAGGTGCTTCTGCACCTCGCGCACGCCCTTGACCCGGAGGACCTCCTTCGGGTCGACGGTGCCGACGATCAGCTGCTGGCCGAGCTCGACGTGCTGGCCGTCCTCGACGAGCAGCGTCGAGCGCTTGAGCACGTTGTACGCGATCGGCTCGTCGCCGTTGTCGGGCGTGAGGATGACCTTGCGCTGCTTCTCGGTCTCGTCGATCGTGATGCGACCGGGGGCCTCGACGATGGGCGACGCACCCTTGGGGGTGCGGGCCTCGAAGAGCTCCTGCACGCGGGGAAGACCCTGCGTGATGTCGTCGGCCGAGGCCGAACCACCGGTGTGGAAGGTGCGCATCGTGAGCTGGGTGCCCGGCTCGCCGATCGACTGGGCCGCGATGATGCCGACGGCCTCGCCGATGTCGACGAGCTTGCCGGTCGCGAGCGAACGGCCGTAGCACTTCGCGCAGACGCCGACCGCGGACTCGCAGGTGAGCACCGAGCGGACCTTGATCGACTCGACGCCCGCCGCGACGAGCTTGTCGATGAGCACGTCGCCCACGTCGTCGCCGGCCTCGGCCACGACCTCGCCCTTGGCGTCGACCGCGTCGGTCGCGAGCGACCGGGCGAACACCGAGTTCTCGACGTTCGGGTCGCGCACGAGCGCGCCCGTGGAGTCGACTGCGGCGATCGGGAGCTCGAGGCCCTTCGACGTGCCGCAGTCGTCCTCGCGGATGATGACGTCCTGCGAGACGTCGACCAGACGACGCGTGAGGTAGCCCGAGTCGGCCGTACGGAGGGCCGTGTCGGCGAGGCCCTTGCGGGCACCGTGCGTGGCGATGAAGTACTCCGCCACCGACAGCCCCTCGCGGTACGAGGAGATGATCGGGCGCGGGATGATCTCGCCCTTCGGGTTGTTCACGAGGCCTCGCATGCCGGCGATGTTGCGCACCTGCAGCCAGTTGCCTCGAGCGCCCGAGGTCACCATGCGGTTGATGGTGTTGCCCTGGTTCGCGGCGAACTCCTCCTGCATGGCCTTCGCGACCTCGTCGGTCGCCTTGGTCCAGATCTGGATGAGCTCCTGACGACGCTCGAGGTCGGTCGTGAGACCCTTCTCGAACTGCGACTGGACCTTCGCGGCCTGCTTCTCGTACTTCGAGACGATCTCCCGCTTCTGCGGCAGCTCGACGATGTCGGAGAGCGCGACGGTCACGCCCGAACGGGTCGCCCAGCGGAAGCCGGCGTCCTTGATGCGGTCGAGCGTCGCGGCCACCTCGGTCTTCGGGTAGCGCTCGGCGAGGTCGTTGACGATCTGCGAGATCTGCGACTTGCCGGCCTGCGCGTTGAAGTACGGGTAGTCCGCCGGCAGCGCCTCGTTGAAGAGCGCGCGACCGAGGGTCGTCTCCATGAGGAACGGCTGGCCCGACACGAAGCCCTCGGGCTCCTGGCCCTCGGCGAAGTGCAGCCCCTCGAGGCGGATCTTCACCGTGGCGCCGAGGTCGAGCACGGGCTCGCCCGGGCGGTTCTGGTCGAACGCGAGGATCGCCTCGGCGATCGACGAGAACGCGCGGCCCTCACCGGCGCCGCCCTCGATGACCGTCGTCAGGTGGTGCAGGCCGATGATCATGTCCTGCGAGGGCAGGGTCACCGGGCGACCGTCGGAGGGCTTCAGGATGTTGTTCGAGGCCAGCATCAGGATGCGGGCCTCGGCCTGGGCCTCGACCGACAGCGGCAGGTGGACGGCCATCTGATCGCCGTCGAAGTCCGCGTTGAACGCGGCGCAGACGAGCGGGTGGAGCTGGATGGCCTTGCCCTCGACGAGCTGCGGCTCGAAGGCCTGGATGCCGAGGCGGTGCAGGGTGGGCGCGCGGTTCAGCAGCACGGGGCGCTCGCGGATGATCTCCTCGAGCACGTCCCACACCTGCGGACGCGAACGCTCCACCATGCGCTTGGCGGCCTTGATGTTCTGCGCGTGGCTCAGGTCGATGAGGCGCTTGATGACGAACGGCTTGAACAGCTCGAGCGCCATCTGCTTCGGCAGGCCGCACTGGTGCAGCTTGAGCTGCGGGCCGACCACGATGACCGAACGGCCCGAGTAGTCCACGCGCTTGCCGAGCAGGTTCTGGCGGAAGCGACCCTGCTTGCCCTTGAGCATGTCGCTCAGGGACTTGAGGGCGCGATTGCCGGTGCCGGTGACCGGGCGGCCACGACGGCCGTTGTCGAACAGCGCGTCGACGGCCTCCTGCAGCATCCGCTTCTCGTTGTTCACGATGATCTCGGGCGCGCCGAGGTCGAGCAGGCGACGGAGGCGGTTGTTGCGGTTGATCACGCGACGGTAGAGGTCGTTCAGGTCGGAGGTCGCGAAGCGGCCGCCGTCGAGCTGGACCATCGGGCGCAGCTCCGGCGGGATCACCGGGACGACGTCGAGGACCATCGCGGCCGGCGAGTTGCCGGTCTGCAGGAACGAGTTGACGACCTTGAGCCGCTTGATGGCGCGGATCTTCTTCTGGCCCTTGCCCTCGGCGATCTGCAGGTGCAGGTCCTCCGCCTCGGCGGCCAGGTCGAAGGTCTCGAGGCGCTTCTTGATCGCCTCGGCGCCCATGTAGGCCTCGAAGTACATGCCGAAGCGGTCCTGCAGCTCCTGGAAGACGGAGTCCTCGGGCTTCAGGTCGCCGACCTTCAGCGTGCGGAAGTCCTCCCACACGCGCTCGAGGTGCGCGATCTGCTCGTCGCCCGACTTGCGGACGCCGGCCATCTCCTTGTCGGCCGCGGCCTCGGCGCGCTTCTTCTGGTCGGACTTGGCGCCCTCGGCCTCGAGTGCCGCGAGCTCCTCCTCCTTGCGCTGCATGAGCTCGGCGATGCGAGCGTCGCGAGCGTCGCCGATGGCCTTGATCTCGAGCCGGAGCTCGTTCTCGAGGCCGGGCATGTCGGCGTGACGACCCTCGTCGTCGACGTCGATCACCATGTAGGCGGCGAAGTAGATGACCTTCTCGAGGTCCTTCGGCGCCATGTCGAGCAGGTACCCGAGGCGCGAGGGCACGCCCTTGAAGTACCAGATGTGCGTCACGGGCGCGGCCAGCTCGATGTGGCCCATCCGCTCGCGGCGGACCGAGGACTTGGTGACCTCGACACCGCATCGCTCGCAGACGATGCCCTTGAAGCGGACGCGCTTGTACTTGCCGCAGGCGCACTCCCAGTCGCGGCTGGGTCCGAAGATCTGCTCGCCGAAGAGCCCGTCCTTCTCGGGCTTCAGCGTGCGGTAGTTGATGGTCTCGGGCTTCTTGACCTCGCCGTAGGACCACTTGCGGATGTCCTCGGCGGTCGCCAGGCCGATACGGAGCTCATCGAACGTCGTTGCGTCGAGCAATTTCTCTCCTAGATTCCTGAAGTCGTTCTCGTATGCCTGGCGGATCAGATCTCGTCGATGTTCGACGACTCGAAGCGCGCGGAGATGTTGATGCCGAGCTCCTCCGCTGCGCGGAAGGCCTCGTCATCGGTGTCGCGGAGGCTCACCGCGGTGCCGTCGGCCGAGAGGACCTCGACGTTCAGGCACAGCGACTGCATCTCCTTCATGAGCACCTTGAAGGACTCGGGGATGCCGGGCTCCTGGATGTTCTCGCCCTTGACGATGGCCTCGTACACCTTGACGCGGCCGAGGATGTCGTCGGACTTGATCGTGAGGAGCTCCTGCAGCGCGTACGCGGCGCCGTAGGCCTCGAGCGCCCACACCTCCATCTCGCCGAAGCGCTGGCCGCCGAACTGCGCCTTTCCACCGAGCGGCTGCTGGGTGATCATCGAGTACGGGCCGGTCGAACGAGCGTGGATCTTGTCGTCGACGAGGTGGTGCAGCTTCAGGATGTACATGTAGCCGACCGAGACCGGGTACGGGAAGGGCTCACCCGAACGGCCGTCGAACAGCTGCGTCTTGCCGCTGGAGTCGATGAGCCGCTCGCCGTCGCGGTTCGGGAGGGTCGAGTCGAGCAGACCCGCGATCTCCTCCTCGAGGGCGCCGTCGAACACGGGCGTGGCCACCTTGGTGCCGGGCTCGGCCTCGCGGGCGACCTCGGGCAGGCGCTTGGCCCACTCGGGGTTGCCGTCGACCTTCCAGCCCTGCTTGGCGACCCAGCCGAGGTGGGTCTCGAGCACCTGGCCGAAGTTCATTCGACCGGGGATGCCGAGCGGGTTCAGGATGACGTCGACCGGCGTGCCGTCGGCGAGGAACGGCATGTCCTCGACCGGCAGGATCTTCGAGATGACGCCCTTGTTGCCGTGGCGGCCGGCGAGCTTGTCGCCCTCGGTGATCTTGCGCTTCTGGGCGATGTAGACGACCACGCGCTGGTTGACGCCCGAGCCGAGCTCGTCGTCGCCGTCCTGCGCGTCGAACACCTTGACGCCGATGATCGTGCCCTGCTCGCCGTGGGGCACCTTCAGCGACGTGTCGCGGACCTCGCGGCTCTTCTCGTTGAAGATCGCGCGGAGCAGGCGCTCCTCGGCCGAGAGCTCGGTCTCGCCCTTCGGCGTGACCTTGCCGACGAGGATGTCGCCGGGGCGGACCTCGGCGCCGATGCGGATGATGCCGCGCTCGTCGAGGTCGGCCAGCAGGTCGGGGCTCACGTTCGGGAGATCGCGGGTGATCTCCTCCTTGCCGAGCTTGGTGTCGCGGGCGTCGACCTCGTACTCCTCGATGTGGATCGAGGAGAGGACGTCGTCCTTCACCAGGTTCTGGCTGAGGATGATCGCGTCCTCGAAGTTGTGGCCCTCCCACGGCATGAACGCCACGAGGAGGTTCTTGCCGAGCGCGAGCTCGCCGTTGTCGGTCGCGGGGCCGTCGGCGATGACCTCGCCGACCTCGACGCGCTCGCCCGCGGAGACGACGACGCGGTTGTTGTACGACGTGCCCTGGTTCGAGCGGTCGAACTTGCGCAGGTAGTACGTCTGCGTGCCGCCCTCGTCGAGCTGCAGCGTGACGGCGTCGGCCGAGACCTCGGCGACGACGCCCGCACGGTCGGCGGTGATCACGTCACCGGCGTCGATCGCGGCGTACCCCTCCATGCCCGTGCCGACGAACGGCGAGTCGCTGCGCAGCAGCGGCACCGCCTGGCGCTGCATGTTCGCACCCATGAGGGCGCGGTTCGCGTCGTCGTGCTCGAGGAACGGGATGAGCGACGTGCCGACCGACACCATCTGGCGCGGGGAGACGTCCATGTAGCCGATCTCGTCGGCCGGGAACAGGTCGACCTCGCCGCCCTTGCGACGCGCGAGGACGCGCTCCTCGACGAAGTGGCCCTTGCCGTCGAGCGGCGCGTTGGCCTGGGCGACGATGTAGTCGTCCTCCTCCATCGCGGTGAGGTAGTCGATGTGGTCGGTGACCTTGCCGTTCTCGACGCGACGGTACGGCGTCTCGATGAAGCCGAACGAGTTGATGCGCGCGAACGACGCGAGCGAGCCGATGAGGCCGATGTTCGGGCCTTCCGGCGTCTCGATCGGGCACATGCGGCCGTAGTGCGAGGGGTGCACGTCGCGGACCTCGACGCCCGCGCGGTCGCGCGAGAGGCCGCCGGGGCCGAGCGCCGAGAGGCGGCGCTTGTGCGTGAGGCCGGCCAGCGGGTTGTTCTGGTCCATGAACTGCGAGAGCTGCGAGGTGCCGAAGAACTCCTTGATCGCGGCGACGACGGGTCGCACGTTGATCAGGGTCTGCGGGGTGATCGCCTCGATGTCCTGCGTGGTCATGCGCTCGCGGACGACGCGCTCCATGCGCGAGAGGCCGGTGCGGACCTGGTTCTGGATCAGCTCGCCCACCGCGCGGATGCGACGGTTGCCGAAGTTGTCGATGTCGTCGACGTCGAGGCGGATGTCGACCGCCTTGCCGCCGCGGCGGCCCGGCAGGGTCGCGCGGTCCTCGTGGAGGGCGACGAGGTACTTGATCGTGGCGACGATGTCCTGGACCGTCAGCACCGAGTCGGTGAGCGGCGCCTCGAGGCCGAGCTTGTTGTTGATCTTGTACCGGCCGACCTTCGCGAGGTCGTAGCGCTTCGGGTTGAAGTAGAAGTTGTCGAGGAGCGCACGCGCGGCCTCGGCGGCCACCTGCTCGCCCGGACGGAGCTTGCGGTAGATGTCCTTGAGCGCCTCCTCCTTGGTGAGGATGTTGTCCTTCTCGAGGGTGAGCGCGATGGACTCGTAGCCCGCGAACTCCTCGAGGATCTCCTCGGAGGTGAGGCCGAGGGCCTTCAGGAAGACGGTGACGGACTGCTTGCGCTTGCGGTCGATGCGCACGCCGACCTGGTCGCGCTTGTCGACCTCGAACTCGAGCCACGCGCCGCGGCTCGGGATGACGCGCGCCGAGTAGATGTCCTTGTCGGAGGTCTTGTCGGGCGTGCGCTCGAAGTAGACGCCGGGCGAACGGACGAGCTGCGAGACGACGACGCGCTCGGTGCCGTTGATGACGAAGGTGCCCTTGGGGGTCATGAGCGGGAAGTCGCCCATGAAGACCGTCTGGGTCTTGATCTCACCGGTGAGGTGGTTCATGAACTCCGCGTTGACATACAGCGGAGCGGAGTAGGTCTTGCCCTTCTCCTTGCACTCGTCGATGGTGTACTTCGGCGGCTCGAGCTCGGGGTTGGAGAACGAGAGCTGCATGGTCTCGCCGAGGTCCTCGATGGGCGAGATCTCCTCGAAGATCTCCTCGAGGCCGGTGGCCTCGGGAAGGTCCTGACGGCCGGACTCGATGGCCTCCTCGACGCGGGCCCGCCACGCCTCGTTGCCGACGAGCCAGTCGAAGCTCTCGGTCTGGAGGGCGAGCAGATCGGGTACGGTGAGGGTGTCGGTGACCTTCGCGAACGAGAGGCGGCTTGCACCGCGTCCGTTCTTGGGGGTGGGCGTGGATGCGTTGCGCGCAGCAGCCAAGGAAATGACCTCCATGGCCCCGTCGGGGGCCGGTTCACTGTCGGTGGTGGTGGAGTTGACCCCTCAGACGTGGTGCGGATGCCGGGAGACCCGACACGCAGAAGCCGACCGCAATATGAAGGCATAGTGGGTCTGGGAGCGCAAAGGTCAAGCATAGACCGGATGGCGCGCCATGTCCAGTCGGATTCTTGATTTGTCTCGGCATCTCGGGTATAACCCGCGCGAACCGCGTCGACCGCCGGGCGAGCACGCCCGCCGTGTCCGGGATCGCGACGACGGATGCCGCGGGGATCGCTAGAACCGGCCCGCCCCGCGCGGCATCCGTCGTCACCGCCTGATCGGCCCCCGGATCACGCTCCGAGCTCGAGCCGGACCGTGTCGGGGCGCCCCGGCACGAGGCTCACGTCGATGATCGCGCCCGGGGTCACGCGGGCGAGCTGGATGGGTGCGAGCGGCTGGGTCCGGGACGCGGGGAGCGGGATGCCGCCCGGGAGCTGTGCGATGAGCTCGAGCTCGACGACGGCGTCCATGCCGATCATCATCGGCAACTGCCTGGCCGCCACCACCGTGGCGGTGGTCCGTACGCGCGCGGCGTCGGACACGGGGTCGTTCGCCGCGACGCTCGCGGCCATCACGCGGTTGGCCTGCTCGAGCGACTGCTGCGCGGCGGCGAGCGTCGAGCCGACGTCCATCCGGTCGCGGACGGCGGTCGCCTGGGCGTTGAGGGTGCGGAGGTCTGCGAGGAAGCCCATGTCACACCGCCGAGTAGATCTCGTTGAAGGCGCGGCCGACGCCGCGGTCGGCCTGGATCCGCGCGCCCCACCCGGCCTGGGCCTGCGCCCACGCCTCGGGGTCGATGCCGAACATGCCGGCCACGTCAGGCAGCTTCGTCTGGTCGTAGCCGTACGCGGCGATGCCCTTGACGATGCGGGCGTAGCGGTCGAGGTCGACACCGGCGATGGGCTCGAGCACGCCGGCGGCGGGCTCGGCCCGCATGGCCTGGACGGCCATTGCGTCCATCTGCTGCCGGTAGGACTCGCTCTGCGCGGCGAGGGTGTTCGCCTGCTCGATGAGGCCGGGTGCGGCCTTCACCATCTTCGCCATGTCGCCGAACTGGCTGAACATCTTCATGGTCGTTGCTCCTTCTGGTGTGGTCTCGTGTCGTCGTCTCGGGTGGTGCGGTTCAGGAGGGGCGGCCGCCGGCCGACGTGGGCCTCGGCCGCGGGCGCATCGAAGTCGGCCCGCCGAGGAGCGGTTCGGGAAGCTGGATCGGGGTTCGCATCGGATCTCCTCGTCTCAGGTCGCGCATTCGGTGCCCGCGCGGGGCGGAGGTCGGCCGCCGAGCACGAGCATCGGCCCCCGGCGGGCCGGATGGATGGGCACGCGGTGCTCAATCGCCCCGGCGCATTGCTCAGGAGACGAGCGCGATTGCTCATGCCCGGCCTCGGCATGCCTCATCCCGCTCGCGGGTGCCGCTCCGATCCACCCGGCATGCCGGAGCGTCGTGCCCCTCGTTCGGGGCACTCCATGACCCGTGCCCGCGCCGTGGACCACGCCGTACAGTGAGACCACCGGCCTCGCCGGAGACCTGAAGGGCCGAGATGGTGGCGTTGGATGCCGGGGGGACGACCGACGGCCCGCTCGCGCTCGACGGGAGCTGGCCGCTCGTCGGACGCGATGCACTCGTCGAGCGGGCCGTGGCCGGGCTGCGGGGATCCGCGCGCTCCGCGTTCGCCTACGGCACCTCGGGCGTCGGGAAGAGTCGCGTGGTGCGCGCCGTCGCCGCCCGGCTCGCCGAAGACGGCTGGCTCGTGCTCTCGGCGAGCGGCAATGCGACGCTGAGCGCGGTGCCGCTCTCGACGCTCGCGCCGGTCCTCGCCCGTGAGCCCGGGTCGCTCGTGGGCGCGGCCGGCGACCAGGTCGCGTTGTTCGCCTCCGCCGACGCCATGGTCCGCCGGCTCGCCGGAGACCGCCCCGTGCTCCTCGCCGTCGACGACGTCTCGGTCGCGGATCCGGTCTCGATCTCGCTCGTCGCCCAACTCGTCGATTCGGGCGCCATCCGCTTGGCCGCGACCGTGCGCGAGTCGGACCCCGTCCCGGAGGGCCTCCTCCCCGTCGCCGGCTCCGCCGACGCCCTGCGCCTCGACGTCGAACCGCTCGCGGTCGACGAGGTCGCGGAGCTCCTGACGCGCGTCCTCGGTGGTGCGGTCGCGCACCGCGACGTGGTCGAGCTGCATCGGGCCGCGCACGGGAACCCGCTGTTCCTCCGCGAACTCGTGATCGGCGCCGCTGCCGCCGGCTCACTCGTCTCGCGCGACGGGCTCTGGCAGCTCACCGGCGATCCGGTCGGCACCCCGGCGCTGCGCGATCTCATCCGCTCCCGGCTGAGCGCGCTCGACGAGGCTGAGCGCGACGCGATCGAGCGGCTCGCCCTCTGCGAGCCGCTCGCGCTCGACGAGTTCTCGCGGCCCGGGGCCGATGAGGCGCTCGCGAGGCTCGAACTGCGCGGCCTCATCCGCGTCGACGAGTCGACCACGCGAGTGCGCGTCGCGTTGACGCACCCCCACTACGCCGCAGCCGTCCGCGACTCGATCCCGAGGATCCGCGCCATCTCGCTCCTCTCGGGCCAGGCGGACCTGGTCGCGGCTCGCGCGATGGACGCCGGCGACGAGCTGCGGGTGGCCGTCTGGCGCCTCGACGCCGGCCGGCCGTCCGATCCCGCACTGCTCGCGCGTTCCGCGGCGCTCGCCCGGTCGGCCCACGACCATCGCACCGCCGCCCGCCTCGCCGGCGCGGCGGTCGAGGCGGGCGCCGACGACGCGCCGACGCTGCTGATGTACGGCGAGGTCCTCTGGTCGCTCGGCCGCTCGGCCGAGGCGCTCGAGGCCCTCGGACGCGCCGAGCGGCGTGCGTCGGAGGACGGTGCCGATGACGCCCTGCTCGCGGCCATCGGGCGAGCGCGGGCCGACGTCCACGGCGGCGACCCGCTCGGCACGCGACGCGGGCTCGACCTCCTCGAATCCCTCGAGGCCGAGCTGCCGGGACAGGCTGCCGGCATCGGGCTGAGCAAGGCCGCCCTGCAGGTCCACCTCGAGTACGGCTCGGCGGCGCTCGAGAGCGTCCGCAGCGCCGCGGCCGCCCTCGGCGACGGCGAACCGACCCGCGCGATGCTCGAGCTCGCCATGGCGATGCCGCTCTCGCTGGTCGGCCGCACCGACGACGCCGTGGCCGCCGCCGAGTACGCCGTCGCGTTCGCCCGCCGTCCGGATGCTCCGATCGCACTGCGGCACGCCGAGGTCGGGCTCGCCCACGTGCTGATCGCGGCCGACCGGCTCGAGGAGGCACGGGGAACGGTCGTCGACTCGCTGCACGCCGCCATCCGCGAGAGCGACGAGCTCACGGCGCGGCTCGACGAGTTCATGATGGGGCGCATCTTCTGGCAGGTCGGGCGCCTGGACACCGCGGCGCGATGGTTCCGCGACACCGTCGGCGGCGCCGACCTGCACGGTCCGAAGTCGCTCCGCGAGCACGCACGGTGCTTCCTCGCACTGGTCGCCGCGGAGCAGGGCGAGCCCGCGGCCGCACGGGAGCATCGCGAACGCGTGGTTCCCGGGCTGGAACGAGACAGCTCCGTGACCGCGCTCGCGGACGCGTGGATCGATGCCGCCGAGGGCGCCGTCGACCGGGCGGCCGCTCGCGTCTTCGCCAGGGCCGAGGTGGTGACGCTCCGGGGCGCCGCGAATGTCGCGGGGGCACTCCTGCACCACGTCGTCCGCTTCGGCTCGCGCGAGCACGCCGCGGAGGCCGCGATGCGACTGGAACGACTCCGGTCGACCGTGGGCGAGGCCCCCGACCTGGTCCGCCGCGCGACGCATGCGCGCGCCGAGGCGGACGGCGATCCCGGGGCGCTGCGCGACGCTGCCGTCGAGTGGGAGCGGGTCGGAGCCCTGCTCTACGCCGCCGAGGCCCACGCGTCGGCCGGACAGGCGGCCCGCTCCCTGGGCCGCGGCCGCGAGGCGACGGCCGACCTGCAGCGGGCGGCGACGCTCGCCGCCGCGTGCGAGGGCGCGCGGACTCCGCGGCTGCGCTTCGCGGAGGGGGCCGAGCCGCTCACGCCGCGCGAGCGGGAGGTCGCCTCGCTCGCCGCGCAGGGTCTCAGCTCCAACGAGATCGCTGCACGGCTGTTCCTGTCGCCCCGGACCGTGAACAACCACCTGCAGTCGACCTACGCCAAGCTCGGCATCCGCGGTCGCCGCGAGCTGCGGGTCTGAGGGCGGCTCGCGCCGGTCGGGTCGGCCGGGTCGGCCGGGTCGGCTAGGCCGACACGACCTCGTCGCGCAGGCGCTCCAGGCGCTCGCCGACGGCCGCGACCGCCTCGTGACGGACGCCCAGGTCGGCGAGGCTGGTCATGAGGGTCTCGACGATCCGGTCGAAGGCGGCATCGGTGATGGCGAGCCCGGCGTGCGCCTCGATGAGGCCCCGTCCACCGAACACGTGCGGGCCGCCGAAGGCGGCGGTGAGGAAGGCGCGCTGGTGGGACTGCAGCCGATCGAGGTCGACGTCCCGGAACCAGGGCGCGAGCTCATCGTCGGCGACCACGCGGCGGTAGAGCACCGCCACCGCCGTCCGCACGCCGTCGGGACCGCCGACCTCGTCGTACAGCTCGGGCATCCCGCCTCCCTCGTCTCCAGCGATCCTAGACTCGCGCCCCACGGGTCGACGTGAGCATCGATTGCTCATTCCGGCCGGAGTGCGCCCCAGCTGTGCGACGATGCCCCCATGTCGCCACGCATCGAGTTCGAGCGCGACGTGTTCTCGTCGCGGGGCTGGACGCTGCTCGTGGACGGCGCCGCGCAGTCGCACGTCGACGCCGAGCAGCCGACCCGGCTGTTCTTCGAGTACGTGCGCCGCATCGGCAACGTGATCGACGCCGTCGCGGACCCCGGCGCGCCGATCGCGGCGCTCCACCTCGGCGGCGGTGCGATGAGCCTCGCACGGTACGTCGCGGCGACCCGGCCCGACTCGAACCAGGTCGTCGTCGACGCCGACGCCCGGCTCGTGTCACTCGTGACCGAACGCCTGCCGCTGCCCGCGGGCGAGCGAATCTCGATCATGGTCGCCGACGCGCGCGACGCACTGGCGCGCCTCGACCCGGACCTGCGCTTCGACCTCGTCATCGTCGACCTCTACGCCCGGCTCGAGGCGCCCGCGTTCGTCGACGATCCGACCTTCCTCGGCGCGTGCCTCGGGCGTCTCGCGCCGAACGGGGTCGTCGTCGTGAACGTGGCGGATGCCGCGGGCGGCCCGCGCCTGGCCGCCCAGGCCCGGGGCCTCGCGCGGGCCGACCCCGCCGCCGACCTCCTGGTCGCCGGCCCGCCGGCCGTGCTCGCGGGCGCCGAGGAGGGCAACGCCGTGATCGTCGCCGGTCCCGCGATCCCGGCACGCGTCGTCGAGCGCCTCCGCGAGGCCGGCCCGTTCCCCGTCGAGGTGCTGCAGGGCGCGCGCCTGGACGCCGTGCTGTGGGGCGCGTGCTGATCCGGCGCGGGTAGCGTGGCATCCGTGCCGGAACTCGAACGACGCCTCGCCCTGAGCGGCCACCTCGCCCGCCTCGAGGAGTCGCGCACGCGCCCGGGATCCTGGACGCTGACCGTCGACGGTACGCCGCAGTCGCACGTCGACCTCGAGCAGCCCGAGTGGCTGGGTTTCGAGTACGTCCGGCGCATCGGGCACGCCGTCGACCTCGTGCGCGAGGAGGGTCGGCCCATCACCGCGCTGCACCTCGGCGGCGGCGCCTTCACACTCCCCCGCTACGTCATCGCGACGCGGCCGGGATCGCGGCAGCAGGTGATCGAACTCGAGTCCGACCTCGTCGACCTCGTGCGCGAGAACCTGCCCTTCCCGCGCGGCGCCCAGGTGCGCGTGCGGCACGGCGACGCGCGCGAGGTCCTGGCCAAGCTGCCGGCGGGGCTCGACGGCGCGGTCGACATCGCCGTGGTCGACATCTTCTCGGGCGCGCGCACGCCCGCCCACGTCACGAGCGCCGAGTTCCACGGGCTCATCTCGCCGCGGCTCGCGCCCGGCGGCATCGTCGCCGTGAACGTGGCCGACGGCGCCGGGCTCGCGTTCGCGCGCTCGCAGGCGGCGACGCTCGCGCACGTCTACGAGCACGTCGCGATCGCCGCCGACACGGGCATGCTGAAGGGTCGGCGCTTCGGCAACGTCGTCATGTACGCCTCGCACGATCCGCTGCCGTTCGACACGATGCCGAGGCGCCTCGCGAGCGACCCCGCCCCGGCGAAGCTCGTCGACGGCGACGAACTGGTGCGCTTCATCGCGGGTGCGCCGATCGTGACGGATGCCACGGCGGTGCCGTCCCCGCCGCCGGCGCGGTCGGTCTTCCTGGCGAAGCCCTAGCCGCAGCTCGGCCGTCACCCCGGACGGCGACGCGCACTCCCGCCGGACGGCCGCGGTCAGGCGTGCCGGAACCGGACCTCCTGCCCCGGCCGGACCTGCGCGAGCCGGTCGAGCGAGGCCGGGTCGACGATCGCGACGACCGGGTACCCGCCCGTCACCGGCCGGTCGGCGAGGAGCACGGTCGGCACCCCGGCGCCGGTGACCTGGATGGCGCCCGCGACCGTCGGCTCGCTCACGAGCTCGCCCGGCACCCTCCGCTCGAGCGCGGGGCCCTCGAGCCGCGCGCCGACGCGATCGGAGGATGCGGACACGCGCCAGCTCGACTCGTGCAGCGCGGCGAGCGCGGCATCCGTCACCCAGTCGGCCCGCGGCCCCGGCAGCAGGCCGAGCGAGACCGCGCCGACCGTCGGCGGGTAGGCGGCGTCGTCGTCGAGCAGGGGCACGGATGCCGCGGGCTCGGGCCCCACGGCGAGCACGCGCCCGGCGTCGACGGGCTCGGGTCCGATCCCGGCGAGCGTGTCGCGGCTCCGGGACCCGAGGGTCACGGGCTCGTCGATCCCGCCGCGGACCGCGACGAGGTACCGGAGGCCCCGCTGCGCGGTGCCGATCTCGACGGCCTCGCCGGCCCGCACGCGCGCGGCGCGGTACGGCCCGACCTCGCGTCCGGCGACGCGCACCGACCCCCACGCCCCCGTCACCGCGAACCAGAGGTCGCGATCCGGTGCGAACCTGAGCCCGCCGAGCACGACCTCGAGGCCGGCGAGCCCGTCGGGGTTGCCGACGAGCCGGTTCGCGAGCGCGAGCGCGCCGCGGTCCAGCGCGCCCGACGGCGCGACGCCGAGGTGCGCGAAGCCCGGACGGCCGAGGTCCTGGACGAGCACGCGCCCGCCCGTCCCCTCGATGCGCAGCCGGGTCATGCGCGCGCCTCCCGGAAGCGCACGCCGCGGCCGGGGACGAGCAGCGCCGGCGGATCGGCGTCCGGGTCCCAGAGCGCGGCCTCCGTCCGACCGATGAGGCGCCACCCGCCGGGGCTCTCGCGCGGGTAGGCGCCGGAGAACGCGCCCGCGAGCCCGACCGCGCCGGGCGGCACGCGCGTGCGCGCGACGTCGAGCCGCGGCACGTCGAAGGGCCAGTCGTCGGCCACGAGGTAGCCGAACCCCGGCGCGAAGCCGATGAATGCGACGCGCCACCGGGTGGCGAGGTGCCGGGCCACGAGGTGCTCGGCGGTCACGCCGAGGTGCGCCGCGACGTCGGCGAGGTCGTCGCCCCGGTAGTCGACGTCGATCACGAGGTCGTCGTCCGACGCCGGCTCCTCCGCGCGAGCGCCGTCGCCCGCCCCGGAAGAGGCCGATGGGAGCGCCTCGCGCACCGCCCGCCGCACCCAGTTCGCCGCCGACTCGAGCGGGAGCCGGGCCGGGTCGACGGCCACGAGCAGGGTCCGTGCCGCCGGCACGAGCTCGACCACGCCGTCGGGCAGGTCGCGCGCGAGCGCGTCGTGCAGCTCGATCACGGCGTCGAGCCCGTCGCACTCCACGAGGATCGCCGAGCGGCCGGCGGGCAGCAGGCGGGGCTCGGCACGACTCATGCGAACGGCCGCACGTCGTGGCCCGCGCTCGCGAGCGCCGCCCGGACGGCCCGGGCGATGCCGACCGACCCGGGGGTGTCGCCGTGCAGGCAGAGCGAGTCGGGGGCCAGCTCGACGCGCGCGCCGTCGGCTGCGCCGATGCCTCCGGTCTCGACGAGTTCGAGGGCCCGATCGGCCGCCCGCCCGGGATCGTGCACGAGCGCGTCGGGGTGGCCCCGCGGCACGAGGCGGCCGTCGGCGAGGTACCCGCGATCGATGAAGGCCTCGCGGGCGTAGCGGATGCCGGCGGCCGCCGCCGCGAGTTCGAGCGCGCTTCCGGGCGGCCCGAGCACGACCACGCCCGGCGCCGACCCGGCGAGCGCGTCGGCCACCGCGTCCGCAGCCGACCGATCGGCGCCGAGCCGGTGGTACAGCGCGCCGTGCGCCTTGACGTACGCGACGGATGCGCCCGCCGTCCGTGCGATCGCATCGAGCGCGCCGAGCTGGTACAGGATCTCCGCCGCGAGCTCGTCGACCGAGACGTCGAGCGCCCGCCGGCCGAACCCGGCACGGTCGCGGTAGCCGGGATGCGCCCCGAGCACGACCCCGTGCCGGACGGCGAGGCGCGCACTGCGCAGCATGGTCAGCGGGTCGCCGGCGTGGAACCCGCACGCGACGTTCGCGCTCGAGACGACCTCGAACATCGCCTCGTCGTCGCCCATGCTCCACGCGCCGTACGACTCGCCGAGGTCGGCGTTCAGGTCGATCGCGCGCTGCATGCTCCCATTCTCCCGCGTGCTCGCGCAGACTGGGCGGGCGGGCCGGGACGACCCACCGGCTCGGGGGAGGTCCCGGATGCACGTGCGGACACGGCGGACTCGTACCCGGACCGGAACGGTCGCCGCCGCGACCGCGCTCGTCGCCACCGCGGCGGCCGTTCTCGCGGGCTGCGCGCCCGACGCGGGTTCCGGCCCGGTCGTGATCACGCCGTCGGCGCCCGCATCGACGTCGCCGGCGGCGTCCGCCCCGCCGGCGATGCGACCCGTGGGCGAGGCCGAGACGCTCGCCGAGGGGCTCGAGTCGCCGTGGTCGATCCTCCGGCTGCCCGACGGCGGTGTGCTCGTGAGCGAGCGCGACCGCGGGCGGATCGTCGAGGTGCTCCCCGACGGCGACCTCCGCGAAGCGGCCGTCCTGCCCGACGTGACCGCCGGCGGCGAGGGAGGCCTGCTCGGGCTCGCGTACCTGCCGGGCGACGGCGTCGACGAGGCATCCGTCTTCGCCTACTTCTCGACCGACGGCGACAACCGCATCGTGCGGATGCCGCTCACCGGCGAACCGGGCGAGCTCGGCCTCGGCGAGCCCGAGGTCGTGCTCGATGGCATCCCCCGCGGCAGTCGTCACAACGGCGGGCGGCTCGGGGTGGGGCCGGACGGGTTCCTGTACGCGACGACCGGCGACGTCGGCGACGGCGACCTGTCGCAGGACCCGGACTCGCTGGGCGGCAAGATCCTGCGGATGACGCCCGACGGCGAGCCGGCGCCGGGCAATCCGTTCGGAACCCTCGTCTGGAGCCTCGGGCACCGCAATCCGCAGGGCGTGGCGTGGGATGCCGCCGGCGGAATGTGGGCGGCCGAGTTCGGGCAGAACACCTGGGACGAGCTCAACCGCATCGAGCCGGGCGCCAACTACGGGTGGCCGATCGTCGAGGGGCGGGCCGGCGACGATCGCTTCCACGACCCGGCCGTGCAGTGGCCGACCTCCGAGGCGAGCCCGAGCGGCATCGCGATCGTGGGCGACACGATCGTGCTCGCCGCGCTCCGCGGCGAGCGGCTGTGGTTCGCGTCGCCCGCGCTCACCTCGCCGACCGAGGTCGACGACGCGTTCGCGGGCGAGCTCGGACGACTGCGCGACGTCGTGCCCGGACCCGACGGCGAGCTCTGGGCGCTCACCGGCAACACCGACGGCCGGGGGTCTCCGCGCGACGGCGACGACCGCCTCGTGCGGATCCGGCTCGCAGACGCAGACTAAGCCGGTCCCCCGTTCGGGGGACCCCGGAAGCGGTTGCAGCCGGTACTCCCGGGGATATCCTCGATCGCATGGCGGATCTCGCGAGGGTTCGGATCTGGGCTGAGGCGCTCATCGCCCTCCACCTCGACCCCGCCGTGTGGAGCTTCGGCTTCGACAACGCCAAGAAGCGCGCCGGCCTCTGCAACTACACCGCCAAGCGCATCTCGGTCTCGCGATACCTCGCGGCCCGGTACGACGACGACGAGATCCACCAGATCCTGCTGCACGAGGTCGCGCACGCCATGGCCGGTCCGCGCGCGGGCCACGGCCCGAGGTGGGCGACGACCGCGGCCGACATCGGCTACGTGGGTCGGCGGACGCACGACGGCGCGGTCGCCGACGAGCTCGCGCCGTGGGTCGGCCGCTGCCCGGTCGGGCACGAGCACTACCGGTACCGCGAGCCGAGCCGTCCGCTCAGTTGCGGGCTCTGCCGCCGCGGCTTCGACCGGCGGAACCTCATCGTGTGGAGCCGCCGCGAGATCACCGCGGCGATGCGGCGCGCTGCGGCGAGCGCGGCCGCCGACTGACCCGGGGGCGGATGCCGCGGGCGCAACTGCAACCGCACGTGCGGGTCGTCCGCGGCGGCCGGGCATCCGTGACCCGATCGTGGTGATCGCGGCCGTGCGCAGCCGGTAGTTTGGTGCGGTGCCCGTCTCGACCGTCTCGATCCCCGTCGGCCAGTGGTTCACGGACGACAGCGGGCGGTGGTGGTTCGACTCCGGTTCGTTCGCGCTCGACTTCGCCTACACCGGTGGCATCCACGTCGCCGTCGCCGTCGCCCCCGCACGACTGAACTCGCCCGACGACCTCACGGCGTGGATGCGCGAGCGTTTCCCGATGCCCGTCGCGCCCGCACGGTCGCGCGACCTGTTCGACGCGACCTCGCTGCGCGACGCGATCGCGCGCCTCGCCCTCGCGGCCGGCCGCGGCGAACCGCTCGCCACGGCCGACATCGACGTGGTCAACCTGTACGCCGCGACCCCCGACATCCCGCCGACGCTCGACGGCGGCTCCCGGCAGGCCGGCCGGTCGGTGCAGACCGTCGGCCAGGCGCTCTCGACGATCGCGCGCGACGCGGTCGACTGCTTCGGCGAGGCGAACCACGGTCGCGTGCGCATCTGCGCCGGCGACTGCGGCATCGTCTACCTCGACACCTCGCGTGCCGCGAGCCGGCGCTGGTGCTCGATGCAGCGCTGCGGGAACCGTGCGAAGGTGCGCGCGCACCGCGCGCGGAAGTCGGGCAAGGTCGCGCTCAGCGCCGCCTGATCGCCCGCGCCGTCGTGAGGAGCGCGCTCAGCGGGCCCTGACGACCCGCGCCGTCGCCTCGGCGTCGCGGGTCGCCGCGCGGCGCAGCGCCGCGGGGTCGGCTCCGCCCGCGATCGCCTCGCGCCCGCCGACCGACGCGGTCGCGAGGTGCGCGACCGCGCGCCGGAGGCCCGTGTACGAGGCGCACGCGACGGCCGCCTCGGGTGAGGTGTCGTCGATTCCCAGCTCGGTGAGCGCGTCGATCACGGCACCGGCGGCGAGCACGTCGTCGGCGGCGAAGCCGCCGTCTGCGCGCCCGGCGGCGACGATCGCGAGGTACGCGCGTCGACCCAGGGCCTCCTGCTCGGCCAGGATCCAGGCCGCGGTCGCCGGCGCGTCGGCGAGGCCCGCGACGAGCACCGCGTCGGGGGCGTCGGCGAGCACCTCGGCGGGCACGAGGGCGGCCGCGACCGCGCCGTCACCGGAGCCCCCGCCCGCGGCATCCGTCACCTGGTCGACCCAGACGAGCACGTCGGCGCCGCGCGCGATCCGCCGCACGCCGCCAGCTCCCTGGTCGAACCGCACCTGGTACTTCGGCTGCGCGGCGGGCGTCGCCTCCGCGGTCGTGGTCGTGGGGGTCGTCGTGCTCACCGCGTCAGGCTACGCGATCGGCTCGGCGCCACCCACTCGTAGGGTGGGTGCATGACCTCGCATGTCGACGCCCGGCCCGTGACCATCATCACCGGCGGCGGCCGGGGCATCGGTCGCGCGATCGCCGAGCGGCTCGCGGCCGAGGGCCACGATCTGGTGCTGACCTATCGCGAGCGACGCGACGAGGCCGAGGCGGTGGCCGACGGATGCCGCGCCGCGGGCGCGCGCGTCGAGCTGATGCAACTCGACCTCGCCGACCTCGACCGCGCGGCCGAGATCGTCCCCGAGGCCGTCGGGCTCTTCGGTCGCGTCACGGGGCTCGTGAACAACGCGGGCATCACGGGGCTCATCGGGCCGTTCCTCGACGGGTCGATCGAGGAGTCCGAGCTCGTGTTCCGGATCAACGTGCTGGCCCCCATGGTGCTCTGCCGTTCGGCGATCGCGCACATGTCGACCGGTCGCGGCGGCGCGGGCGGGTCGATCGTGAACATCTCCTCGGGGGCGGCCACGCACGGTGCGCCCGACACCTACATCCCGTACGCCGCGAGCAAGGCCGCGCTGAACGCCATGACGATCGGGCTGGCGAAGGAGTTCGGACGCGCCGGCGTCCGCGTGAACACGGTCTCACCCGGAACGACCCGCACCGAGATCCACGCGGCCGCCGGGCGCCCGAACGCGCCCGACGAGCGTGCGGGCAACATCCCGATGCGCAGGCCCGGCGAACCGCACGAGATCGCCGGCGCCGTCGCGTACCTGCTCTCCGACGACGCGTCGTACACGTCCGGCGCCGACATCCTCATCGCGGGCGGCAAGTAGCGGACCGGCCGTCGCCGGCAGACGCCCGCCCGCGCTCGCCGCACTCGAGTCCCATTTCTGGGGTGGAGTACGCGGACAGATCGTCCGCCACCCCGGAAATGGCACTCGATCGGCGCGCCGCGCGTCAGCGGTGCAGTGCGGCGTAGTGCGCGAGCGCCTCGGCGTCACTCGCGCGTGCGGCCGCACGGCGGGCCGCGTCGAGCGCCGCGACCGGGTCGGACTCGCGCCTGGCGATGCCGAGCTGCCGTTCGGCCTCGGCGAGGCGCGTCCGCGCGTCGGCTCCCGCGAACGCGCGGGCGCGCTCGAGCGCCTCGCCCGCCACGCGGATCTGGCTCTCGGCGATCGCGATCGCACCGGGCAGCGCGCCGCGCGCGCCGTCGAGCCGGTCCTGTTCGCGTCGCGCGGTCGCACGCGCGGCCTCGAGCCGATCGCGGGCCGCCCGCAGCCGGTCCCGCTCGGCGAACGGGTCGTCCGCGCGGTGTTCACGGCCGACGAGGAGCGGCGACAGGTCGCCGATCGCGGCGGCGAGCGCCGCGCCCGCCTCCGGGTCGGACGCGTGGTCGCGCTCGCCGCGCGCCGCGATGAGCTCCGCATCGAGGTCGGCCGCCTCGCGACCGGCCTCGTCGGCCGCGCGAGCAAGCTCGAGTTCGACGTGCTCGACGCGATCGAGTTCGCCCTCCGCGCGCTGCAGGGCGTGGGCGGCGCGCCCGTTGAGC
The DNA here is from genome assembly GCF_009709675.1 of Agromyces bracchium. Taxonomy (GTDB): domain Bacteria; phylum Actinomycetota; class Actinomycetes; order Actinomycetales; family Microbacteriaceae; genus Agromyces; species Agromyces bracchium. The sequence continues at coordinate 4,597 of NZ_WMLB01000034.1, read as the reverse complement.
CCTGCGACGGGCTCCCCCGGCGCCTCGGCCAGTCGTCGCGCGGCGTCGTCGAGCGCGGAGGCCGCTGCAGCGAGGTCGTGGTCGGCTCGTGCGAGCGAACCCTGCGCCCCGGCGAGCGCCGCCGCCGAGAACCGGGTGCCGAGTCGTTCGAGGGCGGATGCGGCATCCGCGCTCCTCGCGACGAGGCGCCGCTCGCGCTCGCGCAGCGCCGGGATGTCGTCGGCCGCCCCGCGCTCGGCCGCGCGTCGCTCGGAGAGCACGCCCTCGGCGTCGGCGAGCGCGCGCTCCACGGAGTCGCACAGGGACGAGATGCGCGCGCTCCACGTCCGGCGCTGCGCCGCCGCAGCGAGCTCGGCGTCGTCGAGCCGCTGCTGCAGGAGGAACGCCTCGCGAAGCCATCCACGCGCCCGTTCGACCGTCTCGCCGAGCTCGCGCGCCGTCTCCGGTCCGAACTGCGCCTCGGCGAACCGGATCTCCTGCATCGCGTCGCGCACGGCCTCGTCGGCGCCGACCAACCTGGCCTTGGCGGCCGTCTCGAGTTCGCGTGCCGCGCCGACCTCTCGCGCCTCGCGCCGCGCGCCCGATCGGCGGAACCCGAACACGCCCGCCGCGAGCGCCAGCGCGGCGGCTCCGAACACGACGAGGGAGGGCAGCCAGTCGGCGGCGTCGACCATGCTCGGGAGCCTAGCGGGATCGGCCGTGACCGGACCGAGCGGACGCCGTGCGACGCCCGTGAATCCGGCGCGGCCGCTTGGAACGCGCCATCCGTCGCCCCTAGGGTCGTGCCATGCGGGTGCTGCTCAAGCTGACCCTCGACTGCGATGCGGATGCCGCGTGGCGCGCGATCCGCAGCCCGGCCGTGCTGCGCGAGGTCGTGGCGCCGTGGCTCGACTTCGAGTCGCTCGAGACCGAGGGCTTCCCGGCGACGTGGCCCGAGGGGCCGCATCGGATGCGCGCGCTCGCGTTCGGCATCGCCCCGAGCGGCGAGGAGTACGTCGACGTGTCGTACCCGGGCGGGCTGCCGGCAGGGGTGCGGATGCTCCGCGACGGGGGCGGCGCGGTGACCGGGCCGCTCTCGGCGTTCCGGCACTGGGACCACCGCATGGCGGTCTCGCCGCTGCCCGACGGGCGGACGCTGTACCGCGACCAGCTGCGCGCGAGCGCCGGCGCGCTCGACGCCCTGTACTGGTACCCGACATGGACGTTCTGGCAGTACCGCGGGCAGCGGCTGCGGCAGCTCGCGCCGACCTGGGCGTTCGACCCGCCGGGGACGGCGGACGCCGAGCGGGCCGAAGCGGCCCGAATCGGGCTCGCCGCGGGCGCTTCGACCCGGAGCACCGGATCGTGACCGCCTCGCTCGGTGCACTGCAGCTCGCCGACTGGCGCCGGCACGTGTTCGCCCTCTACGCGGGCGTGCGCCACCTCAGCGTGCACGACCCCGCCCAGGGTCACGAGCTGTGGCGCTCGGGTCGTGACGAGCTGTTCGCCGGGCATCCGCAGTCGCCGCTGCTGCCGGACGACCGAGCACGGTTCACGGGCCTCGAGATCGCGCCGTACGACCCGGACTGGCGGTTCGAGCTCGAGGTGCGCCGGCCCGACGAGCCGCAGCGGATGGTGGTCGACAGCTCGTCCGACGGGAAGATCCCGTTCTCGCTCGTCGGCACCGTGCGGCTGCCGTACCTCGGCACGCTCGACGTGTGGCGGCTCACGGCCTACGGCGGCGGGCTGTTCCTGCCGGTGAAGGACGGCCTCGCGGGAGCGCCCGGCGGCACCTACGGCGGAGGCCGCTACCTGCTCGACACCATCAAGGGCGCCGACCTCGGCTCGGGCGGCAACGACGACAGCCTCGTCATCGACCTGAACTTCGCCTACAACCCGTCCTGCGCCTACGACCCGTCGTGGTCGTGCCCGCTCGCGCCCCCGGGCAACACGCTCCGCGAGCCGATCCCGGTCGGCGAGCGGATGCCCCGGTGAGCTGCCCCACGACGGGTGCGCGGTTCCGCGGCGGGTGCGCGGTTCCGCGACGGGTGCGCGGTTCCGCGGCGGGTGCGCGGTGGCGAACCTGCGCACTGGTCGCGACGGCGCGCACCCGCTCGGCGAGTGCGCAGGTCGTCCTGCTATGGTGGTCCGCGGCGTGCGCGACGAACGCGCCGCCTGCGTCGTAGACACGCTTCCGGGCCCAGCGCCCGTCGACTGACTTCATACGGCGAACGGATTCGCCGCCCGGCGTCTTCGCCATCACCCACCGCCGGGTCCATCCGCCGCTGCCGCATCGTGCACCGGCGCGCCCGGCCGTGCCATCCGGAACGGACCCCCTTGACCGAGATCACCTTCGGCGCGCTCGGCGTGCCCGCCCCCCTCGTCGCGGCCCTCGCCGCCGACGGCAAGACCACCCCCTTCCCCATCCAGGCCGACACCCTGCCCGACACGCTCGCCGGCCGCGACGTGCTCGGCCGCGGCAAGACCGGCTCGGGCAAGACCATCGCGTTCGCGCTGCCCATGGTCGCCCGCCTCGGCACCTCGCTCGCCGGGGGCCGCCGCCGTGCGGGCCGCCCGCTCGGCCTCGTGCTCGCGCCGACCCGCGAGCTCGCGACGCAGATCACGCAGACGTTCGAGCCGCTCGCCGCCGCGTACGGCCTCAAGGTCACCACGATCTTCGGCGGCATCAACCAGAAGCGCCAGGTCGACGCGCTCCGCGCCGGCGTCGACATCGTCGTCGCCACCCCCGGTCGCCTCGAGGACCTCATGAAGCAGGGCTTCGCGCACCTCGACGCGGTCGAGATCACGGTGCTCGACGAGGCCGACCACATGGCCGACCTCGGCTTCCTCCCGGTCGTCACCCGGATCCTCGACAAGACCCCCACCGGCGGCCAGCGCCTGCTCTTCTCGGCCACGCTCGACAACGGCGTGGACAAGCTCGTCAAGCGGTACCTGCAGAACGAGGTGCTGCACTCGGTCGACGAGGCGCACTCCCCCGTCGCCGCGATGACGCACCACGTCTTCCAGGTCGCCGACACCGACGCCAAGCACGAGCTCGTCTCGGCGCTCGCGTCGGGCACCGGCCGCCGCATCCTCTTCATGCGCACCAAGCACCACGCCAAGAAGCTCGCGAAGAAGCTCACCGAGCAGGGCATCCCCGCCGTCGACCTGCACGGCAACCTGTCGCAGCCGCAGCGCGACCGCAACCTCGCCGCGTTCGGCGACGGCTCGGTCAAGGTCATGGTGGCGACGGATGTCGCCGCGCGCGGCGTGCACGTCGACGACATCGAGCTCGTCATCCACGTCGACCCGCCCATGGAGCACAAGGCGTACCTGCACCGTTCGGGCCGCACGGCACGTGCCGGCAGCGAGGGCGACGTCGTGACGATCGCGCTCCCCGGCCAGATGGACGACCTCGGCAAGCTCCTCCGCAAGGCGGAGATCCGGGTCGCGCCCGAGAAGGTCGTGCCGAGCACCCCGAAGGTCGTGCAGCTCGTCGGCGAGGTCGCTCCGTACGTGAAGCCCGCCCCGCGCGAGGCGAAGCCGCAGCAGGGCGGCGGCCGCTCGCAGGGCGCCAACGCGCAGCGCAAGCGCGCCGCACGCGAGGAGCGCGCCGGCGGCGTGGCGCAGCCGGCCGGCCAGGGCCGTCGCAGCCGCCGTCGTGGCCGAGGCGGTCAGTCGGATGTCGCGCCCGCGACGCCGCGCCGCGACCGTTCGGGCCGCCCCGCCGAGGCGAAGGCGCACGCACCGAAGCAGGGCGGCGGCCAGTCCCGCGGCGCGCAGACCACGGGCGCGCAGCGCGCGTCATCCGCCCGCGGTTCGCAGAAGCAGCCGCTGCGCGTCGGCAGCCTCGTCTCGCCGAACCGCAACAGCCGCACCAACCGGCGCGCGCAGGGCTGAGCCCCGGTCCGCATCGTCGACGGCCCCGCACCCGGGAGGGTGGCGGGGCCGTCGCCGATTTCGCCCGCGACAGCACCCCGGGTTAGCCTGTGCCGCATGAGCACCGAGGTCGCTGCCGATGTCGTCATCCGTCCCATCCGCGATTCCGACGCCGAGGCACTCGGCCGGGTCCACGCGCAGTGCTGGCACGAGGACTACGACCAGCTCGTGAGCGCCGCGACGCTCGAGAACCTCTCGCCGCGGCGCATGGCCGAACTCTGGACGCACTGGATGAGCCAGGGCGAGGCGTTCACGCACGTCGCCGCGCTCGTCGACGGCGAGATCGTCGGATTCGCCGGGGCGGGCCCCGCACGCGACGAGGACGCGCCGCGCGAACGCGAGCTCTTCTTCATCCACCTGCTCGACGCGCACCACGGCAAGGGCATCGGCCAGAAGCTCTTCGACGCGGCCGTCGGCGAGGAATCCGTGTACCTCTGGGTGCCGTCGGCGAACGAGCGCGCGGTGCACTTCTACGACCGCAACGGCTTCACGGCCGACGGCGTCTCGCACGACGAGCCGTTCCTCGGCGAGAGCATCCACGAGGTGCGGATGGTGCGCTGACGCGCACAACGCGGCATCCGCTCGGGCCGGAGGCGCGGGCCGAGGCGCGGGCCGGGGGACGCTCCTATGGATGTCAAGCGGGGTGTTCGAGGAGTCGGTAGAGGTCGCGGGCGATGTA